>NZ_QGGG01000006.1 GCF_003148475.1 Pseudaminobacter salicylatoxidans | reverse complement strand
TCTGCTCATCCGAGAAGCGGCTGCGTTTCATGTTCTGGTCCTCTCTTTAGGCCAGAACGAACTTCAAACCGGATTAAGTCAAAGGGGCAACGTCAAACGCATCGGCCAGAAGAATGGGATCGTGCGGCAATGGGCAAGACGCGGCACACGCCCGCGACAGCCCGCCAACCAGCGCTATCAAAGCGCCTACCTGTCCGGCGCCATCTGCCCGGCCCGCGGTGTCGGCGCTGCACTGGCTCTGCCCTTTGCCG
The DNA here is from genome assembly GCF_003148475.1 of Pseudaminobacter salicylatoxidans. Classification (GTDB taxonomy): domain Bacteria; phylum Pseudomonadota; class Alphaproteobacteria; order Rhizobiales; family Rhizobiaceae; genus Pseudaminobacter; species Pseudaminobacter salicylatoxidans. Next base: position 256,307 of record NZ_QGGG01000006.1, on the reverse strand, counting down.
ACACCGAGGCCATGCAACTCCATGTCGACGAGATCAGCCGCCATGTCGAAAAGGGTGCACATGCCGTGCTCGTCATGGATCGCGCCGGATGGCACACTACCGCCAACCTGAGGATGCCGAAAAACATCACGCCGATCTTCCAGCCGTCGCGTGCGCCGGAACTGGCTCTCGAACCGCGTCTTCGACAGCTACGACGCCATCATCGATGCCGCCTGCGAGGCTTGGCAGAAATTGCTCGACGCTCCCCAAGCCATCACATCGATCGGGGTGCGCAAATGGGCACACGTCGGTCAAACGTCATGACTCTTGGTATAATAGGTCCTGACCCTAGAGAAGTTGCAGTGGATGCGGATGCGGCCTCAGCTTTGCCATGACAATGCAATGTGGATGGAGGAAAATGATCCTGAAAGGGAGGCCGGAGCTATCGCTGGCTGGATGATCGTGCCGGGTAAGTTGGTATTGCATTCCGTACTTCGGCAACGGGGGTAATCTGGTCTGCGTGACCCCGCTCCCAAGCGGTCATGGGATTGGCTTGATTTCATTGTCGATCCGGGCCTCGCGGTGCCCTACCCGATGCTGTCTCCGAAGATCGCACAGAAACGTCCGAATGTTTTCAGTACAAGGACTTTTTATCGTCAGGCGTCGTTCTGACGCCGCCGGTGAAGGGCCCGACATGCCGCCGGACCCTTGCGTGAATGATTAGCCGTGTTCAGTGACGGACCATGCCCGCATCGACATTCACCGTCTGGCCGGTGATCCAGCGTGCATCGTCAGAAGCCAGGAAGGCCACCACGTCGGCGATATGCTCTGGCTGGCCCTTGCCGGGCATGGCCTGCAGCATCTCGACAAAGCCGAATGCCTCGTTGTGCGGGCTGGTCTTGACGCCGTCGCTTTCGATCAGCCCCGGCGTGACCGCGTTGGCGGTAATGTTGTATTTTCCCAGCTCCGTCGCAAGCGCCCGGGTCAGGCCGATCACCCCACCCTTGGCCGCGACATAGGCCGCCATGTTCGGCGTTCCGGCAAAGAACGTGTTGGACGAGATGCTGATGACGCGGCCGGGCTTGTTCGCCGCGCGCATCTGGTCGGTTGCCGCGCGCGACACAAGAAAGGCACCCGTCAGATTGACGTCGATGATCTTGCGCCAATGGTCGAGATCGACATCATCCCAAGCCACGAAGGGTACGATGCTGGCATTGTTGACCAGGATGTCGATGCCTCCCGATTTGTCGAGTTCCGAAAACAGCGCCTTTACCGAAGCCGGATCGGAAACATCGAGCGCAAAGGCCCGCGCCTTGCCGCCGATCGAAGCGGCGACCGCGTTGGCGCCCTCGACATTGATATCGCCGATGACAACTTCAGCGCCGTCAGCCGCCAGCCGCCTGGCGATTGCCTTGCCGATGCCTTGTGCCGCCCCGGTAACCAGAGCTTTTTTTCCTGCGAGCCGGTCGCTCATGACCAATCTCCCCTCTGTTTTCTGTTTGCGTGAAAATCATGCATCGGCGTCGATCACCGCGAGGGCGGCGTCGATGCCTCTGCCGACGGCCAGCTTCTGGCCCATCGCGTTCAACGCGCCACCCAGCGCAGTCAGCGCCGCGACTGCGTAAATCGGTTGCGCCGTGGGGCCCATGTGGCCGACGCGGGTAAGCTTGCCCAACGTCTCGCCACGGCCGGATGAAAACACTACGCCATAACGCTCTCGCACCGCCTGCCGAAGCGCGGCTTCGTCCACGCCCTGCGGCGTGCGGATCGACGTCGTGGTGGGCGAGGCAATCTTTTCGCTGGCCGCCCAGAGTGACAACCCCATGGCCAATGCGCCCGCACGCGTGGCTTTTGCCGTCAGCGCATGGCGCGCCCAGACCGCCTCCGGCCCCTCGTTCAGATAGAGGTCCAGCGCGACGTCGAGGCCGTTGATCTCCGCCACAGAGGGCGTGAACGGAAACGGCTTTTCGTGCGACCAGGCATCCTCCCAGTCGAGAATGCTCAGCACGGAGGCGCGCGGTGCGGATGGATTGGCTTTCATCCTGGCCCAGGCCCTGTCGCTGACGCCCATCATGGTCAGTCCCGGAGGCGCGCCCAGGCACTTGTTCGGGCCAGTGACATAGAGGTCGGCCTTGCAGTCTTCGGGATGGGTCTTCATGCCTCCGAAGGAAGATACGGCATCGACGATGAAATAGGCACCATGCGCCGATACGATCGCGCCGATCTCGTCGATCGGGTTGATCGTGCCCGACGGCGTGTCGTGGTGGCACACCGAGACAACGGTGATTTCCGGATGCTTCTTAAGCATATCGGCAACCGCCTGCGGGTCGATGGATTCGTTATAGGGGGTTTCGATCTCGAGCAGGTTCGGCGAATAGCGCTTTGCCCAGTAGCCGAAGCCCTTGCCATAGACGCCAGAGGCGAGGTTCAGGACGACATCCTCGCTGGAAATCAGCGAAGCCGCCGCTGCCTCCAGTCCCATAACCGGCTCACCCTGCAACAGCACCGGCCGGGTGGAAAGACGCATGGCCTTCTGCGCCTTGGCCACCACGTTTTCATAGAAGAGCTGGAACGCCGGATCATAGTCGTAGAGCACAGTGCGGCTCAGCCCGCGCAGCACATCCGCATAGGCGTTGACGGGCCCCGAGGTGAGCGTGATCACCGGGTCGGCATTGTCTTTATATCGCATAGGAAATTCTCCGGAACACCAGCACGTCAGCCATAGAACTGCGTGCCGGTCTGGTAGGTTTTGAAATTCTCCATGTCGTGCGAATACATGAGTTCCGCATCGTTATCCTCGGCCAGCTTCCTGACATGCCGCATCGAACTGACCCCAGCTACGGGGTCGATATGGAAGGCTGCCTGGCAGAGCGTCTCAAGGCTCTTTTGTGTGTATGCGGCGTCGATCGTGAAAAGAATTGGCTTGCGCCTGGCAAAGTTCACCATGAGGCTGTAGTGGCCAATGGAATGCCCAGGCGTCGAGACCAGCCTGACGCCCTTGGCCAGTTCGACATCGCCTTCGATACCTTCGAACGTGGAGTTCGCGCGCGTGGTGCCTTCCATCAATTGGTCGGTTGCCCCGCGCGCCTCGGCGGCTTCCGCCGAGAAGCTCAGATCCGAATAGCCGAGATGCTCGAAAGGCTGCGGATTGCAGGCCTGTGGCACCTCGGTCTTGTGGCAGATCTTCTTGGCATGCGGAAAGTATTTGTTGCCGCCACAGTGATCGAAATGGAAGTGTGAATTCACCACCACGTCGATGTCTTTCGGTTCCAGCCCAAGCAGCGCCAGTGCACCGGGAATGGTCTGGTCCTTGCTTTGGATCGGCTTCTCGAAGGGCAGCACCTTCATCACGTGGTCGTAGTCGAAGCCGGTGTCGATCAGGAACCGCCCCTCTGCGTGCTCGACCAGGATCGAGTAGACGGGGAAGCGGACCTCGCCGCCCGGCCCGCGATTCCAGAAAACGTGGTAGCCGTCGAGCACCAGCGAGCCGCCATCGAGCAGATAGACCTTCGTGTCGGACATTTTTTTCCTCCTGTTTTTCTCCTGCGGCCCGGCCGCATTCCCGAATGGTTCTGGTGTCAGCGCGCACCGCGCTCGTAAGGCAGGCCAAGTGCGGCCGGCAGGCTTGCCTTGCGACCGAACAGCACCAGCATGATCATCACCGCCAGGAAGGGCAGCATCTGGATGACGTCGGTCGGCATGTTGATGCCGGCAACCTGCATGGCCGTGGTGAGCGAAAGGCACACGCCGAACAAAAGCGCGCCGAACAGCACCCAGAGCGGGCGGCCGCGCGCCAGCATCGCCAGCACGATGCCGAGGAAGCCCGCGCCATTGGTGATGAACGGAATGAAGATGCCCGCGCCTACATTGGCGAGATAGGCGCCGCCGAGACCGGCCAGCGCCCCGGTGGTCAGCACCGCGATCGTACGCGTGCGGATGACATCGATCCCTGCCACGTCGAGCGCGGCGGGCTTGTCGCCTGCAGCCTGCAAATTCAGGCCAAGCTGCGTGCGCCGGTAGATGCAGATCATCACGAACACCAGCGCGACGGCGAAATAGACGACCAGATGATGCTGGAACAGCGCCGGCCCAAGCACCGGGATGTCGGCCAGAAGCGGGATCGGCGTCTTGTCGGCTGCCGGCAGGCGTGGATAGCTGCGCGAGAACTGGAAGTGATGCAGCAGCGCTGTCAGCCCCTCCAGCCCAAGCGTCAGCGCAATACCGATGACGATCTGGTTGAGGCCAAGGCGCACGCAGAGCAGCGCCATGACGGCGGCGACCGCCATGCCACCGAGCGCGCCCACCAGGAAGCCCAGCCACAGCGAGCCCGAATAATACGCACCGACGAAGCCGAGATAGGCACCGAAGATCATCATGCCCTCGATGCCGATATTGAGCACGCCGGCTTTTTCCGACATCTGCTCGCCTAGCCCCGCCAGCAGCAGCGGCACAGCGGCGGTGACGGCCCCGAAAAGCAGAGCGGCAAGAAAGACTTCGCTGAAAAGTCCGGTCATGGGTCAGACCCTCCGCGTCTTGATGAAGTGGTGGTCGATATATTCGGCGACCGCCAGCATGATGAGCACGATGGAGACCAGCACGAGCGTGAAATGATGCGGCACGCCAAGCCGGCGCGCGGCGCTTTCGCCGCCGATCGACAACACCGAAAGCAGGAACACGAAACCAATGGCCGCAAAGCCGTTCATGCGCGCCAGGAACACCATCGGAATGACCGCCATCGCATAGGCCGGGTTCCAGTCGGCGCGGACATTGCCCTGCACGCCGAGGATGTCGACGGCACCGGCCAGGCCGGCCAGACCTGCCGAAATGGCAAAGACGGCGATGGTGAGCGTGGGGACGCCGAGGCCAGAATGAACAGCCGCCCGCGGATTGGCGCCCACCACCTGAAGCTTCAGGCCGAAGGCCGTGCGCGTCATCATCAGATGCACCGCAACGATGGCGACAAGGCCGAGCACAAGGCCGCTTGAAATCGTGGTGTCGAACAGGCGCGGCAGGCGATCTTCCACCGGCAGGGTGCGCGTTTGCGGAACGGTCGTCGATGGATCGAGAAAGGCGAGCTTGACCAGAACATTGGCAAGCGATGTGCCGAGAAAGGTCATCATCAGCGTGGTGATGATCTCGTTGACGCCCTGATAGGCGCGCAACAGTGCCGGCAAGAGCGACCAGAGCATGGCCACGGCCGTGGCGAGCAGGAACGCGCAAACCAGTGCCAGCCACACCGGCAGGAACTGGACCAAGAAGGGGCCGGCGGCGGCCGCGCTGACCGCGCCCAGCAGGAACTGGCCATCGCCGCCAAGATTCCACATGCCGGCCCGGAAGGCGACGATGAGGCCGGCCGCCAGGAACAGCAGCGGCGCCATGCGCGTCAGCGTCTGTTGCACACCGAGCGGCGACAGCAGGCCGCGTTCGATGACGAACCCATAATAGGTCAGCGGATTGACGCCCACTGCCAATAAAATACAGCCGGCTATGACCAGCGCCGCCAGGATCGGCCCCAGCGTCATCACGAGCCGGCGCACAAGATCGCCACGGCCGCCTTCGGGAAGGGATGGTTCGAGCGCGGTCGCGCTGGCCGGTGTTGTTTCCACGCTCATGCTGCAAGTCCAATCATCAGGCGCCCGACCTTGGTGCGGGCGTCGCCGGAGTTCTCGACCGTGCCGACCAGCGCGCCGCCGGACATGACGGCGATGCGGTCGCACATGCTGAGCAGTTCCTCCAGGTCGGTGGAAATCAGAAGAACCGCCATGCCGCGCGCGGCAACCTCGCGAACGCGCTGGCGCGTGGCCAATGTGTTGGCCAGATCGAGCCCATAGGTCGGCTTGTTGAAGACCACCGCCTTCACACCTTCGGCAAGTTCACGCGCTATCAGTATTTTCTGGATGTTGCCGCCCGAAAGCCGGCCGATCGGCGTCTTGATGCTTGGCGTGCGCACGTCGTATTCGCGAACCAGTTCGCCTGCGCGGCGATCGATCTCCTGCCGCTGCTCGACACCCTTTCGCCAGAAAGGCGAAGTCCCGATCTGCTTCAGGAAGAAGTTGATCGAAACCGGGAATGTGCCGACCGTTCCTTCTCCCAATCGATCATCGGTGAGGTAGCGCAGGCCCTTTTCCCGCCGCTCGCCGACGCCGAGCCCATTCAGGCTTTCACCTGCCAGCCGCACCATGCCGCCACTGGTTGCCAGTTGCCCGGCCAGCGCCTCGGCAAGCTGCTTCTGGCCGTTGCCGTCGATGCCGGCAATGCCGAGCAATTCGCCCGGCCGGATGTCAAACGAGATGGAAGCCAGTCCCGGTGCCGTGGCGGTCGCCGGCACGGCCAGATCGCGCACTTCGAGAAGCGGGGTCGTTTCGACGGGGAAAGCACGCGCGACCCGATCCTGCTCCTCGGGGTCGTTTTCCTTTCTGCCGAACATCAGCTCCACGATCTCGACGATGATCTCGTTCTCGCTTCGCGCGCGCAGGCGCTGCGGCGAAATCTCGCCCACCTTGCGGCCGAGCTTCAGGACCGAGATGCGGTCGCCGAAAGCCGCGGCCTCCTTCAGCTTGTGGGTGATGAAGACGATTGCCAGCCCCTGCTCGACAAGGCGGCGCATGAGCGCGCCAAGATCGTCGATGCCCTTCGGCGTCAGCATGGAGGTGGATTCGTCGAGGATCAGCAAACGGCTGTTGCGCAACAGCGCGCGCAGGATTTCCACCTGCTGCTGCTCGCCGAGCGACAGGTCCGAAACCTTTGCGTGGAGATTGACGGTGATGCCAAGCGTGCGGCTGATCTCGGCGACGCGCGTCGCCAGTTCCTCGCTCTTGGGCCGCTGCCACCAGGGGCCGCCGAGCAACAGGTTTTCAGCCACCGTCAAGGTCGGCACCAGCATCATGTGCTGGAATACCGTGCCAATGCCAAGCGCCAGCGCTTGACGCGGCGACGTTATCGGTGTCGGCACGCCATCGACCAGAATACGCCCCTCGCTTGGCTGCTGAAGACCCGAAAGCATGCCGATAAGCGTGGATTTGCCCGCGCCGTTCTCGCCCAGCAGAACATGCACTTCGCCTGCCCGGATAGACAGGTCGACGGCGTTGTTCGCGACGATGCCCGGAAAGCGTTTGGTCACGCGTTCCAGCGTGACAATCTCCGGCTTTCCGCCTGCCTGAGATGAAGAAGCATTGGTCATGAACCATCCACCCACCGCAATAAAACCGGAGGGGCGGATTAGCCGCCCCTCCGCAAACCGGCCGAACAGTTATTCGGTCACGTTCGTCATCAGCTTGCGCACGGCCGTCGCCTCGAAGACCGGCTCCACCTTGATCTTGCCCGAGATGATGTCTTCGCGGATGGCCTGGACCTCGCTCCAGACATTGTCGGGGATCGCCGGGGTCTTGAGCAGCTTGACCGAGTCATCCTTGACACCGATGGCATAGCTCTTGGTGCCGAAAGTATCGGACTTCAGGTCATCGATCATAGCCGCGTAGACCGGAGTGATGTCCCAGATCACCGAGGACAGAAGGAAGCCCTTGTCGATGGGCGATTTGTCGCCGATCACATCGATGAAATAGGCCTTGCCGCCATCGGTCGCCTTGGTGGTTTCCACCGCCTGCAGCATGCCGAAGCTGGAGCCGTTGCCCTGGCCGAAGATGATGTCGGCGCCGGACGCGATGACGCTTTCGGTCACGCGCTTGCCACCGGCGGCATCGCTATAGGCGGCGGGGCCGATCACGGCGTAAGTCACTTTCACGTCCGGGTTCTCGGCCTTCACACCCTCGGCAAATGCAGCCGACTGCGAGTTCCAGGACGGCGGCTCGCCCGACACGACGATGCCAACGGCCTTGGTGCGCGTCATCTTGGCTGCCAGGCGGCCGGCCAGATAGGCACCCTCGTGACCACTCAGCGTGTAGTCGGCGATCAGACCTTTCTTGAGCGCGTCGGGCGTGTCGACGATCGCAACCGGCACGTTCAGTTCGTTGGCGATCTCCGGCGCCGAGGTATTGTAGCCGCTGGCATGCGCAATCAGCAGGCTTGCGCCCTCTTCCGCCAGTTCGCGCAGCGTGGGACGAACATCGCCATAGCCGAGACCCTGCGCGAGGATCACTTCCACGCCCGCCGCCTCGGCCGCCGCCTTCGCGGCCTCCACGCCCTGCTGGTTCCAGCCATAGTCGGTGCCTTCTTCCGGCGTGAGAATGGCGATGGACTTGACATCGGCAGCATGAGCACCGCCGAGGACGAAGCCGCTCAAAAGCAACGCACTGACACTATACTTTAATTTTCTTAGCATTTCTTCCTCCGTTATTTTGATTCTATTCCCATATATTATTGTCGTTATTTGAAAACCTGATAGTGTAAATTCAGATTTTCAAATGGGGATCGTTCTCTTGCTCACACGAATTTTTGTCGCAGCAGTGTTGGCGCTCATGACAGACGCGGCAGCGGTTGAACTGCGCCACATCACCGTTCGCACCGGCACCGACGGCCTCACGCCGGTGACATTGACCGTGGCCAATGCCGGCATCGAGCCGATCGCATGCCATGCCGATATCGCCCACTGGTATTCTCTGGAGCTGGCCAAAGCCGCGCCCGGAGCGGTACTCGACATCGAACTCTGGTTCGATCCCGAGACCGGCACATATGCCGCGCTCAACGACAAGGGCGAGAACCTGCCCGTCGAGCGCCTGTGGTGTGGCATGGACGGGCGCGCATATGCGACGCGCGCGCTGATTTCGCTCGACCGGCGCGCCGAGAAGCTCCCCGCCGCCGAGCGCGCGATGCGCTGCGTGGAAAACGGGGGCCGCCTGTCGTGCCAGTGAGCGAAGGCCACCTTCATCACTGCGCCGCCTTCGAGGCCACGAGCGCTTGCAGCCTCTCATATTCAGCCTTCACGGCCGGATCGGTGGCGAGAAGCGTATCGGCCAGTTCGTGGAACTCGGCCTCCATCTTCGCCTGCTCTTCCGGCGACAGCTCGTTGATTACGCCGCCGTTGTCGGCCCAGACCTGATAGGTCTTCCGAACATTGTCGACGCCCCACTTGAACACCGAGGTTTCGGCCGCACGACCCGCCTCGACGATGGCCTTGCGCACATCCTCGCCCTGCGACTGGAACCAGTCTTCATTGACCACCGTGACCGAGACGATCTCGGCAAAGCGCAGATCGGTGATGTTCTTGCCGATGTCGTAATATTTGAACGCCGTCAGGATCGGCATCCCGACCAGCATACCGTCGAGCCCGCCGGATTCGAGTTGCGGAATGACTTCGGTCAGCGCCAATGGCAATGGTGTCGCACCGACCAGTTCCATCGGCTTGATCTGAAGCGGCGAAGCGAAAGTGCGGATCTTCAACCCCTTGAGTCCTTCGAGCGTGGTCACCGGTTTCATGGTGAAGACCACGGTGGGGCTGTTGTAGATCGCGCCGATCACGCGCAGCCCTTTGTCGAGGAACATCTCCTCCAGATGCGCGCGGTATTCCGGGTCGTGGATGGCGTTGTCCACGTCCTGCGGCGTCTTGAACAGCCCCGGCGCATCGAAGGCCTGGAAGCGCGGATCGACGTTGGTCATGAAGGACGTCGGCGTGGTGAAGGCCTCGATCGTGCCCAGCAGAACACCTTCGGCCATGCGCGGGATGGAGCCGAGCTGGCTTGCCGGATAAATCTCCGTCTTCACGGCATTGCCCACGCGCTTGTCGAGCTCCTCGGCAAAGACTTTCTGCCATTCGTGCTGGACGTCATTGATGGTCGCGGAAGCGAGCTTCATGGTCGCCTGCGCCGCGGCCGGCGTGGTCGCCATGCCCATGGGCAGAAGGGCAAGCGCGGTGCCGAATGCCGCAGCCTTGAGAATTGAAGAAAGCATCACGTTCCCCCTGGTTTTCTAAAGTGCCTGGCCAAGCGCCAGAGACAGCGCCGGCACATAGGTGATGATGATGAGCGCCGTGATCTGCACGGCCACGTAGGGCAGCACGCCGCGATAAAGCGAATGCGCCGGCAGGCCCGTGACGGACTGGGCAACGAAGATGTTCAGCCCGAAGGGCGGGGTGAACATGCCGATTGCCAGATTGACCGTCATGACGATGCCGAAATGGATCGGGTCTATGCCGAGCGAAATCGCAATCGGCACCAGCAGGGGCGCAAACACCAGGATCGCCGAAGTCGGGTCGAGAAAGCAGCCGATGACCAGCAACACGACATTGACCGCCAGCAGGAACGTCACCGCGCTCATGTCGAGCGCCTCGATCCAGGCGACGATTGCCTGCGGCACGCCCTGCGTGGTCAGAACCCAGGTGACGACACCCGCAGTCGCGACGATCACCAGTATCTGCGCCGACAACATCGCTGAATTGCCTGCCGCCCGCACAATGTCGCCCCAACTCATGGTGCGATAGACGAAACGCGCCACGACAATCGCATAGAGGCAGGCAAAGCCACCGGCCTCGGTGGGCGAAAACCAGCCATTATAGATGCCGCCGATCACGAAAACCGGCATCAGCAGCGCGGCAAGTGCGTTTCTGGTAGCTGCCCAGGCAATGGCCGGATCGAAACGGCCAACCACGGGAATCCGGAGCACGATGGCCATGACGATGACGAAGGCGCACATCATCAACGCCAACAGCATACCCGGCAGGATGCCCGCCATGAACAGGCGCGGAATGGACTGCTCGGCCGCCAGCCCATAGAGGATCATGGCGATGCTGGGCGGAATGACGATGTCGATGGCACCGCTCGATGCCAGCAGGCCGGCCGCGCGCTCCTTGCCATAGCCGGCGCTTTCAAGCTTGGGATAGAGCGTCTTGCCAAGCGCGGCGACCGCCGCCACGCTGGAGCCGGAAATGGCGCCGAGCACGGTGGAGGCGCCGACCGTCGAGACGGCCAGGCTGCCGGGCAGCCTGCCGACCATCGCCAGCACCCATGCGATCAACCTCGAGGCGATGCCGCTGGTGCCCATCAGTTCGCCGGCGAAGACGAAGAACGGAATGGCGAGCAATGCGTAGTTATCCAGACCGCCGAACAGCACCTGATGCAGCGCAACCGGCGGCAAGGGCAGGACGAAGAAGAAGGTGACGGCCACCGCTGCCAGGAAGACGAGGAAAACCGGCGTGCCAAGCACCAGAAGCAGCACGGGAAGGACGGCGAGCGAGGCGATCATGCTGCCGGCTCCCGATGAGGGTCGTTGCGCAGCAGCGCGCCGATGTCACGAACGAGCATGAAAGCGCCGACGAGCGTCAACCCGGCAAACCCGACCAGCAGGGCCGTGTGCGGCACCGACATGGGTACACCAAGCCCCATGCTCTTAGTGCCGAGCCGGCTGATCTTGCCGACGAAAAGATCGGAGGCATAGGTGACGTAAGCGCAGGCGAAGACGGCCGCGGCATCATGCACGACATGCAGCAAATGCTTGGCGCGCCCCTTCGCATAGGACGGCAACAGGTTGACGCTGATATGATCGCGCTTGGCAAGCGACAGGATCGCGCCAGCCATCACCACCCATATCAGGGTGTAGACCATCAGCTCATCCGTGCCGGTCATCGAAAAGCCGAACAGATAGCGACCCGACGCGTTGACGACATTCACGCCCACCACGAACAGGAGCGCGATGCCGAGCACGGTGTGCAGCAACCTGCCCGATCGAGCGGCAAGCTGCGAAACCTCCCATTTACTTGTCAGACGGCCCTGTTTCTCCCCCACAGCCGAATGCATCGCCTACTCCCGGTTTTCGAGGATCCGGCGAATGGCCACCAGTTTCCTGGCTCTTTCGCCCTGTAATGTCGAGATTTGCTCGGGCGTATAGGCGAACATGCCCTCACCCGACTTCATGCCGAATTTGCCCTCCCCGGCCTTGTCCAACACAAGCGGCGCAATGTCCTTGCGGTCGGCCAGATCGGCGTTGAGGAAGGAGGAGACGGACTTGTAGATGTCGAGGCCGGCCATATCGAGCAGCGCCATGGGGCCAACCACCGCGATCTTGTAGCCAATGCCCCACGAGACGCAGGTATCGAGATCCTCGGGCTCGATCACGCCGCGCTCGACCAGGTCGACCGCTTCTCGCAGAAGCGCATAGAGCACGCGGTTTTCGACGAAGCCCGGCACATCCTTCTTCACCACCACCGGCAGCAGGCCCAGCGAACGGATGAGGTCGCGGATTGTCGCGACGGTTTCCGGCGCGGTCTTTTCGCCGCCGATCACCTCGATCATCGGGATGATGTGCGGCGGGTTCGACCAGTGCATGCCGACGAAGCGTTCGGGATGCGAGATATGCGCCTGCAGCTTGGTGATCGGAATGCCCGACGTATCGGACGCCACGATCACCGATGGCTGAACCAGCGGATCGATGGTGCGATAGGTCTCGGCCTTGATGTCTATGTTTTCGGGCACGTTCTCGATCACCAGATCGGCGCCCTCGACGGCCTCGGCGATGCTTGAGACGAAACGGACCGTTCCGACGCCCGTAGTCGGGGCCTCTATCCCAAGCCGATCCAGCGCGGCCCCGGCCGTATCCAGCATGCCCCGCGCACGCTCGACCGCCGCCTGCGAGACGTCATAGGCCGCGACATCCAGCCCGCCGCGCGAAAGCCGCGCGGCGATGCCGGGTCCCATTGTGCCGAGGCCGATAAGGGCGACGCGCCGTATCATCATGCGGCCCTGGTGGACTGGACAGCGCCGGTGGCGACCTGGAAGGCAGGGCGCTGGGCAATCGCCGCCACCCAACGCTCAAGATTCGGCAGCGACGGCCGCTCGATCTTGAAATCGACGCAGCGCTTCAGGATCGGCGCACAGGCGATGTCGGCTATGGTCAGCTTGCCGAGTGCCAGGAAATCCTTGCCCGCAAGATGAGCATCGATGATCTTGAGCTGATTGACGAGATCGCGAACCTGCTCCTTGTATTCGGGGGTCTGCTCTTCAGGCGGCAGCTTCGAACCCTTGAACGCGGCGAGATAACCGGGATTGACCGCAGCCAGCAGGAAATCCATCCAGCGCTCCACCTCGGTCTTCTCGGCAGGCGTCGCGCCGGTCAGATGCTCGCCGAAGGCTGCCAGATAGCGCAGGATCGTATTGGATTCCCACACCACCGTCTTGTCATCCACCAGGGTAGGAACCTTGGAAGTCGGGTTCAGCGCCTTGTATTCGGCTGTCTGGGTGTTCTCGAACTGCCGGCCGTAATCCTCGCGCCTGTAGCGGGCGCCCAGTTCCTCCAACATGAAGATGACTTTCTGGACGTTGCCGGATGTCTGGCGGCCTAGAAGCTGGTACATGTGCGGGTCTCCTCGATTTTCCTACGCTCAGGCCTTCGGGGCCAGCGGCTTGTAGACGATAGCGTCCATCTCGATCTTGGTGTTGATGACGGCGCGGGCCTCGACGGTGGTGCGCGCAAGCACGGCATCGCCGATACCTTCCAGAAACGCCCTGTTGTAACGGCCGAAGTCGCGCGTATCCTCAAGATAGGTGGTGATGCGCACCACGTCGGACAGTGTGGCGCCCTCATGCGCAATGACGCGCTCTATCGTCTTCAGCGTCGCGAGCGTCTCTTCCTCGATCGTGCCGGTAATCATGTTGTTGTTTTCGTCCTTCGGCACCTGTCCGGAGACGAAGATGTAGTCGCCGGCGCGCACAGCCGGGTGGAATGGCAGGTTCGGGTTCTTCTTGCCGATGGCGTAATGGGTGTCGGATTTTTTCGTGCTGTCGTTCACGGCCGAACTCCTAGAAAACGCTGGTTTCGATGATGTCCACGCCACGGATGCGGTCGATCAGATAGAGAATGCCGCGGTCGTCGATAGTGACATCGTTGGAAGAGGCCTGATCCGCCCCTGCCGGCGCGTCGGGCAGGAAGTGCCCCACTTCCTTCGGCGCGAATGGGTCGGCAATGTCGACAAGGCGAAGGCCCTGCGCAAACCAGGCAAAGGGGATGATGCTACCCTTGAAACGCTCCGAAGGCTGGTGGCAGCCAGTCATCGGCGGCTGCGGCGCGCCATCGGGATCGATGCCCGGAACCTGGAAGGTCGAGATCGGCAGCGGGTTGGTTTCGTCGGTGATGTCGTAGACCCAGGTAAAGGATGGCGCATGCGGCCGCAGCTTTGCCACGTCCTCGTCGGCCACCACCATGATGTTGCGGCCCTTGAGCGGCTGCGGGATCGGCAGACAGGTGTGGGTCGGATGCGGGAAGGCCGGGCTGGAGTTCACATGGCTGATCAGAGTGGGCTTGCTCATGTCGGAAATGTCGAGAATGAACAGGCCGTGATGCCAGTAGCTGACATAGAGCCGGTTGCCCATGCGCAGCGGATGGTGGCAGCGCGGCGTGACGTAGTCATGCCACGGATATTCCTCGCCACCGGCGGTCCACTGGCCCGGAATCCACCACCGCCCGACCTCGACCGGGTTCACCGGATCGATCAGATCGAGGATCATGACGATGTTGCCGACATAACCCTCGGCCGTCGGCGAGATATAGGCATAGCGGCCGTCATAGTCATAACGATGCACGCCCTTGCCGCCAGTCAGCCATTTGGAGATCAGCTTCGGCCGGTCCGGCTTGCTGGTATCATAAATGGCCAGCCCCCCGCCGAAATCGGCCGGACCTTCGTTGCCGAAGCGCTCGTGGTTGATGATCATCAACCCGTCCTTGGCGCGCACCTTATGCGAATGCCAGCCGACCGGCACATCGATCGTGGTGATCTTTCTCGGGTTCCGCGGATCGGAAATATCGACCAGCGTGGTACCGCTCGGCGGACGCATATGGCCGATATAGAGAATGTTGCCGTCAACCCAGACCTGACCGCCGCCGGGACAGTCGATATGGCCGATATGCTTGGTATTGGACGCGGAAACCAAATGCTTACGCCTTCTTGCTGGTGCGTTGCCTGGATACCGACGCGCCGACAAAACCGGCGCGTCGCGATGATCGGAATTTTCAGGCGAGGCGGAGCAGATCGCCGGCCTGGTTACGACCCCAGCGCTTGTAGAGAAGCAGCGCTTTCTGGGTTGGCGCATCGGTGGCGCCGAAGAAGATAACCGGCTCAGTGGAGGAGCCGTTCACATGCTCCACCCAGCAACCACCCGGCACCGCCAGCGTGTCGAACTGGTTCCAGTCATAGCGCTTGCCGTCGATGATCGAGTGACCGGAGCCACGGAAGGGCGCGAGCAAAAGGCTTGCGGTCTCGCGCTGCGGCAGCGTCTTTTCACCCGGACGCAACATCTGGACGTAGAAGTTGATGGTCTTGAACACCGGACCGCCTGTGCTCGGATCGACATAGTCGACCACGATGCCCTCATGCGGGTCGCCGTCCCAATCCTTATGAGCGTCGAGAACGGCCTCCATCTTCTCCCAGCGATAGACGTACATCGGCGACGAGAGCCCGCCGCCACGCTTGTGGTCGACGAACCGCGGCATCAAACCGCCCTCGCCGTAGATGCGCTGGGAGTAGTCGGACGGATAGCGTGCGGTCTGGACCTTCTTCTCGACTTCCTTGCCGTTTTCCATCTCGGTGTAGCGGTGGTCGAAGTGGACGGCATGGAGCGTCTCGACCAGCGGCAGATCCAGCACCGAGAGATTGACCGCCTGCTCGCCGCCCACGGTGCCATGGTTGTGCCAGGCATCATTCGGAGTGAGCACCATGTCGCCGGGGCCGAACACGACGTCTTCACCTTCGACGCCGGTGAAATTGCCCATACCGGTCAGGCCGAAGCGGATGGCGCTCGGCGAATGCTTGTGCGGCGGCATGATTTCATCGGGATCGTTGAGACGATAGGCCGTGTACATGGTGCTGACCGAGGCACGCTTGGGCGCAAGACCCGGATTGACCAGGATCAACGAGCGGCGCTCGCTGTCGTCCATCGTCACCAACTGGGCGGCGCGCTGCAGCAGCGGCTCGATGTCCTTGTAGGACCACACGAAGGGAATTGCCCTCGACGTAGCCATGAGCTGTTTGATTTCGTCGTGCTCGACGCTCTCGCTCGTCGCCCAGAACGGGAACATGTTCTTGGCGTAGAGTTCGTCGTAGAGGCCCTTCAAAGCCTCCTGCTTGTTGTCGTTCCTAGCGTGCGCAGTGGTCATGTCGGGCACCCCTCCTTCGGCAGTCCTAATCACCTAACCACCTCAACCATATTGAGAATGGTTTTGCTCGACAATCCTTATTCTTGTGAAACTGGCAGTTTTTGGTTGAGGCTGTCAAGCCCCATCAGAATCGCCAAAGGCATACTTTGGCCGCCTCATAATGACAAATAAAGCCTTGATATTGCACTATTTTTCGCAAATTCGGGCAAGCAGGCGGCAAATTGTGACGTCTGCCATTTTTATCAACCAGAACGCACTTTTGTTTCAACCATATCGAATTTTGGTTGAAACTTGGGTTTCTCAGGCCGCGACTTCCTGCAACACGCGCTGCCGGATCAGATCCGAGGCCTTCTCGGCGATCATGATCACCGCGGCGTTGATATTGCCGCACACGAGGTCCGGCATCACGGAAGCATCGACCACGCGCAAGCCCTGAACGCCGCGTACCCTCAACTCCTGATCGACGACCGAGGCGCTGTCCGCGCCCATGCGGCATGTTCCTGCCGGATGGTGAACCGTGATCGAGGTGTTGCGGATGTGCGCGTCGATCTCGTCGTCGCTCTGGCAGGACGGACCGGGGAAGAATTCGGCGGCGATGAAAGGCTGCATCGACGGTTGCGCCGCGAGGTCGCGCGCGACACGGAAGCCGGCACGCAGCGATCCCCAGTCACGCGGCGATGACAGAAAATTCTGATGGATCAGCGGCGCTGCCAGAGGATCGCCGGATGCCAGCTTCACGCTGCCCCGGCTTTCCGGCTGCACCGCAACGATACGCGTGGCAAACCCATCCGGGAACGGCGCCTTGAACGGCGGCATATAGGGCCAGGCGGCCAGTGGCGCCGCCGTGAAGAGGAGTTGGACATCCGGCAGCGGACGCGTTTCATCGCTTTTGAGGAAAGCGACGACCCCGCCTGGAACATCCCCCGAGAAACCGCTGCCGGTGAGATAGGTTTTCACGAAATCGAGGCCGATCCTGTCGGCCCGCATCATGCGATGGAACGGACCGGGCTGGCGACGGCGGTACATCAGGATGACCGAGACGTGGTCCTGCAGGTTCTTGCCGACCTGCGGCCTGTCGATCTTGGCTTCTATGCCGAACCCGGCAAGTTCCTCGCGATCGCCAATGCCGGACAACATAAGCAGTTGCGGCGTGTTGATCACTCCACCGGCCAGCAAAACCTCGCGCTTTGCCACCGCCTGCTGCACCTGCCCGTCGCGCTTGTAGGAGATGCCGGTCGCACGACCGTTCTCCAGCACAATTCCCGTGGCCATGGCGCGCGTCAGCACGGTGAGGTTACGCCGGCTCATGGCCGGGCGCAGGTAGGCGGAAGCCGTCGAGCAGCGGCGGCCATTCTGGATGGTCATCTGCAACCGGCCGAAACCTTCCTGCGCCGCACCGTTGTAATCGTCGGTCTGCGGATAGCCGGCAGTTCTGCTGGCCTGCGCGAAGGCCTCGATCAAATCATCCTTGTAGCGGCAGAACTGGGTGTTGAGCGGGCCTCCGCCGCCGCGATAGGCGGTCGCGCCGCCCTCCCAGTTTTCCTGCTTCCTGAAATAGGGCAGGACCTTTTCATAGGACCAGTCGGTCAGGCCGTTCGCGGCCCAGCGGTCGTAATCGCCCCGGTTTCCGCGCACATAGGCCATGGCATTGGTAGAAGACGAGCCGCCGATGACCTTGCCGCGCGCGCATTCGACCTTGCGCCCGCCGACATTCTCCTCCGGCTCGCAGAAATACATCCAGTCGTGCCGGCGTTCCGTGAGAATCTTGCCCCAGCCAAGCGGGATATGGATCATCGGGTCGCGGTCCCAGTCGCCGGCCTCCAGCAACAGCACCGAAACCGCCGGATCCTCCGTCAGACGATTGGCCAGTACACAACCGGCCGACCCCGCGCCCACAACGATATAGTCATAGGTTCCCCCCACTTGCATGCTCAATTCCCCGGACTGGATTTTTCCACCCACGCCGATCCGACGCGGCACTTTGTCAACCGACACTCAACCACTGTCCGGTTATTCTTGTCAACCAAAGCCGATATGGTTATGTTGGTTGAGGTGTTTCGAGTAGATTCCCGTATGGGTCGCGTTATCCTATAACCTGAGAAGCCTTGAAGTCGCCCCGGCACGAAGAAGTTTAAGGAGACGATATTGACGGAAATCGAACCTGAGGCCGCGCTGTCCGATCCGGACGAGATCGCTGCGGCAGTTCACCGGATATATCAGGACGAAGGCCGGCTTCCCTCCGAACGGGATCTGGCCGACCGATTGAACGTGAAGCGTCATCAGTTGCGCAAGGCGCTGGAAGCGCTTCGCCGGTCGGGGAACCTGCAGCCAGCGCGCGCCAAGCGCGCTTCGGGTGCCGTGCCGCGCTATGGGGAAGAGCTGGTGCGCCTCACCAATCCGCTGGAGGTCATCGAGCTTCGGCTCATTCTGGAACCGCAGCTTGCGCGGCTGGCGTCGCTGCGCGCCTCTCCCTTCGAGATCGCGCGCATCTCGGACGCGGCCACCACGCAGGACCATACCCGCTCGGGTGAGGTCGATCTTGCCTTTCACATGGCGGTCGCGAGCGCGGCGCGCAATCACCTCGCGGGCGAGTTCTACAAGATGCTGCGGCAGGTCGGCGTTGATGCCCGCGTGCAGGTCGCCTACACCGAGCCGGCCAGTTGCCCCAAGCGCATCGGTCAGCGCGACAGCGAACACCGGCTGATTGCCGAAGCAATCGCCCGCCGTGACCCGGAAGCCGCCGAAGCTGCCATGCGCGGCCATTTGACGGCAGTGCAGAAGCGCATCATGGAACGCGCCAATATGGGTATTGCTGCGGCCTGAGGCGGACGCTGCCGGCGCACTCATCATTCTACCGGGAGGGAAACATGATCCGGCACTTCGACGTGCTGGTCATCGGCGCCGGTTCGGCCGGCTCGGTGGCCGCGAGCAGATTGAGTGAGGACGCAACCTGCCGGGTCGGCCTCATCGAGGCAGGCTACAGGCCCTCCGACCCGGACATCGCCGATCCGCTGAAATGGACGCAGATACAAGGTCGCGACTACGACTGGGCCTATCGAACGATCCCGCAGCCTCATACCGCCAATCGCATCCACGAATGGCCCCGCGGCAAGGTGGTAGGCGGCTCCAGTTGCCTGCATGCCATGGCCTATGTGCGCGGCCACCCCGACGATTTCATCTCCTGGGATGAGGCCGGCGGGCCACGCTGGTCCTATGAGGGGCTGCTGCCCTATTTCAAGCGCAGCGAAGCTTTCAGCGCATTCGCGGCACCTTCGCGCGGGAGAGACGGCCCTCTCGACGTGATGCTGCCGGATGAAGCAGTAAGCCCGGTTGCACGTGCTTATATGGCAGCCGGCAATGCGCTTGGCGCGCCGAAGATCGGCGATCACAACACCGGCCAGCTTGCGGGCACGGCGCCAAACTCGCTCAACATCCGCAATGGCCGTCGCTTGAGCCTTGCGGACGCCTATCTTGCGCCGGACGTGCTGGCGCGCTCCAATCTGACCTTGCTCACAGGATATGAGATCGAGCGCCTTGAGCTGGAGAACCGCCGTGTTGCCTCGGTGCTCGCCGTGCATGACAGCAAGGCCGAGCACATCACGGCGGACCGTGTGGTGCTTTGCGCCGGTGCGATCGCCTCCCCCCTGATCCTGATGCGCTCCGGCATCGGAGATCCCGAAACATTGCGAGCCGCCGGTATGGAATGCCGGATCGAAAGCCGGGAGATCGGCGCCAATCTGCAGGACCACCTGCTGGCGCTTGGCAACGTCTACCGATCCAGGAAGCCGGTGCCCCCCTCGCGCCTGCAGCACTCGGAATCGCTGATGTATCTGCACAGCGACGACATCAGCCGCACCGATGGAAGCCCGGATATCGTGCTGGGGTGCGTCATCGCGCCTTCCGCCGCCGAGGGCATCGACGCGCCGGCCTATGGCTCGGCCTATACGATCCTGTGCGGCGTCACGCACCCGACGAGCCGGGGCCGCATTCTGCCGGGTGGGCCGAACCGCAGCGACGCACCGGTCATCGACCCGCGCTATCTCGAAACCGAGCATGACCGTATCACCTTCCGCAAGGCGCTCAGAATAGCGCGCGAGGTGGGGCATCATCCGGCCATGGACGAATGGCGGGATGTCGAGGTGCAACCGGGGCCGGCCGCACGATCCGATGCCGAGCTGGACGCATTCATCGCGCGCGCAGCCTCGACCCATCATCACCCCTGCGGCACCTGCCGCATGGGCCGCGACGCGGACGCTGTGGTCGATCCACAGTTGCGCGTGAACGGGTTGGACAATGCCTTCGTGGTCGATGCCTCGATCATCCCCCGCATTCCCAGCGGGCCGATCAACGCCGCTGTCGTGGCCATCGCCGAAAGCTGGTCGGCGATGCAGCGATAGGATGCGGCAAGGGGGAGACCGCAGGGTTCAGTCGACGGTGCCTTCCCCTTGCAGATAGCCATGGCGGCGCGCATCCGGCATCAGGAGTGCGGAAATGAACGCAACCCCCATCATCGCCGTGACATACCAGAAGAACCAGCTTTCCTCGCCGACCGACTTGAACCAGAGCGCGGCGTATTCGGCCGTACCGCCAAACACGGCATTGCCGATGGCATAGGCAAACCCCACCCCGAGTGCCCTTACCTCCGCCGGGAACATTTCCGCCTTCACGATACCGCTGACGGAGGTATAGAAGCTGACGATCGCCAGCGCCGCCGTCACCAGCAGGAAAGCGTTGACGGCATTGCTCGTGCGGCCGATGGCCGACAGCAGCGGCACGGTCGTCAGGATCGAGAGCGAACTCCATATCAGCATCGAGTTGCGACGGCCGATCCGGTCGGAAAGCGCGCCGAAAATCGGCTGCATCAGCATGTAGACAAGCAGCACGACCGTCATGGTCAGGCTCGCGACTTCCTTGCCGAAGCCCGCCGTGTTGACGAGATATTTCTGCATGTAGGTGGTGAAGGTGTAGAAGATCAGCGAACCACCGGCGGTGTAGCCGAGCACGATGAGGAAGGCGCGGCGGTGATGCCGCCACAGGCCGGCCAAGCTGCCGGCTTCCTCGCGGCCGCGGGCTTCGGCCGTCGACGTTTCGTGGAGCGACGAACGCAGATACAGCGCAATCACTGCCGCCACGCCACCGATGGCAAATGGAATGCGCCAGCCCCATGCGCGGAGCTGCGCTTCGTCGAGGAATTGCTGCAGGACAACAAGCACCAGCACGGCGAGAAGCTGGCCGCCGATCAGCGTGACATATTGGAAGGAACCGAAGAAACCACGCCGGCCGGCAAGCGCGACCTCGCTCATATAGGTTGCGGTGGTGCCGTATTCGCCGCCGACCGAAAGCCCCTGGATGAGCCGCATGAGCAACAGCAGCAAGGGTGCGAAGATGCCGATCGTCTGATAGGTGGGCAGTATCGCTATGACGAGCGAGCCGGCGCACATCATGGTGACGGAAATCAGCATCGAGCGCTTGCGGCCAACCCTGTCGGCAATGCGCCCGAACAGCCAGCCTCCGATCGGCCGCATCAGGAAGCCCGCGGCGAAGATGGCGGCGGCGTTCAGAAGCTGGGTGGTGGTGTCGCCCTCAGGGAAGAATTCGGACGCGAAATAGAGCGCCAGGAACGAATAGACATAAAAATCATACCACTCGACGAGGTTGCCGGATGCACTGGCCACGATGGCGAAAATGCGCCGCCTGGTATCGGCCGCGTCGGGCACGGAAACCGCTGTGTTCATGGATTTTTCCTGGTGCTGATGGCTGGCATCGGGGGATCCGCAGGATCGATGTCGGATGCAAATCAACATGCATTCCAAAAATCATGTTTCGGGGTGAGCACCATCGCCGCTCCAGATATCGACAGGAGCGGCGTGAACCCGATTTAGAGTGGGGCCGGCGCGAAAAGCATCCGCCCGCAATGGTTCCGAAAGGAAGACGCAGGAAGCGCGCTATCTTGCCTCGCCCGTCTTCGGATCGATCTTGATTTCCACCTTGGCCTTGTCGGTGGTGTAGTAGGTCACCTCATAGTAGCCGTCGCTATCCCAATCGACCTCGTCGATATACTGGAACTGCGGGCGTGCCTCGATCTTTCCGATGATCTGCGAAAGCTTCATGGAGCCTTCCGGCGGCCCCGGACGTGTAGCGGTCTGTGCCTGGGCCTGGCCGCAAAGCGCCACCGCCACCACCAGAGATGCAAAAACTTGACGACAGGTCATGAATCCCCTCCTTGGTCAAAAGTCAGGAGGAAACGGCGCGGCCCGGCTTTTGTTCCCGTCTTCGTGAACCCGGCGCCGCTTGATTTCACAAAGCGAATATGATCGATCATGGCGCCATGTGGAAATTGTGGCTCACGACCTGCGCGCTCTTCTTTGCCGTGGCGACGCCGAGTTGGGCGCTCGACGGGCGGCTCAAGGCGGGCCTCCTGAAACTGGACCCCGATACGCGGCTGGAACAGCGTTGCGACGCCGAGGCGCTCGACCGGATCGCCCGCGACGACGACAACCCCTACAGGCCCGACCGCGTCGTGGCTTATGTGTTCAAGACGCCACAGATGAACGGCGACACCATCGAAAGCCCCGGCGCCGCATTCCGCGCCAATGGCCGCTGGTATCATCTTGCCTATAGCTGCAGCACCGCGCACGACCGCATGCAGGTGCTGTCCTTCCACTACAAGATCGGCGACCCCATCGCCCAGGACGACTGGTCGAAATACAATCTCTGGCAGTGAGCCGGATGGCGCGGCGGCAGCGCTCTTGCGCCGCCGCCTAAAGCTTTAAGCTTGATGACGTCTTCCGGCTGTCAGCGGTTCGGGATCATGCTCTAAGCGCCCATCACGCGACGCGGCAGCAGGATGTTGTCGAAACGCGCACGCAGCCTGTCGTCGATGGCGCGCGAGACATGCGCCGGGAAACTCTCGGCGAGGATCTTGTTCTTCATCTCTATAGCGCGCTGCAGGATGTCGGGCTTGCCCCGTTCGTTCCATTCCTTCGGGCTGAAACGGTCGCCAACGAGGGGATAGAAATACTCGGTCTGCATCAGCTTCAGCGTCTGCTCATTGCCGAGATAGTGGCCGGGACCGTTCATGCAGACATCGGTCACGGTCGCGATCGACAACGCCTCGTCAGTCACCTCGATGCCGCGCACGCAACGCTGGCAGTAACCCAGCATGTCGTTGTCGATGATGAGGCTTTCCAGGCAGAAGCCCAGCAGCGAGGCATGCATGCCGGCTGATTCATAGACGAGATTGAGCCCCGACAGGCCGGCCATGACATTGGTGATGCCCTTTTCGAAACCGGACTGGATGTCCGGCAGCTTCGAATCCGCCATGCCGGCGGCAGAGCCGCCCGGCAGGTCGTAGAACTGGGCCATCTGCGCGCAGGCCGCCGTCAACAGCGCCTGTTCGGCCGATCCACCGGACATGGCGCCGGTGCGCAGGTCCGAGACGAAGGGCCATGTACCGAAGATCGCCGGATGGCCGGGCTTGAGCGCGTTGACATAGACCAGCCCTGCCAGCACTTCGGCCACCGCCTGCACCACGGCACCGGCGATTGCGGCAGGCGCCGTGGCACCCGCCTGGCCCGCCGAAAGAAGCAGGATCGGGATGCCGCCGGCCACGCAGGCTTCCAGCACGCCGCAGGCATCCTCGGCGAACTTCATAGGCGGCACGACGAAGCAGCTGGAATTGGAGACGAAGGGCCGCGCGCGGAAATTCTCCTCGCCGCCGGCAATCGCATAGAGCATTTCCAGCGCCGGAGCGACGTTCTCGCGCACCGTGAAGGACGTGCCGACATGTTTCGACGTGCCCATCACGCAGGCATAGAGCGTGTTGAAGTCCATATCGAGCGGATCGGGAATGTCGCGCGGGACCATCGGCCGCTGGAAGAAATGGATGTTGTCCATCTGGTCCACGATGCGGGCAGCGTCATAAATGTCCTGCAGCATGGACTCGCGATAGAGGCGGTTTTCGACATCGACCAGGTGAACGGCCGCGCCGGCGGTGCCGTAGTGCACGCGCGACCCCTGAATCACCATGTCGTGCCTGGGGTCCTGCCCGTAGAGCGTGAAATTGCGTGCCGCGGTCTTGATGGTCGACAGGACCAGTTCGCGCGGGAAGCGGATGCGGCCATCGTCGCCATAGGTCGCGCCAACCCGTTTCAGCGCTTCGATGCAACTGGGAATGGCATTGGCGAAACCAACGGTTTCAAGCAGCGTCAGCACCGCTTCATGGATGCGCTCCAGATCGTTCTGGCCTAACGGCTTGTACCTGCCACCTTCCAGTCCGGGACGAATGGGGCGAATATCTTCGGCCAGCGGCGCAGCGCGCATGGCGCGGCGCGCTTCCCGGCCTCCGGACCGGCGCGAACGCTGGTCTTGTGGCGTCAGGTCACGCTCCTCCAGGGTGGTCGACATGGAAAAACCTCCACCATTTTTTCCGGCATCGCCGCGCCGGATGTGCCTCCGGTCACGTTGCCTGCTCCCCTACGCCCAAGACTATGCAGCGGCGGATCGGTCCAGCGTATGGGCCACGAATTGCCGCCAGATAGGCCAGAAAACTCGGCGCGAAAACGGCCGGGCAAGGCCCGGCCGTTACATGATTTCACTCGATGGGAAGGCTGCGAAAGAAGCTTTCTCAGGCTGCCGCCGGACGACGCCCCGCGGCAGTGGCAAGCTCGCGAATGCCTGGCTCGATATGTTGCAGGGCAATGGAGGAGAACCCCAGCCGCATGAAGCGCGAGGGCTTGTCGCTGCGGTCGAAGAAACGGTCTCCCGGCTCGATGATGACGCTGCGCGATGCAGCCGCCTCGGCCAGCCCGCGCGAATCCGTGCCGCGCGGTCCTTCCAGCCAGAGCGACGTGCCACCCGCCGAATCCGTTGGACGCCAGTCGGGCAGGAAAGCATCGATGGCCTGGACCAGCCGCTTGCGGCGCTCGTCGAATGCCGTCGACAGGCGGCGCACCAGCGCCTCGTGATGGCCGAGCGAGAGGAACAGCGCCACCGCGCGCTGGTTGTTTGCCGGCGGGTGGCGCAGCATGAAGCGGCGCAGCGCGCGCAATTCCGCAATCAGATCGGCGGAGGCGACGATGTAGCCAAGCCGCAGGCCCGGCGCGAGAGTCTTCGACATCGAGCCGACATAGATGACCCGGCCCGAGCGGTCGATGCTCTTCAGCGCCTGCTGCGGGGCGTCGTCGAGAAGCTGGCTGTCATAGCCGTCCTCGATGATGATCTGGTTGTTGCGGCTGGCGCGCGCCAGAAGGTCCTGCCGGCGCTCGGGGCTGAGCGGCACCATGGTCGGGCAATGGTGGCTCGGGGTCACGAAGACGAAGCCGGCATCCGAGGGGATCGCCGAAGTGACGATGCCCTCTTCATCCACGGGCGTCGGGTGCAGGTCGGCGCCAGCCAGCCGGAAGATCGAGCGCGCATCCGGATAGCCGGGGTCCTCCATCGCCACCTTGGTGCCCTTGGTCATCAGCAGCGTGGCCAGCATATAGAGCGCGTTCTGCGCGCCGAGCGTGACGATGATCTCGTCCGGGTTGGCGAAAATGCCGCGCCGCGGCAGCAGCCGCGCCTGGATCTGCTCGATCAGCAGCGGATCGTCGCGGTCAACCATGTCAGCCGCCCAGTTGCGGATTTCCAGCACGGCCAGCGCCATGCGATTGCACTCGCGCCATTCGGCAGTGGGAAACAGCGCCGGATCAAACTGGCCGTAGACGAAGGGGTAGGAAGATTTGATCCAGTTGTCGAGCTTGGCCGGGCGCGGCATGTCGCTCGCGGAAATCTGCCTGCGCGCCTTCCAGTCTATCTCGCTGGCCTGGTCGCTGGTCTTCTGCTGCGGCTTGGCCGGCATTGCCAGGACATCGGGGTTGACGAAATGGCCGCGTCGCTCGCGCGCGACCAGAAAGCCCTGATCGACCAGTTGCTGGAAGGCGAGCACCACCGTGCCGCGCGCCACGCCGAGCTTTTCGGCAAGGATGCGGCAGGAAGGCAAGGGCATGGAGGCGGCAATCTGACGGTCGAGGATGGCGGCCACGATGGCCTGACGGATTTGAGCCTGAAGCGTCTGACCCGATTCCGCAGAAATCCTGAACAGTCCCGACCAAATGGCCGAATCGTTTCTCTGTGGCATGAGTATTTCCCCGGTCAGGCGCTATGAAAAGTATTTTGTGGACCAGTTGAACGTATCCGTGGTCCAACGCTTTGCGCCAATGAATTTTTCTAATCGCTAGGATTTATGCCAGTGATCTATGCGCGCATAGCCCAAAGCGACAATATCTTTTCTTTACAGTATCAAATCGATTGAAATTTCAATCGAAGTCAGCGACGCAATTTCTCCATGTTCGCCACGCTGATAGAGTTAAGACGCAGCACGCATAACGGAGAATGACAGTGACCGAAGCCCCCCTTCATGCAGCACTGACCGCGCTTCGCGAAGATCGGGAAGACACCCCGACGAATATGCGCGAGGCTTTCAAATCCGATCCGCAGCGTTTCGCAAAATTCTCGCTGACGGATGGCGACCTGCTGTTCGACTGGTCGAAATGTGCGGTGACCACCACGACCATGTCACTGCTGGAAAAGCTGGCGCTGGCCGCCCGCCTGCCGGAACGGCGCGAGGCAATGTTTGCCGGGCGCAAGATCAACATCACCGAGGACCGCGCCGTGCTGCACACCGCGCTGCGCGCCGGGCCGGACGCCAAGGTGATGGTGGACGGCAAGGACGTGATGCCGGACGTGCGCGCGGTGCTGGCCGCCATGGCCGCATTTTGCGAAACGGTTCGCTCGGGCGCCGCGAAAGGCGCTACAGGCAAGCCCATCACCGACGTGGTCAATATCGGCATCGGCGGTTCCGATCTCGGACCGGTGATGGCGACACTGGCGCTGGCCCCCTATCACGACGGGCCACGCTCGCATTTCGTCTCCAATATCGACGGCGCGCATATTCACGACACGCTGAAAGGCCTCTCGCCCGAGACGACGCTGTTCGTCATCGCGTCGAAGACGTTCACCACGGTCGAGACGATGACCAATGCCGAGACGGCCCGCAAATGGGTGCAGCAGGCGCTGGGCGACGATGCCGTCGACAAGCATTTCGTCGCCGTCTCCACCGCGCTCGACAAGGTTTCCGCCTTCGGCATCGCGCCTGATCGCGTCTTCGGCTTCTGGGACTGGGTGGGCGGCCGCTATTCCCTATGGTCGGCCATCGGCTTGCCGATCATGCTCGCCATCGGCCCCGAGCGGTTCGAGGAATTTCTGGCGG
The DNA here is from genome assembly GCF_003148475.1 of Pseudaminobacter salicylatoxidans. Lineage (GTDB taxonomy): Bacteria > Pseudomonadota > Alphaproteobacteria > Rhizobiales > Rhizobiaceae > Pseudaminobacter > Pseudaminobacter salicylatoxidans. The sequence goes on along the minus strand of NZ_QGGG01000006.1, from coordinate 229,045 downwards.
GCGGGCGCGAGATGGATCGGCATTTCGAGGCCGCGCGGCTTCTGGAGAATATTCCCGTGGTGATGGGGCTGATCGGCTATTATCACCGCGTGGTGTGCGGTTATCCGGCGCGCGCCGTCATTCCCTACGACCAGCATCTCGCGCGCCTGCCCGCCTATCTGCAACAGCTCGATATGGAATCGAACGGCAAGCAGGCCACACTGGGCGGCCAGAAGGCCTCGACACCGACCGGCCCGCTGGTGTGGGGCGAGCCCGGCACCAATGGCCAGCACGCCTTCTTCCAGTTGCTGCACCAGGGCACCGACATCATTCCGGTGGAATTCCTCGCGGCGGCGCAAGGCCATGAGCCGGAGCTGCAGCAACATCACGACCTCTTGCTGGCCAATTGCTTGGCGCAATCGGAAGCGCTGATGAAGGGTCGTACGCTGGAGGAGGCGCGCCGTCAGATGCTGACCAAGGGCATGCCTCTGGAAGAAGTGGACCGCATCGCGCCGCACCGTGTGTTCTCCGGCAACCGGCCCTCCATCACCCTCCTCTATCGCAAGCTCGACCCGCATACGCTGGGCCGGCTGATCGCGCTTTACGAGCATCGGGTGTTCGTCGAGGGCACGCTTTACAACATCAATTCCTTCGACCAGTGGGGCGTGGAACTGGGCAAGGAACTGGCGACCGCGCTTCTCCCTGTCGTTGAAGGAACGGAAGACGCCGCCCGCAGCGACGCCTCGACCGCCGGATTGGTGCGTCATATTCATGAGTTGAGGGCAACGGAGTAGACGGATTTGCGTGGTATAAAGGCAATCCTGTTCGATAAGGACGGAACACTGGTCGATTTCCAGAAGACATGGTTCGCCGTCGGCGACGTCATGGCGCTGAGGGCGGCGGACGGCGACCGCGACAAGGCAAACGCGCTTCTGGAACTGGCAGGCTACGATTTCGCCAATCAGTGTTTCAAGGCCGACTCCGTCTTTGCCGCCGGCACGAATGCGGAAGTCATCGCGCTCTGGTATCCTGAAGCTGACGATGCCGAACGCCAGACCATCCTCGCCGGCTTCAACGTCATTACCGCCGAGCAAGGGGCCGCCGCCTCGGTGGCGCTGCCCGGCAGCAAGGATGCCATCGCCACCCTGCACGGCTCCGGCTTTCGGCTCGGCGTGGCCACCAACGATTCCACCAGCGGCGCGGAAAAGACGCTGCTGGCGCTCGGCATCGCGCAGATGTTCGACGCCGCTTACGGTTATGACGCGGTCGCCAACCCCAAGCCGGCGCCGGATGTGCTGCATGCCTTCGCCGACTTCACCCGGTTGAAACCGTCCGAAATCGCCATGGTGGGTGACAACCGCCATGACCTCGAAATGGCACGGGCCGGCGGGGCCGGGCTTGTGGTGGGCGTGCTTTCCGGCACCGGCACGCGCGAAACGCTGGCGCCGATGGCCGATGTCATTCTGGACTCGGTGGCCGACCTGCCGGCGTTTCTTTCGCGCGGCTAAAGGGCTGCCCTACCCCCGAAGTTCGCGCCTGAGAATCTTGCCGACATTCGTCTTGGGCAGTTCGGTGCGGAACTCGATGTGGCGCGGGCGCTTGTAGCCGGTGAGGTTCTCGCGGCAGAAGGCGATGATGTCGGCTTCGGTCAGGCCTGGATCGCGCTTGACGATGAACAGCTTGGGAACCTCTCCCGAGTGCTCGTCCGGCACGCCGACGGCGGCCACCTCCAGCACGCCGGGATGCTGGGCCACGACGTCTTCCAATTCGTTCGGATAGACGTTGAAGCCGGAGACCAGGATCATGTCCTTCTTGCGGTCGACGATCTTGGTGAAACCCTTCTCGTCCATATAGCCCATGTCGCCGGTCTTGAAGAAGCCGTCCGGGGTCATGGCTCTCGCGGTCTCATCGGGGCGGTTCCAGTAGCCGGCCATGACCTGCGGGCCGCGAATGCACAACTCCCCCACCTTGCCGAGCCGCAGGGCCTTGCCGTTCTCGTCGCGGATCGACAGTTCCGTCGAAGGGATGGGCAAGCCGATGGAGCCGGTGAACTCGTCGGCATCGAAACGATTGGCGGTCGCGACCGGCGATGTTTCCGAAAGACCATAGCCCTCCGAGATGATAACGCCGGTGAGTTTCTTCCAGCGATCCGCCACGGTGCGCTGCACCGCCATACCGCCACCGAAGGTAAGCAGCAGCGGCTTGAAATCCAGCTTCCCGAAGGCCTCGTTGTTGAGCAGCGCATTGAACAGCGTGTTGAGGCCCGGAAAGATGTTGATCGGATGCTTTTCCATCTCCTTCACAAGCCCGCCTATGTCGCGCGGATTGACGATAAGGATATTGTGGCCGCCTTCCTGGATGCCCATCAGCGCATTCACCGTCAGCGCATAGATGTGATAGAGCGGCAGCGCGCAGATGAAAGTCAGCCGCTCGGGGCGCGGCTTTTTCACATATGCCGTTTCCATCCACAGCGCGTTCTGCGCGACGTTGGACAATACATTGCGGTGAAGCAGCATCGCACCCTTGGCAATGCCGGTGGTGCCACCGGTATATTGCAGGAACGCAATGTCGTCGCCCGAAACCCGAGCCGGCTTGAAAGTGCGCGCGGCCCCTTCCTTCAAGGCGGCTGGAAAGCGGACATGCCCCGGCAGCGACCATGCCGGCACCATCTTCTTCACGCGCCGCACCACCAGATTGACCAGCAGCCCCTTGAGACCGAGCATGTCTCCCAGCGTCGCCACCACCACGTGCTTGACCCGTGTCGTAGCGAGTATCCCTTGCAGCGTGGAGGCAAAGTTCTCGAGAATGACGACGGCCTCGGCGCCCGCGTCGTTGAGTTGATGCTCAAGCTCGCGCGGCGTGTAGAGCGGATTGACGTTCACCACCGTGTAGCCGGCACGCAAGGCACCCAGGAGCGCCACCGGATATTGCAGCACGTTCGGCATCATCAGCGCCACGCGCGCGCCGGGCTCCAGCCCTTTCGACTGGAGAAAGGCGCCGAAGGCGGCCGACAATCTTTCCAGTTCTGCGAAGGTGATTGTCTTGTCCATGCAGGTGAAGGCAGGTCGCGTGGCATATTTCTTGGACGCCTCGATCACCAGATCGCCGATGGAAGAAAATTCCAAGGGACCGATTTCCGACGGCAGGTTGCCGGGATAGCTCTTCAGCCACGGCCTTTCATCACGCACCGGCTTCGCGGCAATCCTTGCTTTCTTGGACGAGGATTTTGCGGATTTCCCGCCTTCGGTCGCCTTGCCCGACCCGTCCTTGGGGACAGCAGTCCTTGAAGGGCGAGCTTTTGCGGCGGTCGTCGTCGCGTTCCGCGCGGATTTCTTTTTCACATCCGCCTGGATGGCGGGGGCCGGTTCTGCTTTGGGCGCGGTCTTCGCTACGGCTGGCTTCCTGGTGGCTGTCTTCGCAGCCGATGTATTGGCGGAAGACAGCGGGTCGGCGGCGCGCGCGGCCTTGGCCGGAGCTTTGGCGGGGCTGGTTTTCTTAGCCCGTGTCGCCGTGGATCTAGGTGTTTCTTCGCGTTCGGTCTGGCCGGCGGTCCTGCTGACTTTACCGGTCGTCTTGGCCACGCGCTCCTCCCTGCAGCTTCCTGTTTTCGTCGCCCGCCGCGGCGGCGTTCCTGGATGAAACCGCCTTGCGATCCAATCTATGGTCACATGCGCGCAGGTTGCAAGCCTTGCTCCCCATGCTCGGCTTCGCACCGGCCCGAGCCGCCTTGCGCAGGCGAGCAAATGAGAGGTCGGGCACGTCGAATACTTGTCATGCAGTCTGCGTCATCAATGCCGCGGCACATATTTCCACGCGATGTATTTCGTGATGAGCCGCCGAATCGCAATAAAATGCACACTCATTAGAAAATGTTGAAATTTTGTTCCGCTGGCCCGATGCCCTGCAAACAGTAGTTCCAAAGGGGAGTAAACGATGCTTATATGCGCGCTCGAAGCCTGTTAGAGGGGCTTGGATCACACAGGGAGTGTTCAATGATAAAAATGCTGACTTTTGCAGCCGCCCTTGCGGCTGCAACCGCATTGGGCGGTGTGGCAGCGAATGCGAAAACGCTTGTTTATTGCTCGGAAGCCTCGCCGGCAGGCTTTGACCCGTCGCCGTGGAGCGGTGGCAACGACTTCGACGCCTCCTCGCGCACCATCTATTCGCGCCTGGTCGAGTTCGAGCACGGCAAGACCAGCATCATGCCAGGCCTGGCCGAAAGCTGGACCGTTTCGGATGACGGCCTTGAATACACCTTCAAGCTGCGCCCCGGCGTCAAGTTCCAGACGACCGACTATTTCACGCCGACCCGCGACCTCAACGCCGATGACGTGATCTTCTCCTTCGAGCGTCAGTGGAAGAAGGACAGCCCCTGGTATGACTACCTGCCCGGCACCGGCTGGGAATACTTCACCGGCATGGGCTTCCCGGACCTGCTCAAGGAAATCGTCAAGGTCGATGACCTGACCGTCAAATTCGTGCTCAACAAGCCGGAAGTCGCCTTCCTGCCGGACCTGGGCATGGATTTCGCCTCGATCGTGTCGAAGGAATATGCCGACCAGCTCGAGAAGGACGGCAACCTCCAGCAGTTCACGCAGAAGCCGATCGGCACCGGCCCCTTCCAGTTCGTCGATTATCAGGTTGACGCGGTCATCCGCTACGCCGCCTGGGATGGTTATTTCGGCGGCCGCCAGAAGATCGACGACCTGATCTTCGCCATCACGCCCGACCCGGCCGTGCGCGCGCAGAAGCTGAAGGCCGGCGAGTGCCACATCATGTCCTACCCGGCTCCGGCCGACATTGCCGGCCTGCAGGCCGACGACAACCTGAAGGTGGAAGAGCAGGAAGGCCTGAACATCGGCTACATGGCCTATAACACCACCGTGGCGCCGTTCGACAAGGCCGAGGTCCGCAAGGCCCTCAACATGGCCGTCAACAAGCAGGCCATCATCGACGCTGTCTATCAGGGCGCCGGCCAGGTTGCCGTCAACCCGATTCCGCCGACGATGTGGGGCTACAACAAGGACGTGAAGGACGACGCGTACGATCCGGAAGCGGCCAAGAAGATGCTTGAGGAAGCCGGCGTCAAGGATCTTTCCATGAAGATCTGGGCGATGCCCGTCAGCCGTCCGTACAACCCGAACGCCCAGCGCGTTGCCGAGATGATCCAGGCCGACTACGCCAAGGTCGGCGTCAAGGCCGACATCGTCAGCTACGAGTGGACCGAGTATCGCGAGCGTGGCAAGCAGAAGGATCGCGACGGCGCCTTCCAGCTCGGCTGGACCGGCGACAATGGCGACCCGGACAACTTCTTCTTCCTGCTCGGCTGCGATGCCATCGGCCAGTCCAACTACGCCATCTGGTGCAACAAGGAGTTCGAAGACCTCCTCCAGAAGGGCAAGGCGACGACCGATCAGGCCGAACGCACCAAGATCTACGAGGAGGCTCAGGTCGTCGTTAAGCGCGAAGCGCCGTGGCTGACCATCGCCCACTCCAAGGTCTTCATGCCCATGTCCAAGAAGGTCGAGGGCTTCGTGATGGATCCGCTCGGCATCCATCGGTTCGACGGCGTCGATATCGCCGAATAAGACAAGCGAAACGGGGACGGCGCCCTTTGGGCGCCGTCTTGCCATCGCGATCAACAATGTTCCGCTATATACTTCACAAACTTGCCCTGATCGTTCCCACGATCTTCGGCATCACGCTCGCCGCTTTCGCATTTGTTCGCCTGCTGCCGGGTGACCCTATCCTGGCCATGGCCGGCGAACGCGGCGTGAGTCCCGAACGCTATGCCGAACTGCTCGAACGCTTCGGCTACAACCGACCCATCTGGGTCCAGTATTTCGAATATATCGGCAACGTGCTGCACGGCGATTTCGGCATATCGCTCGCCACCAAGCGGCCCGTTATCGGCGAATTCCTGGCACTGTTCCCGGCAACGCTGGAACTGGCCACCGTCGCCATGCTGCTTGCCATCATCATCGGCATTCCGGCCGGCATCTTCGCCGCCGTCAAGCGCGGCTCGTGGTTCGACCAGATCACCATGGGCGCTGCACTCACAGGCTATTCCATGCCGATCTTCTGGTGGGGCCTGCTGCTCATCATCTTCTTTTCCGGCACGCTCGGCTGGACGCCCGTTTCGGGCCGCATCGGCCTGCAATACTTCTTCCCGTCCGTCACCGGCTTCATGCTGATCGACAGCCTGCTTTCGGGCAAGAGCGGCGCCTTTTCCTCGGCCGTCAGCCATCTCATCCTGCCGGCCATCGTGCTGGCAACCATTCCGCTCGCCGTCATTGCGCGACAGACGCGATCGGCCATGCTGGAAGTGCTGGGTGAGGACTATGTGCGCACGGCGCGCGCCAAGGGCCTCAGCCCACGGCGCGTCATCGGCATCCATGCCTTCCGCAATGCGCTGATCCCGGTCGTCACCACGATCGGCCTGCAGGTTGGCACGCTGATGGCTGGAGCCATTCTCACCGAAACCATCTTCTCCTGGCCGGGCATCGGCAAGTGGATGATCGATTCCATCGGCAAGCGCGACTACGTCGTCGTGCAGAGCGGCCTGCTTCTGATCGCGCTGATCGTCATGGCCGTGAATCTCGTGGTCGATCTCCTCTACGCCGTCATCAACCCCCGCATCCGCGTACAGTGAGGCAGCGATGAGCACCGAAACCACCGCTGTGCCACCCAAGGCGACGGCCCGTCCGGGCGCCGTTGCCGAGTTCTGGTACTATTTCTCCATGAACCGCGGGGCCGTCCTCGGCCTCGTCGTCTTCGCATTGCTGGTGCTGGTTGCGATCTTCGCGCCGCTGATTGCACCGCATGCTCCCAACGAACAGTATCGCGACGCGCTGCTCACACCACCCATATGGTGGGAAAACGGTACGGCCAAGTTCATTCTCGGCACCGACGCCGTGGGCCGCGATATCCTCTCGCGCCTCATCTTCGGCGCGCGCTATTCGCTGTTCATCGGCCTTGTCGTCGTCACCTTCGCGCTTACCAGCGGCATCATCCTGGGCGTACTCGCCGGCTATTTCGGCGGCTGGGTCGATACGCTGATCATGCGCATCATGGACATCATCCTTTCCTTCCCGTCACTGCTGCTTGCGCTGGTGCTGGTGGCAATCCTGGGGCCGGGTCTGTTCAATGCCATGCTGGCTATCGCGGTGGTGCTGCAACCGCACTTCGCGCGTCTGACACGCGCGGCAGTGATGGCCGAGAAGAACCGCGAATATGTCGTCTCGGCACGCGTGGCGGGCGCCGGGCATCTGCGACTGATGCTGGTCACCATCCTGCCCAACTGCCTTGCCCCGCTGATCGTGCAGGCGACCCTGTCCTTCTCCAACGCCATTCTCGAGGCCGCGGCGCTGGGCTTCCTCGGCATGGGCGCGCAGCCGCCGACGCCGGAATGGGGCACGATGCTTGCCGCCGCGCGCGAGTTCATCCTGCGCGCGCCGTGGGTGGTGACCTTCCCCGGTCTTGCCATCCTCATCACCGTGCTTGCCATCAACCTGATCGGCGACGGCCTGCGCGATGCCTTCGACCCCAAGCTGAAGAGGTCGTAAGCCATGCCGCTGCTTGAAATCAAAAACCTCCGTGTCGCCTTCGACACCAGCGTGGGCGAGTTCATCGCGGTGCAGGGCATCGATCTCTCGGTGGATGAGCGCGAAGTGCTTGCAATCGTCGGCGAGTCGGGCTCGGGCAAGTCCGTGTCGATGCTGGCGGTGATGGGGCTTTTGCCCGACACCGCCACGGTTACCGCCGACAGCATGACCTTCAACGGCCGCGACCTGCTCACCATGACGGTGGAGCAACGCCGCAAGATCATCGGACGCGACATCGCCATGATCTTCCAGGAGCCTATTGCAAGCCTCAACCCATGTTTCACGGTGGGCTTCCAAATCGAGGAGGTGTTGCGCGTGCATATGGGCATGGACCGTGCCCAGCGCCGCGCCCGCGCCATCGAACTGCTGCAACAGGTCGGCATTCCCGAACCGGAACAGAGGCTGTCCACCTTCCCGCACCAGATGTCGGGCGGGCAGTGCCAGCGCGTGATGATCGCCATCGCCATCGCCTGCAATCCCAAGCTGCTGATTGCCGACGAGCCGACCACCGCGCTCGACGTGACGATCCAGAAGCAGATCCTCGATCTGCTGATGCGGCTGCAGGCCGAGCATGGCATGGGCCTCATCATGATCACCCACAATATGGGCGTGGTGGCCGAAACGGCCGACCGCGTCGTCGTCCAGTACAAGGGACGCAAGATGGAAGAAGCGGACGTGCTGTCGCTGTTCGAATCACCGAAGAGCAACTACACGAAGGCGCTGCTGTCGGCCCTGCCCGACAATGCCACCGGCGACCGGCTGCCGACCGTGTCCGACTTCATCCTCGATGCGCCCGATGGAGCGCCGGCATGACCAATACCGTCCTCGAAGCAAAGAACATCGTGCGCGACTACCATGTCGCGGGCGGCCTGTTCACCAAGGCGCGCACCGTGCATGCGGTGAAGAATGTCAGCTTCTCCGTGGAGCGCGGCAAGACGCTGGCAATCGTCGGCGAGAGCGGATGCGGCAAGTCCACGCTTGCGCGCATCCTTACCCTCATCGACGCGCCGACCGCCGGCGAATTGTTCATCGCCGACAAGAAGGTTGACATCGCCCATGCGGGCCTGCCGCCCGAAATGCGCCGCAAAGTGCAGATCGTGTTCCAGAACCCCTACGGCTCGCTCAATCCGCGCCAGAAAATCGGCGATGTGCTGGGCGAACCGCTGAAGATCAACACCGACATGCCGGCATCCGAACGGCGCGACCGCGCCATGACGATGCTGCAAAAGGTGGGCCTGGGACCGGAGCACTACAACCGCTATCCGCATATGTTCTCCGGCGGCCAGCGCCAGCGTATCGCGATTGCGCGCGCGCTGATGCTGAACCCCAGCCTGCTGGTGCTGGACGAACCCGTCTCGGCGCTCGATCTTTCGGTGCAGGCGCAGGTGCTGAACCTGCTCGCCGATCTGCAGGACGAGTTCCAGCTCACCTACGTCTTCATCAGCCACGACCTCTCGGTGGTGCGCTACATCGCCGACGAGGTGATGGTGATGTATTTCGGCGAGGCCGTGGAATACGGCACGCGCGACGAGGTGTTTTCCAACCCTCAGCACAGCTACACAAAGACGCTGTTTGCGGCCACGCCGCGCGCTGACGTTGACAGTATCCGGGCACGACTGGCACGCAAGAAGACGGCGGCCTGAGAGCCGACTTCCAGGGCGAACCCCGCCCCCATTTCATTGGGGGCGGGGAATCCAAATGCTGCGATGCCGCGACGTTGGCGGGTGCCGCCTCCTCGCCCCGCTTGCGGGGAGAGGTGGCGAGGACGAAGCCCGAGATGGAAGTGGCTTTTATTCAGCAGCGCGGCTCAAGTCTCCCACTCTGTCTTCAATGGTTGTCCCGCGGAATGCCCTTGGTTTGCGCGACGCGCTGGTATTTCACCGCCGGCTTCAGGACCATGCCTTCCGAAAGCTGATCGACCATGCCGCGCTGGATTTCCTGCCACGGCGTCTGGTGGTCCGGGTAGTGATAGCCGCCATCGCCTGCAAGCACTGCGCGGCGGTTCTCCAGCTCCTCGTCGCTTATCAATATGTCGGCGGTGCCCTTGCGCAGATCTATGCGCACGCGGTCGCCTGTTTTCAGCAGCGCCAGGCCGCCCCCCACAGCCGCCTCCGGCGAGGCGTTGAGAATGGAAGGCGAGCCCGACGTGCCGGACTGTCGGCCGTCGCCGATGCAAGGCAGCGCGTGCACGCCCTTTCTGATGAGGTAATCCGGTGGCTGCATGTTCACCACCTCCGCACCGCCGGGGTAGCCGACGGCCCCTGCTCCGCGCATGAACAGGATGGTGTGCTCATCGATGCCAAGCGCCGGATCGTCGATACGGGCGTGATAATCCTCCGGCCCATCGAACACCGTTGCCCGACCCTCGAAAGCCTCGGGATCAGCCGGGTTCGACAGATAGCGCTGGCGGAACTCGTCCGAGATCACGCTGGTCTTCATGATGGCGCTGTCGAACAGATTGCCCTTGAGGTTGATGAAGCCGGCGTTCTGCTTCAGCGGATCGGACACCGGACGGATCACCTTGGGCTCCATGTTCTCGACATTGGCGCAGTTGTCGCCCATCGAGCGGCCATTGGCGGTGATCGCTCCCGGATGCGGCAGCATCCCGGCTTTCATCAGTTCCATCACCACCGCGGGCACGCCGCCGGCATGGTGATAGTCCTCGCCAAGATATTCGCCGGCCGGCTGCAGGTTCACCAGCAGAGGTATCTTGTGCCCAATGGCCTGCCAGTCGTCGTTGTCGAGCGCGACGCCGAGATGGCGTGCGATGGCGTTCAGATGGATTGGCGCATTGGTGGAACCGCCGATTGCCGAATTGACGACGATGGCGTTTTCAAACGCTTCGCGCGTCATGATGTCGGAGGGTTTCAGGTCCTCGTGCACCATGCCGACGATGCGCTTGCCGGTCTCATAGGAAATCTGGCCGCGCTCGCGATAGGGCGCGGGAATGGCGGCGGAGCCGGGAAGCTGCATGCCCAACGCTTCGGCCAGGCTGTTCATGGTGGTGGCGGTGCCCATCGTGTTGCAATAGCCGACCGAAGGCGCCGAAGACGCCACGATCTCCATGAATTCGTCATAGTCGATCTCGCCGGCCGACAGGCGCTGGCGAGATTCCCACACGATGGTGCCGGAGCCGGTGCGCTTGCCCTTGTGCCAGCCATTGAGCATCGGCCCGACTGAAAGCGCGATGGCCGGAATGTTGACTGTCGCCGCCGCCATCAGCATGGCGGGGGTGGTCTTGTCGCAGCCGATGGTCAGCACAACACCGTCCAGCGGATAGCCGTAGAGCACCTCGACCAGCGACAGATAGGCAAGATTGCGGTCAAGCGAGGCGGTGGGCCGCTTGCCCGTTTCCTGGATCGGGTGGCAGGGAAACTCGAAGGGAATGCCGCCGGCCGCCACGATGCCCTCGCGCACGCGCTTGGCAAGCTCGATGTGGTGGCGGTTGCAGGGCGACAGGTCCGACCCGGTCTGAGCGATACCGATCAGCGGCTTGCCGGATTGCAGTTCCTCGCGCGTCAGTCCGTAATTCAGGTAGCGCTCGAGATAGAGCGCGGTCATGCCAGGATTGTCGGGGTTGTCGAACCATTCCTGCGAACGGAATTTCCTGCGCGTCGTCGTCGTACCGGCCATCAGCTTCTCCCGGAATGCGGCTATCGAATGGTTATGGCATGGCCCATGACCTCGCAAGGGGCGAGGCCGCCTTCCCACTTTGGTTTGGATGGACAAGAGGGCCGGCCTCCGTTACCCCTCCATAGAAGTCAGGATTGGGAGGATGCCATGGCTCTGGTCATCGAAGGTGAGGAACGCATTTCAGCTCCTGTCGACAAGGTGTGGGAAGCGCTCAACGATCCGGAAGTGCTGAAAGAGTGCATTCCCGGCTGCCAGGAACTGGAGAAGAAATCGCCCACCGAAATGGCGGCGACGGTGGTGCTGAAGATCGGCCCGATCAAGGCGACCTTTGCCGGCGAGGTGACGCTGAAAAACCTGAAGCCGCCGCATTCCTACACCATTGCCGGTGAGGGCAAGGGCGGCATTGCCGGCTTTGCGAAAGGTGGCGCGGATGTGACGCTGACCGAGGACGGACCTGACACCACCATTCTGAAATATGAGGCCAAGGCCGATGTCGGTGGCAAGATCGCCCAGCTTGGCAGCAGGCTGATCACGTCGACATCGAAGAAACTCGCCGGGCAGTTCTTTTCAAGTTTTGGGGAAAAGGTGAGCGCGGGATAGCGTTCGCATAGCTCATCCGGCCGCAAGCGGCCGGATGAAGGGGGCGTCCGCCTTAATCGAAGACGATGCTCGGCATGCCCGCTTCGGCGATGCCGCGCTCTTCCTGCACCCGCGACCAGACCTTGGTGGCGATGTCGCGATAGATCTTCGCCTCCAGCCCTTCCGGCTTCGACACGACGACTGGCGCGCCGGCATCCGAGCTTTCACGGATGCCCATTTCGAGCGGCACCTCGCCAAGGAAGGTCACGCCCAGGCGCTCGGCTTCCTTTTTCGCGCCGCCATGGCCGAAGATGTCGTAGCGCTTGCCGGTATCGGGGGCGACGAAATAGCTCATGTTCTCGACAATGCCGAGCAACGGCACATCGACCTTCTTGAACATGTTGAGGCCCTTGCGCGCATCGATCAGCGCAAGATCCTGCGGTGTCGAGACGATGACCGCGCCAGCCAGGGGCACCTGCTGGGCCATGGTAAGCTGCGCGTCGCCCGTGCCCGGCGGCATGTCGACCACCAGCACGTCTAGCGGCCCCCAGGCCACCTCGCGCAGCATCTGCGTGAGCGCCGACATGACCATCGGCCCACGCCAGATCATCGGCGTTTCCTCGTCCACGAGAAAGCCCATGGACATGACCTTCAGGCCATAATTCTCCATCGGCTTCAGCACCTTGCCATCGACCGTCTGCGGCCGACCGTGGATGTTGAGAAGGCGCGGCATGGAAGGGCCGTAGATGTCGGCATCGAGCACACCGACCTTCAGCCCATTGGCTGCCAGCCCGAGCGCGATGTTGACGGCCGTGGTCGACTTGCCCACGCCGCCCTTGCCCGACGCCACGGCGATGATCGCCTCGATACCCGGCACGCCGCGTTTGCCCGGCTGATGACCGGCGGGCGCCTGCGGGGCGACGCGCGGCGGCGTGGCGGACGCCGCGGGGCGCGGCGGGACGGGACGCGAAGCCGGCGGAGCGTTTTCCATGCCGCCGCCCTTCTTCTCGGCCGTCAGCGCCACCATGGCGCTGTCCACGCCGGGCATTTCCTTCACCACGCGCTCTGCGGCGGCGCGCAACGGCTCCAGTTCCCTTGCGCGGGCCGCCGGAACGGTGATGGAAAAGAACACCTTGCTGTCGGCGATGAAGATCTCGGAAACGAGACCAAGGCTGACGATGTCGCCTTCCAGATCGGGTCCCTTGATCGTGCTGAGCTTTTCAAGAACGGCTTCCGTGGTGACTGACATGACGCTTCTTCTGTTTCAGTGTTGCATCTGAGATAATGCATATCGTCTCCGGAACCAAGCGCCACGCCCCATACACGAAAGTCGATTGTTCTCAGGCCGGCGAAGGCAAATCCCCGAAAAAGCAGCATCGGCCCTGTCGGGTCCGGATTTCGTCCAACGTCCTTGGCGGGTAACGACCCAATCGCGAGGAGAAGGACATGCAGAAGATCACCCCGTTCCTGTGGTTCGACAATCAGGCCGAGGAAGCAGCAAAGTTCTACACATCCATCTTCAAGAACTCGAAGATCAACGCCGTCACGCACTATGGTGAGGCAGGTCCCAGCGAGCCGGGCAGCGTGCTGACGGTAGAATTCGAACTCGACGGCGTCTCTTTCGTCGCTCTCAATGGCGGGCCGACATTCAAGTTCACCGAGGCAATCTCCTTGCAGATCGCTTGCGAGACACAGGAGGAGGTGAACAATTTCTGGAACAAGCTGACGGCCGATGGCGGAGCGCCCAGCCAGTGCGGCTGGCTGAAAGACAAATACGGTCTTTCCTGGCAGGTGGTGCCGACCGCGCTGCCCCGCCTTCTGAAGCAGCCGGATGCGGAAAAGGCCAACCGCGTGATGGCGGCCATGTTGAAGATGACCAAGATCGAAATCGCCGAACTGGAGCGCGCGGCGGCTTAGGGCACGCGACCGGCCCGGGCAGTCGAGGCCCCGCTGGCGCTTCGGCCGGCAAGCGGCTAGTTTCGCGTCATGATCGACAAGCTTGAATTCTTCCTCGCGCTCGCCAAGGAGCAACATTTCGGTCGCGCGGCGGAGGAATGCGGCGTGACCCAGCCTACTCTTTCGGCGGGGATCAAGCAGCTTGAAGATCAGCTTGGCGTGATGCTGGTGCTGCGCGGCTCGCGCTTCCAGGGCCTCACGCCAGAGGGCAGCCGCGTGCTGGAATGGGCGCGGCGTATCGTCGGTGACTCGCGCACCATGCGCGAGGAGATGCGCGCCGCGCGCCACGGCCTGGCCGGGCATGTGCGCATCGCCGCCATCCCCACCGCACTTGCCATGACGCCGCGATTGACCACGCCTTTCCACGAAAAACACCCGGCCGTCACCTTTTCGATCATCTCGCGCACGTCCATCGAGGTGCTGACCCTGCTCGACAATTTCGAGATCGACATCGGCATCACCTATCTCGACAACGAACCGCTTGGTCGTGTTGCTTCGGTGCCGCTCTATTCGGAACGCTACCAGCTCATCACCGCCGCCGGCACCCCCTATTCGGAGCGCAAGTCGGTGACGTGGGCGGAGGTGAGCACGCTGCCGCTGTGCCTGCTCACACCCGACATGCAAAACCGCCGCATCATCAACCGGCATCTGGAGGAAGCGGGCGTCGCGGCACATACCACGCTCGAATCCAACTCCATGATCGTGCTGTTCTCCCATATCCGCACCGGCAAATGGGCCTCGATCATGCCGCTGAATCTCACCGAAACCTTTGGTTTCGCCGAACCGATCCGCGCCATTCCCATCGTAGAGCCGGACGCCAGCCATCTCGTCGGAATGGTGGCGGCACATCGCGAGCCGCACACGCCGATGGTTTCGGCGCTGCTCCATGAGGCGCGCCAGCTTGCGGCAAGCCTTGTCGCCCTTCGATAGAATTTTTCTATCGAACGACGAAACTACGGTATTGATTGAGCTTTCTGCTTTTGACTAGCCTTTCCGAACATATCGGAAGGGAGGGCGCTGCATGAGCTTGCAGCCTGCAAGTACCGAATTTGCCGCCAGGGCAAAGTCGGTCATCGACGAATACAAGGGACTGGAAGGTCCGCTGCTGCCCATTCTCCATGGCCTTCAGGAAGAGTTCGGCTATGTGCCGGGCGAGTCTGTGCCCATCATTGCCGAGACGCTCAATCTGTCGCGTGCGGAAGTGCATGGCGTCATCACCTTCTATCACGACTATCGCAGCCATCCCGCCGGCCGGCATGCGCTGAAGGTTTGCCGCGCGGAGGCCTGTCAGTCGATGGGTGGCGATGCCATCGCTGCCCAGCTCATCCAGGCGCTGGGCATCGGCTTCCACGAGACGGCGGCCGACAATTCGGTGACGCTGGAACCGGTCTTCTGCCTTGGCATGTGCGCGTGCGCGCCAGCAGCCATGCTGGACGGTGAGCCGATCGGGCGGATCGACGCCGAGAAAATCGAGGAAATCGTCGCCGAGGTGCGCTCATGACCGTCACCATCTACATTCCAGGCGATTCGGGTGCTCTGGCCCTCGGCGCCGACAAGGTGGCCAAGGCAATCGAACTGGAAGTCGTTGCGCGCGGTATCGATGCGCGGATTGTGCGCAACGGTTCGCGTGGGCTCTACTGGCTTGAGCCGATGGTAGAGGTAGCGACCGATACCGGACGCGTGGCCTATGGCCCGGTTTCGGCAAAGGATGTGCCTTCGCTGTTCGATGCCGGCCTGGTCGATGGTGGCCAGCACAAGCTTTCGCTCGGCAATCCGGAGGAAATTCCCTTCCTGGCAAAGCAGACGCGCCTGACTTTCGCGCGTTGCGGCATCATCGACCCGGTTTCGCTCGACGACTACGAGGCGCATGGCGGCCTCACCGGCCTGCGCAACGCGGTGAAGATGGCGCCGGCCGATATCGTCAAGCAGGTCACCGATTCGGGCCTGCGCGGGCGCGGTGGCGCTGGCTTCCCCACCGGCATCAAGTGGAAGACGGTGCTGGATACGGCAGCCGAGCAGAAATACATCGTCTGCAATGCCGACGAGGGCGACTCGGCCACCTTCTCCGACCGCATGATCATGGAAGGCGACCCCTTCGTGCTGATCGAGGGCATGGCGATCGCCGGCCTCGCCACCGGCGCGACCAAGGGCTATGTCTACCTCCGCTCCGAATATCCGCATGCCATCGCGGTGATGAACAAGGCCGTGCGGGTGGCGCGCAGTGCCGGCGTCCTCGGCAAGAGCGTGCTGGGTGCTTCGCAGGGCTTCGACATCGAGATCCGCTCGGGCGCCGGCGCCTATGTCTGCGGCGAGGAGACCTCGCTGCTCAATTCGCTTGAAGGCAAGCGCGGCGTGGTGCGCGCCAAGCCGCCGCTGCCCGCCATTCAGGGGCTGTTCGGCAAGCCGACCGTCATCAACAACGTGATCTCGCTGGCGTCCGTGCCGATCGTCATGGACAAGGGCGCGGACTATTACCGCGACTTCGGCATGGGTCGCTCGCGCGGAACCATTCCGATCCAGATCGCCGGCAACGTAAGGCATGGCGGCCTGTTCGAAGTGGCCTTCGGCCTGTCGCTGGGGGAGATCATCGACGAGATCGGCGGCGGCACGGCAACCGGCCGGCCGGTGAAGGCGGTGCAGGTGGGAGGGCCGCTGGGCGCCTATTTCCCGCGCGCGCTGTTCGACACCCCCTTTGACTATGAAGAATTCGCCAAGCGCGACGGTCTGATCGGACATGCAGGCATAACCGTGTTCGACGACAGCGCCGACATGCTGAAGATGGCACGCTTCGCCATGGAATTCTGCGCCATCGAAAGCTGCGGCAAATGCACTCCCTGTCGCATCGGCTCCACGCGCGGCGTCGAGACGCTCGACAAGGTCGCTCAGGGCATCGAGCCGGAGAAGAACCTCGCGCTGGTTTCTGACCTCTGCAACACGATGAAGTTCGGCTCACTGTGCGCGCTCGGCGGCTTCACGCCCTATCCGGTGGTCAGCGCGCTCACCCACTTCCCCGAAGATTTCCGGCCAGTCCCGGTCGCCCAGGCAGCGGAATAGGAGACGAAAAATGGGTCTCGTCCACGAAATCGACTACGGCACTCCAGCCTCCAGATCCGACAAGCAGGTCACGCTGACCGTCGACGGCTTCTCGGTGACAGTGCCGGAAGGCACGTCCATCATGCGCGCCTCCATGGAGGCCGGCATCCAGGTGCCGAAGCTGTGCGCAACGGACATGGTCGACGCCTTCGGCTCCTGCCGCCTGTGCCTCGTCGAGATCGAGGGGCGAGCCGGCACGCCCGCCTCCTGTACCACGCCGGTGGCGCCGGGCATGGTGGTCCACACCCAGACCAGCCGGCTGAAGGACATCCGCAAGGGCGTGATGGAGCTCTACATCTCCGATCACCCGCTCGACTGCCTGACCTGCGCGGCCAATGGCGATTGCGAGTTGCAGGACATGGCCGGCGCAGTCGGCCTGCGCGATGTGCGCTACGGCTATGAAGGCGACAATCACGTGCGTGCCAAAAATGACGGCGCCGCAAACTTCAAGTGGATGCCGAAGGATGAATCCAACCCTTATTTCACCTACGATCCGTCCAAGTGCATCGTGTGTTCGCGCTGCGTGCGCGCCTGTGAGGAAGTTCAGGGCACATTCGCGCTGACCATCGAAGGCCGTGGCTTCGACAGCCGTGTTTCACCCGGCGCGCACCAGCTTTTCCTGGACAGCGAATGCGTGTCCTGCGGCGCTTGCGTGCAGGCTTGCCCGACCGCGACGCTGACGGAAAAGTCGGTGATCGAGATAGGCCAGCCGGAGCATTCAGTGGTCACGACCTGCGCCTATTGCGGCGTTGGCTGCTCGTTCAAGGCCGAGATGCGCGGCGAGGAACTCGTGCGCATGGTGCCCTACAAGGACGGCAAGGCCAATCGCGGCCACAGCTGCGTGAAGGGCCGCTTCGCCTATGGCTACGCAACCCACAAGGACCGTATCCTCAAGCCGATGATCCGCGAAAAGATCACCGACCCGTGGCGTGAAGTGTCGTGGGAAGAGGCACTGACCTACACCGCCAACGAGTTCCGGCGCATCCAGTACCAATATGGCCGCGCGGCCGTCGGCGGCATCACCTCCTCGCGCTGCACCAATGAGGAAACCTATCTCGTCCAGAAGCTGATCCGTCAGGGTTTCGGCAATAACAACGTCGATACCTGCGCGCGCGTCTGCCACTCGCCGACCGGCTATGGCCTTGGCCAGACCTTCGGCACATCCGCCGGCACACAGGACTTCGACTCGGTCGAGCACTCCGACGTGATCGTGGTCATCGGCGCCAATCCCGCATCGGCGCACCCGGTCTTTGCCTCGCGCATGAAGAAGCGCATCCGGCAAGGCGCCAAGTTGATCGTCATCGATCCGCGCCGCACCGAGATGGTGAAGTCCGCGCATATCGAAGCCGAATACCATCTGGCGCTGAAGCCCGGCACCAACGTTGCGGTGATGACGGCGCTGGCGCATGTCATCGTCACCGAAGGCATCTATGACGAAGCCTTCATCCGCGAGCGCTGCGACTGGTCGGAATTCGAGGACTGGGCAGCCTTTGTGGCCGAGCCGCAGAACTCGCCCGAGGCCATCGAAGCGCTGTGCGGCGTTCCGGCCGAGACGATCCGCGGCGCGGCCCGGCTCTATGCACGCGGCGGCAACGGCGCGATCTATTACGGCCTCGGCGTGACCGAGCACAGCCAGGGCTCCACCACGGTGATGGCGATTGCCAACCTCGCCATGGCCACCGGCAATATCGGCCGGGAAGGCGTGGGCGTGAACCCGCTGCGCGGCCAAAACAACGTGCAGGGCTCGTGCGACATGGGCTCTTTCCCGCACGAACTTCCGGGCTATCGCCATATCTCCGGCGATGCCGTGCGCGAAATCTATGAAAGCCTGTGGGGCGTGAAGCTCGACAACGAGCCGGGCCTGCGCATTCCCAACATGCTGGACGCCGCCGTGGAAGGCACGTTCAAGGGCCTCTATGTGCAGGGCGAAGACATTCTGCAGTCCGATCCCGACACCAAGCATGTCGCCGCCGGCCTTGCCGCGATGGAATGCGTCGTCGTGCACGACCTGTTCCTCAACGAGACGGCCAACTACGCCCATGTCTTCTTGCCGGGCTCAACCTTCCTCGAAAAGGACGGCACCTTCACCAACGCCGAGCGCCGCATCAACCGCGTGCGCCGCGTGATGAGCCCCAAGAACGGCTATGCCGACTGGGAAGTGACGCAGATGATGGCTCAGGCCATGGGCGTGGACTGGAACTACCAGCACCCGGCCGAGATCATGGACGAAATCGCCAAGACCACGCCGAGCTTCGCCGGCGTCTCCTACGACTATCTGGAAAAAATGGGCTCGGTGCAGTGGCCTTGCAACGAGAAGGCGCCGGAAGGCACGCCGATCATGCATATCGACGGCTTCGTGCGTGGCAAGGGCAAGTTCATCCGCACCGAGTATGTGGCCACCGACGAAAAGACCGGGCCGCGCTTCCCGCTGCTGCTCACGACCGGGCGCATCCTGTCGCAGTACAATGTCGGCGCGCAGACCCGTCGCACGGACAATGTGGTGTGGCATGAGGAGGACCGGCTGGAAATCCACCCGCACGACGCCGAAAATCGCGGCTTGCGCGATGGCGACTGGGTACGCATACAGAGCCGCGCCGGCGAGACGACGCTTCGCGCGCTGATCACCGACCGCGTATCGCCGGGAGTGGTCTACACCACCTTCCACCACCCCAACACGCAGGCCAACGTCGTCACCACCGACTTCTCCGACTGGGCGACCAACTGTCCGGAATACAAGGTCACCGCCGTTCAGGTGGCGCCGTCCAACGGCCCGTCCGACTGGCAGGTTGAGTATGACGAGCAGGCCCGCCAAAGCCGGCGCATCACACTGGAAGCGGCGGAGTGACGACCGCCCTGACCTCACCCTCCCCCTTGAAGGGAGGATCGGAGAACGAACGGAACGAAGTGGAGACCGTGACCCGTCCGGCCACCACCCAGATCACCCGCATCGCGCGCCGCGAAACAGGCAGCACTGCCGCTTGCCGCATGGTGCCGGAGGAAACGCCGATCGCGCTTTCCTTTGCCGGTACGACCCATGCGGTGATGATGGCAAGCCCCGCCGATTTCGAGGATTTCGCGCTGGGCTTCTCGCTGACCGAAGGCATCGTCTCGTCTGGCGACGAGATCGAAGCCATTGAGGTGGAGGATCACGGGGCAGGCATAGACATCCAGATCCGCCTCAGGGACCAAGCCAATACGCGCTTCCAGGCGCGGCGGCGCAGACTTGCGGGACCGGTCGGCTGCGGACTTTGCGGCATCGAATCCATCGAGGAGGCGATGCGCTCCGTTTGCCAGGTGGGCGATGCAGCGCTGACGCTGTCGCAGGACGACATCGTGCTGTCGGTCAGGCTGCTTTCCAAGGCTCAGCCCATGCATGCCGAAACCGGCGCGGTTCACGCAGCCGGTTTCTACGTGCCGGGCAAGGGTGTCGTGATGGCGCGCGAGGATGTCGGTCGCCACAATGCGCTCGACAAGCTTGCCGGCGGGCTTGCGCGGGCCGGTTTGACAGGTGCGAGCGGCGCGGTTGTCGTCACCTCCCGCGTTTCGGTGGAGATGGTGCAGAAAGCGGCCGCTATCGGCTCGCGCTTTATTATAGCCGTGTCGGCGCCCACCGCGCTTGCCATCCGCACGGCCGAGGAAGCCGGCATGACGCTGGTGGCGCTGGTGCGCGGCGACGACTTCGACATCTTTACCAATCCAGACCGCGTTATTTCCGGAGCAGAACGCCATGTCGCTTGATGAACACAGGGCCAGCACGCGCGAAAAGCTGATCCGCATGGCCAACCAGATCGCGACCTTCTTCCATTCCAAGCCCCGCGCGGAAGGCGTGGAAGGCGTCGCCGAACACATCAACAAATTCTGGGAGCCGCGCATGCGCCGGCACCTGTTTGAAATTATCGACGCCGGTGGCGACGGGCTGGACGAACTGGTGCTCGCCGCCGCTCCCGGTATTCGGCGGCCGGCCGAGGCGGCATAAGACAGCCTCGATTTGGTGGCTGAACCGCTGTGTATATCCGGCAGCGGTTCAGCCATCCGGTGTTTTCCTCACCCACCCTTGACGTTGCTACACGTCCGGTCGTGCTTCCTCGCGGTAGTTTTTTGCCAGGCGGCGTGCCGCCTTGCGGGGCGGACCGTTATCGAAAAGGCGTTCGGCCTCATGCAAGCAGCGCTTGCGCAGACGCTTTTCCGAGCGCTTGAGCAGTCGTCGCGCCAGCGAGATTTCTTCCCGCGAAGCCAGTTTCGCGCCTTCCTCCCGCAATATGCCGCGCAGCACGAAAATATCCTGCAACTCGCCCAGGCGCTCACCGAGTTCTTCCACCGCCTTGCGGCGCGGGCGGATCGGACGCGGCCAGAAATCGTGGAGCAGCAGCAGGTGTATCCAATGCGACTTCACGCCCTTGCGCAGTTCGTGGAAGATGTCTTCCTGGCCACGATCACTTGCTGCAACAAGGGCCCTTGCAGTGCGCCGCATGGTTTTCAGGGCGCCTCCGGCCAGCAGGTCCCCGGCATGCTCCGAATCATCCGGCAGGCAAAGTGTCGCCAGCACCTCCCTGCCCTGCCGGCAGGATTCGAGCGCCGCGGCGATCTCGGCATCGAGCCCGGCAGCCTCATGCAGCAGCCGAGCCCTGCGCAAATGCAAAGCCTTACGTAGACCGGCCAGTCCCTTGCCCTCCTTTGGAAACTCCCTGGCGAGACGGCCCACCGTCTCGATCAAAGCCGTGGCCTCGCGGCCGCCGGCAAGCGAACGGGCCATGTCGCGATATCGCGCATTCTCGGCATCAAGGAGCTTTTCGTTGGCCGCGCGCAGGAGACGCAGCAGCCCGCGCAACTTCTTCAGTTGCTTGCGGCAATCGTGCAGCTTGATCTCGGGCAGGGTGCGCGCGGCGGCGAGGTCATCCATGATCCGGTCGATCTGCAAACCGGCAATACGCCGGAACTCGGCTGTAAGCGGCCGCTGCGGCTCAATGCGATAGCTCACGGCGAATTCTCCGGCTTGCCGTTGAGAGCGAGCGATGCGTTGTAGTAGGCGCTTTCCCCGGTAACTTCCCGGCCGAGCCAATGGGGAAGCTGGGCGTCGGCGACGTCCTCGGACGTTTCCAGTTCCGCAAGTACGAGCCCCGACAGAACACCCGCAAAGACGTCCACCTCATAGACATGAGCGCCGAAACGCACATTGTGGCGGGTCTTCTCGATAACCGTGCCAATGGCGAAAGCCCGCATTTCCTCTGCCTCGGTCAGCGGGATCGGATATTCGAACTCGTCGCGCACACGCGCCTGCGCGCCGAATTTCAGCGTCAGCCAGGCCGCGCCGTCGCGGATGCGCACACGCACCGTACGATCCGGGGCGGCGGCCAGATAAAATTGCCGGATCGATGACGATTTCTCGATGGCAACGCGCCAGCCATCGCCCGCGACAAGAAACTTGCGTTCGATCTCCTTGGCCATGCTTCAGAATAAACCTCAACGGAGGGGCATGGACAAGGTCAATTGACTTTAATCAATCAATTGATTAAATTGTACACATGAAAGAACCGAAAGCTCAATCCAGGCGCCAGCCACCCGGCAGCGACCAGACGCGTGCGGCGCTGGTGCACGCAGCCTTGCAGCTCTTCGGCAGCAAGGGCTTCGACGGAACGTCCACGCGCGAGATCGCCTCGCTTGCCAAGGCCAATATCGGGTCGATCGCCTACCATTTCGGTGGCAAGGAAGGGCTGCGACTGGGTGCGGCCGACTATATCGTGGAAACCATACAAGGCATCGCCACGCAGGCACTGGGCGATTTTCAGCCCATCCGCGACCCGGCGGACACGGCCGATGCCGCACGCCGGCAGCTTTTCGCCGCGCTCGACCGCATGGTGCATTTCATCGTCGCGCGGCCGGAAGCTGGCGAGATCGTGCAATTCCTGCTGCGCGAGCTCTCGCACCCCACCGCAGCACTGGACCGCATCTATGCCGGCGTGTTCGAACCGCTGCACCGGCGGTTATGCGCCATCTGGGAGGCGGCCACCGGTGAGCCGGCCGAAAGCGACGACACCAAGCTCACCGTCTTCACCATTATCGGCCAGGTCATCTATTTCCGCATCGGCCAGGAGGCGGTGAAGCGACGAATGGGCTGGCAGGCGATCGGCCCGAGCGAGGCCGACGCCGTCGCCGCGGTCGCCAAGCGCAACCTTGCCGCCATACTCGCCTCCCGAGAGAACCCGAATTCATGAGCCTGCTCTGCACCATCCCTTTCCTCGCCTCGCTGCTGACGGCCTGCGGCACCCAGCCGCTCGCCGTCGGCTATGTGGAAGGCGAATTCGTTCAGCTGGCGCCGCTGGACGTTGCCCAGGTGCAATCTGTGGCGGTGAAGCGCGGCGACCGTGTGCAGCCGGGCGAGCCGATCGCCCTGACCGAAGATACAGACGCCAGGATCGCAGTGGCTCAGGCGCAGGCCGCGCTCGAACAAGCACAGGCGCAGCTTGCCGATCTCCAGGTCGGCAAGCGTCCCGAAGAAATCGCGGTGCTGGAGGCTGCGGTGCGTTCGGCCAAGGCGCAGGCAGATGATGCGCGGCGCACGCTGGCGCGCACACAGGACCTCACCAAGCGTGGGGTGATGACACAAGCCCAACTCGACGATGCCACCACACAGATGGAGGTGGCGGAGGCCGCAATTGGCCAAAGCACAGCCAATCTGGCGGTCGGCCGCCTGCCGGCACGGCCGGAAGAGATCAAGGCGGCAGAGAATGCGGTCAAGAGTGCTGAGGCTCAGCTCGAAACGGCACGCTGGCGTCTTGCCAAGCGCACTCTGGAAGCCCCAGCGCCTGGCCGGGTCACAGATGTTATCCGCAATCCCGGCGATCTGGCAGGCCCTTCGGCGCCGGTCATCACCATGCTGCCGGACGGCGCGGTGAAGCTGAAGGTCTATATCCCGGAAGAGAAATTCTCTTCGGTGAAGGTCGGCGATGTGCTCTCGGTGCATTGCGACGGCTGCGCGCCGGACCTGAAAGCGCGCATCAGCTATATTTCGCCCGACCCCGAATTCACACCACCGGTCATCTACTCGCTGGAGACCCGCCAGAAGCTGGTCTACCTGATCGAAGCGCATCCGGTGGAGCCTCATTCGCCGCTCCAGCCGGGGCAGATCGTCGATGTGGTGCTGGCAGACCGATGAACACCATCGATGTCAAGGGACTGGTCAAGCGCTTCGGCGACACAATCGTCGTGGATCATGTCAGCATGCAGGTCAGCGAAGGCGAGATCGTCGGTTTCCTCGGACCCAATGGCTCCGGCAAGACCACCACGATCCGCATCATGTGCGGTCTGCTGACCCCCGATGAAGGCGAAGGCCAGGTGCTGGGCTACGACCTGCGCAACGAGAGCCTGAAGATCAAGCGCGAGGTGGGCTACATGACCCAGCGCTTCTCCTTCTACGAAGACCTGACGATCGCCGAAAACCTCGAATTCGTTGCCCGTCTCTACAAGCTGAAGCCGGTGAAGGAGCATGTCGAACGCACCCTTGCCGATCTGGGCATGACCACGCGCAGCAACCAGCTTGCCGGCACGCTTTCGGGCGGCTGGAAACAGCGGCTGGCGCTTGCCGCCTGCATCATGCACAAGCCCAGGCTGCTGCTGCTCGACGAGCCCACTGCCGGCGTCGATCCCAAGGCGCGGCGCGAGTTCTGGGACGAAATCCACCGGCTGGCCGATGGCGGGCTGACCGTACTGGTTTCGACCCACTATATGGACGAGGCCGAGCGCTGCCATCGCATCAGCTACATTTCCTACGGCAAGCTGCTCGCCACCGGCACCGTCGAGGAGGTGATCGCCAGGGCCGGCTTGACGACCTTCATCGTGACCGGCCCCCGGCTGGGCGACGTAGCGCACGAACTGGAAGGCCAGCCGGGCGTAGATCAGGTGGCACCTTTCGGCGCGACGCTGCATGTCGTGGGCTCGGATCGGGCGAAGCTCGAGGCAACGCTCGAGAAGATCAAGGGCCGCAAGGACATCGAGGTTGCAGCCGGCGAAACCAGTCTGGAGGACGTCTTCATCCAGTTCATGGCCGGTTCGAAGGACAACATGCAATGACCAACGGCCTGTTTTCCTTCCAGCGTCTCGGCGCCATGCTGATGAAGGAATTCATCCAGATGCGGCGCGACCGCATCACCTTCGCCATGATGCTGGTGGTGCCGCTGATGCAGCTCCTGCTGTTCGGCTTCGCCATCAACAACGATCCGAAAAGCCTGCCGAGCGCCCTGGTGGCGATGAGCAACGACCGTTACACGCGCGCCATGGTTTCGGCGCTGGAAACCACCGGCTACTACCGCTTCGACCATGTGGTGCACAGCGCGGCCGAAGCCGAGGCGCTGATCGCCAACGGCACGGTTTCCTTCGTCGTCACCATCCCGTCGGATTTCGCGCGACGCGTGGACGCCGGCGATAATCCGAGAATCCTGATCGAAGCGGATGCCACCGACCCGTCCGTCGCCAGCGGCGCGGTCTCCACGCTTGGGACGGTGGCAAGCCAGGCGCTGCTGCGCGAACAGGGCATGCAGGCACAAGCTAAGGACGCGGCCCGCAGCCAGCTCGAAGTCGTCGTGCATCGCCGCTACAACCCCGAGGCCATCTCGCAATACAACATCGTTCCCGGATTGCTCGGCGTCATACTGCAGATGACCATGGTGATGATGACGGCCATGGCGCTGACGCGCGAGACCGAACGCGGCACCATGGAGAACCTGCTGGCGATGCCCGCCACGCCGGCAGAGATCATGCTTGGCAAGGTGCTGCCCTATCTGGTGGTCGGCGCGGTACAGGTGGTGGTGGTGCTGGTGGCGGCAAAGCTGCTGTTCGGCGTGCCGTTCGTCGGCTCGCTGACGCTGCTTTTATCGAGCGTGCTGATCTTTGTGCTGTCGCTGGTGCTGCTTGGCTACACGATCTCCACCGCCTCTCAGACGCAGATGCAGGCCATGCAGCTCACCTTCTTCTTCTTTCTGCCCTCGCTGATGTTGTCGGGCTTCATGTTCCCCTATCGCGGCATGCCGCAATGGGCGCAATATCTGGGCGAGATCTTTCCGCTCACACATTTCCTGCGCATCATCAGGGGCGTCATGCTGAAGGGTGCGCATCTGCAGGACATCGCCGCCGAAGTCACCGCACTGGTGTTCTTCGTCTTCCTGTTCGCGGCCATGGCGCTGCTGCGGTTCCGGCGCACGCTGGACTGAAAAAACAGAGAGCTAACCCAGCAGGAAGCGCTGGCGTTTCTTGCCGCCTGCCTTGCGCCAGGAATTGAGGCGGTGCGTGGCGGCGGCGAAGGAAATCTTCATTGCCCGCGCAACTGAATAGCGGCTCTTGCCCTCGTCGAACATGCGATAGCAGCACTCCACGCCCTCCGGGGTCAGCTTGCCTTCCGACGTCTTGTTGCGAGGGTCGGCCGGGTCGAATTCCTGCGCGGGCGGCTGCAACATCCCCTTGAGGCGTTCCAGATCGGCTTCCATCCGGGCGATGAGTTCAAGGATTGGCTTGGGATCGATATGCTGCTTGCTGGCTGCCATCAGACATGCTCCCGATTGTTGAACCCAGCCTATGTAGGCAAAGCTAAGCCTATAAAAAGGTCCGCCGGATTGCATATCTGCCATGTCGTAGCGGCGACCCATTGACCCCGGCTGGCCACTCACATAGTTTAGAACTATTCTAAACTAATGGATTCTTCTCATGTTTTCCCGTGTCCTCGGCCTTGGCCGCCGCTCCTTCGATTCCCTGTCGGAGCAGGAAATCCTCGCTCTGGCGATCTCCTCGGAAGAGGATGATGCCCGCATCTACCGCTCTTACGCCGATGGCCTGGCCGATCAATATCCCGACTCCGCCAAAGTGTTCGAGGAAATGGCGGAAGAAGAAGACGGGCACCGCACCGTGCTGATCGAAATGCACCGCAAGCGCTTCGGCGACCGCATCCCGCTGATCCGCCGCGAGCATGTGCGTGGCTATTACGAACGCAAACCCGACTGGCTGGTGCGTCCGCTGGGGCTCGACAAGGTGCGCGCCATGGCCGAGCAGATGGAGGAGCAGGCCTATCGCTTCTATATCGAAGCGGCCAAGCGCACATCCGACGCCTCCACGCGCAAGCTTCTGGGCGATCTGGCCGCCGCCGAAAAGACGCATGAATCGCTTGCCGCACGGCTCGGCCACAAACTCCTGACAGACGATGTGCGGGCCGAGGAAGCTGCCACGGAACGCAGGCAGTTCATCCTCACCATGGTGCAACCGGGTCTCGCCGGCCTGATGGACGGCTCCGTTTCCACGCTGGCGCCAATCTTCGCCGCCGCCTTCGCCACGCAGGACACCTGGCAGACCTTCCTTGTGGGCCTCTCGGCTTCGGTGGGCGCGGGTATCTCTATGGGCTTCACCGAGGCCGCGCATGACGACGGCAGGATTTCGGGGCGTGGCTCGCCCCTGATCCGCGGGCTTGCCTGCGGCATCATGACGACGCTGGGCGGGCTGGGCCATGCCCTGCCCTACCTCATCACCGATTTCTGGACCGCCACCACCATCGCCATCATCGTGGTGTTCTTCGAACTGTGGGCCATCGTATTCATCCAGCACCGCTTCATGGAAACGCCTTGGATGCGCGCCACCCTGCAAGTGGTGCTGGGCGGCGCACTGGTGCTGGGCGCAGGCGTGCTGATCGGCAGTTCCTGACAGTGCGGTGCGGCGTCCGGCGCGCAATGACTTTTCCTTGAAGCGTCATCGCGCGCCAGTCCGCAACTTTTCGCAGGTCATGCGCTAGCCATGAACGCTCCGGCTATCGGCCGGGGCTTCCCCTCGCTCCTGCATGCCATAGTCGCGCAGGACATGCGCGATGCGCAGCCTGTAGTTGGCGAATATACCGCCGCGCCCCGCCCTTTGCGCCTGCCGATGCTCTTCCGTATTGCGCCAGGCCGCTACCGCCGCCTCGTCCCGCCAGAAGGAGAGCGACAAAAGCCGCCAGGGATCGGACAGGCTCTGGAAGCGCTCAATCGAAAGAAAGCCGTCGGTGCCCTCAAGCAACGGACGCAGGTCGGCGGCAAGGCCCAGATAGGCATCGCTGCAGCCTTCGGCCGGAGTGACCTCGAAGATAACCGCAATCATGGCTGCACCAGCGAAGCATGGGGTAGCGAGACGCATTTCAGGAAAATGCGGTCCTCGCGACGAATGAATTTTTTCTCCTGCGCGAAAAGATAGTTCTCGCGACCGACGGGATCGGCGGCAAGGCGCGCCCGATAAGCTTCATAGGCGGCAAGGCTGTCGATATTGTAGGCCGCGTAGGCGGTGGTTGCGGAGCCTTCGTGCGGCGCGAAATAGCCGATCAACTCAGCCCCGCAGCGCGGGATGGCCTGGCCCCAGTTGCGCGCATAATGCTCGAAATCCGCCTTACCGGACGGCTCGATCTCATAGCGGATGAAGCAGGTGATGGTCATCTTTGTCTCCTTCCTTTTCGAACAATGATGGTTCGATCTCCATCGAAACCTCGGCACTTGCTTTCGTGCCATGCTCGCTCAGCGCCGCCAACACGGCTTGGCGCATTCACGCTCTACCTCGCGGGGAGAAATGCCGATGTCGCGCAAGATGTGGTCGTCCAGTTCGGCGAGATCCTGCCGCTGCCGCCAGCGCTCGTACCAGAAGGCGATCTGCCTCAGGGTCGCCAACAGCATTGTGACAGGCTTTGGCCGGTCGGAAACCGCTATTTCAGCAGCCGCGCCGGTGCATCTTTCATCGAGTGTTTTCGTCTTCATGGGGTGAAGAGTAGCGCTTGGCTTGCGTAAATGCTTCGATTAGGATCGAACTATGCGTAACGGACCTGATATAGCCCGCATTGCCAGCCTGGTCGGCGACCCGGCCCGCGCCAACATGCTGACTGCGCTGATGGATGGCGGCGCGCTGACGGCCAGCGAGCTGGCGCTGGAAGCGGGTGTCACCGTGCAAACGGCAAGTTCGCATCTGTCGAAACTGATGGACGGTGGGCTGTTGGCGCTGACAGCGCAGGGACGCCATCGCTATTACGGCCTTGCCAATCCGCAGATCGCCGCGATGCTGGAAACGATCATGGGCGTGGCGGCAAGCATGGGTCCGCAGCGCGTGCGTCCCGGCCCGCGCGAGGCGACCATGCGCGAGGCCCGCATCTGCTATGACCACCTTGCCGGCGATCAGGCGGTGGCCATGCTGGATGGTTTCCTGGAGCGCAGCATCCTGATCCGCGATGGCGAAATCATCGGCATGGGCGCGGCAGGCCCCTCCTTCTTTCGTGCCGTGGGCATCGAACCTGATGCGCTCGCGACATTCCGCCGTCCCGTCTGCCGCGCCTGCCTGGACTGGAGCGTACGGCGCGCGCATCTGGCCGGCTCTCTGGGCGCGGCCATCTTCGACAAGATCATCTCCGAGAAATGGGCACGGCGCGAGCCGGGCAGCCGCGCCGTCATCTTTTCACCACCCGGCAAACGCGCCTTCGAGAAGGCATTTCTCGGATAGCCACTGGTCGCGGAAAATCCGACTCAGCGCCCCCCGTAGCCGGTTTTTCTGTGACCTTTCCGGCACACTCCACGGCCATGTGCGCGGCGCCGGAGAAAGGCCCGCAAATCTCCGCTTTTCGGCCATTTTCGACGTCATTTTCAGGCAAAGATTAACGGCGCGTTCACCGCTTATTCACGAGCATCCGCTAGTGTGGATCGCATCGGATTCAGGGGCGGCCGAGGATCAGGATTTTGACGACGATGGCACTGTTGAATCGCATTATCACCTATGCGCTCGCGCTTCGCGAATTCATCGCTCCGACCTACCGTCCGGAACGCCATTACATGCGCGGGCCCGGTCCGGCCTGTGCCCGCCGCAAGGCGACGCTGAAGCCTCACGCCTCCTTTCAGTGAGCGGCCTCGTCGCACGCACTGAGCGTTACGGGCGCACCCCGCGCCGCGCCCAGAACAAGGCAGCGCTCCTGCGTGCATAACGACCAACCCGCGCCGGTCGCGCCCGAGGACGCCAGCACGATCTGCTGTTGCACCGGCACTGCCGGAACATAGACCCACCAGCCATCCTGCATCACCGAGCCCTCGGGCGGGTCCATGCCCGCCCCCGAACCCTCCACCCGCGCTTCCACGATCCGCAGCTGCCCGGCAGGCGTGACCTGCCAGTTCTCCTGCCAGCGGGTCTTTTCCACCGAATGCGTCCATGACAGCGTGAAGGCAGCCGCAGCCAGCACGGTGAGCTTGCCGCCGGCAAGGATGCAGATACTCATCGGCCGGCCGGGTCCGCACTTTCCTTGCCAACGCCGGCAGGGTCTGCCGCCGAGGCCCGGCCGGTGCGATGCCAGTGGACGGCAATGACGATCACGCCGAGTGCAAAACCGATCTCGTCCGTCAGCGCCACTGCCGCCACCAGCGTGAAGGCCGAGGCGGTAGCCAATAGCCGCTCCCACCACAGCATGCGCCCGCGCAGGAAGCCGATGACGGCGGCACCCCACAGCCCGACAGCAAGACTGGTCTTGATGACGATATAGACGACAGCCGGCCAGAAGCCGATTGCGGCAGCCAGAGTGCCGCCCTCCTGCAGCATGAGCGCAGGCGTATAGACCGCCATGAACGGGATGACGAAGCCGGCCGCCGCAACCTTGATGGCTTCCATGGCGATCTTCAGGCCGCTTTCACGCGCGATCGGCGCGGCCGCAAAGCAGGCAAGCGCCACCGGCGGGGTGAGATCTGCAAGAATGCCGAAATAGAACACGAACATGTGGCTGACGAGCAAGGGCACGCCAAGCTCCAGCAATGCCGGTCCCGCAATGGAAGAGGTGATGATGTAGTTTGGGATCGTCGGGATGCCCATGCCCAGCACAATGCACATGACCATTGTCAGCAACAGCGAAAGCATGAGGCTGGACTGGCCGACCGACACCACGAACTGGCCGAAGGTGGTGGCGACGCCGGTAAGCGTCATCGTGCCGATGATGATACCGACCACGGCGCAAGCCACGCCTACGGGCAAGGCGGTGCGCGCGCCCTCTGCCAGCGAATCCCGGCAAAGCCCCAGCGTTTCCCGTCCGCCGGACACGAACAGGTTGGCGACGATCAGCAGCCCGCCAGCCACCAGGATCGCATTGATGCCGAACTTGAAGAAACTCGCCGAGATCAAGCCCAGGCCAATCCAGAAGATCACGCGTAAGGCCATCGAGGGAAAGCCGAGCGCCACCGAGCCGCCCAGAATGAGCAGCAACGTCAGCGCCAGCCCGATGGTGCCGGCATAAAGCGGCGTGTAGCCGGAAAAGAGCAGATAAACGAGGACCGCCAGCGGCAGGACGAGATACCAGCCCTTGCGCAGCGCCGCCAGCGGCGATGGCAGGTCGGCTTTCTTCATGCCAAGCAGGTTGTTCTTGCCGGCTTCCAGATGCACCATCCAGAAGGCCGAGGCGAAATAGAGTATGGCCGGGATGAGCGCGGCCTGGACCACCTCATAATATTTAATGCCCAGCGTCTCGGCCATGATGAATGCCACGGCCCCCATCACCGGAGGCATGATCTGGCCACCCATCGATGCAGTCGCCTCCACACCGCCGGCAAATGCCGGACGATAGCCGAAGCGCTTCATGAGGGGGATGGTGAACTGGCCGGTGGTGACCACATTGGCCACGCCGGATCCCGAGATCGTACCCATCATGCCCGAAGCAATCACCGCCACCTTGGCGGCACCGCCGCGCGCATGGCCGACAAGACCCAGCGAAACGTCGGTGAACAGCCGGATCATGCCTGCCCGCTCAAGAAACGATCCGAACAGGATGAACAGGAAAATGTAGGTGGCCGAAACATAGATCGGGATGCCGTATATGCCCTCGGTGCCATAGGCCATCTGGTCGATGACCTGCCGGAAGTCATATCCGCGATGATCCAGCGGCGCGGGCAGGTATTGCCCGAGCAGGGCGTAGAGCAGGAAAGCGCCGGAAATGATCGGCAGCGCCGGCCCCATCATCACATAGGCCGCGGCGAACACCGTGACCAGCGTGATCACGCCGAAGGCAATGTCGATATCGTTGAGATCGCCGGCACGCAGGATCAGGGGCTGGTATTCGATATATTGATAGGCAGCCACCGCCACGCCCGCCAGCGCAAGCGCCCAGGCCAGCGCCTTGCCAGGAACGCCGCTGCCGCGCGCAGCCGCCACCAGCGGGAAGGCCAGCAGCATCAGGAAGCCGACATGGAAGGCCCGCAGCACCTGGCTTGGTATGTTGAGAATATGGGCGGCCGTCGCGATCTGATAAAGCGAGAACGCAACCGCCACCCAGAAGAGAAAGCGTCCCTCGCGTGTCTGCGCAAATCCGCTTCCGGTAGGATCATGAAACGCATCGGCTGCGCTCGCTTGCGGGGAATTCTGGTCTGACGCCATTCGAGCCTCCGTTCGCATCAGGGTCGGAAACGGGCGGACATCTCGCCCACCCGTTCCGGAGCCAGTTGCGAATCCTTACTGGATCAGCCCTTTCTCCTTGAAATAGCGTTCGGCGCCGGGATGCAGCGGAATGGGCAGGCCCTTTACCGCGTCTTCAAGCTTGATCGACTTGGCGGCGCTGTGTGCGGCGACAAGCTGGTCGAGATGTTCAAACAGCAGCTTGGCCATCTGATAGGCGGTCTCATCGGACACGTCGCTATTGGTGACGAGGATGTTCGTAACAGCCAGCGTCGGCACGTCGTCGGCTTGCCCGTCATATGTTCCGGCGGGGATGGTCGCAGCCTGGAAAGGAGCGCCGAGCTTTTCGGCCACTTCGGTGGGCACCGAAACGACATTGATCGGCACGGACACCGCCAGATCCTTGATGGAGGCCACGCCAAGACCGGCCGACTGCAGCGTCGCATCGAGCTGGCGGTTCTTGATAAGCTCCACGGATTCACCAAAAGGCAGATATTCCGTCCTCGACAGGTCTTCGTATTTCATGCCGATCGCTTCGAAGATAGCGCGCGCATTGAGTTCGGTGCCGGATTTGGGCGCACCGACCGACAGGCTCTTGCCCTTCAGGTCGGCAAGGTCCTTGATGCCGCTTTCCTTGCTGGCCACGATCTGGATGTAGTTGGGATAGATCGCCGCGATTGCCCGCAGCTTGTCCAGCTTCTTCGAGAAGCCTGCTTCCGCATCGCCTTCCCAGGCGGCCTTGACCGAGTCGCCGAGCGAAAAGCCGATCTCACCCTTGCCCTGCTGCAACAGGTTGAG
This sequence comes from Pseudaminobacter salicylatoxidans, assembly GCF_003148475.1. GTDB lineage: Bacteria > Pseudomonadota > Alphaproteobacteria > Rhizobiales > Rhizobiaceae > Pseudaminobacter > Pseudaminobacter salicylatoxidans. The sequence goes on along the minus strand of NZ_QGGG01000006.1, from coordinate 196,004 downwards.
GTTTTCGACCGATGCCTTGGTGGCCTGCACTTGCGTGCGCGCGCCCTCGATGCCCTTGCCGTAGATCTCCGACAGCGCGACGCCGAGCGGATAGTAGACGCCGGACGTGCCGCCGGTCAGCACGTTGATGAACTCGCTCGCGCGGGCCGGCAGATTGCCGAAGCCAAGCGTCAGCACCACAGCACTTGCGGCCAGAATACGGGTTTTGAGATTGAGCATGCATGTCCTCCCTTATGGTCGCTGCGCCATTGCTGCGAACGGCGAGCCGACGAAGTTTAGACAGCGGAAGCGAAATGCCAACCCGCAATCTCCGTTTGTGCGACGAAGGGTTTAGGTCACGCTGAATTGCTACACTCGTCGCACGGAAGATGGCCGCGTTGCCTGAGCTTCACCACAGTTCATGCGCGGCGTTCAACTCTCTCAGAACAGGATGTTGCCGCAAGCCTTCACAAACACGCTCGACATTAGGGAACGAACTGCGCGCGCCTTCCGCCTCGGGATGCCAGGAATAGAGCATCAGCAAATACACATCGGCAAGCGACAGCCTCTCGCCCGCCAGCCAGTCGCGGCCGGCAAGTTGCGCGTCGACCACCGCGAAGTGGCGATCGATCTCGGCCGTTGCCGCATCCTCCACGGCGACCTTGCCGGCGGGATCGGCAGTGTAACGGGGTGCATAATAGCGGCGCAGAACGGCTGGATAGAGCGCCGATGACAGGAACGCCATCCAGCGCAGGAAATCCGCGCGCGCCTCGTCGCCGAGACCGGGCGCGAGTCCCGCTTCCGGATACCGTTCGCCCAGCAGGATGCAGATGGCGGCGGACTCGGTCATCGAACCGCCTTCCGGAAGCGCCAGCGCCGGCACCTGTCCCAGCGGGCTGACCACTCGGAATTGCGGATCGGCCGCCTCCGATTTGGCGACATTGATCCGTTCATAGGGCACGTCCGCAAGCGCGAATGCCGCTTCGGCAACGAAACCGCCACTGCCGGGACGCGTATAGAGCTTATACATGAAATCCTCCGCCAACCGGCCAATGCCGGTCAGCGGAAACTGAACTCAAATCTACCGCGGCTCAACCGGGCGGCATCAAGGCACACCGTTTTTTTCAGCGGCCCAGCCCCCTAACCTGCGATGCCCTCGAACAGCGCAGTCGACAGATAGCGCTCGGCAAAGTCGGGAATGACGACGACAAGGTTCTTGCCGGCGTTTTCCTGCCGAGACCCCACGACGCTGGCTGCCTGCAGTGCGGCGCCCGCCGAAATACCCACCGGCACGCCTTCCAGCCTCGCCACCAGCCTGGCGGCTGCGATGGCCTCCTCATTGGTGACACGCACCACTTCGTCATAGACCGATGTATCGAGCACCTGCGGCGCAAAACCGGCACCGATGCCCTGTATCTTGTGTGGACCCGGCTGGCCGCCGGAAAGCACCGGCGAGGCCTCAGGTTCCACCGCAACGACCTTCAGATCGGGCTTGCGCTGCTTCAGAACCTGGCCGACGCCGGTGATGGTGCCGCCGGTGCCAATGCCGGCGACGAAGATATCGATCTGGCCGTGAGTGTCGTTCCAGATTTCCTCGGCCGTCGTGCGGCGATGGATTTCCGGATTGGCCTCGTTCTCGAACTGATGGGGAATGACGGCATCGGGAATGCTGGCGGCCAGTTCGTCCGCCTTGGCGATGGCCCCCTTCATGCCCTTGGCGCCCTCCGTCAGCACCAGTTCGGCGCCAAGCAGCGCCAGCATCTTGCGGCGCTCGACCGACATGGTTTCGGGCATGGTGAGGATGAGCCGATATCCCTTGGCGGCGGCGGTGAAGGCAAGCGCGATGCCGGTGTTGCCGGAGGTCGGCTCGATCAATGTCGTCTTGCCGGGCCTGATCCTGCCCTCCGCTTCCAGCGCCTCGACCATGGCGACGCCGATGCGATCCTTGACGCTCGCAATCGGATTGAAGAATTCGAGCTTGGCGATGAGATTGGCGACGATGCCATTCTCTTTCGCGAACTTGTCCAGCCGCACCAGCGGCGTGTCGCCGATTGTCTCGGTGATCGAGTTGAACACGCGACCACGGCCGGGTACGCGCGTGTTGATGACGGGCTTGTTCATGATGCTGCTCCGATAGCCTGGGAGGACTTTGCCCAAGGATAGGGCGCCAGCAGAAAAATCCGAGCGGAGGATATGCACAAACCCGTGAGAATTCAGAAATTTGTCCTCATTCCATGCATAATTTTGGAACAAAATACCACAATTCGATATATCAGCGTGCGGCGATGGCTGCCGCCGCACCCGCCATGAAGGCAGCAGCAGTGCGGTTCAGGGCCTTCAGCGCGCGCGGGGTTTTAAGCAGCCAGCGCGCCCGCGCGGCTAGCGCCAGATAGGGCACGAGGACGACAAGCAACACCGCGATTGTGACGCTCACCAGCATTGCGTAGTCGGCAACCGTCAGGGTGCGCAGATCGACGAGAGTCGGCGTCAGCGCCAGATAGAAGACCATGGTCTTGGGATTGCCGAGCGTGACGGTGAGCCCCGACAGGAAAGCGGTGAAGAGCCCGCCCTTGCCCTTGCGCGCCTCGATATTCTCCGGCGTGATGCCACTTCTCCAGAACGTCCAGGCAAGATAGGCGAGATAGGCCACGCCGAGCCATTTGATGACCAGGAAGACTTCCCCGAAGGTCTGCGCCACCAAAGCAAGGCCGAGCACCGCCGCCGTCAGATAGGTCAGGTCGCCGACAATGAGGCCGAGCGACATGGCAAGCGACGACCGGAAACCGGACCCCAGCGCCCGTGCGATCAGCGCAGTGAGCCCCGGCCCCGGAATGGCGGCGGCGACGGCAAGAGCACCGCCATAGGCAAGAAATCCGGCGAAGGTCATGAAACGAGGCTCGCAATCGAATGTCAGATAATCTGATGCTATAATCGCACGCGCGATCGCCTTTGCAATGGGCCTTTCGGATCGCGCGCGGGCGAAAACGTCGCTGATTCAAACTTCAAGGCAGCCGGAGATGCTGCGTAACGGAAGCAGTTCCTACGGGTTGGTGGCGATCCTGATCCACTGGACGATCGCAGCCCTGTTCGTTGGCCAGATGCTGCTGGGCCTGGCGCCGCGCTGGGTGGCCAGCATGGCGCTGCAATTCACGCTGATCCAGTGGCACAAATCGTTCGGCTTCCTCATTCTCGCCCTGGCCGCGCTCAGACTGCTCTGGGCCGCGACGAACCGGTGGCCGCGCCGCCCGCCAGCCCTCGGGCATGGCGAATGGATGGCCGCGAAGTCCGTTCAGGGTTCGCTCTATCTGCTGATGCTTGTGTTGCCGCTGACAGGCTGGGCGCTGGTTTCCACCTCCACGCTCGGCGTGCCGAGCTTCGCCTTCAACGTGGTCGTCATTCCCGACCTGCCCATGAGCCGGTCGGAAGCGACGGAGGAATTCTGGCGTGTGATCCACCAATGGCTCGCCTATGCCACGGCAGCCATCGCCACCGGCCATATGCTGGCGGCACTGAGGCATGAATTCTGGCTGCGCGACGGCATATTGAAACGTATGTGGCCCCCGCGAGGAAATGAGGCTGACGAGGAAACAACCAATCTGCGGAAACCTGACAGGAGGCAAGCATGCCCGACCAAACCACCGCATCGACCTCAATGACCGGCGCCGGATTGGCATTGGCGTTTCTTATCCTGGCCGGCGTCGCACATGCCGATGAACTCGCGGATGCCGCCGGCAAGTACCGCATCGACCCCTCCTCGCATATCAGCTTCAGCGTCGGCCAGGTCGCCGGCGGTGGCATCAAGGGCGATTTCGGCAAATTTCGCGGCACCTTCCGCATCGACGGGCGCAATATCGGCAAATCCAATGTCAACTTCACCCTGCTGCCTGCCAGTGTGAGAACGGGCGAGACACGCGTCGAAACGTTTCTGCGTTCGGACGCGATCTTCGACGTGGCCAATTATCCGGAAATTGTGTTCCGTTCCACCAGCGTGACGCGAACCGGACCCGACAGTGCCCGTATCGAAGGCAATCTCACAGCGCGCGGCAGGACCCACAAGGCCGTGTTCAACGCCACCGTCGAGCGCCGCAATGCCCGCAACATCAACTTCCACGTGCAGGGGCAGGTGCTGCGTTCGCTCTATGGCATGGATGCCGGCACGCCGATCTATTCCAATCTGGTGAATTTCAACATGCAACTGCAAGGGTCGCGTGGCTGACAATGCCGGTCCGGCAAATCGGCGCCGCTTGTCGGTTCGGCACTTCCTATTCGGTCGAAGCCTGACCCTTAGCGGATTTCGCCGTTCTGCCAAAACCGGAATCGAGCTTCCTCTCGAGATCGACCAGATCGGCTGGCAGCGGCATGCCCATGGCGCGCAGACCATTCAGCTTCTCTCGCAGGAGCTCCTGGATTTCGTGCGCGTCCTCCGGCTGGTCCACCATCTGCTGCATGAGGAGGTCGATCTGCGCCTTCAACTGTTCCAGTGCCATCGATCGTCCTCCTCGATTTGACGTTGGCTCAGACTTTGCAGCCGCTCATCGGGCCGGTGAATAGCTCTGAACCGTCTGCGCGCTCAAGCTGGCGTCCGGCTCCACCACCTTGCGATACAGATGCCATGTCGCATGGCCGAGAATCGGCACCACCACGGCAAGGCCCGCAAAGATCGGGATCGAGCCGAGAACCAGCAGCACAGCCACGATGAGCCCCCAGAACAATATCTGCAAGGGGTTCGTCATCAGCGTGCGCGCCGAAGCTTCTATTGCCGCCACCACGCCGACGTCGCGGTCGAGCAGAAGCGGGAAGGCAACGACGGTGGTTGCCAGCGCGACGATGGCGAAGGCCAGTCCGATCAGGTTGCCCCAGAGCATCAGTTTCATGCCCTGGTCGGTGTTGAAAACATCGTTGAAGAAGACGCTCATCGAAGCCGGTGCGTCAGGCCCGAACAACGACACATAAAGCGCCTTAGCGCACAAAAGCCAGGCGATGAACAGCGCGAAAAGCCAGATGCCGAGGACGACAATGGACGGCATTGCCGGTGAACGGCGCACCTCGAAAGCACGCCGCCAGGACGCATCCATGCCGACCTCGCGGCGACGGCTGATTTCATAGAGACCCAGCGCCGCGATGGGGCCCAGCAGCGCAAAGCCGGACATCAGCGGAAACAGCAACGGTAACGCATTGTTGCCCGAGGTCCACGTCGCCAGCACAACGCCGACAATAGGATAGATCAGGCACAGGAAGAAATAATGCGAGGGCTTTTCCCAAAAATCCCGGGCGCCTTCTCGCAACGCCGCGATAACATCCGAAAAGCCAATCTTGCGCACCGCGACCTGGTTGTACCTCCCGGCGGCGCCTGCCATGACATGAAAACTTGCCATTACCGTTCCTCCGCAGTTGGAAACGGTCACCGAAACGCCCTGACGCACCAGCCGTCACGACGAAACCGTGACCCGCACGGCACGGATGATAACGTGCCGTATCCCGCTTGTCCGTTCACGAACGGTTCATGAGTGCGCCGGGTTCCACGGTGCACGCGGTTTCAGGTCAACAGGCGGGAGATAAGCTGGGCGGTATAGTCCACCATCGGCACGATGCGGGCATAGTTGAGCCGCGTCGGCCCGATCACGCCGAGCGCGCCGATGACGCGGGCATCCTTATCGCGGTATGGCGCCACCACCAGCGAAGACCCGGAGAGCGAAAACAGCTTGTTTTCCGAGCCGATGAAGATGCGCACGCCCGATCCCGCCTCGGCCAGATCGAGAAGCTGCACCATGCTTTCCTGCGTTTCCAGATCCTCGAACAGGTGCTTGAGCAGCTCGATGTCGGCTTGCGCGGTGAGATTTTCGAGCAGGTTTGCACGCCCGCGCACGATGAGACGCGCCGGCAGGCCGGCCTCGGAGCCCGCCCAGACCGCAAGCCCGCGCTCCACCAGCTCTTGCGAAAGCGTGTCGAGCGCGCTTTGCGTTTCCTGCCTGCGGCGGGCAACCTCGACCTTGGCCTCGGCCAGCGTGCGCCCGCGCACATGGGCGGTCAGATAGTTCGAGGCTTCGATGAGCTGCGAGGCGGTGACGCCGGCGGGAAGTTCCACGACCCGGTTCTCCACATCGCCGTTCTGCGAAACCATGATGGCGAGCGCCCGGCCGGGATCGAGCTGGATGAACTCGATATGCTTGAGCGGCACCTCGTTCTTGGTCGCCAGCACCAGGCCGGCGCCGCGCGACAGGCCCGACAGCATCTGGCTGGCATCGGTCAGCATCTGCTCCAGCGTGGCGCCGCTGCCCGTCGCCTTGAGCTGCGTTTCGATGGTGCGACGCTCGTCCTCGGCGAGATCGCCGATTTCCATGAAGGCGTCCACGAAAAAGCGCAGCCCCTGCTGGGTGGGCAGGCGGCCGGCGGAAATGTGCGGCGCATAGATGAGGCCGAGCTGTTCCAGATCGCTCATCACGTTGCGCACGGTGGCCGGCGAAAGCGTGGCCGGCAGCATCCGCGCCAGGTTGCGCGACCCCACGGGCTCGCCGTCGCGCAGATAGGAATCGACGATGCGGCGGAAAATCTCGCGCGAGCGCATGTCGAGGGATTGCAATATCGGATCGATCACAGGCTTCGTCATCGTTTCACCAAACCTCTGGAATCAAGATATAGAGATTCCGGTGCCGCCAACACAAGCGCGGTACGCGCTCCGCTTTTCCTTTGCGCCGGACCCTGCATGGGGCTACAAGCCGCCTCGAACAACTTCAATCTTCCCACGGAAAGAACCGCATGCGCCCTTCCAAACGCCAAGCCGACGAAATGCGCCCTGTCACCTTCGAGCGCAACGTCTCCAAACATGCGGAAGGCTCCTGCCTCGTCAAGTTCGGCGACACGCATGTTCTGTGCACGGCGAGCCTCGAGGAAAAGGTTCCCGGCTGGATGCGCAACACCGGCAAGGGCTGGGTGACGGCCGAATACGGCATGCTGCCGCGCGCCACCGGCGACCGCATGCGCCGCGAGGCCGCAACCGGCAAGCAGGGCGGCCGCACGCTGGAAATCCAGCGCCTTATCGGCCGCTCGCTGCGCGCCGTGGTGGACCTGCAGGCGCTGGGCGAAATGCAGATCACGGTGGACTGCGACGTGCTGCAGGCCGATGGCGGCACGCGCACGGCGGCAATCACCGGCGGCTGGGTGGCGCTGCACGACTGCCTGCGCTGGATGGAAGCCCGGCAGATGGTTTCCGTCTCCAAGGTATTGAAGGACCATGTCGCGGCGATTTCCTGCGGCATTTGTGACGGCCAGCCGGTGCTCGACCTCGACTATCTGGAAGACTCCGCCGCTGGCACCGACGCCAATTTCGTCATGACCGGCAGGAGCGGCATCGTCGAGATTCAGGGCACGGCCGAGGGTGCGCCCTTCTCGGAAGAAGAATTTTCGGCACTGATGGGCCTGGCCAAGAAGGGCATTTCGCGGCTGGTGAGCCTGCAGCAGATGGCGGTGGGCTGAGACATCGAATGACCCCTTCCGGCATCCTCGAAAGTGCCCTCTACGTCACCGACCTCGACGCTGCTGAAAAGTTCTACGGCGGGGTGATGGGGCTGGAGCGCATCGCCAAGGTGCCGGGGCGGCATGTCTTCTTCCGCTGCGGACGGGGTGTGCTGTTGCTGTTCAACGCCGAAGCCACCCGACAGCCGCCTGCGCCCGGCGCAAAGCTGCCGGTGCCACCGCATGGCACGGTGGGTGAAGGACATCTCTGCTTTTCCGGAACGGCCGATGAAATCGCGCGCTGGAAAGCGTATCTGGGGGCACAAGGCGTTGCCATCGAAGCCGATTTCGAATGGCCGAATGGCGGCCGCTCGATCTATTTCCGCGATCCGTCAGGCAACTCGCTGGAGATCGCCGAACCACGTATCTGGGGTATATGAATGCGCATTCTGACCGACCGCGAAATCGTCGTTGCCAGCCACAATGAAGGCAAGCTGCGCGAATTCGCCGACCTGATGGCTCCTTTCGGCTTCAAGGCGAAATCGGCCAAGGAATTCGGCCTTCCCGAACCCGACGAAACCGGCACCACGTTTGAGGAAAACGCGGCCATCAAGGCCCTTGCCGCCGCCACCGCAACCGGCCTGCCGGCGCTGTCGGACGATTCGGGTCTGTGCGTGGACGCGCTCGACGGGCAACCCGGCGTCTATACCGCCAACTGGGCCGAGAAGCCGGATGGCAGCCGCGATTTCGGCATGGCCATGCAGCGCACCGAAGATGCCATGAATGATGCCGGTGCGGTTTCTCGCGACCAGCGCACCGGCCGTTTTGTGGCCGTCATCTGCGTGGCCTGGCCGGACGGTCACACCGAATATTTCCGCGGCGAAGCCGATGGGCATCTCGTCTGGCCGCCGCGCGGCGAAAAGGGCTTCGGCTACGACCCTGTCTTCCTCCCGGAAGGCTTTGACAAGACCTTCGGCGAGATGACGGCTGAGGAAAAGCATGGCTGGAAGCCGGGGCAGGAAACGGCGCTGTCGCACCGTGCCCGCGCCTTCCAGAAATTCGCCCGCGCCATGCTTGGCGCGGCGTAAGGATATTATCTTGACGGGCAAGGAACCGGGCTTCGGCATCTATATCCATTGGCCCTTCTGCGCGGCCAAATGCCCGTATTGCGACTTCAACAGCCATGTCCGCCACCAGCCGGTGGACCAGGACCGTTTTGCCCGGGCATTTGCGACCGAACTGGCGACCATGCGCCAGCGCACCGGCCCGCGCGAGGTGACCAGCATCTTCCTCGGCGGCGGCACACCCTCGCTGATGAAGCCCGAGACGGTCGGCGCGGTGCTGGAAGCGGTGGCGAAGAACTGGACCGTGCCGGACTGCATCGAGGTCACGCTGGAAGCCAACCCCTCCTCCGTCGAGGCAGAGCGTTTCCGCGGCTATCGCGCCGCCGGCGTCAACCGCGTGTCGCTCGGCGTGCAGGCGCTGAACGATGCCGACCTGCGCTTTCTCGGCCGGCTGCACAATGTCGAGGAAGCGCTGCACGCCATCGAACTCGCGCGCGAAACCTTCCCGCGCCTGTCGTTCGATCTCATCTATGCGCGTCCCGGCCAGACACCCGATGCCTGGGCGGCCGAACTCAAGCGGGCAATCGGCCACGCAGCGGACCATCTGTCGCTTTACCAGCTCACCATCGAGGAAGGCACGCGCTTCCACACGCTCCATGCCGCGCACAAATTCGAACTGCCCGATATGGACATGTCGGCCGAACTCTATGCGGTCACGCAGGAAGTAACCGCCGCGCATGGCCTGCCGGCCTACGAGATTTCCAATCACGCAAGGCCCGGCGCGGAAAGCCGTCACAACCTGACCTACTGGCGCTATGGCGAATATGTCGGCGTCGGGCCCGGCGCGCATGGCCGTTTTGTGGAGGACGGCCGGCGCGTGGTGACGATTGCGGAAAAGGTACCGGAGACATGGGCCGGGCTGGTGGAGGCCAGCGGCCACGGCATCATCGACGGCGAGATCCTGACACGTGATGAAGAGGCCGACGAGTTCCTTCTGATGGGGCTTCGGCTCGTCGAAGGCATCGACCTCGCCCGCTACGAAATGCTTTCGGGCCGCTCGCTGTCGTCGCGGCGGGTGTCGATCCTGCAGGACGAGGGACTGGTTGCGCCGGTGGGCAATTCGCGTCTGCGCGCCACGCCATCAGGCATGATCGTGCTGGATGCGGTGGTGGCCGATCTGGCGCGGTAAATAGTTGGGGTTTGCGCCCTTACTGACGCCTTCGTCCTGTCCGCGATTTCCCTCCCCTCCCCAAAATGCTACAGCCGCAGTGAACGTCGCAGCGGAGAGAAGCCAGCCCATGACCCTTTTCACATCCTGGCAGTTCTGGGCGGTGCTGTCGGCGGCATTCGCGGCGCTGACCGCCATTTTCGCCAAGGTGGGCGTGGAGAACGTCAATTCCGATTTCGCCACCCTCATCCGCACCGTGGTCATCCTGCTGGTGATCGCGGGCATCGTGATGGCCACCGGTCAGGCACAGACGCTGGGCTCCATTTCCTCCAAAACCTACACATTCCTTATCCTGTCCGGAGTGGCGACGGGTGCGTCGTGGCTGTGCTATTTCCGCGCGCTGAAGCTGGGCAACGCAGCGCAAGTGGCGCCGATCGACAAGCTGAGCGTGGTTCTGGTCGCGGTGTTCGGTGTCGTTTTTCTTGGTGAGCGGCTGAGCGGAGCGAACTGGCTTGGCATCGCGCTGATCGCCGCCGGTGCCGTTCTGGTCGCCTACCGCGCCTGACGCCAACAGCAAACAAAGCCATCGGGAGACCGAAGTGACCACGGACAGCGGCAAAAAGAGTTTCATGATCGGACAGACGGAAATCGCCGCCCGGCCGCTGGAAGTGGCGCTTTATCTCGTCGCCACCCCCATCGGCAATCTCGGCGACATCACGCTGCGCGCGCTGGAAACGCTGGCCGGCGCGGATGTGCTGGCCTGCGAGGACACCCGCGTCACCCGCGTGCTGCTCGACCGCTATGGCATCCGCCAGCGCCCGACGCCCTATCATGAGCACAATGCCGCCGAGGCCGGCCCGCGCCTGATCGAAGCGCTGGAAAGCGGCCGCAGCGTAGCGCTCGTCTCGGATGCCGGTACGCCGCTGGTTTCCGACCCCGGCTATCGCCTGGTGGAGCAGGCGCAAGAGCATGGCATCCGCGTGGTGCCGATCCCCGGCCCTTCGGCCGTGCTGGCGGCGCTGACCGCTTCGGGCCTGCCTTCGGACACCTTCATGTTTGCCGGCTTTCTGCCGGTGAAGGACGGCCAGCGCCGCACCCGTCTTTCCGAGCTTTCCGCCGCGCCGGCCACGCTGATCTTCTTCGAATCGCCGCGCCGGCTGGCCGACACGCTTGCCGCCATGACAGACGTCTATGGCGACCGCCGGGCGGCAATCGGCCGCGAACTCACCAAGACGTTCGAGGAGGTGCGCACCGGCACGCTTGCCGCGCTCGCTGCCCATTATGCCGAAGCGCCGACGCCCAAGGGCGAGATCGTTATCTGCGTCGGCCCGCCGCTCGAACAAGCCGCCGAAGCCGAGGATGTGGACCGCCTGCTGCTTTCGCTGGCCGCCGAAATGCCGGCCTCCAAGGCAGCTGCCGAAGCCGCGCGCATGACCGGCGGGCAGAAGCAGGCTCTCTACCGCCGCCTGCTTGAACTGAGGGAAGGTAGCGGTGACTGATACGCTGGCGCGACGCAAGGCCTACAGGCGCGGACACCGTGGTGAATGGCTTGCGGCACTCGCGCTTATGCTGAAAGGCTACCGCATCGTCGCACGGCGCTACCGCACAAAACTCGGCGAAATCGACCTCATCGCCCGGCGCGGCGACCTCGTGCTGATTGTCGAGGTAAAGGCACGGCCGACCCTTGTGGCGGCCATGCAGGCGGTGGCCTGCAGTTCGGAGCGTCGCATCGAGGGTGCGGCCGATTTGTGGCTCTCCCGCCAGCCTGACTATGGGCAGCTTTCCGTGCGCTTCGACATGGTGGCGGTGATGCCGCGCCGCTGGCCGGTGCATGTGGAGAATGTGTTTTACGGGCGCAACTGAGCGCGGGGCTTTACGCTGACGGCCGATGCCCTTAACAGGCCTCGCAAAGCCTGCGACGCGGGCAATCGCGTTCTGCATGGGCACCAAGAATTACTGGAGAAAGCAATGCCCCTTCCCGACCGGCTGAGCATCGACCCGCGCAGTCCCTATTTCGACGGCGACGTGCTGGAACGCGGCGTCGGCATCCTGTTCAACGGGCGCGAGCGCGAGGATGTCAGCGAATATTGTGTCAGCGAAGGCTGGATCCGCGTACCCGCCGGCAAGTCCAAGGACCGCTTCGGCCAGCCGATCACCATCAAGCTCAAGGGCACGGTCGAGCCTTTTCCGCGGGCCTGAGCGGCGGAGAACGCTTTCAGGCACGCGGACTTTCAGGCGGCGATGGAGGGCGTCGGCGGTATCCTCACCGCCGCGTCACCTGCATCGGCAGGCCGCCTTGCGGCTGGGTGGTCAGCTTCTGCACTGGCCACGGCCTGGTCTCGGCAACGGTTTCGAAGCGGAAGCGCGAAAGCAGGATGGCGAGCGCGATGATCGCCTCCTGCATGGCAAAGCTAGCGCCGATGCAGACGCGCGGGCCGGCGCCGAACGGCAGATACTGGTAGCGGTCGATCTTCTCGCGATTGCCCGGATGGAAGCGCGACGGCATGAACGCATCCGGCTGCTCCCAATGCTTGCGGTGACGGTGCACCGTCCACGGCATGACCAGAACCTGCGAACCTTTCCGGATTTCCAGATCCTTGTAGCGGTCGGTCTCGACAGGCTCGCGGTTGATCGACGGTGCGGGCGGATAAAGCCGCAGCGCCTCCTCGAAGGCGGCGCGGGTCAATGGCATGGCGTCGAGCCACTTCGTCGGGTCGGGCTCACGCGCCAGCACCGCGTCGATCTCGGCCTCTATCGGCGCGCGCTCCCACGGCGCTTCGGACAGGCAATAGAGCGTCCAGCCCAGTGCCCTTGCCGTCGTCTCATGCCCAGCGCCGATAAAGGTGATGATGTTGTCCTCGATCTCGTCGCGCGTCAGGCCGTTCGGCCCCTCGGCGCGCAACAGCAGGGTCAGGAAGTCCTCCGGGACCGCCTCGGGCTCGCGCGCCAGCCGCGCGCTGCGCATGGCCATGGTGTCGGCCACGATTCTGCGGAAATAGGCCATGGTCTTGCGGCCGCGAATGCGGGTAATGCGCGGCAGCCAGTCGGGCGCGCGCAACAGGTCGAGCGGATCAACGCGGCCCATCGTCTCGAACAGATGGTCGATCTGGCGCGCGAAACTGCCCGGCTCGCCCGCGATCTCGCCGGAAAACAGCGTCTCGGCGAGAATGTCATAGGTCAGCATGGTCATGTCATGGGCGATGTCGACCGTCCCGGTCTCGCCCTCATAGCGCTCCGCGAAAGCCAGCGTGCGCTTGAGCATCGGCTGCGCAAAGCCGAAAATGTGGCGCGGCGTGAACACCGGCGCCATGGCCTTGCGCGAACGCTTCCAGACTTCGCCTTCCGCCGTCAGAAGCCCGTCGCGCAGGATCGGACGAAGGATTTTCTGGCGTACCGTAGCCATCTTGTAGTTCTTCGCATTGTCCACCAGCACATGGCGGATCAGGCCGGGATCGTTGGCGATCACCAGTGGCCCTCCGATGCCCGACACCGAAATCCATGGCTCGTTGTAGGAGGGCTCGCCCCACAATTCGAGCGGATTGCGGTAGACGATGCGGATCATCTGCAACGTGGAAGGCGGTGTGCTGCGCGGCTTCGGCGCGGGCGGGATGAAAGGGGCGGGCGCGGTATCCATCGTGTCCTCCGTGCCTGCCTATGTAAGCGGCCGAACAGACAACGTCCACTTTCAGCCGGCACCGTTCGCGATCGCTGAACGCAGCGTCACCCGCAATTTTTCAGGATTACCCGAACGTGCTTCCTTGCGCTTCGAGGCGATATGGCCCATTTCCCGGTCAGTTACCTTTGGTGACCGCATTTTATAGGGAATACGACATTGAAGCCTAAACTCCACATCATCGTCGGCAGCACCCGTCCGGGCCGCGTCGGCCCCCTCTTCGCCAAGTGGTTTGCCGATTTCGCGCGCGAGCACGGCGCGTTCGAGCCTGTCCTGGTGGACATTGCCGATTTCGACCTGCCGCTGTTCGATGAGCCGAAGCATCCGCGCCTCAAGCAGTATGAGAACGAACATACCAAGCGCTGGTCTCAGACCATCGAGGAGGGCGACGCCTTCGTGTTCGTAACGCCGGAATACAACTATTTCATCCCGGCGCCGCTGGTGAACGCCATCACCTATCTCGTCAACGAATGGCACTACAAGCCCGCCGGCTTCCTGAGCTACGGCGGCGTTTCGGGTGGCCTGCGCGCCGTCGAATCGGCCAAGACGTTGCTCAACACGCTGAAGGTGGTGCCGATCCCGGAAGGCGTGCCGGTGCCGAACTATCCGCAGTTCCTGGCCGACGGTGCTTTCAAGCCGAACGATCTCATCACCGCCGGCGCCAGGACCATGCTGGACGAACTCGAACGCTGGACCGGTGCGCTGAAGGCGCTTCGCCCTGCCAAGCAGTCCGCTGCCGCCGCCTGACCAGCAGGCATTTCCAGATAAAACCAGTTCGGAAATCCGCCCCGCCGCAACAGGCAGGGCGGATCGCTGAAACCCGACCATGGCTGCCAGTCGATCTGGCCAGCCGCGCGATGCCGTTGCGCCTGCCCGACACGTCGCGGCGCCTTGCTGCATGATTTCGCCACGCCGAAAGCGAAACGAACATTGCCCGATTTCCCTTTATCCAGACGGCAAGGTCACCCTTTCAACCTGCTTCGACGCTGCCCTCGCGCCCGCGCAATTGTGGCTATGCCGGCGCGAGAGCCGGCATAGCGATCCGCTGATCCGTCTCACGCCGACGTGCTGGCAGCGGTCGCAGCGGCAAGGGGCAAGCTGCTGCGCGGTGTCAAGCCGGTTTCACCGGCTGCGTGAACTGAAAACGCCGCCCCGGAAATTGCCTGATTTCCCCCGCAAAATCCTTGGAAAACTTGGAAAAACAGCCCGGAGCGCCTATATCTGGAAGATGAACGGGCGTGCGATTCGGGGCGATTTCGCGCGCCCGTCCCGCGACAGAGAAACGAAAGATTTTCATGAGCGATACGACCCAGAACCAGGCCGGTGCGCAGGCCGAATACGGCGCCGATTCCATCAAGGTCCTCAAGGGCCTGGATGCGGTGCGCAAGCGTCCGGGCATGTATATTGGCGACACCGACGACGGCTCGGGCCTGCATCACATGGTCACCGAGGTGGTGGACAACGCCATCGATGAGGCCCTGGCCGGCCACGCCACGCTGGTTACCGTTACGCTCAATGCCGATGGCTCCTGCACCGTGACCGACAACGGCCGTGGCATTCCCACCGACCTGCACCCGTCCGAAGGCGTGTCGGCGGCCGAAGTCATCATGACCCAGCTCCATGCGGGCGGCAAATTCGACCAGAATTCCTACAAGGTATCCGGCGGCCTGCATGGCGTGGGTGTGTCCGTGGTCAACGCGTTGTCGATCTGGCTCAGGTTGAAAATCCGCCGCAACGGCAAAATCCACGAGATGGGCTTCACCCATGGCGTGGCCGATGCGCCGCTGGCCGTCACCGGCGATGCGGGCGAAGAGACTGGCACGGAAGTCTCCTTCCTACCCTCGCCCGAAACCTTCTCGATGGTCGAGTTCGACTACGGCACGCTGGAACATCGGCTGCGCGAGCTTGCCTTCCTGAATTCCGGCGTGCGTATCGTGCTGACCGACAAACGCCATGCCGATGTGAAGAGCCAGGAACTGCTCTATCAGGGCGGTCTGGAAGCCTTCGTGAAATATCTGGATCGCGCCAAGAAGCCGATTATCCCTGCGCCGATCGCCATCCGCGCCGAGCGCGACGGCATCACCGTGGAAGTGGCGATGTGGTGGAACGACAGCTACCATGAAAACGTGCTGTGCTTTACCAACAACATTCCGCAGCGTGACGGCGGCACCCATCTGGCCGGCTTCCGCGCAGCACTGACGCGGCAGGTGACCGGCTATGCCGACACCTCCGGCCTCACCAAGAAAGAGAAAGTCTCGCTTGTCGGCGACGACTGCCGCGAGGGCCTGAGCGCCGTGCTTTCGGTGAAGGTGCCTGACCCGAAATTCTCCTCGCAGACCAAGGACAAGCTCGTTTCCTCGGAAGTGCGGCCGGTGGTCGAGAGCCTCGTCAACGAAGCGCTCGGCACCTGGCTGGAAGAGCATCCGAGCGAAGGCAAGATCGTCGTCGAAAAGGTGATCCAAGCGGCCGCCGCGCGCGAGGCGGCGCGCAAGGCCCGCGACATCACCCGCAAGAGCACGCTGGGCGTCACCTCGCTGCCGGGCAAGCTGGCCGACTGCCAGGAGCGCGACCCGGCCAAGTCGGAACTCTTCATCGTCGAGGGTGATTCCGCAGGCGGCTCCGCCAAGAGCGGGCGTTCGCGCCAGAACCAGGCGATCCTGCCGCTGCGCGGCAAGATCCTCAACGTGGAGCGGGTGCGCTTCGACCGCATGCTGTCGTCCGACATGATCGGCACGCTGATCACGGCGCTCGGCACGTCCATCGGCAAGGACGAGACCAACGGCTTCAACATCGACAAGCTGCGCTACCACAAGATCATCATCATGACCGACGCCGACGTCGACGGCGCCCACATTCGCACGCTGCTCCTGACCTTCTTCTTCCGGCAGATGCCGGAACTCATCGAGCGCGGGCATCTCTATATCGCCCAGCCGCCGCTCTATAAGGTTTCGCGCGGCAAGAGCTCGCAATATCTCAAGGACGAGACGGCGTTCGAGGAATATCTCATCGCCACCGGGCTGGAGGATGCGTCGCTGACATTGGGTTCCGGTGAGGTGCGCACGGGACAGGACCTGCATGCGGTGATCGAGGATGCACGCGCGGTGCGCAGCCTGCTCAACGGGCTGCATACGCGTTATTCGCGCACGATCGTGGAGCAGGCGGCGATCGCCGGTGCGCTCAACCCGGCCATCCTCGATGATCTCGGCCGCGCCGACGCCATGGCGGAGGCGATCGCCGGGCGGCTGGACGCTATCGCGGAGGACACGGAGCGCGGCTGGGAAGGCCGCACCGCGACCACCAATGAGGGCTCGGGCGGCTATATTCTCGAGCGCACCGTGCGCGGCGTGAAGGAAGCGGCCTTCCTCGACATGGGCCTGCTGCATTCGGCCGATGCCCGTGCGATCGACCGCTATTCCGACCGGCTTGCCGACATTTACGGCAAGTCGCCGGTGCTGCGCCGCCGCGAAACCTCGGAGGTCATTTCAGGGCCGATGGCGCTGCTGGACGCGGTCTTCGCCACTGGCCGCAGGGGGCTGACGATGCAGCGCTACAAGGGTCTTGGCGAGATGAACGCCGAGCAGCTTTGGGAAACCACGCTGGACCCGAATGTGCGCTCGCTGCTGCAGGTCAAGATTTCGGACGCGACGGACGCCGACAGCCTGTTCTCACGCCTGATGGGCGACGAGGTCGAGCCGCGACGCGAATTCATCCAGGAAAACGCCCTTTCGGTGGCCAACCTGGACGTGTGATGCTCGTTTGAGTACAGGAGAGGACGAAACGGCCCGGAAATCGGACGATTTCCGGGCCGTTTCTATTTTCACAAGTAGAAAGCTGCGACGCTTACCGCTCATCCGGCAACCTTGCGACCACCTCCCCGTCAGGGGATGGGCGAAGTCGCACGCCCCGCAAAGGATCAGGCCAGGCCTTCCTCACGCAGCGCCTGCTGCACCGCCGGGCGTGCGGCTACGGTGCCAATGAAGCGCTGAATATTGGCGAAGGGCGACAGGTCGAAGCCGACATGGCGTGCCCAGCCCAGCACCGTCCACAGATAGGCATCGGCAGCGCTGAAGGCGTCGCCCATGAGGTAAGAGCGACCTTCCAGCTTCTGGTCTACATAGGCGAGACGCTTGTTGAGATGGGCGCGGTTCGCTTCCTTCGTCGCCTCCGGCGTGTCGGGCCTGAAGAACGGACCGAAGGCCTTGTGCAACTCGGTCGAAACGAAAGCCAGCCACTGCTGCACGCGGTAGCGCGCCATTTCGCCGGCCTTCGGCATCAGGCCGGTCTCGGGCTTCTGGTCGGCGAGATACTGCACCAGCACCGACGCCTCGGTCATCAGTTCGCCATCGGGCAGGACGAGCGCCGGCACATAGCCGTTGGGATTGGTAGAGAGGAAATCCTGATCTGCTTCGGTCTTCTTGCTCTTGCCGTCGACCTTGATCAGTTCGACATTCAAACCGGCTTCATTGGCAACGATATGCGGAGCCAGCGAGCAGGCGCCGGGCATGTAGAAAAGTTTCATTTCAAGGAACACTCCGAATGGATTGGCATGTTCCTGTCGCATGCGCGCGCGAGGCGGCCAAGCCCGCATTCGATAAACAATGAGTGTTCAGCCATGAAACGCCCGCAGCGCGGAAGTGCGACGGCGCGTTCAAACCGCGACGGTCTTCAGGCGTTCGGCGATTACATCGGCCAGCCGTGCGGCGACCTCGTCCTTACTCATATCCGGCCATGCCTCCACACCGGTCCTGGAGACGATTTTCACCCGATTGCGGTCGCCGCCCATGGCGCCGCCAGCGGCAGAGACATCATTGGCGACGATAAAGTCCACGCCCTTCTTCTTCAGCTTGGTTTCGGCGTTGGCGACAATGTTCTGCGTTTCGGCGGCAAAACCCACAACCAGATAGGGTCGGTTCCGGTGGTGGCCGATCGTGGCGAGAATATCCGGGTTTTCCACCATCTGCAGCGTCGGCGGCCCGTCGCCTGGAACTTTCTTGATTTTTTCATCCGCGGAGTTGGCGGTGCGCCAGTCGGCAACGGCCGCAACGAAAACGGCGGCATCTGCCGGCAGCAGGCCCTCCACCGCATCGCGCATTTCGCGCGCGCTTTCGACATGGATCGTGTCGATGCCGGCAGGATCGGGAATGCCGACCGGACCCGAAACCAGCCGCACATCCGCCCCCAGCCGGGCGAGCGCGGCCGCAATCGCATGGCCCTGCTTGCCCGACGAGCGGTTGGCGATGTAGCGCACCGGGTCGATCGGCTCATGCGTGGGCCCGGACGTGACGATGATCCTGCGGCCGGCCAGCGGCTTCGGCCGCGTGTCCAGCCGCGCTTCGATGGCCGCGACGATCTCCAGAGGCTCAGCCATGCGCCCCTCGCCCGCCTCTCCGCTCTCGGCCATCTCGCCCTTGTTGGGACCGACGAAAGCGACGCCGTCCTTCTCAAGCGTGGCATGGTTGCGCCGCGTGGCCGGGTGCGTCCACATTTTCGGGTTCATGGCCGGGGCCATCACTACCGGCTTGTCGGTGGCCAGCAGCACGGCCGAGGCCAGATCGTTGGCAAGGCCGTTGGCAAGCTTGGCCATCAGGTCTGCGGTGGCGGGCGCCACGACGATCATATCGGCCTCGCGCGACAGGCGGATATGGCCGACATCCTGCTCGTCCTGTCGGTCGAAGAGGTCGGTGAAAACATGGTCGGCGCTCAGCGCACCGACAGCGAGCGGCGTGACGAATTGCTGCGCGGCACCGGTCATGACACACCGCACCAGCGCCCCACGCTCGCGCAAGCGGCGGATGAGGTCGAGCGACTTGTAAGCCGCGATGCCGCCGCCGATGATAAGCAGAATGCGCTTGCCGGAAAATGTCATGCCCTGGCTACCCTCATGCCTGTCCAGAGACCAGCGTTCATAAGGCTCTCACCTTTAAAGTGATTTTAACTTTGAAGTTAGTCCCACACCATAAGTCTTCAACGACAGCAACTCTGTCAAACATCGTGACATTTACATCAGCTTCCAGCCGATCCAGACCAGCGCCAGCGCGATCACCCACAGCGCCACCCTACCCGAGCGCGTGTGCCGCGCCTCGGCCTTGCCGATGGCGCGGGCGGTCGCTTCGTCGAAACGCAGGCCATGTTCGGCCATGGCGTCGATCTCGCGGGAAAGGCGCTCGGTACGGGCGGCAATCTCCGGCGCCTGACGGGCCAGCGACATCAGCGCATGCACGCCTTCGCGCGCATCGCCCAGCATGCCGCGTGGTCCCAGATTGGCGGCGATCCAGTGCCCAACCACCGGTTCGGAAGTCTTCCACATATTGAAGGCCGGATCGAGCGTGCGGGCCACACCTTCCACCACCACCATGGTCTTCTGCAGCAGGATCAGTTCGGGACGCGTCTGCATGTCGAACAGTTCGGTCACCTCGAACAGCAGCGTCAGGAGCTTGGCCATGGAGATCGTCTCGGCCGACTGGCCATGGATCGGCTCGCCGATGGCGCGGATCGCCTGGGCGAAGGCGGAGACATTGTGCTTGTGCGGCACGTAGCCCGCCTCGAAATGCACCTCGGCCACACGCCGATAGTCACGCATGATGAAGCCGTAGAGGATTTCGGCCAGAAAACGCCGTTCCTTCTTGCCGAGTCGTCCGGCAATACCGAGATCGACCGCCACGATGGTGCCGTCGGCTTCCACGAACAGATTGCCCGGATGCATGTCGGCGTGGAAAAAGCCGTCGCGCAAAGTATGGCGCAGGAAGGACTGGATGAGGTTTGCGGCAATCTTCGGCAGATCGTGGCCGGCTGCACGCAGGCCCTCGACGTCGCTCATCTTGATGCCGTCGACCCACTCCATGGTCAGTACGTCGCGACCGGTGCGCTCCCAGTCGACATGCGGCACGCGAAAGCCGGGATCGTCGCGGGTATTCTCGCCGATCTCCGACAGCGCCGCCGCTTCAAGACGCAGATCCATTTCGATCTTGGTGGTCTGGGCGAGCGTTTCCGTCACCTCAATCGGCTTGAGGCGACGGCTGGATGGAATCCAGCGTTCCTGCAACCGGGCGGCGAGGAAAAAACTCTCCAGGTCGCGCGCGAACGCCTTGCGCACACCGGGGCGGATCACCTTGACCGCAACCTTGGCAGCACCCGCATCGCGCGCGACCTGCGCCGAATGGACCTGCGCAATGGAAGCCGCCGCAACCGGCGCATCGAGTTCCACAAAAAGCTCATCAACAGAGCGACCCAGCGAGCCTTCGATGCCATGGACCGCCTGCTCACGCGGAAAAGTATGCATGCGGTCCTGCAGCAGCGCCAGATCGACGGCGATGTCGTTGCCCACGACATCCGGGCGCGTGGCCAGGAACTGGCCGAGCTTGACATAGGACGGTCCGAGCCGCGCCACTGCACCGGCCAGCCGCTCCGAGCGCTGCCGGTGCCGCGCGCGCCGGCGCGTCAACAACCTGGCGATGCGCCAGCCAAATTTCGGAAAACCTGAAAGCTCGTCGCCCGGCAAAGCCGCGACAACGCCTTCACGCGTCAGAATCCATCCAGCCCTGACAAGCCGGAAAGCGGCACCTGCTGAAGTCATCCGCAAGCGCCCGTCAAAGTTTCCAGCCGGAATGCAGCGCCGCTATGCCGCCCGAATAGTTCCGATATGTCACCCGGTCAAAGCCGGCATGCGAGATCATGGCGGCAAAATTCGGTTGGTTGGGGAACTTGCGGATCGATTCGACCAGATAGCTGTAGGGTTCGCCGTCGCCGGTCACCATCTGGCCGATGCGCGGGATGGCCTTGAACGACCATTCTTCATAGACCTTGTCGAGCAGCGGCATGTCGACTTCAGAAAATTCCAGACACAGGAAACGGCCGCCGGGCTTGAGCACGCGATAGGCTTCCGACAGCGCCACATCGATGCGCGGCACATTGCGAATGCCAAAGGCGATCGTGTAGGCGTCGAAAGTCTCGTCGTCGAAGGGAAGTTCCTCCGCATTGGCCTCGACGAAATCGGTATTGGCCGCGAACCCCCGCTTTTCGGCGCGCTCCTTGCCGACTGCCAGCATGGAGCCGTTGATGTCGAGCACGGTGGCATGTGCCTGCCTGTGCGACGCTTCGATGATGCGGAAGGAGATATCTCCGGTGCCGCCGGCCACGTCCAGCACCTTCCAGCCCGGCCGCTTGGGCGGGTTGAGCCAGGCGACCATACCGTCCTTCCACAACCGGTGCAGGCCGGCCGACATGAGATCGTTCATCACGTCATAGCGCTTGGCGACGCGGTGGAAAACTTCGTTGACCAGCCCTTGCTTCTCGTTTTGACCTACGCTCTTGAAACCATAGGAGGTTTCCATGCCGCCGGCCGCAGTGGTCCGTTGCTCTGACATTTTTTCCGATCCGCCATAAATCCGGCGGGACCATAGCCGATCAGGATCGGTGACGCCATTGTTTAAGGCGCGATGAAGAGACGCGCTTTTCCACGGGGAGACGAGATGCCGCTGAAAGCAGAATTGCACTGCCACATCGAGGGTGCGGCAGCGCCTGATCTTGTACTGAGACAGGCCGAGAAATACGGCAGGGATGTTTCCGCCGTCATTCGCGACGGCGCTTTCGTCTGGCACGACTTCACCAGCTTCCTTGCGGCCTATGACGTGGCCTCCGACCTGTTCCGCACCGAGGAAGACTATGCCAGGCTTGCCGAGCATTACCTGACCAGCCTGGCGCGTGACGGCGCGATCTATTCGGAGGTCTTCACCTCCCCCGACCACGCCATCAAGGCGGGCCTGTCGCCCCAGGCCTATACCGACGCGCTGGGCGAAGGCATTCTGCGCGCCCGCGACAAAACCGGCATCGAAGGCCGCATGATCGTGACCGGGGTACGTCACGTCGGCGTCGAATCGATCGAGGCCGCGGCGCGCTTCGCGGCCAAGTGCAATCACCCGCTGGTGACCGGCTTCGGCGTTGCCGGCGACGAGCGCCAGGGCGACATGGAAGATTATGTGCGCGCCTTCGAGATCGCCCGCGAGGCCGGGCTGGGCATTACCGTGCATGCCGGGGAGTTCGGCGGCTGGGAAAGCGTGAAAGCCGCGCTCGACCACATCCGCCCGTCCCGCATCGGCCATGGCGTGCGCGCCATCGAGAACCCGGATCTGGTCAGGCGCATCGCCGACGAAGGCGTGGTGCTGGAATGCTGCCCCGGCTCCAACATCGCACTCAAGGTTTTCGACGATTTTGCCAGCCACCCCTTCCTGAAACTGCAGGAAGCAGGCTGCAAGGTGACGCTCAATTCCGACGATCCGCCCTATTTCTGGACCACGCTGAAGCGTGAATATGAGATCGCGGCGACCCATTTCGGCATGAACGACAAGCAACTTGCCGCATTGACCCGCACCGCGGTCGAGGCAGCCTTCGTGGATCGAAAGACGAAAGCCCAGCTTCTGGCGCGGCTCGACGCGCCAAAACGCTGAGAAAGGGCTACAAAACTGTGGGCTCAAACGCGGCGGACGGTTTCACGCATCCATCGCAGTCGCTAATGTCGCCATACAGCAGAACCTCAGGAGAGACCTCAATGGGCGTGACCGTCGTCGACCATCCGCTTGTCCAGCACAAGCTCACCATCATGCGCGACAAGGAAACGTCCACGGCCAGTTTCCGGCGGCTGCTGCGCGAAATCTCGCTCCTGCTCGGTTACGAGGTCACGCGCGACCTCGAACTCACCACCAAAACCATCGAGACGCCCATCGAAACGATGGAAGCACCGACGCTGGAAGGCAAGAAGCTGGTCTTCGCATCGGTCCTGCGCGCCGGCAACGGCCTGCTGGAAGGGCTGCTCGATCTGGTGCCGGCCGCGCGCGTCGCCCATGTCGGCCTATACCGCGACCATGAAACGCTCGAGGCGGTCGAATATTTCTTCAAGGCGCCGAGCGACCTCGGCGACCGGCTGATCATCGTCGTCGATCCGATGCTGGCCACCGCCAATTCGGCAATCGCGGCCATCGACAAGCTGAAGGAGCGCGGCGCAACCAACCTGCGCTTCCTGTGCCTGCTGGCCGCGCCCGAAGGCATCGAGCGCTTCACCAAGGCACATCCCGACGTGCCGGTCTTTACCGCGGCGATCGACCGCCAACTCAACGAGAAGGGCTATATCCTGCCTGGCCTTGGCGATGCCGGCGACCGGCTTTACGGCACCAAATAGCGCTTTTACCCAAGGTTAAGGACGGGACGCGAAATCCCACTGTTTCGGCGAGGCGTTAAGCGCGCCTGCATCATGCATCCATAAGCTTGCCCAAAAAAGAAAACAGGGCGGCTCATGCTTCGCAAGGTCATCATTTTTTCCGTGTGCGCGGGAACGTCGGCATCGTTCCCGTCGCTCTACCAATCGCATCAGGAAACCATCCATCGGCTGGCGGCGCCCTTTATCGGGGTGTCGGCACCTGAAATGCGAATTTCGGCAGCGCAACCCGTCGCCTTCAACCCACAGGAAGGCAGCGGGCGCCAGGTGCGCCTCGCGGCCGACCGCGCCGGCCATTTCAGCGGCGAGTTCCGGCTGAACGGCCATCGGGTCGAAGGCATGATCGACACCGGTGCAACAGTCGTGGCGCTGAACCGCTCGACCGCCCGGCGCATCGGCATTTCGCCGGCGCAGATGGATTTCGTGCAGAAGGTGGATACCGCCAACGGCCTTGCACGCGCGGCGCTGGTGACCATCGACCGGCTGCAGATCGGCCGGGTTTCGGTCGACGATGTGCAAGCCGTGGTGATGGACGACTCGGCCCTTTCCGAAACGCTCATCGGCATGAACTTCCTCAGCCGCCTTGGCAGGTATCAGGTCGAAAACGGAACGTTGCTGATGGTGCAGTAGGTTGCGGCGCGCCTTCCTCATCACCCCTCGCGGGGGAGCGCGCCCCAAATCCAAACCCGTTCAGCGCGGCGAGATACGCCGCATCACGGTCTTGCGCATGGTCGGGCGCGTATCGCCCAGATCGTAGGCTGCACGCACGGCCGCGGCGGCAGCTTCGGCGCTGGCGCCGCTGCGCGCATGGACGAGCGCCAGCGCTTCGCCGGCCCGCACTTCCGCCCCGACCGCCAAAAGCCTCGTAATGCCCACGGCATGATCGACACTGTCGTCCGGCTTGATACGCCCGCCGCCCAGCGCCACGACTGCCATGCCGATATCGCGGGTTTCGATGCCGGTGACAAAACCGTCGCGAGGCGCCTTGACCGCCACTTCCAGCGGGGCTTTCGGCAGATACGAGGGGCAGTTCTCGACGAAATCGGCTGGGCCACCGAGGGCAGACACCATGCGCGAGAAGGTTTCGGCCGCCGCGCCACCGTCCAGAACCTGCCGTGCGCGCCGCGCGCCGTCATGGTTGGAGCTTGCAATGCCCGCCTGCTGCAACATCTCGGCGGCAAGCGCCAGCGTGACCTCCTCCAGCCTGCGGTCGCGATAACGGCCGGTCAGGAAATCCACCGCATTGCGCACCTCAACCGCGTTACCTGCGGCCGAGGCCAGCGGTTCGTCCATGCTGGTGATCAATGCGGAGGTGCGCAGCCCCGCGCCATTCGCCACCTCGACAAGGCTGGTTGCGAGCGAGGCGGCATCACGGCTTCTGGCCATGAAGGCGCCGTTGCCCGCCTTGACGTCCAGCACCAGCGACTGCAACCCCGCAGCCAGCTTCTTCGACAGGATCGAAGCGGTAATGAGCGGAATGGATTCGACGGTGGCCGTCACGTCGCGTATGGCATAGAGCCGCTTGTCGGCCGGCGCGAGGTTCGCGGTCTGGCCGATGATGGCGCAGCCGCTCTTGAGCACCGCAATGCGAAACAGCTTGTTATCGGGCTGGCTGACATAGCCGGGGATGGAATCCATCTTGTCGAGCGTGCCGCCAGTGTGGCCGAGGCCGCGTCCGGAGATCATCGGCACATAGGCGCCGCAAGCCGCCACGATAGGCGCCAGCATCAGCGAGACATTGTCGCCGATGCCACCGGTGGAATGCTTGTCGGTGATCGGGCCGGGCAGGTCAGACCAATCGAGCACGTCGCCGGAATCGCGCATGGCAAGCGTCAGCGCCACCGCTTCGTCGCGGTTCATGCCGTTGAAGAAAATGGCCATGGCAAGCGCGGCCACCTGGCCCTCGGACACCGTGCCGGCAGTCAGGCCTTTTACGAAACCTGCGATTTCGTCGGCGGAAAGCGCCTTGTCATCGCGCTTGCGGCGGATGATTTCCTGCGGAAGCAAGCCGGTCCCTCTCGTTGCACCGCTACTCATCCGCAAACCCTTCCGCAAACATGGCCCTGAAAACGCGAGCCAGGCGCGCGCCGCCGATGGGTGCCATATCCTTGGTTTCCTCGTGCGACAGCTCAGCCCCGGTCATGCCGGCTGCGAGGTTGGTGATGACCGAGCAAGCCGCCACCTTGAGCCCGCAGAAGCGCGCCAGAATGACCTCAGGCACAGTGGACATACCCACCGCATTCGCACCCAGCATACGCGCCACGCGGATTTCGGCCGGCGTTTCGAAGCTCGGACCGGAGAACCACATATAGACGCCGCGATGCAGCTCGACTTCGGCCGCCTCGGCCGCCCGCACGATCGCCGCGCGAAGACCTGTATCATAGGCCTCGGTCATGCCGACAAAGCGGCGGTCACTGGGCTCACCGAACAGCGGATTGGTGCCGGCGAAATTGATATGGTCGTCCACCAGCATCACCGACCCCGGCAGCATGTCGGGATCGACCGACCCGGCGGCGTTGGTAAGGAGCAGACGGGTGATGCCGATACCGGAGAGCGCCTCGATGACCGGCCGCATGGCGGCGGCATTCCCGTGTTCATAGTAATGCGCGCGGCCGGCCAGCATCAGCACCGGCGTGCCTGCGAAATGACCGGCCACGACCGCGCCGGCATGGCCGGTGACGCCGCTGACCGGAAAGCCCGGCAGATCGGCATAGGAGATGCGCACCGGATTTTCGACCTCGCCGACCAGTCCGCCCAGCCCGGAGCCAAGCACCAACGCCGTGCGCGGCGCCAACCCGCCCAGCTTCTCGACCAGAAGGTCGACCGCCTCCTTCATTTCAGGATGCTCCCCTTGAAGCCATAGGGCAGCATCTGGCCCATGGTCACCGTTTCGACCACGCCGGTCTGGTCGCAGAGGTAGAGCCTGGTATCGGCGTCGGCGAATTCCGCCAGACGCTGCCTGCAGCCCCCACAAGGCGTGATGCGGTCCATGCGCTCGGCCACCACGGCGATTTCGGCGATCCGGCCGCCGCCGCCCATGACGTAATGGCCGAGCGCCGTCGTCTCCGCGCACCAGCCTTCGGGGAAGGACGCCACCTCAATGTTGCAGCCGGAAAAAACGCGGCCGTCCCCGGTGCGCAGCGCCGCCCCAACAGGAAATTTCGAATACGGCGCATGGGCCTTGGCCATTGCCTCGCGCGCGGCAACAAAAAGGTCGTGAGACATGGTTTTACCCCCTCCGATCAGATGCCCCTCACCCTGTCTGCCGAGACCTGGTCCAGCAAGACAGGGTGGGAGAAAACCTCTTCACCGCTCCTTCACATAGGGCACGCCACCGGCACGCGGCGGAATGGCCTTGCCGATGAAACCGGCGAGAAGGACTATGGTAAGGATATAGGGCAGCGCCTGCATGAGCTGCACCGGCACCTTGCCGATGAACGGCCATGGCATGCCCTGGAAGCGGATCGAGGCCGCCTCGAGGAAGCCGAACAGAAGACAGGCGAACATGGCAGGAACCGGCTTCCACTTGGCGAAGATAAGCGCGGCAAGCGCGATGAAGCCCTTGCCGGCGGTCATGTCCTTCACGAAGCCGGCATTCTGCGCCACCGAAAGATAGGCACCCGCAATACCGGTCAGCACGCCCGTGCACAACACCGCGCGATAGCGCAGCCAGGTCACCGAAATGCCCGCCGTATCCACGGCCGCGGGGTTTTCGCCGACGGCACGCAGACGCAGGCCGAAACGGGTGCGAAACAGCACCCACCAGGTGAACGGCACCATGAGAAAGGCGATGTAGACCAGCAGCGAATTGCCCGAGATGATCTCGGAATAGATCGGGCCGATGACCGGAATGTCCCTCACAGCCTCGGCACCCGGCAGGTTGATGGACTGGAAACGCGCGTCACCGCTCAGCGAAGGCGTGCGGCCGCCCTGGCTGAACCACGCTTGCCCGAGGATGATGGTGGAACCGGCGGCAATGAAGTTGATCGCCACGCCCGACACGATCTGGTTGCCGCGATGAGTGATGGAGGCAAAGCCATGCACGAGCGCAAAGAAGATCGAAGTCAGCACCGCAGCGCCGAGCCCGATCCAGGCCGAGCCCGAGACTGCCGCGGCCGATGCGCCGGCAAAGGCGGCAGCCAGCATCTTGCCTTCCAGCCCGATGTCGAAAATGCCCGCGCGCTCCGAATAAAGGCCAGCCAGACAAGCCAGCAGCAGCGGCACGGAAACGCGGATCGTTGCGTCGATAAGCTGAACGAGAACGTCGATGAAGGCCATCACACGCCCTCCCCCTTGGCCACGCCGACACCGACCGAACGCGGGCTGATGCTGGCGAACAGGGTCTGGATGGTCGGGCGGAACATATGCTCCAGCGCGCCTGCAAACAGGATGACCAGCCCCTGGATGATAACGATCATGTCGCGGCTGATGTTCGGCATCTCGAAGGCAAGTTCGGCGCCCCCCTGATAGAGCACGCCGAACAGGATCGCCGCCGGCACGATGCCGGCCGGGTGCGACCGGCCCATCAGCGCGACCGCAATGCCGACGAAACCCGCGCCGGTGACGAAATCGAGCTGCACGCGATGCTGGTCGCCCATGATCGGATTGAGCGCCATCATGCCGGCCAGCGCGCCGGAAATCATCATGGTGATGATGATGATGCGCGTCTCCGAAATGCCGGCATACCGCGCCGCCTTCGGGCTGAAACCATAGGTGCGCATCTCGTAACCCAGCCGGGTGCGCCAGATGAGCACCCAGACCAAAAAGGCCATGACCAGCGCCAGCAGGAAGGACACGTTGAGCGGCGCGGAACGCACCGACATGCCGAATGCTTCCAGCATCCAGCCCAGCTTCGGCAATTGCCCGCCAGGCAGGAAGTCACGCGTCTGCGGGGCCATGGAATTGGCGGGCTTCAATACGTCCACCAGCAGATAGACCATGGCGCTGGCGGCGATGAAGTTGAACATGATGGTGGTGATGACGATGTGCGAGCCGCGCTTGGCAAGCAGATAGGCCGGTATCAAGGCCCAGAACGCGCCCACCGCCGCCGCGGCGATAACGGCCAGCGGAAAGGTCGCCCACCAGGGCAGGACGCTGTCGAAAGCAAGACATGCCAGCGCGACGCCAAGGCCGGCGATATAGGCCTGCCCCTCACCGCCGATATTGAACAGGCCGCAATGGAAAGCCACCGCCACGGCAAGGCCGGTGAAAATGAAATTGGTGGCGTAGTACAGCGTGTAGGCGATGTTCTGGCCCTTGCCGAAGGCACCCTGGATCAGGATTTCGGCCGCGCGCAGCGGGTTTTCGCCCACCAGCATGACGACGAAGCCTGCAACGATGAAGGCCACCGCCAGATTGATGATCGGGATCAGCCCGTAATCCGCCCAACGGGGCAGTTTCGCATAGGGCGTGCTCACTCTGCGGCCTCCTTGCCTTCGACGCCGGCCATAAGCAGGCCCAGTTCGCCCTCGCTCGCTTCTCCATCGCGTTCGCCCACCACACGGCCGGCGAACATCACCAGAATGCGGTCGGACAGCGAACGGATCTCGTCCAGCTCGACCGAGATCAACAGCACGGCCTTGCCCTGGTCGCGCATGGCGATGAGGCGCTTGTGGATGAACTCGATGGCGCCGACATCGACGCCGCGTGTCGGCTGGCCGACGATAAGCACGCCGGGGTCCTGCTCGATCTCGCGCGCCAGCACGATCTTCTGCTGGTTGCCGCCTGAGAAATTGGCGGTCTTCAACCGACAGTCGGCAGGGCGGATGTCGTATTTCTCGATCTTGTCGCGCGCGTCATTGCGGATCGCATCGATATTCAGAAACGGCCCTTTCAGATATTCGGGCTTGTCGTGATAGCCGAGGATGGAATTCTCATATTCCTCGAAGGCCAGCACCAGCCCCACATGATGCCTGTCCTCCGGAACATGGGCCAGCCCCCGGTCGCGCAATTCGGCCGGATCGGCATTGCCGGTGACGTCTATGGGCCTGTCGTCGAGCGTGACGGTGCCGGAGGTGGCGCGGCGTGTGCCGGCAATCGTCTCGATCAGCTCCGACTGGCCATTGCCGGCAACACCGGCGATGCCGACGATCTCGCCGGCGCGCACGTCGAAGGAGACATCGTCCACCATGACGACGCCTCGCGAATCCTTGACCGACAGATTTCGCACCGAAAGCTTCACGTCGCCGGGCTTGGCCTCGCCCTTCTCGACGCGTAGCAGCACGCGACGGCCGACCATGAGCTCGGCCAGTTCCTCAACGGTGGTTTCAGCGGTCTTGCGGGTCGCCACCATGGTGCCCTGGCGCATGACGGAGACGGTATCGGTGATGGCCATGATCTCGCGCAGCTTGTGGGTGATCAGCACCACTGTCTTTCCCTGCTGCTTGAGCTGCCCGAGGATGCGGAACAGATGGTCGGCCTCGGCCGGCGTCAACACGCCGGTGGGCTCGTCGAGGATCAGGATTTCGGCGCCGCGATAAAGCGCCTTGAGGATTTCCACGCGTTGCTGCAGGCCGACCGGGAGTTCCTCGATCACCGCATCGGGATCGACCTCCAGCCCATATTCGCGCTCCAGCCGGCGCAGTTCCGAGCGCGCCTTGGAGATCGAGCTTTTCAGCAGCGCCTCGCCCTCGGCCCCGAGAATGACGTTTTCCAGCACGGTGAAATTCTCGACCAGCATGAAATGCTGGTGCACCATGCCGATGCCGACAGCGATGGCGTCGTTGGACGAGCGGATCGCGGTAGGCTTGCCGTTGACGCGGATTTCGCCGCTGTCGGCCTGGTAGAAGCCGTACAGGATCGACATCAGCGTCGACTTGCCGGCCCCATTTTCCCCGATGATGCCGTGGATCGTTCCCGGCGCGATCTGCAGATTGATATCGCGATTTGCGCGGACGGCACCAAAACTCTTGTTGATGCCGATCAGCTCGATTGCAGCTTCCGCCATACGACGGCTCACCCCTGTATTTTTATCGTTTGGGCAGAAGAAAACATGGCGCCCCCCTGCCGGCGCGGCACGAGGCCGTGGATTACTCTCGACAAATCGCCGGGCTCTTGTCAATTTCCAAGGCGACGCAAGGCGCGATATCGACAGATTGTCGAGGATTTGTGGCGGAATTTTCGCGCCACACCCCAACAGACCCAAGAGGAATCAACATGACTTCGCCCGACACTCGGCTGACCGCGCTCGAAATCCGGTCGACCGAACAGGAAAAGACGATCGAGGAATTGTCGCAGCAGATCGCCGAACAATGGAAGATCATCGACCGGATGCAGAAAAAGCTCGATGCTCTGACGGACCGCTTCCTGGCGCTGGAAGAGCAGACCGCGCCGGGCCATGAAGCGACTAGGCCGCCGCATTGGTAAGCCGTGACGCAGTCGCCAACAAAAAGCCGGCCGCTTGAGCGCGCCGGACTGTCAATGTTGTTTTTAGGGATACCCGCGATTCAATTCAGCGTGGGCGACATGAAACGGGAGGCCCTGACAGCCTCCCCGAACGATAGACGCCCGCTACCTGCAGCAGGCGAAGCAGTTTGAGTCCGGTACACGGGACTGGGAAAGCAGGGCGGCCTGCCTTTCCACGGTGCGCATACCGGCCTGCTCCACGAGATTCCGGACTTCATCGACACGCACGCCGTCGCGCGCCATGACTTTCAGAATGATCGGTTCGCTCAGCAGGTCTTCAAGCGTCGCTTCGTTCCATTCCGCCATATTCGCCTCCTGTCGATTTCAGGCACCCGCAATATAGGTGTCGAGCGTGACGTTGCGATGGCGCCCAGATGACAAATTGACGAAAAGCCGGTTCGTTCACGGTCAGTTGATCCATCCAACCGCCTGGGCCAAACAGAATCTGACGCCTCCGCGCAGCAGAAACGACTGATTTGCCGCCCAGCGCATAGATTGCCATATTTCCATCTGCAAATGCAGCCACTTTCTGCTGTCATTTCTTTCTACGCGAAAGTGCTGTAGACACGCCGAAAGTTCGAGGCGGACCGCTCTGCGGGTTTCGCATCATTCCCGGCGCCGAGTGAGCCAGATGAAACGAGACGAAATCGAAATTTTTGCCGACAGCGCGCTGAGAAACAAGGGAGCCGTCGCACTCCACGCCTTTGCTGGGCTAGCGACTATCGTCGCTACATTGGCTTTCACCTCTCTGCTCGCACTCTATTTCGACATAGATATCTTCAAGCTGAAGGAACACGCACCCAGCTTGATATCCGCAGTTACAAAAACCCATTTGATCGTTGGCGCGTTGATTGCATCCGTCGTGCTGTTGACCGCGAGAGTCAGCCAGTCGCTGATTGAAGCCAAGGTAACTATTTCTCGGGAAAAGTGGTTTGCAGAGAAAATAAGATCCGGCGAACTAAAAGGAATGGGGAACCCCGTCAGAGCCTCAAACTATTACGGCCGCCTCTCATCTGCGAGCATGAAATCAGCCAGTACTATAGTTGTATTAATATTAAATCTTGTCACGATTATTTTAGTCCTACCAAAATCATATTCTGTTGTAATTTTTTCAATTATTGCTGTATGTTTTTCTATTCTGTTCTTGGCAATGCGGTTTTTATCTACCCACATGTCTCGTGCGAGTGACGCCCTCGCCACCAACGGGAAGCAAATGTCGCAATGGAAGACGGATACCAATGTCTCATATGGCGCATCCGTCAAAGAATATTATGCCGCCTACTTCAATCGGCTTTTTCTAGGCGCAACGTTGAGCTTTGCGCCGAGCGTATTCGGGATAGCTTTCTGCTTAGGTCTTCTCGTTGCGCAGGAACTAGGGACTTTTCAACTTAACCTAGGCGTCGTTTTCGTGGCATTCACACTTCTACAGGCAAACCTAAACGCGATCGGCAAGTTCTTCGGTTCATTCGTCCATGGCGCAGCATTTCTGCCTGCGATCAAACCTTTTCTTGTTGGCACGGGAACGCAGAGCGTTCGCACCCCTTTCACTCAAGATGAAATCGAAATTGAATAGAGAACCGGCAGAACAGGCGAACGAATATTACAAGCCCAACGATCAACAAAACAATGCAATGAACTTTCGACGGCAGCACAAAATCTTTTTATAATATGCTACCAGATCGCCGGAATCCCCCAATTCGATACAATCTACCGTTGCAGAACCTTATCGGCAACCATCTTCAGGGCGCTCATAGAACCTCTATTTCTAGCAACATCCCTTAGGCGCCTAAAGTTCTCTATATTTACATAACGAATTATGCGCATTGCATGTGACCTTTTTGGCCGCGCCGAACTTACTTTAAGTTTCTGGCTGTCAAGAAACTCTCCAACGGCGACCCAGTTAATTTTCTTCTTCGGGGTCGTTTCGTAGATTGCCGCCAACTTTGTACAGACCGCACTGGAGCCATGGGTTTTCAAAAAGTAGTCTCGAGCTTTTAGAGAAGCTTCCTGCAACAGGCCCCAATCGCTGACAGCACCCTCGAGAACCGATTCTATATTGGTTGGATTAGCGTTAAGAACGGGCAACTCGTGGCCACATGTTTTCCATATATCATCGCGGATATAGGCAATAACCGGCTTGCCAAGCGCCATAGCCTCGGTTGCCAGCACTCCATACCAACCAATACGCAGTTGATCTACGACGATGTCCGCCTCCTGATAGATTCTGGAAGCCTCTTGATGTGAAAGCCCCTCGACAAGCCGGAAATCGATCTGCACTCCTCGCGACCGAAGCCGATCAACGGCACGGATCAGCGACTCGGTTCCTTTAACAGCCCGGCGACTTGGTGCATGAACCACAATGGGGACACGTTTTTTCCTAATCCCGATGAAGGGCCAGTCATCTTCGTGAAGAACTCTGGGAACGATCGTGGCTTCCGGCACATATGTCTGAAGTTCCGGATCGGTAACAAAAATACCGTCGGCTACGGCGCGAATAAAATCCAACGACCGCCGCTTCGCAGCGTCAGGCATTTTATCAAAAAGCACCCCAGCGACAGGGTCATCAACATAGTGAAAAGGATTTTTTTCTCGGAACTCACTGGCCAGCCTGATTTCGCTGCCGCGAAAGTGGAAAAATACCTTTTTACCCTCTGCCTTCAGCATCAGCAGGTCAATCAGCGAGGGATAGCCTTGGCTCGGCCAGATACTCGCGAATGACCTGGCGTGGAAGTGGAACACGTCAAATTCGTGAACCAGATCACCTATCGCACCAAAAATGCCTGCCAGATGATAGGTTGGGACATTGATGGGCACATCACTTTTGTAGCCGAACTTGTGCTCCTCAATCGACACCGCCTTGGCCGAATAACCTAATGCGCGTAAACCAGCAGCAAAGGCACCTGGCTGACCAGCCTGTCCCGTAACGCCCTGAAAAATCCTGAGCCTATCTTCCATCGTCTCTCCAGGCCCTCGCAAGCACGCATTTCGCCCCATGCGGAATGCCGCTTTCAAGCGATCCACATCTTCGAACTGGCGCGGCCCGAAGCACCCAGTTCGACTGCTAATACCAGCGGGTATTTCTTTTAGTAGCTCAACGACCTTTGGCAATCCCAGATATGAATATCGCCATCACGGATTGTCTGGATATGATACGGTCACGCGATACGGTACCCAATAGTTCAATTGTGCGACAATCTGGGTCTGGCGGAGAGAGGGGGATTCGAACCCCCGATACGGTTCCCCGTATACACACTTTCCAGGCGTGCGCCTTAAACCACTCGGCCACCTCTCCGCATGCGTATCGACGTCTGACGACGCGTGCGCCGCGTTCATCTAGTCGATCCTGCAGCGAATGCCAAGCCGCCTGATGCATTGTTTTTGGTTTTTGGACAGCACCACAAAACCGCCTTGCCTGCAGCCTGTTCATCGCGGTGGGTCGGCCGAAATGCATATTAGGACGATTGCGCCGCCGCGCAACGCGCCATATGTCTTGTAATGAAATGAAGCCCCGAGGTTCTTGACTTGCGCTTCCTGTTCAGGCTCGCCGCAACCATCGCACTTGCCGTCGCTGTCATCATGGCGGTGGTGGATGCCACGCGCAGCGTGGCTACTTCGCACCTGGTGATGACCCCGCTCACGACGAGCTGGAATTCGGTATCGCCGCAGACACTGGAGAGCTTCCGCCAGTTCGTCGAGACGAGAATCGTGCCGGCGGCATGGAACCCGTTCGTGGCGACCATCCTCGATCAACCGGGTTTCGCGGTGTTCGCGGTGCTGGCGGTGCTGCTCTACCTCGTCGGCTACAAGCGCCAGCCGCGCTATGCGCGCCTGCCCGCCGGGCACTGATTGGTCTGGAGCGGACTGTACCGGACCCGTAAAGATACCCAGAAAGGAAGAAAGATCATGTTTTTCCTGAGTGACATGCTGAACAAGAAGCTGAAGCTGCCGACGCGCGACGAAGCGCTGCCCGGTCGCAACCAGGCCATTCCCACCGTCGCCAAACACCATGTTTCCAAGCGACCGCTGAAAGGCCCCTACCCCGAAGGGTTGGAAATGGCCATGTTCGGCATGGGCTGCTTCTGGGGGGCCGAGCGCCTGTTCTGGCAGATGGACGGCGTATGGATCACGGCCGCCGGCTATGCCGGGGGCATCACTCCCAACCCGACCTATCAGGAAACCTGCACCGGCCTGACCGGCCATGCCGAGGTGGTGCTGGTGGTGTTCGACCCCAAGGTGGTTTCCTATGCGGAGCTTCTGAAGACTTTCTGGGAGAACCACGACCCGACGCAAGGCATGCGCCAGGGCAATGATGTGGGCACCACCTACCGTTCGGCCATCTTCACCTTTTCCGACGAGCAGCAGCGGGCGGCGACCGCCTCGCGCGATGCATATGAGCAATCGCTGCGCGGGGCCGGCCGCGACAGGATCACCACCGAAATCGCACCCGCGCCGGAATTCTACTTCGCCGAAGCCGACCACCAGCAATATCTGGCCAAGAACCCCAACGGCTATTGCGGGCTGCAAGGCACCGGCGTGACATGCCCCGTTCCACAAGCGGTGCCGGCGGGAAGCTAGGGACAGGATCATCCGGCCATCGGGCAAAATCTTGCCGCGAAAGCGGCGCCCGCCGCAACGGCATGGCGCCGCTCAAGATTCCACGTGAATTTTGTTTTTTGCCGTGCAAGAGTGGCGCGCAAGCGGGAGATCGTTTCCTGCCC
Source organism: Pseudaminobacter salicylatoxidans (assembly GCF_003148475.1). GTDB lineage: Bacteria > Pseudomonadota > Alphaproteobacteria > Rhizobiales > Rhizobiaceae > Pseudaminobacter > Pseudaminobacter salicylatoxidans. The sequence goes on along the minus strand of NZ_QGGG01000006.1, from coordinate 160,339 downwards.
GATGCCGCGAAGCACCGGGAGGCATGCGCGCGGCACGCCAACGAAACCGACAGGGTGTGGATCACATGAAGCGTATTGTTCTTGGCCTGCTGGCTGCGACTGCATTGGCCTTCCCGGCCTTTGCAGCAGACATCAAACCGGCGATCATTTACGATCTCGGCGGCAAGTTCGACAAATCCTTCAACGAGGCCGCCTATCATGGCGCCGAGAAGTTCAAGTCCGAAACGGGCATCGCCTATCGCGACTTCGAAATCCAGAATGACGCCCAGCGCGAGCAGGCGCTGCGCAAATTCGCCGAGGACGGCAACAACCCGATCGTGATGGCCGGCTTCTCCTGGGCTCCGACGCTGGAAAAGGTCGCACCGGAGTTCCCGGACACCAAATTCGTCATCATCGATGCCGAAGTCGACAAGCCCAACGTCCGCTCGGTCATCTTCAAGGACAATGAGGGCTCCTACATCGTCGGCATGCTGGCAGCCATGGCCTCCAAGACCAAGAAGGTCGGCTTCATCGGCGGCATGGATATTCCGCTGATCCGCAAATTCGGCTGCGGCTATGTCGGCGGCGCCAAGGCCGCAGGTGCCACGGAAGTCATCTACAACATGACCGGCGACACGCCGGCTGCCTGGAACGACCCGACCAAGGGTGGCGAGATTGCCAAGGCGCAGATGGCGCAGGGCGCGGACGTGATCTACGCCGCTGCCGGCGGCACGGGCGTGGGCGTGCTGCAGGCGGCGGCGGATGCCGGCAAGCTGGGCATCGGCGTCGATTCCAACCAGAACGGCCTGCAGCCGGGCAAGATTCTCACCTCGATGCTGAAGCGCGTCGATGTGGCCGTCTACAACGCCTTCTCCGACACCAAGGACGACAAGTTCACGCCGGGCTTCAACGATCTCGGCCTCAAGGAGGGCGGCGTCGACTACGCCATGGACGAGAACAACAAGGATCTCGTGACCGAAGAGATGAAGGCTGCGGTCGAGAAGGCCAAGACCGAGATCGCCGAGGGCAAGATCGAAGTCCACGACTATATGTCGGACAACGCCTGCCCCTACTGATCGGCAGACATTCGGAAAGGAACCGCCGGCCCCGCGCCGGCGGTTTTCTTTTGTGCCCGGCACTTGCCTGCCGTGCATAAAGCGGCAGGCTGTGACGCTGCGGAACGGAACGATTCGACCGTGCGCATGGGAGGGTGCATGATCAACGACGGCAGGCTTCGGCTGGCCACCATCGCCATGTTGTTGCTGACCGGCGTGCTTGCCGGAACACAGTTGGGCAAAATCGCGCCGCTGGTCGAATGGTACACGAACGAGGCAGGATTTTCGCTGGTGCTGATCGGCTGGCTCACCTCCATGATCAGCATCTTCGTGGCACTGGTGGCGCTGCCAACCGGATGGGTCATCGAGCGGACGGGCATGCGCAGGTCCTTCGCGGCATCGGCCCTGGTCATGGCAGGCGGCGGCCTGGCACTCGCCTTCCTCGCCGAGCCGTGGGCGATCCTTGCCGCGCGACTGGTGGAAGGCATCGGCTATCTGGTGCTGGTCATCGTCATTCCCGCACTGCTCAATTCCATCGCGCCGCCGGCCTGGCGGGCGCCGGCGCTGGCGATGTGGGGCGGTTTCGTGCCGGTGGGGTTTGCGGTGGCCGATTTTATGGCGCGCGGTGTGCTGCCGAGCGCCCGGCCGCAATACTTCCTGCTGGCGGCGATCATCGTCTTTGCGGTTTGCGCGCTGCTTGCCGCGATATTGCTCGGCAAGGTCGATGACCATGACCCCGATGCCGGCGCGCCAGCCGCGCAAGTGCTGCAAGGCGGCATTGCCGGCCAGATCACCTTTCCGGTTGTGCTGGTGGCTCTGTCTTTCGGCTTCTATGTCGTGCTTTCGGTCAGTTTCTTCGCTTTCATGCCCGCCTTTGTCGCATTACCGCAGGCGAATATACTGCTTTCGGCCGGGCTGATCGCGCTCATCGTGCCGGTCGGCAATGTGCTGACGGGCGTGCTCGTCAAAGGCCGCGACGGCCGGTTCGTACTCATGCTGGCCGGCATCGGCCTTGCCGCCAGCCTCATCGCCGCAATACCCGCCTTCGGCGTTTCGGGGTCGGTGCTGGCGACCGTCGCCGCTGTGGTGCTCGCCATTGCCGGGGGCATGATCGCGTCCGCGCTCTTCGCCTGCATTCCGGCAATCGTGCCGCAGGGCAAGTCCGTATCGATCGCCATCGGCCTCGTTTGCCAGACGGGCGGCATCGGCACCGTCATCGGGCCGCCGATGGCAGGCTATGTAATCGAAACTTACGGCTGGTCCGGCTTCGGCGTCTTTCTGGCGCTCACCGCCGCGCTCGGCGGCATTTGCCTGCTGCCGCTGGCGCGCAGGCGCGTCCAACCAATGGAGACGGCCTATGCCGGTAACAATACGGCCGGCTGAGCCCTCGGCCGCTGAAATCGCCGCGCTGGCAAAGCTGCGCTATGACACCTTCTTCGCCGGTGGTGAGCGCACGCTGGAGCAGGATCGCGACGAAATCGGAAACTTCATCCGCAACCAGGGCTACGAAATCGCCCTCGTTGCCGAGCAGGATGGACGGCTGGCCGGAACATGCCTGTTCGTGCGCGAGGAGATCGACCCCCAGCATGACGTTTCGCCCTGGCTTGCAGGACTGGTCGTCGTGCCCGAATTTCGCGGGCGCGGCATCGCAACGCTGCTGGTCGGGGCAATCGAGGTGCATGCGCGTTCGCTCGGCTGCGAAAGGCTGCACCTCTACACCTACGGCGCGGAAGGGCTTTATGCCTCGCTGGGCTGGCAGGCGATCGAGCGTTTTCGCGACGATCACGGTCTGTGCGTGCTGATGGCGAAGGATCTGTAACGTGCGTCCCAGTACTGGCTAAGTGGCCGATTGTTTCTGCGAACGTCGCTTGCGGATACTGATCTGGCCGGCGACTGACGTTTCGGCGCGCGCGGCCGCTTCATCGCGCTCGGCAAAGAGCCAGTCGATGAAGACCTGCGCGATGGGAGCGGAGCGCACCTCGCTGCGGCAGGCCACATAAAAGGCATCGACCGCTGGCACCGACAGCTTGAAGGGGGTGATCAACTGCCCCTTGGCGAGCAGGCCGCTGGCCGTGACGGAATCGCCCAGCGCCACGCCATGGCCATTCAGCGCGGCTTCCGTCGAAAGCCGCGCGTCGGAGAACATATGCCGCTGGCCGCGCTTCAGGTCCAGCGCATCGGCCGCCGCCAGCCATGTGTTCCATTCGCGCCCGTCATCGCCATGCAGCATCACATGGTCGGCCAGATCGCGGATGGTGCGGATGGGCTTGTTGTTGATCAGCGTCGGGCTGACGATGGGAAACAGTTCCAGATCCGACCATTTGCGCAACCAGCAGTCACTCCAGCCGCCGTCGCCGTAAAGTATGCAGATATCCACGTCCGGCGAGCGGATTTCCTGCGGGTCGTTCGAAGCCATCAGCCTCAGGCTGATGTCGGGAAAGCGCGCATAAAAGCTCGACAGGCGCGGAATGAGCCAAAGCGACAGAAGTGCGGGCACACAGCTTACCGAAAGCCGTCCCGAGCTTGTCGGCCGCGTCATGCGCTGGGTGGCGGCCGCAATGCCGTCGAAGGCACTGGAAACGGCAGGCAGCAGCTCCGCCCCCTGCGGCGTCAGCTTCAGCCGGCGGGCGGAGCGCTCGAACAGGCTGACCTTCAGCGCCTCCTCCAGCGCCCGGATCTGATGGCTGATCGCGCCATGGGTGACGTTGAGTTCGCTTGCGGCCTTGCTGAGCGAACCCAGCCGCGCGGCCGCCTCGAAGGCGCGCAGCGGATTGAGCGGTGGCAGGCGTTTCTTCATCTGTGGATCGGACAAGGCTGCACGAATTTGCATCCATGGATGTGAAAATTTCTCACATATTCACCTATAACATTATCAATTGATTTTTCAACGTCGGCGCGGTCCAATCCGGTCGGAGTGAGTATCCGCGCCCGCTGGCCGTTTACGCAGGAGAAGACAGCGAAAAGCTGCGAGACACCTTGCGCAAGCCGCCCCGGCGCATCGCAAAGGGAGTTTCCGCATGAGTTCCGACAAGCTCGACGCGCTGCGCAAGAAGTATGGCGAAAGCCATGGCGGCGATATTTTCGATCCGCGTTTCAAGAAGGTGGCCGACAAGATCTTCACCGAAGGCGGCACCCGCCAGGCTCCTTATGCCGGATTGCCAACCTTCCTCAGCGCACCCTATCGCCAGATCGACCATTCCGCGCCGGACTTCGGCGACCTGCAGGTGGCGATTGTCGGCATGCCGATGGATCTGGGCGTAACCAACCGGCCCGGCTCGCGCTTCGGGCCGCGCGCGGTGCGCTCCATCGAGCGCATCGGCCCCTACAACCATGTGCTGGACTGCGCGCCGACCTTCGACCTGCGTGTGGCCGACATCGGCGACGTGCCCTTTGCCAGCCGCTATCGGCTGGAGCAGAGCCATGTCGATATCGAGGCGACCATTGCCAGGATAGTGGCGGCAGGCATCATTCCGCTTTCGGTGGGTGGCGACCATTCCATCACCCACCCGATCCTGAGGGCCATCGGCAAGGACCGCCCGGTCGGACTGATCCATATCGACGCGCATTGCGACACCGGCGGCCTGTTCGACCAGACCAAGTTCCACCACGGCGGCCCGATGCGCAACGCGGTGCTGGACGGCGTGCTGGACCCGGCCCGGACGATCCAGATCGGCATTCGCGGCTCGTCGGAATATTTGTGGGAATTCTCCTACGATTCCGGCATGACGGTAGTCCATGCCGAGGAAATCCCGGCCATGGGCATCCCCGCGATCATCGAGAAGGCGCGACAGATCGTCGGCGACGGCCCGACCTACCTGTCCTTCGACATCGACAGCCTCGACCCTTCCTTTGCGCCGGGCACCGGCACGCCGGAGCTTGGCGGCCTGACGACGCGCGAGGCCCTGGAACTGCTGCGCGGCCTCAAGGGACTAAACCTCGTCGGCGGCGACGTGGTAGAGGTTGCACCGCAATATGATTCAACCACCAACACGGCCCATGCGGGCGCGCAGATGCTGTTCGAAATCCTGAGCCTGATGGTGTACAGCCCGGCGGTAAAACGCTGATCGGGCGACGGTAGCAAACCGCTTCTCAGGCGGCCGCCGGAAACGGGACAGGCCCGCCCGAAAGGCGTAAAAGAAACAAGACTAGCCGCCGGCCAAACCGGCGAGAAAGAGGAGAACAGAAGAAATGACCGAATTTTCCAAGGTCGGCGTCACCCGCCGCACCATGCTCAAGGCGGGCATCGCCACCGCCGGCCTGCTTGCCATGCCTGCCGTGCTGCGCGCGCAGGACAAGTCGCTGAAGGTCGGCGTCTATGGCGGCTATTTCAAGAAGTCGTTCGACGAGCACATCTTCCCCGAATTCACCAAGGCAACTGGCATTGCGGTCGAATCCATCGCCGAACCGACCGGCGAGGCCTGGCTGGTCCAGCTCGAACAGGCTGCCAAGGCCGGCCAGGCGCCCGCCGACGTCTCCATGATGTCGCAGACCTCGACGCTGAAGGGCCAGGCGACCGAACTGTGGACGCCGATCGACACCTCCAGGATCAAGAACAGCGGCGATCTGCTCGAGCGCTTCGTCAACAAATACCCGGACGGCCGCGTTGCCGGTATCGGCGCGGTGGCCTGGTTCATCACGCTGGTCACCAACACCAATGTCTACAAGGAGGCGCCGACCTCGTGGGATGCGCTCTGGGATCCGGCCAACAAGGACAAGCTGGGCCTGCTGGCTCTGGCTTCCAACTCCTTCCTGCTGGAAGTGACGGCCAAGACCTTCATGGGCGGCACCAATGCGCTCGACACCGAAGAGGGACTGTTGAAGGCCTTCGACAAGCTCGCCGAAGTGAAGCCGAATGTGCGGCTGTGGTATCGCGACGAGGCGCAGTTCGAGCAGGCGCTGAAATCGGGCGAAATCCCCATGGGCCAGTATTACCATGACGTGACCGGCCTTGCCGCCGCCGATGGCCAGCCGGTGCGCTCGACCTTCCCGAAGGAGGGCGGCATTCAGGACTCGGGCAATTGGGTGATCTCGCGCGCCTCCAAAAAGGCCGACGAAGCCCATGTCTTCATGGACTATATGTGCCAGCCGTCGATCCAGGGCCTGATGTCGCGCAAGGTCGGCACCGCGCCGACGCTGAAGAAGGAGGTTCTGGACCTGACGCCGGAGGAATTCGCCGCCGTGTCGTCGGAAATCGATCCGATCATCCCGCGCTACGATCTCTATACGACCAAGGCCGACTGGATCAACCAGAAGTGGACCGAACTCATCGTCGGTTAAGGCCGGGCGTCTTCTGATCCTTCCCGCAACGGCGGGGAGGATCACTCCTTTCGCCCGGAGTACAAGGCTGCCGGGGCTTTTCCCCTTGCCCCACCTCCGCTACGTTCAGCCATCCCCTTCTTATCGGAGAGGAGTTGGCGTTGTTGCTTCCCTCTTCACCGCCTGCGACAAGCGGGGTGAAGAGGCAGACCAAATCAATTTGCATCGAGCAGGTATTCCATGTCCGGTCTGTCATTGAATGGCATCACCAAGCAGTTCGGCGATTTCACGGCGGTGGATAATGTTTCGCTGAACGTGCCGCACGGCACCTTCCTGTGTCTGCTCGGCCCGTCCGGCTGCGGCAAGACCACGCTGCTGCGCATGATCGCGGGGCTGGAAGAACCGTCGCACGGCTCCATTGTGATCGATGACGAGGACATCACCACGATCCCCACCCACAAGCGCAATCTGGGCATGGTGTTCCAGTCGCTGGCGCTTTTCCCGCATCTGTCGGTGGGCGAGAACATCGCCTATCCGCTGCGCATCCGCAGCCGCTCGAAGGACGAGCAGGTGCAGCGCGTGGACGATCTCCTGAAACTCATCCACCTGCCCGGCTTTGCCGACCGGCCAGTCGCCAAGCTTTCCGGCGGCCAGCGCCAGCGCGTGGCGATTGCAAGGGCGTTGGCGCTGTCGCCGCGCCTCTTCTTGCTCGACGAGCCGCTTTCGGCGCTCGACGCCAAGCTGCGCGAGGCCATGCAGGTGGAACTGCGCCAGCTTCAGCAGAAGCTCGGCATCACCACCATCGTGGTAACCCACGACCAGCGCGAAGCCATGACCATGGCCGACATGGTCGTCGTCATGGGCGAAGGACGCATCCGACAGGCCGCCCCGCCGGTGGAAATCTACCGCAAGCCGGCCGATGCCTTCGTGGCCGACTTCATCGGCATGACGAATCTGCTGCCGGTCGAGGCGGATGGCGCAGGCCGCGCCACGGTGCTCGGCACGGTCATTGCGGGGCTTGCCCTGTCGAACGGCGTCGGCAAGGCGCAGATCTCGATCCGGCCGGAAGACGTGCGCATCGCCGCGCCCGGCAACGGCGCGATTGCCGGCACAGTGACCTTCGTGCGCGACCTCGGCGGCACCATCGAAACTTTCGTGGAAGCCGGCGGCAAGACCATCATTTCGGTCGCCACCCCGCGCGAACGGCCGGATGTCGCGACGGGCACGCAGGTCGGCGTCGTGCTGCCGCCCGAATGCTGCGTGGTGCTCGAAAAATGAGACGCGAAGCGCCCAGGACGGTCGCCGACTACGCGCCGCTGGCATTCCCGGCGCTGATGCTCATCGTGTTCTTCGTGGTGCCCTTCTCCATCATGATCGCGGTGAGCTTCTTCAAGCGCAATCCGGCCGGCTTCTACACGCCGGATTTCGTTTTCGACAACTACGCCCGCTTCCTCACTCCGTTTTTCGGCGGCGTGCTCGGCTTTTCGCTGATGCTGGCGATTCTCGTGGCCATATGCTGCGTGGTGATCGCCTTCCCCTTCACTTTCCTGCTGACCAAATGCTCGCGCAGAGTGCAGACGGTATGGCTGGTATGCCTGCTTTCGGTGCTGTCGCTGTCCGAGGTCATCATCGGCTTCAGCTGGTCGACGCTGTTTTCGCGCACGGCGGGCATCACCAATCTTCTGGTCGCGATCGGCCTGATGTCGGAGCCGCAGGCGCTGCTGCCAAGCTTCGGTGCGGTGCTGACAGGCATGGTCTACCAGGCGATGCCCTATACGATCCTCGTGCTTTATCCTGCCCTCGTGCGGCTTGATCCCACGCTTCTGGAAGCCGCGCGCACGCTCGGCGCCTCGCCGGTGCGGGCCTTCTTCAACGTGGTAACGCCGGCACTACGCAACACGCTGGTGGCGACGCTTATCATGGTGTTCGTCTTCGCGCTCGGCTCCTACCTGCTGCCGCAGATTCTCGGCAGGCCGAGCCACTGGACGCTGTCGGTGCTGATCACCGACCAGGCCATCTACCAGTCCAACATGCCGTTCGCGGCAGCGATGGCGGTGTTCCTGGTGCTGATCTCGCTGGCGCTGGTGGGGCTCACCCTGCTCGTCGGCCGGAAGGAAAGCGCGGCATGATGCAGAACTGGCTTCGCAGGCTCTATTTCATCGCCGTGGCGCTGTTTCTGGCAGCACCGCTGGTCGTGGTGCTCGGCGTATCGGTCAACCAGAAGCAGGATCTGACCTTCCCGCCCAAGGGCTTTTCACTCGCCTGGTATGCGCAGATCTTCAACGATCAGGAATGGCGCAGCGCACTCATCGCCTCGGTCCTGCTGGCACTGAGTTCCGCAGCGATCGCGGTATCCGTCGCACTGCCGCTGAGCTGGTTCCTGTGGCGACGCAAAGCCCCCTGGGCACGCATATTCCAGCTTCTGGGGATAGCGCCCTTCATTCTTCCGCCGGTCATCACCGCGCTTGGCTTCCTCTCCTTCTGGGCCACCACCGGCTTCTATGGCCAGCCCTGGACGGCGGCGATCAGCCACGCGATCTTCTTCGTCACCCTGCCGCTGGTGACGCTGTCACTGGGCTTTTCCTCCATCGACAACTCGCTGGTCGAGGCCGCCTCGACCATGGGCGCGGATGACCGCACCGTGGCGCGCACCGTGGTGCTGCCGCTGATCCTGCCCTATCTGGTGTCGGGCTATGCATTCGCCTTCGTGCTGTCGCTCAACGAATACATCATCGCCTACATGACCATCGGTTTCACGATGGAGACCCTGCCGATCAAGATCTTCAACGCGCTGCGCTACGGCTACACGCCGACGATGGCGGCGGTGTCCGTGTTCTTCGTGGCAATCGCCGCGCTGGTCTTCGGGCTGATCGCGAAGTTCGGCGATATCAGAAAACTGCTTGGCGCCATGGGCTCGGAGGTTCGGTGATGAAACTCGCGGCACTTCAGATGCAGGCGGTCGCCGGTGATGTGGCGGCCAATCTCGCGCGGATCGAAAAGGCCGCGCGCGAAGCGGCCACGGCCGGCGCGAACCTCTTGATAACGCCCGAACTGGCGCTGACCGGCTACGGCGCGGGCGAGGCGATCCGCAAGCTGGCTGAGCCGGCGGCTGGCGAGCAGGCTGACCGGCTGGCCGCGATTTCCGACGCCACCGGCATCGGCATCGTCGCGGGCTTTGCCGAGCGCGACGGCGATGCGGTCTACAACAGCGCCCTCTATGTCGATGGGCTCGGCGCGCGCACGGTCTATCGCAAGTCGCATCTTTACGGTCCTTACGAGCGCAGCCTGTTCGTGCCCGAAAGCCCGAAATCGCAGGTCATCAACCATCGCGGCACCATGGTCGGCCTTCTGATCTGCTACGACGTGGAATTCCCGGAAAATGTCCGCCGCCTGGCGCTCGCCGGCGCGCAGGTCGTGGCCGTGCCGACCGCGCTGCCAGCAAGCGATCATGACGAACTGATTGCGCGTAAGATGATCCCGGTGCGGGCCTTCGAGAACCAGATTTTCGTCGCCTATGTGAACCATTTCGGCAACGACGCGCTGTTTTCCTATGCCGGCCTCTCGGTCGTCGCCGCGCCCGATGGCACGCTGCTGGCCGAGGCGGGCAAAAGCGGAGAAGCGCTGGTGATCACCGACATCGACACCGGCGGCTATGACGAGTCTCGCGCGACCAACTCCTATATGGCCGATCTCCGGAGCTGACAGGCGCCACGTCGCGGCGTGCGTTCGGCCAGGGCGGATCATATCATGCGCCGCCGCGTTAACGGGCATTGCAACCCTTTACCGGACGCCGCCCATGAACACCGCCAACCTGCAACTGGAAGGCCTTTATCTGGCCATCGCCTCGATCAACAACGTGCTGGTCAGCAAGGGCATCCTCACCACCGAGGAAATCAAAACCGCGCTGCGCCGTGCCGAGGCCAACGCCACCGCCGACGACCACATCATCGACGATATGTCGCCTGCAAACCGCGATGCGGTGTGCTTCCCGATCCGTTTCCTGCAACTGGCCAACGCCAGCATGCTGGACGGCAACACCCCGAGTTTTTCGGATCTGGCGCGAATGGTGGCGCAGGCGAAGGAACCCTACAACGACCAGATGTGATTGACCGTCCAAGGCTCCGCCACCCTTGCACGGCGGGGACCGGAATGCTTTGCTGACTGCCGGGAACGGTTCAGCGGCCAATGCCGCACGGGAGTTGACGAATGCCCTCTACACGGATGCGCAAAAGACCTTCATGTCTGGCAAGAATGCCGGAAAACGAACCGACTTCCGGCAATTGACAGATTTCGGCGAAGTGAACGGCGCTCCATGAAAACGTCTCTCACGGCCGCACTGCTTTGCGCATCCAGCGCAGCCTTCCCCGTTCCCTGCCATGCAGATCAGGACGCCGGTCGGCTCCTGAACGGCGTCTATCACTGCGAGGTCTATGCGCTCGGCATGTTCATTCATCTGGGCGATATAGCCATAGAGGGCGACAGCTATCGCGGGCCATATCGCTTCGGGCCGCCGCCGGAACCGCACAAATATGAACTCAGCCCCGAAGGCGAAATCACCTGGCTGGGACCGCTCGGTGGCTTCACCTCAGGCGGCAATTCGATCGACGTCACCCAGGTCACGTCCAATACCGGGAAAGCCGCCGCGTTCGATATCATCATGCGTGAAGCGAGCGGCAATTATTCCGCCGCCACCTGCGACAGGCGGTAAAGCTGGCGGCCTCGGTATTCACATCGGCAGGCTTGAAAAGCGCCGCCACTTCTGTCCCGAGCTTCAAGGGAAGGGCAGAAGGACGACGGAAATCGCGTAGCCCGATATAGCCTCAGGCTGCGCTCGGCCCCGGATCGTCCGGGCCCCCGTCGAAGGGCGGCAGAGGCATCACCCTGATCGGGCGCGGCGACACGTCATCGGAGCGATGGACAACACGCAGGATCGGCCCGCCCTGCCTCGGACGGCCCCCATCGCGCGCACCTTCCGCCGCTTTTCGGGCCGCTTCCGGCTGATAGGCGACTTCCTGCACCGTCAGCTTTTCCTCGCCGCCGTCGGTACGGCGGATGATGATCGACTGGCCTTCCGCCAATCCCATCAGGCCCAGCCCGCGCGGATTGGAGATCGGCAGCACCGAGCCCACCATGCCGCGCATCTCGTCATGGGCGACGATGCGCGTTTCAGCCGGCCCATCATCGACCCGGTAGACGACGCGGCTGCTCAGCGTCACGACATTGTCGGGAATATCGTCGCGAAACATGACCCGAGCGCCGTCCAGCTTGCGGCGCAGAAGTTCGCGCAGCGGGTCATCCTGGCCCATGCAGCGCTCCAGCATCACTTCCAGGATGGTGTAGTCCTTGGTCGTGAGCTGACAGAAATCCGTGTTCGACATGGCAAATCTCCAGCCGGACCGCATTCGCGCGGCTTCGGCATCAAGCGTTTTCTCTTGATCGATGAAGATATCCCCTGAACCGGATCGCCGACCGCGACCGGCGCAGGGGTCAGCCTCCTGCGACGAGATTGCCCGCGCGGTAGATGAAATAGTGCCGAGCCAACCGGACGACCATATGGTCAGGCCCCTGCGGCGGCCGGCTGACGCACCTCGATGATCTCGAGTTCGTGGCTGCGGCCATCCCGGGCGGTCCACTGGATCGCCTGCCCCGTGGCGAGCCCGATCAGAGCTGTACCGATCGGCGTAAGGATGGAAATCTTGGCCTGCGCGATGTCGGCATCGCCGGGGAACACCAGCGTGACGGTGCGGGCTTCGCCCGTGTCCGGCTTGTAGGTGACGGTCGAGCCCATCTGCACGACGTCAGCGGAAATGGAGCCATCGGCGACCACCTTGGCGCGGTCGAGTTCGAGCATCAGCTCCTCGGCCATTTCCGGATTGCGGCTTTCCATCGCCTCGGCGAAGGAAACCAGCTTGGCGTGATCCGTTGCGGCGATCTTGATGACCGGCTTGCGCTTGGCCCTGGTCTTTTCCTGCATTGCGTTACCCGTGCTTTTGACCGCCACGGAACCCGGCCACGGGTTACGGTGTGCGGCTGCCTGTCTGGCAGATGTAGTTGTGTTGGAAAGCGCCGATTCGCGGTCAAATTTCGCGAAATTTACCATATCCACCCCCGGGGCTCGGGGGCGCAATGCAGCCGAGCCGGGGGCTAATGTCCCGCGATAGGGCACACCCGCTGAAAAAATTTGTTTCGACTGCCGACTACAATAGACATGGCAAGAGTGTCCCGGAACTTCAGTACAAAGTCAAGCAATGCACGCTGCGGCCTTTCAGACACCGGTTGCTGCGTCGTCCCATGGCCGAACGCATCTCCCGCCGGCTGCATCATTCGGGGCCGGTGGCGACGGGAAAACCGGGGATGCAAAAGTCCAGAGCTTTCGACATGGCGGCGCTGAGCGGCATTGCCGCATCCCAGCGCTATCTTTCGAACAAAATGACGGGAGACCCCTTGTAGCTGGTCCGCGTCACTTCCCGATATCCGCATTTTTCGGCCACGCGTATCGACGCCCCGTTCTCGGGGTCGATAATGCAAACGGTCCGGCGTCTGCTCGGATGCCTGTCGCTCCAGTCATGAATTGCCAGCGCGATTTCGGTGGCAAGGCCCTTGCCATGCGCGGCGGCGGCAAGCACCCAACCGGCCTCTGGAATGTCGTCCAGGGCAGGTTCGATATCGCGCCTCAGATTCTGGAAACCGGCCTCGCCGAGGAAACGGCCTGTGTCCTTTTCCTCGATGAGCCAGTAGCCATAGCCAAACAGGCTCCACAGCCCCGCATAGCGCAGCAGTCTTGACCAGACCTCCTCGCCCGTCATGGCTCTGCCACCGATGTATCGCGTCACCGCCGGATGCGCCCACATCGCGGCGGCCTCATCGAAGTCCTGCAGGCGATGGCCGCGCAGGATCGTTCTCGGTGTTTCGACAATGGGAACAGTGTCGCCGAAGGTCATTGGAAAATCTCGACTTTCCGGAAGAACGGGGGATGCCTGTCCGGTTCAGGCAAGCTCATATGCGTTTTCGAGGACGCCACGCCATATTCATGTAAACGTCGCCGCGCGCCAGTTCCTCAAGCATCTGGCGCAACCGCTTTTCCTGCGTGGAAGACAGGCGCGCGCGGGCAATCCAGCCGAGATAGTCGTTCCGTTGATAGTCGGGCCGCGCCTCATATGCCGTCATGAGGCCGCGTTCGGACAGCGCAAGCCTTATCGTTTCAGGCATGGGATTGATGGCGCGTGAAAGTTTCATCATGCAGCGATGGTAGCACGACCCCGGCGCACCGCAATTATGCCGCTCCACTGGGATTTTGCCGGAATGCTTGACCGCGGCGGCGATATGAACGTCTTCTGGAACGGTTCATAGTGCAGAATGATACCGATTCGTCGCTTGGGCAAAGGGATGAGGCCCCCATGGAAACCACCGACCTGCTGCTCGCCATTTTCCACCATATTCTGGTTTTTTCGCTCGCAGCGATCATCGCTGCGGAAATCGTGCTGATCCGCAGCGAATTGTCGCCGCGCATCATCGGCCGGCTGGCGGGCATAGACCGCGCCTACGGCATGGTCGCGATGCTTGTCATCCTCGTCGGTATAGGGCGCGTGTTCTACGGCCTGAAAGGCTGGGAATTCTACGTCTACAATTGGGCGTTCTGGGCCAAGATGGCCGCCTTCGTGGCGGTCGCCCTGTTGTCGATCCTGCCGACGATGCGCTTCATTTCCTGGAAGAAACGCGTCTCGGCCGATGCCGGCTTCGTGGTGCCTGCCGATGAATTCGCGCCAGTCCGCACCTGCCTGCGCGCGCAGATGGTGATCTTCATGCTGATCCCCATCTTCGCCGCGATCATGGTCCGCAATTACTGAGCCGCCGCACCCACCTCTTCCAGCGGTGCGATCGGCACCAGCGGCGCGGGAATGTCGGTGGTCTTGTCCTTGTATTTGCACAAATCGGCGATCACGCAGCGTTCGCATTCCGGCTTGCGCGCCTTACACACATAGCGGCCGTGCAGGATCAACCAGTGATGGGCGTGGCGCATATATTCGTCGGGAATGATGCGCACCAGTTCGGCCTCCACCTGCTCGGGCGTCTTGCCCGGCGCCAGACCGATGCGGTTGCCGATGCGCAATATGTGGGTGTCGACCGCCATCGTGTGCTGGCCGAAAGCCATGTTGAGCACCACATTGGCGGTCTTTCGGCCCACGCCCGGCAGCTTGACCAGTTCGTCACGGCTGTCCGGCACCTGGCCGCCATAGTCGCGGATGAGCATTTCGCAAAGCGCGATCACGTTCCTGGTCTTGGCGCGCCAGAGCCCGATGGTGCGAATGTACTGGCCGAGCTTTTCCTCGCCCAGTGCCAGCATTTTTTCGGGCGTATCGGCAATCTTGAACAGCGGACGGGTGGCCTTGTTGACGCCGGCATCGGTGGCTTGCGCCGACAGAACCACGGCCACCAGCAAGGTGAAGGCGTTGACATGCTCCAGCTCACCCTTCGGTTCCGGGCGCTGGACGGCAAAGCGTCGGAAAATCTCGTGAATTTCGGCGCGCGTGTAGAGCGTCCGGGGCTGGCGCGCACGCTTCTGCGCCGGTTTCGTCCTGCCGCCCGCCGTGGTCGATTGCAGCTTTTTCGGCTGCGATTCATCTTTGCGCTTGGGACTGTCCATGTCTTTCCTATAAACTGCGGCCATGAGCGAGACAAACGCTGCATATGCGGCTGATGAGCCGTTCTTTCACGCGCTTCTGGAACCGCACCGGTCGCTCGGGCGCACCGGTTTCATGGTGCTGATGGGCGCGTTGACCTTCGGTTGGCTCGTCACGGGCGCGTTCTTCCTCGCCAGCGGAGCCTGGCCGGTGTTCGGCTTCTTCGGGCTGGACGTGCTGGCGATCTACATCGCCTTCCGCCTGAACTACCGCGCGGCGCGGGTGCGCGAGGAGGTCATCGTTTCGCGCACGAGGCTGGATATCCACAAGGTCGCACCGTCAGGCCGCACGGAAAACCATCACTTCAACCCCTTCTGGGCACGCTTTTCGGTGAAACGGCACTCCGAGATCGGCATCACCGACATGGCTGTCCAATCGCGCGAGAAGAGCGTGCCGATCGGCTCGTTCCTCAACCCGGACGATCGCGAAAGCTTCGCCAAGGCGTTTTCGCTGGCGCTGGCCACGGCCAAGAGCCGCTGAGGCCGCCAGCCATTGCCGATAGCAGGCACCCGAACGACGGTTGAGCGAAATCCCACAAACAAGGCAAGTTTCGGGTGGTTATGACAGACACACAGGGCGATATTCGCGTTCAAGGAGACAGAGCCATGAACGCACATACAGCCATCTTGCGTGAAGACATCACGCCGCAGGGCGGCGACTATGAAATCGTCCGCCGCGTCATAGAGAAGATCAGCCTCGACTATCGCGACCAACCTTCGCTGGAAGCCCTGGCCGAAGAGGTGGGCGAAACTCCGACCGGTTTGCAGAAACTGTTCACCCGCTGGGCCGGCCTTTCACCGAAAGGGTTTTTGCAGGCGGTGACGCTGGATCATGCCCGCCGGCTGCTGGATGAAGGCATGCCGCTTCTCGAAACCGCCTATGAGCTCGGCATGTCCGGACCCGGACGCCTGCACGATCTGTTCGTGACGCATGACGCGATGTCGCCCGGCGACTACAAGAGCCGCGGAGCCGGCCTCACCATTCGCTACGGCTACCACATCTCGCCCTTCGGCGTGGCGCTGGTCATGGTAACCGACCGCGGCCTTGCCGGCCTTTCCTTCAACGATGCCGGACACGAGCGGGAAGCCTTCGCGGATATGTCCAGCCGCTGGCCGAACGCGGTTTATGTGGAGGACATGGCCGCGACCGCCCCCTATGCTGCGCGTATCTTCGACCCGGCCCGCTGGCGTGCCGACGACCCGCTGCGGGTGGTGATGATCGGCACGGATTTCCAAATCCGGGTGTGGGACGCGCTCCTGAAAATCCCGATGGGCAAGGCCAGCAGCTATTCGGCCATCGCCTGCGATATCGGCTCGCCTGCCGCAAGCAGGGCGGTCGGCGCGGCGGTGGGCGCCAACCCGCTGTCCTTCGTCGTGCCTTGCCACCGCGTCGTCGGCAAGTCCGGCGCACTGACCGGCTATCACTGGGGCTTGACGCGCAAGCGCGCGATACTGGGCTGGGAAGCCGGCCAGCTTGGCGGCTAAGCCTGCCGGATCGGGCTGTCGATTACACCCGATCCACTATTTCAATATAGCCCGACGCAGGATAGCTTCCCCGCGAAAGTCAACGGGAGGCTATCCTTGATCACCGTCATCGGCTCCATCAATCTCGACCTGATCGCCACTGTCGACCGGCTTCCGGCACCAGGCGAAACAGTGCCGGGCAGTGGTTTCAAGACCGCGCCGGGCGGCAAGGGCGCCAACCAGGCGCTGGCTGCCGCGCGCGCTGGCGCGCCCGTGCGCATGATCGGGGCGGTCGGAAAGGACGCTTTCGCGGGCGAGGCGCTGGCGCTGCTCAAGGATGGCCGGGTAGACCTCTCCGGCGTGGCCGAAACCGAAGCGTCAACCGGCACGGCGCACATTCTGGTGGGCAACGACGGCGAGAACATGATTGCCGTGGTTCCGGGCGCCAACGCCGCCGTTCTGCCGGAAAACCTCGATGGAGCCGCGCTCGAAAAGGGCGACATCGTGCTGTTGCAACACGAAATCCCGCTCACCACGGTCGAAGCGGTGCTCGACGCCACGGCGGCTGCCGGCGGCGTCGCCATCCTCAACACCGCGCCCTTCCGCAAGGAAGCCGCCGCCTTTCTCGGCAAGGCGAATTATGTCGTCGCCAACGAAACCGAATTCGACCTTTATTGCGAGGCGCTGGCGCTTTCCCGCGCAGACCGCCCTGCCCGCATGAAGGCATTCGCGCAGCAGACCGGCCGCACGGTTATCGTCACCCTCGGCGGCGACGGTGTGCTTGCCGCCACGCCCGAAGCCTTTCTCAGCGTGCCGGCGCTGAAAATCACGCCGGTCGATACGGTCGGCGCCGGCGACACGTTCTGCGGCTATCTGGCGGCCGGGCTTGCCGAGCGCCTGCCTCTGGGTGACGCGCTGCGGCGCGCGGCCGTTGCCGGGTCGCTCGCATGCCTCAAACCCGGCGCGCAACCGGCGATCCCGCTGACGCGGGAGGTGGATGCAGCACTTTCCGGCGAGCCTGTGGGTTGATCGCGATGGCCAGTTCGAACCGCCCCGCTTCCAGGCACGACCTGCCGCCCGCCAGTGAAATCTGCCGTCTGTCGGCGGTGGAACTGGCGGACAAGATCAAGGCGCGCAAGCTTTCCGTGCGCGAGGTGGTCACCGCCTTCCTCGACCGCATCGAAACCGTCAACCCGCAGGTCAACGCCATCGTGTCGCTGCGCGAGCGCTCCGACATCCTCGCCGAGGCCGAGGCCGCTGATAGCGCGCTGGCGAAAGGCATCGCGCCTGGTCCGCTCCATGGCCTGCCCATCGCGATAAAGGACCTGGCGCAGACCAAGGGACTGAAAACCACTTTCGGCTCCCCGATTTTTGCCGGTTTCGTGCCGAACGAAGATGATTTCTTCGTCGAGCGTATGCGTGCGGCGGGCGCCATCTTCATCGGCAAGACCAATACACCCGAATTCGGCCTCGGCTCAAACACCTACAACAATGTCTTTGGCGCGACGCTCAATGCCTTCGACCCGGCGCTGACGGCCGGCGGATCGAGCGGCGGCGCGGCCGTTGCACTGGCCCTCGACATGGTGCCGGTGGCCGATGGCAGCGATTTCGGCGGCTCGCTGCGCAACCCGGCCGCCTTCAACAATGTCTTCGGCCTGCGTCCCTCGCAGGGGCTGGTGCCGGCCGGTCCGATGAACGAGATATTCCACTCGCAGATCGGCCTTGAAGGACCGATGGGCCGCAATGTGCGCGATATGGCGCTGCTGCTTGGTGTGCAGGCCGGCCACGATCCGCGCGCGCCGCTGTCGCATGACGGCGAGGCCTCCTATCTGGACAGGCTCGACGCAGCGCCGAAGGACGGGCGTATTGCCTGGCTCGGCGATCTCGGCAGGCATCTGCCGGTCGAAGCCGGCATTCTGGAGCTATGTGAGGCGGGCTTGCGGCGCTTCGCCGACATCGGCTTTGCCACCGAGCAGATCGTGCCCGACTTCGATCTGGATGCGCTGTGGGATGCCTTCATCATCTTGCGGCAGGCGACCAGCGGTTGCGAGTTGAAGGCGCATTTCGACAACCCTGATCGGCGCGACCTTCTGAAACCGGAGGCAATCTGGGAAGTCGCGGGCGCGATGCGACTGACCGCACTGCAGGTTCACGCCGCCTCCACAACCCGCTCCCGCTGGCACGCAACCTTGCTGAAGCTCTTCGAGCGTTTCGACTTGCTGGCGCTGCCCACCGCGCAGGTATTCCCCTTCCCGGTCGGCACCCATTGGCCGAAGGAAGTGGCCGGCCGGGCCATGGAAAGCTACCACCGCTGGATGGAGGTTTCGGCCTACGCCTCGTTGGCCGGCTGCCCCGCCGTCAACGTGCCTGTCGGTTTCGATGCGCAAGGCCGTCCGATGGGCATGCAACTCATCGGCCGACCGCGCGACGACCTCGCCGTATTGCAGGCGGCGGCAACCTATGAGGCGGTGCTGCCATGGAAAGCGGGAGCGTGAAAAGATAGTTTCCCGGCGCGACGCAGTGGCCAACCCTCTGGACACTGCCCTCGCGTCATGCATTGATTTTCCCTCAACGGGAAGCTCGACCATGTCGCCGGACGTTTACGCAGCCTATGTCATTGCCTGCATCGTCATCATCCTCGTGCCGGGCCCCACCGTCACGCTGATCATCGCCTCCAGCATGCGTCATGGTACGCGCGCGGGGCTGCTCAACGTCGCCGGCACGCAAGCAGGCATCGCCGTCATGATCGCCATTGTCGGCATTGGCCTGACATCAATGATCGAGGCCGCTGGCCATTGGTTCGAGTGGCTGCGGCTGCTGGGGGCTGCCTATCTCATCTGGATGGGCTGGCAGATGCTGCGTACAGGCGGCAAACTGATGGACGGCGAGGCGCCTGCCCGGCCGCGTGGCGGCTTTTTCCTGCAGGGTTTTCTGGTGGCCATCAGCAACCCCAAGACACTGATCTTCTTTGGCGCCTTCATCCCGCAGTTCCTCGACCCAAAGGGAAATCACGCGCTGCAGATCGTGATCATGGGCGCCACGGCGCTGGTCTTCGCGGCGATGTCGGATTCCACTTATGCACTGCTTGCCGGGCGCGCGGGCCGTGCACTTTCAGCCCGCCGCGTCCGGCTGCTCTCTCGCCTCAGCGGCGGCTTTCTCATCGGCGGCGGCCTGTGGCTCGCCTTTTCGCGGGCGAAATAAGGCGCCCGCGAGGGATGGTCATGTCGCGCGCTTCGGCTACAGCCTCGCGAGGCGCTCGATCAGCAGGTTGAAGAAACCCTCATGGTCGATGTCGCGCATGACCATGGCGTTCTTCCTGCGCGAGGTGACGCCCCACCAGTCGATCACGGTCATGCCCATGGTGAGTTCCGAGCCGATCTCGATCTCGACATTGCAGTCGCGGCCCTTGAACAATTCAGGCTTGAGCAGATAGGCGATGACGCAGGGGTCATGCAGCGGGCCGCCATCGGTGCCGTATTTCTCCTCATCGTAGCGCTCGAAGAAATCGAGCAGTTCGGCAGTAGCCGTGCCGACCTTCGTGCCCATGCGGCGGAAGGTGTCCACGCGCTTTGCGGTGGTCAGTGCCTTGTGGGTGACATCGAGCGGCATCATGACGATCGGCGCGCCGGAACCGAACACGACATCGGCCGCATGCGGATCGACATAGATGTTGAACTCGGCTGTGGGCGTGACGTTGCCGCCTTCGAAGAAACCACCGCCCATCAGCACGATGCGCTTGATGCGTGTGGCGATCTGCGGTTCGCGCACCAGCGCCAGCGCAATGTTGGTAAGGGGCCCAAGCGGGCAAAGCGTCACCGTGCCGGGCGCTTCGCGCATCAGCGTCTCGACGATGAAATCCACCGCGTGCTTATCCTGCAACTTCATCGTCGGCTCGGGCAGGTCGGGGCCGTCCAGCCCGGTCTTGCCGTGGACGTGCTCGGCTGTGACCAGCGGGCGCACCATGGGGCGGATGGCGCCGGAATAGACCTTCGTCGCGGGCTTGCCGGCAAGCTCGCAGATCTTCAGCGCGTTCTTTTCAGTCAGATGGAGGGGAACATTGCCGGCAACCGCGGTGATACCCAGAATGTCCAGTTCAGGGCTCGCAAGCGCCAGCAGAATGGCGACGGCATCGTCCTGGCCAGGATCGGTATCGATAATGATCTTCTCAGTGGCTGCCATTTATGGTTTCCCTTATGTGATCCGCCCGTGATCCAGGCAGACTTGAAGTTGATTGCGCGGCGGACCATATCAGGATCGACGGGAAAAATGCCATCCGGGTTTTTCCTTTCGAGGTCGCTCTTAGAGGACATCAAATGAGTCGCATGACGCCCTTTTCGAGCCCGTTGCTACTTGGGTTCGACGCTATGGAAAAAACGTTGGAGCGCTTGGCGAAGTCGGGGGATTCCTATCCGCCTTACAACATCGAACGCATCCGACGATCCGAGGGTAACGGCGAAACGTTACGCATAACGCTGGCGGTGGCCGGGTTCTGTGACGAGGATCTGGAAGTCACCACCGAGGAAAACCAGCTCGTAGTGCGCGGCAGGCAGAATGACGACACCGAGCGCGAGTACCTGCATCGCGGCATCGCTGCGCGGCAGTTCCAGCGCACCTTCGTGCTGGCAGATGGCATGAGGGTTATCGGGGCCGAGCTGAAGAACGGTCTTCTCTCGATCGACCTCGACCGGCCGGAGCCGGAGCGCTTCGTACGGAAAATAAACATTTCGGTGAGAGACTAGAGTCGCCCGCCGGAAGGAACATCAGCTCTACCCGCGGGTTCGGTCCTAAGACGCCCCGCAAAAAGGAGGCTAATTATGACGTACCATGACACCAGACAGGCCCTCACCGAGGCCGAACTGGCCCATCTGGGTGAAGGCACCTTCGCTTATCTGCGCAAGATCGACAGCGACGAATTGAAGGGCAAGTTCCCGAGCCTGAGCGAAATCGCGTCCGGCATGGAAATCTGGGCCCTGTTCGCAGCCAATGGCCAGCCGATCCTGCTGTCGGATGCACGCGACACCGCAATCGCCGGTGCACTAGAGAATCACCTGACCCCGGTCTCCATCAACTAACAGGGCGTGACCCTATCGACCGGCGCGAGGTCTACAAAAGCAAATGGGCGGCCCCAGCGGCCGCCCATTTGCTTTGAGAAAATCCCGGAATTCCGGATCAGGCCGCGTGCGAGGCCTGCGTATCCGACAGAAGGGCATGAATGGCCGAGGCATCGCGCGTGCCACGGATCTTGGCCACCGTGTCGGGATCGCGCAGCACGCGCGCGATGCGCGACAGCGCCTTCAGGTGATCGGCGCCTGCGCCTTCGGGCGCCAGAAGCAGGAACACCAGATCGACCGGCTGATCGTCCAGCGCCTCGAATTCCACCGGCGCTTCAAGCCGTGCAAACACGCCCGTGATGCGCTTCACGCCCGCCAGCTTGCCGTGTGGGATGGCAATACCGTTGCCCACGCCGGTGGAGCCTAGGCGCTCGCGTTGCAGGATCGTGTCGAAGACTTCCCTTTCCGGCAGGCCGGTGATGGCGGCGGCGCGCTCGGCAAGCAATTGCAGGAGTTGCTTTTTGGAGTTCGCCTTCAAGGCAGGCATAATTGCCTGGACCTCGATCAGATCGCTCAGATCCATACCCAATATCCTTTCTCTGCCCGACCGGCCGAATTTTTCAATCCGACTTGTCAGTCAGGAGACGTTTCTTATCCCTGCGCGACTTTGTTCGTCGAAGGGTCGATCCACCCGATGTTCCCGTCCGACCTCCTGTAGACGATATTGATCTGTTCGGTCCCCGCATTGCGGAACACGAAGACAGGGCTGTCCTTGGTGTCGAGTTCGATCACCGCGGACGCAACGGTCATTGTACGCAATGCAACAGTCGATTCAGCGACGACGGCCGGCGCATAATCCTCCGGCAGATCCTCCTCTTCATCATCCAGCGGAGCCACGACCGTATAGGCCACGTTTACCGCCGCACCGTTGGCAAGGCCTGGATAATGGGACTTCAGCCTGCGCTTGTAGCGGCGCAGCCGCTTTTCCAGCCGGTCAGCCGCAGCATCGAACGCCAGCGACGGCTCCTGAGCTTCGCCGGCAGCCTGGAGCGAGATGCCCGTGTCGAGGCTGACCATGCAGTCCGCCGTGAAGCGCGATGCGGATTTCGTGACCATGACATGCCCGGAAAATCCGCCATCGAAATATTTATCGATCGCTTCACCGATCCGTTCCTCGATGCGCATACGAAACGCATCGCCGATATCCATGTGCTTTCCCGAAACGCGTAGAGTCATCTGAAAACTGACCTTCCTGTTCAGACTTCAAACTGCTTTCTAAGTTTATACCCGTGGCCGGCACAAACAAGGTTGGCAGCGGCTCTCCAGCCGAATTTAGGCCCGAACTTTCTGCTTAATCACAAGCCGTCCCCAGAAGGAGCATCTACTCCAGAGCCAATCGCCCTGCATTGCGGGCGGGCTTCTAGTCACTTCGCCCGCACTTGTCAATCAATGGCTAAATAAGGGTAAACAACACATGGTGATTCAGCGGCATGCTGCGGCCTGCGCCCGCCTCTCGCGCCGCCGCTGCACCGACGATGGAATATTCATACTTTCCCGATATTTAGCAACAGTTCTGCGGGCGATGTCGACGCCTTCGCGGCGCAAAATATCGACGATCGAATCATCGGACAGAACCTCCTCCGGTTCCTCCTCGACAAGCTGGCGGATACGGTCGCGGACGGCCTCGGCCGAATGCGCCTCGCCCTCACCCGAAGCAGCGATCGCGGCGGTGAAAAAATAGCGCAGCTCGAACACGCCGCGTGGGGTAAGCATATATTTGTTCGCGGTGACACGGCTGACGGTCGATTCATGCATGCCGATCGCCTCTGCGACCGTGCGCAGGTTGAGCGGGCGCAGATGCCGGATGCCGCGCAGCAGGAAGGCATCCTGCTGTCGCACGATCTCGGATGCCACTTTCAGGATGGTTCTGGCGCGCTGATCGAGGCTGCGGGTCAGCCAGTTGGCGTTCTGCAGGCATTCCGACAGGAATTCCTTCTCCACCGGATCCGTCGCGCGACCGGATACCTGTGCGAAATAGGCCTGATCGACCAGAACACGCGGCAACGCGTCGGAATTGAGCTCCACCGCCCAGCTTCCGTCACTGGCCGGACACACCTCCACATCCGGCACGATGGCGTCGGCGACGCCGCCGCCGGCAAAGGCAGCGCCCGGTCGCGGATCGAGGCCGCGAATCTCGGCCATCATCTCGAGAAGATCCTCCTCGTCCACGCCGCAAAGCCTTTTCAGCGCCTGAAAATCGCGGCGGGCGAGCAGGTCGAGATTGCCGACCAGCGCTTGCATGGCCGGATCGAACCGGTCGCGGCGGGTCAGTTGCAACGCAAGGCATTCGGCCAGATCGCGCGCGAAAATGCCCGCCGGCTCGAAGGTCTGGCAGGTTTTCAGGATCGCCCGGACGGCGTCGTCCCCGGCACCCAATTGCGCTGCGATTTCAGCGGGATCGTCGCGCAGATAGCCTGCCTCATCGAGCCCGTCAGCCAGACTATGAGCGATCAGGCGGCCGATCGGGTCTGTTATGGTTACGGAAATTTGCTCGGCGATGTGATCGCGCAGGGTTATCCTGGAGGCAAAGATTTCCTCAAGGTCGAAATCGTCGCCGCCGGCCGGCGTGCCCTGCGTGCCCGCCGATTTCCATTGAGCGGACAGGTCGGGGCCGAGCCTGACGGCTGTGCCGGGATCGTCGGGAAACATGTTTTCGAGCGAGCTGTCGAACACCTCCGACATGGTTTCGGCGCTCCAGCCGGCCTCCGTGCCGTTCCATTCCCCAGTCGGGACCGCCTCGGCGGCAGCCCCCGCATCGCCCGTCTCCTCGACGGTTTCGGCGCGTTCGAGCAGCGGATTGCGCTCGATCTCCTCCTCCACGAAGCGCTCAAGCTCGACATGCGTCATCTGCAGCAGCCGGATCGACTGCATGAGCTGCGGCGTCATCACCAGAGACTGCGATTGCCGAAGCTGCAACTTGGCCGCAAGCGCCATGAAAGTGAACTCTATGTTCCGAACAGCGCCGGGCGTCACCGGCACCAGATTTTTTCACGGTCGCATTGAAACTGGCCCGGCTTTTGCTTGTCAAGCGAAGCAAAGCCGGAATGGCCGCAATCGGGAGCTTTGTGCAGGCAGGAGCCAGCCCGCCATCAACCCTCAGAGGGTAAAACCTTCACCCAGATAGAGACGGCGCACATCCTGGTCGGCGACGATGTCTGCGGCCGAACCGTGTTTCAGGATCTCACCGGCATGGATGATGTAGGCGCGGTCGATGAGACCCAGCGTCTCGCGCACATTGTGGTCGGTGATCAGAACGCCGATGCCGCGCTTGGTGAGGTGGCGCACGAGTTGCTGGATATCGGAAACCGCGATCGGATCAACGCCAGCGAACGGCTCGTCGAGCAGCATGTAATTGGGGCGGCTGGCCAGAGCACGCGCGATTTCAAGGCGTCGGCGCTCGCCGCCCGAAAGCGCGATTGCCGGAGCCTTGCGCAGATGCGCGATGTGGAACTCGTCCAAAAGCGCATCCAGATTGCGCTCGCGCTCCTTGCGGCTTTTTTCCACCACTTCCAGCACGGCGCGGATATTGTTTTCCACCGTCAGGCCGCGGAAAATCGAGGCTTCCTGCGGCAGATAGCCGACACCGAGGCGCGCGCGCCGGTACATCGGCATGGAGGAGACGTCGAAACCGTCGATCTCTATGGTGCCCTTGTCCACCGGCACCAGCCCGGTGACCATATAGAAACAGGTGGTCTTGCCTGCGCCGTTCGGCCCCAGCAGACCCACCGCCTCACCGGCACGCACGCCGAGAGAGACACCGTTGACCACAGTGCGCCCCTTATAGGCCTTGGTGAGCCCCTTGGCGATCAAAGTGCCCTTGAGGGCGCCTTCCCTTTGCACATTGGGCATCGACGGGGCCGGTTGCGAGCGCCCGGAAAGGCGCGACAAAAGCGGGGCACGCTGCTGCATCGTTACTTTTTCTGGCCAGCCCCGGACGTGGAATTGGGCGTGATAGACATCATGACGCGGCCGTTGCCGGCATCGCTGCCCTTCTTGCAACCGTCTACCTGCGCTTCGCCGGATTTCATCTGCACCGTCAGCTTGCAGCCGACCAGCACATTGCTGCCTTCCGACAGAACCACTTCCTTACCGGACAGGACCAGAACCTCCGACTTCATGTCGAAGGTGCCGCGATCCCCGGTGGCGACCTGGGTGTTGGACTTGACGTAGACCTTGTCGTCCACTTCGAGCCGATCGATATTGGCCGAACCGGTGGCTGCCGAACCGCCGCCGTTTTCCTTGCCATCCTTGGCGTAATAAACTGTCATCTTGCCCGCCTTCAGCAGGGTCGGACCCTGCACGACGGTGACATTGCCGGAAAAGATGGCGACGCTATCGGACTCGCGAACCTCGAGCTTGTCGCTTTCGATCTGGATCGGGTCCTTGCCGGAAAGGCTCAAGCCCTGCAGGCGGCCTTGCGCACCCTTGCCGTCCTGCGCGGCCTTGTCCTGCGCCTGGACCTGCCCTGCGGCGGCGGCGAAAACCGCGAGCCCCAAGGCAGCGCCGAGCGGCAACCGCAAACTACTGAACCCCATCCTGGCCTCCGCTCACGTCCTCCCCGGACTTCAACCGGGTGGGATCGATATTCATTCGTACCCGATTCTCGAACACCAAAACCTTACCATTTTCAAGGATCGTCATCGAATCCGAGGTAATCCGGGCGCCTTTTGTCTCGATATCGATCGGGTCGTTCGTCTTCATGCCACCGCTGGCCATGTCGAGAAAGGCCGATTTCAGTTTCGCCACCATGCCATCGGCGGTGGTGATGACCATGTCGCTGGTGATGTCGAGCGTGTTCTTCTCACGGTCGTAGGTGCCGTGCGGCGCATCGACCATCGCCCAGTTATCCTTGTCGATCGGCAGCTTGGCGGCGATCCCCTCGAGTTGCACGATGCCCTCGTTCTTCACGTCCTGAACGGCGCGCGAAGCGGTCATCTTGTAAGGGCGGCTGTCCTTGGTAAAGCCTTCGAGCTTGGGATTGGCCATGACCAGCTTGCCGTCGGAATAGGCAGAGCCGTCGGTCACGACGGCCACCGAAGCCGGCGTGACGAAATAGGAATAGCCCACGAACCCCACCGCCATGAGCGCCGCCAGGAGCGGCAGGGCACCCTTGAGGAAGCGAACGCGAAGGGAGTGCTTGCGCGCACGCTCGAAGGCGGCGCGCAGGTCGTGGCCCGTCGCGATTGCGGAATGCGCGGCCGGATCGACGGTCATGCGCTGGCTGATCGTTTCTGTCGCTTGCGCCAAACTGCTGCCTTTTCAATTCGGCTTCCGGCTGCGGAAACCGTCATCATCACGAATATCCCGCCCCCGCAAAGGAAGCATCAAACGGCCGAAAGCCACAAAAATGTGGCGTTGCACTTAAAACTTCAACGGCACGCGCCGAAAAAACCGCGCGCGACCCCATGCGATGTTTGGCAGTATCGAGCCGAATACAGGCACCGTGTCCCTGCGTATTCACCATACGATTGGACGAAAACCACCCCCGCCAGCCTCGACTTACACGGCAATATGGTTACTTTTACGTGAAAAGTCAGCCCCCAGATGATCCAACTCGTCCCGGAACGGCACGCGTGACGAAAGCGGTAGCCGAGAGTGCGGAGCTGAACTAGATAGGTGAGTTTCCGCAACCGCGAGGCCAGCATGGTTATGAGAGCCGACGACATGATCGACCGCCGCCGTCTGCGGCGAAAACTGACTTTCTGGCGCGTGCTGGCGATCCTGATCGCGGCCATCGCCATCGCCGCCGCGTCGATGTGGATTTATGGCGACGAAGTCGGCACCAGCGCCAGCCACATCGCCAAGGTGGAAGTCACCGGCACCATCACCGAAGACGAGGACCTGTTGGACCGCCTGGAGCGTATCCGAAAGTCGCCGGCGGTGAAGGGCGTTATCCTGTCGATCGACTCACCCGGCGGCACAACCGCCGGCGGCGAAGCGATATTCGACGCGGTGCGGCGGCTGGCCGCGGAAAAGCCGGTGACGGCGCAGGTCGGCACACTGGCGGCTTCCGCCGGGTACATGATCGCCACCGCCACGGATCACATCGTCGCGCGCAAGACCTCCATCGTCGGCTCGATCGGCGTGCTGGTGCAATATCCGGACATCAGCGGGCTGATGGACAAGCTCGGCATCAAGCTGGAAGAGATCAAATCCACCCCGCTGAAAGCCGAGCCCTCGCCCTTCAAGCCGACCTCGGACGCCGCGCGGGACATGATCCGCGCGATGATCCTCGACAGCTATGACTGGTTCATCGGCCTCGTCGAAAGCCGCCGCCCGCTGACCCGCTCCGAGGTCGTCGCGCTGGCCGACGGCTCGATCTTCACCGGCCGGCAGGCGCTGCAGAAGAAGCTGATCGACGAGGTCGGCGGCGAGCAGGAGGCCGTTGCCTGGCTGGTTTCCAAGGGCGTGGACGACAAGCTCAAGGTGATCGAGTGGAAGCCCAAGAGCGGCAGCGCCACCAGCCTGTTGCTGGGCAGTTCGCTGGGCAAGATCGTGGGACGCGTGCTGGGCGTGCCCGACTACGGCGACGAACTCATCCGCAAGATCGGCGGCGAGCGGTTGTTTCTTGACGGTCTCGTATCGCTCTGGCACCCTTGAATCTTCGGCGGGCGGGCGTAAAAGCGAATAAAATCATCCGCATACTCTTTAACGAAAAGCCTTTTGGCGGGGACCGCGCTCATGATCAAATCCGAACTCGTTCAGATCATTGCCTCTCGCAATCCACATCTGTTCCTGCGGGACGTCGAAAACATCGTGAACGCGATCTTCGATGAAATCACCGACGCCCTGGCTGACGGCAACCGCGTGGAACTGCGCGGCTTCGGCGCATTCTCGGTCAAGAACCGCCCGGCCCGCGTCGGACGCAACCCGCGCACCGGCGATTCAGTAGAGGTCGAGGAGAAGTGGGTGCCCTTCTTCAAGACGGGCAAGGAACTGCGCGAGCGGCTGAACGACAAGTGATGTATTGGCGAAGCCGCCGTCGCTTCGCCCTGACTGGAATTTGAAATGCTCAATCGCGTCCTGCTGATCGTCATCCTCGTACCGCTCGCCATCATCCTGATCGCGCTGGCCGTCGCCAACCGTGCTCCGGCCGACTTCACGCTCGACCCGTTCAACCCCGGAAATCCGGCACTGACGATCCAGGTGCCGCTGTTTGCGCTGCTACTTGCCGCACTGGCGCTGGGTGTGATCGTGGGCGGCATCGTCACCTGGTTCCGGCAAGGCCGCTATCGCAAGCTGGCACGCGTGCGCGGGCAGGAAATCCAGATCCTGAGCGAAGGCAAGCCCCGCCCGCCTGCGAACGGCGGCAATCTTCCGGCCGCCAAACCCTGAGCGACGGCAGCCCTTTCCAGAAAGAGGTTTTGAACCATGCAGATGATTTCGGCCGCCGAGGTGGACCACGCGCTCAGCTTTCCCGGTCTGGTCGAGACACTGCGCAAGGCTTTCCATGACGGCGCCATCCAGCCGGTTCGGCACCACCATGCGGTCGAGCATGCGACCGGCGCCGATTCCACGCTGCTGCTGATGCCTGCCTGGACGGATTTCAACGCCGAAGGCGTCAGCGGCAACGGTCATATCGGCGTGAAGATCGTCACCGTATCGCCCGACAACAACGCCATCGGCAAACCGGCGGTGATGGGGCTCTATTTGCTGCTCGACGGCACCACGGGCGAACCGCAGGCGCTGATCGACGGCCAGCGGCTGACGCAATGGCGCACGGCCTGCGCCTCCGCGCTTGCCGCGACTTATCTCGCTCGCGAAGACGCCTCGCGCCTGCTGATCGTCGGTGCGGGCGCGGTCGCCCAGTTCCTTGCCCGCGCACATGCGGCGGTGCGGCCGATCAAGCAGGTCAGCATCTGGAACCGCACACCCGCCAACGCCCAGAAGGTGGCAAACGAGCTTCGCGCGGAAGGTTTTGACGCCATCGTGAGCGACGATCTCGATGCGGATGCGGCGGAGGCCGACATCATCTCCTGCGCCACGATCTCCAACACGCCGCTCATCAGGGGTAAGGTGCTCCAGCCCGGAACCCATATCGATCTGGTCGGCGCATTCACGCCCGACATGCGCGAAAGCGACGACGAAGCGATCCGCCGCGCACGCGTCTATGTCGACACCCGCGCCGGCGCCACGAAAGAGGCGGGCGACATCGTGCAGGCCCTGGCCTCCGGCGCGCTTTCGGCCGACGGTATCGTGGCCGACCTGCACGAACTGGCGCGCGGCCAGAAACCCGGCCGTCGCAAGGCGGAAGAGATCACCCTGTTCAAGTCCGTGGGCGCGGCACTGGAAGACCTGGCGGCCGGCATCGCGGTTTACGAAGCGCTGAAGCGTTAGAGCATGTTGCAGCCAGGTGGAATCACCTAGCGTCGCCACATGCGGCAAAATCAATTAGATAGACCATGATGCCGCCGCCCGAAAACCGCTTCACGCTTTTCGGCATCATGGTCCAGGCCGTAAGATTCTCGAATGCGCGGCGGCGGGGGTGCCGCACGCCGTTGTCA
Source organism: Pseudaminobacter salicylatoxidans (assembly GCF_003148475.1). Taxonomy (GTDB): domain Bacteria; phylum Pseudomonadota; class Alphaproteobacteria; order Rhizobiales; family Rhizobiaceae; genus Pseudaminobacter; species Pseudaminobacter salicylatoxidans. Next base: position 130,290 of record NZ_QGGG01000006.1, on the reverse strand, counting down.
GGCTGAAGCCGCATTCAGCGTCACGGCAGCGCGTATGAGCGCCTTGAAGGCATCCTCGTTCAATTCTTCGCCTTCGCGAATATCGATCGCACGCCTGACATTGCCGTCGAGACTGGAATTGAACAGGCCTGAAGGGTCTTCAAGCGAGGCCCCCTTGGCAAAAGTCAGTTTCACCACGCTCTTGTAGGTCTCGCCGGTGCAGATCATTCCGTCGTGATACCACACCGGAACGCCACGCCATTTCCACTCCTCGACCACTTCGGGATCGGCCTGCCTGATCAGGCCGCGGACATGGGCAAGCATCCTGCCTCTCCAGTCATCCAGTTCCTCGATCCGTGCGTCGATCAGCCGAGAAGGCGATTCTTTCATGGGCGCTGCGCTCGTTTTCATGATCCCGGCACCTCCTTTAGCCGTTTTCGCATGTGGTCGGCGTGCAAGACGGCAGCGAAGCCACAGGCATGCCAACGCTCTGGTTGCCTATCATCGGACACCAACCAGGCGCCCGCAAGGTCAAGGCGCTGCGCAAGGTGAACGCGTGGGGATGACGGATCGTAACGGAAACGGCCCACGCGCGACTTCCGGTCCGGTTGCGGAGCATCCGGCCCTGTGCCAAAAGCGGCTTGACCGATCGGAGACCACATTCCTTGAAGAGCCCGCGCGACAAACGCCGCGATAATCGTGCGCAACCACCCCGCAAGGGAGGTTCAGCGCCGACGCCCGTCCGCCCGCGTGACGAGCCACGCCCGGTTGCAACGGCCGAATCTGCGCCTGAATCGAATGCCGCTGCCCGCAAGATCGTTCGCCGCGAAGGCGCGTTGCCCGCCGAACGGTTGCCGGTGATCCTCGAAGTTGCGCCGAACGACGATTATGCCCTGCTCGACAGCGGCAATGGCGAGAAGCTTGAGCAATACGGCCCCTACCGCATCGTGCGCCCCGAGGGTCAGGCGATCTGGCAGCGCGCGCTGCCGGCGAAGGAATGGAACAATGTCGATGCCGTCTTCACCGGCGACACCGACGAGGAGGGCATGGGCCGCTGGCGCTTTCCCAAGGCACCTCTCGGCGAGACCTGGCCGATGCGCCATGATGGCATCGACTATCTCGGCCGCTTCACCTCCTTTCGCCATGTCGGCGTGTTTCCCGAGCAGGCCTCGCACTGGGACCACATGGCCGGGCTGATCCGCGATGCCAGACGCCCGGTGAAGGTGCTGAACCTGTTCGGCTATACCGGCCTTGCCTCTCTCGTAGCCGCGCGCGCCGGCGCGGAGGTGACCCATGTCGATGCCTCGAAGAAGGCCATCGGCTGGGCGCGGGAAAATCAGGAGATCGCGCGCCTCACCGACAAGCCGATCCGCTGGATCTGCGAGGACGCGATGAAATTCGCCGAGCGCGAGGAACGGCGCGGCAATGCCTACGACATCATCCTGTTCGACCCGCCCGCCTATGGACGCGGGCCGAAGGGTGAAGTGTGGCAGTTGTTCGAGGACCTGCCGGCGCTGACCGACATCTGCCGGTCGATCCTAACGCCGAAGCCGCTCGCGGTGGTGCTGACGGCCTATTCGATCCGCTCCTCCTTCTTCGCAATCCATGCGCTGATGCGCGACACCTTCGCCGGCATGGGCGGGGTGGTGGAGTCGGGCGAACTCATCATCCGCGAAAAATCGGCAGGCCGCGCGCTTTCCACATCCCTCTTCTCACGGTGGCTGGCAAAATGAGCGAGCATCGCGCTCCCGGACGGGTCAAGGAAGTCACCAGCCTCGCCAATCCGCTGGTGAAAGAGATCAAGGCGCTGGCGCTGAAGAAATTCCGCGACCAGCAAAACGCCTTCATGGCCGAAGGGCTGAAGCTCGTCATCGACGCGCTCGACCTCGGCTGGGAAATCAGGACGCTGATCTTCGCCAAGGCCGGACTTGGCAATCCGACCATCGAGAAGGTGGCCGCGCGCACTGTTGCCGCCGGCGGCACGGTGCTGGAAGTCTCCGAAAAGGTGCTGACCTCGATCACCCGGCGCGACAACCCGCAAATGGTGGTGGGCGTGTTCGCGCAGCGCTATCTGCCGCTGAAGGACGTTCGCCCGAAGGATGGCGACGTGTGGGTGGCGCTCGACCGCGTGCGCGACCCCGGCAATCTCGGCACCGTCATCCGCACCGTGGATGCGGTGGGCGCCAGGGGTGTCGTTCTGGTCGGCGAAACCACCGATCCCTTCTCGCTGGAAACGGTCCGCGCCACCATGGGCTCGATCTTCGCCGTTCCGGTGGCCAAAGTTACCCCCGAGGCATTCCTGAACTGGCGCAAGGGCTTTTCCGGCCTCGTCGTCGGCACGCATCTCAAGGGTGCTGTGGACTATCGCTCGGTCGATTTTTCGGGCAAGCCCGTCGTGCTCATGATGGGCAACGAACAGCAGGGCCTGCCCGACACGCTGGCCGAAAGCTGCGATCGGCTGTTGCGCATTCCGCAAGCCGGGCGTGCCGATTCGCTCAACCTTGCGGTCGCCACGGGCGTCATGCTCTACGAGATCAGGCGCGGCGCGCTCAGCCTCGACGCGAGAGCCGGTGCATGAGCTGGAGATCGCTGCTGCCCTACGGCCTGATTGCGCTGCTGGCCATCATCATCGATCAGCTTGTCAAATATCTGGTCGAAACCCAGCTTTTCATGCACGACAAGGTCGATATTCTGCCCTTTCTGGCGCTTTATCGCACCTATAACACCGGCATTGCCTTCTCGATGTTCTCCTCCTTCGGCGACAAGGGGCTCATCCTGATGTCGCTCGTGGTGGTCGTCTTCGTGCTCTATCTGGCCTTCCGCACCGGACCGAAACAGGTGCTGGCGCGCATCGGCTTCGCGCTCATCGTAGGCGGCGCGATAGGCAACCTCATCGACCGCACGCTTTATGGCTATGTGATCGACTATATCTTCTTCCACACGCCGGTCTGGTCGTTTGCCGTCTTCAATCTGGCCGACGCCTTCATTTCGGTCGGTGCAGTGTTGGTGCTGGTCGACGAGCTTTTCGTCTGGCGGCGCCATAGGGCTCTTCCACCTTCCTGATGCATGCGGCGACGTCCGCCGCCGATCCGTAAAATTCGAGATATCCTTCCAAAGCTTCCCTAAGGCCCGTGACGTAGGATCGGACCATGGAGACGCAGACCAAGCTCGACTATGAGAACACGGCCCCGGCGGAAGCGCCCGCGGGACGGGTCATAGCGCTGCCTCTGCGCAAGCCGCTCGCTCCGCCTCCGCCGGCGCCGGAGCCTCCGAAATACGCTTCGCCTGGCCTCACGCACGCCCTGATTGCCGCGATCCTGACTTTCGCGATACTCGCCTGGCTCACGAATGCATCGCATGTCGTCAGCCTCGGCCTGCTTGCGATCGGGGTGGTCGGTCTTTCGCTGGCCGTGGCATTGCGTGCCAGGACCCACGCCAGCCTGACTGAAGCCGCAGCACCGAATCAGGAAGAGATCGAAGCCCTCGCCGACCGCATGTGGGAGATGCAGGAAAGCGAGGAACGCTTTCACGGCCTCATCGACGCGCTGGGCGATCTCGTCGTCCATCGCGATCGCGAGGGCCGCGTCGTCTACGCCAATCGCGTTTTCGCCGATCTTCTCGGTCTGGAGCCGCGTGAACTGACCGACCGCACGCTTGCCGAACTGGGCGTGGAGGTCGCGGTCGTGCCCGACGCCGCCTTCGCCGACGGCGAATGCCTGAGCTCCACCGATGTCGTCATCCACGCCGCCGGCAGCCAGCGCTGGTTTTCCTGGATCGAGCTTTCCGTGCGCGACAAGGATAGCGACACCGTTTCGCACCGCGCCATTGCACGCGACATCACCGCCCGCAAGCGGGCCGAAACCGCACTCATTCATGCGCGCGAGCGCGCCGAGCATGCCAGCCAGGCCAAATCACGCTTTCTGGCGACGGTAAGCCACGAAATCCGCACACCGATGAATGGCATCATGGGCATGGCCAAGCTGCTGGCCGACACCGAGCTTTCGCTGGAGCAGCGCACCTATGTCGGCGCAGTCTCGACCTCGGCGAGTGCGCTCCTGGCGCTGATTGAGGACCTGCTCGACTATTCCAAGATCGAGGCGGGCCGCTTCGAGCCCGAGCCGCAGCCAATGTCGCCGCGCGAGATCGCCAGCAATGTGGTCGAATTGCTTGCCTCACGCGCCTATGCCAAGGGCATCGGGCTGGGCTGCCATATCGCCCCGGACGTGCCGCAGATGATCACCGCCGATCCAGGCCGCTTGCGGCAGGTTCTGCTCAACCTGATCGGCAATGCCATCAAGTTCACCGATGCCGGCGGCGTGTTGTTGACCGTCCGCCGCGCCCCCGACGAAAAGGCGAACATGCTCAACTTTGCCGTCATCGACACAGGCGAAGGGCTGCATCAGGCCGATCTGGAGCGCATTTTCAATGAGTTCGAACAGGTCGACGACACCCCGACGCGTGCCCATGGCGGCGCCGGGCTGGGCCTCGCGATCTCGCGCCGTCTCGTCCAGTCGATGGGCGGCGAGATTACCGTCAGGAGCACCAGAAACGAAGGATCGGAATTCGCCTTCACCGTTCCGGCGAACGAGCCGACACCCGGCGACATTCGCGGCGATGTGCTGACCGGACGGCGAGTGGTGATGTTGTCCAACAACCGCATCGAGGCGCAGGCCATCGCGCTCACCGTCGAAGCCCATGGCGGCACGATGCTGATCGCGGACACGGTGACGCAGGCAGCCACGCTGGCGGAGGGCTGCGATACGCTGCTGGTGGATGCCGCATTGGAAGATGCCGAGGGCAATATGCTGAAGCGGCTGCGCCGCAGCGGCTTCGCCACGGCCGAGGCGATCACGCTGATCGCACCGACGGACCGGGGCCTGCTGGGTGAATTCCGCCGCAACGGCTACCCTATCTTCCTCGCCCGGCCTGTGCGGGGGGAAACGCTGTTGCGCGTGCTTCTGTCGGCAATCGCCCGCGATGTGACGTCCTCTGCCTCGACGCACCCCGCCATCCCGCCTGCCGGGGAACCGGGCGACCGGCGTGTTCTGTCGGTGCTGATCGCCGAGGACAACGAGATCAACGCGCTGCTGGCGCGCGCCGCCCTTGTCAAGGCCGGGCACAAGGTGGATGTGGTAAGCAATGGCCGCGCGGCCGTGGAAGCCACGACGGGGCACAAGCCACGCTATGACGTCGTGCTGATGGACTTGCACATGCCGGTGATGGACGGGCTCGACGCCATAGCGGCGATTCGCCGGCACGAGGAAGAGCACGGGATCGTGGCACTTCCCATCCTGGTGCTTTCGGCCGACAGCCAGGAAAAGACCCGACATTCGGTGCTGGCGCATGGCGCCACGGGCTTCGTCACCAAACCGCTCGATCCCCACATTCTGGTGCGGGCGGTGGCGGAGCAGGCCGAAGGCTGAGCGCCTTTCATCCACAACGCTTAGCCGGCATCATTGCCTCGCATTGCTCCTTGCCGGCTATCGCGATACAGTCACAATCCTGTTGCACTCTGCCACTATTCCGCTGCATGTGGACTGGCTCGAAGGAGAAACATCCGTGCAGACAGTGCTGCCGAATCGCGACGCTTTCACCGAGGCCAACGGCATTGCCGCGCAGCAGGAATGCCAGAGCCGGCCGCTCGGCCGCATCGGCTCGCTTGAGGTGCGGCTGGCGCAGCACGCGGACGAGATCGCGGCCGCGCAAGAGGTACGCTACCGCGTCTTCTATGACGAGCTTGGCGCGAAGCAGGACGAGGCACAGGCGCTGGATCGCCGCGACGCCGACCGCTTCGACGCCATTTGCGACCATCTGCTGGTGGTCGACACCGCCCTCCCCGGCCCCGAGCACAAACGGATCGTGGGTACTTACCGGCTGCTTCGGCAGGAAAAGGCGGTCGCGGCAGGCGGCTTCTATTCCGAAGACGAGTTCGAACTGAAGGAGCTGATCGCCCGCCATCCCGACCAGCGTTTCCTGGAACTTGGGCGCTCCTGCGTGCTGACCGAATATCGTTCCAAGCGCACCATCGAAGTGCTGTGGCAGGGTATCTGGGCCTATGTGAACCGCTACGACATCACGGTCATGGCCGGCTGCGCATCGTTCCAGGGAACCGATCCGGCCGCCCATGCCGAGGCGCTGTCCTATCTCGCCCATCATTGCCGCAGCGACGGCGACTGGGAAATCCGCGCCGTGCCCGCCCGCTACCACCGCATGGACATGAAGCCGGCGGACGCGCTCGACCTCAAATCGGCACTCGCAGCGATGCCGCCGCTGGTGAAGGGCTATCTGCGCCTTGGCGCACGCATCGGCGACGGCTGCGTCATCGATGAGGATTTCGGCACGGTGGACGTCTTCGTCGTGCTGCCGGTACAGGCGATCAGCAGCCGCTACATCAACTATTACGGCAGCGACGCACAGCGTTTCGCTGCCTGAGCCAGCGATGGCCGAGGCGTTTCCGAAAGCCTTCGACAAGCTGCGACGCGCGGCGGAAGGCTTGCCGGAAATTATCGAGGCCACGTCCTATGGCACGCCGGCGCTAAAGGTGGGCAAGAAACTGCTTTGCCGGGTCAAGGATGCCGGCACGGTGGCGATGGTTTGCGAACACGAAGACAAGGAAATGCTGCTTTCAGCAGCCCCTGACCTCTATTTCGAGACCGACCATTACAAGGGTTGGCCCTACATCCTGATCCGTATCGAGGCCATACCGCTCGATGAACTGCACCTGCGACTTGAACAGGCATGGCTGCGGCAGGCCCCCCGGTCGCTGGTCAAACGCTGGCAGGCGCGGCACGCCCTATAAGTTCAGGGGATATCTTCCGGGCGGCGGCCGGGCCGGCTCTTGTAGGTCGAGAACGACCAGCCGAATTTCAGCGCACCGCCGCGCACGATAAACGCTGCGGCAAAAGCCAGCGAGGCGGAAAGAGCTTCGGGCACGCCGAGCACACCGGCAAGCATGAAGACGGCAGCCCCGGTCATGGCAGCGGTCACATAGATTTCCGGCCGCAGCAGCACGGAAGGCTCACCCGCCAGCAGATCGCGCAATATGCCGCCGAAGGTCGCCGTCAGCATGCCCGTGATGATGGCCACGGTGGGCGAGCCGGTTGCCGCGAGCCCCTTTCCCGCGCCCATCACCGAATAGGCGGACAGACCGATGGCATCGAGCCACAGGAGAAGCTTGTAGCGCGATTCGACCAGATGCGCGGTGAAGAAGACGATGACTGCAATGGCCGCGCAGACCATCACGTAATGGGGGTTCCGCACCCAGAAGACCGGCGCACCGAGGATGAGATCGCGCAGCGTGCCGCCGCCGATGCCGGTGGCACTCGCCAGGAACAGGAAGCCGATGATGTCGAGCTGCTTGCGCGAGGCGGCCAGCGCGCCGGTGGCGGCAAACACCGCCACGCCTGCGTAGTCGAGAAGCTGAAATGGGGTCATCGCGCCCGTCCCGTTATTGCTGACGGGCGCTGATCGGTTCAGCACGCAATACCGTCACCCAGCGTCGAAGATGCGCGATCGCTGAAACGCATGCAACCACGCCCGGGAGCCGATGCAGATGCGTCAGGCGTCCTTTTCGGCCTGTTCGTTGATCGGGCCGGGCTCGGCCGCGGCTTCCGCCGGAGCCTGCTTGGGTCCGTCCTTGGAAACGCCGACCATGGCAGGCCGCAGAACGCGCTCGCCGATCGAATAGCCGCTCTGGACAACCTGCACCACCGTGTTGGCCGGAACGCTCGGGTCCGGAACCTCGAACATCGCCTGATGGAAATGCGGGTCGAACTTCTGGCCCTGCGGTTCGAGCTTCTTGACGCCGTGGCGTTCCAGCGCGGAATGCATGGCGCGCTCGGTCATCTCCACGCCTTCAAGCAGGGCCTTGAGGCCGGCATCGTCGCCCGCGCGCGCGTCGGCCGGCACAGCTTCGATGGCACGACGCAGATTGTCGGAGACGCCGAGCATGTCGCGGGCGAAATTGGCGACCGAATAGGCGCGCGCATCCTGCACGTCGCGGGCGGTGCGCCGGCGCAGATTCTCCATGTCGGCGGCGGTCCGAAGGGCGCGGTCCTTGAGCTCTTCGTTTTCCTTCATCAAGCGCACGAGCACTTCATGGTCGCTCTCATTGCCGGCCGGCTTGCTTTCGGCGGCAGCGTCCGCAGCCTGTGCCTCTTCGGGCATGTGTTCGTGTTTTTCCTGATCGCTCATCGCTTATCCCGTCATTTTCTGAAGAATAGGAAGATCGCGCCCGATATCGAGGTTCGCAGCCCAAAAATCAAGGGTTGCCACCGACAGGCCTGCCCTGTGGAAAGCGAACGGCATACCCCGCCAATATTTGCATTTTTAGTTAAATCTTAACCATGCCGGCCGGTTACTGTGGCGGACGCTGCGTCAAAAAGGAACAATAAGAGGGCACAACGAGTTTCCGTCCCAAAGAACAAAGGTTTTGGGAAATGGCCCGTGGCAACAACAACAGAACGTCTGATGCCCTGGCACTTGAGATCAGGCGACAGTTCGGCTCCGACGCCGTGAAGCGCTTCGTTCGCGCCCTACCGGCCTTCAAGGTCGATCAGGAACTTCCTCGCAAGATCCGGGACTTGCTCGGCAAGCTGGACCATGCGGAAGATTCCGGAATGGACGGTTTGCGGCGCAAAAACTAGGTCGAACACCTCATCTCGATGCGGCAACACGACGCCAGGCATAATTGCCGCCTTTGCCGACCTGCTTTGCGGCAGGCTGGTAATGGATCGGCAAGCCGCCTGTCTGCCCCGCTTCCAACCGGGCAAGCAGCGTGGGATGCGAGACTTCGAACTCGTCGAAGCCGACCCGCAGCATATGCGGCAACTGATCTACCAGCACCTGGCCCGTGGCGCGCACGACGCCCTGGAAGCCGTGGCGGCTGCGCAGAAGCTGCGCCTTGGAAAAGGAACGGCCGTCGCTGAAGGCCGGAAACGCCAGCGCAACCAGCGAAAGCTGATTGAGCAGCCCGGCAATCGCTTCCAGCGGATCGCCCGGCTGCAACAGTACGCCCAGCCGCGCGCGAGCGCTCTCACGCGCTTGCGGGTCGAGATCGAGGAAGGTCCGCAAAGGTAGAATCACGCGCCCGTTGCCATTGTCGAGCGCTTCCGCACTTTCGGCGTGGCCCCAGTCGTCCTCGCGGAACCCTTGTGATGTCCACAGGCGCGGCTGCGCTTTGGTTTCAGGCATCAGATGTTTCCTAGTTGCTCAATGCGCGGTCGAGGCCGGCGAGATGAATGCCGCATTCGGTCTTGGCCTGCCCGGCCCAGCGTCCGCTGCGCGCGTCCTCGCCCGGCTTGACGGGTTGCGTGCAGGGAAAGCAGCCGATCGACAGGTAGCCATAGGCAACCAGCGGATTTTCCCGCAGGCCGTGGTCGCGCATGTAATCGGCAAGATCGCCCGCGCTCCAGCGCGCCAGCGGATTGATGCGGATGCGCGGCCCCACCGCCTCGAAAGCCGGCAACGCCGCGCGCGTGGCAGCCTGGAAGCGCTTGCGGCCGGTGAACCATGCGCTGAATGGCTCCACGCCGCGCGCCATCGGCTCGACCTTGCGGATGGCACAGCAAGCGTCGGTGTTCGACAGGTGCAGCTTGCCATCGGGGTCGTCGCGCTTCAGTGCGGCCTCCTCGGGGGTGACGATGCGCAGATTGCTCAGGCCAAGGTCGGACGCCAAGGCGTCGCGATATTCCAGCGTCTCGCCAAAATGCTTTCCTGTATCCAGGAAGATCACCGGCAGGGCGTGGTCCACCTGCGCAATCATATGCAGCAGCACCGCTGAATCAGCACCGAAGGACGAGACGGCCGCGATCTCACCGGCAAACTGCCGGGTCACCGCCCGCTCGATGATTTCGCGCGGATGCAGTTCCCCGCAGGCCGCATTCAGCGCCTCGGCGCGGGCCAGCGCATCGGCCTCGGCGTCAAGCGGCCTTGGCTTCGCTGCCATAGAGCGCCTCCTTGAACGGGGCAGCCCCAAGCCTGCGATAGGTGTCGATGAACCGTTCCGAGCTGTCGCGGCGAACCCGCAGATAGGTCTCCACCACGGTTTCGATCGCGTCGGTGATTTCTTCCGGCCCGAAACCGCGACCGACGATCTCGCCGATGGTCGTGTTTTCGTCCGCCGAGCCGCCAAGCGTGACCTGATAGAGTTCCGTGCCCTTCTTCTCGACCCCCAATATGCCGATATGGCCGACATGGTGATGTCCGCAGGCATTGATGCAGCCGGAAATCTTCAGCTTCAGTTCACCAATGTCGCGCTGGCGCTCCAGCGAGGCGAAACGTTGCGAAATCTCCTGCGCCACGGGAATGGAGCGGGCATTGGCCAGTGCGCAATAATCCAGTCCGGGGCAGGCGATGATGTCGGTGATAAGTCCGGAATTTGCCGTCGCCAGCCCGATTTCGGCGAGTGCATCATGAACGACCTTGAGATCGGCGCGTGCCACGTGGGGCAGGACAAGGTTCTGCTCATGGCTCACGCGCAACTCGTCGAAGCCATATTTTTCGGCGATATCGGCCACCGCCTCCATCTGTTCGGCGCTGGCGTCACCCGGCGTCTCGCCGATGCCTTTCAGCGAAATGGTCACGGCCGCATAATCCGGATTCTTGTGCGTGGTAACGTTCCGGTCCAGCCATTCGCTGAACGAACGGCTGTCGAGGCGGGCAAGCTTTACCTGCTCATCGCCTTCCGGGCGAGCCGGCAGCAAAGGCGGCGCGAAATAGGCGGCGATTGCCCGCACATCCGCCTCCGGCAGCTTCAACTCGCCATCCCTCAGGCTTTTCCATTCGGCCTCCACCTGACGGGTGAGTTCTTCCGCGCCGGTCTCATGGACCAGAATCTTGATGCGCGCCTTGAACTTGTTGTCGCGGCGGCCGTGCAGATTGTAAACGCGCAGGATGGCCGTGGCATAGGACAACAGGTCCGCTTCCGGCAGGAAGTCGCGGATCTTCTTCGCCACCATCGGCGTGCGCCCCTGCCCTCCGCCGACATAGACGGCAAAGCCGAGCTCGCCAGCTTCGTTGCGCTTCAGGTGCAGGCCGATGTCATGCGTCTTGATGGCCGCTCGGTCGCGCTCGGCGCCAGTCACCGCGATCTTGAACTTGCGCGGCAGGTAGGAAAACTCCGGATGCACCGACGACCATTGCCGCAGGATTTCGGCATAAGGGCGCGGATCGGCCACCTCGTCGGCCGCCGCACCGGAAAAATGGTCGGCCGTGACATTGCGGATGCAGTTTCCTGACGTCTGGATCGAGTGCATCTCGACACTGGCGAGATCGGCCAGGATAGCGGGGACATCCGCCAGCGCCGGCCAGTTGTACTGGATGTTCTGGCGCGTGGTGAAATGGCCGTAGCCCTTGTCGTATTTGCGGGCGATGTGCGCCAGCATGCGCAGCTGGCGCGAATTCAGCGTGCCGTAGGGGATCGCCACCCGCAGCATGTAGGCGTGGAGCTGGAGATAGACCCCGTTCATCAGCCGCAGCGGCTTGAACTGGTCTTCTGTGATCTCGCCGGCAAGCCGCCGCTCGACCTGATCGGCGAACTCGGCGACACGGGCCTTCACGAATTCATGGTCGAACTCATCGTAACGATACATGGTTTTCGTCTCTCGGTTTCACGCTGCCTGCGAAACGGGCGGCCGCGCCTGCTTGCCATGGTCGACCCGGTTGGTGGGCCCGGCCGCACGGATCTGCTCGCGCAGCCGTAACGGGCGGATCCCGCCATCCACGACCTGCACGTCGATCAGCGCGGCATCGACCACCTCGTTATTGTCGGTGGCGGCCCTGGCGATTGCCTCAAGATGCTCCTCGGCTGCCTTATCAGCCGCGATCTCGGAGCCCTCAATCGTTTCGGACCAGCGATGCGCGGCCGAAAACCAGACGGCTTCTCCGTCGACCAGGCGATTGGCGGTCAATACCTTCATGTCAGGCTATCCTCGAAACTGCGGTTTGCGGCCTTGGCGCGCTGGCCGGCGAGCGGTTCGGAGCCGGTGAAGTTCGCGCCAGCGACGGCGTCGCCGATGATGGTCATGACCGGGCCGGTCAGGTCTGTGCGTGCCTCCAGCGAGGACAGGTCGGCCAGCGTGCCGTGGAACTTGCGGCGTCCGGCCAGACTGGCATTCTCCACCACCGCGACGGCGGTGTCGGGCGCGAGGCCCGCCTCAATCAGGCGGGTGGCGACATCGGCCGCGACCGACCGGCCCATATAAACGGCAACCGTCGCACCGGAAATCGCGAGCTTCGCCCAGTCCGGCAGCGACTTTCCCTTCAGATCATGGCCTGTGGTGAAGACCATGGACGAGGTGACGCCACGCAAGGTGAGCGGCAGCTCGAAATCGGCAGCGGCGGCAAAGGCGGAAGTGACGCCCGGCACCACCTCATAGGAAATGCCGGCATCGCGCAGCACCTGCATCTCCTCGCCTGCCCGGCCGAACACCAGCGGATCGCCTGACTTCAGCCGCACGACGCGCTTGCCCTGCCGCGCCAGTTTCACCAGCAAAACGTTGATTTCGGCCTGCGATTTGGAATGGCAGCCCTTGCGCTTGCCGACCGGCAGACGGTCGGCATCGCGCCGGCCCATGGCAATAACCGCTTCCGGCACGAGCGCATCATAAGCGATCACATCCGCTTCCATCAGGTGACGATGCGCGCGCAGGGTGAGCAAATCCTCCGCGCCCGGCCCCGCGCCCACCAACGCGACATGGCCGGTTGCCGCCTTGTCCCCATGGAGCAGTTCTGCGGCTGCGCGGCGCGCATTCTCCAGCTCGCCGCGCTCCAGCGCGCGCGCGGGCGCGCCGGCAAAAAACTCCCGCCAGAAGCGCCGACGCGCAGTGCCTTTCGGCAACAGCGCCTCGGCAGTCTCCCGGAAGGAACTGGCCAGACCCGCAAGCTGCCCCAGCGACGGCGACAGCAAGCGGTCGATCTTTGCGCGCACCATTTGCGCCAAGACCGGCCCCGCGCCTTCCGTGCCGATGGCGATGGCGAGCGGTGCACGGTTGACCAGTGCCGGCGTGAAGAAGTCGCACAGCTCGGGCCGATCCACGGCATTGACCGGGACGCCGAGCCTGCGCGCGTCGTTGGAAACGGTACGATCCTGCACGACATCACCCGTTGCGACGAAAACCATCACCGCGCCGGCAAGATGACCTGCCCGATAGGGGGCATTGATATGGCTGACGCCGTTCTGCGCAATCCACGCGGCAAAGTCCGCTTCCAGACGATCCGATACCACAAGCAGTCGCGCGCTCGATTGCGCCATCAGCCGGGCCTTGGCGAAGGCTTCCTCGCCACCGCCGATGATGACCACGGCTTGCCCTTCGACCCGCATGAAAACGGGGAATGTGTTGAGCTTCGCGGACGGCTTGGTCATGGCAAAATCTGGGGGTTCCTAGCGTGCCGGAATTTGTAGCCCGCACGCCTCGAGACCAGAAGAAACCCACTCGCGTCACCGGATGGCGGAAGCAATCGCTTTTGCGTCGGCCTTACCGGGACGAGAAAAATAATCCTCCGGCCACCGACAACGGCGCCTCGTTCGGCGAAACCGTTTCAGCGGAAGATCAGGCGACCGGCCGCACTGCCTTTTCGGAACATCCTCAACACCGGCGCGTTTCAGGGACGGGGCCTGAAAACGAAAATCAACCAACCAGACGAGGAGACGAGATGAGCGGCATCAGATTGAAGCACGGCACATGGGTTCTCGTCGCGGACGGAGAAAAAGCGCTTTATCTGCGCAACAAGGGCGATGTGGATTACCCCGACCTCAACGTCGTGGGCGGCCTGCAGGAGCGAAATCCGCCCACCCGCGAACAGGGCAGCGACCGGCCAGGCCGGATGGACGGCGCCAACACGCCGCGAAGCTCCATGGAAGACACGGACTGGCACCGCATCTCCAAGGAACGGTTCGCCGACGAAATCGCCGAGCAGCTCTACGCCATGGCGCATCGCAAGGAATTCGAGCACATCGTTCTGGTCGCGCCGCCGGTGGTGATCGGCGAGCTACGCAAGAAGCTTCACAAGGAGGTCGACGCGCGCGTGGTGGCGGAGGTCCCCAAGACGCTCACCAACCATTCGGTCGCGGACATCGAGAAAATCCTCAGCGAGAACTGATCCGTTCCGCAAACGGCCTGTCTTTCCAGGCGGGCCGCAGCGTCTCGCGTCAGACGTGCTGGCCGCCATTGATGTGGATTTCGGAGCCGGTGACATAGGACGATTGGCCCGAACACAGGAAGAAGATGATGTCGGCCACTTCCGCCGTCGAGCCAAGCCGGCGCAGCGGGATGGCTTCCACGATCTTCTCGGTTCCCGGCGACAGGATCGCGGTGTCGATCTCGCCCGGGGCGATGGCGTTGACGCGGATGCCGTGCGGGCCGAAGTCATGCGCCATCTCGCGCGTCAGCGAACCGAGCGCCGCCTTCGAGGTCGCATAAGACGTGCCCGCAAAGGGATGAACGCGGGTGCCAGCGATCGAGGTGACGTTGACGATGGACCCTTGTGCCGCCTCGAGTTCCTTGAACAGCCCCCGCGCCAGCATGATGGGCGCGAAGAAATTCACCTGGAAGACATCGCGCCAGACATGCATGGGCGTGTCCAGCGAGTTCATGCGGCTGCCGTCCTTGAGCTTCGGCGAGATGCCGGCATTGTTGACCAGCGCATGGAGCTTGCCGCCCTGGTCCTTCAGTCGGTGGCGGATTTCGGCGACGGCGCGACCGACATCCTCGGGATCCGCCAGATCGACCTTGATATGGTCCTCCGGGCCGGCCGGCCAGGGGCAGTTCTCGGCAAAGTCCTGACGCGAGCAGGTGATGACACGCCAGCCCTCATGCGAAAAGCGCTTGACGGTAGCGTGGCCGATGCCGCGGCTGGCGCCGGTCAGAACAATGGTCTTTCGAGTGTCGGTCATGATGCGATCTCCCGTCCGCTATGTAGACGATGGAGACCGCGCTGGCGAGTGGCGGTTTGGCCGCAGCCCCTCGCGTCAGTTGCCGAGGATGACGTCGAGGATCGAGCCTTCCCGCCGCACGACCGGCCCACCGACATCGGCGGACGGAACCGGGCGACCTGACGCGGACGGCACTGCGGCCTGCGGCCGGGGAATGAAGCCGGCATCGCGATCGGCCGCGTCGATTGCCGCGGTCACGTCGGTCGGCTCACCCTGCCCTGCCGGAGCGGGGAGATTGCCCGATGCCATCGGCACGTCCGGCAAAAGGCCCGGATCGGCCAGAGGTTCGTCGGCCGGTTGCGGCTTCCATGTGCCCGGCAGCGGCGCCACCGGCACGCCTTCATGCGCGGCGACCATGAATTCATGCCAAGCCTGTGCCGGCATGGCGCCGCCCGTCACCTTCTTCATCGGCTTGCCGTCGTCATTGCCGAACCAAACGCCGGTCGTGAGGTTTGAGGTGTAACCGACGAACCAGGCATCGCGCGAATTCTGGCTGGTGCCGGTCTTGCCGGCGGACGGCCAGTTGAACGCGGCCTTGCGCGCGGTGCCCGCTTCCACGGTGCCAGCCATCATGGCGTTCATCATGCCCACGATTTCGGGGCTGATGACACGCGGCGCGTTTGTGTTGGTGTTCTCATAAAGCACCTCGCCCGAGGTCGATGTGATGCGCTGGATGAAATGCACTTCGGGGCGGTAGCCGCCATTGGCGAAGGGCACATAGGCGGCGGTCAGCTCCAGCGGCGTCACCTCGGACGTGCCGAGCGAAATCGACACATTCGCCTGCAGCGGCGATTCGATACCCATGCGGTGCGCCGCCTCGATGACGGCCTGTGGGCCGACCTCCATGGCAAGCTGGGCGGCCACCGAATTCAGCGACTTGGCCAGCGCCGTCGCCAGCGTGACCTTGCCGAAATATTTGCCGCCATAGTTGTTGGGCGTCCAGTTGCCGATCTTGATCGGCGCGTCGTTGCGGATGCTGTCGGGCGTGCGACCCTGCTCCAGCGCCGCCAGATAGACGAAGGGTTTGAAGGTGGAGCCGGGCTGGCGGCGTGCTTCGGCGGCGCGGTCGAACTGGCTGTTGGCGTAATCATAGCCGCCGACCATGGCGCGCACGGCGCCGGTGTTGTCGATGGACACCAGTGCGCCCTGGCTGACATCGAGCTTCTTGCCTTTGTCGTCGATCAGGCGGCGGATCGACTTTTCCGCAAGATTCTGCAGGTTCAGGTCGATGGTGCTGTCGACGATGATGTCGGAGCGCACTTCGCCGATCAGGCCGGGCAGTTCCTCCATGATGCGGTCGGCCACATAGTGCTCCGAGCCGGTCCAGTAGGAGGCGGCGCGCGAGGCCGGCGTGCTCATCGCGGTCGCCAGTTCCTTGTCGGAGATCATGTTTTCTTCGCGCATGGCGCCAAGCACAAGCTGCGCGCGCGCTTCGGCCGCCTTGGGATCGCGCGCCGGCGAAAGCCGCGACGGCGCCTTCAGCAACCCGGCCAGCAGAGCCGCTTCGGCGAGCGTCACATCGCGCGCGCTCTTGCCGAAATAGCGGCGCGAAGCCGCCTCCACGCCATAGGCGCCCGAGCCGAAATAGACCCGGTTCAGGTACATTTCGAGGATCTGGTCCTTGGTGTGCTTCTGCTCCAGCCACAGCGCCAGCAACACCTCCTGCACCTTGCGCTCGATGGTGCGGTCCGGTTTGAGGAACAGGTTCTTGGCAAGCTGCTGGGTCAGCGTCGAGCCGCCCTGCGAGACGCGTCCGCGGCTGAGATTGCCCACCAGGGCACGCGCAAGGCCGAACGGATCGACGCCGAAATGCGAATAGAAGCGGCGGTCCTCGATGGCCATGACGGCCTGCGGGATATAGGACGACATTTCATGCAGGCCGACGGCTTCGCCGCCGGTCATGCCGCGATTGGCCAGGAGTTGGCCGTCGACCGAGACGATCTTCACATTCGGTGGACGGTCGGGAATGGCCCAGGTGGTGGAACTGGGCATCTGCGCGCCATAATAGACGACGATGCCGGCTGCCGCGATGCCGGCCCAGATGGCCAGCACGAAGGCCCAATAGACAAGCCGGCCGATGCCGCCGAAAAAGCCGCGGCGTTTCCTGGGCTTGCCCCGGCGCTGCTTCGGCTCCGCCCGCTCGGCCCTTTGTACCTTTTCGGCCTTGCGGCGCGGCTCGGGCGCGCGGCTGCGCCGCGTGGGAATGACGCGATCGTCCTCGCTGACCGACAGGCCCGACGCGTCCTCACGGTCGCCCGGTCTGTCAAAAGTCGGTTCGATGCGGGTGTCTCTTTTCGCCATACGACTGCGCTGTCCGTCCCATCCTTGAAGGGGTCGAGTGGACAGTAAATGCGGCGATTTAACGGGCGATTAAATCAGTTTTAAGAAAAGTCACAGGATTTCAGAATGTTACAGCCACAAGGGCGATCCGGGACCCCGTTCCGTCAGCGCCACCTGCCGCAGGTATGGGCGGCGATGCAATCCGGCAGTTTCACATGGCGAATTGACGGCCGTTCGCCGGGCTCTATCTGACCCCTTCTGCGGGGTTCCAATCACGACAGAATCGTTCGGCGCAACGGAGTTCGGCCATGACGGTGCACAAGGTGGGCTATCTGATCGGTAGCCTTGCGAAAGAATCCATCAACCGCAAACTGGCAAAGGCTCTCGTGCAGCTTGCCCCCGAAAGCCTGAAGATGGCGGAAATCCCTTTCAGGGACCTGCCGCTCTACAGTTACGACTATGACGCCGACTTTCCGCCGCCCGCCAAGGCTTTCAAGAAGGCGCTGGCGGAGGTAGACGCGGTGCTGTTCGTGACCCCCGAATACAATCGCTCCATCCCCGGCGGGCTCAAGAACGCCATCGACTGGGCGAGCCGGCCTTATGGAACCAATTCCTTCACGCGCAAGCCATCCGCCGTGATCGGCACCTCGCCCGGCGCCATTGGCACGGCCGTGGCCCAGCAAAGCCTGCGCAGCGTGCTGAGCTTCTGCAATTCACCCCAGATGAATGCGCCGGAAGCCTATATTCAGTTCAAGCCGGGCCTTATTACCGAAGACGGCGAAGTATCCGACAAGACAACGGAAGAATTCCTGCGCACCTATATGGAGCAATTCGCCACGTTCATCACGCGCGTTTACACGGCGATCCCGAAAGAAACCGTCTGATCGAGGTCAGGGCCTACTCGGCCGCCACCGCGGAGTCGATCTCGACCCGGTTGCGGCCCAGCGTCTTGGCCCGATAGAGCGCCTTGTCGGCAAGGTCGATCAGATAGGCATAGTCGGGATGGCCGCGATGACCCGCAACGCCGATGGAGACGGTGGCGGTGATGGCATCGCCATCCGGCAATTGAAGCTTGTGCTCCATGAATTGCCGCCGCACGCGCTCGGCGATGTCGACGCCGGCGCCCTCCGGCGTCTCGACCAGCGCCACGAGAAATTCCTCGCCGCCATAGCGGAACACGAAGTCGCACGGGCGCACATTGTCCATGATCACCTCGGCGATCTGGCGCAGCACCGTGTCGCCTGCCAGATGGCCCCATTTGTCGTTGATCTGCTTGAAATGATCGACGTCGATCATCAGCAGCGTGAGCGACGAACCAGAGGAATTGGCGAGCGCCACTTCGCGGCTGAGGATGGACGGCAGGAAGCGCCGGTTGAGCGCCTTGGTCATGGGATCGCGCGCATTCTCCATGCCGGCGACGCTCTGGAAGAGATCGTTGAGGAGATATTTGATCTCTTCGATGCTGGCCTGCAACCGGCGCAGCACGTCCTGCAGGCGATCTCCTCCTTCCGCCCTCGCTTCATCGATCTTGGGGAGCAGCACGCGATCGACCTGCTGCACCGCGTCCTCGATACCCTCCAGCGAGGAAGCGCCCTGGAACATCATTCCGGCCCGGTGCCGCAGCCAGAGGCCGAAGGCGGATTGCGAGATCGGCTCAGGCGGGGCGCTGCCGGCATTGCCGAAAAGGCCGAACAGAACCGATTGTCCCCACTCCATGAGGGCCGCGCGCTGGCTTTCGCGCTCCAGGCTGACATCCTGCCCCAGCGAGACGAGGCGATAGGCCTCGTCCACCTGCGCGCGCCGGGTGGTGCCGACCACATAGGCCTGGCTCATCTGGCGAATCGCATAATCGACCAGTTCGGACATCAGCATCAGCGCGACGATGACCGTATTGCGGTCCGCATCCTTCTCCAGAAGACGCGCCGACACCTCGCTCTTGAGCAGGCTTGAACCCGCCATCACCAGATGGATCGGAATCTTGATGCGCGCATGGATTTCGCCGATCTGCTTCTGCCGCTCGTCGAACGCCTCGAAGCCCGCATCAGGATCAGCGCACAGCAACTCGATCAGCCAGCCTCGCAACGACTTGCCAAGCCGTTCATGAACCACGCTGTGGCTCAGAAAGGTCGAGGCTTCATCATCGGCCAGGAAAGCGTTGTAGAACAAACCGACGAAGTCGTCGGCACCCTCCTCCACCACCGCGGACAAAAGCCTTCTGGCTTCTGCGCGCGTGGCAAGGTCTGTCTTTGCCCAGAACGACAAACCGATCTGCTGGCTGGTATTGGTCATCACATGGCCCCCGATTCCGCGCAGCCGTGGCTAAGCGGTGGAATCGCAAGGCGCAAGTGGACAGTTTGTCATGGGCCGCGTGCCACGCGACCCAACATCCCGGATATCAAGCCTTATGAGATTTCCTTGGATGTTCAAATAATAGAGCCAAAAGAACACCCAATGGCCCCAAGGCAACCCCGATCAGCAACCAGATCATAGCATCGGAATCATTTGAAGATGCAATTAACACTGTTACTCCGGCACTAATGACCCAGAGCGCAAGGAAAAACATTGTTCTACCTCCCAAGCTCCCTCTTTAATTATTATCACTCAATTCGAGAAAGACCGCAAGATTTACACAAAACAAATCTTTTCTCGAATTAAAGGGAACTGAGGCAATGGTTTTGGCAATAACTTCGTCAAACGCGAATCGTTCCCTTCCGGCCGCGCGCACCGAGGCGCGCGCGGTCGGAAGGGATCGCTCAGAAGAGTGAGGTTGCGCAGGAAAATGCGTTCCGGGACTATCCTGAAACGCTTTACCGATCAGCTATGGGCGAAGATATCGTCTTCCGGCCAGCCCATCAGGTCGAGCCGTGCACGCGTCGGCAGGAAGCGGAAGCAGTCATCGGCAACTGCGGTGCGATTCTCGCGTGCCAGTCGCTTTTCCAGAACATCGCGCAGGCGGTGCAGGTAAAGCACGTCCGAGGCGGCATATTCGAGCTGCTCGGGCGTCAGCGTCTCGGCCGCCCAGTCGGACGACTGCTGCGCCTTCGACAGGCTCACCCCCAGCAGCTCGTTGCAGATATCCTTCAAGCCGTGGCGATCGGTATAGGTTCTGGTCAGCCGCGAGGCGATCTTGGTGCAGAACACCGGCTCCGGCATCACACCGAAGGCATTGTAGAGCACGGCAATGTCAAATCGCCCGAAATGGAACAGCTTGGTGACGGTGCTGTCGCCCAGCAAGCGCACGAGATTGGGCGCCGTCTTCTGTCCCTGGTCGATCTGGATGACATCGGCGGTGCCATCGCCCGGCGATATCTGGACGACGCAGAGCCGATCGCGATGCGGGTTCAACCCCAGCGTCTCGGTGTCGATGGCAACGGCATCGACCTGATAGTTGGAAAGGTCGGGAAGATCGTTCTTGTGAAAGCGAATGGTCATGCCGGTGTCTCTTACTTCTTCGTCAGCGCGTCGAGTATGCGCGCCCAGGAGCGCTGCCCGCCATGGAAGGAGGACATGTCGTATTTCTCGTTCGGTGAATGGATACGATCATCGACCAGGGCAAAGCCGACCAGCAGCGATTCCATGCCGAGGAAAGTCTGGAAATCGCCGACAATGGGGATCGAACCGCCCATGGCGATCATCACCGCCGGCTTGGGCCATTCGTCGGACAGCGCCTGCTGCGCATTGATCAGGAAGGGCGAGTCGTAGGAGAGCTGAATGGCCGGCGATCCGCCATGCTCGTGGAACTCGACGGAGCAGTCGGCCGGAATGCGCGCGCGGACGAAATCGCGGAACGCGGCGCGGAGCTTGGCCGGATCCTGCTTGTGCACGAGCCGGAACGACACCTTGGCGGAAGCCTGCGCGGGAATGACCGTCTTGAAGCCCTTGCCGGTATAGCCGCCGGTGATGCCGTTGAACTCGGCCGTCGGGCGCGCCCAGGTCAGTTCCAGCACGGAACGGCCCTTTTCGCCCGAAGGGACCGACAGCCCTACCTCGCCGAGAAAACTTTCGGTGGTCTCGCCAAGCGATTCCCACGACTTCAGCACCTGCGAGGGCGTTTCCTCCACGCCCTCGTAGAAGCCGGGAATGGTGACGCGGCCGGTGTCGTCATGCATGTCGGCAAGCGCCTTGGCCAGGATGCGGATCGGGTTGGCGGCGGCACCGCCGAACTCGCCCGAATGCAGATCGCGGTCGGCGGCATGGACGATCACTTCCTCGCCCACAAGGCCACGCAGCCCCACGCAGATAGCCGGCGTATCGCGGTTCCACATGCCGGTGTCGCAAACCATGGCGAAATCGGCCTTCAGCTCTTCGGCATTGGCGTCGAGGAAAGGCTTCAAAGACGGCGAACCGGACTCCTCCTCCCCCTCGAACAGGATGGTCACGCGGCAGGGCAGCTTGCCATGCACGGCCTTGTAGGCGCGGCAGGCTTCGACGAAAAGCATGAGCTGGCCCTTGTCGTCGGAGGAGCCGCGACCGGTGATGACCTTGCGGTCCGGGCCGAGTTCCTTGACCTTGGGATCGAACGGATCGTCATGCCACAGGTCGAGCGGATCGACAGGCTGGACGTCGTAATGGCCGTAGAACAGCACATGCGGGGCGTCCGCTGACGGGCCTTCATGGTGGGCCACGACCATCGGATGGCCGGGCGTGTCGCGCACGCTCGCCTCGAAGCCGATCGACTTCAGGTCCTCGACCAGCCATTCGGCGGCCTTGCGGCAATCGGCGGCGAAGGCGGGGTCGGTCGAGATCGACTTGATGCGAAGCAGCGAGAACAGCCTCTCGACGCTCTTGTCGAGATTGGCGTCGAGGTGATCGAGAACGGGTGCGATGGCGAGCATTTTTTCCTGGCCTTTCGATTCTGCGAAGCCAACCTAGAGCGGCAGGACCAAAACGGAAAGACCGGCTCTGTTGAGCCAACCGGCATTGCCATGCGCAAAGCGCAAAAAAATGCCGCCGTGGTGGAGGGAAACCACGGCGGCGGTACTAAAAAGGGGTGCGGCAGCCCGGAGAGGGGGGATTAGGCTGCCGCAACGTCCGGTCCAGGCGGGGGACGGGCCTTATTCCGGACTCGGCTAATGATTGCCGATGGCTGCTATCTGGTGCGGCGAAGGTGGCAATTCAAGGGCACGCACATTACAGTTTTGTAACATACGCGTGATCGACCGAAAGTGTCAGTTGCCTTTGCCGCGCACAGGTCTCCGTCAAGCTTTCCAATGGACAGATTCCTGCCCGCACGTTAGGGCTACGCGCATGAAAAAAGGCGATCATCTCTTCCTCGTCGACGGCTCTGGCTACATCTTCCGCGCCTATCATGCGCTGCCACCGCTGACGCGCAAATCCGACAATCTGCCGGTGGGCGCAGTCTCCGGCTTCTGCAACATGCTGTGGAAGCTGCTGAGGGACGCCCGCAACACCGATGTCGGGATCGTGCCCACGCATTTTGCGGTGATTTTCGACTATTCGTCGAAGACCTTCCGCCACGATCTCTACTCCGACTACAAGGCCAACCGCTCGGCCCCGCCGGAAGATCTCGTGCCGCAGTTCGGGCTGATCCGCCAGGCGACCCGCGCCTTCAACCTGCCCTGCCTGGAAATGGAGGGCTTCGAGGCCGACGACCTCATCGCCACCTATGCCCGGCTTGCCTGCGAGGCGGGCGGCGACACGACCATCGTGTCCTCCGACAAGGACCTGATGCAGCTCGTCGGGCCTTCGGTCACGATGTACGACCCGATGAAGGACCGCCAGATCGGCATTCCCGAGGTGATCGAGAAATGGGGCGTGCCGCCCGAAAAGATGATCGACCTGCAGGCGCTGACCGGCGATTCCGTCGACAACGTTCCGGGCGTTCCGGGCATCGGGCCGAAGACGGCGGCGCAGCTTCTGGAGCAGTTCGGCGACCTCGACACGTTGCTTGCCCGCGCCGGCGAGATCAAGCAGGAGAAGCGTCGCCAGTCGATCATCGACAATACCGACAATGCCCGCGTCTCGCGCGAACTGGTGACGCTCAGGACGGATGTGCCCGTCAGCGAGGCGCTGGACGAATTCGTGCTGGAATCACCCGACGGCCCGAAGCTGATCTCCTTCCTCAAGGCGATGGAATTCACCTCGCTTACCCGCCGCGTGGCGGAAGCGACCGGCACGGAAGCCGCCGAGATCGAGCCCGCCGAAGTCGTCATCCAGAGCAAGGAAGAGGCGCATGGCCCGGATGTGGGCGCCAGGGTTCCCTCCTCTGCTTCGACGAGCGAGACCGCGCCCGCGTCGCCGGCTGGCGCCGAGCCTGCGCAACAGGACCAGAACACCCCGAGCGCCCTCGCCGAGGCGCTCGCTCAGGCAGCCGTGGCTCACAAATTCGACCATGAAGCCTATGTCTGCATCCGCGACCTTCAAACGCTGGCCGACTGGATGGCGGAGGCGAGCGCAGCCGGCGTAGTGGGCTTCGACACGGAAACCAACTCGCTCGATCCGATGCAGGCCGAGCTGTGCGGCTTTTCGATCGCTACCCGCCCCGGCCGCGCGGCCTATGTACCGCTCAACCACAAGAGCGGTCAGGGCGACCTGCTGGGCGGCGGGCTGGTCGAGAACCAGATACCGATCCGCGATGCGCTGACGCTGCTGCGCAACCTGCTCGAGAACCCGGCGGTGCTCAAGGTCGGGCAGAACCTGAAATACGACCTCGTGATGATGAACCGCTACGGCATCGACATTGCGTCCTATGACGACACGATGCTGATTTCCTATGTGCTCGACGCGGGCCTGAACGGCGGCCACGGCATGGATTCGCTTTCCGAGCGCTGGATTGGCCACAAGACCATTTCCTACAAGGAAGTGGCCGGCAGCGGCAAGACGATGATCACCTTCGACATGGTCGACATCGACAAGGCCACCCGTTACGCGGGCGAGGATGCCGATGTGACGCTGCGGCTGTGGCACATCCTGAAGCCCCGGTTGGTGGCGAAGAAGCTGGTCTCCGTCTACGAACGGCTGGAGCGGCCGCTGGTGCCGGTGCTGGCGCAGATGGAACAGCGCGGCATTTCCGTGGACCGGCAGATATTGAGCCGTTTGTCGGGAGAACTCGCACAGGGCGCGGCCGGGCTGGAAGAAGAAATCTACCAGCTTGCCGGCGAAAAATTCACCATCGGCTCGCCCAAGCAGCTCGGCGACATATTGTTCGGCAAGATGGGCCTGCCCGGCGGCTCCAAGACCAAGACCGGCCAATGGTCCACCTCCGCGCAGGTGCTGGAAGACCTCGCCGCCGAGGGGCACCCGCTGCCGCGCAAGATCGTGGACTGGCGCCAGCTCACCAAGCTCAAGTCAACCTATACGGATGCGTTGCCGGGTTACATCAACCCCCGCACCAACCGCGTCCACACGTCCTATGCGCTGGCCGCGACCTCGACGGGGCGGCTGTCGTCATCCGAGCCCAACCTGCAGAACATTCCGATCCGCACCTCGGAAGGGCGTCGGATCCGCACCGCCTTCATCGCCGACAAGGGCTACAAGCTGGTGTCGGCCGACTACAGCCAGATCGAACTGCGGGTGCTGGCCCATGTGGCCGAGATTCCACAGCTTCGCCAGGCCTTCGAGGACGGCATCGACATTCATGCGATGACGGCATCGGAGATGTTCGGCGTGCCGGTCGAGGGCATGCCCTCGGAGGTGCGTCGTCGCGCCAAGGCGATCAATTTCGGCATCATCTACGGCATTTCGGCCTTCGGGCTGGCGAACCAGCTTTCCATTCCCCGCGAGGAGGCCAGCGACTACATCAAGCGCTATTTCGAGCGCTTCCCCGGCATCCGCGACTATATGGACAGCACCAAGACGTTCGCCCGCGCCAACGGCTATGTGGAAACGATCTTCGGGCGGCGCGCGCATTATCCTGAAATCCGCTCCGCCAATCCGCAGATGCGCGCCTTCAACGAGCGCGCGGCCATCAACGCGCCGATCCAGGGTTCGGCCGCCGATATCATCCGCCGCGCCATGGTGCGCATGGAGAAGGCATTGCCGGAAGCCGGGCTCGATGCCCGCATGCTGCTGCAGGTGCATGACGAACTGATCTTCGAAGTGCCGGACGAGGAGGTGGAAGCCACCATTCCCGTGATCCGTTCGGTTATGGAAGGGGCCGCCATGCCGGCGGTGGCGCTGAAGGTGCCGCTCCAGGTGGAAGCCCGTGCCGCCGACAATTGGGACGAGGCGCACTAGATCTTTCCAGCGCGATACGACGCGCCGGATTTTCTATTCACCTTCGGAGACAGCCGTTGCGGCAGCCGTGTCCAGCGGCACCACGAGCAGGCCGCCTTCGGCCTCGCCCAGATAGGCCTCGACGCCATAGACCGAGCGCATGCGCTCACGCGTCAGCACGTCCGCCGGCGGGCCGTCGGCGACGATCGCCCCCTTGTCGAGCAGGATCAGCCGCGTGCACCAGCGCGCGGCAAGGCTGAGGTCGTGCAGCGACGCGACCACCCCGCGTCCTTCGCCCGCCAGTTCCGCGAACAGCCGCATCAGCGAAATCTGGTGCGACGGATCGAGGCCGGCGGTCGGCTCATCGGCAAGAAGCAACGGCGCATCCTGCGCCAGCGCCCGGGCGATCAGCACACGCGCCTTCTCGCCGCCCGAAAGTTCGGTCGAGACGCGATGGCGAAATTCCTGCAATTCCATGCGCCGCATCGCTTCTTCGATCCGCACCCGGTCGGCTGCATCGAGGCCGGCAAAGGCCGGGCGGTGCGGCGCCCGGCCGAGCGACACCACCATCTCCACCGAAACCGGCCAGCCGATCTCGCGTTCCTGCGGCAGATAGGCAATGCGTCGGGCGCGCTCGCGCGCACTCATGGAAGTGGCATCCTGTCCGGAAATGGCGATGTCGCCGCACGCTTCGATGAGGCCGAGTACCGCCCGCAGCAGGGTGGACTTGCCCGCGCCGTTCGGGCCGATCAACCCGACGAATTCGCCTTCGCCCACATGGAAGGAAGGATCGTTCAACACCGGGCGTCCGCCCAGCGAAACATGCAGCCCGTTCGCGGTCAGCAGGGTCACAGCAGGTTCCTCCGCGTGCGATAGACGAGCCACAGGAAGAAAGGTGCGCCAACGATCGCGGTCAGCACGCCAAGTTTCAAATCCCTGCCCGGCGCAATCAGCCGCACGAGGATATCGGCGGCCAGCAGCACGCAGGCCCCGCCGAGCGCGCTGGCGGGCAGGAGCCGCGACGGACGCGCGCCGACCAGCGGCCGCAACAGATGCGGCACGACGAGGCCGACAAAGCCGATAGCGCCGGCAACCGCGGTCGCCGCCCCCACCGAGGCTGCGGTGCCGAACACAGCCAGCGACTGCACCCGGCGCAGGTCCACACCCATGCTGGCGGCAGCATCGCGGCCCAGAGTGAGGGTGTCCAGCGAGCGGCCGATGCTTGCCAGCATGGCCCAGCCCACCACCATGAAGGGTGCGGCCAGCCACACATGCGTCATCGAGCGGTCGGCAAGCGAGCCCAGCATCCAGAACATGATTTCCAGCGCGGCAAACGGATTGGGCGACAGGTTGAGCGCCAGCGAAGTCATGGCCGCAGCGAAGCTCGACACGGCCACGCCTGCCAGGATGATGGTGAGCGCACCGCCGCGCGCACCGGCCATGGCCTGCACGACAACGACCGCAATCGCTCCCCCGGCAAGCGCCGCCAGCGGCAGGCCAAGCGGGAAGACGGCGGCAAAGCCGGTGTAAATGGCAATGACCGCGCCGAGCGAGGCAGTGGCGCTGACACCGAGCAGTGCCGGCTCGGCCAGCGGATTGCGCAGATAACCCTGGAGCACCGCGCCCGAAAGTCCAAGCGTGGCGCCGACCATCAGGCCGAGGATTGCGCGCGGCAGGCGAATTTCCTGCATGATGAGCGCCAGCGGGCCGGCATCCTCCCCCCCGAACAGGGCGGCCATGCTGTCCGCGAACGCGATCGCGGCGGGGCCGACCGTGAGCGACAGCACGAACAGAGCCAGCGTCGCAGCGGCAAGCAGCGCCAACAGCAGGCGGTAGCGCGCGATCTCGCTCATCTGTTTTCCCCAGCGGATGCTGCCGCATCATGCATGATGCGCGCGGCTTCGAGCGTGAAGGGCGCTCCGCAGATCGTGTATCTGGCCGGTACATCGACCACCTTGCGACCCGCGATCAATGCCTTGAAGGCGGGATGGACATACCCTTCCTCGGCAAGCGCGGGCCTGGCATATTCGCCGTGGCTGGTGACGACGAGGTCGGGATTTTCCAGCACCAGCATTTCCAGCGGCAACTGGCTCGTGCCCTGCATGCCCAGCGTGTCGGCGATATTGACCAGCCCGGCAGCCTTCACCGTCTCGTCTACCAGAGTGCCGGCGCCTGAGGTGTAGCTGTTGGCGTAGTAAAGCGCCACCGTCTTGCCGGACGCCGGTTGCGCGCGCAGCGCGGCAAGCCGCGCCTCCATCTGCGCGATCAATGCGGCGGCCTTTTCCTGCCTGCCCAGAAGCTCGCCCATGCGGGTGATGTGTTCACCGATGTCCGCGAAGGAGTTGGCCGGCGCGAATTCCTCGACGCGAAAGCCCAGCCGGCGCAACAGGTCAACGGTGGTGCGGGTGGTGTAGGTACCGGCAATCACCAGATCGGGCGACATCAGGAAGACCTCCTCCGCCAGACCATGATTGATCACATAGCGCCCGGCCTCATCAGCCAGCACGGAACTTTCGGTGTCCCCGGCCAGAGCAGACACCGAATAAAGCTGCCCCCCGCCCGCCAGCAACATGGCGAGCTGGTCGGTACAGACATTCATCGACACCACGCGCCGTGGCGGCGAGCCGGCCTGCGACGGTACGGCGATGCCGACGAGGCCGGCGCAAAGCATCGCCATGGTTACAACGGCGCAAACATTGGGCATCGGGAACGGCGGTCTCACCCGTTTCATCGGAACCACCAATCTACTCGTCTGCTTTCGTCGCATTTTGCAGCCGGTTTCCGACTGGCTGCAAAATGCTCATACATGTCTGGCTCATGCCTCTTCTCCACGCCGGAGCGTTTGCGGGGAGCGTCCGGATCAGAAAGCTCGCGTAAAACTGAAATCCAGCGTGCGTCCCGGCGCCCGATAACCTGCCTTGGTTTCATATTGCTCGTTGAAGATGTTCTCCACCGAGAATTTGAACTGCGACCGGCTGTCGAGCGCATAAAGGGCGGTGAAATCGGCCGTCACGTAATCCGGCAACCTGGCCGTGTTGA
This sequence comes from Pseudaminobacter salicylatoxidans, assembly GCF_003148475.1. Taxonomy (GTDB): domain Bacteria; phylum Pseudomonadota; class Alphaproteobacteria; order Rhizobiales; family Rhizobiaceae; genus Pseudaminobacter; species Pseudaminobacter salicylatoxidans. The sequence goes on along the minus strand of NZ_QGGG01000006.1, from coordinate 101,885 downwards.
GCTCATCGGTGTAGCGGGCCGCACCGTAGAGCACCCGGCCTATGAGCTGAAGCTGTTCGGTCGGGCTGTAGGTCAGTTCGGCCGTTGCCTTGAAGCGGTCCGCATAGATTACATAGCGGCCATGCAGTCCTTCGCTGCGGTTGAGCGGCTCGCGCACATCCACGGCTGCTTTCGCGCTCCACTCCTCGCTGAAGCGGTGTGAAAGTGCCGCCTCCAAGCCGGTGATCCGCACCTTCTGGATATTGTCCGGGTGCCAGGGCCCGAAGAAGTCGCCCGGATCGACCGGAGCCCAGGCGATCTGGTTGCTGATATCGTTGCGGTAGAGCGCCACGTCGAGGCTGGTGCGTTCGGTCGCCTGCCACGTCAGCCCGATTTCGTAGGAGCGCGATTTCTCCGGCTTCAGGTCCGGATTGCCCGGCGTGAAGGGGTCGGGATAGTAGAGGTCGTTGAAGGTGGGCGCGCGAAAGCCGGTCCCGTAGGACGCGCGTGCCACCAGTCCGTCGATCAGTTCGTAGCTGGCGCCGATATTGTAGGTCGTCGCCCCGCCAAACTGGCCGTCATGGTCATAGCGCAGGCCGGAATCGATGTTGAGCGGTCCGTATTCGACGGAATATTGCCCGAAGACGGCAGTCAGGTCGCGGCTCGTCCTGTCGTAGGCAACTTCGGAAATGGAGCTGCCGGAGACTGATTCCCGATAGGCTTCCACGCCCCCCAGCAATATGTGCCGGGCCACGTCCGTCTCGAAGCTCTTCTGGGTGGAGGCCAGCACGCCGTAGCGGCGGGTACCGAAATCGTCGCCCTTGATGCTGCCGCGGAAATTGGAGGCGTTGTCGAGCGCGGTCGAAAGTTCGAGCGTGGAAGACCAGTTCTCGGAATGATCGATGCGGGTGCCAAGCTTGCCGGAGAAATTGTCCGTGTCGGCTTCGTTGGCTGCGGGCGGGGTGCTGTCGTAGTGAATGCGGCCGCGCGCATAGAGCCCGTCCGCATAGACCCGGCCCCAGTCGAGGTCCTTCGACAGAGCGAAATTGGCCGAGCCGCGCAGGAAGCCGTTCGGGCCGGGTTCATGGCCCCAGGCGCTGGGCAGCGTGAAATCGTAGCCGCGCGTGCCGAAGAACTGGCCGCCGAGGGCGTAGTTCAGGCCGCTTTCGCTTTGGCCCTGCACGCCGGTCGACACATACCCGCCCCAGGGGTAGGTGACGCCGGCAGTGACGGAGCCGCAGGCGTCGCGACCGTCCGCGCAGAGACCGCCCTGCCTGGTGACGATGTTGATGATGCCGCCGATGGCGTCGGAACCATATTGGGCCGAGTGCCCGCCCTTGGCGATCTCGATGCGCTCGATGGACGCCAGGGGGATGCCCGACAGGTTCACCGTTCCCGTGGTCGCCGAGGCGGCCCGCACGCCATTCACCAGCACCAGCGTCTGGCTGGGCGTGGTGCCGCGCAGGGAAACGCTGGAATCCGCACCCAGGCCGCCATTGGACGTTGCCGTGACGCCGGGGATGGTCTTGAGAAGCGACGGCAGATCGAGCGCAGCCGATTGCGCGATTTCGCTTTCACCGATCACCACTACGGACGAGGTCGACCGCTCCAGCGAGCTTGCGCGCCTGAGCGGGGTGGTGACGACGATGCGGCCAAGCTCGATCGTCTCGCCTGCGCCGCTTTCCACGTCCTGCGCGTTCGCATGTCCCGAAAATGCCAGCGCGAATGCGCCGGCGCAAATTGTCCATTTCTGCACGTCTGCCCCCAAGGCTTGCAGGCGCAACGGCGCCCGCAGGTTTGTCTCCAAACCGCAGGGGAAAGATCGAATGGCGAAAAGCGGATGCAGTTCACCCCTCGGCCGTGCCCGGCTGCGGCAACACTTTTTCAAATGTCACCGCCACGGACGACCGCGCCTGAACACACCCCGTGTTCAAGCATGGGTGACCGGAAAAGGCAGGTCTCCTGACTTCCGGGTCGTCGTTTGTCCTTCGCCTTCCCAATCGCGCTTCGCGCTCTTAGTGGCCTGTTTGAAGGAAAGCTCGCCGGCTACAGTTGCGGGGGCAGTCCCGGCTTCGGCCGATGGCCTTACCGTGTTCCCTTTTCATCCGCCGCAAGGCGGAACCGATTCCGAATCCAGTGGTATCCACACACCGGGCGTGCGTCAACCGCTACGCCGCCAGCGCGGCGCATTTGGCACAAGTGCCGCGAAACTCGATAATCGCCTTCTTGGCGGCAAAGCCGGTGGAGCCGACCCAGGCGTCGAGCTGCTTGCCGATCACCTCATCGGAAAACTCGCAGACCTCTCCGCATTTGTCGCAGATAGCGAAGGCGATCATGCGATGGTTGTGGTCATGCGGTTCGGAGCAGGCGACGAAAGCGTTCATGCTTTCCAGCCGATGGACGAAGCCCGCATTCATCAACCTGTCGAGGGCGCGATAGACCTGCAGCGGCGCGCGAAAACCCTGGTCGCGCAACTGGTCGAGCAGCATGTAGGCGCTGAGCGGGCCTTTCGAGGCCTCGAGCTTCTCCAGCACGCGAAGCTGGTTTTTCGTCAGCGTATCCCTTGCCGCCATGATGATTATCTCGACCTTCTGTCCCGCCGGCGCGCTTTGCGCGAAACGGCGGAATTGTCATCTCCGTCCTCAAATAGCGATTGGCGGAACAAATTGCCACCGTCGAAGGCTTTTGGCTGGGGACACCGGCTTGCTGGCAAAAAAGAATATTTCCCTACAGCTTCGTCCAGGCTGCGTTCTTTCTCGACGACTTCACGCAAGCCTCGATAAACGCCACACCCTCGACGCCATCATGCACGGTCGGAAACAGCACGTCCCTGCCCGGCTTGCCGTTCCTGCGACGTGCGGCGCGGATCGCCCTTGCGGCTTCCGCATAGATGTTGGCGAACCCTTCCAGATAGCCTTCCGGGTGGCCCGGCGGCACGCGCGTCACGCGGCCCGCCGCCGGGCCGGAACCCGCACCGCCGCGCGTAATCAACCGCCTGGGCTCGCCGAAAGGCGTGTACCAGAGATAGTTCGGGTCGGCCTGCGACCACTCGATGCCGCCCTTCGTGCCATAGACGCGCAGCTTCAGGGCATTCTCATTGCCGGGCGCAACCTGACTTGCCCACAACATACCCTTGGCGCCGCTTTTGAAGCGCAGCATGACATGGGCGTTGTCGTCCACGGCGCGGCCTGCGACGAAGGAATCGAGATCGGCCGAAAGGCTGTCCAGCTCCAGTCCCGTGACGAAGCGGGCGAGATTATAGGCATGGGTGCCGATGTCGCCGGTGGAGCCGCCGACGCCGGACTGCTTCGGATCGGTGCGCCAGGCAGCCTGCCTGGAGCCCGCGTCCTCGACCTTCTCGGTCAGCCAGTCCTGCGGGTATTCCGCCTGCACGACGCGGATTTCGCCGAGCTGGCCCTTCTGCACCATCTCGCGCGCCTGCCGGATCATCGGATAGCCGGTGTAGTTGTGGGTGAGGACGAACACCTTGCCGGTCTTTTCCACCAGCGCCGCGAGTTTTTTTGCATCGGCAAGGGTCGAGGTCAGCGGCTTGTCGCAAATGACATGGATGCCTGCCTCCAGAAACGCCTTGGCAGCTGGGTAGTGCATGTTATTGGGCGTGACGATCGACACGGCCTCGATGCCATCGGGGCGCTTTGCTTCAGCCTTGGCCATTTCCTGGAAAGACGCATATGTGCGCTCCGGGTCGAGTCCGAGTTCCGCGCCCGAAGCCCGTGCCCGCTCCGGGTTGGAGGACAGCGCCCCCGCCACCAGCGCGAACTCGCCGTCGATGCGCGCGGCGATGCGATGCACGCCGCCGATGAAAGCACCCTGTCCGCCGCCGACCATGCCGTAGCGGATCGGGCCTTCCCTGCGCTCGCTGCGTCCCTCGATTGCCATGGCTCTCCCTCCTCCCCGAGCTTTCGTCAAATGCCCATCATCCTGCGCAATGCGGCGCGATCCGTGGTGCCGCCGGCAAAATCGTCGAAGGCCTTGTCGGTGACGCGGATGATGTGCGCGTCGATGAAAGGCGCGCCCTCGGCGGCTCCAACCTCAGGCGCCTTCAGGCAGCATTCCCATTCCAGCACCGCCCAACTGTCATAGCCACAGGCCGCGAGCTTTGAAAAAATGCCGGAGAAATCCACCTGCCCGTCGCCCAGCGAGCGGAAGCGGCCTGCGCGGCTCACCCAGCCCTGATAACCGGAATAGACGCCCTGACGGCCGTCCGGATTGAACTCGGCATCCTTGACGTGAAACGCCTTGATGCGCTCGTGGTAGATGTCGATGAAAGCGAGATAGTCGAGCTGCTGCAGCAGGAAGTGCGACGGGTCGTAATTGATGTTGCAGCGCCTGTGGCCGCCGACCGCGTCCAGAAACATCTCGAAGGTCGCGCCGTCGAAAACGTCTTCGCCGGGGTGGATTTCATAGCAGAGATCGACGCCCGCATCCTCATAGGCATCGAGGATCGGCTTCCAGCGCCTGGCCAGTTCGCCGAACGCCTCCTCGATCAGCCCGGCCGGACGCTGCGGCCAGGGATAGAGGTAGGGGAAAGCGAGCGAACCGGAAAAGCTGACGGAGGCTTTCAGGCCGAGATGCCGCGAGGCTTTGGCGCCGAACAGCATCTGCTCGACCGCCCATTCCTGACGGGCCTTGGGATTGTTGTGAACCTGCGCCGGGGCAAAGCCGTCGAACTGGAGATCGTAGGCGGGGTGCACGGCCACGAGCTGACCCTGGAGGTGGGTGGAAAGCTCGGTTATCTCCACGCCGGCCTCGGCGCAGACGCCCTTGATCTCGTCGCAATAGGCCTTGGACGAAGCCGCCTTCTTGAGATCGAACAGCCGCCCGTCCCATGTCGGTATCTGGACGCCCTTGTAGCCAAGGCCGGCTGCCCATTCGGCAATGCTCTTCAGCGAGTTGAACGGCGCCGCATCCCCGACGAACTGCGCCAGGAAAATGCCGGGCCCCTTGAGCGTGCTTGCCATATCCTCTCCTCCAGCCGAATCCGCCGCAGCCTATATCAAACCGCCGTCACCTTCGCGCGGATCGGTTCATGTTTCAACAATCAGCGATTGGTGGCGGGCCACGACTGTCCGTCGCCACGCCCGGTTTTCACCGTCTGGCCATTGTCGAGGTCGTGGGAAGACGGGCGGTCGGAGAACGCGCTCATCTGAAGTTATATAATTGCGGCTCCCAGACCGCCCGTTCGATGCTCTTGCCCGGTTCGTACGCCTCCACATTCGCGTGGCCAGCCGCTCCCTGGGGCCCGGACCTGAGGGCTCATCGCCCAGCAGCGCTACCGTCACGCCACCAGTCCGGACATCGTCGCCCTCCACGTTCATCCGGTTCATGACCCGTGTTCCCGGTGAGGCCGATGCACACATTATGCGGGAAGCGAAAAAGACGGGGATGAACTATTTTCCCGAAATGAATAAAATCAAATATTTATCTGGAATCCGATGCGCTTTTCATCCACTGGCGCGCATCCGTTGCGTTCAACGCTCCGCCCTGGCCAGCTCCGCTTCCACCGCTGCGGCAATCGAAAACAGACGATCGTCGTGCCCGTTGCGGGCAAACAGCATCAGCCCGCCCGGCAGCTCCATTTCCGGCATGGGCAGGGAAATCGCGGTGAGGTCGAACTGGTTGGCCACCTGCGGGTTGCGCAGCAAGATGTCGTCGGTGCGGTTGAGGGAGTTGATGCTTTCTTCCGCAACCTCGATCAGCGGTGCGACAACCGGCGTGGTGGGCAGGGCCAGCACGTCGAAGGGGGCCAGCCGCTCGTCCATGGCGCGGGCGAGTTCGTTGCGGCGCTGGATCAGCTTGATATAGGCGGATGCAGGCACGCCGGCACGGCGGGCGAGCGTGCGGGCAACGCGCGGATCGACCTGTGCGGCAAGGGTCTCATCGCCCAACCAGTCGGAATGCAGCGCTGCCGCCTCGATGCTGGCGATGGAGCCGTTGCTGGCCGCGTCGAGCATCTTCTCGATCAGATCGTCGATGCGATGATCGACGATGCGCGCGCCGGCGGCCTCAAGCAGCCGGAGGCTACGCTCGAAACCGGCTTCGATTTCCGGCTCCATGTCCCGCAGCAAGCGGCCGTGCGGAATGCCGATGCGCAACCCGGTCAGCGGCATCGGACGCGGCGCTGCATATGTCCCGCCGGCCATGACGGCATCGGCAAGCACGCAATCGGCCACCGTTTTCGCCAGCGGACCGACAGAATCCAGCGTGAAGGACAGCGGAAACACCCCGCCGAGCGGAATACGGCCGGCCGTGGGCTTGAAGCCGACCACGCCGTTGAGCGCGGCTGGAATGCGAACGGAACCGCCCGTGTCTGAACCGATGGCGATTTCGCTGGTCCCCTCGGCGGCGGATACGCCCGCCCCCGAGGACGAGCCGCCGGGCACGCGGGCCGGATCGACGGCATTGCCCGGCGTGCCGAAACCGGGATTGCTGCCGACAGCGGTGAAGGCGAATTCGGTCATCGCCGTCTTGCCGACGATGACCGCGCCTGCCTGCCGCAGCCGGCGCACGACCACGGCATCTTGCATGGCAGGTTCTGCATCGCGGCGGATCGGGGAGCCGGCGACGGTCGGCTCGCCCTCCACATCGAACAGGTCCTTGATGGAGACGATGCGCCCGTCGAGCGCGCCGAGCGAAACGCCGGCCGCGCGCCGTGCGTCGGCCGCGTCGGCGGCCGCGCGCGCGGCCGCCGCATATATTCTGGTGAAGACCTTTTCTCCGGCTGCGCGCGCCTCGAGACGCGCAAGGATGGCTTCAAGACGATCGCGGCTGGACTGCATGCTTCCCCCAACTTGCTTCCATGCGGCGCGGACGGCTAAAAAGAGCCCCGCGCCGGTTCGGCGCCATACTTTCATTCGGCCACGATTTTTGCCAGCCGTTTCCACCTTTCCGGGAAACGGTCAAACGCCAGGGGATGCATAATGGAAAAGACCACCGAGATCATTCGCGGCAATGGCGATGGCGTGACCTATGAGTTTCCCGTTTTGCGCATCGCCGGCTCCGCGCCCGACGCGCCGAAGGCCTATATCCAGGCAGCGCTTCACAGCGACGAACTGCCGGGCGTGGTGGCCATCGACGCGCTGATGCCGAAGCTGCGCAAGGCAGAGACCGAAGGCCGCGTGCGCGGCAGCCTCACCATCGTGCCGCGCGCCAATCCGGTGGGCCGGGCGCAGCAGTTCTTCGGCGCGGCGCAGGGGCGCTACCATCTCGGCTCGCGCACCAATTTCAACCGCGACTTCCCGCTGATCAACCGGCCCGATGCCGGCCTGCTGCCGGGCGACGACAAGCCGCTCAATGCCGACGACCGGCTGAAGGCGCGGCTGCTGAAGCTCTCGCTCGGCCACGAGATCGTGCTCGACCTGCACTGCGACGACGAGGGACTCCCTTACCTCTACATACAGAGCGACCTGTGGCCGGCGATGGCCGACTGCGCGGCCTCGATGGGGGTCGAGGCGGTGGTGCTGTGGAGCGGCGAATCCGGCGCATCCTTCGATGAGGCGGCGCTGTGCCCCTATCTGAAGCTGCCGGCGGCAGAAGCGCAGCTTGCCCGCCGCGTGGTCACCACCGTGGAATATCGCGGCATACTCGACGTGGAGCAGCACTTTGCCGAAGCCGATGCCGAAGGCATCTACCGGCTGCTGGTGGCGCGCGGCGTGATCGAGGACAAGGCGGTGGAAACGCCTACGGAATTCAAGGGCGAGGTCGTGCCGATCGACCATATCGACATGATGCCCGCGCCCGCGGCGGGCGCGATCCTCTATGACGTGAAGCCCGGCGACCGGGTGAAAGCCGGCCAGCGGCTGGCAACCATCGTGGCCGCCCCCGGCGAGGAAGGCGGGCGCGTGGAAGTGCTCGCCCCGCAGGACGGCTTCATCCTGACGCGCCGCGCCACGCGCGCCACCCGCGCGGGCGACGATCTGGTCAAGCTGGCCGGTGTGGCGCGCAGCGCCGACGCCCGTTCCGGCGCGCTCGAGCAGTAGTTCCGGGCATCGTCCAGCCGGGCCGCCGCATCATGGCCGTGGCGGCTCGGGCCTGTGCAACGTAACAAAACTGACATCCAACTGACACCGCGGTTTCATGTTGGTCCGGTAGCGGAGTCTTCCCAAGAGGCTGGGTCAGCCAAACAGGGAAGCCGCCATGCTCGAAATCCACAATGTCTCGCGCCGCTTCGGCAAGAAGACCGCCGTAGACAGCGTCGCGCTCGAAATCGAACCGGGCCAGATGGTCGGCATCATCGGTCGTTCCGGCGCCGGCAAATCGACCCTTCTGCGCATGATCAATCGCCTCATCGATCCTTCCGACGGGGCGATTTTCTTTGACGGCAAGGAGGTGTCGGACCTGCGCGGCGCCAGGCTGCGCCGCTGGCAGCGCGACTGCGCCATGGTGTTCCAGCAGTTCAACCTCGTGCCGCGCCTCGACGTGCTGACCAACGTCCTGCTGGGACGGCTGAACCACCGCTCCACCGCGCTCAACATGCTCGGCATCTTCTCGCGCGAGGAGCGCGCCATGGCGCTTGCCGCCCTTGAGCGGCTGGACATCGCCCAGACCGCGCTGCAGCGCGCCGGCACGCTTTCTGGCGGCCAGCAGCAGCGCGTGGCGATCGCCCGCGCGCTGATGCAGCGGCCGCGGCTGATCCTCGCCGACGAGCCGATCGCCTCGCTCGACCCGCTCAACGCCAAGGTGGTGATGGATTCTCTGCGCGACATCAACCTGCGCGAAGGCATCACCGTCATCACCAACCTGCACACGCTCGACACCGCCCGCAGCTATTGCAACCGCATCATCGGCATGGCCGGCGGCAAGGTGGTGTTCGACGGCGCGCCCGAAGAACTGACGCGCGAGGCCGTGCGCCTCGTCTACGGCGCCGACGCCAATGGCGAGGAAATCTCGGAAGCCATCACCTCCACCTCGATCCGCCCGGAGCGGCCGCGCGTGGTTCAATCCGCCGGAAGCCTGGTGCCCGCCTATGCCGGGCACTGAACGACCGTGATCGTCTCGCCCGCGTGAAGGGCGCATCGAAACCGCAGACATCCGGACCCAACAGGAGAATATCCATGTCGCTCAAGAAAGCCCTTCTGGGCGCTGTCGCCATTGCCACCCTCGCCGGCGCCACCGCCGCGCGTGCCGAAAGCCCGGAAATCTTCCGCGTCGGCATCCTCGGCGGCGAGAACGAGGCCGACAGCCTGCGCAACTACCAGTGCGTCGCCGACAAGCTGCCGGCGGCAATCGGCGTGAAGGAGGTAAAGCTGTTTCCGGCCACCGACTATGACGGCGTCATCCAGGGCCTGCTGGGCGGCACGCTGGACTATGCCGAGCTTGGCGCTTCGGGCTATGCCAAGATCTATCTGGCCAATCCCGACGCGGTCGAGCCGATCCTGACCACGGTGCAGACCGACGGTTCCAAGGGCTATTACTCGATCATGATCGCCCGCAAGGACTCGGGGTTCAAGACGCTGGCCGACATGAAGGGCAAGAAGCTCGGCTTCGCCGATCCGGACTCCACCTCGGGCTACCTGATCCCGGCCACCTCGCTGCCGAAGGATATCGGCAATGTTGCCGTGAAGGACTATTTCGGCGAGACCGGCTTTGGCGGTGGCCACGAAAATCTCGTGCTGGCCGTCAAGGACGGCAAGTTCGACGCCGGCACCACCTGGGGCTCGGGCGTGGGCGATTTCGACGAGGGCTATACGTCGGGCAACCTGCGCAAGATGGTCGACAAGGGCCTCATCGACATGAAGGATTTCGTCGAACTGTGGAAGTCGCCGCTGATCCCGAACGGTCCGACCGTCATCCGCACCGCGCTCGACGCCGACCTCAAGGCCAGGTTCAAGCAGTTCATGGTGGATCTGCCCAAGAGCGATCCGGCCTGCTTCTCCGCCATCCAGGGCGGTGACTTCACCGGCTACACCGAAGTGACGCCGGAATTCTACCAGCCGATCATCGACGCCCGTAAGGCGCAGATCGGCGGCTGATTGTCCTCCCAGGACGATGGCCGGGCGCGAGCAGCGCCCGGCCATTTCCATAACTGAGTTTTCAAAGTGGAGACGGCATGAGCCAGACTGCCCACACCCTGTCCGCCGAAGGCATGGCCATCGAGCGGCATTGGCACGAACTGGCGGCGCGGCGCCGTCTCTACACCATCCTCATCGTCGGCGCGCTGGCGGCCGCACTTGGCGCTTCGCTCTGGTTCGCCAATGATTCCAACGCCGGCAAGTTCTTCGACCGGCTGCCGCATTTCTTCGACTTCGTCGGCGACATGCTGCCCCGCGACGGCCTCGAAGTGTGGCGGGCGCTGTTCGACCTGCCCTCGCCTTATTTTGACGGCAGCCTGAAATACGACTACCCCGAAGGCCGCGTCCATCTGTTCGGCTCGGGCCTCTACGTTCCCGAATATTTCTACAAGATGCTGGAGACGCTCAATATCGCGGCGCTCTCGACGCTGATCGGCTTCGTCTTCGGCTTCCTGCTCTGCTTCCTCGCCGCCAAGAACCTCGTTGCCAGCCGCGCGCTGCGCTTCGTGGTGCGGCGCTACATGGAAATCCTGCGCGCCTTCCCCGAGATCGTTATCGCCGGCTTCTTCGCCGCCGTGCTGTCGCTGGGCGCGATCCCGGCGATCTTCGCCGTCGGCATCCACACCATCGGCGCGCTGGGGAAGCTGTTCTACGAGGTGGTCGAGAACGCCGACATGAAGGCCGAGGAAGGGCTGCGCGCGGTGGGCGCCAACTGGTTCGAGCGCGTGGGCTTTGCCATCGTGCCGCAGGTGATGCCCAACTTCATGTCCTATGCGCTGCTGCGCTTCGAAATCAATGTGCGTGCCTCCACCATCATCGGCGCGGTGGGCGGCGGCGGCATCGGCGAGGAACTGCGCCTTTCGATCGGACGCGGCCATGAGGCCAAGACACTCGCCATCATCCTTCTTCTGTTCGTCACCATCATCGCCGTCGACCAGTTCTCCGCCTGGCTGCGCCGCAAGCTGGTGGGGGCGCAATCCTTCGAATTTGGACGCTGACCATGACGCATCTTTCCGCCGCGCAACTGGCCGAAATCGAATCCCGCCATTTCGACGTGTTTCACCGTCCGCTGCTCAAGCGCGCGCTGCCTTTTCTGATCGCGCTCGGCACGCTCGCCTATGTCGCCTATTGCTGGTGGTTCTTTTCCATCGGCACGGTGATTTCCGGCGGCCAGTGGGAGCGCGCCGAAATCTATGCGCGGCAGTGGTACTCCTATGACCTGCGGCCCACGATCCGGTTCTCGGGCGCGGATGCGAAAATCACCTGGCCGCGCTTTTCGCCGCTGGGCGACAATCCCGATCCCGATTGGGTGAGCCAGAACGGCAACCGAATCGCCGTGGATTTCGGCTCCGCCGGGCGCGTGGTGGCCGATGCCGGACAGGTTGAGGTCGAGCATCGCGGCGAGACGCTGACGGTGCTGCTCGAACCCACCGGCGCCAGACCGCAGGGCGAACTGCCCGCCTGGGCGACGCTGCGCGAGGACGAGGTGAAGGCGAACTTCGGCTTTGCCGGCGAAGTCCGCATCCTGCCCGAGCGCGTGACCCTCAGCCGCCGCTTCCTGGGCTGGCCGAACTTCCTCTTCGATCCGCGTTCGCCCTTCTGGGGCAAGCCGCTGGGGGACGTGGCCGGCCTGATCGTCTCGGGCGAACGCATCAAGCCGGAGATGTCGAATGCGGCACTTGCCTTCGACAATATCTGGAACAACTCGCAATGGCAGCATGGCGACGTCTGGACGAAGCTGTTGCAGACCATCGTGATGGCTTTCGTGGGCACGCTGTTCGCCTCCTTCGTGGCGCTGCCGCTGGCCTTCATCGCGGCGCGCAACATCACGCCGAGTTTTTTTGCCAACCAGGTGACGAAGCGCTTCTTCGACTTCCTGCGCTCGGTGGACATGCTGATCTGGGCGCTGTTCTTCACCCGCGCCTTCGGACCGGGACCGCTGGCCGGCATTTCCGCGATCTTCTTCACCGACACCGGAACTCTCGGAAAAGTGTATTCCGAAACGCTGGAAAACATCGACGACAAGCAGCGCGAGGGCGTGCGCGCGGTGGGCGCCGCGCCGGTGGTGGTGCAACGCTATGGCGTGGCGCCACAGGTGATGCCGGTATTCGTCAGCCAGGCGCTCTATTTCTGGGAATCCAACACCCGTTCGGCCACCATCATCGGCGCGGTCGGCGCGGGCGGCATCGGCCTGAAGCTCTGGGAGGCCATGCGCACCAATTCGAACTGGGCCAATGTGGCCTATATGGTGCTGCTGATCCTGATCGTGGTTTTCATCTTCGACAATATTTCGAACGCACTGCGTCGCCGGCTGATGGAGGGCGGCGCGGGGCGGTAGTTTTTCGCGCGGCGCCGCATCTGTCTTGATGTTCGGCTATGCGCATGACCTCCGTCTCGCCACGCCCGACACCTCTCTCCGCAAGTGGGGCGAGGAACCGGCGCTCCCACGGTCGCAGCCTCGCAGAACGTGGGTTCCTCGCTCGCATGAAATGGAGGAAAGGTGGTTTGCGAAGCAAATCGGAGAGGGGGCAAGCTCGCCTTGGAGAGCGACGTCGGCTCGGAGTATGAATTTCGGAGCTCGTTGGCGCCAGCCAGTTGAAACCGCTGCCCCCAAAAGAAGACCACCGCTTAGAATGGGCATGCCGATGCAGGCACGCAAAATAAAACCCGGATAGCCTCGCTTCGGCTATCCGGGTTAAGGCCTTAGCGGATTGCCTACCCGCCGTGCTTTTCCAGAAACTCTTCCGCCGAAAGCTCCCGGAAATCGTCGAGCGCGGCGCGCAGGCGCGCGTGGTCCCAGTCCCACCAGGCCAGCGCCTGATAGCGCTCGGCGGTGCGGCGGTCGAAGCGCTCGCGGATCGGCCTGGCGGGCACTCCGGCGACGATGGTGTAGGGCGCGACATCTTTCGTCACCACCGCGCCCGAACCGACCACGGCTCCATCGCCGATGGTGACGCCGGGCAGCACCGTCACGCCATGGCCGAGCCAGGTGTCGTGGCCGATGCGCACGGCATTGGACCGCCGCCACGCGAAGAACTCTTCCTCGTGGCCGGCGTCCTCCCAGTAGTCCGAGGCGCGGTAGGTGAAGTGGTGCAGCGTCGGCCGCCACGTCGGGTGGTTGGTGGCGTTGATGCGCACCGCCGCCGCGATGTTGGAGAACTTGCCGATCTCGGCGCACCAGACGCCGCAATCCTGCATGACGTAGGAATAGTCGCCAAGCGTGCTTTCCTGCACGCGGCTGCGGTCAGCGATCTCGGTGTAGCGGCCGAGCGTCGAGCCGCTGACCTCGGCGGTCGGATGGACCAGCGGCTGTTGCGACAGTTTCGTCATCAGGCGGCGATCCTTTCCGGTGCGAATTGCGTCACGTCGATGACGCTGTCGGCCACGGCCTCGCGCACGTCCTGATCGTGGAAGATGCCAAGCAGCGCTACACCCTCGCGCTTCTTCTGCGCGATCATGCCGACGACCACCTCGCGGTTGACCGCGTCGAGCGAGGCGGTCGGCTCGTCGAGCAGCAGGACCGGATGGCTGGTGATGAAGCCGCGCGCGATGTTGACGCGCTGCTGCTCGCCGCCGGAGAAGGTGGCCGGCGGCAGCAGCCAGAGCCGTTCGGGCAGGTTGAGGCGGGCGAGCAGTTCGCGCGCCTTGTCACGCGCCAGTTCCCTGCCCTCGCCCAGCGCCACCAGCGGCTCTGCCACCACGTCGAGCGCCGAGACGCGCGGCACGGTGCGCAGGAACTGGCTGACATAGCCGATGGTGTCGCGGCGGATGGCAAGCACGGTGCGCGGGCTTGCCGAGGCGAGATCGACCAGCTGGCCGCCATGGCTGACGATGATCTGGCCCTCGTCCACGGCATAGTTGCCGTAGAGCATTTTCAGGATCGAGCTTTTGCCCGCGCCAGACGGCCCGCCCAGCACGGCGCATTCGCCGGCGGTCAGCGAAAACGAGACATCGGCCACCACGGGCAGCCTGATACCGTCGCGCAGATGCATGGTGAAGCTTTTGGCGACTTCGGAAACGACGAGAAGCGTGGGCATCAGAGAAACTCCCTGCTGGCGATCATCGGTGGTGGGATATGAGAAAGTTCGACGGCGACGGGAGGCTCTCTTCGTTGCCCCCTCTGTCCGGCAAGACAGAGGGGGGCGCGAAAGCGCAAACACCTTGCAAAGAAACGATCTTCATCACGTCACACCTGCAAAATGGAGGACACGAGAAGCTGGGTGTAGGGCGCGCGCGGATCGTCGAGCACGCGGTCGGTAAGACCGGCTTCGACGACGTGGCCATCCTTCATCACCATCATGCGCTGCGAGAGCAGGCGCGCGACGGCGAGGTCGTGCGTGACGACGATGGCCGCGAGGCCAAGGTCGGTGACGAGCCCGCGCAGCAGGTCAAGCAGACGCGCCTGCACCGACACGTCGAGGCCACCGGTGGGCTCGTCCATGAAGACGAGGCGCGGGCCCGTGACAAGGTTGCGGGCGATCTGCAGGCGCTGGCGCATACCGCCGGAGAAGGAGCGCGGCTCGTCGTCGATGCGGTCCTCGCCGATCTCGACACGGGAGAGCCAGTCGATCGCGGTGGAGCGGATATTGCCGTAGTGGCGATCGCCGACGGCCATCAGCCGCTCGCCGACATTGGCGCCGGCCGAGACGGTCATGCGCAGGCCGTCGGCCGGGTTCTGATGCACAAAACCCCAGTCGGTGCGCATGAGGAAGCGTCGCTCGGCCTCGCTCATGCGGTAAAGGTCGCGCCAGCTGCCATCGCGCATGCGATAGCTGACGCCGCCGGAACTCGGCGTCAACCGTGTCGACAGGCAGTTGAGCAGCGTGGTCTTGCCCGAGCCGGATTCGCCGACCACGGCCAGAACCTCGCCCGGCCAGAGGTCGAAGGAGACATCCTCGCAGCCCAGCCGCGCGCCGTAATATTTGGACAGCGCGTTGACGCGCAGAAGCGGTTCGTCGGTCATTCGGCAGGCTCCATGGCTTCAGGGGCGAGATAACCGCGATGGCCGTCCGCCTGGCGCTTTTCGCAATGGTCGGTGTCGGAGCAGACGAACATGTATCCGCCCTTGTCATCGAGGATGACTTCGTCGAGGTAGACGTTTTCAGCGCCGCACAGCGCGCAGGGCTGGTCGAAGGTCTGCACCTCGAAAGGATGGTCCTCGAAGTCCAGGCTGACCACTTCGGTGAAGGGCGGAATGGCGTAGATGCGCTTTTCGCGGCCCGCGCCGAACAGCTGCAAGGCCGGCGACATGTGCATCTTGGGATTGTCGAACTTCGGCGTCGGCGACGGGTCCATCACGTAACGCCCCTCGACCTTGACCGGATAGGCATAGGTGGTGGCGATGCGGCCGTGCCTGGCGATGTCCTCGTAGAGCTTCACATGCATGAGGCCGTATTCTTCCAGCGCATGCATCTTGCGCGTCTCGGTCTCGCGCGGCTCGAGGAAGCGCAGCGGCTCGGGGATCGGCACCTGGTAGACCAGCGTCTGCCCCGCCTGCAGCGGATATTCCGGTATGCGGTGGCGGGTCTGGATGATGGTGGCACTGGCCGTCTCGGTGGTGACTGCGACATTGGCGACCTTCCTGAAAAAGGCGCGGATGGAGACGGCATTGGTGGTGTCGTCGGCGCCCTGGTCGATGACCTTCAGCACGTCGTCCGGGCCGATGATCGAGGCCGTGACCTGCACGCCGCCGGTGCCCCAGCCATAGGGCATGGGCATTTCGCGGCTGGCGAACGGCACCTGGTAGCCGGGAATGGCGATGCCCTTCAGGATGGCGCGGCGGATCATCCGCTTGGTCTGCTCATCCAGATAGGCGAAGTTGTAGCTTGCGATGTCAGTGGACTGCATGGTCATTCCGCCGCCTCCTGCCGTTCGAACCGGTTTTCGCGCGCATCGTGCTCGGCGCGCATGCGGCGTATGAGGTCGAGCTCGGCCTGGAAGTCGACGTAATGCGGCAGCTTCAGGTGTTCGACGAAGCCCGTGGCCTGGACATTGTCGGAATGCGAGATGACGAATTCCTCGTCCTGCGCGGGGGCGACGACATCCTCGCCGAATTCGCGGGCGCGCAGCGCGCGGTCGCACAGCGACATGGACATGGCCTTGCGCTCGGACTGGCCGAAGACGAGCCCGTAGCCGCGCGTGAACTGCGGCGGCACCTTGGCCGAGCCCTTGAACTGGGTGACCATCTGGCACTCGGTGACGCGGATGCGGCCGAGCGGCACGGCGAAGGGCAGCTCCGGCACGTCCAGTTCCAGCTCGACCTCGCCGATGCGGACCTCGCCGACGAAGGGATGGTTGCGGCCATAGCCGCGCTGGGTGGAGTAGCCGAGCGCAAGCAGGAAGCCTTCGTCGCCGCGCGCCAGCGCCTGCAGGCGCAGGTCGCGTTCGATGGGGAAGTCCAGCGGCTCGCGCGTCAGGTCGCCGGTGACGTGATCCTGCGGCATGTCGCCGTCGCCTTCAATCAGACCTTCATGCGCAAGGATTTCCGAAACGCGCGGCATGCGGCCTTCCTCGGCCTCGCGCTGCTCGGGTTCATCGACTGGCGAACCCGCGGCGATCCCGGGGTCGAGCAGACGGTGCGTGTAGTCGAAGGTAGGTCCAAGCAACTGCCCGCCGGGCAGGTCCTTGTAAGTCGCGGAAACACGCCGCTCGACCAGCATGGCGCCGGTGTCGATGGGGTTGGTGTAGCCGAAGCGCGGCAGCGTGGTGCGATAGGCACGCACCAGGAAGACCGCCTCGATCAGGTCGCCGCGCGACTGGGCGATAGCGAGCGCGGCCAGTTCGCGATCGTAGAGCGAGCCTTCGGCCATGACGCGATCGACGCCGAGCGCGAGCTGTTCCACGATCTGGTCGATGTGCAGCGCCGGCACCGAACGGTCGCCGCGACGGCGGTCGGCAAGCAGCCTGTGCGCGTTGGAAATGGCGGCATCGCCGCCCTTGACGGCCACATACATGGGTCAGCCCTCCATGGTCTTGATACGCGTGGTGCGCGGCAGGCAGGCCACCCCTTCGGGCGCGGCCAGGATGACATCGACGCCGCGCGGGAAACGAGCGCGGTTCTGCTTCCATTGCTCGACGAAGTGGCGCGGCAGCGAAACGGGCGCGAAGGCGACCGATGTTTCGATGCCGGGGCCTTCGAGCTGGAGCATTTCGCCGCCCGAAAGGCTCGCCACCTGAAGGATGAGCGTGGTGGAGCGGTCGGGGTATTCCTGCGACCCTTGCGCGAAATTCTCGAGCGCAATCAGCTCGGCCGGGCTCGACGCGATGGCGAAATGCGCATCGGCCGCTGTGTGGGCCAGCGGCGCGCCGGTGTGGAAGCCGAGCCAGTGACGGGCAGCGGGCGACGCCTGCAAGGCCGCATCGAGCCAGAGCGGCGTATCGGCATCGCAGAGCGACAGCGCGACGGCAGCCGCGACCGGCGCCAAAGGCGACGGCGGCGCAGTGAGTTCGCCGCAAGGCTGGATGGTGCCGGGACGCGCCATCGCGTCCATGAGGGCGCGGAACATCGCCTGCGCGTCGAAGACCGGGTTGGCGAAGCCGCCGTCTATTGCCTCGATGTCCATCAGTCCTCTCCGCGTACCATGGTGAAAAAATCGACCTTGGTCGCCGCCGTCTCGGCGCGGCGACGGTCATCGGCTTTTGCCTGCGCCACACGCAGCGGCGCGATGACTTTCGTTTCGATGTCGTCGCGCCGCGAGGCGTCCTGCCACAGCGCGTCGGCTATGGCCGAAAGCAGCGCCTTCTCCTTGTCGCGGCCGAGCGCATAGGCATGGCCCACCGCGCCGCCTTCCACCCGCACCGTGGCGCGGGTGACGGTCGCCTCGCCGAAGTTGAACGGCGCACCGCCGCCGCCGATGCGCCCGCGCACGGTGACCAGCCCGGTTTCGGGCCCGCGCAGCCGCTGCACATCTCGCGGCAGGCCGGCTTCGTCCCACAGCGCCTTCAACGTTTCGCCCGGCGCATTGGCAAGCGCGGCCATTGCCGCCTTGCGCGCCAGCGCCTCTTCCTGTTCCTGCCGCCTGTCGGTCTTCATGGCCGCTCCATCTCTTCGCATATTTGTCTATTGCTCTAGACAACTAAACAAATTATACTCCCTTTCTAATCGCTGTCCATGACGGCTGGATGACGGAGCGGAAAATGGAACAGGCCGGCGAAGAGCTGATGGAACGCCGCAGCGGCGTGGCACTCTGGCGGCAGGTGGCCGACCGCATCCGGCTGGGCATCAGCAACGGGACGCTGGGCGACGGCAGCAAATTGCCGCCGGAAATCACGCTGTCGCAGCAATTCGGCGTCAACCGCCATACGGTGCGGGCGGCGATCTCGGCGCTGGTGCAGGAAGGCGTGCTGCGCGCCGAGCAGGGGCGTGGCACCTTCATCGAAAGCCGCAAGCGGCTCTCCTACCCGATCACCACGCGCACGCGTTTCTCGACCGGCCTGAAGGACCAGACGCGGGCGCGGCGGGTGGCCCTGCTCCGACATACGATCGAACCCGCCAGCGGACGCGTTGCGGAAGCGCTGCGGCTGGAGCCGGGCGCGCCCGTGCTGCGACTGGAAACCGTCAGTGAGGCAGACGGACGATGCGTTTCATGCGGCACGAGCTGGTTCGACGCTACGCGCTTTCCGGCATTTGCCGATGTGTTCGCCGAGACGGAATCGGTTACGGCCAGTTTTGCCCGTTTCGGCGTGGACGATTATGTGCGCCGCTCCACACTGGTGTCGGCGCGGCACGCGGATGCCGACGACCTCGACCATCTGAAGCTATCCCCCGGAGCCATCGTGCTGGTGACAATCGCCATCAATGACGACCTGGAAGGCCGGCCGATCCAGTTTTCGCAGACGCATTTCTCGGCCGACCTGGTGGAGCTGGCAATCGAGACGTAGCGGCAGCGGCGCCTCCGAGCGGCCCGCTCACACCGCCGTGGAATGCCGCGCGCCATTGCTGCCCAGATAGGCATCGAACGCCGCCACCACTGCGCGCACCACCGGGCGGCCGCGTTCCGTCACGACAAAGCGGTCGCCGTCGGTGATGACGAGCCCGTCTTCGTCCTCGGCTACAAGACGGTCGGCCAAAGCTGCCAGCGGCGCACCGGTGATCCCGAAGCAATCCGTGAATTCCGCTTTGGAGAAGGAGAAATCGCACATCAGCCGTTCGATCACCCAGGCGCGCATGCGGTCTTCCTCCGACAGCGCGAAACCCTTGGTCACCGCCAGCCCGTTTTCCGAGACAAGCCGCTCATATTCGCCCGTGGCCGTGCTGTTCTGCACATAGCCCTGCCCCAGCTTGCCGATGGATGAGGCGCCGAAGCCGATCAGCGTATCGAGGTCATCCACCGTATAGCCCTGGAAATTGCGGCGCAGCCGGCCTTCGCGATGCGCAACCGCCATCGCGTCGCCGGGCTTGGCGAAATGGTCGATGCCGATCACCTGATAGCCGTGGCCGGCGATGATTTGCGCCGCACGCGACGACTGCTCGAAGCGTCCGACGATGTCGGGCAACGTCGCCTCGTCGATCATGGTCTGGTGCTTGCGCATCCATGGCACATGCGCGTAGCCGAACAGCGCGATGCGGTCGGGGTCGAGGGAAAGTGCCTGCTCGACGGTTGCCGCGACACTGTCCACCGTCTGGTGGGGCAAGCCGTAGAGCAGGTCGAGATTGACCGATTGCGCCCCGCGGGCGCGGGCGGCGTCCACCACGGCCTTCGTCTGCGCGAAACTCTGTTCGCGATTGATGGCAGCCTGCACCCTGGGATCGAAATCCTGCACGCCGAGGCTGACGCGGGTCATGCCGATTTCGGCCAGCGCGTCGAAGCGCGCCTCGTCCATGTCGTTGGGATCGATCTCGACGCTGATTTCGGCGTCCGGGCGGAAGGCGAATGCCCCGCGCAACACGTCATTCAGCGTGCGCATGTCGTCGGGCGACAGCATGGTGGGCGAACCGCCGCCGAAATGCAGCGCCCCGACTTCGACACCGTCCGCAACCAGCCGCGCCACCGTGGCTATCTCGCGATAGAGATAGTGCAGATATTGCGCGATCGGCTCGTAGCGACGCGTCTGCCTGGTGTTGCAGGCACAGAACCAGCATAGGCGGTCGCAATAGGGGATGTGAATGTAGAGCGACAGCGACGTTCCCGGCGCGATCTTGCCCAGCCATTCACGATAGGTCGCGGCATTCACGCCGCCATGGAAATGCGGCGCGGTGGGATAGCTGGTGTAGCGCGGCACAGGCGCGGCGTGCTTGCGGATGAGGTCTGTGTGCATCGGTCGGGCTCCGGACTTGTCCGTACCCGGCCAGCATTACAAGCTGCCCTGCCCGCGTCGTTGATCTCGATCAACCGGCCCGGCCGCGCCCGCCTCAATAATCCTTTTCGTAGAACACGCCGAGGCTGGAATCACCATCGGACCCGACCGCGCCCTTCGCCTTCAGGTTCCTGGTGATGTCGAGATTGACCGTGCCGCGCGTGGCACCGCCCGCGCCCGCCTCCACACCCAGATAGATGTTGTCCTGGATATAGCGGCCGGCGCGCACGGCGGCGTTGCCCTTGCTGTCGGTGATGACGTCCAGATCGTCCAGGCCGGTGGCGCTGCGCAGATTGCCGAGCAGCGAGTTGTTGCCGCCGCCTGCCAGCTCGGCCGCTGCCGCAGCGAGCTGCGCGATCTGGAAGGCCGACAATTCATCGAGGCCACGGTTGAAGATCAGGCGAGCCAGCACTTCGTCCTGCGGCAGTTCCGGCTGCGAGGAGAAGGTGACGCTGATGTCGGACGCCCGGCCCGAAACCGTGATGAAGACGGTGATGTCGGTGCCTTCCGAACGCGCAACAAAGTTGAGGAACGGGTCCATGTCGCCCACCAGCGTCACCGTGCCTTCATCGAAGGTGATGCGCTGGGTGAGGATGCTGAGCCGGCCGCGAATGAGCTGGAAGCCGCCCACGGGCTGGATGTCGGAGACCGGACCGGTGAGCTTGACCTGGCCGCCGAGTTCGGCGTCCAGCCCGCGCCCGCGCACGAAGATGCGGTTGGGCGCGTTCACGCTGACGTCGAGGCGCATGACGCTCGGCCGCGCCGTGGGTGTCGGCGTGCCGTCATTGGCGCGGGCGCGCTTCAGCGTCTGCGCCACCGCCTTGGGCGGATTGACGTGCCTGACGTCCAGAGCGGCCGCGCCGCCGCCGAATGTGTCGGGCACGGTGATCTCTGCGCGATCGACGTCGATCCGGCCCGACAGCAGCGGATCGCGCGTCAGCGGGCCGGTGATGGCGAGCGTGCCGTTGACGGTCGCCACGACCAGATTGCCATCCGAATAACGGGCGTTGTTGAGCATGATGCGGATATCCGCCGGGAACGCGGCGGCCGCATCGAGGGACACCGTGCCGGTAGCACTCACCGAGCCGCCCGCGCCGAGATTTGCAGAAGCGTTGCGGATCGTCACGCGGTCGCCGTCGATCGTGCCCATGACGGCGATGGATTGCACGCGCACATTGCTTTCGGGGTCGACGAACTGCGCGCCCTGCGTTGAGAACATGCCGCGGATCGAGGGCTGGCGCAGATTGCCGGAAATGGTGGCATTTGCCGTCAACGTGCCGCTCGCCTGTGCGCCGCGTTCGGCCAGGAAGCGATTGGCCAGCGACAGCGGCGCCTCGCCGCGCACGGAAAGATCGAGTCCGTTGCCCGAGACCGGCACACGGCCGCTGGCGGTCAGCGACAGGCCTTGCGGCCCGCTGGCCGTTGCCGACGAGAGCGTCAGCACCTTGTCGGCGAAGTTCCCGGCGATGGTGAGTTCCAGCGGTGCGGCCCCTGCTTCTTCGAGAGCGGCCGCGCGCAGGCCCGCTCCGCGCAGGTTGAATGTCGCGGCCGGATTGTCGAGCTGGCCGGTGACGCGCGCCGTGCCGGAAACATTGCCGCCCAGCCGCTGGTTGGGCACGGCAGCGTTGAGCACGGCGAGCGGGAAGGATTCCAGCCCGATGTCGAGCGCCAGCGCGCCCTTGTCCAGCGGCACCGCGCCGTTGACGCTTGCGCGCAGCCCTTCGGGGCTGGTGACGGAGGCCTTCACATCGAGCCGGTTTGCCGTGGAATTGCCCTCGGCATCGAGATTGATCGTGGAAAGCCCTGCCTGCCGCAAGGCCGCCGCCGCAATCGAATTGCCCCTGAGCGAGAAGCGCACGTCCGGGCTTTGCCGCGTGCCGCCGATATTGGCGGTGCCGTTGATAGTGCCCGCCAGGCCGAGATCCGAGCGTATGGCGTTGGCGATCGCCAGCGGCAGGTCGGCAATGTTCACGGCAACGTCGAGCTTGTCGTTCACCTCGCCGCGCGCGGTGATGCGGCCGCCGCCGACATCGAGCGCCAGATTGTCGATGGAAATCGCCTGCCCGCGCATCTGCAGGGCCGCCGGCTCGACAAGCTTCGCCGTCAGCTTGCCTTGCGCGAGATCGGCCTGCTGCAACGCCAGCCGGAAGCCGCCCTCGATGGGCGTCAGGCTGCCGGCGACGGCGGCAGTCGCGCCATTGTCGAGTTTCGCATTGGCGTTGAAATTCGTCGCCTCGCCCTGCTGCTGCGCCGTGGCCTGCACGGTCGAGATGTCGATACCGCCGACGACCATCTTGCTGGCGTTGAAGGAGCCATCGGCCATCGGCACGCCGAACAGATCGGCTATGGTGGCGTCGAGATCGGCCTTGCCGACGCGGACACTGTCCACCACCAGCTGGTCGATATTGGCGCGAACCGAGGCGTTCTGCCTGCCCTCCCGAGGCTCAAGCGCGATGTCGGCATTGACCGCGCCCGCGGCCTGCCTGAGCAGCAGCGCTGCGGCGGTCGAAACATCGGGCGCGGCGAGCGACAGCTTGCCGTCCAGCAGGCCGTCCTTGTTCTGGGTCACGTCGCCGGTGAGGCGCGCGCCGCCTGCGGTGAATTTCAGGTCGCCCAGACGCTTTTCAGCGTCGTTGACGGCAATGGCCGAAGCGAGGTCCACGCGATTGCCATCCAGGAAGGCATTGCCGGTGACGTTGCCGTTGAGATCGCCCTTCTGCAGCGTGCCCTCGAAGGCAAACACGGCATCGCGCAGCGTCTTGCCGACCAGCGTTCCCGCCGGCACGTCCGCACCGAAGGTGAGGCCGATCAACCCATCGGTGCCGGCGGCGCGGCCCTTGGCCGTAAGCCGTCCCGAAGCCTGCGGCGACAGCAGCGCGATATCGGCCACCGAAAGATCGAAGCCGAAATCGGCGGCACCTGTGGCAAAGCGGCCATCGGCCCTGGCCTCGACCTGATCGTTGACGATGCGCAATTGCCGCGCCACCAGACCGTTCTCGCCGCGGGCGACGCCGCCGGTGATGCGCGTGGTACCCTTGAGCAGATTGTCGGCGGCGGGCGTGCCGATGCCCAGCTCCCCGGCCGTGCCATCGAGCGTCAGGTCGAAGGCGCCGGTGATCGGCCTGATCTCGCCCTTGGCGACCAGATCTGCCCCGCCGGTCAACTGGCGCCCGGCCAGTGACGAGAAAGGCACGAGCGAGCGCGCCTTGAGGCCGACATCGCCCCTGAAGGCGAATTCGGCGATATCACCGGCCAGAGACAGGCTGAAACCATTGGCCATCAGCTCGGCCCTGGCGAGCTTCACCGGCGCGCCGGCCGTCCATTCGCCGCCCACATCGAGAGTTACGCGGTCGCCCAGCGCCTCGCCGACATCGGCGCGCTTGGCGACGATGCCGGACGCACCGCCTGTGGCCTTGAAAGTAAGATGGCGCCGGGCGGAATCCGAAACGTTCTGCGCAAGGCCGGACAGCAGCACCTCCACCGACTTCGATGAGAAGGTCTCGGTGGCAAGATCATCGATCTTCAATGCACCCGACCATTCGTCGCCCGGCTTGTCGCCGAAATTCAGCGTGAAGCTGGCATGCTGCACCGTGTTCTGGCCCGGCGCGGGCAGAAGCACCGGCTTGCCGGCCGGGTCAGCGATCTCGGCATTGAGAGTCAGGCGCTCAAGGAAACCATCCGAAGTCGTGCCGGCCTGGGCCTTGAGCTGCAAGGCGGCACTTTGCAGGTCGAGATTATCGAGGGTTACGCCGCCCCCGTCGCGCACAAGACCGGAGGTTTGCAGTGTGGTTTCGGAGCCGAAGAAGTCGCGGAAGCGCGGCGAGACGAGCTGCGCGATCGGCCCATGCAGATCGGCATTGAAGCCGAGCCCGCGATCCTGGCGGCGCAGCGCGAGCTTACCGGTCAGGGCGCGCAAGCCATCGGCATCGAGCGTCAGGTCCAGGTCGAGATCGGAAAGAGGCCCCTTCCCCTGCAGGGCCAGCGCCACCGGCGGCCGGCCTTCGATGTTGAGCAGATTGGCGACGATGCCGTCGGCCGGCTCGTCGAGCTTCAGGTCGAGGTCCAGCACCTGCGTGGAATTGGCATAGGCCGCCTTCAGCGCCAGTTGCCCGCCTGGCCCGTCGAGCCGGTTGATGTTCAGCGTGGTGTCGAGCGTGCCGCTGGCGAGTTGCAGATTGCCGGTCATGCCGATCTCGGCTGCAAGACCGAACAGGTCCTCGCCCAGCACGACATGGGGCACCTCCAGCGCGCCGAGCCTGATCGAAAGAGGCAGTTCGGGAAGCTGGAAACTGCTCGATTCAGGCGACGGCGCGGCCTCGGACGGCAACGGCCTGCGCATCACGTCGATGCGGTCGGCCGCCAGCGTATCGATGGAAAGCCGGCCCAGAAGGAGCGCCGAGCGCGTCCAGACGATGCGCGCATTGGTGATGCGCAGCCACACGCCCTGCCGGTCGGCGACGGTGATTTCGCCGATCGTGGCGTTGGACGACAGCACGCCCTGGATATTGTTGATACGGATCTGCCGATCCGGCGTCGAAAGCTGGTTCTCGACGAAGCCGACGAAATAGGAGCGCTCCTCGTCCGCAGTTTCCTGCGCAAGCGCGGACACCGCCAGCAGGGGCAGCGTGCAGACGAAAAGGGCGATGGCCAGAACTATCCGGGTCAAAACGCTTGTCCTATTCCCACATAGAAGCCGATGCTCGGATCGCCGCTGTGGCGATTAAGCGGCACGGCGGCATCGAGCCGGATGGGCCCGAGACCGGTGATGTAGCGCAGGCCCCCGCCGACGCCGACGCGCAGATCCTCCCTGAACTTCGGCACCGAATCGATGCCGACATAGCCCGCATCCACGAAGCCGACGAGGCCGATGCTGTCGGTGACGCGCGTGCGCAATTCCGCCGAGCCCTCGATGAGCGAGCGGCCGCCGACGATGCGGCCATCGCCCACCGGCACGCCGATATTGCGATAGCCGTAGCCGCGCACCGAGCCGCCGCCGCCTGCGAAGAACAGCTTGTCGGGTGCGATCTCGGCAATCGACGGGCCAACCAGCGTGCCGACCTTGAGGCGACCGGCGGCGACCACACGCTTTTCCTCGCCGAAGCCGTAATAGGCGCGGCCCTCCACCGTGGCGCGGCCGGCGGCGTTGCCGTAGTTGAACTCGTAGAAGGGCTCCAGCGTCGCCTCGGCATAGTAGCCTTCGGTGGCGTCGGTCTTGTTGTCGCGGCTGTCGTAGATGATGCCGCCGAGCAGACCGACATTGACGAAATTGCGCTTGCCGAAGACGTCGTCGTCGAAGCGCGCGGCTCCGCCGGTGAGCGACACACGGCCCGAAAGCTCGTCGCTGAAGATATGAGTGAAGCCGGCATCCGCGATGACGCCGGTGCGTGTATAGGCGTCCAGCACCTCACGCTCGC
Source organism: Pseudaminobacter salicylatoxidans (assembly GCF_003148475.1). Classification (GTDB taxonomy): domain Bacteria; phylum Pseudomonadota; class Alphaproteobacteria; order Rhizobiales; family Rhizobiaceae; genus Pseudaminobacter; species Pseudaminobacter salicylatoxidans. The sequence goes on along the minus strand of NZ_QGGG01000006.1, from coordinate 76,165 downwards.
CGATCACCGAGGAAACGAAATTGGTGTCGGGCGTGTAGACGCCCGGCTTGATGAAGGTCGCGCCCAGACGATAGGTGAGTTCGTCCGGCTTGAAGGAATTGACGAGGCCCGACACCTTGGCTTCCAGCCGCAGCCGCTCGGCGCGGCCGAACAGGTTACGGTGCATCCAGTAGGCTTCCAGCCCCGCGCCGTCGATGGTGGAATAGCTGCCGCCGATGCCGAAGCGGCGCGGCAGGCGTTCCTGCACGATGAGGCTGATCGGCAGCGAGCCGTCCTGCCCGATCTCGTCGCCCTCCTGGAAACGCATGGCGCGGAACACATCCAGCCGCGCGAGCCGCTTGCTGGCGCGGGCGAGATCGTCGGGGTCATATTCCTGGCCGGGTTGTATCCCGGTCATCCAGGCGAGGAATTTCGGGTCGATGCGCTCGGTGCCCTGCACGTCCACCGGTGCGAAATAGGCCTTGCGGCCAGGGTCCATGGTCAGCGTGGCGTTGAGCCGGTTGGTGTCGTGCTCGGCCACCACATCGCGGCTGGCGACCTGAGCCTTGGCATAACCCTGCTGGCGCCAGGCTTCCACCGACAGCCTTTCGGCCGCCAGTACCACGCCCGAACGCGCCACCTCGCCCGGCAGGAAGCCCTCGTCTTCCGGCAGCTTGACCTTGTCGGTCTTGTCCGCCGGCGGCGGTGCGCGGTGGACGATGCTGGTTTCGCCGAACAGGAAGATCGGGCCGGGATTGACCACCACCTGCACGGCGACGGGGTCGGCCAACTCGGTATCGGGAGGAAGGTCGGCCGCCTCGCGCCCGCCCACCAGGATGCTGATCGAGCCGCCATAGCGGCCCTCGGTGTAGAGCGCCCCGAGCAGGCGGCGATAATCGCCCCGCGCCTTGGCCAGCAACCCGGCCGCGCCCGATGCCGCTTTTTCGCGATCGGCCCAAAGGGTAGACGCGCCCTTCAGGCGGGATTCGACATCGTCATTGTCGCCCGAGACGGAAAAATCGACGGTGTAGCGTTGCGGCTCGCCGATCACGTCCTCGGCCGAATCATCCTTTTTCTTGCCGAAAAGATGGATGCCGAAGAGTTCGAACGCCGCCGCCGGCGCAACGGGGCCGGCCACGAGCCCCAGGCCGACGAGCAGGCAGAGCGCAGTGCTGGTAGTAGGTACTCTCACTCAAGCTCCTGGACGCGTCACACGCGGTCAATAACGGCCAAACGCACCTGTCGCGCGCCTCGAAAAGCTCTCCGCCCCCTCGAGAGAAGAGCCGAAGTGTAGGGGATGGCGATGCCGGAAAAAAGCCTCCGAGCCGCGGGAGCTTTCAATCCGATGCAATTTTCGGTCGACATGTGACCAAAAATAGACGCCAAAGGTTGCAGCTTTCCAAACGGCGGCCGGAACACCCGGCCGCCCGTGGCCCGGATCAGTGACCGGAACTGAGCTTCAGGCCGATGAGCCCCGCCACGATGAGGCATACGCTCACGATGCGGAACAGGGTCGCCGCCTCGCCGAAAGCGACGATACCGACGATGAAAGCGCCGACGGCGCCGATGCCGGTCCAGATGGCATAGGCGGTGCCGAGCGGCAGCGTGCGCATGGCAAGCGCCAGCAGCCACAGGCTGATCAGCATCGTGATCGCCGTTATGATCGAGGGTGTGAGCTTGGTGAAACCTTCCGATTGCTTCATGGTCGATGACCAGACGACCTCGAAGACACCGGCGAAGAAAAGATAAATCCAGGCCATGGGGACATTTCCTTCTACAGCCGCACCGGATGGCAACGGGCGCAGCTTTCTGAGATTTTCGACGTTCGCGCTATTCGATCACGGGTGTGCCGGCAAGCAGCCGCATCACCGGTGCGGACGCAAGCGCAGACAGGCCCGGGCAATCTGCCCGGCAGCGATGCCAGTGCGGTCTTGCGTGTCGCGCGATGATGTGCAGGGAGGATGGGGAAGAAGACAATCGCACCATCACTTCGGATCTCCGAAACAATGGGGCCGTCCCCGTTGATCTTGAAAATGCGGGTCGTCCCGCACGCAGCCGATATAGACATTTCCGTAACCGGTGGCCAGCCCCTGTACGGGCAGACATGGCCGGCAGCGAAGGGGCAAGACAACAGGACCCCTTCGTGTTACCTAAATCTTTAGCTTTGCCGTTCATTCCGCGCAGAGCTTTACCGTATATGCTCGACCATGATCGCTGCGCGCAGCTTGCGGACAATGCCCAAGCCCCCCTCACGCCCGGATCGCCATGAAACTGGATTTCCTGACCCTCTACCTGGTCATCCTGCTGAACTCGCTCACCCTTACCGTCATATGGGCCGCGATTTCGGCTGTCTACCGCAGCTTCGAAGCCGCCCGCCACTGGCTTGCCGCCTGTGTGCTGACAACGGTCGGCGGCGGGCTGCTGATGTTCCAGGGCGGCGCGCTGGACCTCTTCTTCGCGTTCTGCGGCAATGCGCTGGTGATCTTCGGCTTCTGCGTGGTGCGGATCGGCGCGTTGCGCTTCCATGAGGATCGAGGCGGCTGGGCGTTCAGCGTCGCGCTCACCGCGCTCGCGGTCAGCGCGATGTTTGCCGTGCGCGACAGCCTGGTTGCACGCAATGTGGTTTATGCGACCGCGCAGATCGTGCCGCTCGCCATGGCCACCGTCTATCTCGCCCACCCGAAGCGGCGCAGCCTTGGCGCCATGGTCGCCGTGGTTGCGATGGCAGTGGGCATTCTGGGACAAGGCGCGGAAGCGGCGCTGAATTCGCTGCGGCTGCTCGGAGAGCTTTCCACCGAAGGCTACTACCGGGTGGCCGCATTCTGCCTCCTCACCATCATTTTCGGCGCGGTGGTGTGGAATTTCGGCTTTTTGCTGATGGCGATCGACCGGCTGCAGGCGGAACTCGCCCAGCTTGCCGCCAGCGACGAGCTGACCGGCCTGCCCAACCGGCGCAGCTTCATGGAAAAGCTTGCCACGGAGACGGCGCGGGCCCGCCGCAGCGGACGCGGCTTTTCGGTCCTGCTGCTCGACCTCGACAACTTCAAGGCGATCAACGACAGCCACGGCCACGCGGCCGGCGACCATTGTGTCCAGCATTTCGCGAAACTCGCCAAAGAGAGATTGCGCGGACAGGATATGCTGGCCCGCACCGGCGGCGACGAATTCTGCATCCTCCTGCCCGACACCACGCTACAACAGGCGGCAAGGATAGCCGATGAGCTGGTGAAGCTGATGGCGTCCAGCGTGCCGCAATGGAGAGACCGCTCCATCGCCGTGACCATAAGCGTCGGCGTCGCGCAATGGTCGCCTGCGGATGGCAAGACCGTCGAAGAAGTGCTGGAGACGGCCGATCTCGCCCTCTACGAAGCCAAGCGCAATGGCCGCAACGGCTACGCGCTGGCCCGCGACGCCGCACCCGGCAGCAATGCCGGTCCCGCCTCGGCCCACAGCGTCATGCGGGCCTGAGCCACGCTCACATGCGCCGGATCGGCGCGCCGAGCTGCAGGAAATCGCGCTCGCGGCAGGTGAGGATCAGCACCTGCTGGTTCTGCGCCGCCTTGCCGAGCACCAGATGCATGCGCTCCAGCCGCGCCTCGTCGGTATTGACCAGCGCGTCGTCCAGAACGATGCAGGCTTCCTGTCCGGCTTCGCGCAGGATGTCGGCCAGCGCGATGCGGGTGATGACGGCGATCTGCTCACGCGCGCCGACGCTGAGGGAGCCGAACGGCTCGGCCACCCCATTGCGCACAAGCTGCTCGATCTCGAAGGTCTCGTCGTGCAGCACGATATCGCTGTCGGCCTGGATCAGCCGCAGATAGGGCGCCGAGCGCTCGCGCACGGGCGCCAGCCAGCGGTCCTTGGTTTCACGCTGGGCATCGGCCAGCGTCGTGTGCAGGAGCCTGGCGGCTTGCGCTTCCAGCGTCATGCTTTTCAGCCGGGCCTCGGTGGCCGCGATCTGGCCTTCCAGCAGGGCAAGCTGCTCGCCCAGCCCATCCTTGCCGAGCGCGCGCAGCGCAGCCTCTATCTCGCGCTTCTCGATGTCGAGCCTGCGGATATCGGCATCGATCTCGCGCTCCGCCTGCTCGGCCTGTTTCAAGGCGATCTGCTTGGCTTCCGGATCGGCGCCGGCAAGTGCTGCCTGTGCGCAATCGCAACCTGTGACGGCCGCCACGAATGCCTGCCGCTCGCGGGATGCCTCCGTATCCAGAGCGGCGTCCTCCGCGACGGCGCGCGCGGCGGCAAGCTCTTCCATGCGGCGGGCATGGCGGGCCTGGGCGACGGACACCCGCTCGTCCAGCACGGCAAGCTCGCGCCGCGCCGCCTCGGCAGCCGCATTGCGATCCTTCGTCTCGGCCTCGGCCGCGCGAAGCACACCAGCCGCCTCGGTACGGCGCTGCTGGGCGGCCTCGATATCGGCAGGCTCGCAAGCATCCGTATCCGCCTCACCGGCTTCCATCAGCAGCGCATTGCGCGCAATTTCCTGCCGCAGCGCGTCGATGCCGTCGGGCGCAAGGGCCGCGATGGTGGCGCCATGCGTCTTGACCTCTGCGCGGGCGGCATCCTGCCGGCGCAGCGCCGCGCGCGCGGCAGACAGGTCGGCTTGCCCGAGCCGGCGCAGCGCCGCCGCAAGCTCCTGCCCCGCCTCTTCAGCGGCCCGCACCAGGGCTTCCGTGCCGCCGCCGGGACGAATCTCGACCGCGCCATAGCCTTCCAGCACCAGCCGCGCGTCGCGGGACAGCAGCAGCGCCTCGCCGTCCGCCACCGGCTTGCCGTCCAGTTGCGCAGCCTGAGCGCCCTCGGGGTGAAGCGCAATGCGCACGCTTGCCGCCTCAAGCCGCATGCGCGCCTGATCGAGCGCACGCTCCAGCTTCTCCAGCGCTTCGATGTCTTCGGCCGCGAGCGCCGAAGCCTGCACGAGCGCCAGCGCCTTGCGACGCGCTTCGTCCGCTTCTTCGGCGAGCTTCAGTTGTCCGCCAAGACGCCCGGCGGCCTCGGCAGCCTGCCGGCGCGCCGCGGCTCGTTCCAGGCGATGCAGCGCGGCAACCGCCTGCTGCTCGGCATGCCCGGCGGCCTCGCGCCGGGCGGAAGCTTCGGCTGCCAGCCCTTCCAGACGTGCGTAGGCTGCCGCTGCCTCACCCCGCGCGGCATTCGCCGCATCGAGGCTGGTCTTGTCGCCGGCAAGGTCGGCAATCAGCTTGAGGCGAGTGGCGGCACGCGCCTCGGCCGCATCCCGCTTCAGCTTCGCGCGTTCGACAGCGCCCTCGGCGGCACGCAGTGCTTCCGCAAGACCGGAAACAGCGGCAAAAGCCTCTCGCGCGGCAGCGGCGCGCATACGGGCGGCCTCCAGCGTGTCGTCGCGCTGATGGCGCGCAAGGATGTTCTGGATGCCGGCGAGACGATTGACGCGCTCGTCATGCTCGACCAGCTGCCGCTCCAGATCGGCCAAATGCTGACGATCGGTTTCGACCTGACCGGCCAGCGCCTTGAACTCGCCGCGCGCATTGCCGCGCTTGTCCCAGAACTGGTCGCGCCGCGCCTCCGCCGCCGTCAGAAGCGCGCGGCCGCGCTCGCCGCCGGTCACCTGCCCGATCTCGCGCTCCAGCGCGGAAGCCAGATGATTGCGACCCGCGCCGATGCCGAGCGCGCGATGCGAGGTGCCCTGCTCGACCCATAACAGCCCGAACACGCCGTGATGCTCCTGCGGCTTGGTTCCGCCCGAACTCGGCGGCGTGAAGCCGAACATCTCGGCGAGCTTGTCCTCCACCGCATCGCCCGTGTAGCGCTCGCCATTGCCGGAAAGCTCCGCCTCCTGCCGTTGGCAGAATGCCTTGCGCAGGGTCCAGCCTACACCGCCGCGCTCGAATTCCAGAACCACCTCGGGCCGCACCGACTGATTGTAGGGCTGCATGGCGGCAGCCGCCGCACCACCGACGCGATGGCGCTCGAACAGGGCGGCACGCAGCGCGGCAAGCAGGGTGGACTTGCCCGCCTCATTGTCACCGACGATGACGTTCAGCCCGTCGCCGAGATCGTCGATGACGACATGGCCGAGCTTGCGGAAATCCTTGACCTCGATGCGGCGCAGCTTCATCTCGGTCCGCCATTCATGTGGTCGACATACATCATGCGCAGCGCCACGCGCGCGGCGGCCGCCTGCGGGTCGGCATCGCTAGCTGCCTGCACCTTCAGCCGCTCGACCGCCAGCCGCACGAAGCCCGACGAATCCAGCGCATCGAGGTCGTCGTCGGTCGGCTCCTCGAACAGGCCGGCATCCTCGACGTCGAGGTGGTGGAAGCGGTTGCGCCATTTCTCCAGCTCGATCCCGAGCTGGTAGCGTTCGGCAAGGCTGATGCCGCCCCTGAGCGTCAGCGAAACGACGCGGCGGGCCGCCTCGGCCTCCAGCTCGGCCAGCGCGTCGAGCCCGGCATTGCATGTGCCGTCGAGCATCTCGGCCTCGAGCTGGCGCCATTGGTAGTGGCTGGTGGGAACGACCTCGACGCGCTCCGGCGCATCCGGCCCGTCGATCTCAACGATATGCACGAAGCCGGACCGATTGGCGCGGTGGCGGTCGGTTTCCGGCGTGCCGGAATACCATGTGCGCTGCGCGATCTGCAGCGAGCCGTGCCAGTCGCCCAGCGCCAGATAGGCGAGCCCGGCGGTGCGGGCGCGGTCGTCGGGAATCTCGTTGCTGGCCTCGGCCGCACCGGGCAGGCGGTTTGCCACGCTGCCATGCGCCAGGCCGATGCGGATCGCGCCCTGCGGCGTCGCGGCCATGTCGAACCATTCGGTCTGGTCGAGCGATTCGCGACGGCGCGTCAGCGGTGCGGGCAGGATGACGGCGCGGCCCTCCCAGCCTTCGATCGGCTGCGGACGGTCGGCAATGACGATGTTGTCCTCCGGCCCCATCTGGCGCAGTCGGCTCCACACGCTGTGGGCAAGCGCGGCATCGTGATTGCCGGGCAGGAAAATCCAGCGGCCGGAAAAAGATTTCAGCGCATCCAGCGTGCGCAGGATGGTTCGGTCCTGCACCTCATTGCTGTCGAAGGCGTCACCCGCCACCACAACGGCATCGACATTGCGCTCGGCGGCCAGGCGGGCGATTTCGCCGACGGTGGCGATGCGACGGCTGCGCAGCTCCGCGCCGGCATCGCCCGGTACGTTGCCGAAGGGCTTGCCGATCTGCCAGTCGGCCGTGTGAAGAAACCGAAACGCCATGCCGTCTTGCTGCTGTCCCCGCCGGTCCTTCCGGGCGGCTTTCCCGGATTCGTGTTCCGTTAACCCTGTTCTTCATATCCGATCTCACCGCCCCGGACGCAACCCCGATCCAGCCGTTAAGCACCGGAAACTCCAATTGCCCGTATGGATGGCGCATCGCCCTGGCACAACATTTCGCGCTGGGCAGCGTGCCGCTTCGGGTGTTTGATCCATATCAAGGACTGGCGCACCGGCCGTGCGATCATAAACGCGACAACGAAAGGATACGGGAATGTACCAGCATATCCTCATCGCCACCGATGGTTCCGAACTGGCGCAGAAGGGCCTCGACCACGGGCTTTCGCTGGCCAAGGCGCTGGACGCCAAGGTGTCCGTGCTGACCGTGACCGAGCCGTTCCCGGTCTATGGCATGGCCGGCAATTTCGCGTGGGTGGGCAGCCCGGCCGATATCGACAGCTACAACGAGGCCAGCAAGGAATTCGCCGAAAAGGTGCTGGCTGCGGCAAGTGAAGCCGCCGCCAGACTTGGCGTGCAGACCCAGACGCTCCATGCCGACGACAGCACGCCGGCCGAAGCCATCCTCGCCACCGCCGAGGCCAAGGGCTGTGACCTCATCGTCATGGCCTCGCACGGAAGGCGCGGCCTGAACCGCATGCTTCTCGGCAGCCAGACACTGGAAGTGGTGACACACAGCAAGGTGCCGGTTCTGGTGATCAAGTAGCCTCCACTGGCAGGGCGGCTCTTGAGCCAAATGACAAATAGGCCATGCCAGCGGGCCTGTGGCATTTACGCGCCTGCGCGGACCTGCCAGACAGGCGGCGATCAATCCGGAGATTGCCCCCATGTCTTCCCCCCGCGCCGGCGACGACCTCAGGCCTGCCATTGAACTTGCCATCGGCATGGCGATCTCCGGCACGGTGGGCGTCTTTGCGCTTCAATCCGGGCAGCCGACGGCCAATATCGTTTTCTTCCGCTGCGTCCTCGGGGCCACCTCGCTCGTCGCCTGGTGCATGTTCATCGGGCGCGGGCGCGAGCTCATCGCATTCGACAGGCGGGGGTTGCTGCTGGGCACCCTCAGCGGCGTGTTCCTCGTCCTCAACTGGCTTGCCATCTTCGAGGCGTTCCGCCTGACCTCGATCGGCTTCGCCACCATCATCTACCATCTCCAGCCGTTCTGGATCGTTCTGGCGGGAGGTTTCCTGCTGGGAGAAGTCATCACGCGGTCCAAATATCTCTGGATCGCGACGGCTTTTGCCGGGCTGTTGCTGGTGGTGGGACCGAAAGTGGGCGCATTGAGCGCCGATCACGATTTCACCCTCGGCATGATCTATGCCCTGCTTGCCTCCATGCTTTACGCCGCATCGACGCTCACCGTGCGCATGCTGGGCACCACGCGGCCGGAAGCGCTGAGCGTCCTGCACTGCCTCATCGGCGCGGTGCTGTTCCTGCCCTTTGTGCAGACCGCAGCCGTCCCGGACACCAGCGAACCTGCATGGCTGTGGCTTGCCGGCATCGGCGTTATTCATACAGGCATCGTCTATGTGCTGTTCTATGCCTCCTATCCGCGCCTGCCGACAACCGCGATTGCCGTGCTTGCCTTCCTCAACCCGGCAACGGCCCTGCTGAGCGACTTCGTCGTCTTCGGCCGCGCCATAACGCTGTTGCAGGCGGCGGGTCTTGCGCTCATCCTGCTCGCCGGCGTGGGCGTCAATCTGGGCTGGAGATTTCCAACGACCGTCAAAGCGCGTCAGCAGGGGTGACTGTCGTGCCTCACAGCAGGGTCGAATAGGGCAGGAAGCGAACCGTGTCTCCCGGCTGCACGCCGGTTATGTCCTCTTCCAGTTCCACCAATCCGTCCGTATCGACCAGCGACGACAACAGCCCCGCCCCCTCGCGCGGGAATTTCGTCGCCTCCCAGACCCCGTCGGCGCCCTTGCGCAGGCTGGCGCGCACATATTCGCGGCGGCCCTCTTTCTTGCGGTAGGCAAAGGCGGCGCGCATGGGAATGCCCGGTAGCGCTTCCGGCTGCGCGCCGGCCAGCAGGCGCACGGCCGGGCGCACGATGCGGGCAAAGGTCACGAAGCTCGCGACCGGGTTGCCGGGCAGGCCCATGAAGGCCGCGCCGCGAATCACGCCCATGGCGACCGGCCGGCCGGGCTTGATGCCGACCCGCCAGAGCACCAGCGTGCCGACGCGCTCGACGCTTGCGCGCACATAATCGGCCTCACCCGTCGAAACGCCGCCCGAGGTGAGGATCAGATCGTGCGAGGCGGCCGTATCGGCCAGCATCGGCGCCATGCGTTCGCTGTCGTCGGGCAGGATGCCGAGATCGGTGACGACGCAGCCCAGCCGCGCCAGCATGGCCTTGAGCATGAAGCGGTTGGAATCGAAAAGCTGAGCCGAGCCGCGCGCGGCCCCCGGCGCAACGATCTCGTTGCCGGTGGAAAACACCGCGACCCTGATGCGCCTTCGCACCGTGACCTCGGCCAGCCCGAACGCCGCGATCAGCGCCACATCCTGCGGCCTCAGGATCTGCCCCGCCTTCAGCGCCACGGCGCCGGCGGCGATGTCCTCGCCCGCCGGCCGCACATTGGCGCCGGGCTTCAGCCCGGCCGGCAGGACCACCCGGCCGCTGTCGTCGAGGCGCACATCCTCCTGCATGAAGACGGTATCCACGTCCTCAGGCATCGGCGCACCGGTGAAGACGCGCACTGCCTGCCCCGCCAGCACCTTTGCCTGCGCCTGCGCGCCGGCCTGCACGCGCCCCGCGACAGGCAGCACCTTTTCGGCCTCGACCGGCACATCCGCGCCGCGCACGGCATAGCCGTCCACGGCCGAATTGGTGAAGGGCGGCAACGGCAGGGGCGCGCTGACATCCCGCGCCAGCACGCGCCCGTCCGCCTCGTCGAGCGGCACCGTCTCGAATTCATCGACAGGCACCAGCCGCGACGCGATCAGGCCGGCGGCCTCGTCCACCGTCATCAGCGGCCCGCCAAAGGCGAAACAATCGTCGGAAAGCTGCGCCATGATCCTCCCTCCGGGCAGCGCCGGGCGGGAATGCCGGCATGTCAGTCGCGTGAAGTTCGTGACTCTCCACGCGATCTGGAGTCTGGCCTAAATCTGAACAGGCTATAGACTGGGGGTCAAGCGACAGTTCCACCTCCCGCGAGGTTCCATGCAAGACATCCGCGCAAAGCAAGATCCGGCCATCATCATGCCAGAGCCGCATGATCCACGCCTGACAGAACGCGTCACCGGCGTCGACCATACCGGCGCCGTGGTGGAAATCCGCGTGCCGGTGGAACGCGCCCTGACGCTCTATCTCAACGCGCAGGAGATCGTCACCATGATGACGATCAACGATTATCCGGAATATCTGGCCATCGGCTATCTGCTCAACCAGAACATGCTGAAGCCCGACGATGTGGTGACGGGCGTCGATTACGACGACGACCTGCAGGTGGCCGTGGTGCGCACCGAGCGGCACACCAATTACGAGCACAAGCTGAAGAAGCGGACGCTGACTTCCGGCTGCGCCCAGGGCACGGCCTTCGGCGACCTGATGGAAGCGCTGGAGGAGATCGACCTGCCCAATGCGGAGCTGCGCACCTCCTGGCTCTACGCAATGACGAAGAGCATCAACACCATGCCCTCGCTCTACCTCGAAGCCGGCGCGATCCACGGCTGCGTGCTGTGCCAGGAGGGCCGGCCGATCTGCTACATGGAAGATGTCGGCCGTCACAACGCCGTCGACAAGCTGGCCGGCTGGATGTACCGCAACAGGATCGACCCGGCCGATAAAGTCCTCTACACGACCGGACGGCTGACCTCGGAAATGACGATCAAGACCGTTCGCATGGGCATACCCATCCTCGTCTCGCGCTCCGGCTTCACCGCCTGGGGCGTCTCGCTTGCCCGGCAGGCGGGGCTGACGCTGGTAGGCCGCGCACGCGGCAAGCGCTTCGTCGCGCTTTCGGGCGAGGAGCGCATCGTGTTCGACCAGGACCCCGCTTCCGTCGAGGAGGAAGCAGCACGCCACAGACGCAAAGGCGCCGACGATGACTGACGAAACGCACGCCACGACGACGATAGGCGTGATCCTTGCCGGCGGGCTGGCGCGGCGCATGGGCGGTGGCGACAAGCCGATGCGCGCCATCGGCGGGCGACCCATTCTCGACCATGTCATCGCGCGTTTTGCGCCGCAATGCGATGGCGTGATCCTGAATGCCAATGGCGACCCCGCGCGCTTTTCCGCCTTCGGCCTGCCGGTGGTGGCCGACAGCGTGGCCGATTTTCCCGGACCGCTGGCCGGCGTGCTGGCGGCGCTCGACTGGACGGCGCACAACCGGCCCGGCGTGCGATGGGTGGCAAGCGTTGCAGGCGACTGTCCCTTCCTGCCCCGCGATCTGCTGGCGCGCCTGCATGAAGCACGCGCAGCGCAAGGCGCCAAGCTGGCGGTGGCGGCCTCCGGCGGCCAGTCGCATCCGGTGATCGGCCTGTGGAGCGTGGCGTTGCGCGAGGAACTGCGCCACGCACTGGTCAAGGAAGACATCCGCAAGATTGACCGCTGGACCGCGCGCTATCCGCTCGCCACCGTGTCGTGGCCGGCCGAACCGGTGGATCCGTTCTTCAACGCCAATACGGTGGAAGATCTGGCCGAGGCGGAGAAGCTGGCCACGCTGGCGGGGTAGTTGGCGAATCTGGCAGGATGATCGCCCTCCGTTGCCCCCTCTGCCCTTCCGGGCATCTCCCCCCATTGGGACGGGAGAGATTGGATGTCACTGCGGCTTTCGCCAATCTCCGCGTTGCAAGGAAAGTGTCAGGGTTGCGGCCGGCTGAGGGGCGTGAAAGAACGCAATACTGAACTGGCTTGCGACAACTATGCCGGCCGAAAACCCGCTTCCTCCAGCGCCTGCCGCACCTCCGGCGAGCGAAGCGCCGACAAGAAAGCTTCCACGGCCGGACGCTCGCGCCGCGCCGACACAAGCGCGAAGTCGTAGTGCTCCTCGGTGAGCGCGATGAAGCCCAGCCCAGCCGCATCTGCCACAGGCGCGATGGTGACGCCCCAATCCGCCCGGCCCTGCGACACGGCGGCCGCCACGGCGTTGTGCGATTTCGGCTGGTTCCAGTAGCCGTCTGGCCGTGCGCCGGCGAGCAGCGCATCGATGAGAATGCGCGTGCCCGCACCCTGATTGCGGTTGACCATCAGGCAGGCGGGATCGGCAAGTGCTGCCTCAACGGCGGCCTGCGCCGACAGACCCTCGAAGCGCGCGTCGCCCTTGCGATAGACAAAACCCTGCATGCGTCGCCAGCCCGGCACCAGTTCGAGGTCCGGCGACAGGAAAGGCTCGTTGTAGCTCCGCGTCTTGTCGTCAAACAGGTGGATGGGCGCGAGGTCGCATTCGCCGCGCCGCGCGGCCGCCAGACCGCCAAGGCTGCCGACAGACAGCGAACGCAGCGAGAGACCCTGACGCGCCAATGGCGCCAGCACACGGTCTAGCCCGGTGCAATGGCTGCCGATGATGACGAGGTCGGGCACATGAACCTGCGGGGTAAACAGCGTGACCTCGACTTGCGTGCCCGCCGGCAGGTGGTCGGCCAGCGCCTCGATGCGGACGAAACCGTCGGCCTGCGTGAAGGACGTTATCGCGCCGGAGCCTTTCCCCGTGGGATAGGCGACCAGCCCTTCCCGCCCCTCGACCAGCGAGACCATGACGAATTCCGTGCGGCCAAGCTCGGAGGGCACACGCAACGGCACGGTTGCCGCGACATGGGCATCGGTGCGCGGCGGCAAACCCGCCATGCGGCGCAGCACCGGCACGATCATGTCGTGGAAGGTGAACATTGCCGAGGTGGGGAACCCCGGCAGGATGACCACCGGCTTGCCGTCGCAGACCGCCAGACACAGCGGCTTGCCGGGTTTCAGCGCCACGCCATGCGCCACGATGCCGGGCTTGCCCAGCCGCGCGATGATGCGGTGGGTAACGTCGCCCGCCCCCTTCGAGGTGCCGCCCGACAGGATCAGCATGTCGTGTTGCGCAAGGGCGGCGCGCATCGCCGCTTCCAGCTTCGCTTCGTCGTCCGGGAAGGCGCCCAGAAAGACAGGCTCGCCGCCATTTTCAGCAATGGCCGCCGAAACGATGGCGCCGTTGGTGTCGTAGATGCCGGCCGGCGGCAGCGGCGCGCCGGGCTGAACCAGTTCGTCGCCGGTGGACAGCACCGCCACCCTCGGCTTGCGCGCCACCGTCACGACGGCAATGCCGCAAGCGGCGAGCATGCCCACCTCACGCGCGCCAATGACGGTTCCGGCCCGCAGCAGGGTTTCGCCGCGCGCCATGTCGGAACCGGCATAGGAAATGAACTGGCCGGGCCCCGCGGCGCGGCGAACCTCGATGCCCTCGCCCGCCGGCTCGGTGTGCTCGACCATGATCACCGCGTCGGCGCCGCGCGGGATCGGGCCGCCGGTGGAGATCGGCGTGGCGGTGCCCGGCGACACGGCAAGGCCGGGCAGCGTGCCGCAGGCGATGCGTTCGTCATTGAGGGCGAGGAGGGCGGCGTGCGCCTCGCCGGCCTGGGCAAGATCGGCCGAGCGAACGGCAAAACCGTCGACATTGGCGCGGTCGAAGGGCGGCACGTCGATAGGTGCGACCACATCCGCGCCGAGCGCCGATCCGAGCGCTTCGCCCAGCAACCGTTCATCAAGAGCGATGGGGCGCGGAAACAGCGCCGCCTCGAAGCGCGCCAGTGCCTCCTCTCGCGACAGGATCGCCAGAAACTGTTCCTGCTCGATGCCCGCGACCGTCGCGGCATCCGGGCGGGGAGAAGCATTGTTCATTCATTCACCCATTGCGCAGCGCAAACGCGGAAACTTCCGCGCCGGCCGCAAATCCTTCGCTGTTGGCCCCGACAGTCAGCCAGGCATCGGCAGCCGCGACGCATTGCAACGGCAGCGTCCCGGCGGCAAGCGGCATCCATGACCTGTCCCCGCGCCGCAGAAGGACAAGTTCCGTGACGCCGATGGACGACGCGATCTTGCGCGCCAGCGGCAAGGTTTCGGCCTGCCGGGGGCATCGTGCGGTCAGGCGGTCGATCACCGGCAGAACAAGCACGAGAAAGCCGGCAAGCGCCTGATCCGGCGCTCCCGGCAAGGCAATCGCCGGTATGCCGCGCAGCCGGCCGATGGCCGTGGTGCGGCCCGGCGCCATCGCAATGCCGTGGGCACCAAGCGCGCCATGTGCGGCCAGAGCCGCAGCCACCTCATCGGAACGGCCGGCACCCGTGCCGCCCACCAGCACGACAAGGTCGGCCGATCCGGCATCCAGCGCCGCGACGATATCCGCTACGGCACGGCCGGTCGTTTCGATGCCTGCCGGGATAGACGCACCCGCCGCCCGCGCCAGTTCCGCAACCGTTTCGGATGCGGAACTGGCGCCGTCGCTCGCGGCGATATCGATGATGCGCAAGGAAGGCCGGCGCACCTGCAAGCGGATCACGCCGGCGCGACGGGCGGGCAACAGGTCGGCCGGTGAAACCGGGCGCCCGGCAGCAACCGGCGGATGGCCGGCAGGCAGGTCGGTTCCGGCACGGCGCACGCCCTGTCCTGGAACCGCTTCGGCCAGCACCTGAACCAGCGGCCCGATTTCCTCCACCAGTCCCGGCTCCAGCACGCAGTCGCAGCCGACCGGCATGGGCTGACCGACCTCCACCCAGGAAGGCGGCGAGACCGGCACGAAAGGCGAATAGGCGGATGCGCCGGCAAGGTCGGCGGCCGCAAAGGCCCAGCCATCGATCACGGCCTCGTCGGCGGTGGGCAGCGCCTGCGCCAACGGCGGCTGCCCGGCCGCCACGCAGCCGGCAACTTCGATCAGCGGCACTTCGACCGGCGCGACCGGCTCCAGGCCGTCGAGCAGCAGCGCCAGCGCCGCCTCGACACCGGTCAGCGCAAAACCATTGGGACGGGCAAACATCATGGCCCATGATGGGCCATGTGAACGCGGCTTGGCAATGGTCGCGGGCTCAGCTTCCCTGCGATGCGTTGGGGAAGAAGAGCTGCTGGCCGTCAACCTTGTAATTTGCGATCGTCTGCTGCCCTTCGGGCGAGATCAGCCAGTCGATGAAAGCCTGCCCGAGGTCCACCTTGACGTTCGGATGCTTGTCGGGACTGACCAGCATGACGCCGTACTGGTTGAACAGGCGCTTGTCGCCTTCGACCACGACCTCAAGGTCGCCACGGTTCTTGAACGACAGCCATGTGCCGCGATCGGACAGCACATAGGCGTTCATGGCACCGGCGGTGTTGAGCGCCGCACCCATGCCCTGACCGATATCGCGATACCAGGGACCCTTGGCCGCATCGATGTCGATGCCGGCATCCTTCCACAGCTTCAGCTCGGCCACATGCGTGCCGGACCTGTCGCCGCGCGAGACGAAGGGCGCCTGCTTTTCCTGGATCGCCTTGAGCGCGGCGACGATGTCGCTGGTGCCGGCCACGCCTGCCGGGTCGCTCTTGGGGCCGATCAGCACGAAGTCGTTATACATGACGTCGAAGCGCTTCACGCCATGGCCTTCCTCAAGGAATTTTTCCTCCTGCGCCTTGGCGTGGACGAAGACGACATCGGCATCGCCGCGGCGGGCAAGGTCCAGCGCCTGCCCGGTGCCCAGCGCCACCACCTTCACCTCAATGCCGGTCTTGTCCTTGAAGATCGGCAGGATGTGGCCGAACAGGCCCGAATCCTGCGTCGAGGTGGTCGAGGCGACCACGATGGAGCGGTCCTCGGCGAAAGTCGCGGCCGTTCCTGCAGCCAGCGCAAGCAGCGCGGAAAGGCAGAAAAGAAAGTGTCTGCGTAACATCGGGGAAACTCCGTTTCAGCGTCTAAAGGACAATGTCGCCGCGCAGGAAGGCAGCGGCTTCAGGTGTTGAAGGGCGGTCGAGAAAGGCATCGGCCTCGCTCTGCTCGCGCAGACATCCGCGCACCATGAACAGCACCTCGCCGGCCAGCCGCCGCACCTGGCCGAGATCATGCGAAGCCATGACGATCTTGATGCCCGCGCCAGCGGCCGCACGCACGATCTCCTCGACGCCGCGGGTGGCGGCGGGATCGAGATTGGCGGTGGGCTCATCGAGAAACAAGAGTTCGGGATCGCGCGCCAGGGCGCGGGCAAGCGCCAGCTTCTGCTGCTCGCCACCCGACAGCGAACGCGCCGGGCGGGCGGCCAGGCCGGAAAGGCTGACGCTGTCCAGCAATTCCTCGACCCGCAGGGCACGCAGCCGGCGCGGGCAGCCCGCCTGCGCAAGAGCATAGGCGACATTGGCCGCAACCGAGCGACGCAGCATGACCGGGCGCTGGAACACGAATGCGCGCCGCAACGGCCGCGCATCCCTGCGCCCGCCCCACGACACGCCCCCGGCAGTGGGCGCCAGCAATCCCATGCAGACGCGCAGCAGCGACGACTTTCCCGCACCGTTGGGACCAACGATGAGGGTTGGCGCACCGGGTCGGATCGTCAGACTGATCCGGTCGAGAATGCCCGTCTCGCCGGCGCGCAACGAAACCTCGTCGAGCGCCAGTGGCAAATCGCTGTGGGGCGCGCGCATTATGCACCCACCCGGCGCTCGGACCACACGCGCAGGCCCCATACCCCCGCATTGATCAGCAATATCAGGGCTATGAGGACGATGCCGAGGCCCATGGCGAGCGGCAGGTCGCCCTTGGATGTCTCCAGTGCGATCGCTGTCGTCATCGTGCGGGTGAAGCCGTCTATATTGCCGCCCACGATCATCACGGTGCCGACCTCCGCCGCCGCGCGGCCGAAGCCCGCCAGCAGCACGGTCAACAGGCTGATGCGGCTGTCCCACAGCAGCGTGGCCACGCGCCCCGCCGCGCCGACATCCATGGCCGCGAGCTCGTCGCGATATTCGCGCCACAGGTCCTCGATGGTCTGGCGCGCGAGGGCGGCGATTATGGGCAGCACCAGCAGCGCTTGCGCCACCACCATGGCAAGCGGCGTGAACAGAATGCCGAGGAAGCCGAGCGGGCCGGAACGCGACAAAAGCAGATAGACGGCAAGGCCCACCACCACCGGCGGCAGGCCCATGAAACCGTTGAGGATAACGATAAGCCCGGTGCGGCCGGGAAAGCGGGTGAGCGCCAGCGCCGCGCCGAGCGGCAGGCCAGTGATCGTGGCGATCAGCACCGCTGAAAGACTGACGGCCAGCGACAGGCGCACGATGGCGAACAATGTCGCATCGCCGCTGACAATAAGCTGCCAGGCATCCAGGCCTTCCGGCATTTTCGCCCTCCCTTTTCATCATTTGACGGCAAGGTTTCCATATCTGTCAAATTCTTGAACATACGCAGAAATATGCATAAGAATGCAGAATGGATTTCCTGACCACGAGCGAGGCTGCGGACTATCTGCGCATTGGCGAGCGCAAGCTCTACGAGCTGATCGCCGAGGGCGCGGTTCCCTGCAGCAAGGTTGCGGGCAAATGGCTGTTTCCGCGCGGTGAGCTCGACCGCTGGGTGCTTTCGGGCCTGATGCGCCCCGCCGGCATGATTGCGGGAGAGCCGCCGCCCATCGTCGCGGGCAGCCAGGACGACCTTTTGGAATGGTGCCTGCGGCAATCCGGCTCGGGTCTCGCGACGCTGGCCGAGGGGTCGGCCAATGGCGTCGAGCGCCTGCTGCGCGGCGAGGCGCTGGCCGCCGCAATCCACTATCATGGGGCAAGCGAAGACGAGGACGCCAATGTGGCGACGGTCGCGGCGATGCCGCGGCTGCATGACGCCGTACTGATCGCTTTTGCCCGGCGCGAACAAGGATTGCTGGTGCCGCCCGGCAATCCGCTGGGGCTGGCCTCGCTGGCCGATGCACTGGCTGCCGGCGCAAGGATCGCCATGCGCCAGAAAGGAGCCGGCGCGCAGATGCTGCTGGAGGCCCTGCTGGCACGGCTTGGCGCCACCCCCGCGGACGTCAACCGGCTGGAGCCGCCCTGCCTGACCGGCCCTGACCTTGCGGTCGCCATCCGCACCGGCGCGGCCGATTGTGGCCTTGCCACGCGCGCGGCGGCGCGCGGCGCCGGGCTCGATTTCGTGCCGCTGGTATGGGAGAATTTCGACCTGCTGCTGCGCCAGCGCAGCTATTTCCAGCCACCGTTCCAGGCCCTGGCGGCTTTCCTCGCCGGTGACAACCCTACCCGCCGCGCAGCCGAACTGACCGGCTACGACACCTCGCAAGCCGGTCGCGTACGCTATTCGATGTGAGGTCGCGTAAGCGACCGTCAGGCCGTCATGTCGAATATGCGGCTCGGATTGAGGATATTGTTGGGGTCGAGCGCGGCCTTCACCCGGCGCATGGCCGCGACTTCGACCGCGCTGCGCGACAGATGCAGATAGGACTTCTTGTCCAGCCCGATACCATGCTCGGCGGAAATCGAACCGCCCGTCCGGGCGACACAATCGAGCACGGCCCTGGCCACGGCGTCCGGCGCGTCGGTCTTGACGCAATAGTGCAGATTGCCATCGCCGAGATGGCCGAAGATATAGTCCCGTCCCGACGGATCGGCCTTTCTCTGCGCTTCCCTGGCCAGAGCCAGAAATTCGCCCATGCGCGGCAGCGGCAGACTGACATCGAGGCTCAGCATCGGCTCCAGCCCGAAGAGATAGGTGTTGCAGTCGTCGCGCAGCGCCCACAGCGTCTGGAATTCACGCTCCGACTGCGACAGCACCGCATCGGCCACCAGTCCGTCCTCGATCGCCTGTCCGAGCGCCTCGGCAAAGACGGTCTCGTCGGTTTCGGGCGACATGCCCTGAATGTCGGTCAGCACATAGACCGGCGCGTTGAGTTCAACCGGCGGCTGCAGGCCGAGCGCACCGGCCATCTCGCTCATCAGTGGATCGAAGATAACCTCGAAGCCCGACAGCAACGTGCCGAGACGCGCGCGCAGGAATTTCAGCAGTTCCATCGCCGCGTCCAGCGACGGCAGCGCACAAAAGGCAACCGACTGCGTTACCGGCCTGGGATGCAGCCGCAGGCAAGCACGGGTGACCACGCCGAGCGTGCCTTCGCTGCCGATGAAAAGCTGGCTCAGATCATAGCCGCTATTGTCCTTGGCGAGGCCCTTGAGCGAGGAAACCACGCTGCCATCGGCCAGAACGGCTTCCACGCCCAGCACCTGCGCGCGGAAATTGCCATAGCGCAGCACACGGATGCCGCCTGCGTTGGTGGAGATGTTGCCGCCGATGGTGGCGGTGCCACGCGCGCCGATATCGACCGCGAACATGAAGCCGGCGGCATCGGCATGCTCCTGCACGATCTGCAGCGGCACGCCCGCTTCGGCAATCACCGTAGCGGTGGCCGGCTCGACCGGCGAAAGCGCGGTCATGCGCTCAAGCGTCAACACCGCCTCGCCGGCCTGCACGCGGGCAGCCCCTGCAAGACCCGTGCGCCCGCCCTGCGTCACCAGCTTCTGGCCGACAGCGTTGCAGGCCTTGAGAATCTCGGCGACCTCGCCGGTGTTGCGCGGGCGCAGGACGATTTCCGGGCGATGCGAAACCTCGTGGGAAAGATCGTCGCTGTAGCGCGGATCGACCGCGTCTCCAACAAGGATGGCCGCGCTGTCCAGTTTGCCCTGAAGGGCCAAGATTAGCTGTTCGATCTGTTGTGCCATGATGCCATGTCGTCCGGTTTCCTCACGTGCCTTATAGACGAGGCAATTTCGCTTGCAATGTGGGGCTTGCGGCGGTTACCCCGGTTTTTGAAGCGTGGCAAAGCCGCCGCATCGTCATCGAAATTGCCGGGTGCTCAGGCCCTATGCATAGCCCCGGCAGGCACAATGCGCCGCCGGAGCGAATACGCTTCAAAAGAGCATCCGCGACGGTGCCGCATCATCCGGCCATTTGGGAGAAGAAAAGCATGGGTCCGCAAGTCGATCCGGTTCCTGAGGACGATAGCCGCCCCGACAGCGCCGACGTCGTCATCATCGGCGGCGGCATCATCGGCGTCAGCGCGGCGCTGTTCCTGGCGAAGAGCGGTGTTTCGGTCGCGCTGTGCGAGAAAGGCTATATCGCCGGCGAACAATCAAGCCGCAACTGGGGCTGGTGCCGGCGCATGGGCCGCGATCCGCGCGAACTGCCGCTGATCGTCGAGGCGCTGAAGCTCTGGCCGCAGATGGAGGAACTGACCGGCACGGATGTCGGCTTCCGGCGCTCCGGCATCCTCTATCTGTGCGAGAACGATGCGGACATCGCGCATCAGGAAAACTGGCTGAAAATAGCCGGCGACCATGCGCTCGACACCCATATCATCGATGGCGCGGCGTTATCGGCCCTGATGCCGGGCGCAACGCGCAGCTATCGCGCGGCACTTTACACCCCGAGCGACGGGCGCGCCGAACCGCAGAAGGCCGCTCCCGCCATCGCACGGGCCGCCCGTCGCGCGGGCGCGCATATCCTTGCCAATTGCGCGGTGCGGGAAATCGAAACCACGGGCGGGCGCATCAGCGGCGTGGTGACGGAGAAGGGCGCGATTCGTACCGGCACGGTGATCATCGCTGGCGGCGCATGGTCGAGCCATCTGTGCGGCTCGCTCGGAATCAGGCTGCCGCAACTGGTGGTGCGGGCGTCCGTCATGCGCACCGGGCCGGTGGAAGGCGGGCCCGACAATGCGGCATGGGGCAGGAACCTCGCCTACCGCAAGAGACTGGACGGCGGCTACACGATTGCCGACGGAATGCTCAACTATCACCACATCGTGCCCGGCAGCTTCCGCTATTTGTCCGATTTCCTGCCGATGCTGATGCAGGACTGGCGCATGGTGCGCCTGCGCGCCGGGATGGATTTCTTCACAGGCCCGTTCGGCCTGAAGCCGTCTACCGACCCCGACCAGACGGTCTATGAACAGCATCGCACGCTCGACCCCATGCCTGCGACGGCGCGTCTCGATGAGGTGCACCGGAAGATGGAGGAGGTTTTCCCCTTGTTGAAAGGGGCGCCTGTGCTGCAGCGCTGGGCAGGCTTCATCGACACCACGCCCGATGCGGTTCCGGTCATCTCGCCTGTGCAATCGCTGCCCGGCCTGGTGATCGCCACCGGCTTTTCCGGCCACGGCTTCGGCATCGGCCCCGCCGCGGGGCGGCTGGCGGCGAATCTCGCCACGGGTGATTCGCCGATCGTCGATCCGAAACCGTTCCGCTACGAGCGCTTCATCGACGGCACCAAGCCGAGGCCGACGACAGGGGTTTGACGCCGCAATCCGCCGGGGCGGAAAACAGCCTCGCATCGGCGAAAAAGCGCGCCGATGCGGCGGTTTCCACGCGTCGACCCCGACACGCGAAAGCGCGACAGACGGAAATATGAATGGAACCGCTCTTTCGAGCGTTCAAAAACCACCAGATCGGGGAGTTGTGAAATTTGGTGGAGCCAAGCGGGATCGAACCGCTGACCTCCTGCATGCCATGCAGGCGCTCTCCCAGCTGAGCTATGGCCCCACAAACCGGCGAAACCGGGTGCCGTTTCCGGCGGGAAGGTCGTTCAGGCGTTTCGCCCGCACCGACCGTGAGGCGGCTTCTAGCGCCGCCTTTTGAGAAGATCAAGCCTCTTTCGAGCTTTTTCTCACAGCCGGGCATCGGACCGAAAAATGGAAACCGGTTTTCGGAATATTCCGATGCTCGTTCGAGGTGCCGGATCGTCCCTGGTGCATCCGAACGGACGCCGGCAATCTGATGCGCCGACCATGCGGCGCATCAGCAAAACATCAGCTTTCGTCGTCGTCCCCGACGCCGACGATTCCGGAAACGTCGTTGTCCTCGTCCTCTTCGTCCTCGAGGAAGGTATCGTCGTCATCATCGCCGAGATCGACATCTTCTTCGTCATCGATGGAGATGAGATCGTCGTTGCCCTTGATTTCGTCGTCGGCATCCTCGAGCGACACGACTTCCGCGCCCTCTTCTTCCGTATCGACGCTGCGCTCCTCGACCTCTTCCTCGTCCTCTTCGGCAGACTTGATGCTTGTCGTCGTCTCGAAGAAGGACCTCGGATAGGTCTTTCCCGTGTAGGGAGAAACGATCGGATCCTTATTGAGGTCGTAGAATTTACGGCCCGTTTCAGGATCAATGCGCTTCGTGCCAAGTTCTGGTTTAGCCACCGTGGATCCTCGTTTTCAAGTTTCGGTCCCCTTAACCACAGTTTCGGACGCTGTCAAAGCCAAAAAGTCGCGATTTTTCCGCGCTGCAGCAGCCCTTTCAACCGGCCTTCCCGCAAGGGGATGACCAGCGCGAACGACCATGATAGGAGACCGCGCCAGCAACAGGAAAGCCTCGCTTTCCGGATTTGCCAAGAGGTTATCGTTCATGTCGCAGCACACCCTTCCCCTCCCGGCCGTCGCGGCCAAGTCGCCGGCGCTTTCCGGCACCGTCCGCATGCCGGGCGACAAGTCGATTTCGCACCGTTCCTTCATGTTCGGCGGGCTGGCCTCGGGCGAGACCCGCATCACCGGCCTGCTGGAAGGCGAGGACGTGCTGCGCACCGGCGATGCGATGAAGGCGATGGGTGCGCAGATCGAAAAGCGCGGCGGCGAATGGATCATCCAGGGCACCGGCAATGGCTGCCTGCTGGAGCCGCGGGCGCCGCTCGATTTCGGCAATGCCGGCACAGGCTCGCGCCTCACCATGGGGCTGGTGGGCACCTATGACATGGAAACCACCTTCGTCGGCGACGCCTCGCTGTCCGGGCGGCCGATGGCGCGCGTGCTCGACCCGCTGCGCGAGATGGGCGTGCAGGTGCTGAAGTCGTCGCCAGGCGACCGCATGCCGCTGACGCTGCGCGGTCCCAGGGTCGCCGCCCCGATCAGCTACCGTGTGCCGATGGCGTCCGCGCAGGTGAAATCCGCCGTGCTGCTGGCCGGTCTCAACGCGCCGGGCATCACCACCGTGATCGAGCCTGTGATGACGCGCGACCACACCGAAAAGATGCTGCAGGGCTTCGGCGCCAATCTGGAGGTGGAAACCGACAAGGACGGCGTGCGCCATATCCGCATCGAAGGCCAGGGCAAGCTCTCCGGCCAGACGATCGCGGTGCCGGGCGACCCCTCCTCCGCCGGCTTCCCGCTGGTGGCGGCGCTGATCGTGCCGGGCTCGGACATCGTGATCGAAAACGTGCTGATGAACCCGACCCGCACCGGCCTGATCACCACGCTTCAGGAAATGGGCGCCAACATCGAGCTGCTCAACCAGCGCAATGCCGGTGGCGAGGATGTCGCCGACCTGCACGTACGCTCTTCCGAGCTCAAGGGCGTCACCGTGCCGGCCGAGCGCGCGCCCTCGATGATCGACGAATATCCGGTGCTGGCGGTCGCGGCCTGCTTCGCGGAAGGCGAGACGCTGATGACAGGCCTTGAAGAGCTGCGCGTGAAGGAGAGCGACCGCCTGGCCGCCGTCGCGAGTGGACTGGAAGCCAACGGCGTCGACTGCGCGGAAGGCGAGGCAACGCTTGCCGTGCGCGGCAGGCCCGGCGGCAAGGGGCTCGGCGGCGGTATCGTAAAAACCCATCTCGACCACCGCATCGCCATGAGCTTCCTCATCATGGGGCTGGCCGCGGAAAAACCCGTCACCGTGGATGACGCCAACATGATCGCCACCAGCTTCCCCGAATTCATGGGGCTGATGACCGGCATGGGCGCGAAGATCGAAACCATGGACGCGGCGGCATAACAAGCCAGGAGCCCAGACCATGACGCAAGCGCGGCCCCTCCTCATCGCCATCGACGGCCCTGCCGGCGCGGGCAAGGGCACGCTGGCGCGGCGGCTTGCCGACTATTACCATCTGGCCCAACTCGACACAGGGCTGAGCTACCGCGCGGTCGCGCACAAGCTTATCGAAAAGGGCTGGCCGCTGGACGACGCCGGCCACGCCATCGAAGCCGCGCGTCTCGTGGACCTCGGCCATCTCGACCGCACGGTGCTGTCAGCGCATGCGGTGGGCGAGGCTGCATCCAAGGTCGCCGTCATCCCGGAGGTTCGGCGCATCCTTGTCGGGAAGCAGCGCGCATTTTCCCGCAAGCCCGAGGGGGCAGTGCTCGACGGGCGCGATATCGGCACGGTGGTCTGTCCCGATGCCGACGTGAAACTCTATGTGACCGCAAGTGCGCAGGTGCGCGCGCGCCGGCGTCTCAACGAGATCGAGGAAAAGGGCGGCCATGCCGAGTTTTCCGAAATCCTGGCCGACATCCAGCGTCGCGACGAGCGCGACATGGGGCGCGCCGATTCTCCGCTCAGGCCCGCTGCCGATGCGCACTTGCTCGACACGTCCGAAATGGATATAGAAGCCGCGTTTCTGGCGGCAAAAGCAGTCGTTGACGACGTTTTGGCCAAGAGAAGCAAAGTCTGAGCCGGAATTTCACGATCCTTCCCTTGCGGAAGCCGCGAAAACCTCCATATCGGACAAGAACCGGCCTGCCAGCATTCCATGCGCCGATAGACCGCCACAGGCGGCAACAGGGCTCAAAAGCCCGGAACGCAGGGAGGCCAACGCAACACGAACCCACGGCGCCAGTCCCTGCACAGCGGGACACTCCAGGAGATCATATGTCAGAAGCAACTCCCACTCGCGACGATTTCGCGAGCATGCTCGAAGAATCCTTCGCGGATGGTCATTCGGGCGAAGGCCAGGTCGTTCGCGGCTTCATCACCGCGATCGAGAAGGACATGGCCATCATCGACGTCGGCCTGAAGGTCGAAGGCCGCGTCCCGCTGAAGGAATTCGGCGCCAAGGCCAAGGACGGCACGCTGAAGGTCGGCGACACCGTCGAGGTCTATGTCGAGCGCATCGAAAACGCGCTGGGCGAAGCCATGCTGTCGCGCGACAAGGCCCGCCGCGAGGAGAGCTGGGTCAAGCTCGAAGAGAAGTTCAGCAAGGGTGAGCGCGTCGAAGGCGTCATCTTCAATCAGGTCAAGGGCGGCTTCACCGTCGATCTGGACGGCGCCGTTGCCTTCCTGCCGCGTTCGCAGGTCGACATCCGTCCGATCCGCGACGTCACCCCGCTCATGCACAACCCGCAGCCCTTCGAAATCCTCAAGATGGACAAGCGCCGCGGCAACATCGTCGTCTCGCGCCGCACGGTTCTGGAAGAGTCGCGCGCCGAACAGCGTTCGGAAATCGTGCAGAACCTCGAGGAAGGCCAGGTGGTCGAGGGCGTGGTCAAGAACATCACCGACTACGGTGCCTTCGTTGACCTCGGCGGCATCGACGGCCTGCTGCATGTCACCGACATGGCCTGGCGCCGTGTCAACCATCCGACCGAAATCCTCAACATCGGTCAGACGGTCAAGGTGCAGATCATCCGCATCAACCAGGAGACGCACCGCATCTCGCTGGGCATGAAGCAGCTCGAGAGCGATCCGTGGTCCGACATCGGCACCAAGTTCCCGCTCGGCAAGAAGATCACCGGCACGGTCACCAACATCACCGACTACGGCGCGTTCGTCGAGCTGGAGCCGGGCATCGAGGGCCTGATCCACGTTTCGGAAATGTCGTGGACGAAGAAGAACGTGCACCCCGGCAAGATCCTCTCGACCTCGCAGGAAGTCGATGTGGTCGTGCTGGAAGTCGATCCGGCCAAGCGCCGCATCTCGCTGGGTCTCAAGCAGACGCTGGAAAACCCGTGGGAAGCCTTCGCCCGCAACCACCCGACCGGCTCGACCGTCGAGGGCGAGGTCAAGAACAAGACCGAGTTCGGCCTGTTCATCGGCCTGGAAGGCGACGTGGACGGCATGGTGCACCTGTCCGACCTCGACTGGAACCGTCCGGGCGAGCAGGTCATCGAAGAGTACAACCGCGGCGACGTGGTCAAGGCTCAGGTTCTCGACGTGGACATCGACAAGGAGCGCATCTCGCTCGGCATCAAGCAGCTTTCGCGTGACGCCGTCGGCGAGGCCGCCTCTTCGGGCGAACTGCGCAAGAACGCCGTCGTGACCTGCGAAGTGACCGGCATCAAGGATGGCGGCATCGACGTGCGTCTGGTGGACCACGACATCGAGACCTTCATCAAGCGTTCCGACCTGTCGCGCGACCGCGACGAGCAGCGCCCCGAGCGCTTCACCGTCGGCCAGAAGGTGGACGCCCGCGTCATCGCCTTCGACAAGAAGACCCGCAAGCTGCAGGTCTCCATCAAGGCGCTGGAAATTGCCGAAGAGAAGGAAGCAGTCGCACAGTACGGCTCGACCGACTCCGGCGCTTCGCTCGGCGACATCCTGGGCGCGGCCCTCAAGAAGCAGAGCAAGGAAGACTGATCGTCTGTCTTGCACTGCAAGCACACAGCGACCCCGCCGGAGCGATCCGGCGGGGTTTTTGTTTGGGCCAGAAGCGGAAAGCACGGAACGAAATTCCATCCCGGCAAACATTGCTCTAGGCTGACATAAAACCGACCGACTCACGTGATCGACAATCGCCGCGATCTGACAGGGTGGCCCGCCGGACAAAATGAAAAATCACGCCGCGATCGAGCGCACTTCACCACTGGCCCCTTTCAAGCACCGCATCTTCCGCTCCGTATGGACCGCGAGCCTGGCATCGAATTTCGGCGGCCTGATCCAGAGCGTCGCCGCGGCCTGGATGATGACTGCCATTTCCAACTCTGTGGACATGGTGGCGCTGGTGCAGGCTTCCACCGCCCTGCCCATCATGCTGTTTTCACTCGCCTCGGGCGCCATCGCCGACAGCTTCAACCGGCGCAAGGTGATGCTTACGGCGCAGTGCTTCATGCTGGCGGTTTCGGTGGTGCTGACATTCACCTCCTATCTCGGCGTCATGACGCCCTGGCTGCTTTTGACCTTCACCTTCCTGATCGGCTGCGGCAGCGCGCTGAACAGCCCTTCATGGCAGGCCTCGGTGGGCGACATGGTGCCGCGTTCGGACCTGCCGGCGGCGGTGGCGCTCAACAGCATGGGCTTCAACCTGACCCGCTCGGTCGGTCCGGCTATCGGCGGCGTCATCGTGGCGGCAGCGGGGGCGGCGGCGGCCTTCGCTGTCAACACGGTCAGCTATTTCGCGCTGATCTTCGTGCTTTTGCGCTGGAAAACGCCGGAAACGCAGAACACCCTGCCGCGCGAGACCATCGGCATCGCCATGACGGCGGGGCTGCGCTACGTGGCCATGTCGCCCAACATCGAAAAGGTGCTTTTACGCAGCTTCGTGTTCGGCTTCACCGCCATTTCGATGATGGCGATGCTGCCGCTGGTGGCGCGCGACATCGTGCAGGGCGGCCCGCTGCTCTACGGTGTGCTGTTCGGCGCCTTCGGCATCGGCGCGGTCGGCGGGGCATTGATCAGCGCACGGCTGCGGCAGGTGCTGACCACCGAATGGATCGTGCGGCTGGGCTTCGTCGGCTTCGCGGCCTGCGCGGCCATTGCCGGCGTCAGCACCATGTCATGGCTGACCTGCACGGCGCTGCTGATCGGCGGCGCAAGCTGGGTGATTTCGCTGTCGCTGTTCAACGTCACCGTGCAGATGTCCACTCCGCGCTGGGTGGTGGGCCGCGCGCTTTCCATTTACCAGACGGCGACCTTCGGCGGCATGGCGCTGGGAAGCTGGATATGGGGCCTCGTGGCCGAGGAATATGGCCCGGGACAGGCGCTTTTGATCTCGGCGGCCCTGATGATCGCAGGCGCGGCACTCGGGCTCAAATGGTTCACCCTGCCGGAGCAGACCGCGCTCAATCTCGACCCGCTCAACCGCTGGAAGGAACCCCATCTGGCGCTGGACGTGAAACCGCGCAGCGGCCCGATCACCATCATGATCGAATACACCATCCGCGAGGAAGACGTTTCGGCATTCCTCGACGTGATGGCGGAGCGCCGGCGCATCCGCCGCCGCGACGGCGCGCGGCAATGGACATTGTCACGCGACATGGAGAACCCGGAATTGTGGATGGAAACCTACCACACGCCGACCTGGGTGGAATATATACGCCACAACCAGCGCATGACCCATGCCGACGCCTTCATCAGCGAGCGCATCCGCAAGCTGCACAGCGGCACCGAGCCGCCGCGCGTACACCGCATGATCGAGCGGCCGACCGACTGGTCGGTGGAACTGGTGCAGCCCAAGCCGATCATCGACCTGCATCATTGAGGGGCTCAAGCCAGCTTCGACGGCAAGGCTTTGGAACAGGTTGACCGGCCATACCCCCGCCCCTCGCCACGAGGGGAGGATATGACTTCATCGCCATTCGCACCCACGAGTTGGGGTTGGCGTTGGCGGGCGCGCAGCAAGGTACCCCTCCGCTTTGTGGGGAGGGGTCAGGAGTGGGGGTACCCGATCGGGCGTATTCGCCGCCCCCTACTCCACCGTAATCTCTATCAGACACGCTCTGCCCGTTTCCCGCGCCCGCTTCAGCGTTTCGGGAAGATCGGAGAGCGCCTCCAGCTTTTCGGCCGTCATGCCGTAGGCCTCGGCGAGCTTGCAGAAATCCGGCGGAGCGGGCGACACGCCGACCGGTTCGACGCCGACATCGCGCATCGAGGTTTCGATTTCGCGGTAGCCGCGATTGTTCCACACCACGAAGATGACCGGGGCATCGGCATCGAGGGCCGCGCCCAGTTCCGGCAGGGTGAACTGGAAGCCGCCATCGCCCGACAGGCAGACGACCGGCGCATCCGGCACGGCAAGCGCGGCACCGATGGCCGCGGGCGGGCCGAAACCCAGCGCGCCGAAACCGGTGGCGGCGTTGAACCAGCCCGACGGGCGGTCGTGATCGTAATAGAGATTGGCCGCATAGATGGGCTGCGTGGAATCGCCCACGATGATCGCGCCCGGCAGCGCGTCGCGGATCATCTCCACCGCCTCGACCTGACCGCGCAGGACTGGGCCGATTTCCTCTAGCGCCTCGTCGCGTGCCTTCCCGGCCCGTGCCGCACCCCAACCTTCCTCGGAGGCGTTGCGGCGCGCGGCGGCAAGCAGGTCCGCCATTCCCGCCAGCGTCGAACCGCAATCGGCGCGGACGCCCAGCGTGGCCGGATGCCGGCCGATCTGCTTGCCGTCGATGTCGATGCGGATGAGGTTATCCGGCTTCACGAAACCGCCGTCGCCGTACATATCGTAGTCGGTCGGGCCGAATTCGGTACCGGCGGCGATCACCAGATCGGCCTCGGCCATCAGCGCCCTTACCGCCTTCAGGCTGGGGCTTGCCGGCACGCCAAGCGGGTGCTTATGCAGAAGTCCGCGCGCATTGGCGGTTTCAACCACAGGCGCATCGATGAGCTCGGCGAGCCTGCGCAACGGCGCTTCCGCCATCTTGGCACCGCCACCGGCAAGGATGAGCGGACGCCGGGCCGCGCCGGCCATGCGTGCCGCTTCGGCCAAAGTGGCAGGATCGGCCTGCGGTGCCGTGGCCTCGACCGGATGCGGCGCAAGCCCTTCGACGGCCTTGCCCATGATGTCGGTCGGAATCTCGATATGCACCGGCCCCGGACGAACCGAGGCGAACAGCGCAAAGGCGCGCGCCAGTACTTCGGGCAGTTCGTGGCCATGCTCGATGCGCTGCGAGAACAGCGCAACCTTTTCCATCATACCGCGCTGGTCGGGCAGTTCGTGCAGGAAGCCCAGCCCCTTGCCCAGCGTCGGCATGGCGTTGACGCCGGAAATCACCAGCATGGGGATGGAATCGGCCCTTGCCTGCCCCATCGCCGTCAGCGTGTTGGTGAGCCCCGGCCCGGTGATGACGAAAGCGACGCCCGGCTTTCCCGTCACCCGCGCATAGCCGTCGGCCATGAAGCCCGCGCCCTGTTCGTGGCGGGGCGTTACATGGCGGATATTCGATCCCGCCAGCCCGCGATAAAGCTCAACGGTATGAACGCCCGGAATGCCGAAAACGGTATCGACCCCATGCGCCTCGAGCAACGAGATCAGCGCCTCCCCCACGGTGGTCATGTCTTTTCCTCCTCACGTAAATTCAGGCCGAGCTGCGCCTCGACCGTGGCGATGCCGATATCGGCAAGTTCTCCCGGCTCGAAAATGTCGCTGGCCAGGCAACCCTCGATCCACAGCCCATCAATGATGCCGTTGATGGCGATGGCATGGCGGCGCAGCTCGGCCTTGCCGGCCACACGGCCCTCGGCTTCGAGCACCTCGGCCACCAGCGCCTCGACCTCGTTGCGAAAGCCGAGATAGCCTTCGCGATGCGCGACCGACAGGGCCGGATCGGAATGCGCCCGGCCGATGAAGCCCGCCCAGAGCGAAAACACGCGCGTGTCCACCACCGGCGGCCCGAGATTGGCGGCCACGAAGGCGGCAAGCCGGCGGCGCGGCCCCGCGCCCTCCATGGCAAGGGCGGCCTTGGCCTGCTCGGTCATGCGCCCGACGATGGTGGCATAGGCCGCCTGCAACAGCTCTTCCTTGCCGGGGAAATAGTGCCGGATAAGCCCGCCGGTCACGCCGGCGCGCAGCGCAATGGCACGCACGGTGGCGCCCTGCAAACCCTTCTCGGCAACGCAATCCAGCGTCGCCTCGATCAGGTCCTGGCGCCGCCGCCCCTCGCCCTCACGGCGAAACTTGCGGCGGGAAGATACGGTCATTGCCGCAGAATCGGCCGGGTCAGGCAGGTGGGGCCACCCTCGCAGGCGATGCACAGCGCATCGGCCTCGAAGGTCCTGACCACGCAGCCGGCCGCTTCCATCGCGGCCTGGGTCTTCGGGAAGCCGGCCACCGCGATCACTTCGCGCGGGGCGGTCGGCAGCACGTTGAGACTGAGGCCGTTGGAGGCATGAAACTCGTCGGCATCTCCATGAACCAGCGTGATTCCCCGGCCGCACAGCATCTGGTAGAAGGCCGCAGGCAGCAACGGCGCATGGACCAGCGCCAGATCGTCCGCCAGCGGACTGATCACCGACATCAGATGCAGGCAGGCTTCCTCGCCCTGCCACAGCGGCAGATCGAAGCCATAGACCAGCACGCCATGAGGCCCGAGGATGTTGGCAAGCTGCTGAATGCCTTCCTGATTGGTGCGCACGCCGCGCCCGACGGCCAGCGTGTGCTTGTCTACCCAGACGCAGTCCCCGCCCTCCACTTGCCCAGGCGCCTCGACACGTCCGAGAATGGGAATGCCGAGCCGCCGATAGGTGGCCTCATGCAGCGCGGGCTCGGCCTTGCGCAGATCCTTGCCCATCGACAGGATCAGCGCGCCGTGATCGGTCATCAGCGACGGGTCGTGCGTGAACACCGAATCCGAAAGGCCATCCTCGCGGTCTCCAACCCATTCGACCGTCGCACCCGAAGCCGCGACAAGATCGGCGAAGGCAGCATGCTGCATGGCCGCGCGCGAGGGGTCGAAACCGGGGCCATAGTGCCACGCGGCCCTGTCGGCGTCGCGCATGGAGTTCGTTGCGGAACGCATCAGGACCCGCCGCAGCGGGGCGGCCATGGACTGGGAGCCGAATGCATTCACGGGCGCCTCCTTCGCTGAAAAAAGCGATCAAAATTTCACATGCCGCTACTTATACACTTGCATAACAACGCCGCAAGTGCCGTAATGAACGGGGATTGACGGGCTTGCGCCAGTAGGTCCATGCTGGCATCAGGGCAGGGTTTCGTGACGTATGATGAGTAGCAGCACAAGCATCCGATGGATCGCCAGGCGCCACGCGGAGCGTCGCCGATGAGCGTCGAGGGTGCCGCGAGCATCGCACGGGGCCTAGCGCCGAACGGCGCGGCCGAAGCCATCCACATCGAAAACCTGCACAAGAAATTCGGCGAACTGCACGTTCTGAAGGGCGTGTCGCTGTCGGCGCGCGACGGCGACGTGGTCGCCATCATCGGCGGCAGCGGTTCGGGCAAGTCCACCCTTCTGCGCTGCATCAACTGCCTTGAGAATCCGACCAGCGGCCTCATCCGCGTCAATGGCGAGGAAATCCGGCTGAAGCAGGATGGGCACGGCCACAGCGTGCCCGCCGACCGCCGCCAGATCGAGCGCATCCGCTCGCGGCTCGGCATGGTGTTCCAGAGCTTCAACCTGTGGAGCCACATGACGCTCTTGGAAAACGTCATCGAGGTTCCGGTGCACGTGCTGGGCATCAGGCGCGACGAAGCGATCGCTACCGCCGAAAAGCTTCTGGCGCGCGTGGGGCTTGCCGAAAAACGCGACGTCTACCCGGCCTTCCTGTCGGGCGGCCAGCAGCAGCGAGCGGCGATTGCGCGCGCGCTCGCCATACAGCCGCGCGTCATGCTGTTCGACGAGCCGACTTCGGCGCTCGACCCGGAACTGGTGGGTGAAGTCTTGAAGGTGATCGGCGATCTGGCGCGCGAGGGCCGCACCATGATCCTCGTCACCCACGAAATGAAGTTCGCGCGCGAGGTCGCGAGCCACGTCATCTATCTCTACAACGGGCAGGTCGAGGAAGAGGGACCGCCCGAACAGATATTCGGCGCGCCGAAATCGGAGCGCCTCAAACAATTCATCCGCAACATCGGCTGATGCAAGCGGACGAAACAACGGGAACACTCAACGATAAAACGGGAGACTTGCATATGTTGAAAGGTTTGAAGATCGCCGCGGCGGCGCTGCTGCTGGGCGTTGCCGGCATGGCGACCGCACAGGCCGACACGCTGAAGGTGGGCATCGCCGCCGAGCCCTACCCGCCCTTCGCCTCGCCCGACGCTTCGGGCAAGTGGGACGGCTGGGAAGTCCGGATCGCAAATGCGCTGTGCGGTGAGGCCAAGCTCGAATGCGAGATCACGCCGATCTCGTGGGACGGCATCATTCCGGCGTTGACGACCAAGAAGATCGACATGATCGTCGCTTCCATGTCGATCACGGCCGAGCGCCAGAAGACCATTGCCTTCTCCGACAAATACTACAACACGCCGACCGGCATCATCGGGCCGAAGAGCGAGACCTTCGACGCCACCCCCGAAGGGCTGAAAGGCAAGATCCTCGGCGTGCAGGTTTCGACCGTGCATGAGGTCTACGCCAAGAAACATTTCGGTGACAGCGCGTCCGAGATCAAGATCTACCAGACCCAGGACGAGGCCAATGCCGATCTCGCCGCCGGCCGCATCGATGCGGTGCAGGCCGACGCCATCGCGCTCAACGATTTCCTCGCCACCGATCAGGGCAAGGAATGCTGCGACATGAAGGGCGACGTCGCGGAAGACCTGGAAGTGCTCGGCCCCGGCGTCGGCGTGGGCCTGCGCAAGGAAGACTCCGAGCTGAAGGACAAGATCAACGCCGCCATCAAGGGCATCCGCGCCAGCGGCAAGTATGACGAGATTTCGAAGGAATATTTCGACTTCGACATCTTCGGCGGCTGACGCAAGTTCCGCTCCCCCCGCGCCTGTCACTGCCAGGCGCGGGCTCAAACGGGTTGCTGCGCTGCGCCTATCCGCTGACCGGGCACCGGGTCTGATCGAAAGCCGTCGCAGGCTTTTTGACCTGCCGCCCCAGGCGCGGCGAAGCTGCCATCATGCCGATCCGCCTGTCTTTTCCGTGCAGGCTGGCGGACGGCGCCAGATCGAGGGCCGCACCGATTTCGACATTCCTCACGCCTCTGCTGCAAAGCGGCACGCTTGAACTTCTTTCGCCGACGCCGCCGGGCTGGGGCGGCAATCTGTTGCGCGGCCTCGCCAACTCCGTCCAGATCGCCATCGGCGCCTTCGGGCTTGGCCTCGCCATCGGCACGGCCGGCGCCTATGCCAAGCTGTATGGCGGGCCCATCCTGCGCGATCTGGCGGAAATCTACACCACGGTCGTGCGCGCGGTGCCCGAACTGGTGCTGATCCTGCTGCTTTATTATGCGGGCACCGACCTCGTGAACCGCGCGTTGGAAGCCATGGGCTATGCGCGCATCGACATCAACGGGCTGGTCGCCGGCATCGTCGTGCTCGGCTTCGTGCAGGGCGCCTATGCGACGGAGGTTCTGCGCGGCGCGATCCTCGCCGTGCCGCAAGGCCAGATCGAGGCCGCGCGCGCCTATGGCATGTCGCCGGGCAAGATGCTGCGGCGCATCACGCTGCCGGCGATGCTGCCCTATGCCATTCCGGGGCTGGCCAATCTCTGGCTGATCGCCACCAAGGACACTGCCCTGCTGGCCGTCGTCGGCTTCAACGAGCTGACGCTGGTGACGCGGCAGGCGGCAGGCGCGACGAAGGCCTATTTCACCTTCTTCGTCGCCGCCGGCATGCTCTATCTGCTGCTGACACTGTTTTCCAACACCATCATCGGGCGCATCGAACGCTGGGCGCGGCGCGGCCTGCCATCGGTCACGGAGGGCGCGGCATGACCATCAGCCTCGCCGACCCTGCAAAGCCGCAGCGCCGCCCTCGGGGCTGGCTGCAACCGCACCGTATCGGCCTGATGGCCGTGGGGCTGGCGCTGGTGCTGTCTGCGGCCATCTTCATGCGCTGGGACTGGCTGCCCAATTATTATGGGCTGATCGCGGCCGGGCTCTGGCGCACCATCTGGATATTGGTGCTGACATGCGCCATCGGCTTCATGTTCGCGGTACCGCTCGGCCTCGCGCAGGCCGCCGGGCCGATCTGGCTGGCATGGCCTGCCAAAGCCTTCTGCACGGTGATCCGCGGCACACCGCTGCTGCTGCAACTGTGGCTGCTTTATTTCGGCCTCGGCTCGCTGTTTCCGCAATTTCCGTGGATCAGGCAGTCCGAGCTGTGGCCATATCTGCGTCAGGCATGGCCTTACGGCGTACTGGCATTGACGCTCTCCTTTGCCGCCTATGAAGGCGAGGTGATGCGCGGCGCCTTTGCCGGCGTGCCGCGCGGCCAGATCGAGGCGGCACGCGCCTTCGGCATGCGCCGCTGGAAGATATTCCGGCGCATCTGGCTGCCGCAGGCGGTGAGCCGCGCGCTGCCGACGCTGGCGGGCGAAACCGTGCTGCAGCTCAAGGCAACGCCGCTGGTGGCCACCATCACCGTCGTCGACATCTATGCGGTCGCATCGCGCGTGCGGCAGGACACCTATATTGTCTACGAGCCGCTGCTTCTGCTCGCATTGGTCTATCTGTGCATCACCGGCATCATCGTCTTCCTCTTCCGCAGGCTGGAAGCGCGCATACCCACGCGGCTCGGCTGACCATGACGGAAACCGTCACACTCGCTCTCTCCGACGCGGCCGCCCTGTGCCGAGCCGCGGCGATGCGTGCCGGGGCAAGCGCCGCAACCGCTCGGGCGTTGGCGAATGCCTCCGTCGCCGCCGAGCGTGACGGCCAGCCCAGCGTCGGCATGGCACATTTTCTCGACTATCTGGAGGCGCTCAAAGCAGGCCGCATCAAGGGCGCGGCTGAGCCCGAACTGTCGCGGCCGGCAGGGGCCATCATCCTTTCCGACGCCATGGGCGGATCGGCGCATCTCGGCTTCGACCGCGCCTTCGACGATCTCGCACAGACCGCGCAGCAATTCGGCCTCGCCGCCTTCGCCCAGAAGAACGCCTATACCTGCGGCGCGCTGGGCTACTTCGCCGGGCGGCTCGCCGAAGCGGGGCTGGTTGCGCTGGCCGCCACCAACGGGCCGGCGCTGCTTGCCGGCTCCGGCTCGACGCGCCCGGTGTTCTGCACCAATCCGCTGGCGTTTGCCGCACCGATTGCGGGCAGCGCGCCGCTGGTCATCGACCAGGCTTCGAGCGCCACCGCCTTCGTCAATATCCGCAAAGCAGCCGCCGAAGGGCGCGCCATTCCCGAGGGATGGGCGCTCGATGCCGATGGCCACCCGACCACCGATGCAAAGGCCGCGGTGAAAGGTGCCCTGCTTGCCTTCGGCGGCGCGCGCGGCGCAAACATTGCACTGATGGTGGAAGTGCTGGCGGCCGGACTTGGCAACGCCAACTGGTCGCTCGACGCGCCCTCCTTCACCAGCGGCGCGCAAAACCCCGGCAGCGGCCTGTTCGTTCTGGCAATCGAACCCAAATTGTTCGATCCGGATTTCTCGGAACGCATGGCCGGGCAGGTGAAGCGGCTGGCGGGTGACTACGGCATCCACATACCCGGCATCGCCAAGGGTACGGCGCGCGAGCAATCGCAAAAGCAGGGCCTCATCATTGCCCGCAACGTCTACGAGCGCATCGCCAACTGGCCGGCACGGTAACAGCCGGCACAAAAAGCCCCGCACGCGGCGGGGCTTCCGGTCTGCGGTCGACCCGATGTCAGGCCGGCTCAATGGCGGGAAAGCCAGTCGTCGATGTCGCGTTCGACATCCTCGGACGCCTTGCCATAACGGGCCTGAAGGCGACCGGCGAGTTCCCTGCGTTTGCCCTGGATGACGTCCAGATCGTCATTGGTGAGCTTGCCCCACTTCTGCTGGACCTGGCCCTTGAACTTTTCCCAGTTACCCTCAACCTGATTCCAGTTCATCCGAATCTCCTTGATTTCATTGAGGTTCACGGCAGCGCCATGCGCCATCCGCACGGTCAACGGCTGCTTGCGGAGATGGTTCCCCGACAAAAACATGAATAGTAACTTCAACTTTTTATCAAAGATTGTTGACTTGACCGTGTGTGGCCCGCTTTGCCCTGTGCGGTGCAACAACAGGAGAGAATCTTGACCGACGTCCCTACCCCTTCCAGCCGCCGCCTGATCATTCCCGCCTTGGGCGGCCTTTATTCGGGGCTGCATGATCTTGCCGAAACCATCTTGCGCGTGGTCGCCGGCCTGGCGCTGGTGACGCACGGCGCCTCCAAGATCGTCAACCCTTTCGGCGCGGTGGAGATGGTCGAGGGGCTGGGCTTTTATCCCGGCGCGTTCTGGTCGCCCCTGCTTTCGGCAACCGAATTCTTTGGCGGCATCCTCATCGCCATCGGGCTGCTGACCCGCCCGGCCTCGTTTGCCGCAATGATCGTGCTGCTGGTCACCGTCTGGTTCCACTGGATCACTGTGGGCCAGGGCTATTCGGGCGCGGAGAAGTCGATCCTGTGGGCAGCGATCTTCCTCTTCTTCGCCATTCGCGGCGGCAACCGCCATTCGGTGGACGCCAGGATCGGCAAGGAATTCTGACGCCCTGGCGGACACGCCGGAAACTCCACGCCCTGCCATACACCCGCCGCGCCCTGCCGGCGGGTGTTTTCCTTTGCGCAACAGAGCGCGCGATCATCCGGACGAATATTCTTGTTCCGCTTTATCTCGCTGTTTTAACCGGATGTGCGGCGCCAGGCGTGTCCGTGTGACGGGAAAATGCGCCTGGCCTGCGAGGCAACGGCGCGCGCCCTTTGCCTTTCCTGCGAAAATCATTATGAACGGGCCTAGCCAAGCCAGAAGGGTACGAGCGGAGCCAGACATGACCGAAATCCTCCAGATCCCCAAGCTCATCACCGTTTTCGGTGGATCCGGGTTCATCGGACGGCATGTGGTGCGTGCGCTGGCCATGCGCGGCTATCGCATTCGCGTCGGCTGCCGCCGGCCCGATCTTGCCGGCCATCTGCAGCCGCTCGGCAATGCCGGGCAGATCCAGCCCGTGCAGGCCAATGTGCGCGTGCGCTGGTCGGTGGATCGCGCGGTCGAAGGTGCCGATCATGTCGTCAATCTCGTCGGCATTCTGGACGAAGGCGGCCGCCAGAAATTCCCGGTCGTACATGATTTCGGCGCGCGCGCCGTTGCCGAAGCCGCCCGCGCGATCGGTGCAGGCTTCACCCATGTCTCGGCGCTGGGCGCCGACGAACATTCCCCCTCTTCCTATGCCCGCACCAAGGCGGCCGGTGAGCGCGCCGTGCGCGAGACGCTTGCCGACGCGACCATCTTGCGTCCGTCGATCGTGTTCGGCCCGGAGGACCAGTTCTTCAACCGCTTTGCCAACATGGCCCGCTTCTCGCCGGCGCTGCCGCTGATCGGCGGGGGCAACACGAAGTTCCAGCCGGTCTATGTCGACGACGTCGCAGAGGCGGTCGCCCGCGCGGTCGAAGGCAGCATCGAGCACGGCAAGACCTATGAGCTGGGCGGCCCCAACGTGATGACTTTCCGCCAGTGCATGGAGGAAATGCTTGAGGTGATCGGCCGCCGCCGCCTGCTGGTGCCAGTGCCCTGGTGGCTGGCCGGCCTGCAGGGTTCGGTGCTGGGCATGCTGCCGGGCAAGCTGCTGACAAGCGACCAGGTGACGCTGCTGAAGTCGGACAATGTCGTGTCGGCTGAAGCCGCGCACGAGGGGCGCACCTTCGCCAGCCTCGGCATCACGCCGCAATCCACCGGCACGATCCTGCCGAGCTACCTGTGGCGCTACCGCACCGCCGGACAGTTCACGCGCAACATCGTGGCCTGAGGCATCCTGAAGCGTTCGACGGGCCGCGTCGAAGGCTCCCCGGAAAGACGTCGGGCTTCTACTCCAGCCCGGCGTGATCGCCGACAGCCAGATAGCCCGCCAATCGATCCAGAACCTCGCCCCAGCCTTGGCCGTGCGAATCGCGGTTTTCGACCGTCTGGAACGGCGCCTGATGGAAGCTCAACCGGGTCTTGCCGCCTTCGTCGGCGAAAGTCACGGTGATCAGGGTTTCCAGACCACGCTCACCATCCTCGCCTTCCCATGAGAAGGTGAAGGCAATGCGTTCCGGCTCGACGATTTCCCGATAAGTGCCGACCATGATGTGGTCAGCGCCCTTCGGCGAGCGGATGACCGTGCGATAGGCGCCACCGGGACGAAAATCCATCTTCACCGAAGGCGTGGTGAAATCCTTCGGCCCCCACCAGCGGTAGAGATGGTCGGGGCTTGTCCAGACCCGGAAAACCAGACTGCGTGGGGCGTCGAAAACCCGGGTAATGAGGAGTTCGAACGTCTCCTCGCCCCGCGCACTAGCTGCTTGGGCCAT
Organism: Pseudaminobacter salicylatoxidans; assembly: GCF_003148475.1. Lineage (GTDB taxonomy): Bacteria > Pseudomonadota > Alphaproteobacteria > Rhizobiales > Rhizobiaceae > Pseudaminobacter > Pseudaminobacter salicylatoxidans. Next base: position 37,186 of record NZ_QGGG01000006.1, on the reverse strand, counting down.
TTCCTTCTCCCTCTTGGATTTCCTTCAGATAGTCGTCCAGCCGATCGAAACTGGCCTCCCAGAAACGCCGATAGGTCTCGACCCAGCCGGCTATGTCGCGTAGCGGTGCTGCCTCCAGCTTGCAGGGGCGCCACTGCGCTTCGCGCCCGCGCGTGATCAGGCCGGCATTTTCTAGCACCTTGAGATGCTTGGAGACGGCAGGCAGGCTCATCTCGAAAGGCCCGGCCAGTTCCGACACCGATGCCTCTCCGCGCGTCAGTCTCGCCAAAATGGCGCGCCGCGTGGGATCGGCAAGGGCCGCAAAGGTGACGCTAAGCCTGTCGGTGGACATCGCAACTAAACCGTTCAGTTATTTAACTTTACGGTTAATTATAGCGAACCGACAATCCATGTCAACGTAGCGGCCCGGACCGGCCTCACAGGTCACGCGGTTCTGTGACGCCGGTTGACGCTGGCCGGGCGGCCGGCGAGCGCGAGCTGCGTCTCCTGCTTCCGGCGCGTGGCCACCACCTTGCCCTTCGCGATAACGCACAGCCGCTCGGCGCGCAGCCGCAACGCCTCGACCGGATTGCCGGCGTCGAGCACCACGAGACTGGCAATCTTGCCGACTTCGAGGCCATAGTCGTTCAGACCCATGATTTCGGCGTTGGTCCTCGTCACCATGTCGAAACACTGGCGCATATCGACGGGGCTCGTCATCTGCGCCACATGCAGGCCCATGAAGGCGACATCGAGCATGTCGGCGGTGCCGAGCGGATACCACGGGTCGAGCACGCAATCCTGACCGAAGCCGACCCTGATGCCGGCCTTCAGCATCTCAGGCACGCGCGTCATGCCGCGGCGCCTGGGATAGGTATCGTGGCGGCCCTGGATGACAATGTTGATGAGCGGGTTGGGGCAGGCCGAAACGCCCGCCTCGGCAATCAGCGGCAACAGCTTGGAGACATAGTAATTGTCCATGGAATGCATGGAGGTGAGGTGCGAGCCGTTCACCCTGCCCCGCAGGCCCAGCCGCTGCGTCTCATAGGCCAGTTGCTCGATATGGCGCGAGTTCGGATCGTCGGTCTCGTCGCAATGCATGTCCACCATCAGGCCGCGCGCGGCGGCGATCTCGCACAGTTCCGTCACCGAGCGGGTACCGTCGGCCATGGTGCGCTCGAAATGCGGAATGCCGCCGACGATCTCCACGCCCATGTCGAGCGCGCGGATGGTGTTTTCGCGCGCGGTCGGCGAACGGTAGAAGCCGTCCTGCGGGAAGGCGACGAGCTGCAGGTCGATGTAAGGCGCGACCTCCTTCTTCACCTCCAGCAGCGCCTCGACGGCAAGCAGGCGGTCGTCGCAGGTATCGACATGGCTACGGATGGCAAGCAGGCCCATCGAGACGGCCCAGTCGCAATAAGCAAGAGCCCTCTCCTTCACCGCCTCATGCGTCAGCAGCGGCTTCAGCTCGCCCCACAGTGCGATGCCTTCCAGCAATGTGCCGGAGGCATTGATGCGCGGGATGCCGTAGGACAGCGTTGCATCCATGTGGAAGTGCGGATCGACGAAGGGCTGCGAAACGAGATTGCCGGTGGCATCGATCACGCGACCTGCTTCAGCCTCGAGCTTTGGTGCGATGGCAGCGATCCTGTCGCCGCTGATGCCGATGTCGGCCGCGTTGCCATCGGGCAGATGGCCGCCCCTGACGATCAGATCGAAAGCCATTTCGTCCCCTTCCCCCATAGTTGCACACCTCCAAAAGGAAGCTTCAACGCCAGTTATAGAAAAACTCAGGCGCTTCGGGATAGGGCCAGCAGGTTGCAAATCGGCGTCGGAACGGCGGCGACGCCTTAACCAACTCACACCGTTGCCGGATCAAGCGGAGGCTCGTCCTTGTGGCGGGCGATCAGCGTTGCAAGATCCGCATGCAGGAAGGCATCGCGCAGCGCGTCGAAGGACGGCAGCACGAAATAGACGCGCTGGAACTTGTCGATCTCGTAGCCGGTGCGCATCACCGTCTCGATGTCGAAAGGCGCGTGATGGGCGTCGGAGCTTTCGACGGAGAACTGCAACTCGCTGTAGGACGACATCAGCCCCGCGCCGAACGCCTTCAGCGGCTGGCCGGGCTCCTGGATGAGGCTGTATTCGGCCGTGTACCAGTAGAGCCGCGAGATCATGTCGTGGCCGCCCAGTTCAATCGCGCCACTGGCCCTTTCGCCGTACTGCTGCATGAAATCGGCGAAAGCCGGCTGGGTCAGCGCCGGCACATGGCCGAAGAAATCGTGGAACATGTCCGGCTCCACGATGTAATCGAGTTCTTCCCTGGTGCGCAGCCAGTTTGTCACCGGGAAGCGCCGGTTGGTCAGGTGCACGAAGAAGGGCTCGGCCGGGATCAGCCCCGGCACGGCGACGAGTTCCCAGCCGGTGAGCTTCCTGAGCTTGCCGCTGACATCATCGAAATCCGGGATGCGATCGAGCAGGCCGAGCGCCGTGACGCCATCGAGATAGGAGCGATGGGCAAGCCGCCTGGTCAGCCTGGTCTGGCGGTCGCACAGGATGCGCCAGACTTCCTGTTCGCTGGCGCTGTAGTCATAGTCCTGCCGAACCGTGAAGTCATCACGGCAGACCATATAGTTGCCGCGCAACCCTTGAGCCGCGCATTCGCGGGCGTAGCTTTCCACACTGATGTTCATCACGAATTCCTCCACGTGCAGGAATTCTAGCGCCGCCAGGCGAGATATTTTTTCTTGAGCCGTCGCTTGCTGACGACAATTGAGGTATGTTTCATCTTCGAAACGGCTTTTTGGAGCGGATATGCCTCAATTCGACCAGTTCGAGATCAGGATGCTCGACATCCTGCAGCGCGACGGCCGCAAGCCGGTATCGGAACTGGCACAGGAAATCGGCCTGTCCACGACGCCCTGCGCCCGCCGCTTCGACGCGCTTCAGCAGGCCGGCGTGATCAAGGGGTTCGGCGCTGTCATCAGCCGCCGCGCCGTGGGCCTGATGGTGGAGGTGTTCATTCAGGTGCGGCTGGTGAGCCACAGCGACGAGTCGCCCGAGCGTTTCATCGCCGCCGTGCAGCGCATGGACGAGGTCTCAGCCTGCTGGACGATGACCGGCGACCACGACTTCCTGCTGCATGTGATGGTGCCGACGGTGGACGACCTCAACGACTTCGTCATGCATCGGTTGATGCGTCTGCCGGGCGTGCGCGACGTGCACACCCAGCTCGTGCTGCAGAACATCAAAGGCCCGGGCCATGTGCCCTTGGGCCATCTGAAAAAGTAGGATCGAGCGTCCTCGTCTCGTCCTTACGGAACGATCAGCGTTCCGGCGCCGTGCTCGGTGAAGAGTTCGAGCAGCACCGAATGCGGCGTCTTGCCGTTGAGGATGACCACACCTTCCACGCCGCGCTCGATGGCCTCGATGCAGGTTTCGACCTTGGGGATCATGCCGCCGGAGATGGTGCCGTCAGCGATCAGCGCGCGCGCCTGCGCCACCGTCAGTTCATCGATGAGGTTCTTGTCCTTGTCGAGCACGCCCGGCACGTCGGTGAGGAACAGAAGGCGCGAGGCATTCAGCGCCCCGGCGATGGCGCCGGCGAAGGTGTCGGCGTTGATGTTGTAGGTGTGGCCGTCGCGGCCGGGCGCCACCGGCGCAATGACCGGGATGACCTCCGAGCGGGCCAGAAGATCGAGCAGCGTGCGATCCACTTCGACCGGTTCGCCGACAAAGCCGAGATCGAGCACGCGCTCGATGTTGGAATCGGGGTCCTTGATGGTCTTGTGCGCCTTTTCGGCGAAGACCATGTTGCCGTCCTTGCCGCACAGGCCGATCGCCCATTCGCCCTCGGCATTGATGAGCGCGACGATCTCCTTGTTGATGGAACCGGCCAGCACCATCTCGACGATCTCGACGGTCTTCTGGTCTGTGACGCGCAAGCCGCCCTCGAATTTGGATTCGATGCCCATCTTGGTGAGCATGGCGCCGATCTGCGGGCCGCCGCCATGAACGACAATGGGGTTGACGCCAGACTGCTTGAGCAGCGCGATGTCGCGGGCAAAGGCCTTGCCGAGCGCGTTGTCGCCCATGGCATGGCCGCCATATTTCACCACGACGGTCTTGTTCTCGTAGCGCTGCATAAACGGCAGTGCGGCCGAAAGGAGATTTGCCTGCTCTGCGGCGGTTGCCGCGCTGTCCGTCGATATCATGAGAGGTTCCCCTTCGGATGAAAGCCGGCGGTTACTTAGCGGCAAAGGAAGCAAGGGGCAATCGCCAAGGGCGGCCGATTGGCAGGAAGTCTCATGCTGTTGCGGGTTTGAAACTCAGGGCGAGGCCGTTGAGGCAGTGACGCTTGCCGGTGGGCGGCGGGCCGTCATCGAATATGTGGCCGAAATGGCCGCCGCAGCGCCGGCAGTGCACCTCGGTGCGCAGCATGAACAGCGAGGTGTCCCGTCTGGTGCGCACGGTACCCGGCAGCGATTCCCAGAAGCTCGGCCAGCCCGTGCCGGAATCATATTTGGCATCGGATGAATAGGCCGCCAGATCGCAGCCGGCGCAGTGATAGATGCCTTTCCTCTTTTCATGATCCAGCGGGCTGGAGCCGGCACGCTCGGTGCCTTCACGGCGCAATATGTTGAACTGCTCGGGGCTCAGCAGCTTGCGCCATTCGTCGTCGGACTTCTTGATCTCGAAACTTTCGGCCCGCGCTTCGCCGGGCTTGCCGGCGCGCGAGAGAAAACCGCCCGCGAACATGGCGGCGACGGCGACGCCGCCAAACAGGACAGTGCGTCGATGCATGGCGTCTCCTCCAGCAGGAGAGAGACTAGGCCCGGACGGGCATGGATGCCAAATCAACTCGGATTGATGACCATGCCGCGTGTTTGGCCGAAACGCTCAGCCGCCACGCGCGGCAAGGGCGATGGCTTCGCGCAGTTCGTCCATGCCGTGTCCCTTTTCCGAGGAGGTGGCGATGACGGACGGAAAAGCAGCCGGGCGCTTGCGGATTTTTTCCAGCGTCTCGGCAATCAGCTTCGGGACGCCGGCAGCCTTGATCTTATCGGTCTTGGTGAGCACGATCTGGTAGGAGACGGCCGCCTTGTCGAGCAGGCTCAGCACTTCCTCGTCGTTCTTCTTGATGCCGTGGCGCGAGTCGATCAGCACATAGACGCGCTTCAGCGTGACGCGCCCGCGCAGATAGTCGAAGACCAGCTTCGTCCATGCATCCACCTGATCCTTCGGCGCCTTCGCATAGCCGTAGCCGGGCATGTCCACCATCGCCATGGGCGGCAGGTCGCCGTCCTTGCCGGAGTAGCCATCCGGCACGAAATAGTTGAGCTCCTGCGTACGGCCCGGCGTGTTGGACGTGCGCGCAAGCCCCTTATGGCCTACAAGCGCATTGATGAGCGACGACTTGCCGACATTGGAACGGCCGGCAAAGGCGATCTCCGGCGGCCCCTCCGGCGGCAGGAATTTCATGGCCGGCACGCCGCGGATGAAAATCCACGGCGTGGTGAAAAGGCTGCCTGCCAGCGGCACTACGGTTTTCGTCTCGGTCTGTTGGGTCACGCTGCTTGCTCCAGCCGGGAAATGTCGGCGCCACGGATGGCATCAAGGTTGCGGGTCACCTTGTCAACAGGCCAGTCCCACCATGCGACGTCAAGAAGGCGTTCGACCGTATCGGGACCGAAGCGCAGCTTGACCTCTCTGGCGGGGTTGCCGGCGACAATCGCATAAGGCGGCACATCGCGGGTGACGACGGCGCGGGTGGCGATGATCACCCCGTGGCCGATGCTGACGCCCGGCATGATCAGCGCCTCCATGCCGATCCAGACGTCATTGCCGACCACCGTGTCGCCGCGCAACTCCTTCGACCATGTGGCGGAGTCGAAGCCTTTCTCCCATCCATGGCCGAAGATATTGAACGGATAGGTCGAAAAGCCGGACATGGCGTGGTTGGCACCGTTCATGATGAATTTGACGCCCTCGGCGATCGCGCAAAAACGCCCGATCCGCAGCCGGTCGCCGATGAAGGGATAGTGATAGAGCACGCATTTTTCGACGAAGTTCTCCGGCCCGGCCGGGTCGTCATAATAGGTGAAGTCGCCGATCTCGATGTTCTCGGCCTGCACCAGGGGTTTCAGGAAGCCGACGCGCGGGTGGAGCGGCATCGGATGTCGGGTGTCGGGATTGGGTCCATGCATGGGCAAGCTCCGTCACGGGATGTTCGCGAAAAGGCGGGATTCAAGAATGCGATCCGCGCCGGCGTGCCGACACCTGACGAAACGGATACTGCTTGGAGCATGTTTGCAACCAAGTGGAATCACTTGATGTCGCATACTGCGGCAAGTCACCTGGATCGACCATGATGTCGTCCGAAAACCGCTTCACACTTTTCGGCATCGTGGTCTGGCGGACCATCGAAACCACTTCAGGTGCGGCTCCTGTTTACCGGCAGCCTTCGTGATCGTCCAGACCGGGAAAGCAAAAGCCCCGGATCGCTCCGGGGCTTTTTTGGGGTTCGGATGCCCGCTATTCGGCGGGTTTGGGCTTCTTCTTGAACATGCCTATGAGGTTGTCCCAAAGCTCGATCTTGGCGCCCTGGCGCTTCATGATCACGCCCTGCTGGATGATCGAGAGCGTGTTGTTCCACGCCCAGTAGATGACCAGACCGGCGGGGAACGAGCCCAGCATGAAGGTGAAGACCACCGGCATCCAGTTGAAGATCATCGCCTGCGTCGGGTCCGGCGGCGTCGGGTTCATGCGCATCTGCAGGAACATTGTGATGCCCATGATGATCGGCCACACGCCGATATGCAGGAAGTCGGGCGACGCGAAGGGCAGGAGGCCGAACAGGTTGAGCAGCGACGTCGGATCGGGTGCCGCAAGGTCCTGGATCCAGCCGAAGAACGGCGCATGGCGCATCTCGATGGTGATGTAGAGCACCTTGTAGAGCGCAAAGAACACGGGAATCTGGATCAGCACCGGCCAGCAGCCCGCCAACGGATTGATCTTCTCCGTCTTGTAGAGCTCCATCATCGCCTGCTGCTGCTTCATCTTGTCATCCGCATATTTCTCGCGGATTTCCAGCATCTTCGGCTGCACCATCTTCATCTTCGCCATCGACTTGTAGGACTTGTTGGCGAGCGGGAAGAAGATGGCCTTGACCAGAACCGTGGTGGCGAGGATCGCCAGGCCGAAATTGCCGAGCAGCTTGTAGAGATTGTCGATCAGCCAGAACATCGGCTTGGTAATGAAATAGAACCAGCCCCAGTCGATCAGCAGGTCGAACTGGCGGATATTGAGGTCCTTTTCATACGCATTGATCTTGGCCACTTCCTTGGCGCCGGCGAACACCAGCGTCTCCACCGTGCTCGACTGGCCGGGCGCAACGGTGAGCGGATCGGTCATGTAATCCGATTGGTAACGCGAGCGGCCATCGTCGAAATAGCTGAAGCGCGGCTGGAAGGACTGCTTGGACGAAGGCACCATGGCCACCGCCCAGTATTTGTCTGTGATGCCGAGCCAGCCGTCGTCGGACTTGCCGGGAAGGACCTGTCGATCCTTCTCGATGGTGGCGTATTTGACCTCATGCAGGCCTTCGGTGCCGGTAACGCCGATCAGGCCCTCGAACAGCACATAGGTGCTGGCGACGAGCGGCTTGTCGAAGCGGATGACGCGGCCGTAATTGGACAGCGAGACGGGAGCCGAACCGCTGTTCGTCACCGTGTCGGTGACGGTGAACATGTAATTGCTGTCGACGCCGATGACGCGCTTGAAGGTCAGGCCCTTCTCATTGGTATAGGTCAGCGTCACAGGGGTGGTGGGTGTCAGCACGGCGTTGGGCTCGGCCGTCCAGACGGTGTCCGGACCCGGCACGGCGCCGGTGTCGGCATTGCCGACGAAACCGATCTCCGCATAGTAGCCATTGGGCAGGGCGGACGGGTTCAGCAGGTCGATATTGGGGGAATTCTTGTCGACGGTGACGCGATAATCCTTCAGCAGCACGTCATCGATGCGTGCGCCGGTGAGGTTGATCGAGCCGGCAATGCTGGGGGTTTCGATCTTGACGCGCTGCGAGGCGGCGACCGCCTGCTCGCGGCTTTCCACGACGGCGGTGGGCGACGTGTTGCTGCCGGGAACGGCACCCTGCGGTGCAGCCGGAATCTCGCCCGAAGCGCCTTGCTGCTTCTGCGCCTCCGTGCGCTGGGCCTCGATTTGCGCAACCTCGCGCTCACGCTCGATGCGCGGGCCCATGTAGAACACCTGCCACAGCGTGAGAATCAGCACCGAAAGCGCGATCGTGATCAAAAAATTCCGGTTGTTTCCCATCGAAAACCTTTAACGCGTTCCGCGAATTCGTCGTGAAAGCTCGGCGGAGAGCTGATCGAACGGCACCGTCAGCACATCTTCCCGCCCGACGATCACATAGTCCCTGCCGGGTAGCATGTCACCTGCGGCATGGGTGCGAACCGCCTCTTTCAGGCGGCGGCGAATGCGGTTTCGGACAACCGCATTGCCGACTTTCTTGGTGACCGTGAAGCCGACGCGCGGTGCATCGTCGCCTCCCCGGTCCAGAACTTCCATGAGGAAAAGCCGCCCGCGACGTTTTTCACCACGCCGGACGGCCAGAAACTCAGCTCGCTTGCGAAGACGCAGCGGAGACGGAAATTCAGTTTTGCCGGTAGCCGGCAACGTCTCGTCTCTCGCTTTAAGCGGAAAGACGCTTGCGACCACGGTTGCGACGAGCCGCAACAACGGCGCGACCGCCCTTGGTGGCCATGCGCGCACGGAAACCGTGGCGACGCTTACGGACGAGTTTGGATGGCTGATAGGTACGCTTCATTTGTTTTAATACCGCGGCGTGCGGCCCTTCTTGATTCTGTCACTGTGTAACAGGAGCTATGCCCGGCCTGCTCCAGCGCAATAAAAATCGCGCCGGGCGGACGGCCCGAGCGTGACGGGGCTTATAAAAAGAAGGGTGGATCGAGTCAATCGCCGCATCGGCATCATTGCCCGCAGCATTCGGCGCGCCTCGCATCCCCTCTATGGCCACCACGGTGGCAGCAATGCTTGCACGACGCATCTGACTTCCACCGCAAGCGCGCTAAATCCAATAGGCAGCGAGGGGACAAATTTATGGCCAGGACCCTGACACCGGATATTTGCATCATCGGCGCAGGGGCGGCAGGGCTCTCGGCAGCGGCCGCGGCAGTTACTTACGGAGCAAGCGTGGTGCTGGTTGAAAAAAGCAGGATGGGCGGCAACCATCTGCACCATGGCTGCATACCCTCGAAGGCGCTGATCGCGGCGTCCCGTCATGCTCACGCCCCGCAGTCCGGCCCGCCCTTCGGCATCGGTGCGACGCAACCGGACGTCGACTTCGCCGCCGTGCGGCAGCATATCCGGGACACCATCGCCACGCTCGCCCCCAACAATTCCGCCGAACATTTCACCGCCTTCGGCGTCGAGGTCATCAAGGCAGAAGGCCGGTTCGCGGACGGCCAGACCCTGCTGGCCGGAGATGCAACGGTGCGCGCCCGCCGCTTCGTCATTGCCACAGGCTCGGTGCCGGTACCGCCCCCCATTCCGGGTTTCGACAAATCCGGCTGCCTCACCGACGAAACGATCTTCGACCTTCCACGCCTGCCCGAACATCTCATCATTATCGGCGCCGGAGCGCGCGGGCTCGAATTCGCCCAGGCGTTTCGCCGGCTCGGCTCCCAGGTGAGCGTGATCGACGATGCAAACGCGCTCGGCGCAGAAGACCCGGAAATGACCGCGGTGATACTGCGGCAACTGCGCGAGGAAGGCATCGACATACGCGAGCACACGCGCATCACCCATCTGACGCGGTTGGGGCGGCACGGCGTGCGCGTCAGCTTCACCACCGGCCATCGCGCGCTGGAAGGCAGTCATCTGCTGCTCGCCACCGGCCGCGCGCCCGATCTCGACGGCCTCGACCTCGGGCGCGCCGGCATCGTGCATGGCGAATGGGGTCTGAAACTGGATACCCGGCTGCGCACCACCAATCACCGCGTCTATGCGATCGGCGACGCCGCCGGAGCCGGCGAATCGACGGCCGCCGCGCGCACCCATGGCGAACTCGTGGTGCGCGCGATCCTGTTTCGCCTTCCGCTGCGCGTTCGGCCTTCCATGGTTCCGCGCATTATCTTCACCGATCCGGAGCTTGCCCATGTCGGCCTGACCGAGACGGAAGCGGCGGCAAAACACCGGCGGCTTCGTGTACTGCGCTGGCCCTATGCCGAAAGCGACCGCGCCCATATCGAGCGCAGCACGCACGGCCACATCAAGGTGGTTGCGGACTCGGGCGGGCGCATTCTCGGCGCCTCGATCGCTGGCCCCATGGCCGGTGAAATGATCCACATCTGGTCGCTTGCCCTTGCGAAAGGACTTACGCTGCGCGACATGGCTTCCTATATCGCCCCATATCCCTCCTTGGGTGAAATTGGCAAACACGCCGCCATAACCTACCTTATTGCGGCAGCACGCATGCCGTTTGCGCGCAGATTGATCGGCATCCTGCGCAAATTCGGCTGAGATGAGAATGCAGGTGATGGATAACCGGATGGCGGACAAGGCGACCATCGACGCCGGTGCGGACAGTCTTCATGCCGTGCCGCGCGGCCGCGGGCTTTCAGCCAAGCTGCTGGTGCTGACCGCGATTTTCGTGCTGCTCGCCGAAATCCTGATCTTCCTTCCCTCCATCTCGAATTTCCGCCTGCGCTGGCTGGAAGAACGGCTGGGCACGGCGGCGGCCGTATCGGTGCTGCTGGTTCAGGACGACGCCGCGCATCTGCCGCGCGAAGTGCAGAACGAGGTGCTGATGTCGATCGGCGCCAAGGCCGTCGCCGTGCGTGACGGCGGCGTCTCGCGGTTGCTGGTCGTTTCCGAAATGCCGCCGCATGTGGACGAGCATATCGACCTTGCCAATACCCGGCCGCTGACGGCCATGGGCGATGCGCTGGATACGCTGATCTTCGGTGGCGATCGCACGCTGCGCGTCTTCGGCCATGTCGGCGAAAGCGACAAGGAATTCGAACTCATCATTCCCGATCAGAGGCTGCACAAGGCGATGCTGGCCTATTCGCGCAATGTGGGCATTCTGGCGATGCTGATCGCGCTCTCCACCGCCATATTGGTGTTTTACACCATCGACCGGATGATGATCCGCCCGATCCGTGCCATGACGCGCTCCATGCTCGACTTCTCGCAGGCGCCCGACGACCCCGCCCGCATCATCACCACCGGCGCGCGCGTGGACGAAATCGGCGTGGCCGAGCGCGAACTGGCCGGCATGCAGCAGCGCCTGCAACGAACGCTGGGCGAACAGAAACACCTCGCCGATCTCGGACTGGCCGTGTCGAAGATCAACCACGACATGCGCAACATCCTGGCGTCCGCGCAACTCATGTCGGACCGGCTCGGCGAGGTGAAGGACCCCACCGCGCAATCGCTGGTGCCAAGGCTTGTGCGCGCGCTGAACCGCGCCGTCTCCTATTCGGAGGGCGTGATCAATTATGGCCGCACGCAGGAGGCGCCGCCCTCGCGCCGGCACCTGCGGCTGCGCCAGACCGTGGAAGACGTCCAGGGGATGCTGGGCATCGAGCCCGACGGCAGCGTCGAATTCGAAAATGTGGTGGACGCCAATTTCGAGATCGACGCCGATTCGGAACAGCTCGTGCGCGTCCTCACCAATCTGTGCCGCAATTCGCTGCAGGCGATGGCATCGGACACCGAAAGCGCCATCGTCAAGCGCCTGACCATCTCGGCCGAGCGCAACGGCAGCGTCAGCCGCATCCTGGTCATCGACACCGGCCCCGGCCTGCCGCAAAAGGCACGCGAAAACCTGTTTTCGGCATTTCGCGGCTCGGCCCGCAGCGGCGGCACCGGCCTTGGCCTCGCCATTGCCCATGAACTCGTGCGCGCGCATGGCGGCACGCTGGAACTGGTGGAAAGCATCGGCGGCCGCACCGTCTTTGCAATCACCATTCCCGACCAGCCGGTGCGGCTCGACGAGGCCCGCAGCAGCCTGCGCAGGCCCGCATAGCAACAGCGGCGCCAGCGCCGAGCGTCCAGCGGACAGGCCACGGGCGCGGGTTTTGCCAGTATCGGCGCGCACGAACCGCCCCGTTATGTGGCAGCGCTCCATGCAGGCCGGCTGATGCCAACAGATTCGGCCGGCCGGCCCTTCCCCACCCCGGCTTCGCCCGTATCCGTCGACACGCTTCCGCCAGATGGGATTGCCTTCCCCAACGAAATCAACGGGTTTTGCAAATGATTGCGGATGCACAAAAAGTTTTGCCGGAGGCGCTTGCAATTCGTCGTTTCAGCCGTTAGGTAGCACATCACATCGCGGCCGGAGCAGTCCGGTTCGCGTCGACTGCCAGACGGCAGGTCGGTTGCGCCCGTAGCTCAGCTGGATAGAGCACCAGACTACGAATCTGGGGGTCAGAGGTTCGAATCCTTTCGGGCGCGCCATCGATCTTTCAAGAAAATCAAAGCGTTACGAAGAGAAGTCGCTCCGGCTTCAGCAATTTATGGCGCATTCGTATTGCAACTGAGAATGGCCGGCTTCCGGGTTTTGTCTTACCTCGGCCACCCGACGACGCCACGTCCCGGTCCTGTTTCGCCTCTACGGCGGCGCGGAAGGCGAGTTTCATCTCACGCTATGGGCAAGACGAACCGTCTACAAAATGGAGTGATCCAATAGCAGATCCGGGAGGTCCGTTGAGAAGACAGCTCCCGCTTACCAGCACATTATCGACTGAGCCCGGCAAGACTTCCGGCGCTCTTCCAAATGTGTCAACCAAAAATACGGCATACGAATGGGTGCCACCGTGTGCGGTGAGCGTGTTTCCAGAGGCCATTCCACTCGCACTCACATACTGAAGAGCAACCGCATTAGCCGTGGAATGTTCTGCAAAAATCTTATTATTGACCACCGTTATATTGCTAGAGTTTTCCAAACGAATTCCAAATGCCGTTCCTACATTAGAGTACGCCGAAACGCTATTATCAATAATATAAGCGTTACTAATCCCCAGAGCATATATTCCAAACGGATTAGAGCCGAATGTCGCACCGTTGCTGTGTGTAATATTCATTCCAATGAGCGCGCTGTCGTCACTCATCCGTACGATAGGTACATTGCCAGCCAGTGAACCCGAGATGCTTCCCGCCGCTCCAGGTGCAGTGAAATTGACTTCGTCTCCAGAGACGGCGCCGCGCACGCGCAGGATGGCGCCGCCTCCGAGCAGGGTCTGGCCGTCATTTACCGTGGTGGTTGCGACTGCGCCAGTGAAGGCGCCATTTGCGATCACGACGGCACCCGCGCCCTGGGCATCCAACTCAGCCTGAAGCGCGGACTGGCCCGCTGCGCCATCTATCTGTGTCACCGACGTCACCAACTCATCGTTCCAGGTGTTGATGGCGTCTTCAGTGGTGGTCAAAACGGTCGTGCTTGCCTGGCTTTCCCCGCGGTGATTGGTGACGATATCGACATCGCGCACCACCGCATCCATCATGCGCTCTTCCATATAGGTGAGTGGCTTTTCACGTGAGGCCGGGGCACTGAACGGCAGGCGCAGGCCGACCGACGCGATCAACTGGTCGCCGCGTGGCTTGTCGTGCTGCCAGGTCAGGCCGCCGGTCAGCTTCACACCGGGTAGGCCGGCAAAATCGCGCGCCGCCAGCTCCAGGCGCGCACGCGGACCCGAGATGCTTTCCATTCCGCTGGCTTCAAAATGATACCCTCCGGCGAAGGCGCGGAAGTCTAGCTTCATCTCGTCAGGAAACACGGGAAGCCGCACACCGACCTCGGCGTCGAAGCCGGCCATCGCCCGCTCCACCAGATAGTTCGTGCCAATCGCCGTGAAGGTCTGCGTCTGAATAGCGAGAGAGGTGCCGGTCAGCACGGCCCGGGGTCCGGTGGTGGAGGTGGCGGACCAAGACCCGATCTCCATCCGCTTCTCGCGGTTGCCCAGCGGCAGGTAGGCGTTGGCGCGCAGGTCCAGATACTCGCTCAGTGCCTCGACGCCGAACGTTGCCTGATGGAAGGTGGTGTCGAGCGACGTGCGCCTTACATCAAGATAGCCATAGGCGCCAAGGTTCCAGCCATTGTCGAGCATGTGGCGATAGCCGAGACCGAAATTGCCCTCGACAGCCGAGCGATTGTCGAAGCTGCCACGCAGGTCGACAAAAAGCAGCGAGTCCGGATTCTGCCAGACCGGCGCAAAAAGATTGGTCTCACCGATCGAGCGGCCGTCGCCGAAGTGACCGCCCATCTCCACCCGGGGCCCCCAGCGCCTGTCCAAGCTGTCGGCACGGGTAGCCGTCGCGGAAAGCGACGCTGCCAGCAATGTGGTGGACGCCAGAAATCCGATGTGACTGGCGCAGGTTTTCGCAGATCGAAAGCCGTTCATAAATGAATCCCCCCGGTACGTTTTTCGACCGCTATCCAAAAACGCCAAGGATGTCTATTCGAAGTGGGTGTTTCAATGCCGCGTTGATAGTTGGCGGCCCGCGCTCTCACAGGTCGCGATAGAGCGTACGCCGAATGGCGCCCCCGGCATCGCTTCGAAGTTTTCCTGCTCCATTAACAAAGCATTAAGGCTCCCAACCTGCTGTCGTGGGTAAAAGCGCAACTTCCGGCAGACGCGGCCGCCGGCAGTGCTATGACCAGCGCAGCCTGAGTTGCCCGACTCGGGTCAGGGTCCGGCAACCTCCCCCAAACCCACCCGGGTTGCCGGACCCGTCGCAACAGTTGCGACGCCCCGTGCTCGCGCACCCAGCCCTGCGACATGGGATACCCAAAGCGCACCCATCCATCCGCGATATGATCGCGGCGTTCGGCACACTGCCAACCAAGCCGTTCCTTCAGAAGCTCTCCGTCAACATTGCATCCGTCATCCACTTGCGGGGCCGTCGCGGTTGCAAGCCACGTCGTCAACGAACCCATTGCGATCAAGACGCATCGACACGCGCCTTATTTTCGTTTGACATTCGTTCTATTTTCGAAATAATCAGCTTGCAGCTTCGATTATCCTCGATCCGTATCAGACGAAAGGCGCCAAGCACGTGGGCGCACCGCAAACCTACGACATATTCATCATCGGCGGCGGCATAAACGGCTGCGGCATCGCGCGCGACGCGGCCGGCCGCGGCTTTTCGGTCGGCCTTGCCGAAATGAACGACCTGGGAAGCGGCACATCGTCGGGTTCGACCAAGCTCATCCATGGCGGATTGCGCTATCTCGAACATTACGAGTTCCGGCTGGTGCGCGAGGCGCTGATGGAGCGCGAGGTGCTGTGGCGCAATGCGCCGCATATCATCTGGCCGATGCGTTTCGTGCTGCCATATGCAAAAGGCTTGCGGCCAGCCTGGCTGATCAGGCTTGGCCTGTTCCTCTACGACCACATCGGCGGGCGCAAGCTGCTGCCTGCCACGCGCACGCTGGACATGCGCCGCGACCCCGCCGGCAAGCCGCTGAAGCCCCTGTTCGCCAAGGCGTTCGAATATTCGGACGGCTGGGTCAACGATGCCCGCCTCGTGGTGCTGAACGCCCGCGACGCCGCCGACCGCGGCGCCGACATTCGCACCCGCACCAGGGTGATCGCCGCGCGGCGCGAGAACGGCCTTTGGGCGCTGCTGCTGGAGGACCAGCGTACCGGCAAGGTCGAGGAGATGCATACGCGCCTGCTGATCAATGCCACCGGGCCGTGGGTCGATCACGTACTGTCCGACGTGGTGGGCAAGCCCGGCGTCCACAATGTCCGGCTGGTGCAGGGCAGCCACATCGTCGTGCGCAAGAAGTTCGCCGATCCGCACGCCTATTTTTTCCAGAACAAGGATGGCCGCATCATCTTCGCCATCCCCTATGAGGAAGACTTCACGCTCATCGGGACCACCGACCGCGATTTCGACGGCGATCCGCACGATGTGAGGATCAGCGAGGCCGAAACGGAGTATCTGTGTGCCGCCGCAAGCGAATATTTCGCCGAACCGGTACGGCATGATGACATCGTCTGGACCTATTCGGCGGTGCGGCCGCTCTATGATGACGGCGCCTCAAAGGCACAGGAAGCCACCCGCGACTATGTGCTGAAGGCCGATGCGGATGCAGGCGCGCCCCTGATCAATGCCTTCGGCGGCAAGATCACCACCTATCGGCGGCTATCTGAATCCATGCTCGAAAAGATCGAGACGCATCTGGGCAAGCGCGGAAAGCCGTGGACCGCCGATGCGCCTCTGCCGGGTGGCGATTTCTTTGCGACCGGTTTCGCGGCCGAAGCGGCGAAATTGCAGCGGGACTATCCGTTTCTCAGTTCAGCCCTTTCCCGCCGCCTTATCCGCCTTTACGGCACGCGCGCCCGCGCGCTGCTCGGCAATGCCGCGAGACTGGAGGACCTGGGCCGCGATTTCGGCGCCGAGTTGCATGAAACCGAAATCCGCTACCTCATGCAGCACGAATGGGCCGAGACCGCCGAAGATATATTGTGGCGGCGCACCAAGCGCGGCCTGCATATGACACCGGACCAGGTTACTGTGCTGGAGGACTTCCTGCAGTCAGCCGACACAGGCCGGCACAACGCCGCAGCCGAATAAGGTCGAGACAATCCCATCATGCGGCGCAGGCGAAGCGCCTGTCACGGCACCGGGCGTGGATGCAGCGGCCTGCCCGTCGCGCATTCCAGGGTATGCCTGTCCCAGCCTCCCAGATCGGCGGCCGCGCGATAGGAGCTCTCCAGAAACTCCATCAGCATACCATCGGGATCGGGCGACGTCCGCACTGCGTCATATGGCAATATGAATTCGCCGAGATTGGCGTCGAAACAGGCGGCGTCCGGCCGCACGCCGGCTTGCGAAAAACCATCCGGGGCGGGGTAGGCATAGGAATAGAAGGCTGGAAAGTCGACGCCGCCTCCACCGGGCCAAAACCCCGCAGACGAGACCTGATGACTGTAAGCCTCGCAGGTGATCTTGTCCGGCAGTGCAGGAATGCCACCGGGATGAAGCGGCGCCTTGCGGCCGGAAAAGCGCGTCACCGCCAGATCGAAGCTGCCCCAGAACAGGTGCACCGGACTGGCCTTGCCGAGAAAGCCGGTGCGAAACTGCTTGAACACCCGGTCGATTTGCACCAGCGCATGGAAGAAGCGTGCAACGGCTTCGGCATCGTAAGGACGAAGCACATCGTCCTTTGTGAAAGGCACGCCATCGGGTATTTCATTGGGAACGCAACTGCATTCCGGGTTTGCGCCCATGTCGGCGAGCAGCGTCTTGAAGCGCCTGTTGAAGCTCGCGACCGATCCGGCCAGCAGCGGCAGGCGACCGATACGGCCATCGCTGGAGATGACCACGACCTCATGGCCAAGCAGATCGAGTTGCACCTCCATTCCGCAGGCCGGGCCATCGGGGATAAGCGACGTGGTGAGCCCTCGCGCATCGACATAGAACGTCGCGTGCCAGGAATGATTGACCCAGGGCGTGCGGGCCAGGCGATATTTGCCGATGACCTGGCAATAAAGATGCAGCGCCGAGCAGGTTTCGTTCCAGGCGGTGTAGGGAATGTCGGGCCAGACCTCCTTCATGCGTCACCCTCCTTAAAACGGCGCATGATCGCTATGGACAGATAGGGCGGATACGGGCGGCGTCACGTCCACATCGCTCATGGCGGGCGATTTCGCTTCCACGCCTCTGCCCTTCGGGCAAAGGCGCCATAGCTATCGGTTCAGTTCGCACAGGAGCGGAAGGAAGCGGCATGTTCTTGCGGGAATTGACGCCGGCCGAATGCACGGCGGTATTGTCGGCGGCGCGGGTGGGGAGGTTGGGCTGCGTGCATGACGACCGGCCCTATGTCGTGCCGATCTATTTCGCCTTTGCCGACCATCACCTTTACAGCTTCTCCATGGAAGGCAGGAAAGTCGCATGGATGCGGCAGAACCCGCAGGTCTGCCTGCAGGTGGACACGATGCATGACGGTCGCGAATGGCGCAGCGTCGTTGCCTATGGCTGCTACGAGGAACTGCCAGACGACGCGCGGTGGCATCTGGAACGAAAGAAAGCATGGCAATTGCTGCAGCGCCAGGCCAACTGGTGGGAGCCGGGCGTGTTATACCCTGTCCAGCGGACCAATGGCGACCAAGCCGGCTATCTTTATTACCGCATCCGCATCGAGAGCCTGACCGGCAGGGAAGCGGTGGACGAGAGCGAGGCGACCGGCTGACTGTGCAAGCGGCAGCTTCGGAAACTGCCGCCAAACACGCCCAACATATGTGGACAGAGTGTGTCCAGAAGACGCAGGCGCCCATTAAGTGCTTCGCGCACAACAGATTTCTTGCTAGGTGAGCCGAACTTCCACCATAATGGACTTGCTGCGCCCGCCGCATATTCCGAATCAACAACGACTGAGGCTGATGAACGACGACGTACTGCTGACCGTTCTGATCGTTCTTCCGTTCGCCGGCAGCCTTCTGGCCGCCACTTTTCTCCCCAATGCACGCAATTCCGAGGCCTGGCTGGCCGGCGGCGTGGCGTTTGCATGCCTGGCCCTGACTTTCATCGCCTATCCGGCCATCGTCGAGCATGGCGCGCTGCGCGCGCAGTTCGACTGGATGCCGCAACTCGGCCTTTCCTTCACGCTGAGGATGGACGGTTTCGCGTGGATGTTCGCCACGCTGATTTCCGGCATCGGCTTGCTCGTCGTGTTCTATGCGCGCTACTACATGTCGTCGGAAGATCCGGTTCCGAGGTTCTTCTCCTTCTTCCTCGCCTTCATGGGCGCCATGCTCGGCGTGGTGATTTCCGGCAATCTCATCCTGCTGGTGTTTTTCTGGGAACTGACCAGCATCTTCTCCTTCCTGCTGATCGGCTACTGGCATCACACCGCCGGCGCCCGTGACGGCGCGCGCATGGCGCTGACGGTCACCGGCATCGGCGGCCTCGCGCTTCTCGTCGGCGTCCTGGTGATCGGCCACATCGTCGGCAGCTACGACCTCGACGCAGTCCTCGCCTCGGGCGACAAGATCCGCTCCAGCGAACTCTATCTTCCCGCGCTGATCCTGATCCTGCTCGGGGCGCTGACCAAGAGCGCACAATTCCCCTTCCATTTCTGGCTGCCCAACGCCATGGCCGCGCCCACGCCGGTGTCGGCCTATCTGCATTCGGCAACCATGGTGAAGGCCGGCATCTTCCTGCTGGCGCGGCTGTGGCCGGTTCTGGCGGGCACGCCCGAATGGTTCTGGCTGGTCGGCCTCGCGGGTATGTCCTCGCTTCTGCTGGGGGCGTATTTCGCCATCTTCCAGCACGACCTGAAGGGGCTGCTCGCCTATTCGACCATCAGTCATCTCGGCCTCATCACCATGCTGCTCAGCCTCGGCAGCCCGCTTGGCGCGGTGGCCGCCATCTTCCACATGATGAACCACGCCACCTTCAAGGCGTCGCTGTTCATGGCGGCCGGCATCATCGACCACGAAACGGGCACGCGCGACATGCGCAAGCTTGACGGGCTGTTCCGCTACATGCCCGTCACCGCGACACTTGCCATGGTGGCGAGTGCGGCGATGGCCGGCGTGCCGCTGCTGAACGGCTTCCTGTCCAAGGAGATGTTCTTCGCCGAGGCCATCGAAACCCACGCGCTCTCCGTGCTCGACACCGCCGCCCCTTACGTCGCCGTGCTCGCCAGCGCTTTTGCCGTGACCTATTCGATCCGGCTGGTGCATTCGGTGTTCTTCGGCCCCAAGCCGACCGACCTTCCGCGCAAGCCGCATGAGCCGCCCTTCTGGATGCTCTTTCCGATGCTGTTCCTGGTGGTTGCCTGCCTCATCGTCGGCACCGTGCCCGGCCGCACGATCGGTCCTTATCTGCGGGTTGCCGTCGAATCCGTGCTGGGACCGCGAACGCCGCAATACAGCCTCTCCGTCTGGCACGGCTTCAACCTGCCGCTGGCTATGAGCGCGATTGCCCTCGTCGCCGGCACGCTGCTCTATCTGGCGCTGCGCAAATATCTCCAGACCTGCCCGGAGGGGCCGCCCGTGTTCCGGCTCATCGAGGGCCGCCGCATCTTCGAGCGCATCCTGGTCACGATCTCGTGGAAATGGGCGCGCTTCGTGGAAAGCTATCTCAGCACGCGCCGGCTGCAGCCGCAACTCAGGCTGATCGTGCTGGCAGCCTTCCTTGCAGCACTGCTGCCGCTCTATATCGGCGGCTTCGGCCTGGGTGTCGTGGAGGTGAGCGCGGTCGACCCCATACTGGCGCTGGTGTGGCTGGTGGGCGCGGGCTGCGCCGTCGCTGCCGCCTATCAGGCGAAATACCATCGCTTCGCCGCGCTGATCCTGCTCGGCGGTGCGGGGTTGGCCACCTGCATCACCTTCGTCTGGCTGTCGGCGCCCGATCTGGCGCTCACCCAGTTGCTGGTCGAGATCGTCACCACCGTTCTTCTGCTTCTGGGCCTGCGCTGGCTGCCCAAGCGCATCGAGGAGACGGATGCGGAAATCGGCGTTACCTGGAAGATGCGCCTGCGCCGTCAGAACGACTTCGTCGTGGCCGTCCTTGTAGGCATCGGCATCGCCGCGCTGTCCTTCACGGTCATGACCCAGCCGCTGTCCGAAACGATCGCCTCCTTCTTCCTCGAACGAGCCTATACCGAGGGCGGTGGCCGCAATGTCGTGAACGTCATCCTGGTCGATTTCCGCGGCTTCGACACGCTGGGCGAGATCACCGTGCTGGCCATCGTGGCGCTGTCGGTCTTTGCGCTGCTGCGCCGTTTCCGTCCCGCACCCGAAAGCGTCGACTCGCCCGAACAGCAACGCATCCAGAACGAGCTGGATGAAGCCGATCCCGATCGCAAGCCGGGCGATACCGTCAGCGACTATCTGTTCGTGCCTGCGGTCATCATGCAGTGGGCGTTCCCGGTCATCATCGTGCTGGCGCTCTATCTGTTCCTGCGCGGACACGACCTGCCGGGCGGCGGCTTCGTGGCGGGCATCGCGATGGCGGCGGCCTTCATCCTGCAATATATGGCGGCAGGCACCAAGCTGGTGGAGGACAGGCTGCGCATCCTGCCGGTGAGCTGGATCGGTCTCGGGCTTCTCACTGCGGTTTCGACCGGCATGGGCTCCTGGCTGTTCGGCTACCCGTTCCTGACCACGCATTCGCAGTATCTGGAGCTTCCCTATATCGGCAAGGTGCCGGCGGCGAGCGCGCTGCTGTTCGATCTCGGCGTGTTCACGCTGGTGGTCGGCGCCACGGTGCTGATGCTGATCGCGCTGGCGCATCAGTCGGTCCGCAGCCTGCGTGCGGCGCGTGCCTCCACGCAACAGCAGGACGGTGCGTGATGGAACTGATCCTTTCCATTGCCATCGGCGTGCTGGCGGGTTCGGGCGTGTGGCTGTTGCTGCGCCCGCGCACCTATCAGGTCATCATCGGGCTTTCGCTGATTTCCTATTCGGTCAACCTGTTCATCTTCAGCATGGGCAGGCTGCGCTCCAACGCCCCGCCCGTGCTCGCCGGACAGACCGGCAACATCGCCGACTATGCCGATCCGGTGCCGCAGGCTCTGGTGCTGACGGCCATCGTCATCGGTTTTGCCACCACCGCCCTCTTCCTCGTCGTGCTACTGGCCTCGCGCGGCCTGACCGGCACGGACCATGTCGACGGGAGGGAGCAGCAGTGACCGGCTGGGCGCACCATCTGATCATCGCGCCGATCCTGCTGCCGCTGGTGGCGGGCGCGCTGCTGCTGCTCTATGACGAACGCCGGCAATTCCTGAAAGGCGTCGTCAACCTCATCTCGACCCTGGCGATGCTGTGCGTGGCGGTCACGCTGCTGCGCTTTGCCGACGGCTCGACCACCGGCGTCTACCAGCTCGGCAACTGGCCGGCGCCCTTCGGCATCGTGCTGGTGCTTGACCGCCTGACGGCGCTGATGCTGGTGCTGACCAGCGTGCTGGCCATCGCCTCGCTGATGTTCTCGCTCGCCCGCTGGCACAAGGTGGGCGCCTATTTCCACACGCTGTTCCAGCTGCTTCTGATGGGCGTCAACGGCGCGGTTCTGACGGGCGACCTGTTCAACCTGTTCGTCTTCTTCGAGGTGATGCTGGCGGCTTCCTATGGACTCGTGCTGCACGGCTCTGGCCAGCAACGCGTCAGGGCCGGCCTGCATTATATCGCGGTCAATCTGTCGGCCTCGTTCCTGTTCCTGATCGGCGTGGCGCTGATCTACGGCGTCACCGGCACGCTGAACATGGCCGATCTCGCGGTCAGGATCCCGGCCGTCACCGGCAACGACCGGCTGCTTCTGGAAGCCGGCGCGGCCGTTCTGGGCATCGCCTTCCTGATCAAGGCAGGCATGTGGCCGCTGTCGTTTTCGCTGCTCAACGCCTATACGGTGGCGGCAGCGCCCGTGGCGGCGATCTTCGCCATTCTCAGCAAGGTCGGCATCTATGTGCTGCTGCGGCTGTCGCCGCTGTTCTTCGGCGCGGAGGCCGGCACCTCCGAAGGCTTCGGCAGCAAGCTGCTGCTGATCGGCGGCATGGCCACCCTGACCTACGGCATGATCGGCGTGCTTGCCTCGCAGGCGATGGCGCGGCTGGCCGCCTACAGCGTGCTGGTCTCCTCCGGCACGCTGCTGACGGCCATCGGCTTTTCCGATACCGGGGTGACGGGCGGCGCGCTGTTCTATCTGGTCAGCTCTACCCTGACCGTCAGCGCCTTCTTCCTGCTGATCGAACTGATCGAGCGCGGCCAGGATCCGGCAGCCGGCATCCTGGCCGTGACCGCCGAAGCCTTCGGCGACGAAGACGAGGACGAGGCGGAAGCCGAGGCCGGCGTGGCGCTGCCCGGCACGCTGGCCATCCTCGGCGTTTGCTTCGGCGGCTGCGGCATCCTGCTTGCCGGCCTGCCGCCGCTTTCGGGCTTCATTGCCAAGCTGGCAATGATGGTCGCCCTGTTCAATCCGGCCGAAACCGCGACGGGCGTTTCCACCACGGCCTGGGTCTTCACCCTCCTGCTCATCCTGTCGGGCCTCTCGGCGCTGCTGGCCATGTCGCGCGTCGGCATCCGCGTCTTCTGGGCGCCGATCGAGGCGGTCGTGCCGCGCGTGCTGATCGTCGAGGTCGTGCCGATCGTGCTGCTGCTGGTGCTGACGCTGGCACTCACCGTCCAGGGCGGGCCGGTGATGCGCTATATGGAGGACACGGCACACGCTCTGCGCGCGCCCACGCAATATATCCAGGACGTGCTGTCGGCACCGCGTGTTCCCGCGCCGGGGGAAGGAGGTGCGCAGTGAGGCGCCTGCTGCCCTATCCGCTGCTGACTGCCTCGCTGCTGGTCATGTGGGTGTTGCTCAACGACCTGACGTCCGGCCATGTACTGCTGGGCGCCGTGATCGCCATATCGGCCTCCAACGTCATGGCACGGCTGCAGCCGCAGAAGCCAAGGATAAGACGCTGGTTGTCCATTCCCCAGCTCATCGCCATCGTGGCGGCCGACATATTGCGTTCCAACATCGCGGTGGCGCGGCTGATCCTGCGGCAGAAGCATGTGCGGCGGGTATCCGGCTTCGTCACCATACCGCTCGACCTGCGCGACCATACCGGCCTGTCGGTGCTGGCCTGCATCGTCACCAGCACGCCGGGCACGGCGTGGGTGGAATATGATTCCGCGCGCAGCACGCTGCTGCTGCATGTCTTCGACCTTGTCGATGAAGGGGAGTGGATCGATCTCATCAAGAACCGCTACGAGCGCCTGCTGATGGAGATATTCGAATGAGCGCCGTCATCCTGTTCTGGTCGCTATTGGTCGCACAGATTCTTCTCGCCGTCGCCATGGCAATAGCGACCTTCCGCATGGTGCGCGGGCCGCGCGCGCAGGATCGCATTCTCAGCCTCGATGCGCTCTATGTAAGCGCCATGCTGCTGCTGCTGGTGTTCGGCATCAGGACCGGCAGCACGCTCTATTTCGAGGCGGCGCTGGTGATCTCGCTGCTGGGTTTCGTGTCCACCGTGGCGTTGGCGAAATTCCTCATGCGCGGCGAGGTGATCGAATGAGCCACGCCGCCGATATTCCGGTCTGGGCAGCGGTGCTGACAGCTTTCTTCGTGCTGGTCGGCGCGGGCTTCACCGTGATCGGCGCGCTCGGCCTGCTGCGGCTGAAAACCTTCTACGAGCGCATGCATGCGCCCACGCTGGGCAGCACCTGGGGTGCCGCCGGGGTGCTGATCGGTTCCATCATCTTCTTTTCCGTGCTGCAGTCGCGCCCCGTGCTGCACGAGGCGCTGATTGCGGTATTCGTGACCGTGACGACGCCGGTCACGCTGATGCTGCTGGCGCGCGCCGCGCTCTATCGCGATCGCGCCGAGCGCAATCCCGAAGTGCCGGGACGGGCGAAAGCGCAATCGGACGACGAGTAGCACCCAAACCGCTCAGTCGATCGGATAGGACATGCGCCCGCGCATGCGACGGACCGAGCGCATGCGCGCCTGCCGCAGCAGCCGCACAATATCGTCGCTCCTGACGCCGTCGCGCGCCATCACCTGCTGGATGATGGGCTCGTTGAGGATCTCCTCCAGCGTCGTCTCATATGGCACCTGCATTTTCGCCTCCGAATCGCGCCGCCGAACACGCTGCGGAAACTGCCTGCGTTCGATGACGGGCGAATGTCTCGGCGATGGCGAAAAAGGGGCAATGCCGGGACGCTGACCGCCATACGCGCCAGGTAGCGCCTTGCGCCCGCTGGAAGAAAATGATCTGCTCGGTCATCTGTCCGAGCAAGCGGAGCGACGGAAAAGGCGTCATGAGGGGTTTCGCCGGCATCATCGTCGCACGCTGGTCGAACGCCTGGCGCGACGTGCTGTTTTCCTCGATTGCGGGAGCGGTCGCCTGGTTGCTCTCGCAGAAACTGCTCGGCCACCCCTACCCCGTCTTCGCCGCCATCGTGGCGCTTGTCTCCCTGGCTCCGGGCCTGCCCAGCCACGCGCGGCAGGCAGTGGGCATGCTGGTCGGCGTCGGGCTGGGCATCCTCATCGGCGAACTGGCGCTGGCCGTCGGCAGCAGCATGCTGCTGTTGCGCGGTTCGGTGGCCACCTTCGTGGCCATGATGCTTGCCTCCTCCTTCGGGCTCGGGCCGGTGGTTCCGATCCAGGCCGGCGTCTCGACCATATTGGTGCTGGTGATGGGGCCGCAAACGGCGGGCTATGTGCGGCTGCTGGATTCCTGCATAGGCATCGTCGTGGCATTGCTGTTCAGCCAGCTTCTGGTGACGCCCGATCCGGTCAACCTGATCAAGCAGGCTGCACGGAAGCTGCTGCGCGATCTCGGGACTGGCTTTTCCTCCAGCGCCGACGCATTGGCGCGAGCCGACACGTCAGCCGCGCAGGCGGCGATGGACAAGTTCTCCACCGCGCATGAGAGCCTCAACGTGCTCGCCTCAAGCATAGGCTGGGCACGCCATGCGGCGCGCTGGTCGTTGCGTGGACGCATCTCGGCCGGAGAGATAAACGAGCTTGCGGCACGCTATGACCGCCGCTCGATCAGGCTTTACGCGAACGCGCTGCTGTTCGGGGAGGCGCTGGCGAACGCCCTGCGCAAGAATGAGGCGCCGATTCCATCAGGGCTGGAAGGGCGCGTGCGGGATGCGGCGCGACTTTGCGCGGCGCTGGCCTCGGGCACAACGCCCGAGAACCTTGCGCCTGCGCCAGCCTTGCCGCTGGATACCCTTCCGCAAAGCTGGCGCACCTGCATGGACCGCCTCATCGCCGTGGAAGCGGCATTGTGCACTTTCGCGGCCACGGCCTCTACCGGGTCTCAGTGACTGGTCGAGCTTCCCGAGCCGACCTTGATGTGCCGGGTCTTTTCCTTCGCAGCATTCTTCGGCAGCGTGATCGACAACACGCCATCGACCACATGCGCATGGACCTGCTCGGGATTGATGGAATGCGGCACGCGGATCGAACGCTGGAACTGTCCGAAGGAGCGTTCGACAAAGTGATAATTCTCCCTGTCCTCCTTCTTTTCCATCTTCTTCTCGCCGCGGATCGTCAGGACATCGCCATCCAGCATGACCTCGACATCCTTTTCGGCCACACCGGGCAGTTCGGCCGTAATATGCACCTCGTTTTCGGTCTCGGAGACATTGATCTGCGGAACGATCATGCCTTCGTCGCGCTCCATCAGGGGCAGCCTCGAACCGTGGAACACCTCGTCGAACAGCCTGTTCATGCCCTGCTGCAGGGACAGGAACGAATCACTGCTCATCATATTGTTGCCGCTGAAGGGCATGAGCGAACGACGCGCCATGGCTAAAACTCCTTTCATCTGGAGGAAAGCCGGCCAGCACCGGCTGCAGGCGTGTCCGGCCGCCGGCTCATCGGGCCGGGATCGCGATTGTGCAGCCAGGGTACGAGATCGGAGTTAGGGCAGGCCTTTGGGATGAAAAGCCTCCGGTAGCGCGCATTTGATCGCTGCCAGAGGCTGTTATGCAAGGGACAATTCGCGGGAGCTTCGCGCTCAGATCATAGGCAGGCTGCCGGGCCATCGGCCACGCGGGAACGCCTGTTCGATGCGTTCGATTTCCACCTCGCTCAGGCGAATATCCCCGGCCATGGCATTGTCGGCGGTGTGCGCAGCGCGCGACGCCTTGGGAATGGCAAACACCGCCGGATCGCGCGTGAGAAACGCCAGCGCCACCTGACGCGCCGTGGCGCCATGCGCCTTGCCGATCTCGGCCAGCACGCGCCCGCCCGCCGATGCGACGGAAGGAAACCCGTCATGCCCGAAAGGGCTGTAGGCCACCACCGCAACGCCGCGCTCCGCACACCAGGGCAGCACGCCATGCTCGATGGCACGCTCCCGCAAATGGTAAAGAACCTGGTTGCAGGCGATCCTGCCGTCGCCCGCCACGGCCAGCGCCTCGTCGAGATCGTCCACGTCGAAATTGCTGACGCCCCAGGAGAGGATCTTGCCGGCCTCGCGCAAGTCCTCGAAAGCGCGGAAGGTTTCTTCGAGCGGATAGCGGCCGCGCCAATGAAGCAGGTAGCAGTCGAGCCGGTCGGTTCCGAGCTGCTTCAGCGAGCGCTCGCAGGCAGCCAGCGTGCCGGCATATGAAGCGTTGCTCGGCAGCACCTTGGACACGACGAAAACCTCGTCCCGGCGGCCGACGATCGCTTCGGCGACAACCAGTTCGGCATCGCCATACATTTCGGCCGTGTCGATATGGCCCATGCCCAGGTCGATGCCCCGGCGCAAAGCCTCGACCGCGGCACGACGGTCGCCTTCATCGATATACCATGTTCCCTGTCCGATGACGGACACGGCGCGATCCGTACGGCCGAAGCGGCGCTGCTGCATGACGTTTTCCCGTTACCTTCAAGGAAATGGAAGATACCCGGACCATATACAGGTCCCAGCCGTCATGACCAATCCCGAGCGGGCAACAACGCCCCCCAACCCCGCTTATGCGGCGAAGGCCAGCGTTACGACCCCTCCGGCCACAATCGCCGCCGAGACCAGACGGCCCAACCACGGCCGCTCGCCGAACAGCAGCAGCCCGATCAGTGCGGCGATGATGACGCTGGATTCGCGAACCGCCGACACCGCCCCGAGCGGCGCGATCGTCTTGGCATAGATGACCAGCCCATAGGCAGTCACCGCAAAGGCACCGCCGATCATGCCGATGCGGAAGGTGCGCCAGTCGAAATTGTGAGGGTCGGCGCGACGTCCCCACAGCACGAAAAGGGTCACGGGCAATTCGAGCAGGAACAACCATCCCATATAGCCGAAGGGGGCCTGCGAGACCCGCACGCCAATGCCGTCGATCACCGAATAGGAGGCGATCAGGATTCCCGTGGTGGCAGCCGTCGTCACCGCGCGCGGATCGGCATGAACGGCACCACGCTGAAGTGCCAGGAAGCCGATGCCGGCGGAAATCGCGACAAGCCCGGCCCAACCGGCCGGCGGCAGGGTTTCACCGATCAGCAGATAGGCACCTATCGCAACGAGAACCGGTGCAAGACCACGCGAGATCGGATAGACCTGACTGAGATCGCCCAGCCGGTAGGAATGGAAAAGGAACACGTAGTAGCCGTAGTGGACGACCGTCGAAACGGCGATATAGGGCCAGCTTTCACGCGCGGGCAGCGGAGCGAACAGCACCAGCGCCAGTCCGAGCAGCGCATGCATGGACGAGACGGCGGCAAGCACCACCGCGCGGTCGCTGGCCGCCTTGACCAGCGCGTTCCAGCTTGCATGCAGCAAGGCGGCGGTCAGCACGATGACCAGCGCGAATCCGGACATGACCTATCCGCAACGGCAAGGGTTTTGCGGACGACCACCCGGTTGCCTTCGACCCGCAACCGAAATCCCCACCTGCGAAACGATCATGGCTTTTCCCTTGTCATACCCTGCCCCACCACGCGCGGCAGGGTTTTCACGCGGGCATACTCGTTAGCCGGGAAAGAGTGATTCGATTAGGCCCAGGCAAGGCAAAAAGCCCCGCTCCTGGTACAGTACAGCGTCACGCACATGGTTCGCGCGGGGATTGTTCACCGCGCACAGGGCAGTTTGCCCGATTTGCGACACGAGGCTCTGGTGCATGTCGTCGCATGGCGGCCATGTTGCAAGGATGTTACTTTATGCGGTGAAATCGCTCTTCCAATTGCAATCATTGCTCGTTTTCGGACCATTTTTCGCGGCAATTTCCGGGGGAAAGCCACCCGGCTCCAAAAACAGCACTTTTGACCAGTTGGCTTGGCACGACAGTTTGTGGCAGAAGCGGGGCGCGTTTCGTCACAAACGCAAAAGTTTTATCTCGAAGAAGGAACTATGATGTCCGACGACAGTCTTTTCGATGACGCACTCAGCCGCCTTGACGAGGCCGCAGCACACCTGAACATCGACGCCGATGTCATCGAGAAACTGAAATTCCCGCGAGAAACCACCAAAGTCCGATTGATGATCCGCATGGATGACGGATCGCGAAAATCGTTCCTGGCGTGGCGATGCCGATATGACGACACGCGCGGGCCCACCAAGGGCGGCATCCGTTTCCATCCCGAAGCGACCATCGACGAGGTCGAGACGCTGGCGTTCTGGATGACCTTCAAATGCGCGGTCATGAACCTGCCCTATGGCGGCGGCAAGGGCGCGGTGCAGGTCGATCCGCGCAAGCTTTCCAAAGCCGAGGTCGAGCGCCTGTCGCGCGCCTACATCCAGGCGTTTTCGCGCATCATCGGCCCCGACCGCGATATTCCCGCGCCGGACGTCTACACAAACTCCATGATCATGGGCTGGATGGCCGATGAATATGCGCAGATCGTCGGCCAGGCGGAGCCTGCCGTCATCACCGGCAAGCCGATCGCGCTGGGCGGCTCGCTCGGGCGCAGCGATGCCACGGCGCGCGGCGGCTATTATCTCGTCCGGCATCTGGCCAAGGACCTCAACCTTGCTCCCAGCCTGCGCGTCGCCGTGCAGGGCTTCGGCAATGCCGGCCAGCATATCGCCCGCCTGCTTGCGGAGGACGGCCACAAGATCGTCGCTGTTTCCGACTCCGAAGGCGCGGTTTTTGCGACCGACGGACTCAATCTCGATGCCCTGTTTGCGGCCAAGAACGACGGTCGCTCGGTTGCAACGACCGCCGGCCAGCACGGTCACACGGCGCTTGCGGCCGACGACCTCGTCGGCGTGGAGTGCGAACTGCTGGTGCCGGCCGCGCTCGAGAACATGATCGACGAAGACAACGCCGGCTCGGTGAAAGCCAAGCTGGTGCTGGAACTCGCCAATGGCCCGGTGACGCCCGAGGGTGATGCGATCCTGGCGAAGAACGGCGTGATCGTGCTGCCCGACATCCTGGCCAATGCCGGCGGCGTCACGGTCTCCTACTTCGAATGGGTCCAGAACCGTCAGGGCTATTACTGGACCGTCGAGGAAATCCATGTGCGCCTGCGCACCATCATGGAGCGCGAGGGACAGGCGATCTGGGAGCTCTCGCGTGACAAGGGCATCACGATGCGCACCGCGGCTTACGTGCATGCGCTGAGCCGGCTTGCCGAAGCCATCGAGGCGCACGGCACGCAGAACTTCTTCATGAGCTGAACAGCCTGAGGAAGCTTGCCTCCCCCACACGGGGGAGGTCGCCACGACGTGGCGAAGGATGAGATCGACCGGGCCTGACGACGTTCTCTCGAAGCGTC
Source organism: Pseudaminobacter salicylatoxidans (assembly GCF_003148475.1). Lineage (GTDB taxonomy): Bacteria > Pseudomonadota > Alphaproteobacteria > Rhizobiales > Rhizobiaceae > Pseudaminobacter > Pseudaminobacter salicylatoxidans. Next base: position 7,003 of record NZ_QGGG01000006.1, on the reverse strand, counting down.
GTCAGGCCCGGTCTGTTTGCTTGAGCATGATCTTTTCCAAAAACCGGGGAAACGGCGGCCAGCTGGGAAGGCACCTCATCCGGTGCGCGCCGGTGCGCCGCTTTCTTTCATCAGCCGGTCCAGATGCATGCGGATATGCGCCGCTTCCGCCGGCGTGTTGGCCAGCGCGATGGCGCGATCGAAGGCCATGCGCGCCTCTGCCCGGCGGCCAAGCTGCATCAGCAGATAGCCCTTGAGCCCGAACAGGTAGAAATAGCCTGACAGCCGTTCTTCCAGTGGCTCGACCATGGCAAGTGCGGCTTCAGGCCCACGCAGCTTGGCGACCGCGACGGCCCGGTTGAGCGTCACCACCGGCGACGGCTCCTGCCGCTCCAGCATGGCGTAAAGCAGCTCGATCTCGGCCCAGTCGGTGTCTTCCGGCTTCGCCGCGCGGGCGTGGAGCGCGGCTATCGCCGCCTGCAACAGATAAGGCCCCGGCTGGCGATGACGCATGGCCTTGTCGATCAGCGCCAGCCCCTCGGCGATCATGGCGCGGTTCCACAGGCCGCGGTCCTGATCCTCCAGCAATATCGCCCCACCATCGGCGTCGAAACGCGCGGCAGCGCGCGCATGCTGAAGCAGGAGCAGCGCGGTGAGGCCCATGATCTCCGGCTCGGCGGGGAACAGCCTGAGCAGCAGGCGAGCCAGTCGGATCGCCTCGTCGCATAGTGGCGCGCGGTCGCCCGCCTCACCGAAGCCGGCCGAATAACCTTCGTTGAAGATCAGGTAGATCATCGCCGCGACTGCCGCGAGGCGCTCCGACCGCTCCACCGCGCCGGGCGCCTCGAAAGGCACGTCGGCACGGGTGATGCGCGCCTTGGCCCGCGTGATGCGCTGCTCCATCGCCACCTCGCTGACGAGAAAGGCGCGCGCGATCTGCTTCACGCTGAGCCCGGAGACGATACGCAACGCCAGCGCCACTTGCTGGGTAGCGGGCAGTTCGGGATGGCAGCAGATGAACATCAGCCGCAATATGTCGTCGCGATAATCGGCCCCATCCAGCCGCTCGACCATCGGCGTCTCGACATCGTCGAGATCCGACACCCTGTCCTCCTCCGGCATCGGCGCTTGCCGGGAGGTGCGGCGGATGGCGTCGATGCCGGTGTTGCGCCCAACAAAGATCAGCCAGGCAACCGGATCGCGCGGAGGGCCGTTCTGCGGCCAGTTCTTCAGCGCCCGCAGGCACGCCTCCTGGAAGGCTTCCTCCGCCGCGTCGAGATCGCGGAAATAACGGAGCAATGCGCCGACCACCTGCGGCCGGGCCGCCGTCAGCGCATCGTCTATCCAGGAAGGGTCTGCGGTCATGCGGTCAGGCCTCCGGGCCGGAAGATGCCGATGGGCCGGACTTCATAAGCGCCGGGGCCGCGATTGGCGGCCTGCAACTCCTTCGCGATCTCCAGAGCCTCATCGAGCGTTTCACAATCCACGACATAGAAACCCAGAAACTGCTCCTTGGTTTCGGCAAATGGCCCGTCGATCACCAGCGGACCGTCGCGGCCCTTGCGCAGCGTGGCGGCGGCGGTGGTGGGCAAAAGCCGCACGACCGGGCCGAGCTTGCCGGCCGCGGCCACCTTTTCCTGCACGGCGCCCAGCCGCGCCATCACCTCGTCGTCCTCCTGCTTGCTCCAGGAGCCGACAACATCTTCGGAATTGTAGCAAAGGATCGCGTAGAGCATTCATCTCCTCCGTCTTGCTCGAAGACGAATGAGTAACGCAATTGCCGACATGACGCAGGACAGAATCTTACGTCAGTTCGAAAACAGGCCGTCCAAACGCAAAGTCACCGGCCGGGTTTCTCCGGCCGGTGCAGATAAGGTCTGCTTTCGCATGCCCGAAGGGGGTTACTTGCGCTTCATCGCCTCGGCAAGGGCAGCGCCAAACGCACCTTGCGATGCGCCGCCGCCCTTCTGCTGCGGGGCCGGCTTGAACGATTTGCCGCCACCCCCGCCACGCTGCACGCGGTCGTCGCGCGAGGCGGACCCCGGACGCGCGCCCGCGCCATCGTCGTGGTTGCGCATGGTGAGGCTGATGCGCTTGCGCTTGATATCAACCTCCAGCACGCGCACCTTCACCACGTCGCCTGCCTTCACCACCTCATGCGCGTCCTTCACGAAACGGTCGGCCAATTGCGACAGGTGGACGAGCCCGTCCTGATGCACGCCGATGTCGACGAAGGCGCCGAAGGCGGCGACGTTGGTCACCGTGCCCTCCAGCGTCATGCCCGGCTTCAGGTCCTTGATGTCGTCGATACCGTCGGCAAAGGTCGCGGTCCTGAATTCAGGGCGCGGATCGCGGCCGGGCTTTTCCAGCTCAGCGATGATGTCGCGCACGGTCGGCAGGCCGAAGCGCTCATCCACGAAGGCGCGCGGATCGACCGCCTTGAGTGCCGCGCTGTCACCCATCAGCGCGCGCAGGTCGCGGCCGCAGGCGGCGACGATCTTCTTGGCCACGCCATAGGCTTCCGGATGCACCGCGGAAGCATCCAGCGGCTCGGCGCCGTTGGGAATGCGCAGGAAACCCGCGCATTGCTCGAAGGTGCGCTGGCCGAGGCGGTTGACCTTCAGGAGTTCCTTGCGGCTGGCAAACGGGCCATTGGCATCGCGATGCGCCACCACGGCCTCGGCAAGCGATGCGCCAAGACCCGACACCCGCGCCAACAACGCTGCGGATGCGGTATTGAGATCGACACCGACCGCGTTCACCGCATCTTCCACCACCGCGTCGAGCGAACGGGCGAGACGATACTGGTCGACATCGTGCTGGTACTGGCCGACGCCGATCGACTTCGGCTCGATCTTGACCAGCTCGGCCAGCGGGTCCTGCAGGCGCCGGGCGATCGACACCGCGCCGCGCAGCGACACGTCGAGGCCGGGGAATTCCGCCGCCGCCGTCTCCGAGGCCGAATAGACCGAGGCGCCGGCCTCGCTGACGATCACCTTGAGCGGCTTGGGCGAAGGCATCGGCGACAGCAAGTCGGCGACCAGCTTTTCGGTCTCGCGGCTTGCGGTGCCGTTGCCGATGGCGATCAACTCCACCTTGTGCTTCACCGCCAGCCGCGCCAGCTCGGCCTGCGTGCCACGCACGTCGTTCTTCGGTGGGAAGGGATAGACGGTGGCGGTGTCGAGCAGCTTGCCTGTCTGGTCGACCACCGCGACCTTGACGCCGGTGCGGATGCCCGGATCGAGGCCCATCGTGGCGCGCGAGCCGGCAGGTGCTGCCAGAAGCAGGTCCTTGAGGTTGCGCGCGAAGACGCGGATCGCCTCTTCCTCGGATTTTTCGCGCAGCTCGCGCATGAGGTCGAGCGAAAGCGACAGCGAGAGCTTTACGCGCCAGGTCCAGCCGGCGACATCGGCCAGCCACTGGTCGCCAGCGCCCTGCCGGCCGATGGTATTGGCTTCGGCGATCATGCGCTCCACCGGCTTCACCGGCGACGTGTCGTCGGCATCCACCTCGATATCGAGCGACAGCACTTCCTCGTTGCGGCCGCGCAGCATGGCGAGTGCGCGGTGGCTCGGCACATTGGCCCATCGCTCGACATGGTCGAAATAATCGGAGAACTTCGCTCCGGCCTCCTGCTTGCCATCGACCACCCTGGAACGCAGGAAGGCGCGCTCCTTCATGTAGTTGCGCAAGCGGCCGACGAGGTCGGCGTTTTCGGCAAACTGCTCCGAAATGATGTCGCGGGCGCCATCCAGCGCCGTCTTCACGTCCGGCACGTCACCGGTGATGTAGGCTTGAGCCAGTTCGGCCGGCACCGCCGCGCGGTCGGCAAGGATCGCCTCGGCCAGCGCCCCCAACCCGCGCTCGCGGGCGATCTCGGCGCGCGTGCGGCGCTTGGGCTTGTAGGGCAGGTACAGGTCTTCCAGCTCGGCCTTGGTGGTGACGGCGGCAATCGCCGCTTCCAGTTCGTCGGTCAGCTTGCCCTGGCCGCGGATCGATTCGAGAATGGTGGACCGGCGCGCATCCATCTCGCGCACATAGATCAGCCGCTCGGCCAGCGTGCGCAGTTGCGTATCGTCGAGACCGCCGGTCACTTCCTTGCGATAACGGGCGATGAAAGGGACGGTCGCGCCTTCATCCAAAAGCCCGATCGCGGCTGCGGCCTGATCCGCTCTGGCGTTGATGTCGGGCGCGATGAGCGCGGCAATGCGTTGAATGTCTGCGGCCATGTCGTTTCCAGTGTCGATAAGGCGGCGACCTTAGGTCCGATCGCGCCACCATGCCAATCACCGAAAATGGCGGCGAAATCAGGGTCCACAGGAAAGCGGTCCACAGCTTCCGCGACATTTTGGATGATGACAGCCCGATGTCCGCCAGCCCGCGACCGGTTATAGTCAGCCGCAGGAAAATCGTGAAAACCGGATGCAACGAGGCCGACCATGCACAAGGATCGTTTTCTTCTCGGCGCCGGCGGGCTTGCGGGCGCTGCCGGCGTTGCACTGGCGGCCATGGCCGCGCATGCCGGCGGCGAACATATGCAAACCGCGTCGTCCTTCCTGTTGATGCACGCGAGCGCACTTGTGGCCATCGGACTGCTGGCGACGACCCGGCTGCTGCGCTTTTCCGGCTTCGTGCTGCTGGCCGGCCTGATCCTGTTCGTCGGCGACATGCTGGCGCGCGATTTTCTCGGCGACCGGCTGTTTGCCTACGCCGCCCCGATTGGCGGAAGCCTGCTGATCATCGGCTGGCTGCTGGTCTTCGCTTCGGCTTTCTTCAAGCCGGAACGGACCTGAAGCTTGTCGTTTCGGCCGCATTCTTCGGGGCGAAACGGCGTCTCGCTCAAGCTTTTGTTCCTGAAACATGATCCTGCCCCGAAAGCCTCGGGATCATGCGTCAGCGAGACCTTGAAAGCAGAAGCACCAGTTCTGCCTGACGCCTCGTATCGGTCTTGCGGAAGATGGTCTTCAGCCGGCTTCTCGCGGTCTCGTAGGTGATGTTCTCGGCCGCCGCCGCTTCCTTCAGCGGCGCGCCGGCGGCAAGCCTGCTGGCCAGACGCGCCTCAGCAACCGTCAGGCCATAAGCCTCGCACAGCAAAGTCTCGGCCGCCGCGGCGGGAGACGGCATGTCCACCATGAGGATCGCTACCGGCGCGCCCTCCGGCAACAGCCCGCCGCTCACGCAGATGCCGTGCGCACTGACAACGGTGTCGTCGGGACGGGTCAGCCGGACAACCTTGTTCCGGCTGGACTGCTGCGCAGAAGGCGCAAGGAGGGACGAAATCAATGCCTGCAGGGCTGCGTTTTCCTCAGGCCGGGCGGCACGCATGCGGCCGTTGAAGACGAAAATGGTGTTGTTGAACAGCGCCTCGAATTCGGGCGTCGCCGCCAACAATTCCCCCGCGGCACCGAGCAGGCACAGTGCCCTTCCGGCACTGGAAACCACGCTTCCCTGCCCCGAGGCCGCGCCTGCGTCGGGAATATCGCTGAAGGAGCTTCGAAGACTCGAAGCCGACTGTGGCATGACCTGCCCCCAAACCCTTTCACGAGCAGGACCCATCCCGCTCGCACTGGAAAATCATCTGGTCCAATATGCCCCAGACGCCATCCAGAAAATCACCCGCCCGGGTGATGCATATCACGAATTTCTGCAATTCAAACGTGCGTGGCGCGTTCTCCACCGTTGTCAACCTGACATTGTATCGGGTATCATTCAGTGGGTTGAGGGAGACTGCCCCGTGCGATGCTGGTCAACATGCATCCTGCCTGAGCGAATCGGATTTCCAATCCGGTGCACCCCATGGGCCTGACCGGTAACAGCCAGGACGAACTGGTCGATCTGATCTACGCTGCCCTGCTGGGTGAAGCCACCTGGCAGCAGTTTCTCGATCGTTTGAGCCTGATGCTGCCGGGCGGTGCATCCACCCTGTTCTTCCATGATGCGATCAGCAACACAGGCAGCTGGTCGCTCGCGTCGGGCCTGAAGGAGAACATCACGGACGCTTATGCGGACCATTTCGCCGCTCGCAACCCATGGATGAAGAAAGCCGCCATACGGCCGGTCGGCGTCGGGGTGGTGGCCGAGCAGATGCTGACCCGCGAAAGTCTGCTGCAAACCGAATTCTACAACGACTTCCTGCATCCTCTCGGACTGGAAAGCGCCGTGGGCATAACCATCCATCGCGAGAAAGGATGTTCCTTCCTCCTCAGCACCTTGACGAACCGGGCCGACCCGGAGCGCAACCGCGAGGCCGCCGACTGCCTCACGAAGCTCGCGCCGCATCTGCAGCGCGCCTTCCGGCACTATCGCGCGAGCCCGTACCTCAAGCCGGTCGCGGAACTCGGCGGCTCGCTGTTCGACGCGATAGATGTCGGCCTGCTCATCATCGGCGAGGACATGACGATAAAGGTCGCATCGACCACGGGCCAGCGCCTGCTGTCGGAAGGAGGCGTGGTGCGCACGTCTCCGCTCGGCAAGCTCACACTGGCATTGCCCGCAGCCACCGCATTGCTGCAATCCATGCTGGAGCGCGGCTTCAAGGGCGTGAGGGTACAGAGCCTGTTCCTCGACTCCTTCAAGCTGACCTTCGTGCGCGTCCGCAAGGACCGCATATCGGCCTATTTCGAGGGGCCGACCGTGATCGTATTGATGGAACCGCCCCATGCCGGCAGCCGGGCGGTCGATTTCGAGCATCTGGCGCACGCATTCAACCTGACGGCAGCCGAAATGCGCGCCATGACCGGCATCGTGCTCGGGCGCTCGATCGATGAGATCGCCGCTGCAGCCGGCGTCTCGCGCGAAACGATCCGCACCCAGCTCAAGAATGTCTATGGCAAGACGGGCGCCACCGGACAGGCCGATCTGGTGCGCCTGGTCACGCGCGGCGCCGACATCTCGTCCTTGCAGCAGTGAGCGGTGCTGCTGCTACCGCCTAGCATTACAGTTGCGTATTTTTACGATTTCTGAATCCATAGGTTTCCATGATTTGGAGGTCATGGATGGCAGGAGCATCGATCGAGGCAACGCT
>NZ_QGGG01000005.1 GCF_003148475.1 Pseudaminobacter salicylatoxidans | reverse complement strand
CGATCATCAGATGCTGGCCTCCATTCCAGCCACCATCTTGAATCACAAAATCAGCAAACAGGGAATCCTGACGATTCAATCAAGCCGTGAACCGCGCTAGGCCAGCGCCTGAGCGGGCTTCCTGCTTTCGTGGCCGGCGTCGGCGATAACGGTGGTGACGACCGGGCAGATTGACTTTAGTCCGCTTTTCAGCAGGGCTCCGGCCGTAGTCCGAAATATAAACACGGCCTTCTGCCGAATCCTGCGCGAACCATTCGTGTTGTGACATTCCATGCTTACGATCTCTTTGCTGCTGACTATCCTGGTCTCTTCGGACCTTGCAGTCATTCTCCGCGATCCGCCATCAATGACGTTGATCTGGATGACGTAGCCGAAGTGTTCCAGGCTGACCCGCAGGTTCATATGTTCCGCCACGGCGGAGAAGAAATCGTACAGCTTGTCGGCGGAGAAGAAGCTCAAGCTCAGGCAGAGCGTCAGCGCCAGGCGATCCCCGCTATCGTTGCCAACGCTGTTCCGGGCCCTGTAACCGCCAGCATGGGCATGACGAATGCGTCGCCAAATGCTGATGCGGAGTTCGCAGGCCTCTACGAACAAGCCGACAGGCTGCTTTACGATGCCAAACTTGCCGGACGCAATCGAACTAAAATAGCATTACTGCCAGGTTCGAAGAATGATGCGGAGCCAGTCCTTGATGCCGCCGCGACTCCATCGATAGACAGCAGGTGCTTTGACTTGTACAGGTGCACCTCGTAGCCGTGGCCGAAGGATACTAGGATTGAATTTTGTTTAGCCGCTTTCTCGACGACATTGAAAATTACTCCTCAAACGCAGGGATGTATCTCGACGTTCCTTTTGTCCCCTCCGACGAGAACGTTGTGGACGCAATGTTGGAGATGGCCAACGTTGGGCCAAAAGATGTGCTATACGATCTTGGCTCAGGCGACGGGCGAATCCTGGTTTCTGCCGCAAAACAATGGGGTACGCGGGGTATCGGCATCGATATCGACCCCCAGAGAATCGCCGAGGCGGTGGAGTATGCGGGATGGTCCCAGGTCGAGGATATTGTCGAATTTATTGAAGACGACATCTTTGCAGCGGAATTCAGTGAAGCCACTGCCGTCACGCTATATCTCCTACAGTCAATCAATGTGCAGTTGAGGCCGCGCATCTTGAGCGAGTTACGCGCGGGAACACGGGTCGTTTCGCATGCATTCGACATGGGTGACTGGAAGGCAGATGAATGCCGCAAGATCGGTGGCGTCAACATCTACAAATGGATTGTACCGGCACAGGTCGAGGGCATTTGGGAATGGGAGCGAGCCGGCAGGCAGTATCGCATTGACCTTCAGCAATCGTATCAGGAGGTTTCCGGGGATGCGTGGCTGGACGGCAAAAGAGTTCGCTTGAGCAGTGCAGAACTCCTCGGCCGGAAGCTAAAAATAGAAATTCAGGAGGCCGGAGCTACCCGCACACGTAGCAGCTTCACTCTGGCTTTTTTGAATAACAGATTGCAGTCGGTTATGACCCACGCGGGCCGTTGACCCGCTTTCCGACGATTCTTCCCTAATCCTCTGCCGCTCAATCGACGGCGCGAAGCATGCTGGCGTCATCGCGTGGAGCCGAGGCTGGGCGAGTAAGGCCAACTGGTGACGCTGTCATTTCTGGCGGGCGCCGGATATGGAGTAAGTGGCAAGAGAGATTTTATAGCAGCGGTCTCGGGCGGTGACTCTTTTGTGATTTTGCGAGCTTTGCGTGTCGTAATTCCGTTTTGCCGAAGGAGATACGGCGGTGGGATCAGCGGGGAGGTTGCGGGATGACTATTTGGCGTCGGAGCTTTCCCGTCTGGCTCGGGTTTTGAAGGATACGCGACAGAGCCGCCTGTTATTGTCTATTGCGGCGGTCCTGGACGGGATAGGCCGGCCGATGCTGCGCCGATCAACGGCATCGGCGCGCCGGAAAGTGGGCAGCTTTGCCTTGTTGCCGAGGGCAAGAAATACCGCTGTGGCCAGAAAGCTGCGCTGGCCCTGGCCGACTTTCTCGACGCGCACGGCGTTCCAGGCGTGGCATGTGCCGTGGGAATGGTGCCGAAATCGAACCCCGGCGCCGCTTATCTCGGCCGGCGTAGGGTCGTAACCTGATTATACAAAACGCCCGAAAACTATAATCTCGGGCGTTTGGGCTATAGACGGCTATCAGGACGAGCAGCCGTGATGCAGGCGATTGCTACTACAGGCCGCCCTGAACCGTCGTGAGCCCGAGTATTTTCCACGACTGCATCCCACCCCGGTAATAGAAAATGCGATCAGAAGGATACCCCTCCCGAATCATGGCGCGGATCGCCGTGGGTGACTGGCCGCACCACAGGCCGTTGCAATACAAAGCAACGCGGCGTGCGTCCTTGCAATCCCAGGCTTCTGCATCTTTCACGCAGCCAAGCTCGTCCAGCCGCCCTGCCACTTCAGTGTATGGAATATGAACGGAACCGGGGATCGTCTCTTCAGCATGCCACTCGATTGTGCGGGCATCGACCACGACAGCGTCCTTGTCGCGGAGCAGATCGATCATCTCCAATTCACCGATCGTCGACACCCCTTCCGCAGCACTTGCTGGCTGAATGCAGAAGGGCGGACATTCGCGTGAGGTTTGCGCGAAATAACCTGTGACCTCGTTATTGACGTCCTGAATTCGCTCGATCGTCACTGGTCCATCGGGGGTTTCGACAACAACGCTCGCGATGTCGGGACTGATCTTCACAACGGCATCAGAGCCAAATGCAGTGGCAAGCCCACCGACCAACCAAAAAGCGCTTACCAAAACAGCCCGCCGCAACATCTATGCCTCCGGCACCAAAGCCTAAAGCTCTGTCCTTGCAGAGCTTTAGGGCCACTATGGCCATCTGGGCGCAGCTGTAAAGACCCGCTCTTTCGCGATACCAGTATGGCGAGGGCGCCGGAGGTTGCGGCCTCCCGCCCCTTGGCTAATAAGCAGGGACCCGGTATGGCCTCCTCATCGACCCAGCCACTGACAGGAGATGCCAAGTGACTGAGCCTGACAAGGATCACCGCACACCCGAACAGAAAAAGGCCGAACTTCGGTCCTCGATCATCACATGGGCCATGTTCATCGGAGGATTGCGCTGCGCGATGCGCGTTAAGGTTTGCCCGAGCCAGTGCCCGCATCGCCTTCCGTGATTGCGAAGACGCGAGTTAGCTTGGCCGCCCGACCTTCCGATCTCTGTTTGCGGCGATCCTGATATCGACCACGGAATGAAGCGTAAGCCGCTCGGAGTGATGTCGATGATCCGCTCATGGCGTATCCTCCGGCTTGATGGCTGGGAACCACGGAAGGCAGACAGATCGGGATGGCTCATACGCTGCGTGTTGCGAACACGTATGATCATTGACAAGATGATCACAGGTGGCACTGGGCGCATGCTTCACACCCACAGAAACAGTTCATGAAAAATCACACTTTGACTGCAGGCGGCAGGTCAGTGCACACGCCTTCAGACATTTCAGTCGCGAGGCCGATCGTCTCGCCCAGCGTCGGGTGGGGGTGGATGGTCCGGCCGATATCGACCGCATCGGCGCCCATCTCGATAGCGAGGCAGATCTCGCCGATCATGTCACCAGCGTTCGGGCCGACAATAACGCCGCCGATCACGCGAAGCGTCTCCTGGTCGAAAACCAGCCTGGTCGTACCGTAAGCCGCGCCGTTGGCAATGGCGCGGCCGGATGCCGCCCACGGGAATTTCCCGACCCTGACCTTGCGGCCTGCCGCTTTCGCTGCATCCTCGGTGATGCCGACCCAGGCGATCTCGGGATCGGTATAGGCGACGGAAGGAATCACCGAGACGTCGAAATGGCTTTTCATGCCGGCGACGGCTTCAGCCGCCACATGGCCCTCATGAACCGCCTTGTGCGCCAGCATCGGCTCACCGGTAATGTCGCCAACGGCGAAGATGTGCGGCACGCTCGTACGCATCTGGCTGTCGGCGGCGATGAATCCGCGCGCGTCGGGTTCGATGCCGGCCATCTCTAACCCGAGCGCCGCGCCATTGGGCCTGCGACCTGCGGCCTGAAGCACGAGGTCGTAGCAGCGTTCGACCGGCGGCGAGCCGGCGATGGTGACGGTAATCCCGTCCGATCCGGCGACGGCATTTTCGAGGCTCGCCTCGAGAAAGATGTCACCGAAGCGATGGGCGTTCTCCGTTTGCCATATCTCCACGGCGTCGCGGTCGACGCCGGTGAGCAGGCCATCGAGTCTTTCGACCACATCGACCTTCGCGCCCAGCGCGCTGTAGACGGTCGCCATTTCGAGACCGATGATTCCACCGCCGATCACCAGCATGCGCTCTAGGATGAAGGGCAGTTCCAGCGCGCCGGTGGAATCGACGATGCGCGGGTCCTCTGGCAGGAAAGGCAGCCTTATCGATGATGAGCCCACGGCGATGATGCAATGTCGGAAACCGACGGTGCGGTGGCCTCTCCCGGCGGCAACGCCGAGACCATCGGGCGAGGAGAAGGCCGCAGTGCCGTGGATTACCTCGACCTTGCGCTGTCGTGCCATCTGTGCCAACCCGCCAGTGAGCCAGCCGATGGTCGCGCTCTTGAAATCTTTCAGCTTGTCAAGATCGAGTGTCGGCTCGCCGAGGGTCACTCCGTGCATTGCCAGCCGCCGGGCCTCCTCCTTGACGGCGGCGACATGCAGCAGCGCCTTGGAGGGTATGCAGCCGACATTGAGACATACGCCGCCAAGTGTCGCATGCTTTTCGATCAGGGCGACGCGCAAGCCCAGATCGGCGGCCCGGAACGCCGCTGAATAGCCACCCGGCCCGCCGCCGATAATCGCAAGGTCGAATTCCGCGCCCTCGCCAGTGACGTTTGCGGCGCCGGACGGTGCGGGCTGGGGTGACGCTTCCACCGCCACGGCGATGGTGCCGACCAGGCTTCTTTCGAGACGCGGTCGCCGACGCCGACCATGAGCGTCTCGATGCGTCCCGCGAAGGGTGACGGCACTTCGATCGTGGCCTTGTCGGATTCAAGCGTCAGCAGCAATTGCTCGACGGCGACCTCGTCGCCGGGCTTCACCAGCGCCTCGATCACCGGCACGTCGGCGAAGTCGCCGATATCGGGGATGCGTATCTCGATGATGTTCGCCATCATGTCCTCACAGCGCCGCGCGGCGGAAATCGGCCAGGGTGGTCGCGATATGGCCAAGGAAGCGGGCGGCGGCCACGCCGTCCACCACGCGGTGATCCCAGGACAGGCTGACCGGCAGCACAAGCCGGGGCTGGAAGGCCGCGCCGTCCCATACAGCCTCCATGGCCGAGCGGCCGGCCCCCAGAATCGCCACTTCCGGCGCGTTGATGATGGGCGTGAAGCCTGCCCCCCGACGCCACCCAGCGAGGAGACGGAGAAGCAGCCGCCCTGCATGTCGGTGGCGGCGAGCGAGCCGGCGCGGGCCTTGTCGGCCAACAAGTGCATCTCGGCGGCGATCTCCATCAGGCCCTTGCGGTCGCAGTCGCGGATGACCGGCACCATCAGCCCCTTCGGCGTGTCGGCGGCAAAACCGATATGGACGTAATCCTTCACGACCAACTCGCCGCCGTCGAGCGAGGCGTTGAAGCGCGGGAACGCCCGCAACGCCAGCGCCGACGCCTTGATGAGGAAGGCAACCATGGTCAGCTTGGCACCGGATGCGGCATCCCTGTTGAGCGCCTGTCGGAAGGCCTCAATGTCGCTCACGTCGGCTTTGTCGAATTGGTGACATGAGGGATCCTCAGCCAGTTGCGGGCGAGGCTGGCGCCAGAAATCTTCTGGATGCGCGACAGATGCTCCCGCGCGACCGGCCCGAATTTTTCGTAATCGACTGCGGGCCAGGGCGGCAGGTCCGCGGCGATACCAACTCCCCGCCGGCGACCGGCGATGCCAGCGCCTGCTTCACATGGGCCGTGACGTCCTCGCGCAGAATACGACCCTTCGGGCCGCTCGGCCTGATCGAGGCAAGGTCGACGCCCAATTCGCACGCCAGCGCCCGCACGGAAGGCGTGGCATGGGCGCTGCCGCCAACGAGCTGCTGCTGAGGAGCGGTGGAAGCAGGCTTTCTAGCCGGCGCGGGCGCTCGGGGTTCAACGGGGGCAGGAGCGGGTGCCGGGGTCGGGATCAGTGTGTGCGGCACGGGCGTGGGAGGCGCGGCCTTTTCTCCCGCTGATGCGAGGATCATTATGAGCGACCCTTGCGAGATGCGGGTGCCGATCTCGACCATCAGCTCCTGCACCGTGCCGGCAGCGGGCGCCGGAACCTCCATCGTCGCCTTGTCGGACTCAATGCTGATCAGCGGATCGTCGGCCGCGACGGTGTCGCCGGGCTTCACATAGATCTCAACGACCGGGACGTCCCTGTAATCGCCGATATCCGGCAGGAAGATGTCTGTCAGATTGCTCATTTGCCAGCCTTGCGTAAAATGTGGTTCAGACGGTCCAGGGCGCGGGCGCGGCGGATGCTATGCCGTAGCGGGCGATCGCTTCCGCCGTCGTCTCGCGAGGAAGCGTTCCGGCCTTCACAAGCGCCGAAAGCGCCGCCAGAACGATCTGGTGGCGGTCCACCTCGAAAAAGACCCGCAACGCCGTGCGGGTGTCGGAGCGACCGAAGCCGTCCGTGCCGAGTGCGGTGAAGGGCGCATCGACATAGGACGCGATGAGCTGTGGCCAGGCCCGCACATAGTCGGAGGCGACGATGACCGGTACGTCGCCCGGCAAGGTAGCGGCCTAATGGCTCGCCTGCGGCTCCTCGAACGGATTGAGACGGTTGTGGCGTTCGACCTCACGTGCGTCCCTCGCCAACTCCGAGAAGCTGGTGGCGGAGAAGACATCCGAGCCCACGCCCCAGTCTTCCTTGAGTAATCTGGCGGCCTCGTCATCGTGGCCATCGCGCGCAGGCTCGTCATCATCGCAAACGCCATCCTCAAAACGGGCAGACCATGGCAGCCTAAAATCGTCTCATAAACACAGTTGCTAGTCACCTGAACCCGAAGTTCGATGCATTGCTTTTTGGTAGAAGCGGTTGACGGAGGCGAGGGTGCCCAAGAAGGATCACTCTAAGATCCTCGAGCAGCTCGACGCAGTCCATGAACCGAACCCAATCCGTGGACGCCCTGCAAACTCCTGAACCTCGAAGCGGTTATCGCAGCGAACAAAAACAGCCGTCGCCCTGATAAGACGGGTTTCCGCACGCCAATCAACTAACATAAAAATGGAATGCTATTCCAACTTGGAATCAATTGCTCTAGAACTCCGTTCAGGAGGATCCGAATTTGACCGTTGCAGCCGTAAGCCGATGCCTGGGCCTGCTCGAAGCCCTCGCCAACGAGCGTGAATCCGTCGAGGTGACAGAACTTGCTGTCCGTCTCGATATGCCGGCCAGTGCCGTTCACCGGCTGGTCGTTACGCTATTGAACCATGGTTGGGTCGTTCAGGATCCGCTCAGCCAGAAATATTCGTTGTCGCTGCGCATGAGCACGCTCGCATTTCGTAATCTCGATGCGCGCGCGGTGCCCGATATCGTACAGGCCGTGCTCGACAATCTGGCGCGCGAGACATGCGAATATTGCCGCCTTGCCATCGTCGAGGGCGAAGACCTCGTCTGGGTCGCCCGTGCCCAGGGCGCGACGTCGGGGCTGCGCTACGACCCGGATATGGGTCAGGAAATCGTCCTTCATGCTACAGCAAACGGCAAGGCCTGGCTGTCGACCTTGCCGGAAGACGAAGCGGTGCGCATCGTGTTTGCGCGCGGCTTTCAGGCCAACCGCCCACTGGGGCCGAACAGCGCGCGCACCATCGACGAGCTGCGGGATCGGCTGCGGGTCGCGCGCGAGCGCGGCTATGGTCTTTCGCTCGAAGAAGCCGAACAAGGCACGGCGGCGCTTGCCGTTCCGTTTTTCGCCAGCCCGCTTCCCGATGCGCCCGTCGCCGGAACCATCAGCGTCGCCGGTCCCGCCATCAGAATTGCCCCCGAACGCTACGACACCCTCGTCGCGGCCCTGCACAAGGCAGCGCAGGACATCGCCGCCATCTGGGCCGTCCGTTCACGACAGCGCGCCAATGTAGTGGGCGTCAATGAGAGGCCAGCGCCTTGAAGAACCCCATCTCATCCGCCCGCAGGATCGCAGAACCGATCATCTGGTTTGCCGGATTGCTTCTGATCTGGGAAATCCTCGTCCGCTGGTTTGCGGTGCCCAGTTTCATCCTGCCAGCACCCGGCGCGTTCCTCACGCAACTGGTCATCGACCACGAACGGCTCGCCCTTCATGGCCTGATCACGACTAAACTTATCCTGTACGGATTCGTCGCCGGAGCCATTCCGGGCATCATTCTCGCCTATCTCATCGCCCGCTTCCGTCTCGCCGACCAGATTCTCTATCCGATCGTCGTCTTCATTCAGGGCATGCCCAAGATCACCTTGGCGCCGCTGCTGCTGGTCTGGTTCGGCTTTGCCGACTTCCCAAAAATCCTGCTGACGGCGCTGATCACGTTCTTCCCGGTGCTGGTCGACAGTGCCACCGGATTTCGCGCGATTGACAAGCGCCAATATTATCTCAGCCGCTCGATGGGGGCGTCCTGGTGGCAGACCTTCACCAAATTCGAGCTGCCCTCGGCTGCACCCTACATCTTTTCGGGTTTCAGGATCACCGCCGTCGTCGCCGTCACCGTCGTGATCGTCGTCGAATGGCTCAATTCCCAGAGCGGGCTTGGCTATCTCGTGCTGCGCGCCATGGACAGTTCCAACACGCCGCTGCTTTTCGCCATCCTCATGGTCGCATCCATGATCGGGGTGGTGCTGAGCGGTCTGGTCACATTGGTTGAAAGGTTGCTCCTGCCCTGGCGGAGCGTTTGATGCCGGGCGACAAAATCTGCTTTCGAGGAGGAAATCGAATGACAAAGATTCTATCAAAAAAGACGCTTGCCATGCTCGCAATCGTGTCCGCTCTGCCGTTCGGCAGCGCCTATGCGCAGGACAAGATTTCGATGCAGATGAACTGGACTGCCGATTCCGCGCATCTCGGTTTCGTCATGGCCGCAAAGCTTGGCATCTACGACAAGCATAATCTCGACGTGACGCTGATCGAAGGACGTGGCTCGGCAGTCGCCGCGCAGCTGGTCGCCAGCGGCCAGGTCGAACTCGGCTTTGCCGACACGGTTGCCGCCATCAACATCGCAGCGCAGGGCGCGCCGATCCGCATCATCTCGACAATCTGGAAATCGGGCCAGTTCGGTGTCCAGTCGCTCGAAACTGCAAACATCAATGAGCCCAAGGATCTCGTCGGCAAGCGCCTTGCCGTCAATCCGGGCGCAGCCGCCGTGCCACTGATCCCCGTCTTCCTCAAAGCGAACGGTATCAGCGAATCCGATGTCGAAATCATCAACGCCTCCGACACGGCGTTCATCGGCCTGCTGACCTCCGGTCAGGTCGAGGCGGTGGCGCGAACACCGGAAAACGTCGTCGTGCCGCTGGCTGCCGAAGGCTACAAGGCCAACAACATGTATTTCTACGATCATGGGGTGCCGCTCGCCAGCCTCAGCCTTGTCGCGCTCGACGACAAGCTGAAGGAAAACCCGGATATGTTCCGTCGTTTCATCGAGGCGACCGCGCAAGGGTGGCAGGAAGCGATGAAGGACCCGAAAGCGGCCGTCGATACGCTGAAGGACATGTTCCCGGAAACGCAGCTGACCCATGACGCTCTGATGCAGGGTGCCGTCTACAGCTTCAATTCGGTCTGCCCCGGCGGCGCTGGCGACACGATCGGTGTCACCGATGCCGCGACATGGGACACGATGTACGACGTCATGACCACCGCGATGGGCGTTCCGTCCGAGCGTCCGGTGACCGACTACTACACCAACGACTACGTCCCGCAGACACCGGTCACCTGCCAGTAAGGCACCGCTATCCGCGCTCGCGGGAACCACCCTTCCCGCGAGCCATCCCGGAACAGAACACAGGATCCACGCTGGTCATGCCTGATCACGCCCTCACGAAGGTGGTCGCCGCCTCTCCCCAACGCAGCCTGTGGCACAGCGTCGACACGTTGCGGCAGTCCTTTGTCGGATCGGCCATCATCGCTGTTCTCTCGGTCGCCGCGCTTCTGGGGTTGTGGGAGCTTCTTGCATGGGCCTATGACGTGCCGCGCTGGCTGTTTCCGCGACCGTCCGATTTTCTCAACCGCCTCGTCACCGACTGGCAGATGATCGGTCACCACGCCATTGCCACCTCGCTGACGATCCTGAAAGGGTTTGGGCTGGGCGTGCTGATCGCCGTGCCGCTCGCGCTCGCCATCGCGTCGGTCCCGGCCCTTGAACGGGGGCTTTACCCCGTCATCGTGTTTCTCAACATCATGCCGAAGACCGTGATCGGGCCGATCCTGATCGTCTGGTTCGGCATCAGTCCGCTGGTCGCGGCGCTCATCGTGTTCCTGATGTGCTTCTTTCCGATCCTGGTGGATGCCATTTCCGGCTTTAAGTCGATCGATCCGCGCCTGTTCTACATCTCGCGCACCATGGGCGCGTCGCCATTGCAGAGCTTCTTCAAGTTCCGCCTGCCCGCCGCGATGCCGCACATCTTTTCCGGCATGCGGATCGGTGTCGTCAAAGCCGTCGAAGGCGTCATCGTCGCCGAATTCATCGCCTCCAATGCCGGCATCGGCTTCATGATCCTGCAAGCCTCTGCCTACATGGATGTCTCGCTGATGTTCGCCGGGCTGATTGCTGCGGCCATCGTCGCGCTGGCGTTCAACAGCCTGATGAGCATTGCCAGCAAGATCCTGATGCCATGGGCAAATACCGCCTACTGACCCAATGACCCGTTCCTTTCGAAGTTTCAGGACAGACCATGACTGAAAACGCAACGCCCACCAGCGCCCTGTCGAGTGGCCACACCTCCCATGCTGGGGCCTCGATCGTGGCCACCAATATGACTAAGGTCTATGGCTCCGGCGATACGGCTTTTCACGCCCTCGGCCCGATCGACCTCGACATCAAGCCCGGCGAGTTTGTCAGCCTGATCGGCCCGTCAGGCTGCGGCAAGAGCACGACATTGTTGATGGCCTCCGGCCTTGAACCCTGCACCACCGGCACCATCAAAGTGGACGGAAAGGTGCTGACGAAGCCGCTTTCCGAAGTCGGCATTGTGTTTCAGGACCATCTGCTGCTCGATTTCCGCACCGCCATGAACAATGTCATGCTGCAGCAGGAAATTCGCGGCCTCGACAAGGCGCAAACCCGTGCGCGTGCCGACATGCTGTTCGACCGGCTGGGCCTGAGCCATGCCAAGGACCGCTATCCGCGTCAGCTGTCAGGCGGCATGCGCCAGCGTGTCTCCATCGCCCGCGCGCTGGTTCACGATCCGTCGATGCTGTTGATGGACGAGCCATTCGGCGCACTCGACGCCATCACCCGCACCCAGATCCGCCACGACCTCGAAATGCTGTGGCTGGAAACCCGCAAGACGGTTCTGTTTATCACCCACTCCATCGAAGAGGCCGTCGGCCTGTCCGACCGCGTGTTGGTGATGTCGAACAATCCGGGCCGGATCGTCGAGGAAATCAAGATCGACCTGCCGCGCCCGCGCCCGGCCCATCTTGGCGAATATCCCGAGTTTTCGGCCTATGCAGAGCGCATCTACAAGATTTTCGCGAAGCTCGGCGTCTACAAATTCTAGGGACCTCCATGACCCGTGACATCGCGATCAACCACGCCACCGTGCGTGAGAAGGCAGATATGCTGGCCTTCATCGATTTGTGCGCTCAGCGCAATCTGCGCGCTGTCTCGATCTGGGGCGACGAGATCGACAAGGTCGGCGAAGCCGCCGCGCAAGCCGCGCTGCAACAGGCCGGCATGACGGTTTACGGCTATAATCGCATCGGCCCATTTGTTGCCCCCGACCTCGACAAGGCACCGGCGCAGCTGGAGCAGGCCGCCCGCTTCGGGGCCGATCATGTGCTGGTGTTCACCGGCGGTCTGGTCGACGGCGAGCATGATCTCAAGGCAGCGCGGCGCCGGCACGAGGACATCATCGGCGGCCTGCTCGATCAGGCACGGCAGACCGGCGTGAAGCTGGCGCTGGAGCCGCTGCACCCGATGCTGGTCGGCGACCGGACAACGCTTGCCAGCCTGTCGCACGCCAATGCGATCTGCGATGCGCTGGGCGATGGCATCGGCATTGTCATCGACGTCCACCATGTCTGGTGGGACGAGCGCCTGGAAGAGGAAGTCGCGCGCGCCGGAAAAGCCGGGCGCATCCTCGGCTTCCACGTCAATGACTGGCTGGTGCCGACACGCCATCTGCTGCGCGACCGCGGCATGATGGGCGATGGCATCATCGACCTGCCCTATATCGACGGGCTGGTCCGGGCCACCGGCTTCAACGGGCCGGTCGAGGTCGAAATCTTCTCCGACGACTGGGCCGCGCGCGACCCGGCCTTCGTGCTAGACACGGTTGTCCAGCGTTGCGAGCAGATATTTCCCGATCTGGTAACACCATGACCGAAACGATTCCGAACCTGAACGGTGACACCCGCACCTATGCGGTCTTCGGCGACCCGGTGGCGCAGGTCCAGACCCCGCGCCTCATCAATCCGCTGTTTGCCAACGCCGGCGAAAACATCGTCGCAGTGCCGTTCCATATTCCCGCCAGCCTTTTCGCACAGGCTTGGGCGACATTTTCCGCGATGTCGAGCACAGCCGGGATCGGCGTCACCGTCCCGCACAAAATCGCCGCGGCACACCTATGCGACACGCTGACACCAACGGCGCAAGCAGTCGGCGCGGTCAACTCGATCCAGCGCGCGGCCGATGGCAAGCTGCATGGCGCGTTATTCGACGGCGACGGTTTCGTCGCCGGGTTGGGCGACAACAGGAGCCGCCTAAAAGGTGCAAAATTGCTGATGGTCGGCGCAGGTGGGGCCGGACGCGCCATCGCCCATGCGCTGGCATCGGAAGGACTGGCGCAACTGGCGCTGCTCGATCTCGACCCTGCATCCATTGCTGCAACCATCGAGATCGTCAATGCCGCCGCTCAGCGCGATCTGGCGGTCGAAGCCGATCTGTCCCAGAGCGATTTCGACGTGATCCTCAACGCCTCGCCGATTGGCATCAAGGGCACGGCGACATTCCCGTTTGCGCCTGAACGCCTCGTTTCCTCGATGCTGGTGGCCGATATTGCCGCGCTTGCCGGCGACACACCCTTGCTGCGCGCCGCCCGCGCCATCGGCTGCGCAACCTCAGATGGCAACGACATGCTGTCGGCGCAAATCGCCCTGATTGCCGGCTTTGCCGCCGGGCGTCCGGCAGGAACGCCGCTGGCCTGAAACCAGCGGCAATTCCGTTTAACCCAGCGCCTCGATCATGTGATCGGCGATCAGGCTGACCTGACCGGTAATCATATGGATGCCGGAATGAATCGCCGCGCCGCGTTGTTCGGCGGCGCGCAACAGCGCCGTGATCTCCGGCTTGGCGATCACTTCAGCTACAGTCATGCCGGCCTGAAGCGTTGACACGTCCAGCGGTAGCGGGTCCGTGTCGTTCAGCCCCAGCGATGTTGCGTTGATGAGCAGCTGGCGCGGCGCCGGCGTCGGTGCACCTGCCGCTGCAAACGCCGTCCCCGTCGCCTCATTGACCGCACGGGCCAATGCCTCGGCCTTCTCAAAGGTGCGGTTGGCCACCACAAGCCGCGCAACGCCAGCCTGCTGCAATGCAAAGGCAATCGCCACCGCGGCACCGCCCGCGCCGATCATCAGCGCATCGCGCCCCTGCAAGACAACGCCTTGCGCCGTCAATCCGCGAACGAACCCCTGCCCGTCAAACTGATAGCCGCGAAAGCTGCCATCCTGTTCCCGTCGCACGACATTGACCGCCCCGATCCGCTCGGCGAGCGGATCGAGACTGTCGCAAAGCTGCGGCACCATCTGCTTGTGCGGCAGGGTCACGCCAAAGCCAATCAAGTTGGGCATGGCTTTTAGCCCTGCCCACACTGTTCCAAGATCGTCGGTCGGGACATGCAGCGGCACACACACGATATCCGCGGCTTTCGCCGCGAAGATCGGATTGATCGCCTGTGGTGTCTTGGCCTGGCTGATGGGATCGCCGATGATCCCCATCAGCCGCGTCGTGCCATCGACCCGCACACCTACCACGACAGATCTTCCCGCTTGAGGCAGACCAGCGTGCCGTCTTCGACGCCAACGACCAGGTCAAGGCTGCCCGTGCCGCGCCAGTCCACCGCCTCGGGCGAGGCGACATGCATCGCCATCGCGATATATTCGCCGCGATGCTTCATCTGGATCGGTGCTGCAAATACCGGATTGTCGGGCGTTCCGACATTGCGGCAATAGAAGATCGCCGCCTGCTTGGTGGTGTGGCGCGGCGCATTGCCGGGCTTGGGGGGCACCGTGGCGCGCGCATTGACGCCAACGATCAGGTCATGCCGGCCCTGCCCTTCCCAGTCGCAGATGCACAATTTTGCGCGCCCGCGCCCGCCGCCGACATCTTCGGTGAAGGTGATGATCTCGCCATCCTCCCAGCGCAGGAAGCGCTTGTCGACCAGTTCGGTGTCCGACGCCCGGCGATAGTCGGACAGCCGTGCCTCCTCGTCCAGCGCGAGATAATGCAACTGGCCATTGTTCTGCCAATCAACCACGGCCGGACGCACGCGCCACACCGTCTTGAGCGGCTTGCCGCCATAGATCAGCAATTGCTCTTCAGCAAAGCGCGGCACGCCCTCCCCACCAAGATTGCGCAGGAAGCGATGGTAGCCATGCACGTCGCTGAACAGGATGTCGGCCTTGCCGTCGCCATCCCAGTCGGCCACCGTCGGGCAGGAATAGCCGAACATCTTTTCCGACGGTCCCTGGATCGAACCGGTCGGACCCGCCGCGATACGGACCGGCTTGCTGTCGGCTTCAATGAAGTGCTCCAGCCCGAGAGACGGGTTTCCGGCCGGTCCCATATTCTCGTAAAACAGCAATTCGCCAGTGCTGTTCCCAACCACAAGGTCGGGCAGACCATTGCCGGTAAAGTCATGCGCGGCCGGCGACGGCAGCACACCGGCGTGGATCAGCGGCTGCGTGGTCTCGACGCGACCGACCTTCTCGAATCTCGGCAAGCCGTCGCTGCCGGTGCCGACATTGCGCAGGAACGTGACATAGCCGTCTTCAGCCCCGACGAGAATGTCGAGCTTGCCATCGCCATCCCAGTCCACCACGCACGGCAGATGGATGCACTGGTCCAGCTCCAGCGCATCGTCGTTGCGGTCACGAATAAGGCGCAGCGGCTCGAAATGGCCATCGTCGCGCTGGCGCGCAACATGCAGGATGTTCCAGAACTCGCCCGCCACGACCAACGGCGCGCCGTCATCGAACTTGCCGAAGGCCGGGCCGAGTTGGCCATAGACCTCAAGCGGTGTATCGCCCGCCTTCAGCGCATAGCCTTTTTCCAGCACTGGCGCGGCCAGGCTGCCCTTATTCTTGAACACATAGAGATAGGCGCGCAGCGGTCCGCCGAGCCAGCGATCTGCCGCGTCATAGCCGCGATAGCCGAAATCGTTCCACTCCAGGCCGTTCGGCCAATAATCGTCCCAGTGGTCGCTGCCGACGACGAGTTCCTTCTCGCCGTCGCCGTCAATATCGACGAAGCGCGCCATATGGTAGAACTCGTTGCCCTTGACCCAGTCGGCATCGAGATCGAGCGCCACCGGCGCACCGAATTCAGGCGCGCCCTTGGTGCCGATATTAGGATAGAGATAGATCTGCTTGCGCATGCGCGAGGCCGACACGAGATGGAACACGTCGCCATCCGGCACCGCGGTCACATATCCGCGCACGCCTTCGATGAGTTCTTCCTTGCCAAGGATCGGCGTTCCGTCCGCATTGACGCCGATCTGCTGACGCAGGAGCACGCGTCCATCATAGCAGGCGTCCCAACTCGACAACAGCAGATCGCGCCCGCCATCGCCATCCCAATCGACCACATCGACACAGGTGATGATCCTGCCCGCCACCGCCGCAGATTTGACGGAAGGGTGATAGCGAATGTTTTCGTCACCATAATCCGGTCCGGACCACACATGAGCGTCGTCTTCCCACCGCAGAACTTTTGACACGCCATCCTCCCTGTTCACGATCATTTTGGAATGCTATTCTGAAGTGGAATTGTATATAAATTTTGGCTGGACGAAAGGCAACGGGTGGAATGATGCGCAGAGCGGTTGAAGGTATTGTACCGGTCATGTTGACCCCCATGGACAATGGTGGGGCGATCGATTGGGAAGGTCTGGAAAACCTTGTCGACTGGTATATCGAGCATCGCTCGGATGTCTTGTTTGCGGTGTGCCAGTCAAGCGAGATGCAATGCCTGACGCTGGATGAGCGCGTCGCCTTGTCAAAGCGCGTCGTCGAACTCGCAGGCCGCAAGCTACCGGTGATCTCCTCCGGGCATATCAGCACCGAGCTCGACGACCAGATCGCCGAGTTGAAAGCCGTCGCCGACACGGGCGTCGACGCGCTGGTGCTGGTGACCAACCGGCTCGATCCCGAAAACAAGGGCACGGAAGCGTTCCGCGCGCATTTTGACGCGTTGATAGCGGCGCTTCCCTCCGACATGCCGCTGGGCCTCTATGAGTGCCCCGCCCCCTACCGCCGTCTACTCAGCGACGACGAGTTCAAACTCTGCCGCGACAGCGGCCGGTTCGTCGTGCTGAAGGACGTGTCTTGCGATCTTGCGACCGTCCAGCGCCGTGTTGAACTGGCGCAAGGGTCGCCGTTGGCGGTCATCAATGCCAATGCCGCTATCGCATTCGACGCGATGCGCGCCGGATCGAAGGGGTTCTCCGGTGTCTTCACCAATTTCCACCCCGACCTCTACGTCGACCTCTACGAGCGGCGCACTGAACACGGCGGCGAGATCGAAGAGCTGAAGGTGTTCCTTGCCATCGCTGCCATGGCGGAGCCGATGGGCTATCCGAAGCTAGCAAAACTCTACCACAACCGCCTCGGCACCTTCGCCGAAGCCGGCAGCCGCGTCATCCAGTACGATGTGGAAAAAAACCATTGGGCTGCCGACGTTCTGCTCAACCATATCCAGGAAGGCACCGAATACTGGCGCGAACGTTTGCATCACTCTGGAAACGAACGGTAGCAACCGGGCACACGGTTCCGTTCCCATCATCGTCAGCGCAGCAACGAAAGCGGAACCACATTGGCAGGTAGATCACGCACCTGGCACGGACACGCCTCCAAAATCTGAGGTTTTCAGAACCCTTCCTCAGACCCGTCAGAGTCGCCATAAGCAACAAACGCCAATTGTCAAAATATCCCTGTCAGTATTTCTCCTTGCTGAGCAGTCCGGCATCCTCAGCATCTCGAAATTGGACAGGTCCCGCAGCATATCGAGGCCGAAGGCAAGCAGGAAGTCCTTCGTCACGATATAGGTGTAGGGCGCGCCCGGCAGGAGCGTTTCACTTTTGCATCTTTGCGAGCCCATTGAAGGTGACGTTCGAATTCGCCGGGACGAGATGCTCATGAAATCCGCGAGCAGGATCGACGAAATCGCCGACCTGCGTGTTCGTGAATGGCTTTCGACGTGCAAGCGTGCCGCTTTGTCGCTGGCCGAATCCCACGACACGCTCCCAATTGACAATTGGCGGATACGCATGCCCGATCCTCGATCAGGATCGCGGACCGCGACGAGCTTGGTTGGAGTTTTACAATCATGGCCCTCGGGGGAAGACATGCAGCTTTGTCGCAGGAAAATCGATGGTGACGATCGATCCTTCGACCAGCCTGAGGCCCTGCCAGGCGCTGCTGGTGATTTCGACGTCCAATGTTTGCCTGATCTGGGAACAGCGCAGCGAGAGCCGATAGAAGTTGCCGCGAAACGAGACGGTTTCGACCAACGCTTCGAGACCATCGGACGAGCCGGCAGATGGCGTCTCAATGGCGATGTCTGCCGGCCGTATGCAGAGGCTGACCTCGCTACCGGGAGCAAGATTTTCCATGGCAGGCAAAGCGAAGGTTGTCGATCCAACCGAAGCGCTGTTGCCGGAGGCTGCAATCGCGGGAATAAAATTCATATCGCCGAGAAAGCCGGCCACGAATGGCGAATTGGGCCGCGAAAAAACCTCCTCCGGGGTCCCGGCCTGCTCGATCACGCCGTGGTTCATCACCACGATGCGGTCGGCCATCGCAAGCGCCTCATCCTGGTCGTGCGTGACCATGATGGTGGTGACGCCCAGGTTGCGCTGCAATTGCC
The DNA here is from genome assembly GCF_003148475.1 of Pseudaminobacter salicylatoxidans. GTDB lineage: Bacteria > Pseudomonadota > Alphaproteobacteria > Rhizobiales > Rhizobiaceae > Pseudaminobacter > Pseudaminobacter salicylatoxidans. The sequence goes on along the minus strand of NZ_QGGG01000005.1, from coordinate 292,198 downwards.
GGAGCTGATCGCGCAGATGCAGCCGCACCTGCGCATCCAGCGCGCTCAGCGGCTCATCGAGCAGGAGCAGGCCCGGCGACGGCGCCAGCGCGCGAGCCAGTGCCACGCGCTGCTGCTGGCCGCCCGAAAGCTGCGCCGGATATTTCGCGGACTGGCTCTGCAAGCCCACAAGTTCCAGAAGCTCGCCGATGCGCGCCTTCCGCTGCTGCCTGGACACGCCTGCCCCATGAAGACCGTAACCGACATTGCGTTCGACCGTCAGGTTCGGGAACAGCGCATAGGACTGGAAGACGATGCCGAAGTCACGCCGGCCGACAGGCAATCGTGAAATGTCGCGGCCGTTCTGATGGATCGTGCCGTGGTCCTGCGTGTCGAGACCGGCAATGGCGCGCAGCAAGGTGGTCTTGCCGCAACCCGAAGGCCCTAGGAAGCAGACGAACTCTCCCCGTTGGATGTCGAGATCGATGCCGTCGAGCGCCACGAACTTGCCGAAGGATTTCGACAGGCCGCTGACCTGCAATGCGCGCGGCGGCATGCCCGAGGCACTATCCTGCGCGTGTTGTCGATGCGGGTTTGCGAGGGGATCAGGCACGTTCAACATGGGCCAAGCCTTTCGTTTCAGCGCGACCAAGAAGTTGCAGTGTCTCGGGCAGAAGCGCTGCATCGCCGACTGCCACAAAACGGTCGCCGGAGTGCAATGTCAGCGGCGCGCCGTTCCAGTCCCGCATGACGCCGCCGGCGCCCTCGATGACGGGAACGGCCGCGAGATAATCGACAATGCCGTAGCGGGCCGCAATCATGATATCGGCATGGCCGCTGGCGACCAGGCCGTAGGCCTGTGTGCCGGCATCGTAGATCGTGAACCGGGCCGCCTCGGCCACATTGCCAAAAGGCAGCGCGGCATCTCCGTCGAGATATTCCGGGGAAGTGGCAAGCAGGATGGCGCCGGCGGCGGTCGGGCATTCGCGCGTGCTGGCGACTTTGCCGTTAAGCAGCGTCGCGTGGCCTTTCGCCCCCACCCAGCGTTCTTCCGTGATGGGTATGTCCACCACGCCGAGGACGGGAACGGCGTCCACCGTCAGCGCGATCAGAGTGCCGAACACCGGCCGGCCGGCGATGAAAGAGCGCGTGCCGTCGATGGGGTCGATCACCCAGACATGATCGGCGCTCGCGGCGCTGGCGGGATGTTCCTCGCCGATTACCCCGTGCATGGGATAGCGATCGGCGATCATATTGCGGATCAGTGTCTCAACTTCCAGATCGGTGGTCGTCACGGGAGTATTGTCCGGCTTCATCTCGACATCTGCATTGCGGCGGAACCGGGTACGGATCAGCGCGCGGCTTGCATCGGCAAGTTCTTCAGCAAAGCGGATGAATTCCGTTGGCGTGGTTGTGGTTGACGAAGCCGTCATGGACTGGTCCTTGGGTTGAGTGGCCGTTAGGCGCGGCCGGTTTGTTTTCAGCTTTCCGTGCCGCGCCAGGCTTGCGTGCGGCGCAGCAGTCCATGCATGAGCAGCCATTGGAGGCTGACGACCGTTGCCGATGTCGCCACGATCAGCACGCTCATCGCGGCGGCGGGGCCGAGCATGGCGTTGTCGTTGAGCAGGACCACGCTGACGGTCGCGACCTTGGAGTTGGCCGAATAGAGGAACACCAGCGCCGAGATCGTCGTCATGGAGTTCATGAACAGATAGCTGGCGATGCGCAGGATCGTGGGCAGGCAAACGGGCACGACGACCCGACCGAAGGTCGCGAAACGTGACACCCTGAGTGACGAGCCAACCGCTTCCAAACCCGGATCGAGCTGCTTGAGCGCGGTCAGCGCGGTGAGATGCGGCACCGTGTACAGATGGACGACCGTGCCCAGAATGAGGATAGCCATCGTGCCGTAAATCGCACCGAACGGATTGGACGGGCTGTTGAAGAAGAAGATATAGGACAGGCCCAGAACCATGCCGGGCATGGCGAGCGGGATCATGCAGCAGAAATTGATCGCTCCGCGCAGCCAGGCAGTGCCCGGCACGCGCTCCAGCAGATAGGCGCCGAAGAAGATCACGGCCGTTCCGAACACCGCCACCCCGGCAGAAAGACGCAGGCTGTTGCGGTAGGCACCCCAGCCGCTCGGCTCGTATTCGGCGAAATTGTAGCTGGCAAGCGAGAGGCTGAGATTGTATGGCCACAGCTTGAACAGAGAGCCCAGCACCGCCATCACCAGCACGCCCAGGATGGCCAGCGCGACCGCCGCGCAGAAACCGAAGCAGGCAAGATCGCGCATCCTGCTCTTTGCAGGCACATAAACCACGGCACGTCCGTCTATGCCGTTGCTACGGCCGCGCTGAAGCAGCTGACCGCCGAGGAAGGCGATGGCTGCCGGAATGAACAGCAGGATGCCGACGACGGCCCCCATCTGGAAATCGAAGCCGCCGATTACTTTCTGGTAGAGGTCAGTGGCCAGCACCGGATAAGAGCCGCCGACCACCACCGGCACGCCGAAATCCGTGAACACCTTGGTGAAAGTGGCAAAGAACGCCGCACCGAGGCCGAAGCGCATGGCCGGCAGCGTCACGGTGAAGAAGATGCGTACCCGCCCCGCCCGCAGTGCGGTCGCCGCTTCGTAGAGCCTGCGGTCAATGGTCAGCAACGATGTCAGCACGATCAGCAGCGCGATGGGGAAGGTGAAGAACACTTCGCCGATGACGATGCCGATCGGGCCATAGAGGCTATGCCCCATCAAGGCGCTTCGAAAAAAGCCCTGATTGCCGAAGAGATAGATCAGCGCGATGCCAGGCAGCAGCGAGGGCGTCAGCAGCGGCACCAGCGCCACGGCACGGAAGAATGCGCGTCCCGGCATCCGCGAATGGGTCAGCGCGAAGGCGTAGACGCCTGCGATCACAAGCGTCAACAATGTGGAGAGAACCGAAATACGCAGGCTGTTCCAGAAGACCACCGATACGCTCGGCTCCTGGAAATAGCTGATGAAATTCTGCAAGCCGACAAAGCTGCCGTCCGCATCCTGCAGCCCCTTCGACAACAGCGTATACACCGGCAGCAGCAAGCCGGCGGCGAGGAACAGGCCGAGCCCTACCAGGCAAAGGCGCAGAAGAATGTCCTCGCCACTGAAACCGATGCGGATTTTCTGCCCGGTTGCCGGCGCCGTCGAAGCCTGATTGACCATCTGCCTGTCGCCTTTCGGTGCGCTGGGCAGACCGTCCATCAGGATGGGCCGGCCTGCCATCATACGCGGTCCTGGGTTGCGGATTATTTCGGCTCGTCCTTGGCGCCGTAGCGCTTCTGCCATTCGGCCAGGATGCGATCCCGGTTGGCGGCCACCCAGTAGAAATCCATGTCCACCAGGGCTGCCTCCTCGCCCTCCGGGTAATTCGGAACCGACGTGGAGACCCCCTTGCGCCCAACCAGCGCATAATACTTGTTGTGGATCTGGTTGCCTTCCAGGCTGGTGGCGAAATCGGCAAGCTTCCTGGCGGCGTCGGGGTGCTGTGCGCCAGCGACGATGGCCACCCCCTCGACTTCGGAGCCGACCCCCTCCTCGGGGATCACGACGCTGAGCGGTGCGCCATCATTGATCGCCTTCACGCCCGGGGCCGGATAGGCGATGCCGATCACTGCCTCGCCGGTAGCGGCCATGCGGCACGGCTTGCTGCCGGAGTGGACATATTGCGCGATGTTCTGGTGCAGGGCGTCCATGTAGTTCCAAGCTTCATCCTCGCCGAAGATCTTCATCCAGCCCACGATCGCAAGCAGGCCGGTGGCGGAGGAGTTGGGGTTGGGCATGGTGATCATGCCTTTGTATTCGGGCTTGATCAGGTCTTTCCAGTTCTTCGGCTCTTCGACTTCGTGATTGGCGCCCTCCATCTTGTTAAAGCAGATCGCCGACGCCCAGGCATCGGTGCCCACCCAATGCGGCGTTTCGCTTCTGCGGTCGTAGAAACGATCCTTGATCTGGTCGAGGCCGGCCGGTGCATAGGGCATCAGCATGCCCTTCTCCTCCAACATTACCAGTCCGGGCACCGAGGCGCCCAGGATGATGTCGGCGCGCGGGTTCTCCTTCTCGGCCAGCAGGCGCGCGATGATCGGGCCGTTTGAGTCCAGTAACTGGTTGATCTTGATGTCCGGCTCGCGCTTCTGGAACTCGGCAATCAGCTCTGCGAAATGCTCCTTGGCCAGGGCGCTGTAAACGGTCAGCTCTTCGGCTTGCGCAAAGTTCGCACCGGAGCCGACAGAGCCAGACACCACCAGCGCCGCGCACAACAGCCGCATCCGGGTCGGAATTTTGAACTGTATCATTGGTCGCTTCTCCCCTTTTTCTTGAACCCTCAGCGATGAGTATCCAAATGCAAATCCATAAAGTCAAAGAACAACATTTACGTATCTCATGCATAAATGCTATGGCTTACGAGAGATCGGGGGAGCTCAGGATGCCCAGGACGCCAAAGCCGGCCACAATCAGCCTGCGCCAGATCGAAGCCTTCAAGGCGATCGTCGAAACCGCCTCGGTCACGGCCGCCGCTTCGAGCATGCATGTCTCACAGCCCAGCGTCAGCCGATTGCTGCGCAGCCTGGAGGAGAGCATCGGCTTCGCGCTGTTCGAGCGCCGCAAGGGGCGTCTGGTGGCGACCCCCGAAGCCATGCTGCTCTATGACGAAATCCAGAAGTATTTTCGCAACCTGCAAAAACTGGCGCATACGGCTGCCGACATCCGCGCCCTCGCCCATGGTCAGCTGCGGCTCGGCTCCTTCATCGCGCTTTCGATCGCCATCACGCCTGCGGTGATCAAGGAATTCAATCGGGCGCACCCACAGATTCATATTTCGTGCACGACCGCCCAGTCGCGCCAGATCGTCGATCTCATCGCCTCACGCTTCGCGGATCTTGGTATCGTCGACCCCATTGCGGTGACCGATGCCGTCCGGATCGAGCGGCGGTGGCAGTTCCGATGCGTCTGCGCCATACCCACCGGACATGCGCTGGCAGAAAGCGACGACATCTCGGTCTCGCAACTGGCCGGCGAGAACGTGATCGGGCTGGAGAGGGAGTTCCTGTCGAGATATGTGCCTGGCGCGAGATTGTACGAGGCGCTGGCTTCCCAACTGCGGATCCAGGTGCATCAGTCCATCGCGGCCTGCGCATTGGTGGCCGAAGGCGTCGGGGTGGCAATCGTCGATCCCTTCACCGCCATGCACTGCGCGCCGAGAGGCATCGCGGTGCGGCCGCTGGACGTCACCATCCCCTTCGAGATGTGCATCGTCTCCTCTCCCGAAGCGCCGCTTTCGACGGCCGCGCGCGCGTTCCTCAACTTATTCGATGAGCAAATGGAGAAGGCCTGCCGGGCTGCGGACTATATCGTGCCCTGCCCGCAGAGGTGAACTCCATCGTTCAGGATATATGGCAACCCCCATCCGCCAGTGCATGGAGCGTGGTAGCAGGTCACTGCCCTGCCAGATCGATTACCTCGCATTCCTCCAGCAGCAGGCGTACCGGTTTTCCGGGGTAACCGAAAAGGCCACTGCCCACGAGCACCACCCGGTCAACATCCTCGAGCTTGTCCAGCGCCATGTCGAGCGGATACGGCACCTTCTTGATCGGCATGCGGCCGGCGCCGCATTCAATGCGGGCGTTGGATTGCTGAGCCATTATGCGAAGGCCCGTCGCTTCGGCGATCGAGCCCGCAACGGCCAACGCGTCGGCGCGCAGTGTCTTGCCGCTCAACAGAAGCATCTGTGCGCCTGCCCGTATGGCCCGCGCCGTGGCACGGATCAGCGCGATATGCGGGGCGGCAGGTGCCGGCAGCCGCGCTGGGCCGGGTCGGTGGGGGCGACGTCGTCCCATGCGGCATCTGCGGGCAAAATCAGGGTGGCCACACCGTGAAGAGTCATCGCCGCGGCGGCATCCTCGCTTACGCTCGGGCCAGGCCGAGCAGGCCCCTGGATCGCAACTGTGGACGGGCTGACACCAGCCTGGACCTCGGATCAGGGCGTTGCAGCGCTTTCTCCCGCCTCCGACGCTGTCGTCAGCATGGAGCGGCTGGTTTTTCCAGCCACCGTTCATGACGCCGAAGCGACCCCGGTCCTTCACGTCGCCTGCCTGCGCCTGTTGGAAACGCCGGCCTCCATCGAAGACCGCGCGCGAGCGCTGCTTGACGAAATGCAGGTCGACACCGCCCGGATGCTTGCCTCTGAAACCGTGCGTGACTTGCGCCACAGCATGATCCGCAATGGCGTGACGTTCACTCATGAAGCACTACAGGCTCTCCAGGCCGCCAGCATGGAGTCGCTACTGCCAGATGAGGTCGAGAAACAGATTGCAATCCCAGCCTGACGTTATCAGGAACAGTTTTCCCGGGTGCGGCATACGCGGCTGCCGCACCGCAGGATGCTCCGCTGCGATGGGATCGACCGTGCCCCGGGTCGGACACCACCTTCCTCTGGAAAACGGGGGGACGGCCAGATCATCGCGCCGAAGCATGCTCCCGCTGTTTAAGGCGGTCATCAAATACCGCCGAACGCACAGCAGGGTCACTGATCGGTTAAGTGGCGGCCTTTGAACATGATGCAATCTCCAGAAAAACGGACATGCCTCATGCCGCCATACCGTTTACCTGACACTACCGCTGATTGTGGGAAGGTCATGTCATCGGATCGGCGAATAGCAATTCTTGCGTACCAAGCATCCGCCGGGAGAATCTGTAACGATGGGCGTAAGTCAGTCATGCCGCTGGCCTACGTTTTTACCGACATCGCTGAGACCACGCGCACCGCGCTGCTGAGCGAATATCACGGGTCCACCGACAACCACGTTCCACTGGAGCGGATTCATTTTCTATCTGAGGTCTTTTCAGCGCAAAATTTGTCTAGTCGGGTACTCCCGCGCGCATTTCGATATCCCGCTTAATACGGAACACTCCATTACATTTGTGAGAGTTTGCTGAGGAGCCGCGCTATGGACCTTGTTCCGACGATCGACATGATTGGAGAAAACGGTACAGCGCTTGCCGGTGGTGCGGTGCTTGGCATGTTGTTCGGGTTTTTTGCGCAGAAAACCGCCTTCTGCACGCGCTCGGCTGTGCTTGACCTGACCCGGCGTCGCGGGGTTTCGGCGGTTGCAATCTGGTTCATCGGCTTTGCCATCGCCATCCTCGGTGTACAGATGCTGCTGGTTCAGGGAGCGCTCGACGTTTCCGAAACGCGGTTCTTCTCGACAGCACAAAGCCTGTCCGGAGCATTGTTCGGCGGCCTCGTCTTCGGCTTCGGCATGGTGCTGGCGCGCGGCTGCGTCTCCCGGCTTCTGGTGCTCAGCGCTTCCGGCAATCTGCGCGCCATTTTCACAATCCTGGTCACAGCGCTTGTCGGCAGCGCCACCTATGATGGACTGCTGGTGCCCCTGCGCGACAGCATTGGCGGCCTTTGGAACACTGCCGCCATCGGGGGCAATGATCTGCTCGTCCACGCAGCACTGCCTCAGTCCGCCGGTCTGTGGATCGGCATCATTCTGACACTTTGCGCACTCGGCCTTACAATCGTTGCCCGCCTGCCAGTCTGGAAGGCACTTGGCGCAATGATGGTCGGGCTCACCATCGTCGGTGGCTGGTATTTCACCTATACGCTTTCGACCCAGGTGTTCGAGCCAATCCAGGCAGAAAGCCTGTCCTTTGTCCGCCCGCTCGCCACCACCAGCGCGCTGGCCAGCGGGGCATCCTCCGCTTTCGGACTTGATCAGGGGCTGCTGATCGGCACCATCCTCGGTGCTTTCGCGGCGGCCCTGCTCTCTCACCAGTTCCGCCTTGCGACTTTTTCGGACGCCGGCTCACTTTCCGTCGTCCGATATGCCATCGGCGGTGTGCTGATGGGTTTCGGCGGCATATTGGCGGTCGGCTGTACCGTTGGCGCGGGCCTGACTGGCGGCTCCGTGCTGGCGGTTTCCTCCCTCATCGGCCTTGCCGCCATGATAGTCGGGGCAGCGCTTTGCGACCGGCTTGTCGACGGAGTTCGAGCTTCATCCCAGACATACCCACTCTCCGAGCGGCTGCCTAACTGAAATCACATCAGAGCAGTCAAAATTGATCTGCCGGATGACCGCTTCCAGCGCCAGCATCCTTCCTCGTGGCGCCTGACCGCAGCGAGATGCGGTCAGGCAGTTCAAAATGCGCGCCCTGTCCGGTGATCTTCCCGGACGCGCGTCTCGGCGAGTTCAGCAACAGAAACCGATGGCTCTAACCCCTCGCGTGCATCGAGGTCAAAACTTAGCTGATTGGCGAAGTTTTTGCTTGCATTGCCGACAAATCGGAAGATAGTTAGCAATATGGCTAAGCATGATCCCGATCTCTCCCTGCTCTTCCATGCCCTGGCGGATCCGACCCGCCGGTCGATGTTGACCCGCCTTGCCGAAACACCTGCGCGGGTGACCGATCTGGCCGGCCCCACGGGACTGCGACTGCCCACCGTGATGCGCCACCTTTGCGTGCTGGAGGAAGCAGGATTGATAACCACGTCCAAGGATGGGCGGATACGCACCTGCGCTATCGTCCCCGAGGCTCTGGATCCGATGCGGACATGGCTCGACGAACAGCGAGCCATCTGGGAGGCCCGGCTCAACCGGTTGGACGCATTTGTGATGAATGTGATGAAGGAAAGCGAAAAATGACTCAGAACCTGGCTACAAACACCACGATCGGCGCAGCGTCTGATGATGGAAAGAACCGTTTTGCAACGCTCACCTTCGAACGGGATGTGGCGGCGCCGGTAACCGTGCTGTGGGAAGCATGGACGGCCCCGGCGGCGCGGGCGACCTGGGCTGCGCCATCTCCCTCGGTCAGCGTGGAATTCCAGGAGGCCGACACCAGGGTGGGCGGTCGCGAAATCTCGCTCTGCAAGGCAGAGGGCCAGCCCGATATCCGCTGCGAGTGCGGTTGGCTGGCGTTGCAACCGGCGGTGCGCAGCGTGAACTATGAAGTGGTCTCGTGCGAAGGCGCGATACAATCGGCAGCACTGGTCACGGCCGATTTCTCAGGCTCGCATGAACGCAGCCGGCTGGTCGTCACGGTGCAGCTTTCTTCGCTGGCGCAGGACATGGAGGCAGGCTACCGGGAAGGCTTCGGCGCGGGCCTGGACAACCTCGCGCTCGCGGCCGAAAGAACCATGGTGCTGCAGCGGGTAATCCGGGCACCGCGATCCGTCGTGTGGGGCGCCTGGATGAACCCCGAGACGTTGCCGCAATGGTGGGGACCGGAAGGTTTCTCCTGCCGTACGCAAAGGATAGACCTGCGGACCGGCGGTGAATGGGTTTTCGACATGATCGCGCCGGATGGCACGGTCTTCCCGAATCACCACCTTTATATCGAGGTACGGCCCGAGGAGAGGCTCGGCTATACGCTGCTGTGGGGCGAGAACGGGCCGAAACATGCCGACGCCTGGGCCTCGTTCGAGGATCAGGACGGGGCGACGAAAGTCACGCTGGGCATGGTATTCAACACGGCTGCCGAGTTTCAGGATGCGAAGGGCTTCGGTGCCGTGGAACTGGGTCTGCAGACTCTGGGCAAGCTGGAACGCTTCGTCACATCCCGCTGAATGCCGCCAACGGAAAGCGAGGGAGGCGAGGCTCCCCACGCCTCACCTCACCAGCGTTGAGATTATCCGGCACCACGCGTGGCCTGATCGGCCACAGACGATGATATCACTGACGAGCACCGCAGTGCCGCCCTTCAAACTGCCAGCGCCAGTCGCCGATTTTACGATCCTATATGGCTTTCCACGGCCTTTGCGGCGTCGTCGCCAGAGAAGGTGGTGACGCCTTCCAGCCAGGGTTTGACGACTTCGGCGTGCGTTTTCAGCCATTCGGTTGCGGCAATCTTGGGGTCCTTCCCGTCATCTAGAATAGCGCCCATCATTTCGTTTTCCATTTCGAGCGTGAAACGAAGGTTGGAAACGAACTTTGTGACATTGGGACATTCGGCTCCGTAGCCGGCACGAATGTTGGTGAAAATCTCGGCACCACCGTAATTGGGGCCGAAATAGGCATCGCCACCTGACAGATATTCGATCTCAAACCTCGAGTTCATCGGGTGCGGCGCCCAACCGAGAAAAGCGATCCACTGCTTGTTGCGGACAGCCCGCTCGACCTCGGCCAGCATGCCTTGCTCGGAGGATTCGACCAGTTCCCAGTCCTTCAGGCCAAAATCGCCCTTGCCGATCATGTCGAGGATCATGCGATTGCCGTTGTTGCCTGGCTCGATGCCGTAAATCTTGCGGCCGAATTTGTCGGCGAACTTCTGCAGGTCGGAAAAGTCCTTCACACCGTCGTCGGCCACATATTTCGGCACGGCGAAAGTGTATTTGGCGCCCGTTAGGTTCGTGCCGACCACCTCGATCGACTTGTCGTCGAGATAGGGCTGGCGGTCTGTCTCCATGCTCGGCTGCCAGTCGCCCAGATAGACGTCGATGTTCCTGGCCTTCATGCTGGCATAGGTGACCGGGATGGAGAGAAGCTGGGTTTCGGGCTGATAGCCCAGCGCCTCCAATAAGACCGAGGCTGTGGCCGTGGTGGAGGTTATGTCGGTCCAGCCGACATCCGAGAAACGAACCCGTTTGCAGCTTTCGGGTTCGATCGCGGAGGCGGCGCCCGCCTGCACTATGAAACCGAGGGTCAAGGTGGCAAAGGCAAGTCTGCGCATGCTTCTTTATCTCCTGCTGTTAAGTTTCCCGTTATCGTTGTCGGCATGAGCGGGCGAGTCGCTACCAGAGCGACCCGCCCGTGATCTGAATATTCTCCATGGTTATGCCCTTGGCCTCCTCGCGGCACAGGAAGGCTGCAAGGGCTGCCACCTCCTCGGGCTGGATGATGCGCAACTGGGGGTTCTGCGTGGCGATGTCAGCCATCGCATCTTCCAACGTGCGGCCCTTGCCCTCGCGCGCCACGATCTGCTCGACATTGCGGCGCATGAGCTCGGTCTCGACCCAGGTCGGGCTGATCATCACACAAGTCACGCCATGCGGCGCGCCCTCCAGCGCCACGCAGCGCGTGAGGCCGAGAAGCCCGGACTTGGAAGCGCAATAGGCCGGATTTTCCTTCCAGCCGACGCTGGCGGCCGTGGAGCCGATATTGATGATGCGGCCGAAACCGCGCTCGATCATGCCGGGCAGCAGCCGGCGCGTCACCCGGAAGGCGCCGTTGAGGTTGGTGTCGATGATCTTCAGCCACAGCTCGTCCGAATGGCCGCTGACCGGATGCTCGGCGGTCGTGCCCGCGGCGTTGACGAGGATATCGGCGGGTCCGCAGTACTTGTCGGCCGCGCCGACGAAATCGTCGATCACGACGGTGTCGCGCACATCCAGATGCGCGGCGAAAACCTTGCCGCCATGGACTTCCAGCGCGCTTCGGACCTCAGCGATTTCCACCGGGTCCGGATAGGCGGCGGCATCTCCGCGGCGCCCCGCCATCTCGTTGACATAGGAACCGACGGCGACATTGGCGCCCTCCCGCGCCAGCGCATGGGCGATCGCCAGCCCCTGCCCCGTCAGTCCGCCGGTGATGATGGCGCTACGCCCGCTCAATGTTCCCATTCATTTTTCCTGTGGCAAAGGTTGTTTCAGCCAGTCGCGATAGAAGCCTTCGAGGTCGGGCTCGAAATCGTGCACGATCGGATAGCCGGGCGCTGCTGCCTCCACCTCGTGCAGCGTGCCGCATTCGGGGCAGATGAATTCACGGATTTCCATCCATTGAGGGTCCGGAATGTCGCTGTTGGGGTATATTTCCGACAGCGCCTCCTCGGTGTTGCGGACATTGATCGCCGCCTTCAGCTTCCAGTTCCTGCGATAGTCGCCGAAGGAGTGGCCGCATTCGCATTTCGTCACCCGCTCGTCAGCGCTCTGGCAGATAAACAGATGGTCGCTGATCGGAAGCAGGATGCGGTCGTCCCACGTGACGCGATCCTGCATCACCGCGATATATTTGAAAAAGCGATCGTCATCCTTGTAAGCGCTCATGATGCGCCGGGTCTGCGGCCAGGGCAGCCTGCCCGAAACCAGATCGTGAACGACTTCCTTGCTGTACGAGGTCATGGGACGTTACTCCGCAGGCAGGGTGAACTTGGGATCGAGCTTCCAGAAGTCGCGGAAGTCGGAGGCAAAGCGAGGCGACAACTTCATCGCACTGGCATACATCTTGCGCACTTCGGGCGCGAAGTCGGCCGCCTCAACGCGCTTGCGCTCCGAGGCGATCCACTCTTCCACGGGAATCGCCTTGCGAAGCCGCGTCTTGCGCATCTCCGCGCGGCGGGTGCGCGTGGCCTCCAGGTCGGCAACCGGCATGCCGTCGTCATCTTCGCTCAGGATAATGCCAAACACGCTTTCCGCCGCTTCCTGCGTCAGAAAACCGTTCTCGACGTCCCATGCCGTCTTGACCGGATCGCGCTCCAGCACGTCGCCATAGCCGCCGCCGCCATTATAGGAATGGGTGAAGATGTCGCCGGCCTTGTGCGGCGCGGTGATGTAGGGCCCTTCCAGCGTGACATGCTCGCCCTCGAAACGGCGCTCCAGATCGGAAACATGCGGGTCGGTTCCCGGCGCATGCGCCAGCGGCTCGCGCTTCTCAGCAAGCTCGTTGATGTTGGAACCGCGCACCGCACGGTGCTTCTGGCATGTCGGCGCGGGATAGCCGCCGCACATGCCGCCATTGTCGAACACGCGCGACGAATGTTCCGACGTAACCAATCTGAGATGGTCGGTCTTGTTGACCACCCAGGTGGAGATGAAGGAGCAGCCGCCGCGATATTTGCCTGCACCGCCCGAATTGGGAACGATGGAGCGACCGATATAGACCATTGGCATGGTCTGTTCCCAGATCTCGATATTGCCCATATCGGATTCGGGGTTCCAGCCGACATAGGCCGTATCGAGCCCGTCCTTGATGGCGAGCGCACCGGAGCCGGCGGCGGCGCATTCGAAATGCGCCATGCCGAACTGGGTGCCGTACTGGCTTTTGCCCCCCATCTCGATCATCGGGCTGTTGACCTGCCCGACGAACACTTCCTCGACATAGCCGCGCGCCAGGAAGCCACGCGACAGCAGCCGCTGGAACACGCCATAGGCCGGCAGAAGCAGCGCCCAGGACGTGGCGGTTGCGACCATCTCATTGTCGGGGTTGGTCCAGGTGCCGTGCGGGAGTTTCAATTCGGTCGCCATCCAGGCGCCGTCATTGACCAGCCCCTCGAAGTTCATGTGCTGGGTGAGCGTCACGAACATGCCGCCGTCCATGCCGGCCGGCGTGCAGTTCATGGAGTGATAGCCCCAGGGCTGCGTGCCGTCGAAATCCAGCGTGATCTTACCGTCCGTCGAGACCTCCATTTCCACCGGAATGTTGTAGAGCCAGTTCGGGTCGCCCAGCGGCTGGAAGCCTGGCTTGCCCTCGGTGACATGGCCATAGAAGGTGTGGCCGCGATATTTGCCCGGCACGGTGAGATGGCGGGTGCGCGCAAGCTGCCCGCGTCGCCCTTCCTCGATGAACTCCTTGGAGACCTTCATCCAGTAGTCGAGGCCGATCTCGTCGATCAGCGCCTTGACGCTTTCGCGCATGTCGATGCAGGAGGCCACCTTGGCCTTCTCGTCCAGCACCCAGTAGATGGGCATGCGCAGATTGCGCTCGCAGCGTATGACATAATCGCGCCGGAGCTCGTCGTTCTCGCCGACCTTCTCGGCGCAGACGAACAGGCCCTCGGTGAAACGCTCCTGTGCCAGGCAGACGTCGCCGCCGGGCGTGATGCCGCCGGCCTCAAGCTCATGGCAGACCGCGCCCGCCCAGCCGACCAGCGTGCCCTCGTAGAAGATCGGCACGACATCCATCACGTCCGGCACCTGCACTGTGCCGATGAAGGCGTCGTTGTTGGCGAAGATGTCGCCCTCCCGGATACCGGGATTGTCTTCATAGCCGTTGCGGATCATCCACTTGATGAACCGGCTCATGGTGTGAACATGCACCATGATGCCGTTGGACAGCGCGATGGCGTCGCCTTCGGGGGTGTAGATGGCGACCACCATCTCGCCCACCTCGCGCACGCCGGGCGAGGCGGAGATGCGGCGGGCCATTTCGCGCGCCGACACGCAAAAGGCGCGCAGCTTGGTGTGCAGCGTCTCGAATTTCAGCGGGTCCTGGCTGCGCAGCGTAAGCTCGGTAATGCCGTCGTAGCAGCCGGTGGTTTCCATCAGTTGCTCGGATTCGAGCAATCTTTCGCGCAGGCGTGCCGGTGAAGCTGATCTGTTCAGCATGGCCCTCTCCTCAGGCGTGGTTATAGTGCAGCAGCGTCCATTCATCGACGAAGACACGGTCTTCGGGATGGACGACGAGCGTGGTTGCGGGATGTTCGATGATAGCCGGTCCGGCCACTTCATGGCCGGGCTGCAGCAAATCCATCTCGTAGAGATTGGCCTTGTGCCAGCGCCCGCCGATATAGGCCTCGCGCACGCCCTTGTGCGCCGACGCCGGATCGGACTTGCCGAGCGGCCGCCTGGCCAAAGTCGGCTTGACCTTGTCGGCAGTGGCGATGAGACCCAGTTCGGTGATCGAGAAACCGGCTTCGCCGTAACGCGAGACGCGATGATTGACCTTGGCATAGACCGCCTCGAACTCGGTCAGCACCTTGCGCATGTCGTCCGCATTGCTGATGGCAGACAGCGGCGCCATCACCTCCACGTCCTCGAGCTGGCCGGTGTAGCGCATCATCAGGAACGGCGTGGTGGTGATCTTCTCCCGCGCATGGCCGTCGGCGATCATCTCGTCCACCGCGGCCCTGGTGAGATCGTCCCACACCGCCGTCACGCGCGCGCCGAAGGCTTCCAGCGCCGCGTCATCGGCCTTGGCCGGTATGTCGATCTGCGTCGAAACCGAATGGCGGCGCATATAGTCGGCCGTTGTACAGCCGAAGGCCGAGAAGGCGGCCGCGAACTGGAAGGTGATGATGTCCTTGAAGCCGATCCCGCGCGAGCAGCCGGCAAGGTGCAGCGGACCCGAGCCACCATAAGACAAAAGCGTGAATTCGGAGGGGTGGATGCCCTGCCCCGAAATCACCCGGCGCAGTGCGTTGTTGGCATCCGCTTCCAGCATGTCGATCATACCTTCGGCGGCTTCCTCCACACTAACGCCGAGCAAGTCGGCGCATTTTTCCTTGAACGCCTTGCGCGCCTTCTCGACCTGCAGGACGACCTTGCCGCCGAGGAAATAATGCGGGTTGAGGCGACCGAGGATGGCGTCACAATCGGCAATGGTCGGCTCCGTGCCGCCCTTGGCGAAACAGATCGGACCGGGGTCGGAGCCCGCACTTTCAGGCCCGAGCGAAACCTTCTTCGTCAGCGGATCGACCTTCAGGATCATTCCCGCGCCCGCGCCGATCGTGTCGAGATGCAGCGTCGGCACGTTGAGCTTGAAGCGGTCCATCAGCGGCTCGTTCTCGATGCGGGTCTGGCCGCGCGTGATGACGCCCATGTCGAAAGAGGTGCCGCCCATGTCCGAGCAGATGAGCGAGTCGTTGCCGATCAGCTTGCCCACATAGGCCGCGCCCAGAATGCCGCCGATAGGGCCGGAGATCATCGTTTCGTGCAGGCGCGGATGGTTGATCGAGGTCAGACCGCCGAAAGAAAGCAGCGTCTGCACGCCGTATTTGAAGCCGTATTTCCTGGAGACGTCCTCGATGCCCTTGAGCTGCTTGCGGCCGCGCGAGGTGGCGTAGGCCTCGATCAGCACCGAGTTCAGCCGCGACTGTTCGCGAATGACGGGGCGTACTTCATGGGAGGTGTAGACGGTGATGTCGGCGCCTGCCTTTTCGATCTCCTCGCGACAAATCTCGGCTATACGCTGTTCATGCACCGGATTGACGTGGGAGAAGATCGTCATGATGCAGATGGCATCGACCTTGTCCGCGATCAGCTTCCTGGCCGCAGCCCCGACCTCATGCTCATACAGCGGAATAATGACATCGCCGAAATGGTCGACGCGCTCGGTGACGCCATGCGTGCGGCGGCGCGGCACCAGCGGGTCGGGATGGTGATGGGTGATGGCGTGGAGCCGGTCAGCATAGGAATAGTCAGCCCAGGCCTGTAGCCCGCGCCCCATCAGGATCATGTCCTCCATGCCCTTGCTGGTGATGAGCCCGAGCTTTCGCCCGGTGCGCGACAGCAGTGTGTTGAGCATTCCGGTGCCTGAATAGAGCACCACGTTGACACCGGAAAACAGCGTCTCCAGCGAGATGCCCCAGGCATCGGCCGCGTCCTCGGCAGAGGTCAGGAAACCTTCGGCCTCATCGAGGGGAGTTGTTGCCGACTTGCCAATCTTGAAGTTGCCGTCGTGGTCCACAAGGATCGTGTCGGTCATGGTTCCGCCGGCGTCGATGCCGATAACGATGGGCTGGTTCACTGTCATCTCCCGAAAAGCTGGCCAGTATTGGAAGAGCCTAGCGCCGCGCGGCCGCGCCCGGCCATATGCCTAAAGGCACCCCCTCGCCTTACCCTTCAGGGTCGCCGCCACGCGGCGCGGGGGTTGCCTTGGCCCCCCATCCTGTCGAGACTGCGCGCCATTCGCGCTGGAATGTCTGGAAAAAGGATGCAGGGATGTGGGGAAAGCTGGCCGGGGCAATCGGGGCGGTGGGCACGGAGCGGCATATCGATTGCCTGATCGACCTGATCGGCGCCGACACCGCCCACGACCTGGTGACGGTCGCGCGCTATTCGGCCACCCGCAAACCCGAATTCGTCAAGCACCGGGGCTTTTCCGACGAGATGGTGCAGCACTATCTCGACAGCTACTACGTCTTCGACCCCTTCTACGCTTCATGGCGCGGCGAGCGGCGGCTCGGCATCATGCCGCTGAAGCGGCTGGCCGGCGACGAGGTCAAGCGCGGCCAGTATATTGCCGGCTTCCTGGCGCAATCGCAGATCTGCGACGAGGTCGGCATCATGCTGGCCGATGGCGGCGACTGGTGCCTGGGCATCTTTCTGGATCGCACAAGCCGGCCCTTCAGGGACAGGGAGATCGCGCTGCTCGAGGAAAGGCTGCCGGTCTTTTCCGCCCTGCACGCGCTCGACATCAAAGCGCGGGGCCCGGATTTCCTGCGCACTTCGGCACCGAGCGGTCCCGCCGCCTCGCCACGCACGCCCTGCATCCCCGGCGGTCTGTGGCCGGCGCTGACCCAGCGCGAGCGAGAACTGGTGCAGCTCGTGCTCGCCGGCCACCCTACTGCGGCCATCGCCAGGCGGCTCGGCATTACCGTGGGCACGGCCAAGAACCATCGGCGGCGCATCTACGAGAAGCTCGACATCACCACCGAGCGTGAATTGTTCCTGCAATTCTTCGAGTTCACGTCGCACGATTGAAGCCCCGCCCCTCATGCTACCTTCCGATAACGCTGTTCTCCGCACGGCTTGATTCCATGCTATATGGCCGCCATGAATTCGTTGTCAGGTGCATTTCCCGTCTATAATCCGCCGCTGGAGCCCTATGTCTCGATCCTCCATCGCGACGCGGATCTTCTCGTGCTCGATAAGCCGAGCGGTCTTCTTTCGGTGCCCGCGCGCCACCCCGCGCTGGCGGACAGCCTGGCAACGCGCGTTCAGGAAAAATTTCCGCAAGCCCTGATCATTCATCGACTGGACAAGGACACGTCCGGCCTGGTGCTGATGTCCCTAAACCGCAAGGCTCATGCCGCGGTTGCGGCGCAGTTCGAGGCGCGCACTACGAAGAAATCCTATGTGGCCGTAGTCTGGGGGCGGGTCGAGGATGAAGAAGGACTGATCGACCTGCCTTTGGCCATCGACCCGGACAACAAACCCCGGCATCGCGTCGACCATGACAACGGCAGGCCCGCGCAGACGCGCTGGCGCGTTCTCGGATATGGCGAGAACACCACGCGCCTGCGCCTTTTCCCGTTGACGGGACGCACGCATCAGTTGCGGGTGCACATGAAGGCGTTGGGTCACGTGATCCTGGGCGACGAGTTCTATGCCGACGGCGCGGCTCTGGCGGCCGCAGACCGCCTGCTTCTCCATGCCGAAGAGCTGAGCTTTCGTCATCCCCGTGGCGAGGACGTTACTTTCAACGCCCCCGTGCCCTTCTGAGAGCAACGATGGCGCAAAACATCGACACAACATCCCTGATCGTCGATTTCGTCGGCGGCGCGGTCGGCCACCGTTTTCGCTCCGGCGAGGGGCGTGGACAGGCGCTGGCGAAAGCCGCAGGGTTTTCGCGCGGCGTCACGCCGGAAATCGTGGACGCGACCGCGGGCCTCGGCCGAGACGCGTTTTTCCTGGCGTCGCTTGGTGCGCGCGTCACCCTCGTCGAGCGCTCCATGACGATGCATAGCCTCCTTGCCGAAGGGCTCGATCGCGCCCGACAACAGGGCGGGCGGTACGCCGAAACGGTTGCGCGGATGACGCTGATCCATGGTGACTCATGCGCCCTGCTGCCGCAATTGAACCCGCAGGTGGTGTTGGTCGATCCTATGCATCCGCCGAGCGGCAATACGGCCCTTGTGAAAAAGGAGATGCGGCTGATCCGCGAAATCGTCGGCACGGATCCCGACGCCTCGCAATTGATGCAGGTCGCCCTGGAGACTGCGCGCAACCGCGTGGTGCTTAAATGGCCCATGCGTGCGGAACCGATGCCAGAACTCCCCAAGCCGTCCCATCAGATCCTGGGGAAGAGCATCCGTTACGACGTCTTCGTGAAAGCCAGGATCGGCAAAACAAGCTGATCGATTCAGGAGGACACGGCACTGCCGTGCGCAATCGCCTCGCCAGCCCTCCCACCCGGCTTGGCCTGGAGGAGGACCGAAGGATTTCGACAAGGTCTCGCTCACGAGGTGCCCCGCTTGCGCCGGATGCGCCGCAATGGTGCGCTCCGGTCGGCGACGCCCGGTTACCGGTTCGGTCGAAGCTCTCCGGAACCGCGTCGAGCTAATTCTTTTAGGCCAGGATGCAAAGTTCATATTGACAATTGTCGACAATCGGCAATTGTACATCACAGGAAGATGATAATGAAACTTGAAAAGCTCAGTCTCGTGGATCGTGCCGTTCAGCAGCTGCGCCGGATGATCATTGGTGCCGTATTGCACCCAAATCAGCGCCTCACCGAACAGGAACTATGCGCCAACATGGAGGTCGGCCGCGGCACGGTCCGCGCTGCCCTTGCCGCGTTGACTGCGGAGAACCTGGTCGTGCGCAGGCCTTATGCCGGCTGGGCCGTGCAGGCGGTGGACGACAATGTCCTGAGGGAAACCTATGAAGTCCGTGGCGCCCTTGAGGAACTCTCCGCGCGTCTTCTTGCCAGACATCTGGATGAGCCTGCGAAGGCGCAGTTGCTTTCCTCTTATGAGCACCTCATCGCATCAGAGGCCGACGGAACGGCGGAAGAACGCCTTCGCGCCGATCTGGCCTTCCACGCCGGCATCGTCCGGACAAGCGGCAACGATCTTCTGATCCGGCAGTATGAGAGCATCTCCGGGCGAACAGAATGGCTTTATCGCTGGTCCGAGAAGAACTGGCCGCGGCGGATAAACCTTATCGACTGGCACAAGCCAATCTTCGAAGCGATCCTCGCGGGGAACGAAGAAGCCGCAGCGCTCGCGGTTCGGTCCCATACCTACCGGAGCCTGCATGACGACATGCGGGATCTCCAGAACAAGTCAGTCCAACAAGATCAGGAATAGGAAGTCATAGCATGCCCATCTATCAGCCTGCACTTACCAGACGCAACTTCCTGGCTACCGGCGCCGCCGCTGGGCTGCTTCTGCCATTGGGCATGGCTCGGGCCAGTACGCCCCGGAAGGGCTCGGAGTTTCGTCTGGCAATGGCTGGCGGCAGCTCTGACAATTCGCTCGATCCGCGAGCTTTCACTCAACAGGTGCAGCGGGTTATCGGCGTGGCGGTTTGCAACCAGCTCGTCGAAATCCTTCCCGACGGGAGCCTGATCCCTGAGCTTGCCGAAAGCTGGGATAGCTCCGATGCAATCACCTGGGTTCTCAAGATCCGCGAGGGAATTTCATTTCACAACGGCAAATCGCTCGACGCGGAGGACGTGGTCTATTCGATCAACCTCCACCGCGGCACGGACACGACCTCGGGAGCGGCTTCCCTTTTCAACGCCATCGTCGAGATCACGGCCACCGGACCGCATGAGGTCACCCTGAGGCTGGAAAGCCCCAATGCGGAATTCATGCGGACCTTCTCAGATTATCACGCAATGATCGTGCCAGCCGATTTCAAGGACTGGGAAAACCTGACGGGCACCGGCGGCTACATTCTGGAAGAGTTCCAGCCGGGTATCCGGGCGACGCTGAACCGCAATCCGAACTATTGGAAAACGGATCGCGCCCATGTCGACCGGGTTGTCCTTACAGTCGTCAATGACGCCGCCGCCCGGCTCTCCGGCCTTCAGAGCGGAACCGCGGATGTGATCAACCAGGTCGATCGGAAGGTCGCGGGCCTCCTCGAGCGTAACAAATCGGTGGAACTCGTCCGCTCACCCGGGGCGGTGCACTGGACGTTCATATGCGCATTCAACGCCGAGCCCACCAGCAACAACCATATTCGCCAGGCGCTGAAATATGGCTGTGACCGGCAGGCAATGCTCGACGTGGTCATGAAAGGGCTCGGCTCGCTGGGCAACGATCATCCGATCTCGCCAGACAATCCGTATTACAACAGCGCGCTGGAACAGCGGAGCTTCGATCCTGACCGCGCCAGGTTCCATCTCAAGGAAGCCGGGCTCGAGTCGCTGTCGATCGAGCTTTATACGTCGGAGGCAGCTCTGCCCGAGGCTGTCAGTCTTTCCGAGGTCTATCAGAGCAAGGCCGGTGCCGCGGGAATCAACCTGAACGTGATCCGGCGTCCCCCGGATGGCTACTGGACTGATACCTGGATGAAGAAGCCGCTGGCGGTATCCAGTTGGCTGAATCGTCCGATCGACCAGACGTTATCGCTGATATACGGCACGGACTCGGCCTGGAACGAGAGCTACTGGTCCAATTCGCGCTTCGACACGCTCCTGGCCGAAGGCAAGGCCACGCTGGACTTCGACAAGCGCAAGGAAATCTATGGCGAGTTGCAGGCCATCCTCCATGATGAAGGCCCAAGCGTGATTCCGGTCTTCGCTGATTTTCTCGATGCGAAGTCGGCCCGCGTCAAAGGCTTCGAGCCCAGCGGTGTTGCCGACCTGTCCGGTGATCGCATCATCGAGCGTGTCTGGATCGAGGAATAGAGCTACCCGTCGATAACGCAGCTTGGCCAACATCCTCCTTCAACAGAGAAGTCACATGTCATTGTCAACGGTCTGGACCGAGGTCGACCTGGAAGCCCCGGGTCGGCAGGTTGGGTTCATTCGGGTCGAGCATTCGGTGCATCGTTCCGCCTACGGGACGATCGCGCTGCCCTTCGCGGTTTTCGCCAACGGCAGCGGCCCGACCATTCTTCTCATGGCAGGCTCGCATGGGGACGAATACGAGGGACAGCTTGCCCTGACCCGGCTGATCCGCACTCTCGACGTCAGCCGCATCCGGGGCCGAATTCTGGTGTTGCCAGCTGCCAACCAGCCTGCGGTAAAGGCAGGCCGGCGTACCTCGCCGCTCGATAACGGCAATCTGAACCGGTCCTTCGGCGACCGCTTTGCGGATACGCCGACGGGCCAGATCGCAGCCTTCATCACCGAAGAACTGCTTGCCCGCTGTGACGTCTTCCTGGACCTGCATTCCGGGGGAAGTTCCCTCGACCACATCCCCTGTTCCTATGCAGACCTCGGAACGGACAGGTCGATGGCGCAAAGGACTTTCGCCGCCCTTGAGGCGATGAACGCCCCGCTGTCCTGGGCGCAGGCTGGCTGTCCGGAGGGACCGGTTGCCGGACGGGCCGCGGTTCGCAAACGCGTAATGCACCTTTCGGGAGAATTCGGCGGCGGCGGGAGGCTCGACCATGGTGCGCTCGACGTGGCTGAGCGCTGTATCTACCGCCTGCTTGATCATCTGGATATTTTGGAAATGGAAGAGAAATGGCGCGCCGACATCCGCACGCGCTTCGTTTTCAACAGTCAGGAACATTTCATCTATGCGCCGCAGGAGGGCGTTTTCGAACCGCTCGCCCGCCTGGGCGAGACCGTGGAAGCGGGACAACTCGCGGGCTACCTGCATCGCCCGGAATTGCCGATGGATCCTCCGGTAGAGATTCGCTTCAAGGCCGAAGGAACCGTTGCAGTCATTCGTTCGATGGGCCGTAGCGAGCAGGGCGATTGTCTGTTCCAGTTGCTGGGCGAGACGAGGCGCGAAGAGATTCTCGAAATGATGGAATCGATGCCTTGATGGACTTCCGTTCAGACAATACCTGCCCCCCTGCCCCGGAGGTGCTCGCCCGGCTTCAAAACTCTCTTGCCGTCGGAGAATCCGCCTACGCCGAGGACGAAATATCCGCCGCCACCAAGGCCCGGCTCAGCAGGATCTTCGAGCGCGAGGTGGATTATTTTCCCGTCTTCACCGGCACGGCGGCCAATGCCCTGGCCATTGCGCAGCTTTCGGGCAGCTTCGGTGAAGTGGTTTGCAGCGAAAGCTCACATATATTCGCCGATGAATGCGGCGCCGTGGAATTTCATTCCCAGGCGCGGCTTCGTCCCATTTCTGGCAATATGGGCAAACTGGTGCCGGAGAGCCTCCCACCTCTGACCGACAGCGGGGATGTGCATCGCGGCAGGCCGACCGTGCTCTCGCTGAGCCAGAGCACGGAGACCGGGCTGGCCTACCGTCCCGAGGAAATCGTCTCCCTCACGCAAAAGGCCCGAGCCGCCGGGGTAAGGGTACATATGGATGGCACTCGCTTCGCCAACGCCCTCGCTTTCACCGGCGCCACACCGGCTGAGCTGTCCTGGCAGGCGGGGGTGGACGTGCTGTGTCTCGGGGCGACCAAGGGTGGTGCGATCGGGGCCGAAGCGGTCATCTTCTTTTCCCCTGAAGACGCAAAAGAATTCCGCAGGATGATGAAGCGCTCGGGCCATCTCGGCGCGCGCATGTGGTTCCTTTCGGCCCAGATCTCCGCCTGGCTGGAAGACGATTTCTGGCTGCGCTCAGCACGTCATGGAAACATGATGGCCGCCCTTCTTGACAGGTTATTGCGGGCGAAAGGTATCCAGCCACTTTATCCCGTTGAAGCGAACATGATTTTCGTCGAGATGAGCGCCGGCCAGAGCGTGAGGCTCAGCGAAATGGGCTTTCTTCACTATCTGGCCGTGCAGCCAGACGGACGTATTGCCGTCCGTGTTGTGACCTCGCAAGCGACCCTGGAAACAGAGGTTGAAGCTCTTGCTGACGCCATCGGGAGATGTCTTGCGACTTCGGCGGGGCGTCTGGCCTGAAACGACCTGCGATCGTGTTTCACAAGCGGTATTGCTGAGCAGTTTCGATCTGATCGCGAACGCGCTGGCCGACGCGGGCGCAGAACTGGCCTCGCGCCCATGCGTCCGCGCCGTGGTTTCCCGGTGCGAGCGATGCCTCGTTGGTCCGATCTCCTCAGAACCTGACGTTCAGGTCGACCTTGAAGCCGTTGTCGCTGGTCCGGCTGGCGAGCTGGCCGCGATAGGACAGGCCGAGCGTCGCCGACGGCGCGACGGCGATGTCGAGCCCGGCCTCGATGACGGCGGCATTGCGGGCGATCGGCGTGCCGGCGATGGTGAACGCGTTGCCACCGGCAAAGGCCAACCCCGCCTCTGGCGTGACAGCGCCGAAGGCATGACGCAAGCCCAGCATGGCGCGCGCCGTTGCCGGCACGGCGCCGAGCGCGACATCGGCCTGCGCCCGGATGCCGAGCGTGGTGAAGGTCGCGTCCGTCGTCTGGCTGGCGCCGTACAGCGCGGCCGCGCCGCCGTCTTCGCTGAAGGCTGCGGTGCGCAGCTTGACATAGGCAAGGCTGGCGAACGGTTCGAACGACACCGCCTGTGTGTCGATGCGATAGCCAAGCTCGCCGAAGGCCTGGAAGCTGCCGGCATCATAGTCGGCGCTCAGCCTGTCGGCGAAGCCGGGCAAGGCGACCGATCGAGCTGTCTCTACGTCGTGCCATGTATAGGCAAGGCCGGAGCGGAAGCCGAGCTTGCCCCAACTGGTGCCGGCATAGGCCCCAAGGTGATAATTGTCGCTGGAGCCTGACGCCGCCCGTTCGCTGGCGTCGAAGCCGGCATGGCTGTAGCCGGCCACGATGCCGAGCCGCCAGGTCTCGAAGGCCAGCCCGTCGACCCCCATCAGGAGGCCGCCGGTGTCGTGGTCGAGGCCTGCCGCATTGCCGTCGCCGTCCGCCTTGCCCCAGGAGCCGAAGGCATTGCCCCAGGCGGCCAGGCGTTCGGTGCCGGCCGGGGCCAGTTGCGGCCCGTTCTCGCCATAGGCCATCACCGGCAGGGTGGCGGCGCCGACGCCCTCGAAGGCGGCGCGCAGGCGGTCCGTCACCGCATCGCGCAGGAAGCGGCTGTCATCGAGCAGGACGCCTCTGGCCGAGGCGTGAATCTCGCCCGAAAGCCGGTCGAAGGCGGCGCGGGCCTGCCTGGCATCGAGCATCAGCAGGGCATTGTAGAGGGCAAGTTGCGGGCCGCTCTGCCGCAGCTCGTCGAGCCCACCGGCGGTGGCGATCTGGTTGGGTGTTTCCGCCACGCTGCCGAATAGCGGATCGGGGGTCAGATCCTTGACCTTGATGGTCAGGTCGACGGCGTTGGCCTGACCGTCGAGCTGCAGGTCGAGGAAGGCGGACTGCGTGAGCGCATCCGCGAAGCTGCCGGAAACGCCGCCGGCGGCGGTCAGGATCGTGTAGGTCTGGCCGGTCCGGTAGCTGGTCTCCGGGTCGAGGGCGATGACCGCGACATGGCTTCCGGTGACGGTTGCCGTGCCGCTGGCGGCGACGCGGTCGGAGCCGCCATTGCCGGCGATCTCGACCTCGTAAATCGAGCCCGGATGTAAAAGCAGGTTCCCGGCAACCGTCAGCGTGCCGATCGAATTGCCCGGCGCCAGCCGCCCGCCCGAGGCAACCGTCACCAGCGACCCCGCTCCCGCGCCCACCGTGCCGGAGCCACCGAGCGCGCCGCCGGCCAGGACGGTCATCGTTCCGCCGAGCGTGCCATTCACGGAGAGCACGCCGCCATGAACGGTCGCGGCACCCGAAAAGCCGGCGCTGTTACCATTGAGGATCAGCGTCCCGGCACCGCTTTTTGCGAACGAGCCGATGCCGCCGATATTGGCGGCAAGCGTGGCTGTGTCCGTGAAATCGGCGATGATCCGGCCATCGTTCTGGATTGACGGCGCAACGAACGTTCCGGCTGTTGCGCCGCCGCCTATGTTGAGGATGCCCAGCGCTCCAATGGTGACGGGCCCCGTTGCCGTCACGATGCCGGCATCGGTGACGCTCAGTTCGCCAGCCTTGTCGATCTGGGCTCCGATTTCGAGCCCGACAGTCGCCAGCGACGAGTTCCGGTCGGTCACTGCCACCGACGATGCGTCGAGCCCGGTGGATGCCGTATCCGCTGCAATGAACGTGTCGCCGGTGACATTGACGGTGCCGCCTGCCGAGATTGTCAGCAGGCCGGTGCCACCGGCAATGGCATTGCCGACCGCGAGCCCATTGCTCACGTTCCATTTCGAGCCGGCACCCGTTACGACAGCGCTTGCGCCAACGATCGGATTCTCGATGATGGCGCCGCCTTCGCTTTCGAAGATCGCGCCGCCACTTATCGTCAGCGTGGCAGCCGTGTTGGCGATGCCGATGAAAGTCGGGCCATCGGTGACCGTCACAGTCGTCCCGAGCCCATCCGCGATTAAGTCTCCACCGATGAAGAGCAGATCGGTGTCGAAATCGGCGCCCCCTGAGATGTTCAGCGTTCCCAACACCCCTGCGCTCGCGAGGCCAGAAACGCCCGTGGAAAAGGAAGCACTCGATCCCACAATCGCTACCGTCGCGTCCTCTTCAACGATCAGGTCGCCGCCGATAGCGCTCGCGCCGGTCAGCGTCAGCGAGCCATCGACGACCACCAAGGAGCCGGTCCCGCCGATCTGGCCGCTGAAGGTGGTCGTAGCGCCAGTCTTTCCGACGGAAAGCATAGTCATGTCGCTCGTCGCGCCGAT
This sequence comes from Pseudaminobacter salicylatoxidans, assembly GCF_003148475.1. GTDB lineage: Bacteria > Pseudomonadota > Alphaproteobacteria > Rhizobiales > Rhizobiaceae > Pseudaminobacter > Pseudaminobacter salicylatoxidans. Next base: position 266,073 of record NZ_QGGG01000005.1, on the reverse strand, counting down.
GGTCACCTTGCCGCCGCCGAGGGCTCCGTCAGCCAACGAGCCGATTTCGGCAACGACGGCGTCGGCGATCTCGAGCGCGGCGCCCGCGTCCACGAGATAGTCGGAATCAGGTGAACCCGCCCCGGGGCCAGCGATCTCGAGCGTGCCGGCGGAGATGGTCGTGCGGCCGGAATAGAGACTGTCCCCGGACAACGTCAATGTGCCGGTACCGATCTTGGTCAGGCCGAGCGCATTGGTCGCGCCGTCTTTGAGGGAACCGCTGAAAACAGTCGAAGAATTATCGCCTCCCACCGTCAGGATCGCATCCGCGCCGCCATCGTTGGTCACGAGACCGGCTCCCGACAGGGAGGCAACAGTCTGGTCGAAGCCGCCAAGATCCAGTACGCCGCCGCCGAGAACCGTGAAGCCGCTCGCAGCGGAGAACGCCCCGGCGGCACCACCCGCCAACGTGCCGTCCGAGACCGTGGTGGTGCCGGTGTAGATATTGCTGCCGGTAAGCGTGATCACGGCGTTACCCGACTTGATCAGCGATCCGTCGCCGGCAATGACGTTGCCGACCACCGTATCGATACCCGACTGCTCCAGTGTCAGGGAACTGCCGCCGGTCACGCCGATGTTGCCGATGAGGTTGCTCGTGGCTGCGCCGAAGGTCAGTGTGTTTAAACCGCCGACGAAAGTGATGGCATTGGCTCGAGCGCCGGCACCACCATCGGCGCGACCACCGGCAACATTACCGGTCGAACCGATAACGATGTTCAGGCCCTGACCGATGATGCCCGCGCCTCCCGCTCCTGCAGCCCCGTGATTATAAGCATTGCCACCGGTGCCGCCATCGCCGCCGCTCACCGCGCCGTCGATCGTGAGTGCGGCACCACCGACGATGTGGATTCCTGCGCCCCCGCTTCCGCCGTCACCGTCTGCGGGTTGGGGGGAATTAGCAAAGCTTCCACCGTTGCCTCCCGCCCCGCCATCGCCGCCGGTTACGTGGCCCTGCACCTGAACGGAGATGACGCCCGAACTCTCAAGATAAAGACCAGTGCCTCCGGAACCCCCACCGCCGCCGATAAACGACGGACTGTTGCCACCGTCACCGCCTGAGCCGCCGGTGACGTTGGTAGCGAGGGTTCCGAGACTTCCGGGGGATGCAACGATCACCGCCCCCCAGCCGCCGGCGCCTCCGCCTCCGCCGTCGCCGCTGTGGATGCCGGTGCCGCCATTGCCGCCTCGTCCTCCCGTGACCGCAGAGGCCGGCAGAATGCCACCGACATGGCTATGCGCGCCGCCGCCACCGCCGCTGCCAGCACCGTTGCCAGTATTGGGATCAGTCTGTCCGGCTCCACCGGCTTGTCCAGGTATACTTCCACCCGCTCCCCCTGGAATGTTTGGAGCGTTTTCGCCAGCCGAACCACCATTCCCGCCAGTTTGTCCGGCGCCCCCACCGCCGCCCCCCAGATACCTACCGGCATAGCCACCGGTGCCGCCTGAGCCGGTTGCGGTATCGCTGCCTCCTGTGGCTCCACCTGCACCGCTTGTGTTGCCGCCATCAGCAAATGCCGTGCCGGGTGACATTGTGGCCAGAGCGGTACTGCAAGCAAGCGCCAAAAGCCAAGACTGCGAGCGGTCGGCCATGTCATTCCCCCCTATGCGACACCTAGGCTCATAGAAAATCTCCATTCTCTTAGCAATCGCAGATTGCAACAAGGTGGCCTGCTGCCGGTTTCGTGGACACCGAGATAAGGTGTTTAACGGAACTGGAGAGTTGGAATGCAGAGAAGGAAGTTCAGCCGCGAGTTCAAGCTTGAGGCGGTGAGACTGGTGAAGGAACGAGGCGTTGCAGTGGCCCAGGCGGCTCGTGACCTTGATCTCTACGAGAATGTGCTGCGCAAATGGGTGCGCGATCTGTCGATGGATCCGCAGCATGCGTTTCCCGGCCATGGCCAGATGAAGCCGGAGCAGCAGGAGATTGACCGGCTGCGCAAGGAAGTGGCGAAGCTGAAGGCGGAGCGCGACATCCTAAAAAAGGCCGCAGCCTACTTCGCGAGGGAAGCGATATGAGGTTCGCTTTTATCGCGAAGCACCGGAACATCTGGCCGGTGGCATGGCTTTGCAGTGCGCTCGATGTGTCTCGCTCGGGCTTCCATGCCTGGCTCAAACGCAGCCCCAGCACGCGCTCCCGGCACGACGAGGTGCTGGTGACGGCGATCGATCGCAGCTTCAAGAGCAGCGACCGAACCTATGGTGCCCGTCGCGTCTGGCACGATGTGCTGGCCGAAGGGCTGTCCTGCGGTTTGCATCGGATCGAGAGGCTCATGCGTCAGAACGGGCTGCGTGCCCGGCCGCGCCGCCGTGGGCTGCCGAAAGACACCGGCGAGCGAGCGGCAGTGTCGGACAATCTCCTTGATCGCGCTTTCGAGGCCGCGGCTCCGAACCAGAAGTGGATCGCCGACTTCACTTACAGTGCGCCTCGTCCCGGAGGGTCCGGGGTGCATATGACTGGAATGCATTGAGAAAGGAGGACTTGAAGAATGCCTGCTCCCTGCTGTGAGGGGGCATGAGCCCAAGCGGCGGTGACCTGCCGTCAACTGGCAGGATGACGTAGCCCGCAGGTAAAGGGGATTGAGGCGAAGCCGTTACGCCGAGATGGTTCCCGAGGCTGTAGCACTGGAAGGTTGAGGAACACGAACCGGTTAATCCGCATCCGAGGGCTGAAATGTCGCCTTCGCCTACACGGCTTAACAGGCGAAATGCTGATGTTGTCGCCGGAGACGTATGACGGCGGCATCCGAATGTGGGCGTACATGTAGGCCGCCTGCAGGGAGCCATGGGAGAACACAGTCAGACCATGGCAGCGGCATCGACTTGCGGGACGCAAGGATAAGGACTGCGACCGGCAACCTCCCCAGTGCGTGGAATGTCCAGCATATGAACGAGGGAAGGCATGATGGAATGCCCACGATGTTCTGCGTCGCAAGGGAGTTGACCCTGATGTCCATCATGCTGGCGGAGTTCCCGTAGTAGTCCGCGGCAGGGAAAGCCTGCCACATGGCGAAGGGGAACAGTTCAATCTGCTTGGAGTGCAAATTATCTGACCACACGAGGTGAAGACCTTTGATAATCAGCGAAATGCAGCACAAGCTCGCAACGTGGGCCGAATGCGATACGACCCGTCGGTTTGATCGTCTTCTTCGGCTCATTGCTGACCGGGAATGGCTCGCCGAGGCCGCTCGGATCGTTCTGGCGTCGAGTGGCGCACGGACACCGGGCATTGACGGAATAGATAAGCGACGGATGCAGGCCGGACTGGGTCGCCATCTGGACGACTTGCGGACAAACCTGCTGAAAGGCACCTATCGCCCGAAGCCGGTCAAGCGGATCTATATCCCGAAAGCCAATGGCAAGCTACGACCACTGGGTATACCGACCCTGACAGACCGCATCGTCCAGCGCGCCATGCTGATGGCCATGGAGCCTATCTGGGAGAGCGACTTTCATCGCTTATCCTACGGCTTCCGGCCGGAACGCAGCGTGCACCACGCTGTTCGCACCGTGAAGATACAGTTGCAAGATGGCGGTGGCACGAAGGGACGCTGGATCATCGAAGGTGATCTGGCGAGCTACTTCGACACCGTTCATCACCGGCTGCTTTTGCAATGCGTACGGCGGCGGGTGCGGGACGGACGGTTTGTCGATCTTCTCTGGCGAATCCTGAAGGCGGGCCACATTGATCGTGGTCTGTTCTCGGCCTCCAGCGAGGGTGTTCCGCAAGGCGGTGTGTTGTCGCCGCTCCTGTCCAACATCATGCTCCATGAGTTTGATGCTTGGCTGGAGGCGAAACACCTGAACCGGAAAGCCCGCAAGGATCGCTGGGCATGGAACTTCGGCATTCAGCAGGGACGCCCCATAACGGTTCGAGAGAACCGGCAATGGAAACCTGCGATTGCCTATTGTCGCTACGCCGATGACTTCGTCGTCATCGTCAAAGGGACGAAGTCACATGCCGAGGAAATCCGCGGGGAATGCCGGGCCTTTCTGGAAGACCGCCTGAAGCTGACGTTGAATATGGATAAAACCCATATCACCCACGTCGATGACGGGTTCGTCTTTCTGGGGCATCGGATCATTCGCAAGCGAGGGTCGAACGGGCACATGTCCGTCGTTACGACGATACCCAAGGAAAAGGCCAGGGCGTTTGTTCGCAAACTGACCGAGACCCTTTCCGGCAATCATGATGTTGGCAAGGTCGACATGGTGGACCGCCTGAACCGTCAACTGGTGGGATGGGCGGCCTTCTACAAGTTCACCGACTTCACAGCACGCACCTTCCGGCACATCGACCATGTCGTGTTCTGGAAACTGGCGCACTGGCTGGCGCGGAAATATCGGTCACGCATCAAGCCTTTGATGCGGAGCTGGTATCGAGCGTCGGAGCGTCGGCAAGGCGAAAACCTGGCTTGTCTACGGGACGAGTGAACGTGGGCACCGTGTCGGAAAGGCACTGCGCCGGCTGGTCTCAAGTCCGAAGGCGCAGTTCCGGTGGCGGAATCCGGAGATCAATCCATACATCTTCCGGAGCGAAACTCGCAGCACCGTCACATCGCGATATCATGATGTTGCTATGGCCATGGGCCAAGCTTGAATGGAGAGCCGTATGCGCTGAAAGGTGCACGTACGGTTCGGGGAGGAGAAGCGCAGCAGCGCTTCTTACTCCACTCTGGACCGCCGAAGGTTGGCTCTACGTTGCCGCCGTCGTCGACCTGTTCTCCAGGCGTGTTGTCGGCTGGGCGATGAAGGTGGAGATGGCGGCACAGCTCGTCACCGACGCTCTCATCATGGCGATCTGGAGGAGAGGTCGACCCGACAGCCTGCTGCATCACAGCGACCAGGGCAGCCAATATACGAGCGAACAGTTCCAGCGCCTGATGGCCGATCACGGCATCACCTGCGCGATGAGCCGGTCGGGCAACGTCTGGGACAATGCTGCGATGGAGAGCTTCTTCTCGTCACTGAAACCGAGCGGACAGCTCGCAAGGTCTACAGGACGAGGGATGACGCCAGGGCCGATGTGTTCGATTACATCGAGCGCTTCTACAATCCCCGGCGACGGCACTCGACACTGGGCTATATGAGCCCCGTCGAGTTCGAGGGAGAAAGCTATGTTAGCTTAACCTGGTGTCCGAAAAACCGGCAGCAGGGCAAGGTGAGGAAGCGACCGCTGTGCTTAAACCGCCTTAATCAGGCGCCGCGCTATTGCGCCAGCTCTGCTCGTTCTCGTCGGAAACATGCATCGGTCAGCCTTGAAGCCGGCGCAGCAGTGTACCCCAACGTCTGGATGGATCGAGCTCCTCGATCTCGGCATGGAGTTTGACACTGCCCTCGCCCAGACCACGCATCCTGACCTCGCTGGGGCTGTAGCCGAACTTTCGTTTGAAGGCGCGACTGAAGTCGGACCCATCGCTGAAGCCCCGCTCTTCGGCGATGTCGAGAATCCGTCGCCCATCGCTTTGATTGGCCAGCGCCGCATGGGCGTCTACCAGGCGACGGTGCTGGATGTAGTTCACCACCCCGCCTGAGGGCTCGAACAAGCGGTAGAGCCGCGTACGCGAGATGCCGAGCGCCCGCCGCAACATTTCGGCATCGAGATCAGGATCGTAGAGATTGGCCGACACGAACCGGCGCGCTCTTTCGAGCAACACCGTGCCAATGGGATCGTGCGCAGCGTCAAGATGGTCGACGGTGGGCGCAACGCAGGCGGTGATCATCGCCTTGGTCGCGGAGGCCAATCCCCACAGGTCTCCCGCGCTCAGCGCAGGCAGGCTCGTCGCCAATCCGATCATGAAATCCGCAAAAAGCCGACCCATCCCTGAATCGAGCGCGGTGAATTCGGCGGCGTCCAGCTTGCCTACCGCATCGCGGCAAAAATCGCGGGGCACGATCAGGATCAGCATTTCGCTGTCGGTAACTTCGCCCTCGAAGGACCGGCCGAGCGGGTGCAGTTGCACCAGCCCGGCATTACAATCGAGCACCTTGGTCGGCGTCACCGTACGTGAACGACCATCGAGCAGCAGCGTCATCACCCAATGGTCGAGCGGATCGCGGCGAACATGCCTTGGCGGGTTGGCGAACCGAAGCCCGGCCGTGCGTATCCTCGAAAAGCCAAGGCAACCAAGATCCCAGATGACCTGCTCGCCGTCAAAGCCGTGCTCCGAGCCGTCAGGCTCATAGAGCGAAAGCATGGGCGCAAAATTGTCCCGCCACCAGGAAAACTGGTTGCCAAGCGGCAGTTTCGATGTCGAGAACCCGAAGCCGTGAAGTTGCTGTCTGGTCCGCCTCGCTGCATTTCGTGTGGAGTCCGACGCGCCTGGAAGGTTGGATGGCGCACCGGAAGACTGCCCGCTAAGATCGAAAGCTGATGCCTCGATGCTCATACTTCCTTCCCCAGAAAGTAAGCCCACCCCTTTGCAATACCGCCCAGATTGCTCAAATCGAGCTGTAGACTAGCAGAAGATCACAGGATTCGAAAAGGCGATTTTCAAGGATGGTTTAGGGTGGTTTACCAAAGATGTGGCATCCAGCGACCAGACTACCATCCCATCTGATTCAAACGACATCTACGGAAGCGCAGGCAAGGATCGCTTGCACAAGAAATCCCTCACCCCAGGGCAGAACACGCGCTCTGTTGCCCGCCCCTGCCCTTGAACTCCTGATACGCCGCATCATCCGGCCACCATCCGTCAGTTCAGCGGCAGCGCCCCTGATGCACGATGCGGAACCCGTCGGAACGGGCGAGACAGCTGTTGGAGAATGTGCGCCACCGGCTTCCCCTCACCGCGCAGACAGGTGCGTATACCATCGTGCAGGCAGGCTGCGGCCTGATCGGACGGCACTGGCCGCTGTGAATGACGCGGAAGCCATCGGCACGCGCCAGGCATGCGTTGGAGAAGGTGCGCGTACGGTCTGCGCGCTGTCCGCATACCGGCGCATATTCGAAGCTGCACATCTGCGGACGCGAGGGGGCCGGACCGGGACCGGGTGGCGGGGGAACACAGGCAGACAAGATGCCTGCGACCATCAACAGCAAGGCTGCTGGTTTGACGCGAAGGCTGCTCATGACAGTCGATCCCTTTGAATCCTGATCTCGGGAGCCTCGCGTGCTCCGCGACCGGTGGCCGCCCGCGTCGGCTACCCGCGCCAACCCGCATTCAGCTTGCCGCGGTGGCCGATGCCTTCTGCAAGGCTTCACGCAGAACCTGCTCCTTGGTCTCATCGAGCGAGGTCTTGAGCACCACGCCACCAAAGCCGGAAATTTCCTTTAGCACCTTGTCGGCGGTCATTTCCTGCACCAGCACGAAAAGTGCGGCGTTGTCGGGTTGAAGGCTGCCCGAAAGCTCCTTCATGAAGGCATCGTTGATACCGAAATCGCTCAGTGCTCCGCCAAGCGCGCCCGAGGCGGTGCCGACGGCAACGCCGAGCAGCGGATTGAGAAAGAGCACGCCAATCAACAGCCCCCAGAAGCTGCCCGACACGGCTCCCGCCACGGTGGTGTTGAGCAATTGGTTCAGCTTGATCTTGCCAGCTTCATTCTTGGTTGCGATGACCGCGTCGCTGATCTTGATAAGGTATTGTTTCTGCAGATCGAACAGGCGTTCCCGTACCTCCTCGGCCTTGGCTTCCGTAGGATACACGATGACGATCAGATCAGACATGACGGGCTCCGGTTTGTAATCGAGTGAACAAACGCAGTGCGTTGCGAACGCAAACTATAACGCGCAGAACGTGTGGAAGGGATTAGCGGTGCGTCCCGTAGCTACGCACTGCGTTTCATGCTGGGCGGCGATGGCCAGCATTGTCCGCCCACGTCCCGCGGGCAGAGCAACGCGCCCGGGGAGTACGCTTTCCATAAGGCAGCAAAACCTCGCCACCGCTCAGCCAGTCATAGCAGGTTCGGCAAGCGAGAGCTTCGACGGAACGCTGGCGTGGCCGGGAGGAATGCGGAACCACAATACATAGAGTGCCAGCAGGAAGATCAGCGTCAGAGCCGCGGCAACCACCAGGCCGCCAATGACCGTGAATGCCAGCGGCGCCCAGAACGGATCGCGCATGATCGGCAGCATGCCGAGGATGATCGACCCCACCGTCAGGAACACCGGCCGGACACGCGCGGCGGTGACGTCGATGACGACCTGCCAGGACTTACCCGTTTGCTCCATTCTCGTGTCGATCTGGTCGATCTGCACGACGGAGTTTCGCGCGATCATGCCGTGCACCGCGATGAAGCCGACAGGCGTGTTCGTCACCAGCATGATCAGCACGACGCCAATCAGTCCCAGCGGCACCATGGTCCGGCGGTCGCTGTCAGAAACGCCAGATCAACGGCACGATGAAAACCGATACAACGAAGAACCAGATCAGCAGCGGCAGTCCGAGCTTCCAGTAGTCGCTGAAGGCATAGCCACCAGGCCCCATCACCATCAGGTTCGTCGGTGTGGCGATGGGGGTCAGGAACGCGCCAGCGGCCGCTACCGCCGTGCTCATGAGTACGGGACGCGGCGAGATGCCCATCGTCGTTGCCGCTGCCACGCCGATCGGAATGACGATCAGCGCTGTCGCCGTATTGCTGATGAGCTGTCCCATGATGGCGGTAAGCAGGAACAGTCCCGCCAGCAGCGCCATCGGACCAGCGTCTCCAACCATGTAGACGAGGTATTCGGCCATCAGCCTGGCCGCCCCGGTCTCCATCATGGCCGTGGACAGCGGCATCATCGCGCCGACCAGGATTACCGTCGTCCAGCTGATCGCACGATAGGATTGCTCGACATTCATGATTCCCGACAGGATGATCGCGGCGGCAGCCAGCAGGCCGGCCACGGCGGGCGGGACGATGCCGGTGGCGAGCAAGAAGACCATGGCGAGCAGGATGACGATCGCCTGCCGGGCGCCGGGGCCCATCGGCACCGCCTGGCGACGCACCAGTTCGGGCGAGCTGACGACCAGCACGTCCGGATCGTCCAGGTGGATATCCAGCGCCTTCCATGTGCCTTGCAGCAGCATGGTATCTCCCGCCTGCAACGTGATGCCCCCGGCATCCCCGGCGGCACTGGCGGCGGCGATCTCGGCACCGCCGCGCTGGACGGCCAGGATGATCAGGTCACCACTGTCGGTAACCATGCTCGGAAAGACCTTTTGGCCGATCAGGCCCGAACGCGGTGGGATAACGACCTCGGCGAGGCCGGAATGACGGTTGAACAATGTCTCCTCGCCCTGCCCGGGCTCTGCCTGCTCGCGAAATGCGAGATGCATCGTGGCGGCCAATGAAGCGGTTGTTTCGGCATCGCCGCGCAGCAGCAGGTGGTCGCCTTCCGCCAACAGGGGCCGGCGGATCGGGCCCGCCGTTTCGCCGTCCTGCACGGCCACGAGCTGCAGGCCCGGATATTCGGCCAGGCTGATCGACGATGCCGCCAGACCGACATAGGGCGACGTCGCACGGATACGCAGCTGGTAGATGCCGCCGGCTAGGCCGTACTGCTCAACCAACGTCTTGGCATGGCGGCTGAAATCGGCCGGCATCGTTGCGCCGTTGCGCTCGGGCAGGAGCTGCCTTCCGAAGAGGACAATGATGGCCATCGTACCGGCAAGCAGCGGCACACCGACCAGCGCGAACTCGAAGAATCCGAAGGCGCCGACACCTGCATCGCTGGCGGCTTCCGACACCAGCACGTTTACCGGCGTTCCGGTCAGGGCCAGCATGGAGCCGGCATGCGCGGCAAAGACCAGCGGCATCAGGAGCTGCGATGAGTTGCGCTTGAGCCGGACCGCGATGACGACCACCACAGGCAGCAATGCCGCAACCGCGCCGTTGACGCTGATCAGCGCTGTGAGCAGCGAAACAAGGAGCATGGTCAGCAACAAAAGCCGCGTCCGGCTTTCTTCCCCCGCCCCGCGGATTAGCAACTGGCCGGCCCAGGCGGTTACCCCTGTGACCTCGAGCCCGGAACTGACGACGAACAGCGAGGCGATGAAGATGACGGCTGGGTCGCCGAAGCCGCCGAGCGACTGGTCAAGCGTCAGGACGCCCGTGGCCCAGAGCGCCAGAGCGACGCCCATCGCCACGAGGACGACCGGAAACCTGTTCCAGACGAACAGCACGACGGCAACGGCAATGATGGTGGCGGTATAGGCTATGGGGCTCAATCGCTCAGTTCCTCATCGGGTCATCACACGGCCGTCGATTCCCTCTGATGCAGGTCCCTGTCGCAGCGCCGGCACCTCCGAGCTTTTTTCGGTCACCTGAGAGTTCATCAGCGGCGTCAGGCAAGCCGCCATGACGGCTGGAGCGGAGGTCGCATGCGCGACCCCTCGATCTGTCAGTCTTCGAGTGTCGCCATCAGCACCCCGATACGACATCCTTTCTCAAACTCCGGAAGGTTCACATATTCCTTGATGGTGTGGATCTCGGCCTGGCCGGCACCGATGGTGATTGTCGGGATGCCATGTTTGTCGAGCCAGTTGGCATCCAGACCGCCATTGGAAAACAGCAGGTTCGGCTCGATGCCCAGCGCCTTGAGCGCTCTGGTGGCACGCCCTACAACGGCGCTGTCTTCGTCCAGCCTGAAGGGCGGATAAGACGTCGCGTAGCTGAAACTCACTTCGGCCGTGTCGCCTTCGTGATCGACAACGGCAGCCTTGGCCTTGCCGAAGGCCTCCTTGTAGCCTTCGGCGATCTGCTTTGCGAAGGCGGCTTCAGGGCTGCGCGCCTCGCCCCTGATGAAGGCATAGTCGGTGACGACATTGGTGGCATCGCCGGCCGGCTTGCCGTCTTTTCCGCCGAATATGCCGACATTGCTGGTGCCGCGGCCATCGTCCTTGACGACCTTGCCGAACCAGCCCGCGCGCTTTGCCTCGACAAGCCCCATGGCGCCAACCATCGTCGCCGAGATACCCTTGTCGGGCGCAACACCGGCATGCGACGCGCGGCCCCTGATCTCGACTTCCCAGTTTTCCTGCCCGACCGCGCCGATGATCAGGTCCGAGGCGGACTGGCCATCCACATTGATGCACATGACAGGCCCGCCAAGTTCAGCCAGATTCAACTCGCGGGCGCCATGCAGGCCGCTTTCTTCGCGGACGGTGAACAACAGGGTGATCGGCGGATGCGGAAGCTTGTGCTTGATCAGCGTCTCGGCAACGACGACGAGAACCGCGACGCCGGTGCGGGCATCGCCGCCAAGGGCGGTGGTGCCGTCCGAAACGATACGATCACCCTCGCGCCGCGGTCTGGCTCCGGCGCAGAGCGGCACCGTATCGAGATGGGTCGAGAACAGGAGGCGCGGTCCCGGCCGCGTGCCGGGGATGTCAACAATGAGATTGCCGGTCTCGGTCGGCAGCGGAATGCGCTTGTTGGCGTCATCGAAGCGAATTGCAGAAGCCGGCACTCCGACCTTTTGCAGGGCGTCGCTGACCGCCGCCGCGATATTGGCTTCATGGCCGGTCACGCCTTCGACCGAAAGGAACCGCATCAGATGCTCTTCGGCGGCAGCGACATCGAGATGTTGCGAAGTGTTGCTCATGACCTCATCCGATCGTTTGATTGTTGCTTGGTTTCGGGCTAGCCGGCGATCGTCACAGCCCCCATGGCAGACCGAGGGCCTTCCAGACGGCGAACAAGGCGGTCCACAGCACGAATATCCACACCACGTAGGGCAGCATCAGCGAGACCAGCGTGCCGACGCCGGCCGATTTGTCGTATTTCTGCGCAAAGCCGACGACGAGTGCGAAATAGGCATTGAGCGGGGTGATCGCGTTCATCGGCGAATCGCCCACGCGATAGGCCGCCAGCACGGCTTCGGGCTCCACGCCCAGCTTCATCAGCAAGGGCACGAACACCGGCGCGAAGATCGCCCATTTGGCGATCGCGCCCGTCAGCAGCAGGTCGATGATGGCGACGACGACGATGAAGCCGATCAGCAAGGGCAGCGGGCCGACATTGGCCGACTGCAGGACACCCGACAGGCTGAGCGCCATCACCGTGCCGATGTTGGTGTAGGTGAAGTAGGCGACGAACTGACTGAGAACGAAGAAGAGGAAGATGGTGTTGCCCATGTTCCGGATCGATTTCTCGATCGCTGCGATCACGTCGCTCAGGGTGCGCACGGTACCGGCGCCGATGCCGTATGCCCAGCCGGTGACCAGGAACATCAGCATGATCAGCGCGATGAGACCGTTCATGAACGGCGAGTTGCCGATGAGTTCGCCCGTGTCGGGATTGCGCAGCGGCCCCCACGACGGAAGTGTCAGCAGGCAGAATACAACGACCAGCCCGATCAGGCCGAACAGGGCGAATCTCAGCCCGCGCGTCTCGGTGTCGGAGAGCGTGGTCCCCGGCCCGGTGGTGGTGCCCTCGGCGGCCAGTTTCGGATCATAGGCGCCCAGGCGCGGCTCGATCATGCGATCGGTGATGAACGCGATGATCACCGTCAGAAACAGCACCGATACGGCGGAAAACCAGATGTTCGACGCCAGTCCGATCGACCTGTTGGGGTCGACGAGCGCGGCGGCGTCATTGGTGAATTCGACCAGCACGGCGTCGAGCGGCTTTATCAGCATATTGACCGTGAAGGCGCCGGCCACGGCGGCGAAGCCGAGGGCGAGGCCGGCGAGCGGATGGCGCCCGACCGCCATGTAAGCGACGCCGGCGAGCGGGATCAGCACCAGATAGCCCGCATCTGCGGCAACGCTGGCGATGATGCCGACGAAGGACAGGATGTAGGTCAGTGCCCAGCGTGGCGACACATGCACCAGCTTGTGGATGAGCGCGGTGACCAGTCCCGATTCCTCGGCCACGCCGGCGCCGATCATGGCGGCGATCATGAGGCCGACGGCGGTGAAGCTCATGAAATTCGGGACGAACGATTCATACATGAAGCGGATGCCATCGGCGTCCAGCAGGCTTCGGATGGACGCGCTTGCCTGTTCGATCGCATGCGTTTCGGGATTGATGCGCTCGAAGGTGACCGTCGCGCCGAACGCTCCCAGCAACGCCGACAGAACGATGACGATGGCAATGAGGATGAGGAAGATGACGACCGGGTGAGGGACCATGTTCCCGACGCGCTCGATCCCGTCGAGAAACCTTTGCATCGTCGTTTTTGGCGCGGCATTCGAGGTGGACATGACTTGCCTCCCTTGCGTCGAAGCTTTGCGCGCACGTCATGAAAATCCCGGCGGATCTGAAATATCCCGGACAAAATCCTGCGCGGACAACAATTCAATGAATCGCACGCTTTTCGGGCGGCGATGAGTAAAGCGCTATGTTTTCATGTTTTTAGCGCGCCGAAGCGCCAGCGGGATTAGCTTAAAATTCCAAAATTATGCACTCCGTCCTATTTTTCCGGCAAAAGCGCGAGCAGGCTTTGCAGTTCGCTCAAGTGGTGCAAAATAATACGACAGACCGCTCTTATTCCGGCGAACTGTCTCAGGTCGGTTCAGTGCCACTCACCTGCAAGGGCGAAAGGAGCAACCGTGAGCGATCTCATTCTCATTGCCTTCTACACCCGGATGGTTGACCTGAGCGCGCACAAGGAACCCCTATCGCGGCGACAAAGCCCGGCTGGGACCAAACGGATAGCGGCCGCATGAACAGCTACGCCCCCGATGCCCACCCTGTGCTTGCCGCGATGACCGGCCTGGACGACTTCCACCCCCTCAACGCGGCCGAGATGAAAATAGTCGCCAATCTGAGGTCGGGAGCCTTTGAAAGGCTTGGCGACGGCTTGCGCCCGGCCTGGGATGACCCTGCACGAACGGTTCGCGCGGGGCTGTTGCGCTTTCTCATCCTGAGCAATGACAGCTCCTTTCCCATGCATGAGAAGGGGTTGAGCGTCAGCGGCGCCCGGGTCACGGGCATCCTCGACCTCGAAGGCTGCCGCATACCCCGCGACATCCGTCTCAAGGACTGCTTGTTCGACTCCTCCCCCGTGCTCCGTTCAGCCATCATCGACAATTTGTTTCTCGATGGCTCTGCTTTGCCGGGCTTGCAAGCCGACAGGATCGAAGCACGCGGCGGTCTTTCCGTCCGCGGAGCGACCGTGACCGGCGAAATCCGGCTTTCCGGGGCGCGACTGGGCGGGAATATCGAGGCGGATGGCGCAACGATTACCGCGCCGGACGGCATTGCGATCACTGCCGATGGCCTGGAGGCCAATGGCGGCATCCTGTTGCGGGGCGCCGAAATACGCGGTGGCGTCAATCTCTCGGCGGCGCGCCTCGGCGCCGACGTCAATGCAGTTGGTGCGCGGATCGAGCGTCCCGGCGGTGTTGCCCTGGACAGCGATGGCATCGCGGCGCGCGGCGACCTGGCCCTGAGGGGGGCCACCGTGGAGGGTGAGATCCGAATGCGGGGCGCGCATTTCGGTGGGGACGTCGACCTCACATCGGCAACGCTTTCCGAGCCCGGCAGCTATGCGCTGAGGCTTAATCGCTCGCGTATCATCGGCGCCTTTCTCCTGTGCCGGGGGGCGTCGGTCAGAGGCACGCTCGATCTGACGGCCACGGAAATCGGCGCGATAGACGACGAACGAGCCTGCTGGCCACAGAAAGGTGACCTCCTGCTCAACCGATGCCGATACGGGGCCTTCATCGGCGGGCCGGTCGATGCGGCAAGCCGGCTGGACTGGCTGTCTCGCCAGGTGCCCGAGCGCTGGGAAGAAGATTTCTGGCCGCAGCCTTACGAGCAGCTTTCGACCGTGCTGCACGAGATGGGCCACAACGAGGATGCCCGCGCCGTTCTCATCACCAAGGAAAGGCTGCAGCGGCGCGCAAGGCGCGCACGGGCGAAGAACCTCGTCCTACGGTTTGCCCTGGCACTCGCGGACGGCATCCTGGCAGTGACCCTCCGCTATGGCCGCCAGCCCCTCCTGGCGCTGATCTGGCTGGCGCTGTTCTGGGGCATCGGCGTTGCTGTGTTCGGCTTCGCCCAGTATAGCAGCGCGCTGAAGCCCAACAGCCCCGTCGTCCTGCGATCGCCTGAATGGACGATGTGCAGGCTCGAACAGAGCGAAAACCGCTACATGCCTTCGATCGGGCAGGTCATGGCCGGGCGCGCGCTGGCCGGGCAGACCCAGCTCTCCTGTTTCCTGAACCAGCTTGAAGCTTCGAGCTATCCCGAATTCAATCCGTGGATGTACTCCCTCGATGCACTCTTACCGGTTATCGAGATTGGCCAGAAGCAATATTGGCGACCCGACCCGTCCAAGCCCAACGGGACGCTTACCTTGAATTACTACTACTTCCAGGCGGTTATAGGCTGGACCTTGAGCCTGTTGGCGGTCGCAGGGTTCTCAGGCCTCGTGAAATCGAGATAGCCAGTGCAGCCGATCTTCATCTTCACCGGATCCGCACCGCATGACCGTCGCGGCGCGCAATTGCAGGCCGCTTGGCGGGCAATTGCGCCCATTCGCTCGCAAACGGGCTGGAACTCGCTCATATCATAGGCTGGATCGGCCTGTTGACGACTGCCGGCGGCGCAGTGATGGCCCTGGACAGAACGACGTGAAGCGCTTGTTGCTTACTCGACCATGAGCCATCTCGGCTGTGCGCGCACTTGTCATGGCTGATTTACCGAAGCGCTACAGCCGCACGAAAACCGCGCATTGTTGCCCACCTCTGCCGTTTCTACCAGTCCGCTCTCACGCCAATCGTCATGCCGAGGAATCCTGGACATCGAGCCAGCCGCATGCCTGGCGCAGGCTCGATACAGGGATTGGCCAGACCTACCCCCCTCTGAGTGTTCTATTATCCTGTCGTGATCTGCGTGACGGCTATCTGAACGGGGAAGATAAGGCCCGGACAATTGCGCCCGGTCTGTCAGCTCAATGGAGCCCCAAACCAACCAGCTTGTCCGGATTCCGGGTAATGTAGATGACGGCGATGCGGCCGTCGACGATCTCCAGCGCCGTGGTCTGGGGCGGACCGTCGATGCGGCTGATAAATCCCGGAAGTCCATCGATGGTGACAGGCTCCAGATATTCCATTTGCGCACCGTGTTTGCGGGAAAGACTTTGGAAGAGACGGATAAGCCGACCGCGTCCCTGAATGACATTGGGGAAGGAAAATACCTTGCCGCCACCATCCGAGCGCAGGTTGGCGCCTTCGGCGAGCAGGATGGAGAGCGTGCTCGCATCTCCTGACCGGCATGCGTCAAAAAAGGCGCGTGTAAGTGCCCTGGCCGCGTCTCTGGGAACGGTATAGCGCGGCTGATCAAGGCGTACATGAGCCCGGGCGCGACTGGCGAGTTGCCTCGTGGCAGCGGAGGTTCGGTCAATAGTCCTGGCAACTTCGTCCAAAGGCTGACCGAAGACATCGTGCAGCAGGAAGGTGACCCGCTCGAGGGGCGACAAACGCTCCAGGGCCAACATCAGGGTCAGCGTGAGATTATCCTGCCGAAGGGTGTCGTCGTCTTCTTCGATCAGCGGTTCGGGCAGCCAGGTCCCGGGATAGGTTTCACGCCTTGCCCGCGCCGATTTCATCTGGTCGAGGCAAAGGCGCGAGGTCACGCGCGTGAGCCAGGCAGCGGGTTCTGTAATCTCGTAGTGATCGGCGGACTGCCAGCGCAGCCAAACTTCCTGCACCACGTCCTCCGCCTCGACCCGCGAGCCAAGCATCCGATAGCCAAGGCGCAGCAAACGGGGCCGCTGCGCCTCGAAGATCGTGACAGGATCAGGCGGCATTGGCCTGCCGCGGGGCTGGAAGCGTGGTGGGATGAGGTGCCCGAAAGCCAACCTGCACCCGGTTCCAGATATTGATGGCGCCGATGGCAAGCGACAACCAGGCCCGTTCGTCGGGCGTGAACGCCTCCTCCACCAGCACCCAGTCCGCATCCGGCGCACCGGTTTCGGCAACGCGTGTAAGCGCTTCGGTCCAGGCCAGCGCGGCCCGCTCGCGTTCCGAATACAGTGTGCTTTCGCGCCAGGCCGGCAGCATGTGAAGCCGCAGGGGTGTTTCGCCGTCCACCAGTGCCTCGGCGGTATGCATCTGAATGCAATAGGCACAGGCATTGATCTGCGAAGCCCTGAGCTTCACCAAATGCAGAAGCTGCGGCTCAATGGGGCTGGCCTTGATTGCGGCTTCCAAGGCAAAGAGCTGCTTGAACCCGGCATCGGCGCGCTTGATGTAATCGGTCATTCGAGGTGTCACTGCTTTCTCCTTTTCACATTGACACCTGCTTGACGATACGGCGTCATCAAATGTGACGTCACCCATCATTTTTTTAGGCAAGGTCGTTCGCGCAAACCGGCAACCAGCCCGCGAAGATCACGTTCTGGCGGCCAAGCAGCCGCTGGACTATCCGCATACCGCGCGGACGATCTTGCCTGTGTTCGGGTCCGTTTCGATCGTCACACGCTCCTGCCGGAAATCCATGGTGACGGGGTCGCCCGGCTTGACCTGGCGCACCATCGTTGCTCCCGTCAGACGCCTGGCTTCATCATCGGTGATCCGCTCCCTGCCGGCGAGGGCCTCCGCCGCCTGCCGGTCACAAAGGCCCGGCTTCGGGCCGGCGGCATCGGCATCGCTCTGGCACCCGGCGGCCGCGAGCAGAAGAAATGTCCCGGCAAACCCGGCAGCGTAACGCGTTGTAATCAAGGTCGTAATCCTCTCCAAATGGAAAGCCGCATGCCAAGCAGATCAATGCGGCGGCACCGAGGCTGAAGACGCGTGACGCCGCCTAGCGACCCTGATCCTCGCCGGCTGCAATCAACGCGATCGGACCTGCCCAGGTCGGCCGCAGCGCTTCGGCGGCCCGCCAGGCGCGAAGTCCCGAGCGGCAGCATAGCACCACGCGGGGCCCGTGTGGCAGCCGAGTGGAACAGCCAGGAAAATCGTCCACGCTCAAGCGCAGGGCATCGGCCCGCAGGCTTCGCGGCGCTTCCTCGATCGGCCTCAGTTCAACGAGAATATCCGTCGCCAGCAACTCCTGCCTGCCGATGAACGGAAACGGGATTTCGGCTGGCTCCTGCGCCTTGTCGAAGCGAAAGGAACGAAAGCCGAAGGTTTCCATGTCGATGGAGACCAGTTGTCCCAGCGGGGAAGGTTCGATACCCGCCAATATGGCAATGGCCATTTGTGCCTCCATGGCGCCAAGCGTGCCAACAAGAGGCCCCAGAACGCCGGCCGTGGCGCAGGTTGCAGTGGTTTTCGGCAGACCTGGAAACAGGGCGCGCACCGAAGGGGCCGGGCCGCAGAAGCCACCCGCATAACCGCTCAACCCCAATGCGGATGCCGAAACCAGCGGCTTTGCAAGCGCCTTGCAACTATCGGAGAGGGTATAGGTGACAGCGAAGGAATCCGCGCAATCGAGCGCCAGGTCGACCCGTGACATCAGGGCGGCGGCGAGCGTCGGGTCGAGTGCGGCGGCGATTGCGGTGACTTCGACATCCGGATTGAGATCGACAAGGCGCGACCTGGCGGCCTCGACTTTCAGCCGTCCGATGTCGCCTTCGGTGAAAAGCGGCTGCCGGTGCAGATTGCCGCGCTCCACCTTGTCGGGATCGACCAGCGTGATCCGGCCAACGCCCCCGCCGACCAGATATTGCAGGGCAGGACAGCCCAGCCCTCCGGCCCCGACGACCAGAATATGGGACTTGCGCAACCTCTCCTGCCGCTCGCGGCCCATCTGCGGGAGGATTTCCTGGCGTGCATAGCGGCTCATCGCGCAAATTCCCGCGTTGCCGTGAGCCATTCCCGAACGCGTTCGGCGGGATTCCGGTTGAGCGTGATGTCAGTCACCACCGAAACGATATCGGCGCCGGCCTCAAAGACGCCCGGCGCGCGCTCCACGCTCATGCCACCGATTCCAACGAGCGGAATGGCGCCGATCTTGCTCTTCCATTCGCCGACACGCGGCAGTCCCTGCTGGTGCCATTTCATTTTCTTAAGGATCGTCGGATAGACGGGACCGAGAGCGATATAGGCGGGATCGACGCGCAGCGCGCGGTCGAGTTCGGCCTCGTCATGGCTGCTCACACCGAGTTTCAACCCACCGGCATGGATGGCGTCGAGATCGGCTTCATCGAGGTCCTCCTGCCCCAGATGGATGAAGTCGCACCCTTCATCCAGCGCCAGCTTCCAGTAGTCATTGACGATAAGCTGGCAGTGGTGGGTGCTGCAGATCTCTCGCGCGGCGCGGATTTGCGCACGTAGAGTCGTTTGCGGCTCATCCTTGATGCGAAGCTGGACGAGCCTGATGCCGAGCGGTACCAGGCGTTCGATCCAGCTCACATGATCGAATATCGGGTAGAACGGGTCGAGAGCCATCACAGCAACGCCTTTCCCAGAAGCGGTGTGGAGGGGACGGCCATGTCCAGCGCGTCTATCGGATCTGCCTCGAAGGCAAGCCGCCCCGCCTCGACCGCCGCCGCGAAGGCGCGCGCCATCGCCACCGGGTCGCCGGCCTTGGCAACCGCGGTGTTGACGAGCACGGCATCATAGCCAAGCTCCATTGCAGCAGCGGCATGGGACGGCACGCCCAGTCCCGCATCAACCACCAGCGTGATGTCGGGGAAATGCGCCCGCATGGTTCTGAGCGCATAGGGATTGTTGAGCCCGCGCCCCGAGCCGATGGGCGCGCCCCATGGCATCAGCACCCTGCATCCGGCCTCGACGAGCTTTTCGGCCACGACGAGATCGTCGTTCATATAGGGAAAGACCTCGAAACCCTCGCTGCAAAGAATACGCGCGGCTTCGACGAGACCAAACGGATCGGGCTGCAGCGTATCGCTGTCGCCGATCACTTCCAGCTTGATCCAGGAGGTCGCGAATACCTCGCGTGCCATGCGCGCGGTGGTGACGGCCTCGCGGGCGCTGTGGCATCCGGCGGTGTTGGGCAGGATGTGCGTGCCGAGTTCCTTCATCAGCGCCCAGAAATCCTGACCCGCGCGCATGTCGCCGCTTTCACGCCGCAGCGAGACCGTCACGATCTCGCATGTCGATGCCCTCACCGCATCGGCGAGAATAGCGGGGGAGGGATAGCGCGCCGTGCCGAGCAACAGGCGGCTGCCGAAGCGCTTGCCATAAAACTCCAGCATGTCAGCCTCCCTGCATCGGGGCGACGATCTCGACCCGGTCGCCCGGTTGAAGCGATACCCCGTCACGCTGGTCCACGGAGACGAACTCGCCATTGAGGGCGGTTGCGACAATGGCGTCGGCAAAATCTATCTCGGCAAGCAGCGACGCGAGATCCGTTGACGCGGTCTCGTGGGATTTGCCGTTGAGGACGATTTTCATGGGGAGACTCCTCCATCAGTTCGGGGTGGACGCGGCCGCAACGGCCATGTGCGCAATCGCCGGCGACAGCAGATAGCCGTGCCGGTAAAGGCCGTTGACGTAGACGGTGTTGCCGCACCGCTGCACCCGCGGCAGATTGTCGGGAAAGGCAGGCCGCGCATCGACGCCGGTCTCGAGGATTTCGGCCTCGCCGAAGGCCGGATGCAGCGCATAGGCCGCGCTCAGAAGTTCCAGGGTAGAGCGCACGCTGATATGTGCGCGCCGGTCGCCCTCGATCATGGTCGCGCCGACCATGTGGACGCCCTCCCCCCGCGGCACGATGTAAAGCGGTATGCGCGGATGCAGGAACCGCACGGGGCGGGAAAGATTGAGATCGCGCGAGCGGATGACCAGCATCTCGCCCCTCACCCCGCGCAAATCCGGCAGACGGTCGCGGGCGGCCAGACCACGGCAATCAATGGTGATGTCCGCATCGAGGGCGACGTCGCCGGCGTCGACGCCGAGCCGGAAGATCGCGCCCTGCTCGCGCAGCTTCTGCGCCAGCTCCACGAGCGCCTTGCGCGGATCAAGATGCCCCTCATCCGCGAAGAACAGTCCTTGCCGGAAGCGGCCTGCGAGATCGGGTTCCAGCTCGTCGATGCGGTCGCCGTCGACGACTTCGGAAGCTTCCGTGCGCCGCGCGAAGCGGTGCAGTTCGGCCATGTCGCGGCCTTGGCAAAGCACGAGCGTGCCCCGACGACGCACGCCGGAAACATGGCGCTCCCACCAGCCGACGGCCTGCTGACCGAGCCGTATGACCTGCTCCCCGGCACTTTCGCCTTCACACCACGGAGCGAGCATTCCGCCCGCATACCAGGAACAGCAGTTCTCGCCGATAGCGGACCCACGGGCAATGAGTGTGACGTCGTGGCCCTGCTCTGCGAATTCGGTGGCGGTTGCGAGGCCCGCCACACCGGCGCCGATGATCGCGACCCGCATCATCGACCTCCAGCAGGATCGACACGAACGGCGTTGCCGTCAGCGCCTGCAATGAGGACGCTGATCGGGATGAAGGAGGCTTGCAAGGTCGTCTGGAAGACAGGCGTTTCTTCGTTCATCGTACCGTTTCTCATTCCAGGCGGAATTCGAAACGTCATGAACGCTATACGGAGACTTCTGCTCCGGCAGGGAAACTGCCCTGGTTCGCGACATGCCAAACTCCGTTCCCTACGCAGGTATTACCCGGATCAGGTTCAATGGGTTGGCACGGATCGCACCTCTCAGCCTTACGGCACCCCAACGAATTTTGCTTCGCTAGGCATAGGCCGGAATGGCGGAAGGATCAAGAGCAACGGAAAAAGCGTGATGGGAATGCTGCTGCGACCGGAGGTTTTCCGGGCTCGCGCGACCATGCCGGCACGCGATGCCGGCATGGTGCTTTGGAGGTTCGGGAGCGTGGCGGTCCCTTTACGTCAAGGCCGGCTGATTTCGTCGAGATACCAGCCTATATAGCGCAGCTCATTATACTCCATCGGAGCGATCGGACCCGGCTCGAAGAAGCGGGAGGCGACACCGCGCGCGGTGTGCTCGATGATCTTCTTGTCTTCCTCGGTGGTAACCTTCCACAGCCAGGTCAGCTTCTCCAGATCGTAGTCGCGGCCCTCCTCGGCGTCGCCGCGCACCAGCCAGATCAGCTCCATTTCGCATGTATCCACCGTCTTGGGGATGAAGCGATAGATCATGCCGTGGTCCGGATAGCAGACGAAGAAGCTCGTGCCGCCGAGATGGATGGAGGTGACACCGCCATCATAGTCGGTGAAGCGGCCCATCAGCGGCGCCACCGGCTTGCCGTCCTCGCTGCCGGTCGAGACGCCGTCATAGAGCGCGTAGCGGAATGTGTGGATCGCCTCCTGCCCGTTGATGGAGGTCTGCCAATGATTGCCGCTGCCGATCTCCACGCCCAGCGCGCAGGTGCGCCCTTCCATCGCCTGGTTGAGCTTCTCGATCATTTCCGGCGGTTGCTCGAGCGCATGGGTCTGCGAATATTCGGGATGCGCAGGGCCGCAATGATAGCATTCGACATAGTTCTCGACCGCCAGCTTCCAGTTGGCATCGACGGCGTAGGTCTGGCGGTACGCCACTTTCGCCTCGCCCCAGCCATACTGGCCGCAACTGGTGCGCAGCGACTGCTCGATCGGGTCGAAATCGAGCGGATTTTCGGCGAATGTGATGAAGACCAGCCCCGAGGCGACACGCACATGCAGCTTTTTCAGCCCATGTGCCGAACGGTCGAAATCCTTCGGCATCAGGCGTGCGGCGCGCAAGCTGCCGTCATTGGAATAGGTCCAGGCGTGATAGGGGCAGACGAAGAATTTTGCGTTGCCCTTGGGCTTGGTGCAGACCTCCGCGCCGCGATGGCGGCATACATTGAGCATGGCATGGACGCTTCCATCCATGCCGCGCGACAGAATGATCGCCTCGTTCTCGATCCTGAACAGTTCGAAATCGCCCGGATTGGGAATGACGCTTTCATGCGCGAGACAGTGCCAGTGACGCCTGAAAAGACGCTCCATGTCGCGCTCATAAATGGCAGGATCGCTGTAGAACGCCCGCGTCAGGCCGTGTCCCGGCTGGTGGGCCGCCACGAGTGCATCGATCGGATCGTTACTGGCATAGTTCTGAATGGAAATTACACCCATGGCGGCATCCTGTCTGGCTTGGGTTGGGAAGAATGAAGGCGGTGCCGGCAGCATCCGGCTTGCGGGCGAATGTCACAGGGGCGCTGGCCCGCCTGCGCGGGCTTCTCACGAAGATTGCGGATGCGCTGGTCATCGTGCGCCTCAATAGGCTGGAAGCCGGGAAGGGCCGGCACTGCCAGCCAGCGCAGACAGCAGCATGCGCAGGCGGCGGACGTCCGGATGAAGCGGCGCACGGCGGTCGATCAGCCCGATCTGATTGCGCGCGGCCGCCGCAAGATCGGCGCCGACCGGAACCGACATCAGCCAGTCGATGAATATTTCCGCGGGCGGCGGCAGCGGCGAGACGGAAGCCATGACGCGCGGACCGGGCCGACACCGCGTCCCGTCGGCGGATGGGCAACCGGCGGCCGCACCTGCCCGCTGCACCGGGATCGGAGGATTGCCCGTATCCATGTCCTGTCCTCGCCTTGCACAAGGACTGAACTGGTGGTGATGGAGGTTTAGCGGGCGGGCAAGCGATCTTGCCCTCAGCGCTGCCTCTTGACCGCCCACCGCGATCAGTCGGTTCGCAATCGTTCGAGGCTGGTTTGCGGACTCTGGAGCCGATCCTGGCGGATCGTCACGACCGCCGTGAATCTGCTCCACCACCGTTGCGGGGGCAGCGCCGGCTTTTTGACCGGCTTCCCAATTCTCCCCTCCGAAACCTTCGGAGCGGCACCTAGAACGGCCACGATCACATCACAGAAGATGCTGGCTCGCGCTCGGGAAAACGACATGCATCCGGCGCAAAGGAGACAGGCAACACTGGTCTTTGCGGGCATCTCGCGCCTCCTCAGCAGTCGCCGCGAAGCCGTATACTTACCCGGCTAAGTATATCCTAGCCGGCGATGCGGCCCCCGGTCATTGGTTCGGGCACGCCGGTCGTGCTGGGGAAGCTGATCGGCAGGGCACGCAACGCGCGCACTGCAAGGAACGCAAAGCATTCCGCTTCCACCGCATCACCCCGCCAGCCGAGCCGGTCGGCCGAAACCGTCTCGACCCGTGCCCGCTCGTCCAGCATCGCCATCAGCGTCGGGTTGCGCCGCCCGCCGCCCGAGACGTAGAGCTTTTCCGGCCGTCGTGGCAGGAGGTCGAGCGCCTTGCCCACACAGGAAGCGCTGAAGGCCGTCAGGAGGGCAGCGCCGTCCGCGTCGCCGAGCCCGTCGGCCATCGCCGCCGTAAAGTCGAACCGGTCGAGCGACTTCGGATAGTCCGCGGTGAGATAGGGATGCCGCAGCAGCTCTTGCAGCCGCGCCTCGTCCACCCTGCCCGCACCCGCAAGCGCGCCGTCGCGGTCCATCTCGCCCAGCCCCCTCGCCCGGACGAAATCATTGATCGGCGCATTCGCCGGACCGGTGTCGAAGGCGACCAGCTCGCCATCGCCGTCCCACCAGGTGACATTGCCGACGCCGCCCAGATTGAGGATGGCGCTGTCGCCACGCGCGCCGGCCTTGCCGAGCAGCGCGGCATGATAGGCCGCCACCAGCGGCGCGCCCTGCCCTCCGGCGCGAACATCGGCGGAGCGGAAGTCATAGACAACCCTCGTGCCGAGAATGGAATGCATCAGCTCGCCATCGCCGAGTTGGCGGGTGTCGCCGAGGCGACCATTGCGCGGTCCGCGATGCAGAACGGTCTGGCCATGGAAGCCGACCACGCCGATTTCGGCCATGGTCATACCCTCTTCTTCCACGACCTTCATGACTGCGGCTGCCTGCGCGCATGTCAGCTCCGCCTCGACCTCGGCGAAGAGGGCGGGTTCCGGCCCGTCGAAGTTCCAGGCGCGCGCGGCCTGCTGGGCTTCCTCAAGCTTGTCGCGGATCGTTGCCGGATAAGGCACGAGCGCGTAGGCACCGAACGTCTCAATGCTTTCGCCATCGGTCTTGAGCAAGGCGACGTCGATATTTCCGTCGAGCACGGTTCCGGTCATCAATCCGACCGCCCAGATGGGTTCCATGTCTACGCTCCGTTGCTGCGCTGCCTTGCCCGTGAAGGCCAGATGGCCAACGCAGATATTTTCGCAGGAAGGCGGCCGCATCTTCCAGCACAAACCGCATGTCGCCGGCATTCATCCCCGGCATTCTGATCATGGCGGGTGATTGCGGCGCCCCTCCCATCTCGACACTTCGGTCAGTTTGGAGCGGCGCCATGGCCTGCCGCCGTTCAAGCGAGCGGCGAAAAGGTTTTGGCGGCTCGCCAGACCCGCTCACGCGAGCGCCTGCGGTGCGGCGTGGCCGGCATGCATCGCCACGCCCTATTCGTTGACAGCTCCCAACCGCGCCCAACGCGCATCCTTGCCGGCCAGACCGCGCCCCGCGCGAACGGCGCAGGCTGATATATGAAGCATCGCGGTCGCAGATATATCTTGACGGCCGCGCCACGGCGGGCGTCAAGTCCGGTCATCCGCCCCGGACCAGCGCGCTGCCAGCCGGCGCCAAACCACCACCTCGTTGATAGCTGCCAACAAACCGCAGGCATCCAAAGTGAATGCGTCAGCAGCCTCGGCCAAATGGTTAATTTCCGTTAACTATAAATGCCTTGACGCGACTCACACGCCTCGGCAAGTTGTTACGGATTTCCAGCGTAATCAAGTACGGCAGCCGTAACCGGATTTCAAAATCGTTATTGCTGCCTTTCTGCGTAAAAACATCGGCTTGCGTAGGTCAGGATTCGACCTTGCAGGCCGAATCGGCGCATGATCCGCGAATTACCCGCTGTTTCGGGCATTTTGCGGCAAAACCGCGCCTCAAGAGCGACCGGACAGAAAGTTAAAAAATGATTGAGGCACACATGCAGGACCAGGCCTGGGGACATTCGGAGAGCGGGGTGGTGTTATCCACCGACCGCGCCATCGCCGCCGACGCGGAGATGCTGTCGGCGCAGCTTCAGGCCATGCGCAGCCGTCTGTTCCAGCCTGAATCGCGCAAGGCGCTACGCAAGTTCACCAGCGGCGAGGCGGCCAAGCTCATCGGCGTTTCCGATGGCTATCTGCGCCAGCTTTCCATCGCCGGCGAGGGGCCGCAGCCCGAGACCGGCCCCGGCGGGCGCCGGCATTATACTTTGGCAGACATCAACGCGCTGCGCCGGCATCTGGCCGATCAGGGTGGCGCCAAGGCGCGCACTTACCTGCCGCGCCGCAATGCCGAACTCGGCGAGCACCTGCAGGTGATTGCCGTTACCAACTTCAAGGGCGGCTCGGGCAAGACCACGACCAGCACGCATCTGGCCCAGCATCTGGCACTGTCGGGTTTTCGCGTGCTGGCGGTTGATCTCGATCCGCAAGCCTCGATGTCGGCGCTGTTCGGCTATCAGCCAGAACTCGACCTTACCGGCAACGACACGCTCTATGGCGCGATCCGCTACGACGACAGCCGGCGGCCGTTGCGCGACATCATCCGCAAGACCTATTTCGACGGCCTCGACCTCGTTCCGGGCAATCTTGAACTGCAGGAATTCGAACACACCACGCCGCATATGCTGTCAGCCCGCCAGAGTGGCGCGGACACCGGCGAAACGCTGTTCTTTGCACGCGTGCAGGCGGCTTTCGCCGAAGTGGCGGACGATTATGACGTGATCGTCGTCGATTGCCCGCCGCAACTCGGCTTCCTGACGCTGTCTGCGCTGTGCGCGGCAACCTCGGTGCTGGTAACGGTGCATCCGCAGATGCTTGACGTCGCCTCCATGAGCCAGTTCCTGTTCATGACTGCCGACCTTCTGGCGGTGGTGCGCGAGGCGGGCGGCGCCCTGAATTTTGATTTCATGCGTTATCTCATCACCCGCTACGAGCCAAATGACGGGCCACAAACGCAGATCGCCGGCTTCCTGCGCTCGCTGTTCGGCGCGCGCGTGCTGACGGCGCCGCTGGTCAAATCCACCGCCTTTTCCGATGCTGGCCTGACCAAGCAGACGCTTTACGAAGTGGCGCGCGAGAACTTTACGCGCAGCACATACGACCGCGCGATGGAATCGTTGACAGCTGTCAACTCCGAGATCGAGGGCCTGATCCTCAAGGCCTGGAACCGGGCAGGGTAAGGGAGGACGACATGTCGGGATTAAACCGCAAGGATCAGCTCAAGGCCCTGTTCGGCATGGATCAGCCGGCACAGCTCGCGCCTGCCTCGCTGCCGCAACCGGCAGCACCCGCACCTTCTTCCGCGCCGCAGCCAGCGCCTGCCCCACGCAGCGCCTCCGGCGCGGTCAAGGCCATGGGATTGTCGCTCGGCGGCCTCTCGCGCGAGCTCGAGGACGCCCGCAAGCTCAAGGAAAGCCTGGAGGCCGGCGAGCGTATCGTCGAGATCGATCCCAAGCTGGTCGATGCCTCCTTCATCACCGACCGGCTGAGCTTCGAGGACAGGCACGACCCCGAATTCGCGGCTCTGGTGGAAAGCATCCGCGCCAGCGGCCAGCAGGTGCCGGTTCTGGTGCGGCCGCATCCAGAAAAGCCGGGCCGCTTCCAGGCCGCCTATGGCCACCGGCGTTTGCGCGCCGTGCTGCGGCTGGAATTGCCGCTGCGCGCCATCGTGCGCAACCTCACCGATGCCGAACTGGTCCTGGCGCAGGGCAAGGAAAACACCGAGCGGCGTAACCTCTCCTTCATCGAGCGGGCGCTGTTTGCGCATGCGCTGATCAGGCATGGCTTCGAGCGCGGCGTGGTGCAGGAGGCGCTGTCGCTACACAAGGCCGACATGACGCGCTACCTGCAGGTGGCCGAAGCGCTGCCGGTGCAGGTCGCCAATGCCATCGGCCCCGCGCCCAAGGCCGGTCGCGCACGCTGGATGGAACTTGCCGAGATGCTGAAGGGTGAAGCCGCCCGAGTGAAGGCCGACGACGAGATCACCAGCCAGCGCTTCAAGGCCGTCGATAGCGACGCACGTTTTGCCATGCTTTTCAACCGGCTGGCGCGCAGGCCGAAACCGCAGCCAGCGACCGAGATTCGTGACGCCGGCGGCAAGGTTTTCGCACGCCTCGGCAACCTCGCCAAAACACCGCGGCTGGAACTGGTTTCGGCCCCGAAAGGATTTGCCGAATTTCTGGGCGAGGAACTGCCGGCATTGCTGGAAAGGTTCGAACAGCAGCGCGGCGAATAGACGTTTTATCCCCCATCCGGCGAATCACACGCATAGTGGGCGTCGCCAAAAACGGGCTGTGAGTGTGCTCAAAGCGTAGAAAAGACTGAGAAAGAAAGGAAACCGGCAAGAAAAAGGCCCCCGAAACGTTACCATTCCGGAAGCCCTCATCAATGTAGCGATTGTGAGAGAATCACTTCCGACCTGAATTGTCAAGGGTTGGGCACGTTCCGACAACGGCTTTGCTTGCCTCGAATCGAGGTGAAGTGATGACTGAGCGTTTTGCAACGACGCCGTTTGGCGGTCGATCGCTTTCGCATGCCTTGTTTACAACCCAGGAGCGGGTGAGACAGGCGCGCAAACAGCTTTCGGCCGGCAACAACGGTGAAAAGTCGGCTGCTGCCGACAAATGGCGGCTCTTGCGGTCGCTGACCGAGGCGAGGGGAGTTTTAGGCCTCTCGGACCGCACCATTGCCGTCCTGGAGGCCCTGCTGAGCTTCCATCCGGCAAGCGAGATCGACGGCTCGAAGCCGCTGATCGTGTTTCCGTCCAATGCTGAGCTTTCCCTGCGCTCGCGCGGCATGGCGCCTGCCACGCTGCGACGGCATCTGGCGGCTCTTGTGGACGCGGGCATGATCCTGCGCCGCGACAGCCCCAACGGCAAGCGCTACGCCTGCCGCGATACGAGAGGTGCGATCGAGACCGCTTTCGGTTTCGATCTTTCGCCGCTGGCCTTGCGCGCGGCCGAGATCGAAGCTCATGCCGCGCGCGCCAGAGCTCAGGCGCGCACCCTGCAGCGCCTGCGCATGGAAGTGACGATCCACCTGCGCGACATTTCCAAAACCGTTCAGGCCGGCCTGCAAGAGGGCAGGGGAGGGGCGTGGGAAAGTTTTGCCGACCAGCTGGAAGAGCTTTCCGGCCGGCTTGCCCGCAATGCCAGCGTCGAAGAACTCACCACACGGCGAAATGCGCTGTCATTGCTGCGTTCAACGGTGGAAAACGCCTATCTCGACAGCCTGACTCTTTCGGAATTGAGCGCCAATGAGTCCGAAAATGAGCGCCACATACAGAAGTCAGATTCAGATTCACCTTTTGATAGAGGCTTGCGAAAAAGCGCGTGTGAAAATCCGAATGGTTCCGGCGACGTAACGACCATGCCGACGCAAGAGATTGCAGCCTGCAACCCTTCCAGTCCTGCAACACCCCGCCAGGGAGCGGCAAGGACCGAAAACGGGGCTTTGCCGATATCGCACCTGCCCTCGCTCCAAAATCTTCTGTCGGCCTGTCCGCAATTTCCGCTTTATGCCCGTGATGGCATCGGGGACTGGCGAGACGTAATGCAAACGGCCGAACTCGTACGTGCCATGCTCGGCATTTCGCCCGACGCCTGGCAACGGGCACGGCGTGCCATGGGCGACCTGAACGCTGGCGTGACGGTGGCGATCCTTCTCGAACGCTCGACCGACATCCGCTCTCCCGGTGCCTATCTGCGCGCCTTGACGGATCAGGCGCTCAAGGGCCGCTATCAGCCTGAACGCCAGCTGGAAGGGCTGAACGGTGCAAGATCGGCCAATAGCGGAACGGGCAAGCCAAAGCGTGATACAGAAACCATCACCTCGGGAAAGGAGACCGAAAAGGGTCATGCGCCTTGGCGGACCGCAACCAACGGACTAACGGGAGCCGCCGGTCTGCCGAGCCACGATCTCACGATTGGAATGCGCTGATGCGAGCAGTTCTTGACTCCGGCACAGAGAATCGCCACCATGCCTGCAACGGCGGCCGGGAAGCACTGGCCATAACGCAACCGAAACAAAGCCGGCAGCGTTCGTTTCGGAAGCGGTTCAAGCCAGATTTCTCCTGCACTTCAGTTGAGTCATCAAAAACCGGTATCGGCAGTGGCGGAACCAAACTGGCGGATAGCTTCCGTTTGACGCTTTCTATATCCTCAAATCAATGACTTACGATTTGCATGGATTGCCCCTGCGCGAGCTGCTCGAACCCCTTATCCGGGCCGAGGATCAACTTGCCCGGTTGGACGAACGGCTGCGCAAGAGCGAGACCGGGCCCGGCTTCATCGAGCGCGCGCATTTCCATGATGCCGTTGCCCAGCTCTGGCTGGAGGGCGAACTGGTCCATGCGGAAGACCTCGTCCTTCATGACGCCATGATGGACACGCGTTCGCCCACTCACGAGCTGACACGGGCGCATGCGGTGCTGCGGACACGACGGCGCATCCTCGCGCAACCTCCTGGCTGGGCGCTGTCGTCGACAGGGCTGGCAATGCTGATGGCGCGCGAAAGCGCTGCGGGAAGCCAACTTGCGCGCCAACCGGACCATGTGGGAAGAGCCGCGGCGGGTGCGGAAGCCGGCGAGGACGAACAGCCCGATGCGCTGGCACTCCAGCTTGCCGAAATCGACGCGGTTCTGGCGCGAACCGAAAGATTGCTGGAAAGCGCGGGGCGGCGAGATCATCGCCGCGGAGGATGGGGGCCCGACGCTGATCGGGCTGAAGAGACTGGCGCGATAGCCGGTGACGTAGCTTCCGGCGCCGCTTCGGCTGCTCCGGCTGATCCTGATGGCGGGGCAAGCCGAAACCGTTCCTCCCGCAGTCCACTGGTGGACGATCCCGACTGGGATGAGGAAAAGCGACTGACCAAATGGCTGGATGTCGTAGAAGATGTTCGTGACGAATTCCCACCGCTGCTGGCTGCTGCCCTGGTGTGGGACGCCTGGGAGCGGATCGAGCCGTTGCAGCATCAGGCTTGGCTCGGCAATCTTCTCGTGTCGGGATTGCTGCGGGCCACCGACAAGACGAACGCGCATCTGGCCGGGATCAGCATTGGCTTGAAACAGGTTACGCGCGACAAGCGCCGGTGTCGCCACCGCGCCACCCGGCTCGCTGCATTTCTGGAGGGGATCGCGGGCGGGGCCGAGGCAGGCTTGAAGGAACTCGATCGGCTTGCTCTGGCGCGCACGCAGATGGAACGGCGGCTGCGCGGCAAGCGGCGCAATTCACGTTTGCCGGCATTGATCGAACTGGTGCTGGCGCGGCCCATGGTTTCGGCGGGGCTCATGGCGAAGGAACTTGGCATCACCCAGCGCGCCGCGCTCGATCTGGTTTCTGAGCTCGGCATTCGCGAACTGACCGGCCGGGGCCGGTTCCGGGCCTGGGGCGTGCTGTAGGAGGAAGCGTTTTTAACGAAGCGACCGGATCGCGGGGCCGGGCGGAGAACTCTCCTGGCACTCGGCGATAAGCCACTCCCGGAAAATGATCGCCTCGGGATTCGTGCGTTCTGCGGATCGTGCTGTCAGAACATAGTGGGCCTCGTCGATATCGATGCCTTCGACCAAGGGGCTGAGCAGGTTGCGCTGACGTAGGAAAGGTTCGGCATATCTCCTTTGCACGATGCAGGGTCCCAGCCCGGCCGACGTCAATTCGATGGCGAACAACGAATTGTCCGTCATCGTGCTGACCCGCACCCTTCGGTCGCTGATCTGATGTTTGCGCAACAGCCGCGTCCAGCGGTCCTCGCAGCCCATGATATGGACGACGCCGTGATCGAGCAGGGCAAGCACTTTCTGACGATCATCTCCGTCCGGCAGTTTCATATCGCTGCGCGCCACGACGATCGACGGTTCGCGCAAAAGCGGGCGCACCTCGAAATCGCCCCACTGCCCGTCGCCGAACCGGATATCGACATCGACCGCAGTGGTGGATTCCGCCCACACCGCCGTCAGGATCCGGAGCTTGATGTGCGGGAAGGCGGCATAGAATCTCGGCAGTCGCGGTGCGAGCCAGTTGGCCCCGAAAAGCACGGGCGTGCGCACGGTGATGTGGCTCTCGTGATCGGCACCGAACAGTCCGACGGTGGAGATCGTCAGTTCGTCAAAAGCCTTGCGCACACTTGGAAGGTAGGCTCGACCGATATCGGTAAGTTGCAGGCCGCGCGCCAGCCTTTCGAAAAGCTGGAAGCCCAGTCTTTGCTCCAGCGAACGCACCTGATGGCTTATCGCTGCTGGCGTCAGGTTCAGTTCGGCCGCCGCCGCGGAGAAGCTGGACCGTCGCGCGGCGGCCTCATAGGCGCGCAGCCATTGTAGGGGAGGAAGCGAAACCGTCATGGCTGAAAAATCCCGCAGCTTCAAATAAAATAGGGTCTTATCACATTAAAGCTTTGTTTGACTTGCTGCAAAGCCCCCCGCGATAATCCTTGCGATGGCCATGCGGCATTTGGCTGAGCGATTGGAGGTCGTTCAGACGATGCTGCGCTGATCGGGCGGAGAGGTTTCACGTTTGGGGGAATATGACTATATCGTCGTAGGCGCCGGGTCGGCGGGATGCGTCGTGGCCGAGGCCTTGTCGCGGGACGGCGCAAGCAGCGTGCTGGTGCTGGAGGCGGGTGGCTCGGATCGCAATTTCTGGATCAGGATGCCGATCGGCTATGGCCGCACCTTCTTCGACCCGCGCATCAACTGGATGTATCGGACCGAGGCGGATCCTGGGACGGGCGGGCGCGAGAGCTATTGGCCGCGTGGCAAGGTGATCGGCGGCTCGAGTTCCATCAACGCCCTCATCTATTGCCGCGGAATGCCGACCGACTTCGAGGATTGGAAGGCGTCGGGCGCCGCTGGCTGGGGCTGGGATGATGTACGCTCACATTACGAGGCGGTCGAGCGCCGCATCGGAGAAGACGGTTCGGTCAGCGGCGATGGCCCACTCTATATCAGCAATGTGCGGCGCGACATTCACCCGTCCAACCGGCATTATTTTGCGATGGCGCGCGAGATGGGGCTTCCCGTCACCGACGATTGCAACGGACCCGATCCCGAAGGCGTCACGCATTACCGCATCACCACGAAGAATGGCCGCCGGTGGTCAGCCGCAGATGCGTTCCTGCGACCCGCGCTGAAACGCCGGAACGTCACGCTTGTTACCGGCGCCATGGTGGAGCGCATCGTGATCGAGCGACAGCGTGTGACCGGCGTTTCCGTGTGCCTGCAAAGCGGCCGACAAACGTTTCGTGCCCGTAAGGAAGTGATCGTCAGTGCCGGTTCGGTGAATTCTCCCAAGCTGTTGCAGCTTTCGGGACTGGGGCCTGGCGCGCTGCTGCGGGACATGGGCATCGAGATCGTGCGTGCCAACGACAATATCGGCGGCAATCTGCAGGACCATCTCGGCATCAATTATTACTACAAGGCAACCGAGCCGACCCTGAATTCGATGCTGTCGCCGTGGTGGGGCAAGCTGCTGCAAGGCATGCGCTATGTGCTGGCGCGCCGGGGACCCCTCAGCCTGAGCGTCAACCAGTGCGGTGGCTTTGTCCGTTCGCGTGAAGGGCTCGAACGGCCCGACCAGCAGCTTTATCTCAATCCGGTCACCTACACGACCGCGCCGAGCGACAAGCGCCCGATCATCAATCCCGATCCGTGGCCAGGTTTCATCCTGTCGTTCCAGCCGGCCCGGCCAACCAGCCGTGGCCGGATCGACATCCGCTCGAACGATCCGGCGGATGCGCCGCGTATCGTCCCGAATTATCTGTCCACGCGCAAGGATCAGGAGGATGTGGTGGCCGGCGGCCGGCTGATCCAGCGCATGGCGCGCACGCCTGCTATCCGCACCTTCGCGAGGGAAGCGATCGCGCCCGACATCGAGAAGCTCGATGATGCTGGCATACTGGAAGATTTCCGTGAGCGCTGCGGCAGCGTTTTCCATCCGGTGGCCACCTGCCGGATGGGCCGCGACGAGACATCCGCGGTTGTCGGCCCCGACCTCAAGGTCTTCGGCATCGACGGCTTGCGGGTCGTGGATGCTTCCGTTTTTCCCAATGTCACATCCGGCAACACCAACGCTCCGACGATCATGCTGGCGCACCGGGCTTCCAGCCTGATCCTGCGTGAGCGGGCACGCCGACCGGTCTGATCCACCTTTGCATAGAGTGAGTTCCGTTCTTGAAAATCCGCAAGCTTGAAACCTTCACCAACGAATTTGTCGGCTTCGTTCGCCTCACCGCCGAGGACGGTTCGATTGGCTGGGGACAGTTGTCGACCTACAATTCGGACATCACCGCGGCTGTGTTTCATCGCCAGGTCGCACCCTGGACGCTGGGCCGCAGCGTGACGGATCTCAAAGCGCTTGTGGGCGAGATTGCGGAGCGCGAGCACAAGTTCTCCTGCTCCTATCTCTACCGGGCAATGGCCGGGCTCGACACGGCAATATGGGACCTGCGCGGTCGCCTCGCACAGAAGCCGGTGACGGAGCTCATTGGCGGAACGCCGGGCCGGCTGCGCGCCTATGCCTCTTCCATGCGCCGCGACATCACGCCGGAAGACGAGGTCGCGCGGTTCCAGCGCCTGCGCGACGCCCATGGCTTCGATGCCTTCAAGTTCAGGATCGGGTCGGAATGCGGCCATGACCGCGACGAGTGGGAAGGACGCACCGAAGCGATCGTTCCTGCGATCCGCACGGCGCTGGGGCCCGATATCTCGCTACTGGTAGACGCCAATTCCTGCTATTCGCCTGCTCGCGCGATCGAAGTGGGCCGGATGCTGGAACAGAATGGCGTCGAGCATTTCGAGGAGCCGTGCCCCTACTGGGAGATGGAGCAGACACGCGAGGTGACGCAGGCTCTGGCGCTCGACATCACCGGCGGCGAACAGGACTACGACATGCAGCATTGGCGGCGCATGGTTGCCATGCGCGCGGTGGATATCATCCAGCCCGACATTCTTTATCTCGGCGGCATGGCGCGCACGCTTCAGGTTGCTCGCATGGGCGAGGCGGCAGGCCTGCCGTGCACGCCTCATGCTGCAAATCTGGGGCTGGTGACGCTCTTCACCATGCATCTGCTGCGCGCGATTCCAAATGCCGGCAAGTATCTCGAGTTTTCCATCGAGGGACCGGACTACTACCCTTGGCAGGAAGGCCTGTTCACGGAAAACCCCTACGAAGTGACAGACGGCATGGTCACCGTGACCGACCGTCCGGGTTGGGGCATCGAGATCAGCCCGGAATGGCTGGCAATGTCCAGCTACCAGCAGAGTGAGCTTGCGGCATGATCGACGATGCCGCCGTACTCGTCAGGACGTATTTCGAGACAGGAACCCTGCCGGGCCTGCCTCAAGGCCATTTCATAGGCGGGCACTACGCCGCCGGCAGCGACGGCGAGATGCTTGAGAGCTTCGATCCCGGTTCGGCGCGTGCCTTTGCCAGCTTCAGTGCCGGCAAGGGCGAGGATGTGTTCCGCGCGGTCGAAGCGGCCGAAAAGGGGCTTGCCGTATGGCGCGATACGACGCCGGCCGAACGCTGCCGGATACTCAACCGCGCCGCGATATTGATACGCGAGCGCGCCGGGTATCTCAGCGTTCTGGAAGCGCTCGATTCGGGCAAGACCCTGGACGAGGCACGCGGCGACGTGCGCTCCTGTGCGCGGCTGTTCGAATATTATGCCGGCGCCGCCGACAAGCTGGAGGGCCGGTCCATCCCCTTGGGTCCGGGTCTGTCTTGCTGGACCGAGCGCGAGCCGGTGGGTGTCACCGCTCAGATCATTCCGTGGAATTATCCCACCTCGACCTTCGCGCGCGGTGTCGCGCCGGCGCTTGCGGCCGGATGCGCGGTGGTTGCAAAGCCTGCCGAGACCACGCCGTTCACAGCCCTGGTGCTGGCCGGATGGCTGGCGGAGGCGGGGGTGCCTGCAGGCGTGGTCAATGTGGTGACCGGCCTTGGCGCGGATGCGGGGGCCGCCCTGGTGCGCCATCCGGCGATCGCGCACATCACCTTCACCGGCTCTGTGCGCACTGGCGTGGACGTGATGCAGGTAGCCGCGCCGAATGTGACCCGGCTGACCCTGGAACTCGGCGGCAAGTCGCCATTGGTTGCGCTCGCGGACAGCGATGTCGACAAGGTCGTGGATGGCGCATTGTGGGCGATCTTTTCCAATGCAGGCCAGATCTGCTCGGCAGGCTCTCGCCTTGTTATCGACCGGAAGATTCATGCCGAAGTCCTGGAAAAGCTGATCGGCAAGGCGCGTGCGCTCAGGCTAGGGCACGGCCTCAAGGGGCCGGATGTCGGCGCGCTGAATTCACAGGCGCATCTCGAACGTGTCCACGCCCATGTCCAAGCGGCGCGCAGGCGCGGCCTCTCGATCCTGACCGGCGGCAAGCCCGCGACCGATGAACAGACGGGCACAGGATGGTTTTTCGAGCCGACGATCATCGATGGCCTCCCTTGCGACGATCCGGCAGTACAGGAAGAGATTTTCGGGCCGGTGCTGGCCGTCCAGATCGTGGATGGCGAAGAAGAGGCCGTAGCCGTAGCGAACGGCACCGAATTCGGGCTGGTGGCAGGTATCTACACGGGTGATATCAGCAAGGCCCTCCGACTCGCCCGTGCCATCGACGCCGGGCAGATAACCATCAACGATTATTGGGCCGGAGGCGTGGAAGTGCCTTTCGGCGGCAACCGGAAATCGGGTTTCGGGCGCGAGAAGGGGCTTGAAGGCATCGAAGCCTATGCGCGCACGAAGGCGATCACGATCCGGCACTGAGCGGGCTCGGCAGCATATTTCGCAACAGGAGGAACGGATGAAAGATCAAATCGAAACATTGAAGCGCTCCCTTATCGGGGGGCAGATCGACCGGCGCGGGTTCATGACGGGCGCGCTGGCGTTCGGAGCCGGCCTGTCGCTGTCATCGTCGGTCCTGGCTCAGGCCGAGGCCGCAACGCCGAAGAAGGGCGGTACGCTGAAGGTCGGCTTCCTGCAGGGCTCCACCTCGGACTCTTTCGATCCGGCGACCTACAACAACGACTTCATGTTCGTGACCAACTATGCCGTTTTCAACCATCTGACGGAGTTCGGACCCGCTGGCCAGATCGAGCCCGAGCTGGCCGAGAGCTTCGAGGCCGAGCCCGGCGCAAAAATATGGAGCTTCAAGCTGCGCAAGGACGCGGAGTTTTCGGACGGCAAGAAGCTGACCGCGGCGGACGTCCTAGCCTCGATCGACTACCATCGGGGAGAAGATTCCAAATCGGCGGTCAAGCCGGTGCTGGCCCAGATCGAGGAAATGAAGGCGACCGACGACCACACCATCGTCTTCACCCTTTCTACCGGCAACGCCGATTTCCCCTATATCTTTGCCGACTATCATCTGTGCATCCGACAGGCCGTCGAGGGCAAGATCGACGCGCATAGCCGCATCGGTACCGGCGGCTACACGGTCGAGAGCTTCGAGCCCGGCGTACGCATCCGGCTGAAGCGCCGCGACGGTTACTGGAAGCAGGACCGCGCCCATTTCGAGCAGGTCGAAATCACCACGATCGCCGACACTGCGGCCAGAATGAATGCTCTGATGACCGGGCAGGTGCACATCATCGACCGACCTGATCTCAAGACCATCCATCTCTTGAAGCGTGCGCCGGGCGTGCGCGTGGAGACCACTTCGGGCACGCTGCATTACACCATGCCCATGCATGTGAACACCGCGCCCTACGACAACCAGAATGTCCGCATGGCGCTGAAACATGCCATCGACCGTGAGGAACTGGTCGACAAGATCCTGCGTGGCTACGGCACGGTCGGCAACGACCATCCGGTCATGAGTTCCATGCCGTTCTTCGATGCCACCATCGAGCAGCGCGCCTATGACCCTGACAAGGCACGCCATTACCTGAAGCAGGCAGGGCTTTCCTCGCTGGATGTGCAGCTCTTCACGTCCGATGCCGCCTTCGAGGGGGCGGTCGACGCCTCGCTCCTCTATTCCGAACAGGCCAAGAAGGCCGGCATCAACATCGAGGTCGTGCGCCAGCCGAGCGATGGCTACTGGTCGAACGTGTGGCTCGTGAAGCCTTTCTGCACCAGCTACTGGGGCGGCCGCCCGACGCCGGACTGGATGTTCACAGCCGGTTATTCGAAGGATGCGGAGTGGAACGACACCAAGTGGCAGAACGAGCGCTTCAACGCCCTGCTGCTGGAGGCCCGTGCCGAGACCGACCAGGACTTGCGTGCGGAGATGTATTCGGAAATGCAGCGCCTGTGCCGCGATGACGGTGGTGCGCTTATCCCGATGTTCGGCAAGTATGTCTTTGCTCTGCGCGACGAGATTCAGCATGGCGAGCTGAGCGGGCAGTGGAATCTCGACAGCCTGCGCTTCGTCGAGCGCTGGTGGATGGCCTGAGGGCTTTGATGGCAATGCCGGCGCCGGAGGCAGGGCGTCCGGCATTGCGGCTGCGGACGGGGAAGGGTATCGCCAAATTCCGTCCGACTGGGAGGCTATGTGGCAAAAATCTGGATCCTGTTGGGCGAACGTCTGGCGCTCGGGCTTGTGACGCTGGTCGTCGTATCTGCGCTCATCTTCGTTGGCGTCGAACTCCTGCCGGGCGACCTTGCCCAGCAAATCCTCGGCCAGTCCGCCACGCCGGAGACGGTTGCCGCCTTCCGCCGGGAACTGGGCCTGGATCAGCCGGCCCTCTATCGTTACATGAACTGGCTCGGGGGGGTGGTCCATGGAGAATTCGGCAACTCGCTCGCCAACGGCCGGCCGATTTCCGACCTTCTGGGCGTGCGGCTGAAGAACACGCTTTTCCTGGCGGGTTTCGCCGCCGTGATTTCGGTCCCGACCGCGCTGATCCTGGGCATTCTGGCGGCGCTCTACCGCAACTCTATCTTCGACCGGCTGTGCAATGTGATCGCACTCACCTGGGTATCCCTGCCGGAATTCTTCGTGGCCTATGTGCTCGTGCTATTCCTTGCGGTCCGCATCAGCTTGTTCCCGGCCATTTCCAGTATCGATGCGGAGATGTCTCTGGCGGAAATGCTCTATCGCTCGTTCCTGCCGGCGCTGACGCTCATGCTGGTGGTGATTGCCCACATGATGCGCATGACGCGTGCGGCAATCATCAATGTTCTGGCCAGCCCCTATGTCGAGATGGCCAGGCTCAAGGGCCTGAGCCGGATGCGGGTCGTCCTTTTCCACGCCCTGCCGAACGCGCTGGCTCCGATCATCAATGTGGTCGCACTCAACCTCGCCTATCTGGTGGTCGGTGTCGTGGTGGTGGAGGTCGTGTTCGTCTATCCGGGGCTTGGACAATTGCTTGTCGATGCGGTGTCGAACCGTGACGTCATGGTGGTGCAGTCGGTGGGGCTCATTTTTGCTGCCGCCTATATCCTGCTCAATCTGCTGGCGGACATCCTGTCGATCGTCACCAATCCAAGACTCATGAACCAGCGCTGAGGGCGGGAAGATGAAGGATTTCCTGCAGACGTTCAAAAGCGCCCCGCCGACCGCCTGGTTCGGCATGGTCGTGATTGCCGTGATCGCGCTTACCGCTGTCTTTGCGCCGTTGATCGCCCCCTATGGGGAGACCCAGATCGTCGGCGGACAGTACGAGCCGTGGAGCGATGCGTTCCTGCTCGGCACCGACAATCTCGGCCGGGATATGTTCTCGCGGCTCGTCTATGGAACCCGCAATACGGTGGGCCTGGCCCTGCTGGCGACTGCAATCGCCTTTGGGGCCGGCTCCGTGCTGGGCATTGTGGCGGCCGTTATGGGCGGTTTCGTCGACCGGTTCCTGTCGCGGATCATCGACGTGATCATGGCGATCCCGTCGCTTATTCTCGCACTGATGCTGCTGACCATCGTCGGCGCGTCGGTCGCCAGCATGATCTTCGTCATCGCCCTCATCTATGTGGCGCCGGTATTCCGCCTTGCGCGCGCCTCGGCGCAATCGGTGGTGGCCATGGACTACATCGAGGCGGCCCGTCTGCGCGGGGAGGGGCTTGGTTGGCTTGTCGTGAAGGAAGTTCTGCCCAACATCGCGTCCACGCTGGTGGCGGAGTTCGGCCTGCGCTTCTGCTTCGTCTTCCTGTTTATCGCGGCCTTGTCCTTCCTTGGGCTGGGCATCCAGCCGCCGACGGCTGACTGGGGCTCGATGCTGAAGGAAAATGCGACCTTGATCTCGTTCGGCGACATCACGCCGCTCCTGCCGGCGGCGGCAATCGCACTCCTGACCGTATCGGTCAATTTCGTCGTCGACTGGATGCTGCATCGCTCCAGCGGATTGAAGGACTGAATGATGGAAGGCAGCCGGAAAGCGGATTCGCTGTTGCTCACGATACGGGACCTGTCCATCGAAGGCAGGTCGGCCAACGGATGGACCCGGCTGGTGGACGGGATCGACCTCGACCTGCATCGCGGCCAGGTACTCGGCCTTATCGGCGAATCCGGCGCCGGCAAGTCCACGCTGGGGCTCACCTCAATGGGCTATACCCGTGACGGATGCCGCATTGCATCGGGGTCTGTCCGCTTTGACGGAATTGATCTGGTGGCCTGCGGCGAGCGGGTGCGCCAGGATCTGCGTGGAAAGCGCATTGCCTATGTCGCCCAGTCGGCGGCCGCGTCCTTCAATCCCGCTTACCGGCTCATCCGGCAACATTGCGAAGTGCCGGTGGTGAAGAAGGTGATGACGCCTGATCAGGCGCAGGCGGATGCGATCGATCTCTACACCAAAATGCGCCTGCCGGTGCCCAACGAGATCGGCTTCCGCTATCCGCATCAGGTATCGGGCGGCCAATTGCAGCGGGCCATGACGGCGATGGCGATGGCCTGCCGACCAGACCTGATCATCTTCGACGAGCCGACCACGGCTCTTGACGTCACCACTCAGGTCGAGGTGCTGGCGGCTATCCGCAATATCGTGGAGCAGTTCGGAACCGCCGCGATCTATATCAGTCACGATCTGGCGGTGGTGGCGCAGATGGCCGACCGCATCATGGTCCTGAAGAACGGGCACATGGTCGAACAGGCCGAGACCCGCACGATGCTTGCCGCCCCGCGCGAAAACTACACGAAATCGCTATGGGCTGTACGCTCGCTCGCCCGAGAGGCCCAGGCGCCTGCGGAGCCTTCCGCGACGCCCGTGATTTCCCTGACGGGCGTGGATGCGGCCTATGGATCGGCCAGGGTTCTGCACGACGTTTCCTTCGATATTCATCGCGGGCGGACCGTGGCGGTGGTGGGCGAATCCGGATCGGGAAAATCGACGGTCGCGCGCGTGATCAGCGGGCTGCTGAAGCCTTCGCGCGGCGAAATCCGCTTCGAGGGCCACACATTGAAAGCCGACTATCTGGCGCGCGGTCGCGACGACCTGCGTCACGTGCAGATGATCTATCAGATGCCGGATACGGCGCTGAACCCGCGCCAGACCATTCGCGACATCATCGGGCGGCCGATAGAATTCTATCTTGGCCTCAAGGGGCGCGCGAAGGAAGAGCGCATTTGCGCCTTGCTCGACCAGATCGAACTTGATCCGAAGATCTATATCGACCGGCGCCCGACCGAGCTTTCAGGCGGGCAGAAACAGCGCATCGGCATTGCCAGGGCGCTGGCGGCGGAGCCAAAATTCATCATCTGCGACGAGGTGACTTCCGCACTCGACCAGCTGGTTGCAGCGGGAATCCTGAAACTGCTGGAGCGGATACAGAAGGACTTCGAACTGGCGCTGATGTTCATCACCCACGACCTCGCCACCGTAAAGGCGATCGCTGACGACGTCGTGGTGATGCAGCATGGCCGGATCGTCGAGAAGGGTCTTGTCGAGCCGATCTTCTCGAACCCCACGGATGCCTATACGAAACGGCTGTTGCAGTCCGTGCCGGAAATGGATCCCGAATGGCTGGACAGGCTGTTCGCCGGGCGACGCGAGGGTGATCGATAACTGCGGCGATCAGGTCGAACCTTCTTCATAAAAAACCTGCTGACCTGCGAGCAGCCATATGACTTTCACGCAGTGCCATCATGCTCAACAAATAGCTGGAGTCTGATGACACGTCGAGAAAACGTCATCAGACTCCAGCCATGACCGTCAGCCAGCTGCCTTTTCCATTTCCAGTCGCATGGCACGAAGGCGAGCAGTCTTTCTTTCGCGTTCCTGCTGTTCTGCAAGTATATATTGTCGTGCAATCCTGTCTGCGCGCTCGTGGCGGTTTTCGGCTCTTTTCTTATCGGGCATGGACATCAGCAATTCCTCTTTTGATCTCGACATTTAATATAGGAATTTGAAAAATTATTTCAAACTTCCAAGAAATGGCGTCACAGGAAGAGAAATTGCCGGGATAATGTCTTCATTCGAGCCGCGAAGGATCGGCAACACGAGCAATGCCGCCGGCGCTGGGGTTTGCTCGGGAGAGCAGCGTTTCACTCTCCGGCGAGGAGCATCCGGCGAGGCGTCTGCGTCAGGCGACGGCCACCCTCGGGCGTGACCACCACGCTTTCCGAGAACCCCAGCCCCTCAGCCGTCGTGTAGACGTGGAAGACCATGTTCTCTTCCAGTGGCCAGTGCTGGTCTGGCAGGAAGACGCGCGAGAAATCGCTGCTTCTGGGTGTGCGGATATAAAGGCCGAGCGTATAGGCGCTGACATTATCATACTCGGCGCGCAAGCCCGCATCGAGCACGCCCTGCCGCACGATGCGGTCGACATCGGAAGCGATGGCGCCGGGTCTCATAGCCACGATCTGGGCGTCCTGAAGCCGGACAAGTTCTTCCGCGACCTCGTTCTGGCGCGCAGTGGGCGCGCCGATCAGGATCGGGCGCATGATCCGCGCGCCGTAATGTGCGACGCGCGGGATCAGTTCGACATGCAATATGTCTCCGGGAGCGAGTTCGTCGGTGCGGAAAAGACCATGCAGGAATTCGTGGCTGCCGCTGCCGCGCACGATGGGTCCGGTCTCGCCTGTGTCCGCGCCTTCGCGCAGGAATGAAGCGGCGGCGATGGCGGCCGCCTCGCGGGTGGTGAAGCCGGGGCGCGCGGCGGCCGCGACCTGAGCCATGGCGCTGTCGGCGATGGCGGCCGCATTGGCGATCTGCGCGATCTCATGGGCGGACTTCACCCAGCGCAGCGAATCCGTTGCGCCCACGAGGTTGACGAACCGGGCTTGCGGCAACGCGGTGGTAAATACCTGCGCGCGCGCGGGGTTCCAGCTTACCGAGTTGAAATCGACCCCGATGCGCGCATCCGCAAAGCCGCGTCTGCGCAGTTCCTCGACCATGAACGTCTCGGGTGAGGCGGTATCGGGATAACCTGACACATCGGTGATCCAGCCGCCTTCACGGCAGGGCGCTTCATCGAGCGCGCGCAGGATGAACCACGGCGCGCCCTCGCGCGGCAGGAAAACCGCGCGATACATGGTTTCCGAGACCGTATAGCCCGAGATCCAGGCGAGGCTCTCGCCGCTGTCGAGGATCATCAGGTCGCAGTTCTCGCGCGCCATCAGGGCGCGTGCGCGCTCGACCCGCCAGGCATACTCCGCCGGGACGATCTCAGTCATTGTCGTCCACGCCGCAGATGTTCAGGATGGTCAGCATGTAGACCTTGATCATGTCGATATAGTCGACAATGTCCACGCGCTCGTCCGGCATGGTGTTGTAGCGGCCGCCGCAGCCGCAGACGATGCCTTCCATTCCGCCGAGTTCGTAGAGATGCCCCGCATCCGAGCCGTAGAAG
This sequence comes from Pseudaminobacter salicylatoxidans, assembly GCF_003148475.1. Taxonomy (GTDB): domain Bacteria; phylum Pseudomonadota; class Alphaproteobacteria; order Rhizobiales; family Rhizobiaceae; genus Pseudaminobacter; species Pseudaminobacter salicylatoxidans. The sequence goes on along the minus strand of NZ_QGGG01000005.1, from coordinate 222,528 downwards.
CGCGTCGGCGTGATTGCTCCGGTGGGCTGGGTCTCGCCGCGGACTTCCTCATAGGCGGAATTGATCGCCTGAACGATGGGACTGTCGCGCTTCACCTCGAAGGGCGGCATCAGCGAAATGCCGTTGCGGTCCACGGTGGACAGTTCGGCCCTGAGGCCTGGGAAGCGCGCCTCCAGCGCATCGAGCTCCTTGCGCATGTCGGCCAGCACGCCCTCGCGCGTCTGTCCCGGCGCATAGCGGGCCGAACCCTTCAGGCGCACGAAATCGGCGACCTGCGGCGGCCGCCACTCTTCCAGATCGCGGCCGAGCGCGCCATGCACCACGCCGACATGGCAGCGGTTCACGCCTTCATGATCGGGGCCGAGCGCGCCCGAGAAGGTCATGGCGTTGAGGCGCGGGATCAGGTCGCAGGCCGCCACGATCGCATCGACCGATTCCTCGCGCTTGGACAGGTGACGGGTGTCGCCGGTCAGTTCGATCGAGAAGGTCAGCGCGGCGGAGTGCATGGTCACGGCGACCAGATCGCTCGGTTCGCAATTGACGAAATAGTCGGCGCGCAGCCCGTCCTTCAGCAGCGCCTCGGTTCCCACGCCGCCCTGCAACTCGCCGACGACAAAGGTCAGGATGACGTCGCCCTTCAGCTTCACGCCCGCCTGCTTCAGCGTCCTGACGGCGCAGAAATAGGCCGCGTCCGAAGCCTTCATGTTGGAGACGCCGATGCCATAGATGAACTTGTCATCGACGAGCCCGCCCCAGGGATCGACGGTCCAGCCTTCCGTCACCGGATTGGTGTCGAGATGGCCGTTGAAAATCAGGCTTTTGCCGCCACCGCTGCCCCTGAAGGTGCCGACGGCATTGGCGCGGCCCTTGTCGCCGAAGGGGCGCATGTCGGCATCGAGGCCGATCGCCTTCATCTCCTCGACCATGCGGCGGACGAGAACGGTCTCGCCCTCGGTCTCGGAATAGGTCTTGTGGCGCACCATCATCGACACGATGTCGAGGCAGGCCTTCTCGTCCACGCTTGCAAGCAGCGCCTTGCGGTCCATTCTTGGTCTCCGGGAAATCGGGGCGGGAGCCCCTTGGTCATGCAGTCAGGGTGAGTGATGCAGGCGGCGTTACCGCTGCCAGCAATTCGCGGGTGTAGGGGGCACGGTCGGGAGCGGCGATAGCCTCGGTCGCAACGACCTCGATCAGGTCGCCGCGATACATGACGGCGATCCGATGGGCGATCTGCCGGATCAGATTGATGTCATGGGTGATGAAGATATAGGCAGCACCGGTCTGTTGATGCAGTTCCATCAGAAGCTCGATCACCGAGGCCTGCACCGACACGTCGAGCGCCGATGTGATCTCGTCGCAGATCACCAGGCGCGGGTTCGACAGGAAGGCGCGGGCAATCGCGATGCGCTGCTTTTCACCGCCGGAAAGCTGATGCGGGAAGCGGTCGATATAGGTTGCGGGCAGGCGCACGCGTTCCAGCATCTCCTCGATCTGGCGGCGGCGCGGCAGCCCGTCGCGGCCGCCGTAAAGCCTGATCGGCCGTGCGAGGATTTCGGAGATGCGCTGACGGGGGTTCAGCGAAGCGTCGGGATGCTGGAACACGATCTGGACGTCACGGCGATAATCGCGGCCCATATCCGACAATCCGCGCACCGGCTTGCCGTCGAACTCGATCAGCCCGTCAAATCGGTTCAGCCCCGTCATCGCCTTCGCAAGCGTGGATTTGCCGGACCCGGATTCGCCGACGATGCCCAGGATTTCGCCTGGCTTGATGTCGAGCGTCACCGCACGGTTGCCCACGACCGGCGTGAAATCGCGGCGCAGCAAGCTGTCGAGCAGCGACTTGCGCCCATAGTTCACGCTGACGCCGCGGACCTTGACCAGAGGGGCTGCTTCGGGCGCGGGATCGGCCTTGACCAAACGGCGATCGGGGCGCGGCACGGCGCCGATCAGCGCCCGCGTGTAGGGGTGTTGGGGTGCGCGGAACAGCGTGACCGTATCGCCTTCCTCGACGATCTCACCCTTCTGCAGCACGGCAACTCGCCTGGCTGTCCGTGCCACCAGCGCAAGGTCATGTGAGATGTAAAGCGAAGCGACGCCGGTTTCGGCCTGAAGCCCGGCGAAGAGGTCGAGTATCTGGCGCGAGGTGATCACGTCCAGCGCGGTCGTCGGCTCGTCGAAGATGATGAGTTCGGGATTGCAGGCGAAAGCGGTGGCGATGACCACGCGCTGCTTTTCCCCGCCGGAAACCTCGTGCGGCAGGCGGTGCATCATCTCGGCGGGGGACTTCAGCCCGACATGGGCAAGACGCTCCTCGCCGGCCTTCCAGGCCTGCGCGGATGTCAGCCCCTGATGGCGCATCAGCACTTCGGCCAGTTGCTCGCCCAGTTTCAGGGTCGGGTTCAGCGCGGTTGCCGGGTCCTGGAAGACCATGCTGACGCGGCTGCCGCGCAGATCGGCCAGCTGGCGTGGGGTCTGCGCGCGCAGATCGGTAGCGCCCAGATGGATCGCGCCCGCATTCTCGATCGCGTTCGGCGCGAGATAGCGCATGATCGCTGAGGCCATCGAGCTTTTGCCCGAGCCGGATTCGCCGACAAGGCCAAGGATCTCGCCGCGGTTGATCGTCAAGTTGATGGTCTTCAGGACGCTCAGAGTGTCGCTGCCGACCTTGTAACCGAGCGAATAGTCGCGGACCGAAAGCACGGGTTTCTGATCTTGGGGCATGTCTGTCTCTCAGGTCCGTGGGTTCAGCGCGTCGCGCAGACCGTCGCCGAGCAGGTTGAAGCCGATGGCCGTGATCGCGATGACGACGCTTGGCCAGATCAGGATCCAGGGGCTGCGGTGCAGGTATTGCCGCGCCTCCGAGACCATCAGGCCCCAGTCGGCGGCCGGCGGCTGCGCGCCGAGGCCAAGGAAGCTCAGCGTGGCGAACAGCATCACCGCGAAGGAAACGCGGATCGTCATCTCGACCACGATCGGCGCGATGACGTTGGGCAGCATTTCGCGCAGCACGATATAGAGACTGCCCTCGCCACGCGCGACCGCCGCACTGACATAATCCTGCTTGCGCACGGTCAGGGCCACGGCGCGGGTGATGCGGGCCATGCCGGGCATGAAGGCAATGGCAACGGCCAGAAGCGCATTTGCCCCGCTTGCGCCCAGAAGCGATACGACCAGCAGCGCCATCAGAAGGGAAGGGATCGCCATGACGGCATCGACGGTGCGCATGATCGCCTCGTCCCAGCGTCCGCCAAGATAGGCCGAACCGGTTCCGACGACCGCCCCAAGCAGCGTGCCGAGCAGCGTCGCCAAAAGCGCCATGGTGACGGTCGAGCGCGCGCCGGAAAGAATGCGGCTGAGAATGTCGCGGCCGTACTGGTCGGTTCCCAGAAGATAGTCTCCTCCCGGCGCCTTGTAGCGGGCCAGCGCGGCCATTGCGTCGGGATCGTGCGGGGCAAGCCAGGCCCCGGTCAAGGCGGCAAACAGGACAAGGACCACGACCAGCGAGCCGATCAGTCCCTGCGGGGTCGCAAGCAGGCGGCGCAGGAAATCAGTCATACTGGATCCTCTTGTCGAGCCACGCATAGATGAGGTCGGCGGCGAAATTCACGATGCTGTAGGTGGCGGCCATGATGAGGACGCCGGCCTGGATCACGGGCAGGTCGCGGGCCTGGATCGCGGCCATCAGCGCACGGCCGATGCCGGGGATCGAGAAGATTTCCTCGACGACGATCACGCCGCCCAGAAGATAGCCGACATCCAGCGCAACGATCGTGATGGCCGGCAGCAGCGCGTTGCGCAGCCCATGGCGCAAAAGGATGCGGCCGCGGCTGAGGCCCTTCAGATGCGCGGCGCGGATATAGTCCGTATGCAGCACATCCACGAGTTCCGAGCGCACCATACGCGAGACATGCGCGATCATGATGATCGAGACGACCACGACCGGCAGGACGAGGTGGCGCAAGCCTTCGACCGGATTCTGGCTCAGCGGGACATAGCCGGCGGGCGGCAGGATTCCCCACCAGTCGGCGATGAACAGCACCGCGAGCGTCGCTGTCACGAATTCGGGAAGGGCGACGCCGATATAGGACAGGAAGCTCACGAAAAGATCGGTGGCTTTCCCGCGCCGGATCGCGGCGACCACGCCCATCGGCAGCGCCAAAGCGAGCATGAAGGTCAGCGAGAAGACCGCCAGCGTCAGCGAGGTTCCCAATGCGGAGAAAAGCGCTGGCCCTACCGGCTGGCCGGTGCGCAGCGACGTTCCGAAATCGCCCTGCACGACGCCGCCGATCCAGCGCAGATACTGCATCCAGATGGGATCGTTGAGGCCCATGCTGTTGCGCAGCGCCTCGAGCGCCTCGGTGGTGGCGTTTTCGCCCAGCATCATCACCGCCGCATCGGCCGGAAGCACCTGCGTGATCCCGAAAACCAGCAGTGAGACGATGAACAGCGTATAGAAGATCAGCGCGATGCGCTTGAGGATGTAGCTCGCGGACAAAGCAGTTTCCCGTTGGATGGCCCGTCGTCAGGCCCGGCCCCGGAAGGGGCCGGGCGATGGCAGGGCTCAGGCGGCCCTTGTCGGTGAATTCGCATCCAGCCAGGCGAAGTCGAGCCGGAACATCGAGGCGCGCGGATGGATCGCATAGTCATGCATCCAGGCGCGCTTGGCGCCCAGCACGTCGAAGAAGGAGGGGATCAGCGACGGCACGTCCTCATGCATCAGTTCCTGCGCTTTGGTGTAGACCTCCGTCCGCTTGACGGGATCGAGAATGCCGCGCGCTTCCTCGATCAGCGCGTCGAACGCCTTGTTATTCCAGCGCGTCTCGTTCCATGCGGCGTCCGACGTGAACAGCAGCTTGAAGATGCCGTCCGGCGTCGGCTGCATATTGTAGAAGCCGATATAGAAGGCGCCCTTGGTCCAGACCTGATCAAGGTAGGTCGCGTGCGGCATGGTGCGGACATTGATCGTAATGCCCGCTTCCTTGGCCATTTCGCGCAGCGCGATGGCGAGCTGGGTGCGGATGGCCGGGCGATCCGAGGCGATCAGTTCGGCCTCGAAACCGTCCGGGAATCCGGCTTCCGCCAGGAGTCGCCTGGCCTCGGCAATATCGGCTTCGCGCTGCGGCAGCGCCTTGAAGAACGGGTAGGATTTGTTCAATGGCGTGTCATTGCCCTTGATGCCGAACCCTTCGGTCATGAAATCGACCATTGCTTCACGGTCGATGGTCAGGGCAAGCGCGCGGCGCACGCGGGCATCGTTGAACGGTGCGATGTCGGTTCCAAAGTTCACGTTGCAGAACTGGCCGGAGGCCGCGCGCAGCGTATCTACCCCGTCCGCGCCTTCCAGACGCATGAAGTCGTTGGGCTCGACCGTCGCCACCAGATCGATGTCGCCGGCCATCAGCGAGGAAACCTGTGCGCCAAGATCGGGGAAGACCTTCAGTTCCACCCGGTCCACATAAGGACGGGCGGGATCGTAATAATCGGGGTTGCGCTCGAACACGACCAGACGGTCGGGCTCGTAGGAGACCAGCTTGAAGGGGCCGGTGCCGTTGGCAGCGCTGCGCAGGCTTTCGAAATTGCCGGCAATCACCGAAGCCGGAATGATGCGGGCATTGTTGTAGGCGACCGCGGCCGGGAAGTCGGCATAGGGCGTCGAGAGGGTGAATTTCACCGTCTGCGGGTCGACCGCCTCGACCTTCTCGATCGGGCCGACATTGTTCTTGCCGGGCGAGGCAAATTTGGGGTCCAGGATCGCCTCGAAGCTTGCGACCACATCGGCCGAGGTGCAGTCCGATCCGTCATGGAACTTGAGCCCGTCACGCAGCTTGAAGGTCCATTCGGTCAGCGTGTCATTCGCATTCCATTCCGTCGCCAGGTCGGGCTCGGCCTGCATCCCCACGGTCAGCCGGGTCAGGGAGGAATAAAGCAGTTCGGCCGCAAGATATTCCGGGTTCACGCGGCTTAGCAGCGGATGCAGCACGCTGACCGCCTGATCGATCGCGACGCGCAGCGTGCCGCCTTTCTCCGGGGTGGCCTGGGCCAGCGCCATGGCGGGAGCATATACGCTCAACGCGGTGGCGGCGGCCGTCGAAAGCAGGAAAGTACGTCTGTTGAGGCGCAAGATGAGATCTCCCTGGGGTTTGGTTTGATGTCAAAGGTCCGGGTTCAGCCGGAGCTCGAAGCCGGCGGACAGATAAGTCAGAATGGTTTTGGTCAGCGCGGCCAGATCGGCGCGGGTTGTGTGTTCCTCGGCGCCATGGGCATTGGACGAGGGGCGGATGAGGCCGCCGAGAATGATCTCCTGCGCCACACCGGCCTGCTGGACATAACCCGAATCCGAGGCGCTGGCCGCTCCCCATTTGGCAAAGTCGTCCGGCTTGTAGCCGAAGCCTTCCTGCACCGCCCTGATCCAGCGCGGATAGTGCGGGCCTTCGGGATCGGCGGTTGGGGTCAGGTGCCCGACAAGGTCGAAGCGTAGCCGGGCTCCTTCGGGCGCTGCTGCGCGAATGGCGTCCTCGATCTCGGTGCGTGCGGCAGCGAAGCTTTCCTCCGGCGCATAGCGGCGCGAGACCTGAAAGATGAACCGGTCGGGCACCTGCCCGCCGCAGGTTCCGCCATTGGCGACCGTGATCGAGACCTGCGCGGCCAGCGGCGCCGCCCCCGGTGCCGGCGGCAGGGCCGAAATCCGCGAGGCGACCGCAGGGCGCAGAACCTGCACCGCCTGCATCATCGGCAACGCCGCTTCGATCGCATTGACGCCGCGTCCGGCGCGGTTGCCGTCGGCGGCATGAACGGCGTGACCTTCGACCGTGACCTGAAGGTTGAAGCTGCCGAAGCAGCCGCCCCAGATTCGTGGTGTGGCGGAGCCGTTGAAATTCAGCAGATGCCCGGCAATCTCGCCTTCTTCAGCGAGGTAGCGGATGCCGGGATAAAGCCCGCCCTCCTCATCGGTGCAAAGCAGGAATTGCGGGCGATAGGCCAGTTCCAGCCCCGTCTCCCGCGCGATGCGCACGGCATGAACCGCAGCCGCGATCGCGCCCTTCATGTCCGCCGCGCCAAGCCCGTAGAGGACGCCGTCTTCCTCCGTCAGCCGGAAGGGGTCACGGGTCCAGCCGGTGGCCGCGCAAACGGTATCGACATGGAAATACAGCGAACAGGCCGGCTTCTCGCCGGGGATTTCGGCAACCAGGTTGATGCGCGGGCCAGAGGCCGGGCCGCCCTCGACTTTCCACAATGCCTCGGGGACGGTGACGCGGCGCATCCGGAAGCCCAGTGGCGCCAGCACGTCCTCCATCAGCGTTGCGAAGGCGTCATAGCCTTCGCCGGGCGGGAAGCTCGTATCCACGGCGATCATCCGGCCAAGCTCGGCCACGGTCCGGTCCAGGCCGGCCTCGATGCCAGCCAGCGCGTTCGCATGGGCGGTCCCGAAACAGACTGGCGCGGTTTGATCAGCCATGGTTCACCTCCCGAAAATGACTGGCTCTGATAATAACTGTAAACTATATAGAAATAGCAACAACTTTATTGAGGCGATCCACCATTGCGCAGCGCGACATGACGCCGCTAAGCTCCGGCAATTGCTTTCAACGACCCTGCGGGACCGAATTTTGCCTGACCTTTCAACACATTCGCCCATCTATCGCGCCGTCGCCGCTCAGATCACCGAAAGGATCACATCGGGCATTTGGCCGGCAGGAACCGTGCTTCCTTCGGAAACCGCGCTTGCCCAGGAGTTCCGCGTGGCGGTGGGAACGATTCGCCGCGCGCTGGGAGAGCTGACGGCCGAGGGCTCTCTAGTCAGGCGCCGTAAAACGGGCACTGTTGTGACGGGGCGAACGCCGAGGCACAATCTGCGCTTCTATTTCCACTATTTCCGTCTGAACAAGCGCTCGGGCGAAATGCAGAATTCGGTGCCTCATGTCACCGCTGTCACGCGCCGCGTTGCGACCGCCCATGAGGCGCAAAGCCTGGCCATCGACGAGACAGATCCGGTGATCCATATCCACCGCGTGCGCGCGGTGGACGGCCGCCCGGTCATGCATGAGGAAGTGATAATTCCCGCCGCGCTGGTTCCGGAATTTCCGCTCACAGCAGCTGACGTGCCCGAGCGGCTTTATCCGATGTTCTGGGAACGCTACGGGATCAAGATCGCGGCCATTCGCGAGCAGATCGAGGCCGAACTTGCGACGCAGGAAGATTGCCGCCATCTCGGCTTGACCGCCCCGGCCGCCGTGCTGGTGATCCACGAGGTCGCCTATGACGAACAGGCTCGACCGGTTCTGATGAACATTCATCGCGCGACGACGGCGAACGACGTTTACGTCAACGAAATCCAGTAACCGCCCAAGGCTCTTCGCTGTGGCGACTGCGCGTGTGGGTGCTGACAGTGTCGCGCGGCAAAGGCAGGCAGCCGCCGTTCTGCGTGGGCGGAGGGGTTTCGACAGAAGCGTGCAGCCGGTTGCCGGCTGCACTCAGCGTTTGCGGACGAACTCGGTTCGCAGCACGAGACCCTTGATCGCGTCGTGCCGGCAGTCGATCTCTTCAGGATTGTCCGTGAGCCGGATCGATCGGATGACAGTGCCTTGTTTCAGGGTCTGCCCGGCGCCCTTGACCTTGAGGTCCTTGATCAGCACCACGGCGTCGCCGTCGGCCAGCACGTTGCCGGAGGCATCACGTGCCGCATTTTTCGCCGCAGCTTCCGCGGCAAGCTCCGAAGCCGGCCGCCATTCGCCGGTCGCCTCGTCGTAAACATATTCATCGTCGTCGCTGGTCATGTGCGGTGCTATCGCAGATGCGGGTCGATTTGCCAATACTCATGGCGCAATTCCGGCCGGTGCCCGTACGCCGAGGCGATCAGCCGGCGTGGCGAAGCGCATTAAGATGAAAATATCTGATTGCATATCTGATGCATCAGTTGTAGGTAATTTCTTCCGGTCGGACCATCTGATTATCCGCTTCGTGTCTTTGCGTCAGGGTATGGCAGAATCGTCGGTGCGGGCGGCGGAAAGACACTCTGGCGCATGAGGGGGAGTCTCGCGCATGTCTTCAATCACTCGTCGTGATCTCATGGCAGCGGCCGCTGCCACCGCTTTGGCTACATCATTGGCCGCGCCGGCGCTGGCGCAAAGCCTGCCGCAAGTGGAGTTTCTCTATTCTCCCTACGCCGACTACGCGCCCTTCTTCGTGGCCAAGGAGTTCGGCTTCTTCGAGGAATTCGGCGTGGATGTCACGCTCTCGCCCAAGGGTGATACTGCCGAAACCATCCAGATGCTCGCCTCCGGCAATATCGAGGCCGGCAGCGCGACCTGGGCCTCCAGCCTTTTCAATGCGCTCGACCGTGGCGCCACGGTTGCGATCATCGCCACCTCGGCGCGCATGCCCTCCACCGTTCCTTCGCCTTCCCCTTTCATGGTCTCGCAGCTTGCCTGGGATGCAGGGGTGCGCACCGTCGCCGATCTCAAGGGCAAGCGCATCGGCATTCCCGGTCCGGGCGGCTTTGGCATGTTCTCCGTCGGCAAGGCTCTGGAGAAGGGCGGACTGACGTTCGAGGATGTCGAGCCGATCTTTTTGCCGCCGCCGGCAACCGCCGCCGCGTTTGCCAATGGCGCGCTTGACGCGGGCTGGAGCATCGAGCCTTTTGCCCAGCAGCTTGAAAAGCAGGGACTTGGTCGACGGCTGGTCGAGGACCACACTTTCGGCACCGAACTTGGCCTGATCGCCTTCAATCAGGATTTCGTGACCGAAAACGAGGATGCGGTGGTAGAGTTCATGGCGGCCTACCTAAAGGCCGCCCGCTTGCTCGACACCGGTGGCTGGAACGACGACAAGGTCCTCAGGGCCGTGGCGAAATACACCGGGACCGAGCCCGATTCCCTGCGCGGCATCCCCTACACCATCCGCTCCGAGGATGGCGCCATCGACATGGCTTCCGTGCGTGAGCAGGAGGAGTTCTTCCGCAGCCGCGGCGCCCTCGAATATGATGGCCCTGTCGATATTGAAGGGGTCTATCGTCTCGATCTTTTGAAGCGCGCCAACGAACTCCTCGCAAACAAGAAGTGATGGCTACCGTGCAGGAGACAGTGCATCCGTCTGCGGTGAAAACGGCTCCGCCGGCCATCGAGGTCAGCCATCTGACCAAGGCGTTCTATGACAGTGAAGGCGACCGCGTGACGGTTGCCGTTTCCGACGTCGGCTTTTCCGTGGCGCGCGGCGAGTTCGTCTGTATTGTGGGTCCCAGCGGTTGCGGCAAGACCACGGTCCTGCGCATTCTCGCCGACCTCGAACAGAAGCTTAGCGGCACGGTGAAACTGCACAGCGCCACGCCGCCGGCCATGGTTTTCCAGGAAGCTTCCGTCCTGCCCTGGCTGACGGTGGCGGAGAACATCGCTTTTCCGCTGAGCCTCAAGGGTGTCTCCCGTGCAGAGCAGGAAGCGCGCGTGCGCGACCTGTTGGCGCTGACTGGCCTCACCGAATTCGCCAAGGCCCGTCCCCATCAGCTCTCGGGAGGAATGAAGCAGCGCGTCTCGGTGGCGCGCGCTTTGGTCGACGACCGCGAGATCCTGCTGATGGACGAGCCCTTCGGCGCGCTCGATGAGCAGACCCGCCTCGTGCTGCAACAGGAGCTGCTGCGCATTTGGGAGACGACCGGCAAGACCGTGGTCTTCATCACCCACAGTGTCGATGAAGCGCTGACGCTGGCCGACCGCGTGCTGGTCATGTCGCCGCGTCCGGGCACATTGGTCGCCAACCTGACGGTGCCGTTCGAGCGGCCGCGCGATGTTGTCGAGATGCGCCGCGACAAGCGGTTCTGGGATATGACTTACGAGGTCTGGCGCTTGCTGGCCTCTCCTGCGAGGGACTGAGATGAACGCCGCTCCCATCACGCTGACGAAAGATGAATGGCGCCGGCTCAAGGCGCCGGCCCGCCGCGAACGGATATTCCGCCTCGCTTCCTATTTCAGCCCGCTGCTGCTTCTGTTGCTGTGGGAGCTGTCCAGCCAGTTCAATCTGATTGACCGGCGCTTCTTTCCGGCTCCGAGCGCCATTGCCGGCACCGCGTGGCGCATGACAGTGAGCTTCGAACTGTTCGAGCATATCGGTGCGACGCTGCGCCGCGTCGGCATCGGCTATATGCTGGGCGCGGTGCCCGGCATCGTCATAGGGCTCATTCTGGGTCTGTCGCTACCGGTTCGCCGGCTGCTCGGGCCGATTTTCTCGGCGCTCTATCCTGTGCCGAAGATCGCCATCCTGCCACTGATCCTGCTGATCTTCGGCGTCGGCGACGCCTCGAAATTCGTCGTTATCGCCATCGGCGTGTTTTTCCTGATGCTCTACAACACCATGGGCGGGGTGATGCAGACGCCCCAGATCTACATGGATGTCGCCAAGAATGCGGGCGCGAGCCGGTTCCAGACCTTCCGGCGCATCGCCTTCCCGGCCGCGCTGCCAAGCATCTTCACCGGGTTGAAGCTCGCCGCCGGCTCGTCCTACATCATCATCGCCGCAGCCGAATTCCTCGGCGCCCGCAATGGCGTCGGCTTCTTCATCTGGGCATCGTGGCAGACCTTCGCGGTGTCGCGGATGTTCGTCGGCATCGTGGTGATCTCGGTCATGGGCTATCTCACCATCCTCGCACTCGAGGCGCTGGAACGGCGGTTCGTGCCCTGGGCGAAGCATTGAGGGGCTGAGGCTCATGACTGCCGCCGCCACCGCCCACACACCTGTTTCGGAGCGCATCTATCTGGCGCTCCGCCAGAAGATCATGCGTTGCGAGATCGTACCGGGGACGACGCTCGACGCGGCCTCGATTGCCAGTCACTACGAGGTTTCAAAGACGCCGGTGCGCGATGCCATGCAGAAACTTGCAGCTGACGGGCTGGTGATGATTTTGCCGCGCAGCGGCTATCTCGTCGCCCCCATAACCTTCCAGGCTGTGCACGATATTCTCGATATGCGCGCGGCGATCGGGCCGCATGCGGCCCGGCAAGCGGCACGCTACGCGACGCCGGCCGAAATCGCTCTGCTGCGCCAGATCGTCAGGGAATACGACGCTCCGCTCGATATCGGCGCCATGCAACAGGTGGCGCGCCGTTTTCACATCGCCATCGCCCGCTGCAGCCGCAACAAGCGCGTCGTCGCTCTTTCGGAGAGCCTGTTCGACGAACTCGAACGTCTCTTGCGTTTCGCCATCGATTTCACGGTCAAGACAGGCGAGCATTCCGATGAACACACGGCGCTCGTCGATGCAATCGAAGCCGGCGATGGCGAGCGGGCCGCCGCGATAGAGGCGGCCCATATCAAGCACAGCCGGGAATTCCTGATCGAGCGCCTGATGACGCTGGGCTATCTGTCGGAAAGCGAGATTCGGCTTGGCGGCGCAGCGCGGAGCGCAAGCGAATGATCGCAATTCCTGATGCGGCAGGCCGGCTGTCGACCGCCCTGGGCGGCAGCCCGGCAGCCAGGCTCGCCGCTTCGGCCCTGATCGAGGCCGATGCGCTCGGCCTGTCGCGCTTCGGCATTGCCATGCTCGATGAATGGACAGCCAACGTCGCGCCCGTGCCGAAGAGCGAGAACCTGCGGGCGATAAGCTGGCTCGATTGCTCCTCCTGCTTTGCGCCGCTCGCAGTCGCAGACGCCACACTCGACCTGACCGAAACCGCCCGGCAATTCGGCATCGCCGCCGTTTTCCTGCGTGGTGTCAGGGGGTTCGGTCGGCTCGCTCCCTTCGTTCGCCATCTTGCCGATGCCGGTCTTGTCGGGATTGCAGGTGCCGAGGGTCCGCCTTTCGTCGCGGCGCATGGTGGCACGCGCCCGGTGATCGGCACCAATCCGTTTGCCTTCGCCATGGGCCAGGGCGCCGATCGCGTGGTCATCGACGTCGCCAGCAGCACCGCGACCATGGCCGATATCCGAAATGCCCGTGTTTCCGGCATGTCATTGCCGGACGGGATCGGCCTGGACGGTGAAGGACGGCCGACCAGCGTCGCCGCCGAAGTTGTGGCGCTGTTGCCGCGCGGCGGCCAGATCGGATCCTTGCTCGGGCTCGTGGTCGAACTCATGGCCGGCGTTGCCGGCGGGGGGCGCGGTGATCCGAAAGGGCGTGGCGTATTCATCCTCGCCTTCGATCCGGCCGCGGCCGAAGAACGCGTCGACTGGCAAGCCAGGCTTACCGGGTTGAAGAGCGACTGGACGGATGGTGGCGGTCACTGGCCGCGCGGCGGCGTTCTGCCGCCCGAAACCGTACTGGACGGTGATTTCGCCCAGCGTCTCGACGCTTATCTTGCCCGCATGGCCGGCCAGGCGGGCCGATGATGCGACACTTCACTTTATCTGGCTGGATGGATCCGGCTCACAGCGCCGGCGGCGTCTGTTGCTGGAACTCGATCCGTCGGCAATCACGTCAAGCAGGGCGATCGGGACAAGTCCGGCCGCTCTGCCCGCAGAGATGGACCCTGAATGACAAACCCTGTTTCCGCGCCTGTTTTTTCAATCGATCCTGTCGACGGCCTGATCGACGAGCCGCGCCGGATTGTCGTTTCCGGCCTCGTTCCAGACGAACTTGTCGCCATCTCCGCCCGCACGCAACGGGCGCGTGACGTGGTCTGGATGAGCCAGGCGACCTTCATGGCCGACGCGCAGGGCGTGATCGACCTGACCCGCGACGCGCCTGTTGGGGGAGATTATGCGCAAGTTTCGGCAATGGGCCTGATCTGGAGCCAGCAGCCGGTCGACAGCACGAGCGTCGAACTTTTCCCGGATGACGTCATGGAGCCTCTGCGAACGACGCTGACGGCCGAAACAGCCGACGGCGTCTCCGCCGAGGCAGAACTCTTCCAGCGCTTCGCCATGCCGGGTGTGGAGCGGCAGGAAATCCGCGAAGACGGATTGGTGGGCACGCTGTTCACGCCGGCGGGTCCCGGTCCTCATCCTGTGGTGGTGGTGCTCAATGGCTCCGGCGGCGGCATCAACGAACCGCGCGGCGCGCTCTATGCTTCCCGTGGTTACCAGGCCTTTGCGCTCGGTTATTTCAAGGCGCCGGGCCTGTCGCCTTTCATCACCGAAACCCCGCTCGAATATCTTGAGACCGGCCTGCAGTGGGTGCGGCGCAAACTCGCCCCCAGGGATGGCTTCGTTGCGGTCAGCGGTCAGTCGCGCGGCGGCGAACTCGCTCTCCTTCTTGGCGCAACCTTCCCGGATCTGGTCTCCGCCGTGATCGCTTTCGTGCCCGGAGCGATGGTCCACGGCGCTCAGGGCGCGGGCGACCCGGCGCGCGGGGGCTGGCAAGGTACGACCTGGACCAGGGGCGGCATTCCCCTGCCGCATCTGTGGCAGGACAACAGTGCCGTGCATTGGCACCCCTGGGCCGGTGACGTCCCGCCCAGCCGGCATCACTCGGTCTTCTTCGAGGGGTTGAAGGATACTGCCCTGGCCGCGCGTGCGCGCATTCCGGTCGAGAACATCGCAGGCCCGGTGCTGCTGATCTCGGGTCGCGACGACCGTGCCTGGCCCTCCAGCCTCTATTCGCGCATGGTGGTCTCGACGCTGCGCCGGCACGACCATCCTCATCTGGTCCGCCATCTCGACTTCGATGATGCCGGCCATGCCATCAACCTGCCCTTCGTGCCGACGACACAGTTGAGCCGTGAGCATCCGGTTTCGAAAGTGCCCTACACCAGCGGCGGTACGCCCTCCGGCAACGCCGGGGCCGACGATGGCTCCTGGCGCGGCGTTCTTGCCTTCCTGGACGAGATGACCGGCTTCGGCCCTCAAGGCGCAGCCCGCCCGCAACCTCATGCGCAAGCAGACACCTGAATCCTTCGAAGGGGAGAAGAACATGCCCACAAGAGAACATTTGGAAGGCCAGTGGCGCGAATGGCGCTATGCCCATGTCGCCACGATGTTTCGCCCGTATGGCTGGACCTCGCTGGTTGCCCAGTACTGGCTGGAAGCGGACGATAAAGAGGTAAGCTTTGACCTGCTTCCCGGCACCTGGTCGGTCGAAGACGGTCGTATCATATTCACCCCGCCCGCCTCGGGGCCGACCCTTTCGGTGAACGGCAAATATCCCACGGGCCCCGTCGAAATCATTCCGGGCCGTAACCAGACCTATGGCCATGGCAAGAGTGAGCCGGTTTACTTTGGCGTGAACGAGGTCGAAACGATCCTGCGCAGCAAGCATGATGGCCAATCCCTCTATGGCGTGCGCGTGCGCGACCCGCGCGAGGCGACGAGCGTGGAGGAAGCAGGCGTCACCGCTTTCGACTACGACCCGGCATGGCGCATCCCCGGCGTCTACACGCCGAGTGAGCTGACCGATTTCGAGGCTGAAACGGTGGAAGCCGGTGTGCGTGAATCGACACCGCGCATAGGCACTTTCACTTTCGAGTACAAAGGCAAGAGCTATAGTCTCCTGCTGATCGGCAAGGACACAGCAACCGGCGTGCAGCCCGTAGCCCACATTCGCGACCAGACCAGCGGCCCTGTCACCTATGGCGCCGGCCGGGTCATCGAACTGCAGTTCGCCGATGACACGAACACCCGCATCGACTGGATCGATTTCAACTACGCGGTTGCGCTGCCATGCGCCTTCACGAACTTCGTCACCTGTCCGCTGGTTCCTCGTGAGAACCAGCTCGATTTCGAGGTTCTCGCAGGTGAGAAGCGGCCCTTGCGGGACGTGGTGAGGACAATGACCTATCAGTCCGGAACAAACGGCGGGGCCTGACACATATCGCTGTCAACAAGTATCCATCAAAGCTTGATGGATACTTGTTGCGGCCTTGTACCCCGAGCGTAGCGCAGGCGGGGCCAAGCCTTGTCATTTCCGTCATGCGTGCGCGGCTATCACCGCCAGGAAGGCTGGGCCGTAGCGATCCAGTTTGGCTTCGCCGACACCGGGCACGTTTTCCATCTCGGCGCGTGATGCGGGCCGCGCTACTGCCAGTTCGATCAGTGTCTTGTCATGGAAGATGACATAGGGCGGCACATTCTGTGTGCGGGCGATCTCCAGCCGTTTCTGCCGTAGTGCCTGGAACAATGCGCGGTCGGTCTCCATTATGGCGGACTGCGCTGCGCTGCGCGCAACCTTGTCACGCCGGGCGCGCGCGGCCGGCGGCACGCGCAGCATCAGTGTTGGTTTGTCACGCAGGAAGTCGCGGCCGGGGGGCGCAATCGACAGGCCACCATGGCCGGTGAGGTCGACGTCGACGAGGCGCAATGCGATCAGCTGGCGCAGGATCGCCCGCCATGTGCGGTTGTCGTGCTCGGTGCCGATGCCGAAGGTGGAGATGCTATCATGGCCGAACCGGGCGCTGCGCTCGCTCTCGACGCCGAGCAGCACGTCGACGATATAGGCCTGCCCGAAGCGCTCGCCGGTCCGATAGATGCACGACAGCGCCTTTTGCGCGGCGATCGTGCCGTCGAACAGTTTTGGCGGCTCCGCGCAAGTGTCGCAGTTGCCGCAGGCCTCGCAATGATCGCCGAAATAGGACAGGAGAACCTGCCGGCGGCAGCCCGCCGTCTCGGCCAGCCCCAGCAATGCATCGAGCTTCTGGCGCTCCATGCGCTTGCGCTGCTCGGGCGCGTCCGATTCCTCGATGAAGCGGCTGCGCAGCGCGATGTCCTCATAGCCGTAGAGCATCAGCGTGTCGGATGGCAGACCGTCACGCCCTGCGCGCCCGGTCTCCTGGTAATAGGCCTCGATGCTGCCGGGTAGGTCGATATGAGCGACGAAACGCACATCCGGCTTGTCGATCCCCATGCCGAAGGCGATGGTCGCGACCATGATGACCGCCTCACCATGCTGGAAGCGTTTCTGGTTGGCCTCGCGCGCGGTCTTTTCCATGCCGCCATGATAGGCGAGCGCGTCGTAGCCGAGGCCCTGAAGCCAGGCGGCGGTTTCCTCGGTCTTTCGCTTCGAAAGGCAATAGACGATGCCGCTTTCGCCTTCGTGGCGCTTCAGGAAATCCTTCAGTTGCGCACGCGGATTGTCCTTCTCCGCAATGGCGTAGCGGATGTTTGGCCGGTCGAAGCCGGCCACGAAGGCGTCGGTTTCGGCGATGGCGAGGTGCGACAGGATTTCCGCGCGCGTCGGTTCATCCGCCGTGGCCGTCAGCGCCATGCGCGGCGTGTCGGCAAAGCGCGCGACCACCGCATCAAGCTGGCGATAGGAGGGACGGAAGTCGTGTCCCCATTGTGACAGACAATGCGCCTCGTCGATGGCGATCAGCGACAGCTTCACGCCGTCCAGCCGCTCCAGCACATCCGACCGCAGCAGTGTTTCGGGCGCCACATAGAGAAGATCGAGCGCGCCCATATTGATATCGCGCCATAAAAGGCGCCGCTCGTCCGGCGGCAGATCTGAGTTGAGAGCGGCGGCCCTCACGCCCGCCTGCCGCAAGGCCGCCACCTGATCGGCCATCAGCGCCAGCAGCGGCGACACGACAAGTCCCATGCCGGGTCTTGCGATAGCCGGAATCTGGTAGCAGAGCGACTTGCCGCCGCCCGTCGGCATCAGCACGAAGGCATTGTTGCCGGCAATCACATGCTCGACAATGCGCGCCTGTGGTCCCCTGAACGCATCATAGCCATAAACAGTCTTGAGGATTTCGAGGGCGGTGGCAGTCATCTGTATCAGCAAGGAGAATCACGAAAGTATCCTTCATAGCAGTTTCGCCATGATTGTGATCTTTGATGCCCCACTCCGTTTGCAAAGCGTTCTTGCAGTCGATCGGATAAGGAGGTCACAATTCCGCGTTCCCTTTGATGCGTTTGGAATCGTCAGTAAGTAGCGCTCGCCCGTGCCAGAAGGCCGGGCGGGAAGGTGATGCCGAGTTCCCGGGCCTTGGTGACATGAAGCTCCAGACCGGACGTATCGGGCACATGCACCGGTATCGTACCTGGATCTTCTCCATCGAGCACGCGCTTGATCAGGTCTGCGCCGACGCGGCCCAGCGTTTCGAAATCATAGGCAGCCGACAGTAGCGCGCCATATTCCATCCCTTCCCGCAGTCCGCCAAAAACCGGGATGCCGGCTTCCGTCGCAGCCCTGACGATGGCGGGCATGGCGCTCGTGGTGGTTGAATCGCCCGGTATCTGGATGGCTTCCACACCACTTGCGACAAGGGTTTGGGCAGCCTGCATGGCTTCGCCGGCATTGGCGATAGGTGCCTCCAATGGCACGAGCCCGCGTGCCTTCAGATGCGCGGCGGCCCTTTTGGCCAGATGATCGCCAGCCGGATCGCCGGACTTGTAGATTATACCCACGCGCTTGATCTTCGGTTGGACCTCGATCATCAGATCGATGTCGGCTTCGACGGGTGCAGGGTTCGCCACTCCGGTGAAATTGCCGCCTGGATACGCGATGGAGGAGATCAAGCCGGCTTCCAGTGGCGTGGCCGAGCCCAGAAATACGACCGGGATCGTATCTGTCACGCGCTTGAACACCTGGGCACCCGGCGTGGTGATTGCCAGGATGATCTCGCATCCGCTGCTGACGAAACTCTGAGCAAGCGTTTGCTGCGTGCCTGCATCGGCTTCCGGGTTCTGGATCGTCATTTCCTCGGTCGGGATGCCATGTGCTTTCAATCCGGCCGCTACGCCACGCAGGATGTCGTCTATGACGACGGCGGTGACATAACGGTTGACGCAGATCTTAGGTGCAGCGTCGGCTGCAAGCGCGGGCCCGTTAAACAAAGCCAGCCCAGATGCCAGTCCGGCAAGGAGATGCTTCTTCATTTCTTTGCCTCCATGTGTGCGGCGACGTTATCGATGGCATCTCCCAGCGCCTCCATGAACTGGCTGGCGGGGAAACCGTTAATGATGCGGTGATCGAAGCTGAGACTGGCTCCCATCAGGCTGCCGACGGCCAGCTGACCGTTGCGAACCACCGGCGCCTCGCGGATGCGCCCAAGCGCCAGTATCCCGGCCTGAGGTAGATTGACGAGGGGTGTCTGCCAGAGGGTCCCGCGCACCATGCCGACATTCGTGAGCGTGAAGGTGCCGCCCCTGATATCGGCAAGCCCGAGCTTTCCGTCTGCTGCCAGGCCGGCCAGCCGTCTCGCTTCGACAGCAATCTCGCCGATGGAAAGGCGGTCGGCATTGCGGATGACCGGAACGATTAAATTGCCGTCGGGCAAGGCTGCGGCCATGCCGATGTTGATGTCGTCCAGCACCTGAATGGCGCCATCTTCTATGCTGGCGTTGAGCAGCGGGAACTTGCGCAGCGTGTCGGCAACGAGGCGGATGAGAACGTGGGTGAGGGTCACCTTCACCCCCTCCACCTCGAACCGCCCCTGGTTGCGGGCGGCGATCAGTGCATCGACATTGAAATCGGCAAAGACGCTCACGCTTGCCACTTGCTGGTGGCAATTCGACATATGCTCGGCGATCGCCTTCTTCATTCCCGTCAGCGGTACCGATTTGCTGACGGGAATGCCCTGGCGGGAAAGGGCGCGGCCGTCGGAGCGCGCTTCACAGGTCACGCCGGACCTCCTCGATGGAAATGCGCAAGATCGAGATGATCTCTTCCAGATCGCTTTCCCTGCAGATGAATGGCGGGGCAAGATTGATATGGTCGCCATGAACGCCATCGATCCCGCCCTTGCCGGCGCCGACGATCAAGCCGTTTCTGAACGCCCGGTCGGCGATGCGGCCCGACACGTTGAGGGCAGGCGGGAAGGCGGCTCGCGTCTCCTTGCACTCGACAAATTCGATGCCCATGAAGAAGCCTTTGCCGCGGATATCGCCGACAATATCGAGTTCCAGCAATTCCTGCCCGAGTTCGAAGAAGCGCTCTTCCAGATGTGCGACATTGCCGACCAGCTGATGCTCTTCCATGTATTTCAGAACCGACGCGCCGATGGCGCAGGACAAGGGATTCCCGCCGAAGGTATAGCCATGAGCGAAACCTCGTCCCGTCCTGAACGGCTCGAACACCCTTTCATGCACGATCATGGCACCGAGCGGTGTATAGCCGCTGCTGAGGCCCTTGCCTGTGCAGATGATGTCGGGGACGACGCCCCAGTGCTCGATGCCGAAATTCCTGCCGGTGCGCCCGAACCCGGTGATCACTTCGTCCATGATCATCAGGATGTCATAGCGATCGCAGATATCGCGGATGATGCCGTAATATTCGGGCGGGGCAGTGAGCCCGCCACCGGCAGCGCCCACAACCGGCTCGGCTATGAAAGCTGCGATGTTGTCCGGGCCGGTCCGCAAGATTTCCGCCTCGAGATCATGGGCACAGCGGACCTCGCACGACGGATATTCGAGGCCGAACGGACAATGGTAGCAATTGCAGCTGGCAATATGCGGCATATCGGTGAGCAGCGGCGTGAAGATGTCGCGTCGCACGCGCATGCCTCCCGACGCCAATGTGCCGATGGTGTTTCCATGGAAGCTGTTCCAGCGAGATATTACCTTGTATTTGGAGGTGTTTCCCCGCTCCACATGGTATTGTCGTGCCAGCTTGATAGCGGACTCGTTGGCTTCTGATCCGCCCGAACACAGAAAGATCTTGGTCATGCCTTCAGGAGCAAAGCGGGCGATCCGCTCGCTCAGTTCCATATGCGGCATATTCTTCCAGTGGAACGGGTGCGCAAAGCACACCTTGTCCATCTGGGCAATGGCGGCTTCGCGGATTTCAGGAACATTGTGCCCGATGCTGACCACGCCGACACCGCCCATGCCGTCGATATAGCGCTTGCCATCGACGTCGTAGAGATAGATGCCTTCGGCCCGATCGACGACCGGATTTACCGACCCGGCGCTGCGAAAGAAGATGTGATCGTCAGTGAGGGCCCTGCCTTCAAACTCCATGTTCATTTCGTGTCGTCCTTCACCTTGCGAACCGCGTTGATGATGTCTTGCAGATCGGGCATTGAGGCGCGTGCCAGCGAAAGCGCGAAGGGGCGAGGCGTGTTCTGCAGGGCGGCGCGCGCAATGCGCAGCGGGCCCTCGCCTGCAAGTTCCTCGGCTACGCGGGCGGTCATGTCGGACAGGGGGTCACCAGTCCGCCAGCTCTCGGACACCACCACCAGGCGCCTGGTTTTGCGGACGGAAGCAAGCACGGTGTCGAGATCGAGTGGCACGAGCGTGCGCGGATCGATCACCTCCGCCGATACATCTTCGCCCGCGAGCTTTTCGGCAGCCCGCAAAGAGCGCTGGACCATCATGCCGCTGGCGACGATGGTCACATCGCGGCCATGGCGCTTGATATCGGCCTTGCCAAGCGCGATTGCTTCGCCGGCCGCCGGCACCTCCTGCCTCGGGCCATGGTAGATGCCCATATGTTCGAAGAAGACGATCGGGTTGTTGTCGCGGATTGCCGCCGTCATCAAGCCCTTGGCGTCTCCGGGGCAGGAGGGCATGACCACTTTGAGCCCGGGCACGCCTGCAACAAGGCCGATATAGTCCTCCGCATGACCGCGATGCGGACCAGCGCCACAGAGAACCCGGATGACCATCGGCACCGAAATCTGCCCGTCGGACTTGTACCACATCGCTGCCGCCTCGCAGGCGAGCGGGGTGATGGTCAGGCCAAGAAATTCCGCGAACATGATCTGGACGATCGGGCGCATTCCGCAGATCGCGGCGCCGATGCCGGCACCGGTCATCGCCGTTTCCGATATGGGTGTGTCGATTATGCGATCAGCACCGAACCTGTCGGACAGCCCCCTGGCGGAGTGCATCGCGCCATTGTAGATCGGTCCGATATCCTGTCCGAGATTGAACACGGTCGGGTCCCGCTCCATTTCTTCGACGATAGCGGCAACCACCGCTTCCTGGAAGGTCATCTCGGTCATGCTGCGGCCTCTTCGACCTGGGAGGGACTGTAGAGATCGCTGGTGCCGAGCGCGGACAGATCGGCTTCCGGATCGGCCTGCGCGGCGGCAATGGCGGCAGCGACTTCGGCATGGGCCGCAGCGCGGATTTCATTCAGACGCACCTCGTCCAGTATGCCTTGTGCGGCGAGGTCTGCGCGCAATCGCTGCACCGGATCGCGCGCTATCCATTGTTCACGCTCCTCCGCCGGCTGGTAGAAGTTGGTGTCGCCCGTATAGTGACCGCTCAGTCTGTAGGTGCGGGCATCGATCAACGTCGGGCCTTGGCCGGCGCGGGCGCGCTGCAAGGCGGACTGCACGGCCTCGAAAACCGCCAGCACGTCGTTTCCGTCGACCTGGACACCTGGAACTCCATACCCGCCAGCGCGGTCCGCCACCGAAGCGGCCTTGATTGCATATTCGGTGCGCGTCGACATCGCGTAGCCATTGTTCTGGCAGACATAGACGATCGGGAGCGAGAGGCAGGCTGCCATGTTCAGCGCTTCGTGGAAGCCGCCAATATTGCTGGTGCCTTCGCCGAAGCTGGTGACCACGGCCTTCCCATCGCGCCTCTGCTTCGCGGCAAGTGCCATGCCCGTCGCAATGTTCATCGGGTTGCCCAGGACGCCTGAGAACATGCCGAGCGTACGAAACTGGAAGGGCAGGCAAATGTCGCCCCGCACGCGGCCGCGATTGTAGGAGGTGGCCTTTCCCAGCACTCCCGCAATCAGCCGGTGCAGGTCGGCACCGCGCATGTGAGCGGCCATCAGGGCTCCACGATAGTGAGGTGCGCAGTACTCGTCTTCCGCAAGACCGAAGAAAGACCCCACGACCACGGCTTCTTCCCCCACACCGGCATGAAAGCCGGGGAGTTCGGTGAGTTGTTCCTCCAGTTCCCGGCTTTTGACGAGATTCTGGTACAAGGCCACCTTCAGGTTCTCATCTGGCTTCACGGCAGACCTCCTGACTGGTTGAAAGGATCAATCGGCAATCTCGAACCTGGCGACGAGAACGCCTGGCGATACATCGGCATCGACGTCTGTGACGATTTCCACCAGCATGCCGTCCCATGGGCTCATCACTTCGACATTGACCTTTTCCGTCATCACCTCGAGCAGAAGTTCGTCTTTGGCTACGCGCTCTCCAACGGCCTTGTTCCAGGACGTGACGGTGGCTGACGACACCTGCTCGCCAAGTTCGGGGAGTTGGAAGTCGATGATCATGGAAGGTGACCTCATGGGTTGGTTATGCTCCAGATACGCACAGGAGCCTGATGTTCAAAAGTGTTGTTGCGTTGCCTTTCCGGGTCGAGCCGCCTCAGGCGAGAACGGCGCTGTCGGGGAGCGTTTCTCCGGTAAGACTTTCGAAGCGGCGCAGCAGGTCCGCTACGGTAAGGCCTGCTTTCCCTTCCGAGCCGAGATCCATTGTGATCTGGCCCCGGTGCATCAGGATCAGCCGATCCGAATGCCTGATGGCGTGGCTCATATCATGCGTGACCATCAACGTCGCGACCTTGCGTGCCCGCACGATATCTTCGGTCTTTTCCATGACGATGCGCGCACGCGTCGGGTCAAGTGCCGAGACATGCTCGTCGAGCAGCAAGAGCCCGGGATTGCGGCAGGTCGCCATCGCGACGGAAACCGCCTGCCGCTGCCCGCCCGACAGATTGCCGGCGAGATTGTCGATCCGGTCCTCCAGCCCCATGCCGAATTGCGCGAGCGCAGTACGAGCCAGGTCGCGCACCCGCTGGGTGACCGCAGGCCTGAGATTGAAGCGCTTCGACTTTCCTGCATCCGCCAGCGCGAAATTCTCTGCAATGGTGAGCGCGGAAAAGACGTTGTTCTCTGGATTTTGCCGGACAAGCGCAACCAGCCCGGTGCGCTGCCAGGAGGGCATGTCGGTGACCTCCTGGTCGGCCACGTAGACTTCCCCCTCGTCGGGTCGCTGGCTGCCGGCGATCATCGACAGGAGCGTTGATTTTCCCGAACCGTTGGAGCCTACCATGGCAACGATTGAGCCCGGCTCTATGGTCAGGTTGACGCGGTTGACCGCGGTGAAGAACTCGTGGCGGCCCGGTGTCTTGAAGCGCTTGACAACATTGACGATTTTCAGCGCAGAGCCCACCTCATGTGATGTTGACGACACGGTCATTCTCCAGATAATCGAGATGTTCGCGCGCGGCCTTGCGCGCCCTTTCGGACCCTGGCAAGGCTATGAACCCGAAGCCGTGGCTGCGCATGGCGACGATGATGAAAACCACAATCGCGGTGGCCAGCTTGATGAAGTAGGGGGGCAGGCCGAGCTTCAGCGCGAGCGTGACGACCACGCGATAGATGAAGATGCCGAGGATCACGCCCACAATCGAGGGTACGATGCGCGGGGTTTTGAAGATGCTCATGCCGATCATCAGAGCGGCAAGGCCGATCACGATCACGCCGGTCTGAATCGAGACGTCCATGAACCCCTGGCTTTGTACCACGAGCCCGCCGGTCATCGCAGCCAGCCCGTTGGCAATGATGAGGCCCGCGATCTGGCACATCTCGGTTCGAATGCCCAGGCTGCGCGCGGTCTGAATATTGAGGCCGGCTGCGCGCAGGGACATTCCGTAATTCGTATGCAGGAGCCAGATCAGCGCCCCGGCAATCACCAGCGAAAACACCGCGCCGACGACGATCTGCGACCACTGGCTGGTGAGGCCGAACGAACCAACCCAGTCGAACAGCGTGGCCTGCGACAGGAGCGAGATGTTTCCCGCTCCCATGATGGCGAGACTGATCGACCATGCGGCAGTCGTCATCAAAATGCCGGCAAGCAGCACGTTCATATGCAGATAGACGTGAAGGCAGGCGGTCAGGAACCCCATCGCCATACCGCTCGCCACACCGCCGGCCAGGGCGGTTGCAGGGTCAAGCCCATTCACGAGAAGTATCGCCGTCGTTGCTCCGCCGACACCGAATGAACCTTCCAGTGTCAGGTCGGGTAAGCTCATGACGTTGAGCGCGAAATAGATGCCAAGCGCTAGGGGGCCATATATGAGGCCCACCTGCGCGCCGATGATGAGTGTGTTCAGGATATCCATTTTTTCAGTAAGTCCGGCTTGCGCGCGCCTTCAGATCTTCAGGAATGTCCATGCCCAGCTTGGCGGCTTTCGAAAGATTCAGCTCGAACCCGGAAGCTTTTGGGACAATGACAGGGATGGTTGCGGGATTTTCTCCCTGGAGCACCCGCTTGACGAGATCGGCCGCCTGATAGCCGACGACCTCATAGCTGTAGGATGCAGACAGCAGGCCGCCTTGCTCCACCGCTTCCGTCAGTCCGCCGAAGACCGGCAGTTTCGCATCGTCCGCGACCTTCAGGATGGCCGCCATGGCACTGAGGGTGGTCGAGTCGCCCGGGATCTGAATGGCATCGACGCGACCGACAAGTGCTTGCGCCGATTGTGTGGCTTCACCAGCATTGGCAATGGTCGCCTCGATCGCAACCAGACCCTTGCGTTCGAGATGCGCGATAGCGCGTTTGGCCAGGAAGTCGCCGGCAGGATCACCCGCCTTGTAGATGACTCCGACTGTTTTCATCTGCGGCAGGACCTGCAGCATGGCATCGATGTCCCCTTCCACCGGTGCCGGGTCGGCAACTCCGGTGAAATTGCCACCAGGGGCATCGAAGGATTCCACCAGCCCGGCCTCGACAGGTGTGGAAGAACCGATGAACACGACGGGAATGGAATCTGTCGCACGCTTGAAGGCCTGCGCTCCGGGCGTGCTGATGGCGACGATCACGTCGCAGGCGTCGCTGACAAAACTTTGGGCAAGCGTCTGCTGCGTTGCGGCGTCAGCTTCGGGATTTTGAAGGACCACGTTCGCCTTCGAGATGCCGGCGTCCCGCAGGCCGTTATCGAAACCTTTCAGGATTTCATCAATGACAGTAGCTGAAACATAGCGGTTGACGCAAATTTTGGGTGCGTCGGAAGCCAGGGCGGCATGCGAACCAAGTGCCAGATATGCAAGTCCGACCGAGCTGAGACAGCTCAATAGCGCATTTCTCATGTTCTCCTCCCGTGCCTTCGGCCGACACGACCGAAGCGCCTTTTGCCTTCTGCTATTCCACCGGGGTCCCGGTGTCTCATATCACCGATTGTCCTATTGAATGGAATTCAATCTCAATAAATGGAATACCGATAGCATGTCAATGCGGATCTTCGGTGGTCGGCTTCGAAAGTGCGTAACCATGATGTCCATTCCCGGTCCCTTCGGAGGGAAGCCATTCACTCTGTCCCATTTATCGGATATCTATCCTACTATGTGTGCAGACGATTCTAGGACTGACAGCGACCGCCTTCAGAGCATGCAAAGCCTCGATCGCGCTATGCTGATCCTGCGAGCCGTTGCAGCGAGGCGGAGCCTTGGTGCAAAACTGGCTGACATTTCAAACGAAACCGGTCTGAGCCGCTCCACCGCCCATCGCTTTCTGGGTGCGCTGGTTCAGGCGGGCCTGCTTGAGCAAGAGCCGACCGGGGGCAGCTATTTCCTTGGGCTTGAACTGTGCGAGTTTGGCGCCATCGCGGCCAATCGCTTCGGGTTGCGTGATGCTGCCCACCCCTCGATGGGTCGCCTGACGGAACAAACTCAGGATACCGTTTATATGTCGATCCGGCATAATTATGAGTCGATCTGTATCGAGCGGTTCGAAGGGGATTATCCGATCAAGACACTGACTCTTGATATTGGTGATCGCCGTCCGCTTGGCGTTGGGGCGGGAAGTCTTGCGCTCCTGGCGTTTCAGTCAGACGAATTTGTAAGTCGAGCCATCGCGCTAAATGCGACGGAAGCCGAACGCAAATGGAACCTGAGCGCTACTCAGCTTTTCGATTTTGTCGCAGAAACGCGTCAGCAGGGCTATGCGCTGAATCCCGGTCGCGTCGCACCCGGTATGACGGCGATCGGGGTGCCGATCTTGGGCGAGAAGGGTGAGGCCGTTGCCGCTCTCGGCGTAGGCGCCATTTCCAGCCGGATGGGGTCCGAGCGCTGTCGTCAGATCGTTGCATTGATGCAGGACGAGGCCGGCCAGGTCGCGGAGCGCTTATCCCGCCGCCTCGGTCCGCTAGACACCCAGGTTGTTAATCGAGCCTACCGGGCTGGATTAAGAAACCACCGTTGACAAAGGGCCAGCCGCTGGCATTTTTGTTGTTTCAGCGTTGCCCCGTGCATCTTCTGTCATGCTGAAGCGCCGCCGTCGATGACGATATCCTGCCCGACGATATAGGCGGCCTCATCGGAGGCGAGCCAGAGTGTAGCGGCAGCGATCTCGTCCGTAGCGGCTACCCGTTTAGATGGATTTGTTGCCGCCACCCGTGCATCGCGTGCAGCCCGGTCCTCTCCCGGTCGCATCGAAAGCGGGGTGTCCGTTGGCCCCGGGCAAAGGCAATTGATGCGGATACCATGTTCGACGGCCTCCAGAGCGGCTGTGCGTGTCAGGCTGCTGACAGCCGCTTTGGATGCCGCATATGCCCCCATACCCGGACGAACGATCCGGGCTCCGATGTTTGAGCCGATGTTTACGATGGCTCCGCCGCCGGATGCCTTCATCGCGCGGATTTCATGCTTCATGGCCAGCCACAGCCCCGTGACGTTGACATCGAAAACCCGCTCGAATGCTTCCGCGTTCATGTCATCCAGCGATCCCCCCTGCACGATGCCGGCCGCGTTTACAGCCAGATGAAGCGGGCCGGCATCACGGATTAACTCACTGACTGACCTTTCATTTGCAACATCGGCCGCAATGGCTACCGCCTCGCCCCCTGCAGTGCCGATCATGCGGACGGTTTCTTCCAGTTCCGGCAGCCGTCGCCCGGCCACAACCGTCCTGGCTCCGGCTTGCGAAAAGGCTATTGCAATACTGCGGCCGATACCACTGCCCGCACCGGTAATGAGAGCCGTCCTGCCCGAAAACGCGAAGCTGATCATTGCACGTCCCTTTTTGTGTCGGTCAACACACAATTAGGCAATTGCTTCATGGCTGTCGAGGTATTTATATGATGAACGACACAGAATGAGGATGATATGGCCACAAGAGGACGCCCAAGAACTTTTGACCGTACGCAGGCACTGGACCGTGCGCTGATGGCGTTCTGGCGCAACGGCTTTGAAGCTAACTCGATGAATGATCTTGTCGAGGCGATGGGCATCAATTCACCAAGCATCTATGCCGCATTCGGATCGAAAGAGGCATTGTTCGCCGAAGCGGTGCAACATTACGAGACCGCCTATGCGCATAGCCTGCTCCGGGCACTGAACGCCACGGTGGATGCAGCCAGCGGCATTGAAGCAATGTTCAATGCCGCTGTGGAATTGTTTACACGCTCAGACACACCTGGCGGGTGTTTCATGGTCAGTTCCGTCGCCAGCAATGCGCCGCAAAGTCAGGAAATGGCACAGACCTTGCTGTGTCTGCGACAGCAACGCTCGCAACAGATTTCGGAACGGCTGAGTGGGGACATCCGTAATGGCAGGCTTCGGAATGACACGCCTGTTCAGGAACTGTCCGACCTCTGTGCAGTCCTCCTGCAGGGGCTTGCCCAGGCGGCGCGGGACGGTCTGGAAAAGGAGCGCCTGACAAATCTGGCCAGACATGCCGGAAAGCTCCTTTCCGCATGGGAAATTGACCGCAATATCCCTTAGCTTGAGAGCAGTTTAACCTGCCAGCGGCGGGTTTAGCCGCGCAAAGCCCTCCTGCCGGCGATAAGGGAAATGGGGATAGGGTGCGGTGACGGTGCTGGCCTCGTCCAGCTTTGCGACCTGATCGGATGTGAGGCTCCAGCCGACAGCACCAAGGTTCTGGCGCAGTTGTTCCTCATTTCGCGCGCCGACGATGACCGAGGAAACGGTCGGGCGTTGCAGCAGCCAGTTGAGCGCGATCTGTGGGATCGTCTTGCCGGTTTCCTTCGCCACGGCGTCGAGCGCATCGACAACACGATAGAGGTGTTCGTCGTCCACCGGCGGGCCGAAGCTGGCGGTTTCGTGCAGGCGGCTGCCTTCGGGCAGCGGTGCACCGCGCCGGATTTTGCCGGTCAGCCGGCCCCAGCCGAGCGGACTCCAGACCATCGCGCCAAGGCCCTGATCCTCGCCCAGCTGCATCAGATCCCATTCATAGTCGCGCCCGACCAGCGAGTAATAGACCTGATTGGCGACATAGCGCGGCCAGCCGTAACGGTCAGCGACAGCCAGCGATTTCATGATCTGCCAGCCCGAGAAGTTGGAGACGCCCACATAGCGGACCTTTCCGGTGCGAACGAGGGTATCGAGCGTCGAAAGCACTTCCTCGACCGGCGTGCCGGCGTCGAAGGCATGGAGTTGCAGCAGGTCGATATAGTTGGTCTGGAGACGGCGCAGCGCATCCTCGACGGCCCGGATCAGCCGGAAGCGCGAGGAACCCGCATCATTGGGGCCGTCGCCCATCGGCAGGCTGGTCTTGGTCGAGATCAGCACTGTGTCGCGCCGTCCCTTGATCGCTTCGCCCAGCACTTCCTCGGAAGCACCGTCCGAATAGACGTCTGCCGTGTCGAACAGATTGACGCCGGCCTCCAGGCATATGTCCACGAGGCGACGGGCCTCGACTGCATCGGACTGACCCCAATTGCTGAACAGCGGTCCGGAACCGCCGAAGGTGCCGGCACCGAAGCTGAGAACCGGCGCCTTGAGGCCGGATTTTCCGAGGGGTCGATAGTCCATGAAAATGCTCCTTAGTGAACGGGATTGCATGAGGGCGTGAGGGTGGTGTTTCAGCTCGTCCGCACGGCGATCAGTGCCGTGATGATGGCGAGAAGGGGAAACAGCGCCGCCGTGATCGGCACCATAGCGAGCCCCGGCCCTTCATCGATGACAATGCCGCCCGCCCATGCGCCGAGTGCATTGCCGAGATTGAAGGCCCCGATGTTGATGCTCGATGCGAGACTCTGACCTGCGTCTTTGGCCTGGGAAAGAACCCACATCTGCAGGGGCGCGACGGTGGCGAAGCCGGCCGCGCCAAGCAGGCCGGTGAAGACGATGGCTGCAATCTGGTTGCCAGGGGCAAAGGACATCAGGCCGAGGATGACGGTGAGCACCGCCAGCGTGCCGATGATGGCGCGCATCAGGTTGCGGTCGGCCAGCCTGCCGCCCAGCAGATTGCCCACGACCAGACCGCCGCCGAAAACCAGCAGGATCGGTGAGACGGCGCTGTCGGCAAAGCCGCTGATCTCTGTCAGCAGCGGCGAGATATAGGTGAAGACGGCAAAAACGCCGGCATAACCGAGCACGGTCGTCAGCAGGCCGAACAATACCGGGCGGCGGGCAATGGCGCGCAGATCAGCCCGCCAGTCCGACGCTTCCGGCCGCAATCGGTCCTGCGGTACCAGCGTGGTGAGGACGACAAGCGCGACCAGTCCCACCAGCGTCACCGCCCAGAACGTCGCGCGCCAGCCATAGTGCTGGCCGAGCCATGTGCCGAAGGGCACGCCGAGCACGGTTGCGACCGTGAGGCCCGTGAACATGATGGCGATGGCAGAGGCGCGCTTGTCCTCGGAAACGAGGCTGGTCGCCACCACCGCCCCGACGCCGAAGAAGGTGCCATGCGTCAGCGCAGTCAGCACGCGCGCCGCCATCAGCCAGCCATAGGTCGGCGCGAGCGCGCAGGCCGCATTGCCGACGAAGAAAATGACCATCAACCCGATGAGCACATGCTTGCGTGGCCAGCGGGCGGTCAGCACAGTCAGGATCGGTGCGCCGAACGTGACGCCGAGCGCATAGCCGGAAATCAACACCCCGGCCGCGACGATGGTAACGCCCAGGTCACGGCTGACCTCCAGCAGGAGGCCGATGATGGCAAATTCGGTGACGCCGATGCCAAAGGCGCCGGCTGTCAGAGCATAGAGCGCCAGACGCATGATACTTCCCGATCTTCATTCGCAACGATGCCGTGAAAGATAGACGCTCGGATCCGGGTGAAATAGAATGCTGTTGGGAATATCACTTGTGAGATCAACTCATCATGGCACGACTTGAAACCAACCGATCCGGTGAGATGGAGGTGTTCGTTCGTGTGGTCGAGCTCGGTGGATTCTCACCCGCTGCTCGGGCAGCCCGCATGACGCCTTCGGCGGTCAGCAAGCTCATTGCACGGCTGGAAGCGCGTCTTGGCGCAAGGTTGCTCAATCGCTCGACCCGCCGCCTGCAGCTCACGCCCGAAGGCTGCGCCTTCTACGAACGGGCAACCCGAATTCTCGCCGATCTGGACGATGCCGAGCGCATCGCCAGCGTCGGCGAACAAGCCGTAGGCCGCGTGCGCGTCAACACCAGCGCCTCCTACTTCAATCACGTCCTCGCGCCGGCATTACCGGCGTTTCTGGCGCTGCATTCCGGTGTCACGCTCGATATTGTGCAAACCGATGCGGTGGTCGATCTTCTGGCTGAGCGCACCGACGTAGCTGTCCGGGCCGGGCCGATGAAAAGCTCCAGCCTTGTCGCGCGCAAACTTGGCGAGACGGCGCTGACAATCGTTGCTGCACCGTCCTATCTGGAACGCTATGGCGTGCCGCGCTCCATCGCCGATCTGGAAGGGCACAATCGCCTCGGCTTCGGCTATGCCCGCGCCGTCGATGGCTGGCCACTGCGGGAGAACGGGAAAACCACCGTTGTACCGGCGACAGGCCGCGTGCAGACGAGCGATGGGGAGGGTCTTCGGTATCTGGCGCTTTCCGGGACAGGCCTTGCCCGCCTTGCTGCCTTCACCGTGCGCGAGGACATTGCCGCCAAACGGCTGGTGCCTGTTCTCGATAATCTCGCCATGGGCGAGAAAGAAGCGTTCCATGCCGTCTATGTCGGCCAGGGCGGACGACTGCCCTCGCGTGTTCGCGCGCTGCTCGATTTCCTCGCCAAGCACGGAAAGGTCAGCTAAACGCTCTGATCACCCGGATAATTGCGCTTACCAGTTCTGAGAGTCATCTCCTGGCATCCTGATACCTCTGCCTGGCTGCACCTCTGTGCAGGGGTTGATGTTGCGCGAACTTCCACCAGTATTCGCTCAGGCCCAAAGCAATAAAAAAGCCACATGCCTCGTATTACCTCAGGAGGTGACCATATCTCCACGCCCGACACCGTCAACTCTCGAAAAACATGCAAATCTAAGTGGTCGATACGCATCGGTTAGCTGCAAAAAACCGATCCAGCCTTTTTCGACGCTGAAAAACTAGAGGGGTACAGGGTCATGGGCAAACGGCGTGACATCCAGGCAACATTCCTATCGCTAGGAGATCTCACCTCCTGTTCTGGAATTGCCCTGTTATGCTCACCCGCGCGATGCCTGGTCGTCAGGCGTGCAAACGCGGATGCGATGTCCATCCGGATCAAGAGCAACGAACGTGCGTCCGAAGACTGCTACGCTCGGTTCCTGCTCGATTGGCACGTCAGCGGCTCGCCAGGTGTCGTAAAGCCGATCCACCGCTGCGTCGTCGTCCACCATGAACGCAAGCTCAAAGCGATGGCCCGTTCCGGACGACACAAAGTTCGCCGCCTTCGTGGACCATAGGCCCAGGTTCGAGCCGTTGGAGAACTCGAAGGCTACATAGGTCGGAAATGATGCTGCCGGCGCTTTACCCAGCAGCTTTTCATAGAACTGGTTGCTCCGAGCCGGGTCTTCGACATAGAGAAGAATGAGGTTTGGAAGGGCCATCAAAAGTCGTCCTGTTGCGATGTTGCCGGACGAATATACGCGACGCCGCTGCCAAAAACTGGCAGTATGAGTCATGGCCCGATCTGAACGATTGCTGTCCCTCCTGCAAGCCCTCCGGCGCCATCAGCGCCCGGTGAGCGGAGCACGGCTGGCCGACGAACTCGGCATTAGTATTCGCACACTCTACCGGGATATTGCGTCACTACAGGCGCAGGGTGCGAGCATCGAGGGCGAGCCGGGCGTCGGCTACATCCTTCGGCCGGGCTTCATGTTGCCGCCCCTGATGTTCTCTCAAACCGAACTGGAAGCTCTGATGCTCGGTTTTCGGTGGGTGTCCAAGTTTGCTGATGAGCCGATGACAAAAGCTGCGTCGGATGCGCTCGCAAAAATCGCGGCGGTGCTGCCGGAGAACCTGAAAGATGAATTGGAAAGCAGTGCTCTGCTTGTTGGGCCAAGAACATTCAAAGATGCCGAAACGGTCGATCTCAGGGTTGCGCGGGCAGCGATCCGCAATGAGCAGAAGCTCCGCCTGACGTATGTTAATGTAACAGGCAACCAATCCGACAGGACCATATGGCCCTTCGCCCTGGGCTATTTTCAGAAGGTTCGGATACTCGTCGGATGGTGCGAGGAAAGAATGGCTTTCCGGCACTTCCGAACAGATAGGATAACCGTCCTCACAAACCTTGAAGAACGCTATCCAAAGCGTCGTGCGACGATGCTACGGGAATGGCGCGAAACGCAGACTGACATGCGCTACGTGCCAGATTCCTGAGAGGCTGCGGGCGGCTTCAGTCGGATCGGGGGCGCTGGCCAGCGGCCGGCATGGCGCAGCACGATATGGTCGTGGACTTGCGGGTCGGTGCCACCATAACGGACAAGGAAGGTCTCGCCGGCCAGATCGGTCCATGTGATTGCCGACTGCCCTGTACGGCGATGCCCCTTCGGCAGCACCGCCACCAGCGGTTGGTTCAGATCGAGCGGTGTGGCAGTTCGGGCCTTCCGACGCCGAACGCCACGGCCAGCCGTTCGGCGCGAAGCTGCATCACCGCATCGCCGGCCGTACCCTCGGTGATTTCGACGTCGATGCCGGGATGGTTTTCCCGATACCACACGCGCTTGATGAAGTGGCGTCCGGCCTCGGTCAGTCGGACGCCCCGAGCATGGCGCGCGAACAGGAGAACGCCAAGGTCTCCCTCCAGCGCCTTCACGCGGGCGCTGCCGCTGGATTGCGCCACGCCGAATGTGGCGCTTGGCGGAAGTTCAGATACTCGGCGCAGTGGGCGTTTGGATGAGCGACACCAAGGGAATACGCGACCCGAGTAAGGTCGGCTTCTCCCCATTGATGATCAACGATCTGTGCTGAATGCCGCCGCCGCATTTCTATTGATCACATTTGCACAGAGCCCGTTATCCATCCCGCCAACAGGACACCTGAAACAAGGAGACCTATCGCAAAGGAAGTGTGGGCAACGAGGCTACGAAATCGCGAGCGCCAGGGTTGTGGCGTGCGGCGGGCAACGATGCCCGCCCCAAGACAAGGCTGCATGACGAGAAACGGGGCGATAATGCTGCCGATGCCAACCAGCAAAGCAGGCCAGAGCGTCGGATGTCGCACCCATTCGGGCCAGATCAGGAGCAGGAGGCCGGCGAAGGCAATGCCTGTCAGGTAATGGGCCGCCCAACCAATCACGACCTCGCCCTGCACCTCATCCGCCTTCGCGATGCTGTCATGCCTGAAGCGTCCACTGGAGAAATGGCCGATCCATCGCCCGACCAGCCGATAGTCGAGAGACGGCACACCAAAAATCCGCTTCTGCAGGATCGCCCATCCATCCATAACCGCCGTCGCGCCAATTCCGATAAAAACCGCTCCAAAGACGCCGGTCACCAATTCACCACCCATCCGCAGGATCTCCTTGCTGGCACGGAAGCCATCAGACAATCATTCAATATGTTGCTTGAATGATTGTCTGATGATAGCAACCTGTCAATGACCAAAACTGACATCCATACGCAGCTGTTTACAGACCTCGCCGAGATCGCTCGTACGCTTGGCCATGCGCATCGGCTCATGCTGCTGGAGCATATTGCCCAGGGCGAGCGGCCGGTCGAAAGACTGGCCGAACTTACCGGACTGACAATCGCCAACACGTCGCAGCATCTTCAGCATTTGCGGCGAGCAGGGTTCGTAGAGACGCGCCGCGACGGCAAACGGGTTCTCTACCGCCTCGGCAGCGGACCTGTCGAAACGGTGCTGGCCTCATTGCGCGGATATGCCGAGCATATGCGCGTCGAGATACGCGAACTGGCTGCCGATCCGGCCAACGCCGGCGGCAGGCATGATTCGATCTCGCGCGACGAGCTTCTGGATCGCCTCCGCACAGGCGGGATGACGTTGCTGGACGTGCGTTCAGCGGAAGAATATGCGCTCGGGCACCTGCCTGGTGCGCTCAATATCCCGACCGCGGAACTGGAGCGACGATTGTCTGAGCTTCCGCCAGGCCAGGAAATCATAGCTTATTGTAGAGGGCCTTACTGTGTTCTCTCGACGTCAGCGGCGACCCTGTTGGAAGCACGGGGGTTCCGGGTTCGCCGACTTGCGGATGGTTTTCCCGACTGGAAGGCTGCCGGGCTCGCCGTCGAAAGCTGAGGGGCGGCGAGACTGCTCACAACTTCCCCACCACCACGAACCTGACCTGAGGAGACGCAACATGCAGGAGAAATCGTCCCAGGCTGAACCCGTGAAGGGCCCAGCGTCTTACTTCCCCTCCATCGAGAAGAAGTACGGTCGACCTGTCGGGGAATGGCTTGATCTGATCCGGAGCAGACCTGAAGCGAAACACATGGAGCTGGTCGCATGGCTGAAGGACCAGCATGGGCTGGGCCACGGATATGCCAACGCGCTTGTCGCCTACGTGCTTGCTCAGGATAAGAAGCAGACAGCGCAGAAGTAAACGAAGGGCTGATGATTAATCAGTCGGGGATGCCGAACTTGCTATCGATATCCCCGCGCCGTCAGCCGTCAGGCGCGGCTCATCCGCCGGTCCAGGAAGGCCAGGACCAGGGCGAGCACACCAAGTCCGGCGCCGATCCATCCGACGGAGGCCAGATTATAGCCGTAACTGATTGGAAGGCCGGCAAGCAGCGGCGCAACGGTCAGGCCAAGTTGAAAGGCCGATGAATTTGTTGC
The DNA here is from genome assembly GCF_003148475.1 of Pseudaminobacter salicylatoxidans. Classification (GTDB taxonomy): domain Bacteria; phylum Pseudomonadota; class Alphaproteobacteria; order Rhizobiales; family Rhizobiaceae; genus Pseudaminobacter; species Pseudaminobacter salicylatoxidans. The sequence continues at coordinate 186,807 of NZ_QGGG01000005.1, read as the reverse complement.
CCCTGCCAGAGTGGGCGCGTCGGGCGCGATAACGTAAACTCCCCCCCAAACTGCCGGGTTCAGCAGGAACCCCGCGACGCCGAGCAGAAAAACCAGAACGACGACGACGACCATGTGCGGGGCAAACAACGCGATTGCCACGGACACCAGGATCAGACCGGCAATGCCCAAGCCAAGCGTGGCGAACGGATGCCGGTCTGCCGTGCGGCCACCGATCGACAGCCCAAGGAACGCGCCAAGACCGAACAGGGACAGCACCGCAGGCAGCCAGCCGAGCGGCAGCCCGCTTACATTGAGAAGCAAGGCTCCCATATAGCTGAAGGTGCCCATATAGGCGGCGGTCGTCGCGGCCGTCGTGGCATAGGCCACCCAAAGAACGGGGCGCTTCATGGCCCTCAGTTCGCCCGCCGTGTCGGGTGCCGGCATGTTACCGCCTGTCCTTGCGGGCAGAACCAGCAGGATGGCAATCGCTGCAACGGTGGTCGCGGCAACCACGGCCCAGAACCCTCCACGCCAGCCTGCCAACTCGCTGATGAAAGTTCCCGCGGGACCGCCCAAAACCATGGCGACGGTCAGACCGCTGACCACGACCGACAACGCCCTGGCGCGACGATCCGGGGCAACGAGCCGAACGGCCGTGGATGCCGCGACCGCCCAGAAGCAGGCATAGGCCAGCCCCATGACGAACCTTGCGATCAGGATTCCCGCATATCCCTCCGCTATCAGACTGAATGCCGTGGCGGCCACAAACGCGGCCTGACTGAGAAACAGCGTGGCGCGTCCGGGCCAATGCAGCGTCATGATCGCCAGTGGTGGCGCGCCGACCAAAGCGCCGACTGCGAAAGCGGATATCAGGGTGCCTGCGGCCGGTAAGGTGATTTGCAGGTCTTCCGCAATTTTCGGGAGAATGCCTCCCATCAGAAACTCCGCGCTGCCCATGGCGAACAGCATGAGCGCGTTCGCTCACCCGGCTCCGGCAGCGGGCCGGGCCGGGTCGCGATCTGCGCAGCAAGTCGCCGGTGCTGAGAAACGCCATCGAACTTATGGCCAAAAATGTTGAGAGTCCAATGAGCATCGCCGCTCTTGCCAACGCCGTCGGCCTTTCTCTCCGGCAACTAGACTAGAGCGCGCCTGTTCGATCGGGAAATGCAGACAATGCCGAGCCGTTACTACCTGATGCTCCGGCTCGAACGCGCCCGCGGGCTTTTGCGCCAAACGCCAATGTCGATCCTCCACGTGGCGCTGGCAAGCGGCTTCGCATCCCAGTCCTATTTCGCACGCTGCTACCGCGCCAATTTCGGATGTTTGCCATCCGACCACCGGCAGGCACTGTGAACACCTCACGCGAAAGCACGTCGGTCCAGAACAGCTCACCCCCTGACGCACCGGGCGGAGCGAGTAAAGACGTCAGAGGCCCACTTGGATAACCGCTCAGGCAAGATGCCCCTTATCACGCGCTCGCCAGCGGGAATCGACTTGGCATCCCAATGGCCGGCATCGGGTACGCCCGATCTTACTCTGGAATAGCGCATGTGTGCTGAGTTCAAGGATTTCCGCTTCCCCCGAACTGTGTTTACGCCTCTGACTGGAAACACCGTGCCGTCTGATGCCCTCGTCAGGAGTCTGCGATCCCATCATTCGGTCTCGTGATGAAAGTTACACTGCCGTTGGAAGGGCGGATAACATCGCTATCGTCAATGCACTCGCAATCATAGCGATTGACCGGCCTTCGTCCTGGCGTAGTGTTTCACAAACCTCTGCCCACTCGCGAATGGCCGCTCTTGCGACGGAGCCGTGAGGCGGGTCTATGATCGGGCAAACAAGTTTCGTGGGCTGCGGCCAGATCGCTGGAATTGCACTGGCGTCTGGCCGGCGAGATGGCGGAATGCGCGGGAGAAGGCAGCAGTTTCGCTGAACCCCAGCATGAGGGCAACGTCTGTCACCGAATTTTCTGTGTCCGTGAGAAGCTCCTTTGCACTGTGAAGCATGACGGAGTTTCGCAAGTCGCGAAAGTTCGATCCGAAGAGTGCAAGCTGCCTGTGAAGCGTTCGGGTGCTGATGCCGAATTCATTGGCGATGCAGACCGCCGTGGTTAGCTCTATTTCATGGCGACTGAAACCGCTCGTCAGCGCTTCCGTGACCATGCTCACGAAACTCCGGCGAGTGGCAAGATTGCGATGGTCCTCGACCACTCGCCTTGCGACAACGCCGTAAAGATACGCGTCGGCGAAGCATCCAGGTTGGTCCAACATCTTGCTGGGAACAAGTACGGCGTTGCCGGCCGAGCTTGGTCGAATGTCTGTCTTCAACCATGCCGGAGCGGCGTCCAGATGCCAGTTCGGGCGATATTCCAGATCCACCCGGCATACATCGGAACCTTTGCTCCAACCGGCTCCAAGCGCCGCCGCCAGCATGGCTACGGAGAATTCCGCATCCGGCGCTTTGTCCTCCGGGCTACCGCCGTGCACCGAATAGGTGATGCGCGCTAGATCGCCATGCGTTTCCAGGCCGATCTCAGTGTTGTCCTGAACGAGTTCGAAATACGCGCAGAAATCTCGGAGAGCCGTACCCAAGTCCGGAGCAAGCTGGAAAAGATAGCCGATAGCACCCAGAGACCGGACATCAAAAGCATGAGCAAATTCGACGCTAAAGGTCGGCAGCCGACATTCAGTTGCGGCAGCGCGCAGAAAAGATGAGAAAGCACCAAGCGTAATCTGAGGAGTTTGCGACTTGGACGGGGCGCTGGCAAAAGCAGGCTTCAGCCCCGACGCTTCGATGACCCTGTCGGGCTCGCCACCGTGCCGTCTGACGATCTCATCGAATCCGGCGGTTACGCCGAGTTGCACCATGCCCAAATGCTCCACCAACCGAGGGTGGCCAAAAGGTTGGTGACCGGGCACCGGTCTCACGCAGGTGTCCTCAGGCAAGGGCTCTGTCTTTCGAAATCGGGCATGCCGAAGAGTGGTGCAGAACCCATTCGTACTAAATCCGCCAAATTGGCCGAAACCATCAGGCCGTCGACCGAAGTTGTCAAGCGCGGCCAAGGCGCCTGTGGCACGCTCCCACCGTTTGGGAGGACTTTCGATGTCAAATAATCAAGTACCCACAGCGGGTTTGCGGCGCAATGCGCTTGGCGCTGCAAGTATTGTCTTTTTCGTTATCGCTGCGGCCGCACCGCTGACCGCCATCGTCGGTGCCGCACCGCTGGCCTTTTCGATCGGCAACGGTGCCGGCGCCCCGGCGGCATATCTTCTAGCGGGGCTCGCCTATCTCATCTTTGCCTCCGGCTTCACGGCCATGAGCCGTTATATCGGCAGCGCCGGCGCGTTCTACGTGTTCGTGTCGCGAGGGCTTGGAAAGTCCTGGGGTTCCGCGACCGGCGCCATGACCCTCCTTACCTACATAACGATCCAGATCGCGGTCTATTCGTTTTTCGGAATTGTCGCCGCCGGCATCGGGGAGAGCGCAGGGCTGGTTCTCCCGTGGTGGGTCTGGACGGCCATTTGCATGATTGCCGTCGATATTTTCGCAACCCGAAGTATCGAACTCTCCGGCAAAGTGTTGGGAATCTGCATGATCGGCGAGGTGACGGTCCTAATGATCCTCAACATTGCCATTCTCGCTCAGGGCGGTGGTCCCGAAGGCATAAATCTGGCGTCGTTCAATTCGCAGACCGTGTTCTCGACCGGCCTGGGTGTCAGCCTGCTGTTTGCCGTAGCTTCGTTCATCGGATTCGAGGCGACGGTGATCTTTTCCGAGGAAGCAAAGAATCCACGCCGCACGATCCCCACGGCGACCTATGTCGCAGTGCTCGTGATCACCGCATTTTACGCCTTCTCTGCATGGTGCATGGTTGTCGCCTACGGGTCGTCCAGTATCCGTGAGATCGCCACGGGCGACCTCTCGGACCTTTTCACCAATACGGCGGCCGACCGTGTCGGCGAATGGCTGAAGCTCGTCATGACGGCTCTGCTGGTAACGAGCCTCTTCGCCTGCGTCCTTTCCTTCCAAAACACAATCAGCCGCTATCTGTTCGCGTTGGGCCGCGACGGTCTCCTGCCGAAGGCGCTCGGACAGACGGATACGGCGTATCAGGCACCGCGTCTGGCCTGCCGCTCCTACACGGCCTTCGCGCTGGTCTCGATATGTGTCGCGGGGATTGTCGGGCTCGATCCCTACGCGATCCTGTATTCCTGGTTGGCTGCGTCCTCGGCACTGGGTGTGCTGATCGTTCAGGTTCTGGTCTGCCTCTCGATCATAAGGTTCTTCCGGACCAATCCGCATGAGACAACGGTCTGGCAAAATCTTTTGGCACCAATGATCGCCACTATCAGCCTTGGTGGCTTTCTGATTCTCGCCCTGACGAATCTGCCGCTGCTCACAGGCGACGAAACATGGCGGGTATGGCTCATTCCTGGCGCTTTCGTTCTGGTCGGTCTTCTTGGCTGGGGGCGTTCCCTCCAAGTGAAGGCAACCGATCCCGCAGCCTACAACCAACTCGCTTGGAGCCACCTTCAGGACTGAGCAGGGCGGGCTTCCTTCTGCCTCGCCCGTTACATCATCGGGTGGGCTTCGCCGGGAGCGGCGAAGCCTCTCAATCACAGTCAATTCTCCATGCGGAGCCAAGTATGTCCCCAATTACATCCTATAAACGTCGATACATATCGTTACCAGACGGCAAGACCCTGGAATACGTGCGCAGGCCCGGCGGAACCGAACCGCTCATACTCATCCACGGATATGCCGACAGCTGGTACTCGTTCAAAGGCGTGCTGGATTATCTACCGTCCCGCTTTGCAGCTTTCGCTCCAAGCCTGCCCGGACACGGTGGATCGTCGAAACCGGAGGGGGGCTACTCAATCGACGGCTATGCGTCCGACATCCTCGCCTTCATGACGGCGATGGGCGTGCCGAAGGCAGCCATTGTCGGCCATTCGATGGGCACCTTCATTGCGCAGAGCATCGCGCTCACTGCCCCTGATAGGGTGTCGCGCATGGTGCTGATCGCCACCGCGCCGACCGCCGACAATGCTGTTCTTCGCAGCTTTCACCGCGAGACGCAGGGGCTCTCCGATCCCGTTGGTCAGGATTTCGCGAGGTCTTTCCAGAGTGGCACCTGCGTCAATCCCATCGACTCCACCATGTCGATGGAAGACATAGTACGGGAGAGCAGCCTCTTGCCGGCACATGTCTGGTCGGCGGCGCTTCAGGGATTGATCGACTACAGGCCGGCGGATTTTGATAGCTCTGCCCTGTACACGCTACGTACTCCGACTCTCGTGCTTGGCGGGTGTCTTGACGAGATTTTTGATGAATCGGCCCAAAGGAAGCTTGCCAGCGCGCTACCGAATGCAGAAATCTGGCTGGATCTCAATTCTGGCCACTCCATAAACTGGGAAAGCCCGGAACGTACAGCATCTCAAGTAGCCCAATTCCTAGCGGTTGGTTCAGGTACATAAGGCGATCGGAAAGATTTCGAAGATCGACGATCTGACCCTCAGGCTGAGAGACGCGACACAGGAAAACGTCGAGATGCGACGCTATGCACCGTGCCCGGCGTGGGACCCGTGACGGCCGGTGCGGTGATGGCGTTTGCACCTGATCTGCGCACCTTCGCCAGCGGCAGGAATTTTGCCGCGTGGCTCGGCCTCGTGCTGTGGCAGCGATCCACCGGCGCCAAGACACCACTCGGCGGGGTTAGCAAGATGGGACAGACCGACATTCGCAAGCTGTTGATCGTCGGCGCGATGAGCCGGATCCGGTGGGTCATTCGAAAGGCATTATGCCGGACAATTGGCCTGGGCAAATCGTCGGACGCAAGCCTCGGATGGTCGCGGCGGTCGCTCTGGCGAACAAGATGGCCCGGATCATGTGGGTGATCATGACGAGGGAGCAGAATTACCGAATGGCGTGAGCGGTGAACTCCTGGCGGAGGAAAACGGCGAACGTCTCGGGGGCGGTTGACCCCGGCAAGGAGATCCACTGACGACCTATGCGGCGGACTTCAATGTTCAGGACGGGGAGAACCAGTCCCGGGGCTCGAGCACAAAGCTCTCTGAACCGATGTGGACCCTTGTTCTTCGAACTGCATACCGGCCCCGTGGTGAAGGCCACGATCAGAGGCCTGACACACGACCGATAGAAGCACCGTGCTGCAGAAGGAGTTGGAAGAAAATCCTTGCAAAGTGGGGGGCATCCACATACGCCCCACCCCGATCGGTCCCACGGATCTGGAAGATTCGCTTGACGAGGTCGATCGCCAGAATGTGCAGGTTTGACATGCTTTCCTCCTTCGGCAGCGCCACAATGGCGCGGACAGCATCATACGATGCCGGGCGAAGGGGGCATCCACCGCATCAGTTCAGTTAGTCTTCTGATCCAACTCCTGGAGATCTCGTCCTGAGCGACAAGCGTTGAGACTGGTGGATTGATAGATCTGCCTCCATAGAAGCGCTACCAGTACAAGATTGGCGATGGCGAGAGCGGTCAGCACGATAAGAGCTTGGCCGGTCCCGGTGATCGATAGCAGGAACGCGCCCACGGTCGGACCGAGAGCCTGAGCGATAAGGCTGGGTCGCGCGAGGCGTCCTATGATCGGTGCATACCGAGAAGCACCGAACGGGGCGAGCGGTAGCGCGCCTTTGGCGATTGAGAAGATACCATTTCCTGCCCCATACAGAACCAACGACAGGCCGATGACGCGAAAGCCGGATGCAAGCATCGCCATTCCCGTGGCGGTCAAAGCGCAGGCGGCCGCGAGCATCCAGACAGGGTGATGCCGTCCGCCGCTCGCCATTTCCCCGATCCGGCCAGCGACCTGGGCGAGGCCGATCAGCGCCCCGAGCGCCACCGCTTCCGCCAGCGACAAGCCGCGCTGTTGCAACATGGTCAGCAGATGCACCGATACGATGGTAACGCCTAGCCCCGACAGCACCAAAACCGCCATGATGACCGGTAGGCTCGCCGCTCCCTGCCGTGCAGGAGCTTCTTTCCACCTGCCGTCAGGCTTGCCCCTGCCATTCCCCGGCAGGACGAAAAGGACCAGCGGCAACGAGACAACGAGATGGATGGCCGTGTAGGTCAGGCATGCCCGGCGCCATCCCATATGTTCGAGGAAGAAGGCTGAGAGCGGCCAAGAGACCGTACTTGCGAAGCCACCTCACAAGGTCAGCGTTGTGATCGCCGACCGGGCAGACTGTCCGTAGTAGCCGCCGAGGGTGGCGAACGCGGCATCGTAGAGGCCAGCCCCATGCCAACGCCGAGGACCACCCACCCGACGACGAGCACCCACAGGGACGGCGCAGCCGCGAGGATGACAAGGCCGGAAGCGAGCAGCATGCAGGCTAGCGCCAGCATGGGCCGCCCGCCGTGCCGGCCGATGGCATCGCCCACGCGCGGCGAGACGAACGCTTGCCGCAAGCAGGCCGATAGACAGCGCGCCGACGATCCATGCCACCGGCCATCCGGTATCCGCCGCAATCGGCGCGGCGAAGACGGCGAGCAGGTAGTACGAACTGCCTCATGCGAATATCTGGACGATGCGAGCGCCGAAATGACCTGCCAGCGCGGCCGGGCAAGAGGCTCGCTTGCAGGCGCTTCAACAGCCATGGTTCAGTGTTCAGCCTCGACAGGAATGGCATTGCTTTCACTGCGCTCATACCATCCCTTTGAGCGATTCACGATCCAGACCACCGACAGCATTACCGGAACCTCGACAAGGACACCCACGACCGTCGCGAGGGCCGCTCCGGAGTGGAACCCGAACAGGCTTATGGCAGCCGCCACGGCCAGTTCGAAGAAGTTCGACGCGCCTATCAGCGCGGACGGCCCCGCCACGCAATGCCGCTCGCCCACGGCCCGGTTGAGCAGGTAGGCCAGCCCCGAGTTGAAATAGACCTGTATCAGGATCGGGACGGCTAGCAGGGCAATGATGATGGGCTGCGCAATGATCTGCTCACCCTGGAAGCCGAACAGCAGGACGAGCGTTGCCAGCAGTGAGACGAGCGACAGCGGCCCCAGCTTCGCCGGCAAGGCCGCGAGTGCCGGAGCGCCGCCCGAGGCAAGGAGCCGCCGCCGGACGGCTTGCGCCACGATCACCGGAATGACGATGTAGAGGACGACTGACAGAACCAGCGTTCCCCATGGCACCGTAATCGCCGACAGACCGAGCAGCAGGACGACGATGGGTGCGAAGGCGACCACCATGATAGCGTCGTTGAGCGCCACCTGTGACAGTGTGAAATGCGGCTTGCCCTTCGTCAGGTTCGACCACACGAACACCATTGCCGTGCAGGGCGCGGCGGCAAGGATGATAAGGCCAGCAATGTAGCTATCTATCTGGTCGGCGGGCAGGTAAGGTCGGAACAGCCAGCCGATGAACAGCCACCCGAGCAGCGCCATGGAGAACGGCTTGACGGCCCAATTGATGAACAGGGTCACGCCGATGCCGCGCCAGTGCTGCCCGACTTCCCGCAGCGCGGCGAAGTCGATCTTGAGCAGCATCGGCACGATCATCAGCCAGATCAGCATCGCGACAGGCAGATTCACATTGGCGATTTCGAGCGCGCCGACCGCCTGAAAGAAACCCGGCATCAGATGCCCGAGGACTATGCCGACGACGATGCACAAGACTACCCACAGCGTCAGGTAGCGTTCAAAGGTAGACATGGGAAATTCCTGTAACCGTAGACCTATGCCGCGTTGCCGCGAGCCGAGGTCGTGCCTTCCGACTGGCCGATTTCGACAAGGCGGGTGCGGAGCGTTGCCTTGTCGAGGCTGGAGACGGGCAGAGCCGTGAACGCGGCGATCCGATTCCGGAGATAGCCGAATGCGGTCACGAAGGCGGTGCGCCGCTCCATCTCCGTCCCGGTGACGGAGGCGGGATCTTCGATGCCCCAATGCGCCGTCATCGGTTGCCCCGGCCAGACCGGGCAGGACTCCCCGGCCGCGCTGTCGCAGACGGTGAACACGAAATCCATCACGGGGGCATCGGGGACGGCGAATTCGTCCCACGGCTTCGACCGCAGGCCTTCGGTCGGGTAATCGAAGTCCGCGAGCATCTTGAGTGCCAGCGGGTTTACTTCGCCCTTCGGCTGGCTCCCCGCCGAGAAGGCATGGAAGCGGCCCGCGCCTTCCTTGTTCAGGATGCTTTCGGCGAGGATCGAGCGGGCGGAGTTCCCGGTGCAGAGGAACAGGACGTTGAATATCCGTCCGGAAGCGTTGTCAGCAGGCATTGGCTTTTTCCCTTGTGGGTTCGCAGCAGGCGTTGAGCTTGTCCACGACGGGGCTGCACACGTCCGGATGGCCCTGGCAGCAGTCGCGCATGAGGAAGTCGAGCAGGCCGGAGAGCGCTGGATAGGCGGCGCTGTAGATGATCGAGCGGCCTTGCCGACGGGATTCGATGAGGCCTGACTGTTCGAGGTGGCTCAGGTGGAAGGACATGCGGGACGACGACGCACCGTCCATCGCTTCGCCGATCGCGCCCGCCGGCATGCCTTCCGGCCCAGCCGTCACCAGCATGCGGACAATGCGCAGCCTGGTTTCCTGCGAGAGCGCCGCGAAGGCGGAAAGGGCTTGCTTTTCGTTCATGGATATTTCAATCTCTCAAGAGTTGTTGAAATATGGATACACGCTCATGAACGTTCACGCCAGCCCCCGCAAGACAGATTTTCACGGCGATGCCTCGCTCGGGGTCTTCCTCGACGCACTGGAGACCCATGCGGACAAAGCCCTTGTCCTCGCATATGACGACGGGCAGCGGGTGCAGCCCGGCTATCACGTCACCGAGGTAAAGGCGGGCTCCTTCGTCACGCTGGATTGCGGCGGCAATCCCGACGCATGGCAGGAAACCGTTCTACAGGTGGAGGACATTCCGGCGGGCGAAGGCGGTATGCCCATGACCGTCGCCAAATTCCGGACGATCCTCGCGAAGGTCAGCAGCAGGGTCGCGCTCGACCACGCCGCACGACTGACATGGGAGGTGAGCAGGCCGGGCGAGCCCATGAAGGTCTACGACGTTGGCGGCCTCGACATCGAGGGCGACCGGGTGACTGCGCACCTCGCTCCGCGCCCTGCCATCTGCAAGCCAAGGCACCGAGCGCAGCAGACCGGAGCCGCGTCCTGTTGCGGATAGTATCGTCTCGGCAATCGACCTTCTTGCGGACGCTTCGGGGAGCCGAACGCAGACCTGCAAGGGCGCTTGTTGATTTGCCGCTATTGTATCCTTGATGCATCAATAAGGAATGACCAAGTATCTCATCTCCTTCCCGAGCGAAGCTATGGTGCTCACGGGCGAAGAGTTCCCGATCGTCTCCGCCGAGGCTCGTGCGGTGATCGAGGAAGCCAAAGCAGCCGGTGTCTACGTGTTTGGGGGGAGGAATCGATGAGCAGGTCGATCCCGTGTTGGTCTCCGGCGACGGATCGGTGTCCACTGAGATTTATCCGGGGAGCCAACTCAAGGGTGGGCTCACAGTGTTGGAATGGCCGACCCGCGAGGATGCTGTGCAATGGGCGAAGAAGATCGCGATCGCCTGCCGTTGCTCGCAAGAACTCCGCGAGTTCATGTACGATCCGGCGAGTTAGAGGTGAAGCAACTGCTGGGGCTGCGAGCGCGCAACTATCCATGAGACGCATGTTCGGAGGGCGGATTGCGTTTCGACCACTGGCTGATGAGCGGCACTTTGGAGCTCGGCCAGGGCGGAACAATCATTTTACAAAGGCTGCTGGCCACCGGCTCGTTTTCTTTCTGCTGCTGAGGGACGCGCACGCACGCGCGACCTGCTTGAGAAGGTCGCGCTGCCCGTCGACGTGCTCGGCCGCTATCTGCGTTCCCTCTCCGGGGGCCAGAAGCAGCGCGTCTGCATCGCATGCGCGCTGGCGAGAGCCTCCACGGGCTACCATCGGCGTTGACGCAATGATTTTCGGCCGTCGCGGAATATAATGCCGCCTGAGACGTCTACATGCGCATGATGGATGGACGGACAGGCCCGCGCCGCCGTGGAAGCGGCGGGAAAACGTCTGGAACTCCGAATTGCGACGACGTGAACCTCAAAAGGCCGAAGCCGACCCGGCTATCTCGAAAGGACGACAAATGCGCCGCTATCGCCCCACTCCGGTGCCCGCATCCGAAATCACCCCCCGCCAGGTCTATCTGGGAAGACGGGAATTTCTCACCGGGGCCATGGCGGCGGGCCTTGCGGCTTATACGACGCCAGGGTCGGCCCGGTCGCTTCAGGCCACCCGGAGCACATATTCGGTCGATGACAAGGCGACACCGTTCGAAGATGTGACGACCTACAACAATTTTTATGAATTCGGTCTCGGAAAGGATGATCCTTCCGAAAAATCCGGCGCGTTCAAGCCTTTGCCCTGGACCATTCAGGTGGACGGAATGGTCGCCAAGCCCGGCACCTTCGATATCGACCAACTCATCAAATCGTTTCCTGTCGAGGAGCGGATCTACCGCATGCGGTGCGTAGAAGCATGGTCGATGGTCATTCCGTGGGATGGCTTTCCGCTGGCATCTCTTCTCGACAAGGTCGAACCGCTCGGCAGCGCGAAATATGTCGCATTCGAAACCGTGGTGCGGCCATCCGAAATGCCGGGCCAGAGTGGTCTGTTCCAGTCGCTTCCATGGCCCTATGTCGAGGGCCTGCGGCTGGACGAGGCGCGCCATCCGCTGACATTGTTGGCCGTCGGGCTTTATGGGCAGACGCTGCCGAACCAGAACGGCGCGCCCATCCGGCTCGTGGTGCCATGGAAATACGGCTTCAAGGGCATAAAATCGATCGTGCGGATCACACTCACCGACAAGCAGCCCAAGAACACCTGGCAGGTCGTCAACCCGACGGAATACGGGTTCTATGCCAATGTGAACCCGGCCGTCGATCATCCCCGCTGGAGCCAGGCGACGGAAAGGCCGATAGGGGAAGGCGGTTTCTTTGGTGCGAGCCGCCGGCCGACATTGCCGTTCAACGGCTATGCCGACGAGGTGGCGAGCCTTTATAGCGGCATGGACCTCGGGAAATACTTCTGATGGCGCTTCTTCGGTCCGGAATTGCAAGGCGATGGCGCCCGGCATCGGTCTGGATGCTGTATGTCGCGGGCCTGCTTCCCGCCGCATGGGGCTTCTATCTGGGCGCGACGGGCAATCTGGGAGCCGATCCCGTCAAGACATTCGAGCATCATCTGGGCCTGTGGGCGCTGCGCTTTATCGTCCTGACGCTGGCCGTATCGCCCCTCCGCGATCTTGGCGGGCCGAATTTGATCCGCTATCGCCGCGCCCTCGGATTGTTGAGTTTTTACTACGTCCTCATGCATTTTGCCGTCTATCTGGTTCTGGATCAGGCGCTTGTGCCGTCGGCGGTGCTGGCCGACATTGTGAAACGCCCGTTCATAACCCTTGGCATGGCCGCGTTGTTGCTGCTCGTGCCGCTGGCTTTGACCTCGAACAGCTTTTCGATCAAACGCCTGGGCCGTAACTGGTCCCGCCTGCACAGGCTTGTCTACGTCATTGCCGGCCTGGCGGGGCTGCATTTTGCGCTTTCGACCAAGGTGCTGGCAGCCGAGCACTATTTCTATCTGGGGCTGCTGGCTGTCCTGATCGCCTATCGGATCGTCCGCAGCCTGCAACCACGCCGCGGCCGCAGGCGCGCCATGCAACCGGTTGCAACGGAGTGATGCGTATTCATATCCCGCGCGCGAGGATCACCCCGGCACGATCCCGGTGATCGCTGCCGCCTTGTCTCAGGCGTCCTGATGCCCCGCGGCAACTGCCGGTTGGCGCCGGTCCATCCGCTTCAGTGCGTCGGCGAAATAGGGCCGGAAGGCCTCGGGATGCTCCGACATCGGAAAATGCCCGAGTTCCGGCATGACGGACAGAGTTGCGCCCTCGATGGCGTCGGCTGTGCGGCGGGCATCCTCCGGGGTGCAGGTGAGATCATAGGCCCCGACCAGGAAATGCACCGGCGTATGTGCCGTATCGATGAGATGCAACCGCTCGATCAGGCTCCTGTCCTGCGTGTAGAAGGACAGGTCGCCGCGGAACACGCCGGGGCCGGACTGCATGAACATCCACAGCGTCGCCCAGCGATCCGGCGCCGGCGCATGTGGTGATATGTTGGTCGAGACAAGGGCGGCCCCCATCTCGCCGCCATGGGCATCGGGGCGGTGGAACCAGTCGATGTCGTACCAGGCGGGCTGGAAGTCGGAAGCCTCGATGGCGATGAAGCCGGAAAAGCGTTCCGGATGCAGCGCTGCGATCTGCAAGGCGATGCGCCCGCCCATCGAGCAGCCGGCCAATATCGGGCGCTCCAGCGCCAGCGCGTCGGCCACCGCCAGCACCGTCTCGATATAGGTTTCGGTGGTGAGCAGATATTCTTCCGTTTCGAAACCCCGGGGCGGCAGGGACTTGCCGTGCCAGGGCATGTCGAAGGCGAAGAAGCGGTTGCCGCTGGTCAGTTCGGCATCGTTCAGGATATGCCGCCACTGGCGGGTGTCGGCACCGGCCGTGTGCAGGCACAGGACCGGCCGGCCTTCGCCGGCCATCTCGACGAAGACGCGCAATGCGCGGCCGCCGACGGTGATGTTGATGTAGCCGCCGGTGATCGGTTCGAATGTCATGCCGGCTGCTCCCTGCTGTCCGTAGCGCGGCCGAGCGCCATGAATTCCTTGAAGAAGCGCAGGTTCTTCACCAGCGCCAGGATGTCGCCGTCGATGCGGCCCCGGCCGATCTTCACCAGCCCGAATATGTCGTGGAAACCTGGGGCCGGCAGCGGTTGCCAGAAGGCCTCGAGCGCGGCCGTGTCGGTGTGCAGGGCAAAGCGCCAGGGGGTCTTGCTGCTGGGGCCTGGCGTCACCGATACAAGGTGCCCGTCGCGGAATTGCAGATAGAACGACTGGTCCTCGACCTCGATGAGGACGGTTTCGCAAAACAGCCTTCCAAGGCGCAGAAGATGCGGTGTGGCGTTGAGCCTTTGCTGCATCGTCAACAGGGTGTCCAGCATGGTGCCTCTATCCTCCATCCGGCATCGACCAATCGAGCGCGATGCGGCATCATTCCATCAAGGACAGGGCGCTCCTTCCTGGCAATGCCGGGCAAGGTATGCCTTCATACCGGCAAGAATGGAGCGCAAAGGTCGGGTATCGGGCGATACCGGCCGGTGCATTGGCGTGGCCGGGCAGGACGTGGATAGTCGGGACGGTTCAGGGGGCAGGCAGGGCTCCCATCGCACACCGGGAGGAAAGGCATGCGCAACGTAACCATTGAAAACGTCACCGATGTCGTCGTCGAATCGCTCGGCCGGCATGGCGAGGTCTCGCCGCGGCAGCGCGAGATCATGACGTCTCTGCTCAAGCATTTGCACGGCTTCTGCCGCGATGTGAAGCTGCAGCATCACGAGTTCCTGCAGGCTTGCGATTATCTGGCTCGTGCCGGCAAGGTCTGCGACGACAGGCGGCAGGAATTCATCCTTCTGGGCGATATTCTCGGCGTCGAGGTGCTGGTCGACATGCTGTCGAACCCGATCGACGGGGACGAAAGTGAATCGACCGTGCTCGGGCCGTTCTATCGCGAAAACCCGCCGGTCCTGCCCAAGGGCGCATCGACCGTGCAGAAGCATTTCGACGGCGAGGAAAGCGTCCTGGTGGAAGGATATGTGCGTGACACCGATGGCAAGCCGCTCGCCGGCGTCACGCTCGATATCTGGGAGGATGCACCGAACGGCCTTTACGAGAACCACGACCCCAATCAGCCCGAATACAATCTGCGTGGCCGGTTCGAAACGGACGAGGATGGTCATTTCGCCCTGCGCGCGGTGCGGCCGGTGCCATATCCGATCCCGGACAACGAAACGGCCGGCGAACTCATCCGCTATATGGGGCACCACCCCAATCGGCCCGGACATCTTCACTTCATCGTGGCCAGGGACGGCTACCGCACGCTGGTCAGCCAGGTATTCGACGCCGACAGTCCATGGCTCGACGAAGACTCGGTGTTCGCAGTGAAGAACAGCCTCGTCGCCAGGTTCGAGCCGGGCCGGCCCGGCGACGATACCGACCTCTATGTCCGCTTCGACTTCACGCTGAAGCCGCAGGCGCAGGAACAAAGACTGGCAGCCGAATAGATTTCATCTCCCAAGCAAAAATGCCGCGCCCTCAGGGGCGCGGCATTTTTGCGTTGTGCCGCCGCTTGCCATATCCCGGCGCGCGTATCAGCTTGGGGCGCGGAGAACGCCGATGAACCTGAAGCAGATCGAATATTTCATTGCCCTTGCCGAGGAGCTGCATTTCGGCCGCGCCGCCGAGCGGCTGGGCATGGCGCAGCCGCCGCTGTCGCGCCAGATCCAGCAGATCGAAAGTGATCTCGGCGCGCAGCTCATCAATCGGGGCCGCAATGCGATTTCGCTGACGCAGGCGGGCGAGCGCTTCTACCAGCGCGGATCGGCATTGCTGGCCGAGCTCAGCGACATCAGGCTGGAGATCAGGCGCATTGGGCAGGGGGCCGAGGGACGGCTGCGCATCGGCTTCGTCGGCTCGGCCACCTACGGCATGCTGCCAACGATCCTGAAATCCTTCCGGGCGTCCTGGCCGGAAGTCAACCTGTCGCTGGCGCCAATGAACAATGCGCAGCTACAGCGGTCGCTGATCCGGCGCGACATCGACATCGCCATTGCGCGGCCAGCGCTCAACGACAGCGAGATCGTCACCCGCAAACTGGTGGATGAGCCGCTGGTGCTGGCCGCACCCGATGCGCTGATCACCACGCAAGGTCCGGTGTCGTTGCCGCACCTCGCGCAGTCGACTTATATCCTCTACCCCGAATATCCGCGCCCCTCATTCGCCGATGTCGTCATCGCCGCCTGCGAGAGCGTGGGCGCGGATACTTCCCGGCGCGTCTTCACCATGGATTTCCAGACGGCGATCGCGCTGGTTTCGGTGGGCGAGGGCGTGGCGCTGGTTCCGGCCTCGGTCGGCGCGGTGCAGCGCAACGGCGTGCGCTATCACGAGATCGCCGACCTGACGATACGCACCGGCATTTCCGTCAATCATCGCATCGACGAGCAGGGCATCCACGTCCACAATTTCGTGACGCTGGCCCAGAAGGTGGCGCGCAAGGTGGTGTAAATCAGGCGGTGCCGACCGCCATCAGCGAGCCGGGCCGGTCGCGACGGTAGAATTTCACCTTGTCGGGATCGGGCACGGTGCCAATTCCGGGGCCATCCGGCACGGCGACGGAGAAATCGCCATAGCGCAATGGCTCGGCGAGGATTTCCTCCGTCAGCAGCAAGGGGCCAAACAGCTCAGTGCCCCAGGCCAGTTCGGGCACCGTGGCGAAGAGCTGCACGGCCGCGGCCGTGCCCAGTCCGCTTTCCAGCATGGTGCCGCCATAGAGCCCGATGCCGGCGGCGCGCGCAATGGCGATGACCTCGGCGGCCGGCATCAGCCCGCCCGATTGGCAGACCTTGACGGCAAACACGTCGGCGGCGCGCTCAGCTGCGACGCGCATGGCGTCGGCCGGTCCTTGCAGCACCTCGTCGGCCATGATGGCGATCTCGTAGCCTTGGGTAAGCGCACGCAAGCCGTCTAGCCGTTCGCGCGGCACCGGCTGCTCGATCAGCACGCAGCCGATTTCCTGCAGGCCCCTCACGCCGTAGCGGGCCTCGGTCAGGCTCCACGCCTGGTTGACGTCGACGCGGATGGTGCCCCGGTCACCGACGGCGCGGGCAATGGCCGCGACATGGGCAAGGTCCTCCTTCACCTTGCGCTTGCCGATCTTCAGCTTGAAATCGCGGTGCCGGCGCTCTGAAAGCATCCGCTCGGCCTCGGCTATGTCGGTCTCGCTATTTCCGGAGGCGAGCGTCCAGGCCACCGGCAGCCGGTCGTGGATGCGGCCGCCGAAGAGCTGCGCGACCGGAACGCCGAGGCGACGGGCGAGCCCGTCCCACAGCGCTGTTTCCACCGCCGCGCGGGCTGCGTGATTGCCCTTGACCGCGCGCGCCATCAGCCCGGAAGCGGCGGCGATACGGTCGGCATCCCTTCCCATCAGCACCGGCGCGATATAGCTGTCGATGGCGAGCTTGATGCTTTCCACGCTTTCGGGACCGTAGGAAAGGCCGCCGATGGAGGCGCCTTCGCCCCAGCCTGCCGATCCGTCCGAGAAGCGGACACGCACCAGCACCACGGACTGGGTCATCATCGTCGTCATCGACAGGACATGGCCGCGCACTGTGGGCACGTCGATGATGATGCTCTCGATATGGTCGATGGTGGTGGTCACGTTACGCTCGTTTCTTCACTGCAATTGATGGTCGGAGTTTCGAGGCGGCGGCGCCGATTGTCCAATACTCGCCGGGTCTGACGCGATACCGCACGATGTCATGCCTCCGCTTGCGCGCTGGCGATGCTGCGCGCGAAGGAGCGCGCAAAATCGAGGAACTTGAACACCTGGG
This sequence comes from Pseudaminobacter salicylatoxidans, assembly GCF_003148475.1. Lineage (GTDB taxonomy): Bacteria > Pseudomonadota > Alphaproteobacteria > Rhizobiales > Rhizobiaceae > Pseudaminobacter > Pseudaminobacter salicylatoxidans. Next base: position 169,360 of record NZ_QGGG01000005.1, on the reverse strand, counting down.
GGCTTTGGTTGTCGCTGCGCGCGCAGATCGACAGGCGGGTACGCGCCTGATCGTCGCTGAGGTGGCAGAAGCTGACGCCGGGCCGGTTTGCCGCCTCACAACAGGCGGGCACGATGGAAATGCCTTCGCCCACTGCCACCAGGCTGATCGCGGTCTGGTAATCCGGCGCCCACACGATCTGCGGCGGCTGGAAGCCGGCTTCGGCGCACAGGCCGAGCACCATGTCGGCAAAACAGGGGCGCGGCTTGCGCGGAAAGAGCACGAAGGGATGGTCCTTCAGCGCCGCCAGGCGGATCGAGGGGCCAAGTTCCTTCGCCGCACTCTCATGCACCGCTGCCACCAGCGGCTCCTCGACGAAAAGCTGCTGGCGCAAGGTGGCGTCGTCCAGGCTCGGCCGCACCAGCGCCACGTCGATGGCGCGGGTGATGAGCTGCTCGTGGGATTCGGCGTTGTTCATGGCGCTGAGCCGCAGGTCAACTTCCGGGTAGGCACAGCGGAAGCGCTTGATGAGCGTCGGAAACGGGCCATGTGTGGCCGAGCCGACGAAGGAGACGCGCAGCACGCCCGAGCCGCCCTTGCCGATGAGGCGGACATCGCGCACGGCGCGCTCGATTTCCTCAGTGATATAACCCGCCCGCGTCTTCAGCAGTTCACCGGCCTGGGTGAGGGCGATCTGGCTGCGGCTGCGGTCGAAGAGCTGTACGTCGAGATCGCGTTCGAGCTGGGCGATCATGCGCGACAGCGGCGGCTGGGCGATGCCCAGCCGGTCGGCGGCACGGCCGAAATGCAGCTCGCGCGCCACGGCAAGGAAATAGCGCAGCCGCCTTATGTCGAACGGCTGTGCGGTGTTGGCGCCATCCTCGGCACTCATTGGACGAACCTCGTCATCAGGCCATCGCCGGCAGGCTGGCGAAGCGTCCGCCGTGGAAGACCAGCGGCCGTGCGTACGGGTCGCACTGCATGGCATGGACATGGCCGATGACAATGACATGGTCGCCGGCCGCCACCTCGCTGTGCACGTCCGCGACGAAGACCGAGGCGGCGTCACCGATGACAGGCAATCCGCCAAGCTCGATGAAGGGCGCCGGCCCCTCGAAGCGGGGTTTGCCGGCGAAATGCCAGGCGATGTCCTCCATGTCTTCGCGCAGCACGCTCACCGCGAAGGCTCCCGCTGCCCGCAACCGCGGCAACATGCGCGCGGTGTCGGCCAGGGAAATGGCGATGAGCGGCGGGTCGAGCGAGATCGACATGAAGGCATTCGCCGTCATGGCATGATCGCCTTCGCCGCAGCGCGTGGAAATCACCGTCACGCCGGTGCTGAAACCGCCGCAGGCATTGCGGAATTCGCGGGCGTCGAGAACTGGGGCCATGGTGGTCATGACAACATCTCCAGATCGAGGGGAGAGAGGGTCTGGACGGCTGCTTCCTGCGCAAAGGCGAAGGCGCCAGGCAGGAGGCCGAGCAGCGCGCGGGCAGCGCCGGCCTCGCCGCCTGCGCGCAGGCGGCGTATCCGTGTCGAGGAAATGCGCTCGCCTCGCGGGCAGGTCACGCTTTCGGCGGTCGTTACCCGGAAGCGCGTGGCCAGCAGCGCAAGATCGCCGCTGCGGCCGCGCCCAAAGCGGAAGTCGTCACCGACATAGACTTCCCGAACGTCCAGCCCGGTCAGGTCGTCGAGAAAGGCCTCGGCCGGGCGGGCGGCATAGTCGGAGGTGAAATTTGCAACATGCACCCTGTCGACGCCGAGCGCATAGAGGCGGGACATGCGCTCGGCAAGCGGGCAGATCGGCCGTCCGCGCCCGAACGCCACCTTCGGCAAGGGATCGAAGGTCTGGACGAGCGCGGCCATGCCTTGCGAGCGGGCCTGGCGCAGCATGGCGCCGACCACCGCCTGATGGCCGAGATGGACACCGTCGAAGGCGCCAATGGCGATGCAGGCGCCGGCCGTGCGGCCTGTGGCGGCTGGGGTACGCGATAGCGGTGCTGGCATCCGGACTCCTCCTTCCCGACGCTGGCGGCATGATCGCCGAATGGTTCCAAGCTGGCGAAGGAGGCGGTTTGCGGCAATGCCCGTGCAGGTAAGGCACGATACCTTATCGAAGAGCCAAGGTGATGAGACACTTCCCGCCGATCCAGCACGGGAGGAAACCTTGGACCAGATCAACCCCACAGCCACTGCCGCCATCGACGCCTATACGGGCAGCGAGTTCCTGGAAAGCATTCGGGACGGCCGCGAAATCTACATCTACGGCGAGCGCGTCAAGGATGTGACCACCCATCCGGCATTCCGCAATTCGGCGCGCATGGTGGCGCGCTGGTACGAGCGTTTCCATGACAACGCGGCCGAGATCGGCGTGCCCTGCGACAACGGATCGGGCAAGATCACCCATCCCTTCTTCCTCGGCTCGAAAACGTCGGAAGCCCTTGTGAAGTCGAAACAGGCGATCATGGATCTGCAGCAGCCAGCTTTCGGCTGGATGGGGCGCTCGCCCGACTACAAGGCGAGCTTCCTCGGCACACTGGGCGCCAATTCGGCCTTCTACGGCGAATATGCCGGCAATGCCCGCAACTGGTACAATCGCACGCAGCAGCGGCTTGATTATTGGAACCACGCCATCGTCAACCCGCCGATCGACCGCGACCGACCCATCGAGGAAGTGGCGGACGTGTTCATGCATGTCGAGCGCGAGACGGATGCGGGCGTGATCGTGTCGGGCGCCAAGGTGGTGGCGACCGGCTCGGCGCTCACCCACTACAATTTCATCGCCCACTACGGCATTCCGATCAAGGACAAGAAGTTTGCCCTGATCTTCACGGTTCCGATGAATGCCGAGGGCGTCAAGCTCATTGCCCGCCAATCCTATGAGGCGCAGGCGGCGGTGATGGGCAGCCCCTTCGACTATCCGTTGTCCTCGCGCCTCGACGAAAACGATTCCATCCTCGTCTTCGACAAGGTGCTGGTGCCGTGGGAGAACATCTTCATCTATGGCGACGCCGAGAAGGTGAACGCCTTCTTCCCGGCCTCCGGCTTCGTGCCGCGCTTCACCCTGCATGGCGTGTCGCGCTTCGCGGTGAAGCTCGATTTCATCGCCGGTCTGTTTTCCATGGCGGTCGAGGCGACCGGCTCGTCCACCTTCCGCGGCGTGCAGGCGGCGGTGGGCGAGGCGCTGGCCTGGCGCAACACCTTCCACGGTCTCGCCGACGCCATGGTGAAGTCGCCGATCCCGTGGCAGGGTACGGATGGCTACAACCTGCCCAACATGAACTACGGCCTCGCCTATCGCGTGCTGGCCCCGCTCGCCTATCCGCGCATCAAGGAACTGATCGAGCAGAATGTCGCGTCCGGCCTTATCTATCTGCCGTCCTCGGCGGCGGATTTCGCGAGCCCGGCGATCCGGCCCTATCTCGACCGCTTCGTGCGCGGCTCCAACGGCTATGCGGCCATCGACCGGGTGAAGCTGCTCAAGCTCCTGTGGGACGCCATCGGCTCGGAATTCGGCGGCCGTCACGAACTCTACGAGCGCAACTATGCCGGCAATCAGGACAATCTGCGCATCGAGACCCTGCTGACCGCGCAGGCGACCGGCGAACTGGAAATGCTGCAGGACATGGCGCGCCGCTGCATGGCCGAGTACGATCTCAACGGCTGGGTTGCCAGGGACCTCGTCAATCCGGGCGATGTCTCGGCCCTGCGCACGCTGGCCACGATGTGATCCGTGTGCCCGCCGCCTGTTGCCGGCGGCGGGCCTCTTTCCTTCAGGTCGGGCAGACGTGGCTTTCTGCCGGATGCCGCAAGAGACCTTTGCGACGACGGTTCAATCCCCGGGCGACCTTCCAAAGACGCGGCGGAGTTCGTCTTTTGCATCCTCGAGCACTTTCTTCCGGTCTGCCGGAAGATTTTTCCCCGCGCGATTGATGTAGAAGGTCAGCATGGACATGGCCGAGCGAAACGGCCGGGCCTTGCGCCTGTCGCTCCGTTCGGCAGAACGCTTCAGCGACGCGGCGATTTCCTTCGGATCGTCTTTCTCGAAGACATGCTCTTCCAGGTCGAGCGCGTCGCTGTGCCCGGTTACGTCGGCCGACCATTTTTTCTGTTTCCTGCTCATCGAAACGTTCCCGGTCCGGCACTCCCGATGCGGGATGAACAGGCCGAGACGTCGATGGTTCCGCCGCGCAAGCCAGTTGCTACGCAGCCATGTGGCGCATCAGCGACCGCTCGGTGAGCCGCAGCAGCACGATCATGACGACATTGATGAACAGATAGATCGCGCCGGCCATCGCAAAGACCTCGATCACCGCGAAGGTCTGGCTCATCAGTCTCTTGGCATGACCGGTTATTTCGAGCACTGCGATCGTGGAGGCGAGGCTTGAGCCCTTGAGGGTAAGGATCACCTCGTTTCCGTAGGCCGGCAGCGCCTGGCGCATGGCGATCGGGAACTCGATGCGCCTGAATTGCAGCCACTTGGACATGCCACAGGCGCGGGCGGCTTCCAAGGCACCCTTGGGAACGGACATGAAACCGCCGCGCAGAATCTCCGAGGTGTAGGCTGCGGAATTCAGCGCAAGCACGAGTATGGCGCAACGCACCCCATCCCCGATCACCCACCACGCCAGCGCACTGTCCCTGATGAAGGAAAGCTGTCCCAGGCCGTAATAGAACAGGAAGAGCTGCACCATCAGCGGCGTGCCGCGGAACACGCTGCTGTAGCCTTGCGAGAAGGCGGCGAGCATGAAACTGCCCGAGATGCGGGCAATTGCCAGGCCCAGTCCGATGAAGAAGCCGATCACCACCGCGAAAATGCTGATCTTGAGGGTAAGGAGCAGACCGGAAAGCAGCAGCGGCATCGACAGTTGAATGAGTTCCATCTTTATCCCGCCCTGTTGCTCTTGTTCAGAATGCGTTCAATGACACCGAACACGATCTGGCTGACGATGGTGATGCCGAGATAGACGACTGCCGCGACCGCGTAAAAAAGCAGCGGCTGACGCGTGGAGCCGGCGCCGATCGACGAAATGCGCATGAGTTCCTGCAAGCCCACCACCGAGATGAGGGCCGTGTCCTTCATGGTGGACTGCCAGATATTGTTCATGCCCGGCACCGCCAGCCGCAGCATCTGCGGTGCGATGATGCGCCGGAAGATGCGCCCGCGCGACAGGCCGAGCGCGCGGCCCGCCTCGATGTGTCCCCTGGGAACGGCCACCAGCGCCCCGCGCACCACCTCGACGGAATAGGCCCCCGAAATGACGCCGATGGCGACCGTGCCGACGACGAAGCCATAGGCGCTGTCGTCGGCCCCGCCATAACCGAAGGCGGCAGTGACCTGCGAGACGAATTCGGCGGAACTGAAGAACAGGAGATATATGACCAGCAGCTCCGGCACGCCGCGGATGAGCGTGGTGTAGCCGTCAATTGCCAGCGTGAAGGGAAACAGCCGCGCCCATTTCACGAGGCCGCCGATCGTGCCGATCACGATGCCCAGGCAGATGCTGCACAGGCCGATGGCGAGCGTGACCGACGCGCCGCGCAGGATGGCTGCGGGCCAGCCTGCTTCCCACAATTCCCAAAATGCTGATCCCACGTAAGGTATCCCCATGTCGTGTTGCCGGGTGGGCGTCATACCGGCGCAGAAGTCATGCCGGACAAATGCGCGTTCGGTTCAGTCGGCGCCGGGGCCCCCGGCGGCGCGGGCGAGAAACTGCCGCAGCCGCGCGGATTTCGCCTCCTTGAATATGATCTCTGGCGCTCCCTTTTCCTCGACGCGTCCCTGATGGAGGAACATGATCTCGCTGGAGACCTCGCGCGCGAACTGCATTTCATGAGTGACGATGATCATCGTGTTGCCTTCTTCGGCGAGCTGCCGGATGACGCGCAGCACTTCACCTACCAGCTCGGGATCGAGCGCCGATGTCGGTTCATCGAAAAGGAGGAGCCGGGGCTTCATCGCCAGGGTGCGCGCGATGGCCGCGCGCTGCTGCTGGCCGCCGGAAAGCTGGCTCGGATAGTGGCCGGGCTTGTCGGCCAGTCCGACCTTGCGCAGCAAGGCATGCGCTTCTTCTTCGGCTTGCTGGCGCGGGATTTTCAGGACATGGACCGGGGCTTCCACGATGTTCTGCAGAACCGTCATATGCGGCCAGAGATTGAAGTTCTGGAACACCATTCCGACCTTGCTGCGGATGCGCTCGACCTGACGCCGGTCCGCCGGCTGCCATTTGCCGTTCCTGTCCTGTCTGGTGCGGACCAGCTCGCCATTTATGGTGATGGTTCCGCCATCAGGCTGCTCAAGCAGATTGATGCAGCGCAGGAACGTGCTTTTGCCCGACCCCGAGGACCCGATCAGCGTGACGACGTCGCCGGAATGGGCGGTGAGGCCAAGGCCTTTCAGCACCGAGAGGGAGCCGAAGCTTTTCTCTATTCCTTCCACGCATACGGCGGGTATCTCGACGCTCATTATCCATCCTCCTGCAGCCGCGGCGCTGGCCAGCTCGCGGTGTTGGTCCCCTTCCGCCGGCATGCCTCTGCGGGCTTTCAAGGCGGAAATTATTGAATGCAAAAATAACTAGATTGCATTCATTGATGCGACGCTTGCATCCATGTCGCGCTCTGTCAATGAGCCCCCATCCGCGGCGGGCGGCTGCATTCGAATGCGGTTTGGAGGCGGAAAAAGGCAGCGGATCGCCCGTAAAATCGGCCGTTTAGGGGTTTCCGGCCAGGTGCGTGCGACGCTCGATCCCGCTGCGTGGCGGCGAGCGGATTTAGTTTTTCTAAAAGACAACCCAGTTATATTCACTGTGCTGGCGCAGACCGCCACCATACGATCCCCACCAACAACGGCGAGACAGCATTTCGGCGTAGCGGGGAGGGCGTGCCGGCCAGATATCAGATCCATTCCAGCGGCGGGCGCTTTTGAGGAACGCCGGGTCGGCGCGCTCGCGGCCTGTCCGGGGCAAGCCTCATCCGGCCGAAGCCCTTATACGAACTGCAACTGCACATCCCGCTGCTGGATGCGTTGCGAGGCTTGCCGGCCCGGTTTTGGAGCCGGCAACGACTTCAAGCCGGGAGCACGGCGGATTTGACGTGCCCCCGGCACGGTGCAGCCGGCTGGCAAGCCGCACACCAATCGACTTTATCAACCGGAGCATCAATCAATGAAAAGAACGACATTCGTCGATGCGGTCTATACCCAGACGGAAGGTGAAACCACCTGCATCATCAACGGGCAGTTTCTGTTTCCCGGCGGAACGACGCTTCTCGAAAAGCGCGAGCACTTCAGGAAGCGCTTCGACTGGGTCCGCAAGGCGATCCTCAATGAGCCGCGAGGGCACAACGACCTGTTCGGCGCGCTGATCGTGCCGTCGTCGTCTCCGGACGCCGATGTCGGTATCATCTGGCTGGACGGCGAAGGTTATGGCGACATGTGCGGCCACGGCACGATCGCCACCTCGATGATCATGACCGCCTTCGATCTGACGCCCAACGCAAGCACCCCCAACAGGATCCGCATCGAGACGCCGGCCGGCATCGTCGTGTCGGAAGTGGAGGTCAATGGCGACGAGGTCGAGTGGTGCCGGTTCGAGAACGTTCCTGCCTTCCTCGCCGAGCGGGACATTCCTGTCGAACTGCCGGGACTGGGAACGGTGGAGGCCGACATCTCCTTCGGCGGCAATTATTTCATCACTATCCCACTGCCGGAAAGCTTTCTGCGCATCGCACCCGAAAACGGCGCGCAACTGGCCCGGCTGGGCGTTCTGGCCAAGCAGCAGATCAACGAGAAGATCAAGCTCGTACACCCGGAGAAGCCGCATATCACCGAGGTCGATCTGGTGACTTTCTACCAGGACTCCGAGCGTGAGGGCGCCTTTTATCGCTGCGTCCATACCTATCGCAACGGCAAGATGGATCGCTCGCCCGGCGGCACCGGAACATCGGCGATGCTTGCCATGCTCGAGGGCCGTGAACGGATCAAGGTCGGGCAGCCGATCCTGGCCGAAGGCCTGCTCGGGTCCGGCACCTTCGAGGGTTGCATCGTGCGCGAAACCACGGTGGCGGGAAACCGTGCGGTCGTGCCGACGGTCAAGGGCCGCTCCTCCATCGTCGGCTTTGCCAAATGGCACCTCGATCCGAACGACGAGGGCGGCAAGGGCTACGTTATCAGCACGGTTTGATCCGGCGGCGGTTCGAAGCAAGCCGGGGAAGTCAGCCACCAGTGCGGCACTGCGCTGCGCCGGAGCCGCACGCGCTCCAACGATCGGAACGGTCGCACGCACTATCGCCGGAATTGTCCGGCGGTGGTGCAAGGCGCGGCCGGTGGAGAGATGTCATGAAGTCACCGTCGTCGCTGCGCAAGGTGCGCAACATCGCCGATCTTCGCGAAATGGCGCGCCGGCGCGTGCCGCGGTTTTCGTTCGAATATGTCGACGGGGGCGCCGATGACGAGCTGACGCTCGCCGGGAACCGCGCGGCATTCGCCGGTCTGCAGATCCTGCCGCACCAGCTCGCCGGCCTTGGCGAGATCGATCTTTCCACCAATGTCCTGGGCCGAAGAACGGAGCTGCCGATCGCCATCGGCCCGACCGGCTACAACGGCATGCTTTCCAGGGATGGCGACCTCGCGCTCGCGCGGGTCGCGCTTGGCGCCGGCATTCCGTTCACCCAGAGCACCATGTCGAGCAGTTCCATCGAGGAGGTAGCCAGCGTGCTCGCCGGAGGAAGGCACTGGTTCCAACTCTACATGCTCAACGACGTGTCGATCACCGAACGGCTTGTGCAGCGTGCAAGCGATGCGGGCTGCGAAGCGCTGGTTCTCACCACGGATGCCATAGCGGTCGGCAATCGCGAGGGCGACAAGCACAATTATTCCGGCCCCGGCCGGCTGGCCTGGCGCGCCAAGCTCGATGTGGCGATGCGCCTGCCATGGGTGCTGGACGTGGTCGTGCCGAAAGGGCCGCCCAGCTTCGGCAATCTGCGTGAGTTTCTGCCCAAGGGACAAGCCAGCGCCATCGATGGCGCGCGCTTCATTTCGGCACAGATGGACAGGTCCATCTCCTGGAAGTCGGTCGAATGGCTTCGCTCGATCTGGCCCGGCAAGCTGATCGTGAAAGGAATCATGCGACCCGAAGACGCCCTCACGGCTGCGGAATGCGGCGCCGATGCCGTCGTTGTCTCCAACCATGGCGGCCGACAACTCGACGGCGCGCCGAGCACCATGCATGTGTTGCCGGCAATTCGCGACCGGCTGCAGGGAAGCTGCGAAATCCTGATCGACAGCGGCTTTCGCCGGGGCAGCGACGTTTTCAAGGCGCTCGCGCTTGGGGCCGGTGTGGCGCTTTGCGGCCGGGCGATCCTGTTCGGGCTAGGCGCGGGCGGCGAGGCCGGTGCGTTCAAGGCCGTCGAAATCCTGCGCGGCGAATTCGAACGTACAATGATACTGGCGGGTTACGGCTCAGTCGCAGACGTAGATGAAATGGCGCTGGCGGGAGACGCGCGCCGGTTCGTCAATGATTAGGGCTGGTGGTTGAAACGGACCCGGTTTCACCGGTGCGGAAGCGCGATGGCAGACGATAGTTAGACAATATCCGCCAGCCCGGCGGATGCTGCGCTCTGGCTTTTCGAGATAGAAATGATCCAGGCACGCAGGTCGGGACCGAAAGGCTTCGACAGGGCAGACCGGTCCCAGGCCAGAAAATATGCCTGAGAGAGTTTCACCCGCAGGTCGAAGGGGACAACGAGGCGGCCGGCTTCAAGATCGTCCGCAACCATCGCGATCTGAGCCAGGACAAAGCCGCGCCCGTTGATCGCCGCGTCGATGGCTGAACTCGACAGGGAAAAAGCCATTTCCCCGCGCGTCATACGCGGCTCCGCGCCGATCCTTACGGCCCAGTCGGACCAGGTCGGAGCCGCCTTGTGATCGCGGTCCCACTCTATGCCGAGCAAGGGCATGGTGAGAATATCGATCGGCTTGGCGACCGGATTGGCCTTCAGAAACGCCGGCGAGCATGCCGGCACCACCCAGTCGGTGAAGATCTCGATATAGTGATCGAATTTGCGGATGCGGTCTCCGTAGGAAATACGGAAGTCGATCGAATCTTCCCCGAGCTGCGGTTCGGAACCCTTTCCCAGCAGGCGCACATTCGCATCGGGATGCGACATTTGCCAGTCGGCCAGCCGCGGCGCCAGCCATTTGCCCGCAAGGGATGGAAGGCAGCTGATGACGATGCCGCTGGTGCTTCTTATCCGGCTCAGCTTTTCCTGCGCGATGCGCAGTTGCTCGAAGGCGGGGCGGATTTCAGCATAATAGATGCGTCCCCACGACGTCAGTTCGACGCTGTTGCCGCGCCGTTCCAGCAGGCGCAGGTTCAGTGCCTCTTCCGCCTTGCGCAATTGCTGGCTGACCGCGCCGGGCGTCACGCCGAGCTCGGCGGCGGCGCCGGCGACGTTGCCCAGCCGTCCGAATGCGTCGAACGCCTGCAGTGCTTTCAAAGGCGGTAGCTTGGCCAACGTTTCCCTCCCCGGTTACGTCGCTTCGCACATTAGTATTTCTAAATCGCAATGCAATTCTAATCGCTGTGTCCGGTGTCGGCCCGGCAGTATCGTGAATCTCACGAGCCGGCCTTCTCGCACTCAACGGGCCGAAATTCATTGGAGGACAAAAATGGTGGATGTCAGGAACGTACGTGGCGGCGATGGGCTGGTCGGGATCAGCGACGAGGTCGATGAGATTCTGGATTCCGTCGTCGAATCCACCAGACAGGCGACCGAAGCGTTTTTCGAAACCTACGATAAGAACCCCGACCCCAGGGTCCTGGCAGCCTGGCTTGAGCCGCGTGCGTGGCGGGAAATCGATTATGTTTTCCTGCTGAACGAACAGATCCGGCGCTACGGGATGGGCTTTTCGCGCACCCATATCACGCTGCTGGCAAAGCAGTCGTTCCAGGAGGCTGAGCACTATGAGGCGGTTGGCAAGGCGATTGAATCGCTCGGCGGCACCGTTCCGGTCTCGGTGCCGGAGGAAGCCCGTCCATGGAGCGAGTTCCTGTGGGACTGTCTCGAGCGCCATCCGCTGGCGGCGATCGCTGCGTGGAACGTGTCGGAAACTTCGGCGTCGGGCAGCTTCGAGCCAACCTTCCGCGCCGGCGAGCGGCATCAGTTCGACGAGGTCGTGCGCGTCTATCGGCAGATCGAGATCGACGAAAAATTCCATGTCGGCCTCGGGCGGCAGATCCTGTCCAGCTATGCCAGGACAGATCACGATCGCGAGGAGATACTGCGGGCGATGAGGGGCATGCGTGACATTGCCTGGAAGACCTTCACCCCTGAATCCGTCGCCCAGCGCCGCCGTGCCTGACGCGGCCGCACCCCATGCGGCGCCCGGCAGATACCCGGACAATGCCGCCGTTGAGGTCGTCCATTCGGGAGGTTTGGTTCAATGAACGACATAACAATGAGGGACTCCATGGATCTGATGGAGGCCGGTGCGGTCTTCAATGTGGATGTGGCCGCGGTCAAGACCGAGGCCGACGGCGTGGTTTCGCTGGAACTGAAGTCCTCATACGGACAGTCCCTGCCGGGTTGGACCCCCGGCGCTCATATCGACGTCATCCTGCCAAATGCTCTGGTGCGGCAGTACTCGCTGTGTGGTGATCCGCAAAATCCGGAGGCCTGGCGCATCGGGGTGCTGCGCGAGCCTGCCAGCCGTGGCGGTTCGAGTTGCATCCATGAGGATGTTCGCGTTGGCGACCGGCTTCAGGTCACGACGCCCCGAAACAATTTCGCCCTGGTCGATGCCGAGCGCTACCTGTTCATTGCCGGTGGCATCGGCATCACGCCGATCCTGCCGATGATCCGTCAGGCGGCGGATGGGGGCAAGCCATGGACGCTGCTCTATGGCGGCCGCACCCGCAATTCGATGGCTTTCCTGGACGAGATCTCCACCTGTCGCGGCGGCGAGGTCCATGTCATGCCGCAGGACGAGTTCGGCCTCCTGGACCTGCCGCGCTTCCTGGGCGCGCCGCGCACCGACACGGCCGTCTATTGCTGCGGCCCAGGCCCGTTGATCGATGCGGTTGAAGAAAATTGCCGGGCCTGGCGCGCGGGCGCACTGCATCGCGAGCGCTTTGCGCCGAGCGTCAAACCGCGGCTCGAGACGGGCGCTTTCGAGGTGGAACTGGCACGCTCCGGGCAACGTTTGACGGTGCCGCCCCACACCAGCCTGCTTTCGGTACTCGAGAATGCAGGCCACAAGATCACGAATTCCTGCAGGGCCGGCATCTGCGGAACCTGCCTCGTCAAGGTTCTGGCCGGAACCCCGCAACACAATGACGACGTGCTCAGCGATGCCGACCGGGAGTCGGGCGCGGTGATGCTCGTCTGCGTATCGCGTTCCGAATCCGAACTTCTCGTACTCGATCTTTGAGGACCAATTCATGAAGTCACGCGCAGCGATAGCCTGGAAGGCGGGCGCGCCGCTCACCATAGAGACCATTGACGTCAGGGGGCCGAAAGCAGGCGAGGTGCTGGTGGAGATCATGGCCACGGGGGTTTGCCATACTGATGCCTACACGCTTTCCGGCCTGGATTCGGAAGGCCGCTTCCCGGCCATTCTCGGGCATGAAGGTGCGGGCATCGTTCGCGAAGTCGGCCCCGGCGTCAGCGGCCTGAAGCCCGGCGACCACGTTATCCCCCTCTACACGCCCGAGTGCCGCGAATGCAAAACCTGCCTTTCGCAACGCTCCAATTTGTGTACCTCCATCCGTGCCACGCAAGGGCAGGGGTTGATGCCGGATGGAACCAGCAGGTTCTTCTGCGAGGGCGAGGACATCTTCCACTATATGGGCTGTTCGACGTTCTCGAACTTCACCGTGTTGCCGGAAATCGCGCTGGCGAGGGTTCGCCAGGACGCGCCCTTCGACAAGATCTGCTACATCGGCTGCGGCGTCACCACGGGCATCGGCGCGGTGCTCTATACGGGCAAGGTATGGCCCGGCGCGAATGTGGTGGTATTCGGTCTCGGCGGCATTGGGCTGAATGTCATCCAGGGCGCCCGCATGGTCGGTGCCGACAAGATCATCGGCGTGGACATCAACCCTGACAAGGCCGCCATGGCCGCGAAGTTCGGCATGACCGATTTCGTCAATCCCAAGGATGTCGGCAACGACAAGGTGGTTGCAGCCATTCAGGACCTTACCGACGGCGGGGCCGACTTCACGTTCGACTGCACCGGCAATGTCGGCGTGATGCGACAGGCGCTGGAAGCGTGCCATAGAGGCTGGGGCACCAGTGTCGTCATCGGGGTCGCGCCCGCAGGGGCCGAGATTTCCACGCGTCCGTTCCAGCTCGTGACGGGGCGCACCTGGAAGGGGACCGCGTTCGGTGGTGCCAGAGGGCGGACTGACGTTCCCAGGATCGTCGACTGGTATATGGAGGGCAAGATCAATATCGATGACCTGATCACCCACACCATGCCTCTTGATGAAATCAATACCGCATTCGATCTGATGCACGACGGTAAGTCGATCCGCTCCGTGGTCACGTTCTGACCCGGACGGATCGGCCTCAGCGAGCCCCTCTGCAATCGACGCATGCGGACCGTTATTGGTCTTTTGCATATCGCCGGTGCTTCGGCGGCGACAAACAGTCCGGCGGCGGGAGGCCGCCATGGCGTTCCGGCGAGCACAACGGGGCGCGAAATTTCATAGGGAGCGAGCAATGTCGAAGACGATCCAAATTCATCCTTCGGTGGACCACGGCGTAAAACCGGGCGCGCCGGACTTCGTGGGAGGAACCCTGACCTGCAAATGCGAGGAGGCTCCGGTCAGGGTCGCCGTCTCCAGCCAGGTCGCCCACAACCATGCCTGCGGCTGCACGAAGTGCTGGAAGCCCGATGGCGCGACATTTTCGATGGTGGCCGTCGTGCCGCGCGAGAAGGTCGAGGTCAGGGAAAACGGCGACAAGCTGGCCGTCGTCGATGCCGGCGCAACGATCCAGCGGCATGCCTGCAAGGCGTGCGGCGTGCATATGTACGGTCGCATCGAGAACAGCTCGCATCCCTTCTACGGGCTGGACTTCATCCATCCCGAGCTTTCGGCGGAAGCGGGCTGGGCAGAACCGGAATTCAGCGCCTTCGTGTCGTCCGTCATCGAATCCGGCGTCGAGCCGGAAAACATGGGAGCGATCCGCGCGCGTCTGACGGAACTCGGCCTCACTCCCTATGACTGCCTTTCGCCCGCGCTGATGGATGCGATTGCAACGCATGTCGCCAGGGCCTCCGGCGCGCTTGCGCGCTGAAGGGTTGCCTTGGCGTCACGCTGACACTTCACCACGCAATCGGCCGCTCCAGGGATCGGGGCCCGAACGGCGGTCGCGTTGCGAGACTTAAGAGGGAGGAAAACCAAATGACAAGGCAGAAAGACATAAGCCGATCCAAGGTCGCGGTTGCGAGCCTGGTCGGCACGACCATCGAGTTCTATGACTTCTATATCTACGGCATTGCCGCGGCGCTGGTGTTCAAGACCGTCTTCTTCCCCACGCTCGATCCGGTCACGGGCACGATCGCGGCTTTCGCCACCTTCGCCGTGGGGTTTGTTTCCCGGCCGCTTGGCGCGATCGTGTTCGGCCATTTCGGCGACCGCATAGGACGCAAGGCGATGCTTGTCGCCTCGCTCCTGACCATGGGCATCGCCACGGTTCTGGTCGGATTGCTGCCGACCTACTCGTCCATCGGCGTCATGGCGCCGGTGGCGCTTTGCGTTCTGCGCTTTGCGCAAGGGTTCGGTCTGGGCGGCGAATGGGGAGGCGCGGCCCTGCTGGCGACCGAGTATGCGCCAAAGGGCAAGCGCGGCCTGTTCGGCGCGCTTCCACAGCTTGGCAGTGCGCCCGGCTTCCTGCTGTCGAATGGCATCTTCCTGCTCCTGAGCGTGACGCTGCCGGAAGAGCAGTTCCTGGACTGGGGATGGCGCATCCCGTTCCTGCTCAGCATCGTCCTGATCATGTTCGGCCTCTACATCCGCCTCACCATTGCCGAGACGCCGGTGTTCCAGAAGGTGCTTGAGCAGGAAAAGCAGTCCAAGGCACCTGTGATGGAGGTGATGAAGACCCATTTTCTTCAGGTCGTGCTGGGCGGCATGGCAACCGCCATCACCTATGTCCTGTTTTTCACCACCGGCACCTTCGGCCTGAGCTATGGCGTGGATGTCCTGGGCTTCAGCCGCTCGCACATGCTGACCCTGACGATGGTCGCTGTCATTGCCATGGCGGCGTCCACCTTGTTGTGCGGGATGTTGAGCGACAAATACGGCCGCTCCCGCGTGATCGTCATCTCGGCGATGATTGCGGCGGTCTGGGCGTTCTTCTTCTTCCCGCTTCTCGACACCAGGAACACCGTAGTCATCATGCTGGCGATGTCGGGCACGCTGGCGATCATGGGGGGTGTCTACGGACCCATGGGCGCCTATCTGCCAGAGCTGTTCAAGGCGAATGTGCGCTATACGGGGGCAGCCCTTTCCTACAGCCTGGGCGGCATCTTCGGCGGGGCGCTCGCACCCATCATCGCAACCGATCTGGCAGCCAACTACGGGTCTCATTCCATCGGCTGGTACATGGCGGGTATGGCCCTGTTGAGCATCCTGTCGGTCTCCATCCTGCGCGGCCGGATGCCGAAGAATTTCGAGGATACCAGCCATGAAGAACCGAACCCTGCCGTAAGGGTTCCTGCCGCCGCGACCGGCGTCCGGTAGCACCCACGAGATTGTCGCCTTGCCCTGGGGCGGGGCGGCAACAGGTCGTCGCGATAGCGACCGGCCTGCCCATGGAGCGCGCCCTTTGCTCTGGCTGCCCGCTGTTTGGACGGCCCGCGATCCGGAAACGACAGATCAATCAACGATAAATGGGAGTGAATTCAATGAGGAAAGCCATTCTGGCACTTTGTTCGTCCGTGATGGTCTTCGCTTCGGCGGCTCAGGCAAGCGCCCTGGAGCTTCGGATCGGCACCGAGGGCGCCTATCCGCCCTGGAGCATGGTCAATCCCGCCGGAGAGGTAACGGGTTTCGATGCTGATACGGGCGCCTTGCTCTGCGCCAAGCTGGAGGCGAAGTGCAAATTCGTCGTCCAGGATTTCGCCGGCCTGATACCCGCGCTTCAGGCCAATCGGGTGGACATCATCATTTCGGCGCTGTCGATCACGGATGACCGGCGCAAGAAGATCGAATTCAGCATTCCCTATGCGGAACTCACCAGCTATTTCGTGGCTCCAAAGGATTCGGACCTGATGAACGTCACGGATCTGGAGACGCTTCGCAGCGCGTTGACCGGCAAGCGCGTCGGCGTGCAGCAAGGCACGGCCCGCGGTGCCTATGTCCAGGCTACGATGCCGGGGGTGGACCTCAAGACATATGAATCCCTCGACCAGATGCAGATCGACCTGGAGGCCGGACGCCTCGATGCAGGCTTTTCCGACGTGTCGGCCGCCGATGATTTTCTCGGCCGTCCGGCGGGCGCGAATTTCGCCCTCGTAAACGTCAAGATATTGAGTTCCTCGCATCCGACGCTCGGTGAGGGCGTGGGGGTCGGGATGCGGCATGAGGACACGGAACTGAAGGCGAAGATCGATGCCGCGCTTTGCGAGCTCATCAAGGATGGCTCGCTGGCCAAGGCAAGCGAGAAATGGTTCGAGGCCAACATCCTGGCGTCGTGCAAGTGAAGTTTGCCGGGGCGATCGTGAAGCCGTAGCTGCGATTGCGTTCAGGCTCCGCTGGGAAGCGATATGAAATCGGTTCTCGGCCCGGTGCGATAGCGTTTCCATCAGGCGTTAGCGCTCTTCCGCGAAAACCTTCATTTGCCGCGTCGGCAACCGGCTCTGGTCCAAAAGGGCGCTATCCTGTCTGGGTGGCGCCCTTTTTCGTGGTCGATCTACATAGGTATTTCCTATCTTATTCACCAGATAAAACTACTTTATTGATGTTGCCGTCTGTACCAATATTGACCTTGCAGAGCGTGGCGCTGCGATGGGCGGCGGGAGGAAACCGGGGCCGGAAGAGACGCCGCGCAGATATGAAAAGCTCGAGGGAGATCGGCGATGGCTTCTCAGACACTGGCGACCGCAAGGGCGCAGCACCGACCTTTGTTCCGCTATGATGGCGATGGTTCGCTGGCACGCATCGGTCTCATCTATATGGCCTCCAGCGTCGTGATGGAATCGGAGATGTGGGCGATGGCGGCCGAGGGCGTGTCGATCCACACCACGCGCATCAAGCTCCCCAAAGTTACGGTCGAAGGCATCGAGCAAATGATGAATGCGCCGCAGCTTGAGGAAGCCGCACGGCTGCTCGGCTCGGCGCCGATCGACGTCCTGTGCTTCGGCGGCACCAGTGCCTCCTTCCTGCACGGTACGGCTTATGACCACGCGCTGACGGAGAAGCTGAAACTGTGGGCGCCCGGCAAGAAGATCAACACGGCCTCCACGGCTACGCTCGCGGCACTGCGGGCGGTCAGGGCGGGGCCGATTGCTCTTGCGACGCCTTATGTGGACGGCGTGCATCAGCGGGCCATCCGCTTCTTGGAAGAGAACGGGCACGAGGTTCTGCGTCACCGCAACCTGGGCATCGACAAGGATACCGAGCTCGCGCAAGTGTCGCTGGACGAGGTCTATGACCTGGTGCGCTCGGTCGATCATCCCGACGCCACGGCCGTCTTTATCAGCTGCACGAATTTCCGCAGTGCCGGCGCCCTTGAGGCGATGGAAACGGCGCTGGGCAAGCCCGTCATCTCGGCGATCCAGGCTTCGTTCTGGCATTGCCTGACCATTGCTGGTGTCAAGGGTGCCAGGCCCGGCTTCGGCAACCTGATGCGCGACGTCACGGCGTGAGGACGAGGTCTGCAAGCATGCAAAACGCCGACACGACCAGCCAGAGCCTCGCTCACATCCATGCCGAGCCGCCGCAACGGGACTATGGTGCCGTGCTTTTCTACAGCGAGTTCGATGATCCCAGGGCCTGGGGCGACGCGCTCAAGGCCAATCTCCCCGGTCTGGACTTTCGCGTCTATCCGGATGTGGGCGACCCCGACGACATTCGCCACGTGCTTGCGTGGAAGGCCTATCCGGGTTTCTTCGCACCGTTCCGGAACCTCGTGCAGGTGGTCAATCTGGGGGCCGGCGTGGACGCGCTGGTCGGGCGCACGGACCTGCCCGACGTGCCGATCTCGCGACTTTCCGATCCGGGCATGATGGCGCTGATGAAGAGCTATGTGCTGTTCTCCGTCATTCGCTATGCGCGCGACATTCCTGCCTTCGAGCAGGCCCAGCGCCGCCGCGAGTGGCACTATATCCATCCCCGCCCGCTTCACCAGATCAAGGTCGGCGTGCTCGGCCTCGGTCATCTCGGCACCGCTGCCGCGTCCGGCCTTGCCGCCGCCGGCTTCGACGTGCGCGGATGGGATCATGCTCCCCGGACGATCGCCGACGTTCGATGCTATGGCGCGGACGAGCGGGGCGCTTTTCTCCGGGAGGTCGAGATTCTCGTCAATATGATGCCGCTAACACCCGCCACCACCGGGCTGATAGATGCCGAACTCCTCGGCTCGCTGCCGCGTGGCGCGAAGTTCGTCAATGCATCGCGCGGAGCTGTGGTCGACGAACCGGCACTGGTCGAGGCACTGCGCTCGGGCCAGATCGGAGGCGCGACGCTGGATGTATTCTGCGTCGAACCTCTGCCCGACGAGCATCCGTTCTGGCAGATGGACAACGTGCTGATAACGCCGCACCTGGCTTCGATCACGGTGCCGGAGGCGGCCGCGCGCGACGTTGCCGAAAGCATACGGCGCGTCAGCGCCGGTGGCGAACCGCTGCATCGCATCGATCCGCAGCGGGGATACTAGGCGATCAAGGACACCGCGTTCCGTGGGACGCGGCGCGAGGGCACCGATGAATGCGGTGCCGGAACCGGCAAACGTTGAACGTTGCGAAGATCGACGGGCGGCGCCGGATTGGGTGAACACTGGCAAAGGAGAGAAAATTGACCAACGCTATTCTGAAATGGTCGCTGGCGACGGCAATGCTGCTGGGCGCAACCGCAATGGCAACGGCAGAAAAGCTGGTGCTGGGCAATGAAGGCAGCTACCCGCCTTTCAGCATGGTTGATGCGAGCGGCAAGCTGACGGGTTTCGAGCCGGAACTGGCGCGCGAGATGTGCAAGCGCATGAATGTCGAATGCGACATCGTCGTGATGGACTTCAAGGGACTCATTCCGGCCCTGCTCCAGAACAAGCTCGATGCGGTCGCCACGCAAACCAAGCCGTTGCCCGAGCGCAAGGCCAAGGTGCTGTTCGGGCGTCCTATCCTGTTCAATCCCGATTCCTATGTGGTGAAGGCCGACAAGGACTACACCTTCACCAGGGAGGGCATGAAGGGGGTGCGGATTGGCCTGCAGCGCGGCTCGGCGCAGGCCAAGTATATCGACGAGCAGTTCGGCGACGCCGTCGAAGTGGTGTTTTACGACAATCCCGACCAGATACGGCTCGACCTCACCAGCGGTCGCCTCGACATGAGCCTGGGCCCGAAGATCAGCTGGACGAACGAGTTCCTGACCAAGCCTCAGGGCCAGGGCTGGAAATTCGCAGGCGGAGACCTGTGGACCGGCGGTGGCGAGCAGGGGTCGAGCTGGATCGCCCGCAAGAACAGCCAGGAACTGCTCGACCGGATGGACAAGACCATCGACACCATCATTGCCGATTGCACGTTCACAAAGTTGCGCAAGCAGTTCATGGAAGTCGAGCTTCTGCCGGAAGAGGCCGCCTGCAGGTAGCCGGCGGCATTCCGGAGCGCGGCTTTGCGGTCGCGCTCCCTTTCCGGTCAGGCCGGCCCGACATCTCGAATCGTGAGGAGGACGACGTCGATGCCGCAGATGGGCTTCGTTGAACAACTTGGGATCGGGGCGCTGATGACCATCCAGGTCGCGGTGCTTTCCTATCTGCTTGCGCTGGCGATCGGCACCGTGTTTGCGCTTGCAACGCTGAAGCGCAGGCTGCCGGTGGATGTCATCTGGCAAACCTATGCTTCGATCTTCACCGGCGTGCCGTCGCTGCTGGTCGCCTTCCTGTTTTACTATGCGGGATCCGGCATGATCGCGAGCCTGTTCTCGCTGGTCGGCCTTTCGGTGACGGTCGACGTTTCGCCCTTCGCGGCAGCGGTGGCGGCTTTGGGAATGGTATACGGCGCCTATCTGGCCGACATCATCCGCAGCGCCATCCAGAACGTTCCGCCGGGCCAGTTCGAGGCGGCACGGGTGCTGCTTGTCCCGAGGCCCACCGCCTGGCTGTTCGTCATCCTGCCGCAGGTGCTGAGGCTGGCCCTGCCGGCCATGACCAATATGTGGATCGTGGTCCTCAAGGACACGGCACTGATCTCGTTGATCGGACTCAAGGAGATCATGGCCTATGCCAAGCTCGCCTCCGGCGTCACCAAGGAACCGTTCATCTACTATATGCTGGCGTCGGTGTTCTTCCTTGGCATGACGGCGCTGACCTACGTCGTCTCC
Organism: Pseudaminobacter salicylatoxidans; assembly: GCF_003148475.1. Taxonomy (GTDB): domain Bacteria; phylum Pseudomonadota; class Alphaproteobacteria; order Rhizobiales; family Rhizobiaceae; genus Pseudaminobacter; species Pseudaminobacter salicylatoxidans. The sequence goes on along the minus strand of NZ_QGGG01000005.1, from coordinate 148,840 downwards.
CAGCGCATCGAGCAGTGGACGCAGCGCGGCTACAGGCCGGTCGCCGCGAAGGAGCGCGCCCATGCATTATGATCCCATCCTTGCCTGGCAGAGCATGCCGGACCTGCTGGCCGGCACCGCAACCACGTTCGCGGTTCTCCTGCCGGTGCTCGTGCTTGGCCTTCTGCTTGCGTTGCCGATAGCGCTAGCGCGCCTGGAAACGGGGCCGAAGGCAAAGGCGGCGGCAGGTTATATCGCCTTCTTTCGTGGCGTGCCCAGCCTCGTGCTGCTCTATCTCGTCTATAGCGGGTTGCCGCAGCTTTCGATCGTGCGCGATACCTTCCTGTGGACCTTTTTCTCCAACGCATATTTCTGCGCCTGGGTCGGCCTGACGCTTACCCATTCCGGCTACATGGCGGAGATCATTCGCGGCGGCCTGGCGGCGGTGCCGACCGGCGTGATCGAAGCTTCGACCGCGCTTGGCCTCACGCCCCGGCAGACGCTGTTCCGGCTGCGGCTGCCCATGGCGGCCAGATATGTGCTGAAGGCCTACCAGAACGAGCTTCTGATCATGGTCAAGAGCACGTCGGCGGTTTCCGCCATCACGCTGGTGGACCTGACGGCCGCCGCCAACACGGTGTTCGACTACACCTACGATCCGTTCACGCCGCTGGTGACGGCGGCCGCGATCTATTGGTGCATCGTCAATCTCATGCGTACCGGTTTCACGCTGGCTGACCGGAAGCTCAACCGTCATCTTGCCAGGACCTGACACGACGGTTTCAATGAAAGGATCGTTTCCCGTGAACGCTATCGTCCAGATCCCTTCAACCGCAGACGCGGGCCGCAGGGCGGCCGGCCTGCAACCGGCCATCTCGGTGAACCGGCTCAACAAATTCTATGGCAGCTTCCACGCCTTGCGCGACATCGACTTCCAGGTGGCGCAAGGAGAGATCGTGGTGCTGTGCGGCCCGTCCGGGTCGGGAAAGTCGAGCCTCATCCGCTGCATCAATCATCTGGAGCGGCACGATTCAGGCAGCATTCATGTCAACGGCATGGAACTGACGCGCAAGGCCTCGGACGTCGCGCGGGTCCGCCGTCAGCTCGGCATGGTCTTTCAGAGCTTCAACCTGTTTCCCCACATGACCGTGCTCGACAATTGCACCTTCGCATTGCGCCGGGCGCTGCGTATGCCGGCGGCTCAGGCCGAGGCCCTGGCGCGGGAATATCTGGCGAAAGTCAATGTCGCCAATCAGGCCGACAAATATCCGGCAGGGCTCTCCGGTGGGCAGCAGCAGCGCGTGGCCATCGCGCGGGCGCTGTGCCTGAAGCCTTCGATCATGCTGTTCGATGAGCCGACCTCGGCGCTCGATCCGGAATCGGTCGGGTCGGTGCTGCGCATCATGGAAGAGCTCGCCGCCACCGGCATCACCATGGTGTGCGTCACGCACGAGATGGGGTTTGCACGCCGGGTCGCTCATCGCTGCGTCTTCATGGAGAATGGCGCAATTGTCGAGGATGCGCACAGTGCCGAGTTTTTCCGGAACCCGCGCAGCGACAGATTGAAAGGTTTTCTCGCGCAGGTGCTGTGATCGCGGCCGTACGGCCTTCCATGTAAAAGCCCCGGCCATGCCATCATGGCCGGGGCTTTCCTTTGGGCACTATCCACCTTGCCTGTTGTTACGGCATCGGGTGATGGATGGCGATGTTCTTGACCTGCTGATAGGCGGCCAGCGCCTCCAGTCCTTTCTCGCGGCCGTAGCCCGACAGCTTGTAACCGCCGAAGGGGAATTCCACGTCGAGCCCGACGCCGAACGAGTTGATCCACACCTGCCCGACGCGCAGCTTCTCGCCAACGCCAAGCGCCTTGTTGATGTTGGTGGTGTGGATGCCTGCGACCAGGCCGAAGGGCGAGTCGTTCGCACCATCGACGGCCTCGGCAGCGGTGTCGAAGGGAATGACCGTCAGGATCGGGCCGAAAATCTCCTCGCGGGCGATGCGGGTCCGGTTGTCGGCCCCGACGACCAGTCCGGGGCGAACGAACGCGCCATCGGCGAGCGCCGGGGCGGTCGGCAATTCCGCGCCCAGCAGCAGCTCGCCGTCCTTGCGTGCGACTTCGTAGTAGGCCTCCACGTCCTGGCGATGGCCCTTGTTGATGAGCGGGCCCATGTCCGGATCGTCGACGCCGGCGCCGAGCTTCATGGCGCTGATGCGGGCATGAAGCTTTTCCACCACCGTGTCGTGGATCGAGCGCTCGACGAACAGGCGCGTGCCGGCATTGCAGACCTGCCCGCAATGGGTGAGAAACCCTCCGGCGATGATCGGCAGCGACTTGTCGAGATCCGCATCGGCAAACAGGATCTGGGGCGACTTGCCGCCAAGCTCCATGTTGCACGGAACGGCATGCGAGGCGGCCGCAATGAGCACGCGTTCGCCGGTTGGCACCGAACCGGTAAAGGTGATCTGGTCCACACCCTGGTGGCGTGCGAGCAGATCGCCGGCCAGCGAGCCGCGCCCATTGACGAGGTTTACCAGACCTTCCGGCAGGCCGGCCTCCCGGCAGATTTTCACGAATTCATAGGCGGTGACGGGCGTGTCGGCCGAAGGCTTGATGATAACCGCACAGCCTGCCGCCAGGGCCGGGGCAACGCCGCGGGCGATGAGCTGGAAGGGATAGTTCCACGGAATGATATGGAGGCTGACGCCGACAGGCTCCTTCACCGTCCAGTCCGACCAGTCCGGGCCGAGCGGGATGGAGCTACCATGCAGCTTGTCGGCGGCGCCGCCATAGAATTCGAAGAAGCGGGCCGAGCAGTCGACTTCCCAATAGGAATCGCGCAGCGGCTTGCCGCTGTCGGTGCTTTCCTTGATCGCGATCTCGTCGCGGCGGGCAAGCATCAGCTCGCCGATGCGTTGCAGGATACGTCCCCGCTCGAACGGGCGCATGCGTCGCCATGGACCATTGTCGAAAGCCTCGCGGGCGGCGGCGACCGCCATGTTCACCTCGGCCTCGCCCGCACGGACATATTCAGCGACCAGCGCGCCGGTGGCGGGGTCGAACGAGCGGCCCACACCGTCCGAGCCTTCGGTCAAGGTCCTGTTTCCCACGACAAGCGGGATCAGCGGCGTATCGGTCATTCGAGTCTCCTGAGCTTGGGCGCGATGCGCCTTCTGGTGCTTTCTCCTTCCTCTATTTGTATGCAAAATAAAAAAGATTGTCTACATGAATTGACACCATGTTTACACGCTGATAGTCAGATTTGAGTGAGGATTGCCTGAGGAGAGGGGCGAATGGAGCTTGGGTTGACGGGTAAGCGGGCGCTGGTCACGGCGGCATCCCGCGGCTTGGGGCGGGCTTCGGCTCTGGCTTTGGCGGCGGAAGGTGCGTGTGTCGCCGTCGCCGGGCGAAATCCCGACGCGCTCGGCGATCTGGTGGAGGAACTGCGCGCGGCTGGTGCGAGCGATGCCTGCGCCGTGCGTATGGACCTGACCGAGCGGGACACGCTGCGGTCGGGGGTCGACAAGGTCGTGGAGGCGTTCGGCGGCCTCGATATTTTCGTTGGAAATACCGGCGGGCCGGTGTCGGCGCCATTCCTCGACGTTCCGCGCGAGGGCTGGGACGAGGCGCTGAACGAAAGCCTGCTGCCGCTGGTGGATCTGTGCCATGCGGTGCTGCCGCACATGCAGGCCAATCGCTGGGGGCGCATCATCTTCATCACCACCGTCGGGGTGAAGGTCGTCCAGCCGAACATGGTGCTTTCGGACTCTGTGCGCCTCGCCGTGGTCGGGTTGGCCAAGTCACTGTCGATCGAGTTCGCCCATGAAGGGATCATGGTCAACTGCCTGTGCCCCGGACCCTTTGCCACGGACCGCATGGAATATCTGGTCCAGTCGAGCATGGACCGTGACGGGCTGGACCGTCAGGCTGCCGAGAGGCTGTGGCTGGAGGAGGTTCCGGTTGGCAAATTCGGCGATCCCAAGGATTTCGGCGCAATCGTCGCCACACTGGCTTCCGAACGTGCGGGTTTCATCACCGGCACCGCGATAGCCCTCGATGGAGGAAAGTCCCGTGCTTACTAAGAACAACGCATCCGACGCTGCCGTCCTCGATGGCGGTGCGGCCATCGTCGCCTGGTTCAAGGCGGTTGGCGTTCGCAATGTCTTTTCCGTTTCGGGTGGCCCGATCAACGCGGTCTACCGCGCCTGCGCCAGGCAGGGCCTGCCGCTGATCCACACCCGGCACGAGGCGGCCGCCTGCTTCATGGCCGAGGCGCAGTCGCGCGTGACGGGCCAGGCCGGCGCCGCCGTCGTAACGCTCGGGCCGGGCGTGACCAATGCGGTGACGCCGGGCCTCGTTGCCATGCTGGCCGGAACACCGGTCATCATCGTTGGCGCGCAGGCAGGCACCGCTTCGTCCGAGCGCGGCGCCGGCATGGCCTATGACGTGCTGCCGATCATGAAGGGCGTGACCAAATGGGCCGCCCGATGCACCGACCCCAACCGTCTGCAGGAATATCTCGACATCGCCTGGCGCAAAATGTGGGCGGGCCGCCCCGGCCCGGTGTTCATCGAAGTGCCGACCGATATCCTGTCCGCGCCACTCAGATGCGAGCCGCAGACGAGCGTGCCGCCCATGCCGGGCCGTCCGGGGCTGGATAAGGAGGATGCAGAGGCGGCCGGGGCAGTGCTCTCGAGCAGCCGCAAGCCCTTGCTCATTCTGGGCGACGAGCTGTTTTTCGATCGTTCGCAGCGCATCGCCGAGGTGGTCGAGAAGCACGGCCTGCCCTTCGCCACCATGCGTCTTGCCCGCGGCATTGTCGATGAGCGCCATCCCAACTGGATGGGCCCGGCCTATGCGCCCTGCAACGAGACGCTGCGCGCGGCCATGAAAAAGGCCGACAGCATCATCCTGCTTGGCCATCACTTCGAATTCGATCTCGAATTCGGCGACACCGTCGGAAAGGACGTGCGCATCGTGCAGGTCTGCTCGGATCCCGAGTTGCTACACCGCAATCGCCGCGCCGACGTGGCGCTGGCCGCTTCGCCTGCGACGTTCATCGACCTGCTTGCCGAACTTCCCGCGATGGATGTCGCAAGCGACTGGACGGCGGGGCTGGTGTCCGAATGGGGCAGGGAACGCGACGCCCAACTGGGCGAGGGCGACAATTCCGGCATCCACCCCATCGCGGCCGTCGATGCGGTGACTGAAGCCGCGCCGCAAAACACCATCTATGTAACCTCGCACGGCAATGTCGATTTCTGGGCCGATGCCCGGCTGCGCATATCCGCGCCCGGCCGCTATCTGCGCGCGGGCCAGTCCGGCGCCCTGGGAGCCGAAGTGCCTTATGGAGCGGGGGCAAGCTTTGCCGACCCGGAAGCTCCGGTCATCGTCTTCGTCGGTGACGGCGGCGTCGGTTTTCATGTCGCCGAACTGGACACGGCCGAACGTTATGGTCGCGCCTTCATCATAGTCGTACTCGATGACGAGATGTGGGGCGCTATCGCGCTGCCCCAGGAGATGAGCTTCGGCGAAACCTACGAGATGCACCTGCCGCGCCGTGACTGGAGCAAGGTGGCCGAAGGCCTTGGTGGCCGCGGCTATCTGGCCCGCGATGCCGCGGCAATTCAGGACGCCGTCAGGGACGCCATCGCCAGCGGCAAGCCGGCCATCATCCAGGTTCCGGTGCGCAGCGTCATCAGCCCCTACATGGCCTACATCTCGTAGGCCTGTCACAGATTGGAGAAGCAGATATGAATATCTGGAAGAACGCCGCGGCGACCGGCGTTACCCCGCCTGCCCATTTCGGCGGCCTCACCGTGCTCGATATCGTGCCGTTCAAGGGCAGCAATTTCTCGGTCCAGCTTTCGAGAGCCCCCAAGGGCGGCGGCGGCGAATTGCATCATCACGACGACTGGTCGCAGGTTTTCTATATGATCAAGGGTCAGATGACCTTCGATACGGGCAAGGAGCGCTTTACGCTCGCCGCAGGAGAGTCGGTTTTGTTCGAGCCGGGCGACCCGCACTACACTATCAATGAAGGCGATGAAGAGAGCGATTATCTGGTCATCACCGTTCAGCAGTGACAAAGTCGACAATATCGACGCTTGCAACAAGCTGAATGAATCTGCATCTAGCAGATTGTATGCAAGATTGGAGATTTGCCGGTGAGCGAAGTCGTGCAGGACGAGCGGGAGACCAGATTGTCGGCCGACAATCTGATACGCCTGCTTGAGGATGACATTCTCAACAGCATTCTGAAACCCGGCGACAAGCTGGATGAGCAGTCGCTGGCCCGGCGCTTCGAGGTCTCGCGCACACCCGTGCGCGAGGCCTTGCGTCATCTGGCGTCGAGCGGGCTGGTCGATATCCGGAAGAACCAGGGTGCTACGGTGCGCCGTCTTACGACCGGCGAGCTCATCGAGATGTTTCAGGTCATGGCCGAATATGAGGGCCTGTCGGCGCGCCTGTCAGCCCGCCGGATGAGCCGCGACGAGATCGCGGAAATGCGCCACTGGAACGAAGAGTGCCGGGGGCATGCCGAGAAGGAAGATCTCGACAAGTTCTACGAGGCCAACAATCTGTTCCACGACACCATCTTCCGCGGTTCGCGCAACACCTTCCTGCAGGAAGAAAGCCGCAAGCTGCGCAACAGGCTGCATGTCTATCGCCGTCATATCACCAATCCGCGCAGTATGGCCAAGTCGATCCTGGAACACAGCCGGATTGCCGATGCAATCGTTGCCGGCGACGAGGACCTGGCCCACGGCCTGATGCGCCAGCATGTCGATCTGCTCGCCGGAACGGCCGCGGACGTGCTTCTGGCGCTCGAAAGCGAGAACATCGGCTAAAAAGACCAACCTTATTTGCGTCATGCCGTGCATGGCGCAGTAAGGTACGTTTACGCGCTCTCCACAGACGCGGCGTGCTGCCTTGCTTTCCGGCAAGGTGGGGCATGGTCCGCAGCACACGGAAAAAGAGCCGTGTGGCGCGCCCGACTTTCAACCAAATGATTTGAAGCGGTTTGGTTGGGAGCCGTCCTCTTTCCAACCAACGCCGGATCGCTTTGCGCCGCCCCTGGCATCGGTTGCGGTCCTGAAAGGCGGGGCATGGGCTGCCCCGCCCATCCTTTCAGTTCGCGTCGCGAATATGCTGCGCCAGCTTCCACACCGCATTGGTGTTGAGCGGCGTGCTGGCCACGCTCACGCCAAGCGCATTAGCAACGGCGTTTGCGATGGCCGCTGCCGGCCCGATGGCGCCGCCTTCTCCCAGCCCCTTGGCTCCAAGCGGCGTCAGCGGGGTCGGGGTCTCGATGTGGTGCACCTCGATATTCGGGATTTCGGGCGCCAGCGGCATCAGATAGTCGGCAAAGCTGGTGGTCAGCGGCTGGCATTCCTCGTCATAGATGAAATGCTCGAACATGGCCGAGCCGATGCCTTGCACGACGCCCCCGCGTACCTGCCCGTCCACGACCAGCGGATTGAGTATCGTGCCGCAGTCCTCGACGACCACGAAGCGGCGCAGTTTGGTCTTGCCGGTCTCGATGTCGATTTCGACCACGGCTGCATGCACCGCGTTGGCATAGCTGCCATCGGCCGGTCCATCCAGGCTGGCATGGGCCTCCAGTCCCGGAGTCATGCCCTCGGGCAACTGCTCGACATTGCGTTGCGCAATGCGGGCCAGCTTGCGGATTTCGATGAAACTTCCGGGATTGTCGCGCACCGAAGCCTTGCCGTCGGACAGCTCGATCTGGTCGGGCTTGGCCTGGAGCAAATGACCGGCGATGGCACGCAGCTTGTCGGCGATCTTCGTCGCTGCGATGTGGACTGCGCCGCCGCCGAGCGGGCCGCCGCGGCTGCCCCAGGTGCCGACCGAATAGGGTGTCGTCATGGTGTCGCCGTGGCGCACGAAGACATTCTCCGGGCCTATGCCCAATGCATCGGCCGCCACCTGCGCCATGGTCGTTTCCAGTCCCTGACCGTGGTTCTGCAGGCCAAGATCGATGGTGACTTCGCCGTCGGGCGACATGTCGAGGCGGGCAGCGATATAACCGGTCTCGATCGGTACACGCCGGCGCGTGAAGTCCGGCGTGCCATGTGCCGTCTGCTCGATGAAGCAGGCGATGCCCACGCCGATGCGCGTTTTGGCGCAGGAGTGCGAAGCCTTCGCCTCGGCAACGTCATTGGCCACGAGTTCGCGAATCTGTTCCAGCGCCTCGGCATAGGAGCCGGGATCGTAGGTGAAACCCAGCACATTGCGGTAGGGAAACTGGCGGATGATGTTCTTCAGCCGAAATTCGACAGGGTCGAGGCCGAGTTCGGCGGCGATGTCGTCCATCAGCCGCTCTTGCGAGAACACGGCGGAGGGGCGGGCGACGCCGCGATAGGTTCCGATGGCGCATTTGTTGGTGGCCACGGCCCGGAATGTGGCCTCGTAGGCCTGGAAATCATAGGGGCCGGGAAGCACCTTGCCCACCATGCCGGGCTCCCCGGCGGAGGTGAACGGATAGGTCGAGTATGCGCCGTTGTCGACCGTGATGTCGGCCGTCAGGCCCAGCAGGCGTCCATCGGCGGAGACATAGGCTTCCAGCGTGTGCTCGTGATCGCGGGCATGGATGGAGGCGATCAGATGCTCGCGGCGGTTTTCGATCCACTTGACCGGGCGGCCGGTCTGCATGGCGAGCCAGGCGATCAGGATTTCGTCGGCGAAGACCTGCCCCTTGACGCCGAAGCCGCCTCCGACATCCGGCGCAACGACGCGAATGCGCGATTCCGGCAGGCCCAGTTCTTCGGAAATATAGGTGCGCACCAGATGCGGCATCTGCGTGGACGACCAGACCGTGAGAACGCGGGTGGCCTTGTCGAAACTGGCCACCACACCGCGCCCTTCCATCGGTACACCAGCCTGGCGCTGGGTCCGGTAGGTGCGGCGGATGACATGCGCGGCCTGCGCCTTCGCGGTTTCCAGATCGCCGCCCTTCATCTGGCGCTGGACGATGACGTTACCGTTCCAGCCCTCGAAGAGCGGGGTGCTTTCAGGGTCGCGCGCCTGTGCCATGTTGCCGACCACGGGCAGCGGATCATAATCGACGAAAACCAGCTCCGCGGCGTCCTCGGCCTTGTAGGCATCTTCGGCCAGAACCACGGCGACCGGTTCGCCGACGAAACGCACCTTGCCTTCGGCCAGCAGCGGCTGTTCGGAATATTGCATTTCCGGATAGTCCTGGTGCGCCTTCATCGACAGGCCGGCGGTGTCCTTGCCCGTGAAGACCCAGGTCGGGAAGTCCAGATCGGCAAGGCCGGAAGTATCGACTTCAAGGATGTTGGCATGGGCCGTTTCCGCACGCACGAAATTCAGGTGCAGCATGTCGGGCAGGCGAATATCGTCGATATAGCGCGCCGAGCCCGAGAGCAGGCGGATGTCCTCGAAACGCTGGATGCGCGCGCCGATATGTCTTGGTCGTTCCGCTTTCATGTCAGACTCCAGATTCCAGACCGGTGCCGACGGCCTTGCGCACGGCCGCGACGATGCCGTGATAGCCCGTGCAGCGGCATATGTTCCCGCTCATCGCCTCGCGGATTTCGGCGTCATCCGGGATGCGCTTCTGCCCGACCATCTCCTCCACGAAAGGAACCAGCGTCATGATGAAGCCGGGCGTGCAATAGCCGCATTGCAAGCCATGCTCGCTCTTGAAAGCCTGCTGCAGCATGTGCTCGGCGTTGGGGCCGCCAATGCTTTCCACCGTGCGGATTGACGCGCCGTCGCATTGCGCGGCAAAAGTCAGGCAGGAAAGGCGCGGGGTGCCGTCCAGATGCACAGTGCAGCAGCCGCACGCGCCATGCGCGCAGCCGATATGGACGCCGGAAAGGCGGAATTCCTCGCGCAGCACGTCCGCCAGCAGCCGGCGCGGCTCCACTTGCAGCGTCTTGGTGACGCCGTTCACTTCAAGGGTGATGTCGATCATCATTTGTCCAGAGCCCTGTTGCAGGCCGCCTCGATGGCGCGCTGGGTAAGTTTTCCGATCAGGCCGCGGCGATAGTCGGCGGAAGCGATATGGTCGTCGACCGGATCGATGGAGGTTGCAAAAAGCCGCGCGGCTTCACTCGCCTCGGCTGCGTCCAGAGGCTTTCCCTGAAGGAAATCTTCGGCTTCGCGGGCGCGGATGGGGACCAGGTCCGCGCCCGAGCAGACGATGGCGGCTCTCGTGATGCGTCCGGAAGAAAACTCGATGGAGACGCCGATCGCGGCCGTCGCGAAGTCACCGCTGCGTTCGGCCAGTTCAATGAAGCTGCCGGTGGAGGATGAGGGCGGCACCGGGAGTTCCACCCCCACCACCATCTCGCCCGGCTCCAGCGCCGTCACATAGGCGCTGAGGAAGAAGTCAGTCGCCCTTATGCGCCGTTCGCCGGCGGTTGATCGCGCAATGATCTCAGCATCGTAGAGCACGCAGACCGCGGCCAGTTCCGCGGTCGGGTCGGCGTGCGAAATGCTGCCGCCAATCGATCCGTTCCGGCGGATCGTCGGGTGGCCGATATAGTGAACGGCATCGAGAAAGGCCGGGAAATGCCTGGCGATAAGGGGATTGTCGAAATAGGCTATGTGGCGGGTCAGTGCGCCGATTCTCAGCATCTGCCCGTCGCTCTCGATGGAGTTGAGAGGCAGCTTGTTGATATCCACCAGATGACCCGGACGGGCCAGTCGGAAGTTCATCATCGGCACAAGGCTTTGGCCGCCGGCGATCGGGCGTCCGTCCTCTCCGAATTCCGCGAGCAGTTCGAGCGCATGCTCAAGAGAGGTGGCCCTATGATATTCGAAAGAAGCTGGCCTCACCTGTTATCTCCCAGAACGCCAATCCCTCCGCAGCGCCTTTTTCAGCCAAGCCTGCGATTGCGGATCCATTGGCAGCAAACTAGGCGACGGCATCTTTGTATGCAATAGCAAAAAAATTGTAGACAAGTGCAAAGGCGTCGCATTAAGGTGCCCTGGCGATCGGGAGGAAGCCGATGGCTGGGTAGTTGATGACGCTGGCGCCGGTCAGTTCCGCGCCGCTGGTCCATGGGGAGGAACAATGTCTTTCAATATCGGCTTTACGCGGGGCTGGGGTGCCGTGGCTTTCGGCTTTGCGTTGCTCGGCAGCGCCGTCGCTCATGCCCAGGACGCAGTCACGCTGAAGATGGTCGGCGCCTGGGCGCCCGGATTCTCGCCGACGGCCGAGGTCGGCAAAAACTTCATGGAGAATGTGAACCGGCTTGGCGAAGGCAAGGTCAAGGTCCAGTATATCGGTGCCGACGACGTGCTGCCGCCGTTCGATCAGCCGGAAGCGCTGGTCAATGGGGTGTTTGACGTCTGGTATGGCGCCCCGAACTATTGGGCCGGCATCGTTCCGGGAGGCGACATCACCGAGCTTTCGCCGCTGACCATTCCCGATGGCGGGCCGGGCTCGCCTCTTTATGATTACATCGTCGGGCTCTATGCCGAAAAAGGTGTGCGCCATCTCGGTCATGCCGCCGGCGATCCGGGTGAGGGCGCCCACTACGTCTCGACCAATTTCCCGGTCAAGTCGGTCGACGATCTCAAGAACATGAAGCTGCGCGTCGCGCCGCTGACCCGGCATTTCGTGAAGGCTGTCGAGGCGGAGTCGATCACCCTGCCTCCGTCGGAAATCTTCCTCGCCATGGATCGCGGCACCGTGGAGGGCTTCTCCTGGCCCGTGGCCGATGCGTTCACCCGCTATGGCTGGCAGAGCGTCACCAAATACATGATCAACCAGCCCATGTATCGCAGCGGCGGCAGCGTGGCGATGAACCTCGACAAGTGGAACAGCCTGTCGCCCGAGGTGCAGGACATTCTGCTGAAGGCCATCGCCGAGACACAGACCTTCGCCCTCGACTGGTTCCAGAAGAATCAGAAGGAGCAGGAGGGCATCATGACCGAGGCGGGCATGCAGATCCTTACTCTTTCCGAGGAGGAATCCGCGCGCTGGAACAAGACCGCCAACGACTCCTTGTGGGCTTACTACGGCACCGTGCTCAGTGCCGAGCGCATCGGCGAGATCAAGGCGCTTTTCGCGGCCGACTAGCGCCTGTCATGCCGGCGGGCATCGCCCCCGCCGGCCTCAAAATCTCCTCGTACATTTGACGGACAACATGAAACTGTTCGGACGAATTCTGGACCGTATTGTCGACCTGGGTGCGCTGCTCGCCAGCATTGTCCTTCTGGTGATGATGCTCGCGACCGTGATCAAGGTGGCGCTGCGAACCTTCTTCAACCACGGTCTGCTGGGCATCGACCAGGTCAGCGGCACGATGATGGTCTATCTCACCTTCCTCGGTGCGGCCTGGGTGCTGCGCCGTGACGGACACGTCAGCGTGGACATCATCACGAGCAATCTGCCGGCAGGTGCTCAACGCGTCGTGATGGTCGCAAGCTCGCTCATCGGCGCCGCCGTGTGTTTCCTGCTCACCTGGTTCGCGACAAAGGCCGTTCTGCTGTCCCTGAGCCGGGGCATCGTGGTCGCGGCCGAGCTTGAAATCCCTCGCGCCGTCAATCTCTGGGTCATTCCGCTGGGTTGCTTTCTGCTCGGGCTGGAGTTCCTGCGTCGTACGCTTCGCTTCTACCGGGGCGAGTTCGCTATTTCCGATACCCCCCGACTGGAGGCCTGAATCCGATGGAATGGTGGCAGTTTCTTCTTCTTTTCTTTGTCGGTCTCGGGGCGTTGATGGCCGTCGGTCTGCCGGTCGCGATCGCGTTCCTGCTCGTGAACCTGGCAGGCGTGTACTACCTGTGGGGCGGTGTGTCCGGCTTCAACCAGCTCATCCTCAGCATCGACAGCTCGATCTCCACCTTCGTGCTCGTGCCGGTGCCGATGTTCATCCTGATGGGTTCGATCATGTTCTATTCGGGCATTGCCCAGCGCATGATCGAAGTGCTCGACCAGTGGCTGGGTTTCGTCGGCGGCCGCCTGTCGGTGCTGGCCATCGGTGCCGGGGCGCTGCTGGGCACGCTGACCGGAATGGCCATGGGTTCCGTCGCGATGCTGGGATCCACGCTGACGCCGGAAATGGAGCGGCGCGGCTATGCCAAATCGATGTCGCTGGGGCCCATTCTTGCCAGTGGCGGCCTTGCCATCCTCATCCCGCCAAGCACGCTGGCCATCGTTCTGGCCAGCCTCGGGGGCTTCTCGGTCGCAAAGATCCTGATCGGGATCATCGTGCCGGGCATCCTGCTTGCGATCCTGTGCATCGGCTACATCGTTATCCGCGCAACGCTGCGGCCACAGGATGCGCCCTCCTATGAAACGGTGCGCGTACCGTTCGACCAGCGTCTGCGCGATGCCGCGCTTTATCTGGTGCCGCCGATGTGCGTGGTGGTCATGATCATCGGGCTGATTTTCTTCGGCACCGCGACGCCCACCGAAGCTGCAGCCATCGGCACCTTCCTGACCTTCGTTCTTGCCGCCCTCTACCGTCGCCTCAACTGGCAGGTGCTGATCAAGGGCGTTACCCAGGCAATGCAGCTTTCCGTGATGATCCTGATCATCCTGACGGGGTCCGCTGCATTCAGCCAGCTTCTGTCGTTTTCGGGAGTGACGGGCGCGATCACCAGCCTGGCGGGCGATCTGCCGGTGCATCCGCTTGTGCTTCTCATCCTCATGCAGCTGATCGTGATGTTCCTCGGCATGTTCATCGAGCAGACCTCCATCGTGCTGGTGACCATCCCGATCTTCCTGCCGATCGTGCACCAGATGGGTTGGGACCCGATCTGGTTCGGCATCATCATGATGGTCAATCTGGAGATGGCCACCATCACGCCTCCCTTCGGCCTGTCGCTGTTCGTCATGAAGGGCATCGCGCCCCGCAACACGACCATGGGCGACATCTATCGCGCAGCCATTCCCTTCATTCTCATCAACATGCTGCTGATGGGGATCATGATCGCCATGCCCGACATCGTGCTGTGGCTTCCAAACCAGATGAACTGACGGCTGACCAACGCCAGCCGCATATCCGAGCCTTACCGGAGAACTGACTATGACCGATGCAACGCGCCAACGCCTATTGGACAAGATCGACGCCTCGCGTGACAGCGCCGTCGAATTCCTGCAAAAGATGGTCTCGATCCCCAGCGTGACCGGCGACGAGGCCGCGATCCAGGCCTTCCTGGGCGACTATCTGAAGGGCATCGGCCTCGATGTCGACATGTGGGAGACGGATTGGGAGGAACTGAAGAAGCATCCCGGCTATCGCCCGGTCGATCGCGGCTATGAAGGCCGCCCCAATATCGTCGCCACGGCGAAGGGCACGGGCGGCGGCCGCTCGCTGCTGCTCAACGGCCATACGGACGTGATCCCGGTCGGCAATGGTGAGGGCTGGAGCGACAACCCATGGTCGGCCTCGATCAAGGACGGGCGCATCTATGGCCGCGGTTCCTGCGACATGAAGAGCGGCGTGGCGAGCCACATTCTTGCCGTGCAGTACCTGAAGGAGCTCGGCATCGAGCTCAAGGGCGACGTGCTCATCAACATCGTCATCGACGAGGAGGTGAGTGGTCACGGCACGTTGGACACGGTGATCCGCGGCTACACGGCCGATGCGGGCATTTCCGGCGAGACCAGCGACCTGCATGTGCAGCCGGCCTGCATCGGCCGTATCTGGTTCGAGATCGAGATCCAGGGCAAGCCCGCCGGCATCCAGCAGCGCTATCTGGGCGTAAGCGGCATCGCGCTTGGCCAGAAGATCGTGGAAGCGGTGCAGGAGCTGGAGGACGAGCGCGTGGCGACCGTGACGCATCCGCTTTACCCCAGCGCCATCGACTCGTTGCCGTGCATCATCGGGTCGTTCCAGGCGGGCAACTATCCGAGCGCCTTCCCCGCAACGGCTCTGCTGAAGGGCTCGATCGGCACGGTGCCGGGCGAGGATCATGAGGGCGTCAAGCAGAGCCTGGTGAAGAAGATCGCCGAGGCGGCGGCCAGGGATCCCTGGATGAAGGACCATCCGCCGGTAGTGCGTTTCGTGGGCTATGACGCCGAGGCTTCCGAAATTCCCCGCGAGCACGCCATCGTGCAGACGGTGTCGCGCAACTACACCGAAATCACGGGCAAGCAGCCGGTCATCAGCGGCCGTCAGGGCGCTGCCGACACCCGCTTCCTCAACAGCTACGGGGAAACGCCAACGGTGATCTTCGGGCCCGGCTCCACCGCCGTCATGCACGCCAACGACGAGTATGTGTCGATCGACGATTACATCGCCGCCATCAAGGTCATGGCGCTGTCGATCTACGACTGGTGCAACGCAAGCGCCCTGAACAAGGGCTGAGCCTGTACGCGGAAGGAAAATCCAATGCCGGAATTGAAACAGAATTTTTCAGTGAACCATCCCCGCGCCCTGGTGTGGGAGCGGTTCCAGGACTTGCCCAATGTGGTCCAGTGCATTCCTGGCGCCTCGCTGACCGAGCAGTCCTCGCCGACCAGGGCGAAGGGGCGCATGACGGTCAAGCTCGGACCGGTGAAGGCGGATTTCGGCGGCGAGATCGACATCGAGGCCGATGAAAGCTCCTATACGGGCAAGATCATCGGCACGGGTATCGACAAGAGCCATGCCTCGCGTGCCAAGGGTAATGTGGTTTACACGCTGGTCGAGACCAGGGGTGGAACTGCTACCGATGTCGAAGTGGCGGTGGACTATACGCTGTCGGGCTCGCTGGCGCAGTTTGCGCGGGGCGGCATCGTCGAGGCGGTGGCCGAGCAAATCTGCCGCGAGTTCGCCCGCAATCTGGAGGACCAGCTGAACGTGACCGCGCCCGCCGCCGAAGCTGATGTGGCCACAATCGGTTCGGCCGGCGAAGCTGCCGTCGCAGCCGCTGCCCACCCCACGCCGCGCAGGCCCGCGCCGCCAAACGAACTCAACATGATCAAGATCATGATGGCTGTGATCCGGTCGAAGTTTCGCAAGATGACGGCAGCCGTAACCGGACGCTGATCGGCAAGGCGACCCGCTCCCGGCTCAACCGCGAGCGGTGCCGACCCTTCCGGCTCATGGGCGTGCCGGCGGAGTTCCGAACAAGCCGCCGGGGGCGAAGGCTTCCCGCAGATAATCTGAAAACATCCTCGCGGCCGGACGCATGGTCTGGCGGCGCAGGCTGAGGCTCATGACATGGACCGGCGGCAGCTTGTCCTCGATCGGCAGCACGGCGATGCGTGATCCGTCATAGCCGACGGTGGTGCCCGGCACGGCGTTGTGGATCGTATAGCCGTGGCCGTGGCCGACGAGCCCGCGGATCAGCTCATAGGAGCGGCTGCGGTAGACGATGCGCGGCTCGATCTTGCAGGCCAGAAACAGGCTGAAGAAATATTCGCGCGAGTGCGGCAGGTCGAGCAGGATGAACGGATCGGCTGCGAGTTCCTTCAGCCTGACCGAACTGCGCCCCGCCAGCGGATGGTCTGCCGAAACCAGCACATAGGGCGGCAGCTCCACCAGCACCTCGCCGACGACCTCGTCGGAAAGCGCGTAGGCGTAAGACAGTGCCATCTCCATGCGCCCTGAAACAAGCCCATCCAGAATTTCCTGCTGGTTTCCTTCCTCCAGGTTGATCGAGATGCCGGGAACGCGTTGGGCGAACTCGGCAAGCAAGCCGGGCATGAAACGCGTGGCGAGGGTGACGAAGCTTCCCACCGTGATCTCGCCCGACAGGCCGTCGCTCAGCGAGCTTATGCTGCGCCCGAAATCGCGGGCATGGTTGAGCAGGAGCCGGGCATCGTTGACGACCCGGCGACCGGCCACCGTCAGCGTCACGCCGCGGGCATGATGGCGTATGAAGATCTGCGCGCCGATTTCCTCTTCCATATGGGCTATTGCCGCCGAAATCGAAGGCTGTGAGACATGCAGCCGCCGCGCCGCTTCGGTGACGCTGCCGGTGTCTGCCGTGGTGACGACATAGTTCAAGGTGCGCAGCGAAAGACGCATAGGCTAAATCTTGCGAAAACAAAGATGAGATTATTATTTGCAATAATAGTGCGATCAAGCCCTTTCAGGGAGCGAGCGGCGTGTCGTCCGGCGCGGACGGCGACAACGTGATGACCCAATCAGTGCACCGGCGAGGTGGCCGGGTTTCAAGATCGGGTTTGAGGAAACAGATGGAGCGTGATGACGGTTTCAACGTCACCACGCTCCACTTGTGTTCCGGATGCGGGCATTCGTCCCGTATTCCGGGCATGATCCCGAACCGAAGGACCGCGTCAGCGAAAACTGAAAAACGGCTTTCGGAAAAGATCAGGCTTTATCGTCTCAGGCGGCCAGCTGGTCGGGCGATATGCCGACCAGCTTCTCGTAGAGGGCCGGATCGGTCGCACCTTCGGTGTTGATGAGGAATATCCTCGAGGTCTCGGTCAGGCCCGCCGCCGCGCGCAAGTTTTCGTCCTTGGCCACCTTTATCAGGGCCGCGAGACCGACGCCGCCGCTTTCACCGGCAACGACGGCAGGATCGCCGCCGGTGGGCCGGGCCAGGCGGTTCATGACCGAGATCGCATCCTCTTCATCGACCGTCATGAAAGCGTCGGCGGCGCGCGACAGGATGCGCCACGCCACCAGCGAAGGCTCGTAGCATTCCAGCATGGCCATCACGGTCGCTTCGCCATGCTCCACCTTCACGGCCCGGCCGGCCTTGGCGCTTTCGAACAGGCATGCGGCGCGGGCCGGATCGACAACCGTCAGGAACGGACGCTTGTCTCCGTACAAGACGGAGAAATGGCCGGCAACGGCGGCGGCTATGCCGCCAACGCCTGCCTGCACGAATGCGTGGGTCGGCGGCTCGGGCATCTCGCGCAGCGCCTCGCTCATCAGCGCCGTGTAGCCCTGCATCACCAGGCTGGGAACCCGCTCGTAGCCCGGCCAGGAGGTGTCGGAAACGGTCGTCCAGCCATTGGCTTCAGCGGTTCGTGTCGCTTCGGCAACGGAATCGTCGTAATTGCCTTCGACCCGGATCATCTTCGCACCGAAACTGGCGATCGCGGCGATCCGCTCATCGCTGACGCCGGAGTGCACGAAGATGGCGCAGTTTGCGCCGACCAGTTGCGCGCCTTGCGCCACCGAGCGGCCGTGGTTTCCGTCCGTCGCGCAGGAAACGGTGATCTTTTCCGCCACCGCCTTTACTTCCGGCGACTGGACTTCCGAGATGTCGACCTTGCGACCGAGCTGCTTGCCAGCCTCTTCGAGCACAAGACGGATCACCGCATAGGAGCCGCCGAGCGCCTTGAAGCTGCGAAGCCCGAGACGATGGCCTTCATCCTTGATCCGGATTGCGCCGACGCGCAGTTCCCTGGCAAGAGCGGGCAGGGAAACCAGCGGCGTGGGCTTGTGCCCCTGGCGAAAGCCGAGGAAGCGCTCGACTTCGCGTGCTTCGGCTACGCTCAGCGTTTCGGCGTCCGCCGGATCGAGCGCCTTGCGATAATCGGGATTGGGGTTGAGCATGAACATCGGCACCTCCTCAGTTTGTTCAGCGCAATATTATTGCACTCATCCCGAAAAATATGCTGATATTTGCCAGATTAATTGCAAGTTTGTTTCATATGGAGAGGGCGTTGAGCAAGTTGGGCAAGCCGGCCAGTCTGGATGAATTCGACCGAAAGATCCTCTCCGTGCTGCAGCGCGACAACACCACGCCGCAGCGGACAATCGGCGAGGCGGTCAACCTGTCTGCCCCCGCAGTCCAGCGGCGCATCAAACGCATGACCGAGGAAGGGGTGATCGAAGCCAATGTGGCCGTCGTCGATCCCGGCGCGGTGGGCCAGTCGATCACGATCTTCGTGGAGGTCGAGGTCATCAGCGAAACCCTGGAGCAGATCAGGAAGGCGAAGCGTGAATTCGTCGACGCGCCAGAAGTACAGCAATGCTACTACGTGACGGGCGAGGCGGATTTCATCCTGATCGTGATCGTTTCCTCCATGGCCGAGTATGAGGCCCTTACCCACCGGCTTTTCTTCGACAACCCCAATGTCAAACGCTTCCGCACCTTCGTTGCCATGGATCGCGTTAAGGTCGGTCTGGCCGTTCCGGTCTGACGCGAGCGGCCGGCAAGATTTCTATTGAGAGTTGCCGTTCAAGCATCTAGTTTTGCCGCATGGCGATGCTCAGGGACATTGGCGGCCTGCTGTCATTGACTGTCAGCCTTCTGGCCCGTTTCTGGCCGCAGCTTCTTCTTGTCGGGGCGGTCGGCTATATCGCGCGCGATCTCCTGCTCGACGCGGCCGTTGCCACCGGCCTGAAATTCCCGCTCGGCGGCATGGTCGTGCTGTCGCTCGTGGTGCTTGTCAAGCTTCTCACCGTGGTGACGATGTTTGCCGTGCTGCGTCCGGGATTGCCGGCGCTTGCCGCGCTTCGGCAGGATGCCGGACCGCAGGGCGCGCCGTCGCCACGGAATCGCGGTGCCGATCGCATGCTGATGGTGACGGCGGCGGCCATCCTCCCCTTCTTTGCATATTATGCGGCATGGGGATTTCTCGGTGACACCGTCCGGGAATATTCGAGATTGGCGCTCGACCGCGTCGCCTTTGGCGAAAAACTGCAGATCTTCGATCTCGTCCGTTCCCGCAGCCTGATTGCCGCGATCCTGTTCTGCTGGTTCGTGCGCTGGCTGGCCAGGCGCGCCAACCTGCGCTTTCAGTCGCCGTGGCTGCGGCTGGTGATCGTGGCGGTGGACGCAAGCTGGATTTTCATCGGCCTCTATGCGCTCGACAAATGGAAGAACGATTTCATAGGCTGGATCGGGGCGGGCTCGCTGCTGGAGAATATGGAAGCAGGCGCGGTGTGGTTGTCGATGAAGGCTTACGCGGCCGGGGGCTTCGTGCCGGTCGAGTTCCGGCAGCCCGGTTTGGCTGAACAGGCGCAGAATCTGTTCTTCTACGCCCTGTTGCCGATGGTCTGGCTGGTCATGGCAGCGATCATCTATGGCTACGATCTGTCTGCGAAACCTGCGACCGCACCGCCTGTGCCGTCGCGCGCGACCACGTGGCGCAAATGGCTGCACGACTTCGCCGCGCATTTTCTCGGCGGCTATCGCACGCGTTACCGTCCGGTCTGGACCTGCCTCAGGCTGGTCGCCGGGGCAGGACTTGCGACCCTGCTTTCCTTCATCGTGCTCTATCGCGCGACGACCTGGCTCAGCGCCTGGATCTGGTACGGCACGCTGCACAATCTCGGGCCATACGATCTCGAAACATGGCAGCGGATCGGAGATGTGCTGTCGGTCCTCGTGGGGAGTCCGGTCGAACTGGACGGCGGGATCGTGTTCAACGCCATCCGCATCGCGCTGCTGGCGGCGGTTCTCGAATATGCCGTGTCCGGACGTAGCTTCCGCGCTACTCCAGAAGCAGGCGCAACGGCTGTTCCCCAGTCATAGACACGGAAAGTGCAAGCCCTTCCGCATCGTGCGGAATGAGGAATGTTTCGAACATCTGCACCGTTCCGGCGCGGGCGATCTCGGGAAGATTGAAGCAATGTGGCTTTCCCACCGCATCCGGGCGCATCTGCCGCACGACAGGCTCGGACAGGAAAGCGGGCTCCCAGCGGCGGCCGTCCTTGTCGATCAGCCAGATGGAACACGGCAAGGCCTGCTTGATGCGCACGGGATCGTCGATGGCGATTTCCAGTTCGGCCAACAGCACGTTCGTGTCCGGTAGCCTGCCGGGAAGCGGGCTGAGGTCGACAAGGCGCCAGTTGCCGCCGGCATATGGCTGGCTCTTGCCGCGCTCGACGGTGATGGGTTCCTGACTTGCTTGCGCGATCCATTCGATAAATGCCCCGCGCGAGTGCATGAGAATGGCTGCGGGTATGAGCACCAGCAGCAGGACCAGGCAGATCCAGTAGTGTTTGCGCGTGTTGGGATATTCAGTCGCCATCACCGGAACCCCAGCTTCCAGGGCAGGATGTGCCCGCCGCGTTCGATGGTGATCGACGGATGGATATTGGCTGCCTCGATGGGCGTCATGGTGATCTGGAGCTGTTCTGAAAGCGGTGCGAGGACGCTTTCGGCAACCAGCAATGTGCCGCCCTCGATCTGGTTTTCAGGCAGTTCGAAGACCAGCAGGATAGGGCGTGGAATACCCGGTTCCAGCCGCTCGGAGCCGAGCAGGCCGGGCGTGGTGGAAAGGCGCCGGGTCATCGCGTAGCGTATGCCGTCCGGCCCGCGCCATTGTGCGGAGGTCAGCGCGATGCTTTCGCTGCTGGCTTTCGCGGCCGCCTCGATAACCAGCCATCTGCCGGAGGTCGTATAGGTGCGCGTGCCACCGAGCCCCGGCGCGGTGAGTTCCTGCGCCAGATAGACCTTGACGATACCCATCACGAATCTGGCTGTCTTGGCGGGTTTGCCCTGCACACCCGGTACCGCCACCGGCGAGACGATTTCGCTGTAGAGCGGCGTCGAAAGCCGCATGCCGTAAAGGGCGGCTATGGCAAGGCACAGAGCGACGGCATTTTTCAGCCCGCCGCTCATCGCCTGGCCTCCGCGCCTGCGTCGGGCAGATCGAGGTCGACCGCCGCCACCGGCTCGCGGTCGAACCAGTTGGAAGCGCCGTAAAGATTGTCGCGCTCCTTGTAGATCTGGCTGCCGACCAGTAGACGCAGCTCGGGCGGCGGGGCATAGTCTTGTGGCAGTTGCCATGCGGCGGTGAGTTTTTCCGGCATCCTGGGATTGACCGGGCCAGCGATCCAGCGATCCCTGACGAGATAGATCGTCGGTTCGGGAAGTTCGGGGATCGCCGGGTCGAAACTGAAAAGCGCCGAGGGAATGAAGGTGGACGCCGCAGAGCGGTTGTCGGCCTCGAAATCCACCAGCAGGAAAGTTTGCGGCTCGGTCGGCTTGATGCCGGTCGGCGGTTCATTGCTTATCCGGGCGCCGGCGATGGTGATGTGCCATTGGCCGGTGTCGATCATTTCGCCGGTTGCCGCCGTGCGCAACGGTGCGGGGTTGGCCGCATGATAGATGGCCGCCGCGTAGGAAATCACGCTTGCCGCCGCGCTGCCGATACCGGCAATCAGAATGGCGAAGAGGCGCTGACGAAGGCTTCTTCGTTGTTCGTTCGCCATGACACCTCCTCGTTGTGCGGCGATTCAAACGACGACCAAGCCCCTTGGACCGATGCTTTTAGCATCCGGAAGAGGATTTGTCAGTCCGCGACTGGAGGAGCATGTGGTCTGCGTCGGCAGAGAAGATCCCGCTCGACAAAAGAGGGAGCGCGGGGGCGGTTTTGCAAGCCGTCATCGCGCTCCGGTTTTCGCTTCTGCACGAAAGCGGTTCCCCGAACCGCTTTCGTGCAGGAATTGGGATCAGGCCTTGCCGTAGCCGCCGCCGGTCGGGGTGACGATGGTGAAGGCTTCGCCGGCTTCGAGAACGGTCTGGGCGCAGCCGCCCAGCGTCTCGACCGAGCCGTCGACGCGGCGCACGAGGTTCTTGCCGAGCTGGCCCGGTTCGCCACCCTCCAGCCCGAAGGGCGCGACGCGGCGATGGCCGCTCAGGATCGCGAATTCGAGCTTTTCACGCGCGCGGATGGTGCGCTGCGTGCCGTTTCCGGCCGACCATTTTCCGCGACCGCCGGAATCCGGGCGGATGTGGAAATCTTCCAGCACCACGGGGAAGCGCGATTCCAGTATTTCCGGGTCGGTCAGGCGTGAATTGGTCATGTGGGTATGAACCGCATTCGCGCCAGAGAAGCCGGGTCCGGCAGGTGCGCCGGAACAGATCGTCTCGTAATACTGGTATTCGTCGTTGCCGAAGGTGAGATTGTTCATGGTGCCCTGCGCGGCGGCCATCGCCCCGGTGGCGCCCAGCAGGCAGTTGGTCACCGCCTGGCTCACCTCGACATTGCCGGCCACGACCGCCGCCGGATAGTGCGGCGCCAGCATCGAGCCTTCCGGCACCACGAGGCGGATCGGCCGCAGGCAGCCGGCATTCATCGGAATGTCGCCATCGACCAGCAGGCGGAAGACGTAGAGCACGGCCGCCCGCGTTACCGGCTGCGGCGCGTTGAAGTTGTCGGGTCGCTGATCGGAGGTGCCGGTGAAATCGACGGTGGCCTCGCGCGTTTGCCGGTCGATCGTTATCTTCACCCTGATCCACGACCCCTGGTCCATCTCATAGGCGAATTCGCCATCCGGAAGCTGGTCGAGCACGCGGCGCACGCTTTCTGCGGCATTGTCCTGCACGTGGCCCATATAGGCCTCGACCACCTCCTCGCCGAACTGCGCGATCATCTTGTCGAGCTCGGCCACGCCCTTTTCATTGGCCGCGATCTGCGCCTTCAGGTCGTTGACGTTCTGGATCAGGTTGCGCACCGGGTAACGCCCGCCGGTGAGCAGGGCCGAAAGCTCGGCCTCGCGGAAGCGGCCGGCATCGACGAGCTTGAAATTGTCGATATAGATGCCTTCTTCCTCGATATTGGTGGCCAATGGCGACATGGAGCCGGGCGCAATGCCGCCGATGTCGGCATGGTGGCCGCGGCTGGCCACCCAGAAGCGTATCGTGCTGCCCGCCTTGTCGAACACAGGCGTGCAGACGGTGAGGTCCGGCAGGTGGGTGCCGCCATTGTAGGGTGCGTTGATGAGGAACACGTCGCCGGGGCGGATCACCTTGTTTTCGCGGATCGCGGTGGCCACGGAGGCATCCATCGAACCGAGATGCACGGGCATGTGCGGCGCATTGGCCACCAGATTGCCGGCTGCGTCGAAGACGGCGCAGGAGAAATCCAGCCGCTCCTTGATGTTGACCGAATAGGCGGTGTTCTGCAGCGTGACGCCCATCTGTTCGGCGATCGACATGAAGAGATTATTGAAGATCTCCAGCATGATCGGATCGGCGTCCGTGCCGATGGCGGCCTCGGTAGCCAGCGCTTTCACGCGCTTCAGCACGATGTGGTCCAGCGCCGTCAGTTCGGCCTGCCAGCCATCCTCGATGACGACGGTCTGGTTCTGCTCGATGATAATGGCCGGACCGGACACGAGATGGCCGGGGGCAAGCTCGTCGCGCAGGATTACAGCCGCGTCGTGGAACTTCCCTTGCGAGAAGAAGCGCGTGCGCCGCGTGGCCGTAACCTCTTCGGAGGTACTTGCGGCAAGGGTCGTTTCGGGGTCGTCCCCGCCGCCGCCGACAGTCTCGACCTCTACGGCATCGATCACCAGCGCCTTCGTTTCGTCCACGAAACCAAAGCGACGCTTGTGCAGCATCTCGAACTCGCCGCGCAGGCGGGCGGCCGTCTCGCCGGCATCGAAACCAGCTTCGACGGGGATGATGGTGTCGGTGCCGGCGTAGCGGATATGCGCACGCAGATAGGTGTGCGTCTTGGCCTCGGCGATGCCCTGGGCCGCGAGATCGGCAAGGCATTCGCGCTTCAATTCCGCGCCCAGCGTGTGGAGCGGGGCAACTACATCCTGCTCCAGCGCGGCGTCGAGCGCCTTCTGGCGGGTGGCGCGGATGTCGGCCAGGCCCATGCCATAAGCCGACAGCAGGCCCGACATGGGATGCAGGAGGATGTTCTTCATGCCCAGTGCATCGGCCACCAGGCAAGCATGCTGGCCGCCGGCGCCACCGAAGCAGTTCAGCGCATAGCGCGTCACGTCATAGCCGCGCTGGACGGAAATCTTCTTGATGGCCTCGACCATATTGGCGATGGCGATGCGGATGAAGCCGTCGGCGACCTCTTCCGGCGCGCGCCCGTCGCCCAGTTCGTCGGCCACCCCGGTGAACAGGCGGCGCACGGTCTCGGCATCCAGCCGCTCGTTCTGCTCCGGCCCGAAGATCGCCGGGAAATATTCCGGCATCAGCTTGCCCAGCATCACATTGGCGTCGGTGACGGTGAGCGGTCCGCCATGACGGTAGCAGGCCGGGCCGGGGTTGGCGCCGGCCGAATCCGGACCGACGCGGAAGCGTCCGCCATCGGCATGCAGGATCGAGCCGCCGCCGGCCGCGACCGTGTGGATCAGCATCATCGGGGCGCGCACGCGCACCCCGGCCACCTGCGTCTCGAAGGCGCGTTCATATTCGCCGTCGAAATGGGCGACGTCCGTGGAGGTGCCGCCCATGTCGAAGCCGATCACCTTGGGGAAGCCCGCCGCCTCGCCGGTGCGGGCGAGCCCCACCACGCCGCCGGCCGGGCCGGAGAGGATGGCGTCCTTGCCCTGGAACATGTCGGCCGCCGTCAGGCCGCCCGACGACATCATGAACATCAGGCGCGCGCCGGTGCGGTCGATGTCGAGTTCATCGGAAACCTGCGCGACGTAGCGGCGCAGGACCGGCGACAGGTAGGCGTCCACGACCGTGGTGTCGCCGCGCCCGACGAACTTGACCAGCGGCGAAACCTCATGGCTGACAGAGACTTGCGAGAAGCCCAGCGAGCGGGCGATGCGCGCCGCCGCCTGCTCGTGCTCGGGATAGCGATAGGCATGCATGAAGACGATGGCGATTGCGTCATAGCCTTCCGCGCGCAGTGCCTGCAGCGCCTGCGTGGCGGCCGCCTCGTCCAGCACGCGCTCGACGGTGCCGTCGTTCAGGACGCGCTCGTCGATCTCCACGACCGAATCGTAAAGCGCCTCGGGTTTGTGGATTTCGCGGGCGAAAATATCCTTGCGCTCCTGGTAGCCGATGCGTAGCGCATCGCGGAAACCGCGCGTGGCAAGCAGTGCCAGCCGTTCGCCCTTGCGCTCCAGCAGCGCGTTGGTGGCGACGGTGGTGCCCATGCGGATTTCGCCGATGACGCCGGCCGGAATGGCGTCGTCGCGGCCGAGCCCCAGAAGGGTGCGGATGCCATGGACGGCGGCGTCGCGATAGGCTTCCGGGTTCTCCGACAGCACTTTGCGGGCATGCAACCTGCCTTGCGGGTCCTTGCCGACGATGTCGGTGAAGGTGCCGCCGCGATCGATCCAGAAATCCCAGGAGCCGAGCTGAGCGTTCATGTAGGGCTACCCCGCTTTTCCTGCCGCATAGGAGGGCAGGTTTCAAAAAATGAGTGTCGTCATTGACAAAATATCGATAAAATGGTGACAATAATTCGTCAAGATGACAGAAACAGGTTCACCGGATGGCATCGGAAACGGACGATCTTACGAGCACCGCAGGCAAAAAGGAGGCGCAGGCCGAGACGGTCCTGCCCAGGCACCTGCGCCCGGTTCCCTCGATCGGGCCTATCGTTTCCTCCGCCCATCTGGCCGAAGGCAGCTCGCCCGGCCTGTCGGAGGTCGAGTACGGGCTGATCCTGGCCTCGCATTCCTTCTCGCGCTGGATGGTGCGCTGCATGGCAGCAGCAGGCCTGCCGGGGCTTTCTCCCATCGAAGTGCTGATCCTGCATTCGATCCGCCATCGCGGCCGTGAAAAAAAGCTCGCCGATGTCTGTCTCATCCTTGACATCGAGGACACGCATATCGCCAGCTATGCCATCCGCAAGCTTGAGGCGGCGGGCTTGCTGACCACCGGCAAGGCGGCCAAGGAAAAGACCATTCGCATTACCGACAAGGGTGCCGAGGCCTGTACGCGCTATGCCCAGATTCGTGAACGCCTGCTGGTCGAATCCACTGCCAATGCGCGGCCTTCGGAAGAGACGCTGTCGGAAATCGCTTCGGTGCTGCGCTTTGTTTCGGGAGCCTTCAATCAGGCGGCGCGTGCCGCAACCACGCTTTAACGGGTCATGGAGCGCCGCTTGAACGAGGTTACGTCAACCCCGCTGCTTTCCGTGGAAGGCCTGTCCGTTGAATTCGGCGCCGCCCGTGTCGTGGAAAATCTCGACTTTTCCGTTGCGCCGGGCCGCACTCTGGCGATAGTCGGTGAATCCGGTTCCGGAAAATCCGTCACCTCGCTGTCGATCATGCGCCTTGCCGACATGATGGGCGCGCGCTTTCCCGCCGGGCGTATTCTGTTCGGTGGCGAAAACCTTCTCGACAGGTCGCAGAAGCAGATGCGGGCCATCCGCGGCAAGGAGATCGCCATGATTTTCCAGGAGCCGATGACCTCGCTCAATCCCGTCTTCACCATCGGCGACCAGATTTGCGAGGCGCTGACCCTGCACGAAAAGCTCGCCAGGCCGGCGGCGATGGCGGAGGCCAGGCGTCTGCTGGAAATGGTGCGCCTGCCCGACGCAGGGCAATTGCTGAACCGCTATCCACACCAGCTTTCAGGCGGCATGCGCCAGCGTGTCATGATCGCCATGGCGCTGGCCTGTCGGCCCAAGCTGCTGATCGCAGACGAGCCGACGACCGCGCTCGACGTCACCATCCAGGCGCAGATCCTCAACATCATGCGCGACCTGCAAAAGCAGCTTGGCATGGCCATGATCTTCATCACACACGACATGGGCGTGGTGGCCGAGATGGCCGACGACGTGGTGGTGATGTGGAAGGGCAAGAAAGTCGAGCAGGGACCGGTGGCCGAAATATTCGCCAGTCCGAAGCATCCCTATACGCGCACGCTGCTGGCCGCCGTGCCGCAGCTCGGCAGCATGACCGGGCAGGATTTCCCCAAGCGCATGCCGCTGACCGTGCTGGAAGACGACGAGCCCAGGCTGGTGGGCGAGGAGCGCGTGCAGGACACTCCCAAATATGACGCTTCGCCGCTGCTTTCGGTGCGCGATCTGGTCGTGCGCTTCAACGCGCGCAAGAACATGTTCGGCCGCGTCACCCACCGCGTGCACGCGGTGGAAAATGTCAGCTTCGACATCCATCCTGGCGAGACACTGGCGCTGGTGGGTGAATCCGGCTCGGGCAAATCCACCATCGGCCGCACCATCCAGCAGCTTCAGGCCGCCACGGCGGGCCAGATCACCTTCTCCGGCAAGCGTTATGCCGACATGAGTTCTGTCGAGCGGCAACGCCTGCGTCAGGACGTGCAATATATCTTCCAGGACCCGTTCGCCTCGCTCGACCCGCGCAAAACGGTAGGCTTTTCCATCGCCGAGCCGATCAACACGCACGGTCTGATCCCGGGCAGCGCGGCGGTGCGCAAGCGCGTCGACGAGCTTCTCGAGCGCGTCGGCCTTACGTCGGCGCATGCCGACCGTTATCCGCACGAATTCTCCGGCGGCCAGCGCCAGCGCGTCTGTATCGCCCGCGCACTTGCCTCCGACCCCAGACTGATCATCGCCGATGAGGCGCTTTCAGCGCTTGACGTGTCGATCCAGGCGCAGATCATAAACCTGTTCATGGACCTGCAGGCCGAGCGGGGTCTGGCCTATCTGTTCATCAGCCACGACATGGCGGTGGTGGAAAAGATGAGCCACCGCGTCGCCGTGCTCTATCTTGGTCAGATCATGGAACTGGGCAGCAGGCGCCAGGTGTTCGAGACGCCCTCGCATGATTATACGCGCCGGCTGCTTTCGGCCGTGCCGGTGGCCGATCCGGGCCGGGCGCGCAAGACCGCGCTGATGGAAGGCGAGATTCCGAGCCCCGTCCGTGCGGTCGGCAATGAGCCGGCCATCGTGCCGCATGAGGAAATCGGCCCCGGCCATTTCGTCGCCACCGCCGCATGAAGACTGAACTTTCATCTGAAGAGGAAACGGATGCAATGAAGAAGATACATCGGGGTGTACGCGCAGCCTTTCTGGCAATCGCCATGTCGGGTGCCGCCGTCTTCGCGGCCCAGCCGGCGATGGCGGCGGGCAAGCTCACCGTTTCGTCGCCGCAGGATCCGGGCAGCTGGGATCCGATCGACACTTTTCTGGTGCAATGGGCAGCCGTTGCCACGAACATCTTCGATGGGCTGACCTATCGTGGCCCGGACCTCAAGCTCGTTCCGGGCCTTGCCGAATCCTGGGAAGAGCTGGATGAGGGCAAGCGCATCCGCTTCAAGCTGCGCCAGGGCGTAAAATTCCATGACGGCGAGCCTTTCAACGCGGAAGCCGTGAAGTTCACCTTCGACCGGCTGCTGGGCGACGAAGGGGCCAAGGGGCCGCAGCGTTCCAACTATGCGGCAATCGATTCCGTCGAGGTCATTGACGACTACACGGTGGACATGAAGCTGAAGGCGCCGGACCCGGTGCTGCTGACCAAGCTTGCCGGCTATGGCGCGATGATCGTGCCGCCGAAATATATCCAGGAAAAGGGCGAGGAGAACTTCAACACCAATCCGGTCGGCACCGGCCCGTTCAAGTTCGTGTCCTACGCGCCCAAGGTGAACGTCAAGCTTGAAGCCAACCCCGACTATTGGGGCGGCGCGCCGAAGCTGTCGGAACTCGAATATCGCTTCATCACCGAGCCCGCGACGGCGGTTGCCGAGCTGCAGGCCGGCCGCGTCGACATCGTCATTCCGCCGACCATTCCGATCGGCATGATCCCGGTGATCCAAGGTGATCCCAGGCTGGAACTCGCCAGCGTGCCGGGACCCACGGTCGATGCGCTGCGCTTCAACACCAGGTCGGGCATCTCCGCCGATCCGCGCGTGCGCAAGGCGCTGATCATGGCCGTCGACCGTGCTGCGATCGTCCAGTCGATCCTGGCCGGGCAGGCCTCCGAGATCGCCAGCTTCCAGGGCGAGCTGTCCTTCGGCTACGACCCGGAGATGAAGCCGCTGCCCTACGATCCGGAAGGCGCCAAGAAGCTCTTGGCCGAAGCCGGCGTGAAGCCGGGCGCGACGGTGCAGATCGACATTCGCGGCAACGACGCGACCATGAACGAAGTCGTGCAGGCCGTTGGCAGCTATCTGCAGATGGTCGGCATAACCGTCACCATCAAGCCCTATGAAACCAACGTGCTGCTGAACGACATCATCCCGCAGGGCAAGACCGGCGCGATGTTCCAGCAGAAGTGGGGCGGCTGGACCTTCGATTACGACAACACCGCCTATGCGATGTATCACACCGGCGAGAAGTGGAACCCGTATGACAGCGATCCGAAGATGGACGAGCTGCTGGAATCGCAGCGTCCGCTGACCGATCGCGCCGAGCGTGAGCGCATCCTGCGCGAGATCGCCCGCTACGCCGCCGACAAGGCGCTGGAAATGCCGCTCTACAACACCAACGCGATCTACGGTGTCAGCAAGCGCGTGAAGGGCTTCGTTCCCGCGCCGGACAACCGCATGAAACTGACCGACGTCAGCGTCGAATAGCAACGAAGGGATGCCGCCCGGATCGAGGGCGGCGTCCTGATCTCTTTCTGGAAGGATCGACCCCTCTTGGCCGGATTTCTGATCAAACGCGTGCTGCAAGCGATCTTCGTCGTCATCGTGGTGACGCTGGTCGTATCGTTTGCCATCCGCCTTACCGGCGACCCGGCGCTCATGCTCACGCAAGGCGCGGGCAGTGTGACGGAGGAGGACCTGCAGCGCATCCGTACGGCTCTCGGCGTCGATCAACCCTTCCTTGTCCAGTATTTCAGCTTCCTCAAAGGCCTGCTGACACTGGATTTCGGCCGCAGCTTCCTTGGCGGCACGCCCGTGTCGCGGCTCATCGCCGATGCGCTGCCGGCCACGCTGCTGCTTGCCTTCATCTCGATGGTCGTTTCGATCGTGCTGTCGATTCCGCTCGGCATCAAGGCGGCCACCACGCGCGGCAAATGGGCCGACCAGGCCATCCGCATCCTGTCGCTGGTCGGACTTTCCTTCCCCAATTTCTGGCTGGCCATCATGCTGGTGCTGCTGTTCAGCGTGACGCTGAACTGGCTGCCGCCAAGCGGCATGGGCGGCATCGAAAGCTATATCATGCCGGCGGTCACGATGGGCGTCATCCTTACCGCCACCAATGTGCGGCTGGTGCGCACGGCCATGCTGGAGACGCTGCAATCCCAATATATCATGGTGGCTCGCGCCAAGGGCCTCAGCGAAAGCAAGGTGCTCTACAAGCATGCGCTGCGCAATTGCGCGATCCCGCTCATCACCTATTTCGGCCTGCAGTTCGGCGGCCTGCTCGGCGGCATCGTCGTCATCGAGCGGGTGTTCAACTGGCCGGGCATGGGCACGCTCGCCTTTGACGCGGTCGGCGCGCGCGATTATCCCGTGCTACAGGCGGTCATCACCGTGCTGGCGCTGCTTATCATCGGCATCAATCTCATTGTCGACATCGCCTACGGGCTTGTCGATCCGCGCATCAGGACGGAGTGAGCGCATGGCTTCCTCGACAACTTCCACCGCGCGCTCCCGCTTCCTCAGCCTGGAATTCATCCTCGGCGCCTTCCTCACCGGCACGATCTGCCTGGCGGTGCTGTTCGCCGACGTGCTGTTCCCCGGCGGCTTCGACAGAATAGACCTGATGGCGCGGCTGACCCCGCCCTTCGTCGATGCCGCGCATCCGCTCGGCACCGACCCGCTCGGTCGCGACGTGCTGGCGCGCGTGGTGGCGGGCGGACGCATCTCACTCACGGTCGGCTTCGTGTCCGTTGCGGGTGCGGTGGTCATCGGCGTGCTGATGGGGCTGGTGGCCGGCTATTATCGCGGCTTCTGGGACATGGTGCTGATGCGCTTTGCCGATGTGCAGCTTGCGTTGCCCTTCATCCTTTTGGCCATCACCTTCATCGCCATCCTCGGCGGCAGCCTCACCAACACCATCATCCTGCTCATCGTGTCGCAGTGGGTGCAATATGCGCGCCTGGTGCGCGGCTCGGTGCTGGCGCTGCGCGACCGTGAGTTCATCCTGTCGGCGCAAGCCATCGGCGTGCGCGACCGGCGCATCATCTTCCAGCACCTGCTGCCCAACCTGCTGGGTCCGGTGATCGTGCTGATGACGCTCAACGTCGCCACCAACATCCTGCTCGAATCGAGCCTCACCTTCCTCGGTCTCGGCGTCGATCCGACGATCCCGAGCTGGGGCGGCATGCTGGCCGACGGGCGCACCTATCTCCAGCTTGCCTGGTGGGTCAGCGTGTTTCCGGGCCTCGCCATTCTCCTGACCGTTCTCGGTCTCAACCTCCTGGGCGACTGGCTGCGCGACAGCCTCGACCCGACCGGCCGGACTTCCAGATGACAGTAATCCACGCGCGCGAATTCGAACGTACCCTCGACCGGCTGGTTGCCGAACATTCGGGTGACGGAAACTATCTGCGCGCCTGGACATTCGACGACCGAGCAAGCCGCGTCGCGGCGCAGCAGCGCCTCGCCGCTGCGGGCATGGATGCGGAAATCCGCAGTGCCTACAAGCCGCTGCTGCACTTTTTCGTTGAAGAGGTGGACATTGCTTCGCTGAAGACGGTCCGGGTTTCCTATCCGGTCCACCCGGATGCCCCGCGCAACCGCTTTCGGCTGGAGGCCTATCCGCTGGCCGCCCTGGTGGGCGACGCGGAGATCGAGTTCGTCGAACGGGAAGATGCCGGCCTGTTCTATGAGGTCGTGCTTATCGCCAAGGACGGTTCGAGCGAAAATCACCGCGTTTTCGCGCCCAACCGCGTGCATGTCGATCTCGTCGGCG
Organism: Pseudaminobacter salicylatoxidans; assembly: GCF_003148475.1. GTDB lineage: Bacteria > Pseudomonadota > Alphaproteobacteria > Rhizobiales > Rhizobiaceae > Pseudaminobacter > Pseudaminobacter salicylatoxidans. Next base: position 116,504 of record NZ_QGGG01000005.1, on the reverse strand, counting down.
AGACGAACCTGTCGCCCACAGGCTGGATCGTCACCTCGCCCGGCGAGGCAGGCGAACGGCTGGAGACCGATTATGAGGCGCTGTTTGCTTCCACGCTCGAAGCGATAGCGGGTCACGACTGGGGGGCTTCGGAACCCTATTTCGAAGAACTGAACATCCGCGTCGAACTGCCCGCGGCGGACGAAAAACTGGCTCATGACGAGGAAGTCGTCAGCCTGCGCGAGGCGCTGCACGAGGATTTCTATTTTTCGCTGCTGGAAATCTTCCAGAAGAAGTCCGGCCGGCCGCTGGGCGACCGTGGCCTGAAGCCCGGCCAGATCGTGCCGGAAATTGTTCAAAGCGAGGGCGGGCCGTCAGTGCGTGTGGAAACGCGTCCGCTCTTGGGTGTGAACGCTGCAGAAGCCGCACAGGATCTCGACACTGCCGAGCGGCCGCTTTCCGCGGAACAAATTGCCTCCGAACTGGAAGCGATCGGTGGTGCGCCCTTCGAGGCGCATACGCGTTCCGGCCGGCGCGTCGCGGCGCGCTATGTGAAGGGCACGGACGCCGCCATGATGATCAGCGGCGGCCAGCATGCCAACGAAACCACCGGTGTGGTCGGTGCGCTGCGGGCGGCCAGGGTGCTTGCGGGCCGCGAGGGGGCGCATTTCACCATCTCGCCGCAGGAAAACCCGGACGGCTATGCACTGCACCAGCGTCTGCGCGTGGACAATCCGCTGCACATGCACCATGCCGCGCGTTACACGGCGCTGGGCGACGATCTCGAATACCGCACGGCGGAAAACGCCGGCGTCGATCTGAATGAGAAGGCGATCCGCTTCGAAGCGAAGCAGCTGAGCGGCGCGAAGCTGCATGTCAATCTGCACGGCTACCCCTCGCATGAGTGGACCCGGCCGCTGTCAGGCTATGTGCCGCGCAACTTCGCCATGTGGACGCTGCCGAAAGGCTTCTTCCTCATCGTGCGCCATCATGAAGGGTGGGAAGCCCGGGCCGAGGAACTGCTGGACCGCGTGACCCGGCATCTGGGCGCCATACCGGACCTGCTTGCCTATAATGACGCACAGATTGCGCTCTTCGAGACCCATGCCGGCGAGACAGGCTTCCGCATCATCAACGGTTTTCCCTGCTTCTCCGGGGTGGATGAGCGGCATGACGTGCCGCTGACGCTGATCACCGAATATCCGGACGAGACGATCTATGGCGAGGCCTTCGTGAAGGGCCACACGGCGCAGATGCAGACCGTGCTTGCTGCCTATGACGCGCTGCAGGCCATTCTTGCGCACGAGTCGCTGGTTTCATGAACCGGACTGGCGCGGAAAAGCGCGGGTAACGGAAGCGAACAGATACTCGCACGTGATCGACGCGGCGGGACGTTACTGCTTGTCAACAAATCGTGATGCCTTGCAGAGCACGGTTTGCGCCGCCGTGGAGGCATTTGACACGATCCTGAGGCGCTTCAAATCTTGATTCAAAGTCGATCAACGGCCATATTGGGGCAGCACCTCTCTACAATTCGAGAGTGACCGCGCTTTTGCGGATGTCGCCCGAAGCGGGTTTTTCGGCATCCTCTATTATATCGGCCGGCAAGCGTTTGAGTGCCCGTTCGGCCGATCTCTGTATCTGGAGGCAAAATGGCTACAACGCCCTCTGCACTGCCTGAGGCAGTGCTTGCTGCAATATCTGCAGGAAAAAACATTATCCGTGCTTATCGGGAGCACCTTGGCTACGCAATCGAAGACGTCGCCGTGACGAGCGGCCTGACCGTCGAGGAAATCGAACTGATCGAGACGGGTCATCGTTTCGACAAGGGCTATCGGGACAGGCTCGCCCGCGCCCTCGGCCTGCCTGAAGGAACTTTCGTAGAGGACTCCGATATTCCCGACGCAGCCTGATCGTCAAACCGGCCCCGCAGGCATTCGGCCATGATAGATCGCCGAACTCCGAATGCGGGGCCATCGCGCTGCCCGCGCGCCAATCCCCTTTTCCGAACCCGCTTTGACATAGCCCGCGTACAGCCTGATCGCGCCGATCAGGCCTTCGCAAGCGCGCGCGCGCGCTGCCAGTCCCAGAGGTTGCGCACAAGGATGCCGATCACGGTAAGCGAGATCAGGATCACCGAGATCGCGGCGATTGCCGGATCGACATTGTCGCGCATGCCGTTCCACATCTGGCGGGGCAGGGTGATGACGTTGAACGAGGTGATGAACAGCGTCACCGAAATCTCTTCCCACGACAGGATGAAGGCGAAGAAGGCTGCCGAGAGGATGCCGAACTTCGCATTGGGCAACACCACCCAGAAGATCGACTGCCACAGCGACGCGCCAAGCCCCCGCGCGGCCATGTCGATGCGCTTGTCGATCTGGCTGAGCGCGACCATGAAGGTGACGAGCGCGAAGGGTGTCGCAACCACGACATGGGCGAGGATGACGCCGCCGACGCTGTCGAAGCCGATCCATGGCGCGACATCGATCAGCGATGTCTCGAAGAAATAGAGGATGATGGCCGAGACCACCGGCGGCATCACCATGGGCAGGAACACCAATGCGGCCAGCATGGTCGAGAAGCGGTTGCGCACATACCAGAGCCCGAGCCCGAACATCACCGCGAGGATGGTGGAGATGGCGGCGCTCGCCACCGCGATGCCAAGGCTGAGCTTGATGCTGTCGAGCCAGATCGGATTGGTCAGCAGCGCCTCATAGTGGCGCAGCGACCAGTTGCCCCTGGGCATGGACAGGTAGCGCGTGCCTGTGAAGGATACCGGGATGATCGCCAGAAGCGGCATCAGCAGGAAGACGATCGTGAGATAGACGATCGCGGCGCTGACGCGGCCCGGCTTGTCCGTGCTGTTGGGGTTGGCGCTCATTGTTGTCACCCTACGAGCTTGTCGAGGCGCGCGACCTTGTGGAGCAGCGTTCCGAGTGCGGCCACGATGACCAGAAGGACCACGCTGATTGCGGCGGCCAACCCCCAGTTCACGGTCTGGAAGAGTTGCAGATAAATGAACTCCGCCACCATCACGCTGCGGCCGCCCGACAGGATCGCCGGAGTGATGAAGAAGCCGAGCGCGAAGACGAAGACGATGATGCCGGCGCCCAGCACGCCGGGCATGGTCATTGGCAGCGTAACCGTCCAGAAGATGCGCATGCGTCCCGCGCCCAGCCCGCTGGCGGCCTGCAGCACGCGCGGATCGACCTGGCGCAACGCCGAGGCGAGCGGGAAGACCGCGAACGGAATGAGGAAATGCGTCATGCCGATGATGCTGCCGAGCTCGTTGCGCACCAGCGCCAGCGGCTCCTTAATGATGCCGATGCCCATCAGGCTCTCATTGATAATGCCGTTGTTGCGCAACAGGATCAGCCAGCCGAAGGCGCGGATCAGCACCGAGATCCAGAACGGGATCAGCACGCAATATTCGATCAGTCGCTGGCGCCTTGGCGGGCCGAACACCCAGTTATAGGCGATGGCGTAGGCGAGCGTCACCGACACCAGAGTGACGATGACGCAGATGCGCAGCGTGCGGATCAGCACCGCCTGCACGGTGGGATCGGTAAAGATGCGGATATATTGCCCGAAGCCGGGCTCGGGATCGGTCACGCTCCACTTGGCCACCATCAGGAAGGGCAGCACATAGGAGACGACCAGGAACAGCGGCAGGGGAGCCAGCAGGATCGCGTATCGCATCCAGGATCGTGTCATGATCAAGGCCCTCCCGCCGTGTCGATTTCTGGAGGGGCGGTCCGAGCCGCCCGCAGCTTACTTGGAAACCAGCGCCAGGAATTTTTCCAGCGCCGCCGAATAATTGTCGGCGTACCACTCGGCGTTGAGCGTGACCTGCTTGGCTTCCGCCTCCGGCGACACGCAGTTCAGGGCCTTCCTGTCGTCCGGGATCAGCGCGTCGGCCTCCGGGTTGGCCGGGCCGTTGCCGAGCAGGTCGAACAGCATCACCTGGCTCTGAGCGTCCTGGGAGGTTGCGATGAAGCGCATGGCATTGTCGCGGCCTGCGGGGTTGCCCTTCGGCGTGATCCAGGTGGAGGAGTTGAGGAAACCGCCGTCATAGCCCCACTTGATCTGGTCGTCCGTGTCGCGGCCGAGCAGGATGGCGCGGGTGTTCCAGATATAGCCCATCGCGGCTTCGCCTTCGGTGAGAAGCTGCTGGCTTTCCGCGCCAGAACCCCAGAAGGAGATGATGTGCGGCTTCAGCGCCTCGATCTTGGCCAGCGCGCGGTCGATATCGAGCGGATAGAGCTCTTCCGGCTTCACGCCGTCGGCCAGCAGCGCTGCCTCCAGCATGCCGTTCATCCACTTGTACATGGTGCGCTTGCCGGGGAACTTCTCGACATTCCAGAAGTCGGCCGGCGACGTCGGCGCTTCGTCGGAGAACCTGGCGGAATCGTAGGCGAGCACATAGGAAAAGAAATAGCCCGGTGTGCCGAACTCGTAGTCATAGCCCTTGCGGATTTTGGCGCGGTCGATCGTATTGTAGTCGAGCGCTTCCAGCACGCCTTCCTTGCCGAAGGCGATGCCGAGATTGGCGTCGGCATCGACCACGTCCCAGATGATCTTGCCGGAGGTGATCTGCGCCTTGATGGCGCCCTCGGTCGGGCCGCTGCCGTCGATGCGCACGGCAATGCCGGTTGCCTTGGTGAAGGGTTCGCCAAACGCCTTCTGGAAGGCGTCGATGGCGTCGCCGCCCCAGTTCGCCACCACGAGCTGGTCGGCCGCGAACGCCATCTTGGCGCGCATGGCCATCGGCACGCTGAGCAGCAGGGCGGCAGCCTTGACGAAGCTGCGACGGTCGATTTCGCCGGCGGCGGCGCGGCGGGTGAGGATTTCGAAACAGTCGCGCTTGAAGTGCTCGGACATGTTCGTGCTTGCTCCCATTCGTTCTGGTTCAGATGTTCTTGTCGTCGTGCAGAATGAAGCCGGCTTCGACCGGCCAGCATATCGTGGTCCGCTCGCCGACGGCCATACGGGCCGCCGCCGAGTGGTCGGGCACCGAAAGCTGCAGCCGCTGGCCCGTGGGCAAGCTCACCTGAAGGCTCGTTTCGGCTCCGTTATAGATCTTGTCGGCTACCACGCCGGCGAGGGTATTGTCGTTCGCGCCGGCCGTGCCGATGCGCAGATGTTCCGGGCGCACGGCCAGAAGGGCCTGCTTTCCGGCAGGTGTTGCGGCGGCAGTCGGCGCCGACAGCGCATGTTCGCCGAGACGGCCGGTGGCGCGCCCGTTGCTGGCGCTGCAGCCTTCGAGCGGCAGAAGATTGATGCGGCCGAGGAATTCGGCGACGAAACGACTTGACGGCCGCGTGTAGATCGCGCGCGGCTCGGCCGCCTGCATCAGCTGGCCATGATTGAAGATGGCGATGCGGTCGGAAAGCGCCAGCGCTTCGCTCTGGTCGTGGGTGACGAAGACGAAGGTGGTGCCGGTCTCGCGATGAACGCGCTTCATTTCGGCCTGCAGGCCCTCGCGCAGGTTCTTGTCGAGGGCCGAGAACGGCTCGTCGAGCAGCAGTACGCCCGGCTCGAACACCAGCGCGCGGGCCAATGCCACACGCTGCTGCTGGCCGCCGGAGAGCTGTGCCGGCTTCTTGTGGGCATGCGCGGAAAGACCGACGCGCTCGATCATCTCGCCCACGCGCCTCCTGATTTCGACGGCCGGCACCTTGCGTACCTTGAGCGGGAAGGCGACGTTTTCGGCTACCGAAAGATGCGGGAACAGCGCATATCCCTGGAACACCATGCCGAAATTACGCTTGTCGGCAGGACGGTCGGTGATGTCCACGCCGTCTTCTTCCAGATGCCCGGTCGTCGGTTTCAGGAAGCCGGCGAGCGCCATCAAAAAGGTGGTCTTGCCCGAGCCGGAGGGGCCGAGCAGGGTCAGAAATTCGCCGGCGGCAATGGTCAGGTCAAGGCTGCGCAAGGCCTCGAAATTGCCGAAGGACTTGCCGAGACCGATAGCACTGAGCTGAGAGGCGCGATGTCGTTGAGGGGTCAAACCCACTCCCCCTTATCTCTTTTTCGGAACGATAGGGTGAAAAGCGAATTCACCACAATGGAATAATTTGCGTTGTTCAGGTGAAGATTATTCATGTTGCCGCGAGCGGAGCAATTGCCGGCTCTCGGCAAGGCTTGCTTTCAGCCAGTTGCAGAAGGCACTGACGATCGGCTGATCGAGCTTGTGCCGCTCGCAGACCAGAAAGTAGGACTCCGGCGATTTGATGGTGCTGTCGAAGGGGCGCACGAGGTCGCCGTCTGTCAGCGCCCTGCCGCAGACGATGTCGTCGCCCATGGCAACGCCCTGCCCGGCAATCGCAGCCGCCTGCGCGAGATAGACATCGGAAAAGACAATGCTGTTCTCCGGACCCGGCATCGGCAGGCCGTAGGTACCGAACCACAGCGACCAGTCCTGGAAATCATTGAGATGCAGCAGCGGCAGCCGGGTCAGGTCCTCCGGCGTATGGATATTGTTGGAATTGAGCAGCACAGGGCTGCAGATCGGCGTGAATTCCACCTGCGCCAGCAGTTCCGACCAGTGGTTCGGCCAGCTTCCGGCCCCAAAGGCGATGAAGACGTCCGATTCGGGATCGCTGACATCGTCCAGCCGCCGTGGCGTCACCAGCTTGATGCGCACCAGCGGATAGAGGCTGCGGAATTCGTTGAAATGGTTGCATAGCCAGAAAGTGGCGAAGCCGGGCGTGCAGGAGATCGTCAGCCGGCCGTGAAGCTGCACGTCGTCGGCGATCTCGGCCGCCTGCGCGATCAGTCCCAGCGCGGTGCGCACTTCCTGCGCATAGCGGCGGCCGAACGGCGTGAGTTCGATGCCCTTGCCGTCGCGCTCGGTGAGTTCCAGTCCCAGTTCGCGTTCCAGAAAGCGAAGCTGGTGGCTGATGGCGCTCGGCGTGCGGTGCAATTCCTGCGCCGCCTGCCACAGGCTGCCGTGGCGGGCGACGGCATCGAAGGCCCGCAAGGCGCTCATGGAAGGCAGGTTTCTTGCCGGCCAGGTCATGTTTCCTCCCAAAGATGAAAAACTCTCAAGTCATTCGGCAATATATATCACTTTCTGAAAATCCCATTCATCCCATACGATGAATTTGCGGTGAGCCGGGTTCTGTCGGCTCCGGAGGATCAATCGTGCCGGTGCAACAGCCGGCATTGCGTGCGCACCATGCGGGGAAAATGACGAGCAGCCGATGACCAGCAAAATTGCCGAGGAAACCGCCACACATTGGGTGGATGAAAACGCCGCCGAATTGTCGAAATGGACCAGCGAGATCTGGCACAAGGGCGAGACTGCCTGGCGCGAGTATGAATCCGCCGCCTGGTATGTGCAACGCCTGCGCGCTGAAGGCTTCGAGGTCGAGGAAGGCTCGGGTGGCATGCCGACCGCTTTTGCGGCATCGTGGACGAATGGCGAGGGCGGCCCGGTCATCGCCTCCTATGCCGAATACGACGCCGTGCCGGGCAACTGCCAGGCGGCCAGCACCGTCAAGGCGCCGCGCGCCGGCCTCAACGAACACGCCGGCGGTCACACCGATCCGCATTCGGCGCTTGGCATGAGCGCCTTCGGCGGCCTGCTCGCCGCCAAGGCGGCCATGCAGGCGCACAACATTCCAGGTACGCTGAAATTCTTCGGCGAGCCGGCCGAGAAGGTGCGCGGCTCCAAGCCGATCCATGCGGCCAGGGGCTATTATGACGGCCTCGACGCCATGATCAGCTTCCACCCCTGCTACATGCTGCCGCTGTGCAACACGGTGAACTGGGACACGCATTGCGGCGCGGCCTTTGCGATGGTCTATCGCTTCGTCTGCGACGAGCCGGAAACCTGGCTGAAGCGCGCCGATGGCCTGCCCATCCCACAGGCGCACAGCGCCGTGCGCGCGCCCGGCGCCAACGATGCGCTGTTCTATATGTACAACGCCTCCAAGGCGCTGCGCGATTCCATGCTGCCGCATATGGGCGGCTGGTCGATCAGCGAGGCGATCCTGACGGCGGGGCAGGCCACCGCCGACAACCTGCCGGCGCGGCTGGCCGAAATCCAGTACATCATCCGCGTCCCGACCGTGGAGATGGCCGAGCAGGCGACGTTGATCCTCGACCGCAACGCGGAAGCGGCTGCCAGGCTCGCGCACTGCCGCGTGGAAAAGATCTGGGTGTCGAAGTCGAGGCCCGGCCTTGCCAACCATGCCATGGCGCAGCTCGTCTATGACAAGCTCGCCGCCGTCGGCGCGCCGAAGTGGAGCGACCGCGCCAAGGAGATCGCCCGCGAAATCCAGACCAATGTCGGCCTTGAGCCGATGGCGGAGCCCTTCCTGCCCGATTGCGAAAAGCTGATCGCGCCGCAGGAGGCCGAGCGCATCCTGCGCCAGGACCTGCCGCCGTCGCAGATCAACTACACCTCGGACGACTACACCGACATGTGCTGGCACGCGCCGACCGCGCGCCTCTACATTGCCCGTCCGATGCTCACCGGTCCGGCCGGTTTTGCCTATCCGGACTGGGTGATGAACGCTCTGGGCGGCATTCCCGAAACCATCGACCCGATGGTCATCTGCGCCTCCAAGACCATCGCTCACTCGATGCTCGAACTGATGCAGAATGCCGAGTTGCGTGCGGCTGCCCGCAAGGAGTTCGAGCAGCGCACCGGCGGCGGCGTCGGCGGCACGAACTGGATTCCGCCGCTCGCCGACTACGAAGCGCCGATCGGCTTGCGCTGGCCCGAATATGTCGCCACCGTGCGTGGCCGCGAATGGTGGATTCCGAGCGCCGGCTACTGAGGCCGGAAATCGAGGCTCTTTCCAAAAGGTAGACTGCCGATATGCGCGTTCTCTATGACCACCGCCCGAGCCACGCAGCCCGCAGTGCCCATGCGGACCTCGTGCTTGTCAATGGCCGCATCTACACCGGCGATCCGGGTCTGCCATGGTGCTCGGCGCTGGCGGTGGCGCGCGGTCGCATCGTCGCGCGCGGCGAGCGTGCCGATGTCGAGCACCTGATCGGTGCGCAGACGAAGGTGACCGACCTCGGCGGGCGCTTCGCCATGCCGGGCCTTTACGACATGCATACCCATCCCGATCTTGCGCTGGCGCCACGCTATGCCGAGGATCTGGATATCGGCATCGTCGATCCGACGCCGGATCAGGTGCGTGATGCCATCCTGGCCTATGCCGCCAGGCACCCGGATCGGGAGTGGATCTACGGCCAGTATTTCGTCCGCTACACCTTCCGTCAGGCCGGGCTCGTTCCGGGCAAGGACTGGCTGGACACGGTGATGCCTGACCGCCCGGTGGCGCTGCTCGACCGCATGTGGGGCACCATGATGGTCAACAGCGAGGCGCTGCGCCGCGCCGGCATCGAGACGAACACGCCCGATCCGGCCAACGGCTATCTGGAGCGCGATCCTGTGAGCGGCGAGCCCACGGGTCTGCTGATCGACGGCGCCTATGCGTTGATCCACGCGGCGATGCCGCCCACGCCTGTGCCGGTGCTGCGCGCCGCCTATCGCGACGGTGTGCGCTATCAGTCCGCGCGCGGCGTGGTGTCGACGAAATATGTTCATGTCTGCGAAAGTCGCCTGAACGCGCTGCAGTCGCTCGATCAGGCCGGTGAACTGACCCTGCGTGTCGAGGCCGCGATAAGCTGGCAGGACGACATCTTCCCGGTGCGCCGTCGCTGGGAACTGTTGGCCGGCGAGCGTCACTATTACCGTTCAGCCCGGCTCAACGCCAATGCGGTGAAGTTCCATTTCGACGGCACGGTCGAGCCGCGCTCGTCCTATCTCATCACGCCATGGGACGGCGGCAATTCCGGCTGGAGCGGCAAGCTCAACCTGACGCCAGAGCACCTTGCCGACATGATCTGGGACATGGACAGGCAGGGTATTCGCGTGATTGCCCACTGCACGGGCGACGCGGCCTCCGACACATTCCTCGACGCGGTCGAGGAAGCGCGCCGGCGTCCCGGCGGGCTCGGCGTGCGCCATCAGTGCGCGCACTCGACCATCCTGCATGGCGGCAACCTCAAGCGCTTCCGCGATCTCAACGTCACGGCCGAGTTCTCGCCGGTGTCGTGGTATCCGTCGAAATTCGTCTCAGGCGCACGCTCGGGCTATGGCCCGGAGCGCCTGTCGCGCGCCTACAATATCAAGGGCGTGCTGGAGGCCGGCGGCGTTGCCGTCATCGGCACCGACTGGCCGGTCAGCCCGCTCGATCCGTGGATCGCACTCGAAACCATGGTCACCCGCGCCAATCCGTGGGGCGAGGGTGAAGGCCGCTTCGGCGAGCCGATTTCGCTCTCGCAGGCCATCGACGTGATGACGAAGAACGGCGCCTGGTCGATGGGCATCGAGCATGAGGCGGGGTCGCTCGAGGTCGGCAAGTCGGCCGACATCATCGTGCTCGACCGCAACCTGTTCGAGGTCGAGCCGCAGGGTAACATCCACTCCACGAAAGTGGACCTGACCTTCATGCAGGGCCAGCTCGTGCACGACCGGCTGAACGAGAACTCCGATGCCGTGTGGCACGGCGAGGCGCCGCGGCTATGGTGACGAAGGGCGCCGCGCCCACACCTGTTACCGTCATCGGCGGCTTCCTCGGCGCGGGCAAGACGACGCTCGTCAATCACATTCTGAGCGGCGACCATGGGCTGAAGGTCGCCGTGCTGGTCAATGATTTCGGCGCGATCAACATCGACGCCGCGCTGATCACGTCTACCGAAGGCGGCCTCTACAGCCTGTCCAACGGCTGCGTGTGCTGCGGCCTCAACCAGGGGTTTGTCGAGCAGCTCGAGGAGCTTCTGGCCGCTCGCGCCGACATCGACCATATCGTGATCGAGGCGAGCGGCGTGGCCGATCCCGCCCGCATCATGGACACGGTGCGCTATTCGCGCTTCGCCGCGCGCCTGCGGGCCGATGCGATCGTCGTCGTGGTCGATGCCGCCGGCTTTGACGATGCGATTGCAGCGGCACCCGGCCTCGCGGAAGCTCAGATCGGCTCTGCCGACCTTCTGCTCCTCAACAAGACCGACCTTGTCGGACGCGAAAAACTCGATGAATGGCGCGCGCGCTGGACGTTTCCGGACACCCGCGCCGTCGAAACAACGAATGCAAGCGTGCCCTTCGACATCCTCTTCGCCGGCGAGATTTCGCCACGCGGGCTCGCTTCGCCTTTCACGGCACAACCCGTTCACGAACAGGCGGTCAGCGCGATCTGGCGGCATGACGGCGCGGTCGATCTGAAACGCCTGCAGAAGGTTCTCGTCGGCCTGCCTACGGCGGTCTATCGCGCCAAGGGCTTTTTGCGCGCCAATGACGGCCGATGCTTTGCGGTGCATCTCGTCGGCGCGCGGCTTTCCCTCGAACCGTTGGCGAAAGCGCCCGAAAGCCTCGATGCAGACAATATTCTTGTGCTCATCGGCTTCGGTGAACGCCCACCCTTCGAATCCATCCTGGCGCAGCTCGATGGCTGCGCCGAACCTGCTGCGCCTGCCGCGAAAGGAACTGCCTGAATGAAGACGGTCGGAACCTATCTGGTCGAACTGTTAGCCGCCTATGGCGTCGACACGGTGTTCGGCATTCCCGGCGTACATACGGTGGAAATGTATCGCGGCCTGCCCGGCAGCGGCATCCGCCACATCACGCCCCGCCACGAGCAGGGCGCCGGCTTCATGGCCGACGGCTATGCCCGCGCCACCGGCAAGCCGGGCGTGTGCTTCATCATTTCCGGCCCCGGCCTCACCAACATCGCCACTGCCATGGCGCAGGCCTATGGCGACTCGGTGCCCATGCTGGTCATCACCAGCGTCAATGCGCCGGGCCGCATGGGTTCGGGCGAGGGGCACCTGCACGAACTGCCCGACCAGCGTCAGGTGGGCCGCCAGTTCACCGCCTTCAGCCACACGGTGCTGCGCGCCGAAGAGCTGCCGCAGGTGATGGCGCGGGCCTTTGCCGTCTTCGCGTCGGCGCGCCCGCGCCCGGTACATATCGAGCTACCCATCGACCTCCTGACGCTCGACGCCTCGGCGCTGCCGCCGGCCGTGAAGCGGCCTGCCCCGACCCGCCCGGCGCCCGAACAGAACGCCATAGCCGAGGTTGCCTCCCTGTGCGCGGCGGCCAAGCGCCCGGTCTTCATCGCCGGCGGTGGCGCGGCCGATGCCGGTACGCCATTGCGTGCGCTGGCTGAGGCGCTCGACGCTCCCGTGATCATGACGGTCAACGGTCGCGGCGCCCTGCCTGCCGGCCATCCGCTTGGCGTGCCGTGCAGTCCGTCCGCCGAAGCGACGACCGCACTCATCGAGGCGGCAGATCTGGTGATTGCAGCGGGCACCGAATTCGGCCCGACCGATTTCGATTTCTATGACACCGGCGGCGCGCGCATCAACGGCAAGCTGGTTCGCATCGACATCGATCCGGAGCAGGTCATGCGCGGCCGTACGGCCGATCTGGCGCTGATTTCGGACACCGGGCTCGCGCTGAAGGCTTTGGCAGCTTCCGTGTCGCCCCGCCCGGCCGGCGATGGCGCTGAGCGCGCCAAGGCCGCGCGCGACGGCACGCGCGCCGAGCTCAGTCCCGTCCTGCGCGCCGGTGCGGTATTGATGGAGGTCGTGCGCGACACGCTGCCGGACGTGGTGATCGCGGGCGACTCGGCCCAGCCGGTCTATGCCGGCTGCACCGACTATGCGGCCAACCACCCACGCTCCTGGTTCTGCTCCGCGACCGGTTACGGCACGCTCGGCTATGCGCTGCCGGCGGCGGCCGGCGCGCTGATCGGCACTGGCCGTCCCACGGTCTGCCTTGCCGGCGATGGCGGCATCCAGTTCACATTGCCCGAGTTGGGCGCGGCCCGCGAGGCCGGATTGCCGCTGATCGTTCTGCTCTGGAACAACAACGGCTATGGCGAGATCAAGGCCTATATGGAGGCGCGGGACATCGAGCCGATCGGCGTCGACATCTACACGCCGGATTTCTTGATCATCGCGCGCGGCTTCGGCTGCGAGGCGGAAAAACTGGAAGACCCGCGCGATTTGCCGGCGAAACTGAAGGCTGCCACCCAGCGCAACCGGCCGACCGTGATCGAAATCGACGAAAGGATTTACGTCGACTTCGTCGCCAATGAGGCCTGAATTCCCGTTTGAACAGAAAGCACCGGACCGAGTGACCGGTGCTTTGGTTTCTTGTCGAGCGCAATGCCGCTCAGTCTGGACCCTGACCTAAGCCAACTGCTGAAGCGGCAATGACCGATCGCCGACGTCGTGCCGGTTCATCCACCCCGCCGCGGGAGAAGCTTGGAGCGTTCATGCCAAAGCGCGCCTAAGCAAGCAGCTCTTCGACCGCTGCGTAGGGGTCGACTTCGCGATCTGCGACGCGCGCGGCTGCACGATCGAGATGGTCGTCTGTCACTCTCTCGGCCAGTTCGCGCAATATGCGCTCGCGCAGCAGCGTTTCGACCTCTTTCCGCATCGCATCAAGGCTGCGGCGGCGTGCATCGCCGCTTGCGCGGGCCCATTTGCCGTGGCTTTCGATGGCCGCGACGAGATCGTCGATGCCGGTACCTTCCGTCGCGGACGTCTTAACGATGGGAATCTTCCAGTCGAGCCGAGGCGTTCCGAGCGTCATCATCTGGGCGAAGTCTTTCACCGCCCGGTCGGCACCCGGCCGGTCGGCCTTGTTGACCACCAGCACGTCGGCGATTTCCATGATGCCCGATTTGATGGCTTGTATGTCATCGCCCATGCCGGGGATGGTCAGCAGGCAGACGGTTTCGACCACCCGCACGACCTCGATTTCCTCCTGTCCCACACCCACCGTCTCGACCAGGATGATGTCGAAGCCGAGCGCATCGAGCAGGTTCACCACGCGTTTCGTCGTGCGGGCGAGGCCGCCGGAATTGCCGCGATTGGCCATGCTGCGGATGAATACGCCTTCGTCCAGAAAGCGCTCGCGCATGCGGATGCGGTCGCCCAGTATGGCGCCGCCGGTAAAGGGGCTTGACGGATCGACCGCCACAACGGCGACGCGCGGATAGCGAGCGCGGAAGGCTGCGGTCAGCGTCGAGACAAGGGAGCTTTTGCCTGCTCCCGGAGGGCCGGTGATGCCCACGACCGTGGCGTGGCCCGTGTCGGGATGGGTGGCGCGCACGATCTCGGCCGCTTCGGGTTCCTCGTTCTCGACGATGGACAGGAGGCGTGCGACGGCCGCGATCTGCCCTTCGCGGGCGCGCGCCAGAAGGTCGATATTGCCGGTCATCGCGCCGCCGCCCTCTGCTTTTCGAGGGGCACGACGGCAATTGCCTGTGCCCTGGCCACGAGTTGTGGCGCGGCAAGCAGGCGCGCGGCAGATTCCTCCGACTGTTCCAGCTCGATGATCTTGTGGGCCGTGCATTCCAGGGTCCGCGAGGTGTTGCCCGTCCGGGAAAGCGTGGCGCGGATTTCGAGATAATCGCCGGCCCAGACCGGGGCGAGGAATTCGGCGTTCATCGCCCGCATCAATCCCTCGTCGCCGTCATGGCGGACGAGGATTTCGGTCACTGCGTCGCCGAAAAGCTGCAACACGCGGGCGCCGTCCACAAGCCCCCCGCCATAGTGGCCGTCCGCGCTCGCCATGCGCAGGCGGATAAGACTTTCGCTCATGGGATCACCTCTTCGGTTCGGGCTCTCAGGAAATCCTCGCGCACAGCGCGGCGCGCGATCTTGCCGATGCCGGTGCGCGGAAGCTCTTCCACGACATGCACCGCCTTGGGGCTCTTGTAGCCGGCCAACTGGCCGCGGCAGAACGTCTTCAAATCGTCCTCGAGCGCGCCGGCACCGGCATGCAGGGTCACGAAAGCGTGCACGGCCTCGCCCCAGTTTTCGTCGGGAATGCCCACCACTGCCGCCTCCCGCACATGCGGATGGCGAAGCAGCGTGGCCTCGACCTCGCCCGGGATGACGGAAACGCCGCCGGTCTTGATGACTTCCTTGAGGCGTCCCGACAGCACCAGAAATCCGTCCTCGTCGAACGCGCCAAGATCGCCCGTACGCATCCAGCCGTCATGCATGACCTTTGCCGTGGCTTCCGGGTCCTGCCAATAGCCGACAAACATGCTCGGGCTGCGCGCGAGAATCTCCCCCACGGGGGCAGCCGGGCCGTCGTCGGTTTCCAGCAGCCGAAGCTCGGCGCCGACCATCGGCAGGCCGACGCTCCCCTTCTTTTCTATCTGCTCGGGCGGGCGTTGCACGGTCAGGCAAAGATGTTCGATCATGCCGTAGAACTGGACGAAATCGACCTGCGGCATCTTCTCGGCCAGAGCTGAGATCAACGGACCGGGCATCGGCTCGGATGCATAGGAAACGAGCCTGAGTGAAAGCGGAATGGTGGAAGGCGCGGCCTCCAGCATGCGGCGTAGCGTGGTCGGAACGGCATCGATGTGGGTGATACCGTGCGTTGCGATTGCCTGCCAGACCTGGGCTGCATCGAATTGCGGCATGATCACATGGGTGGCGCGCATCAGCGTGAGCGGGATGAGATGTTCGAGACAGGACGAAAACAGCGGCAGGAAATGCAGCGTGCGCTCGCCGTCGCGCAGGCCGAGTTCGAGGCTCATCACCATTGCGGTGGCGATCAGGCTGCGATGCGTGTGCACGGCCCCCTTGGAACGCCCGGTCGAGCCGGACGTAAAGAGGATCAGCGCGGGATCGTCCGAAGCCACGGGCACCGAATGGTGGAGCGGCTGCGCATCGGCCAGCAGCCGTTCATAGGGCAGGGGTGCCGTTGCGGCTGGCGCGTCGAGCGACACCACATGCGCCACGCCGGCAGCATCCAGATCGAATCCGCATCCTTCGAGCAGGCCTGCCTGCGCTGTGCCGACGATAAGCACCTTCGGGCGAACCTGGCTGATTGCGGCCATGGCATCCTTATTCGTCCACCACTGATCGAGCGGAACCGCAATGGCGCCCAGCAGCGGGATTCCGAAGAGGATTTCGACGAACTCCGCTCTGTTGGATGCCCAGAGTGCGACGCGATCACCGCGTTCCACGCCCAGTGCGGCAAGACTTGCCGCAAGCCGCCTTGCGCGGTCGCCAACCCGCGCATAGGTCCATGAAACGTCGCCGAAGATAACCGCTTCGCGTTGCGGGTCTGTCGCCGCCGCACGAGACAGGAGCTCATCCAGCCTCAATGCACCGCCATGGACGGGGGAACTCATCAGGCTGCCCCTTGCCATTCACGCACATATTCCACGATCCTGGCAGTGGGTGTGCCCGGTCCGAACACTTCGGCCACCCCTGCTTCCTTTACCTTGGGGATATCCCTCGGCGGCAGGATGCCTCCCATGATCACCAGCACCTCCCTGGCCGCCTGCTCGCGCAGCGCACCGCAGATTTCTTCGGCAAAGTGCATATGCGAGCCAGACAGGATGCTCAGACCCAATATGTCGGCATCTTCCTCCAGCACGGTGCGCACGATCATCTCGCTGGTCTGGAAGATCCCGGTGTAGATCACTTCGAAACCGGCGTCGCGGAATGCGCGCGCGATGATCTTGGCCCCACGGTCGTGCCCGTCGAGGCCGGGCTTGGCAACGACAACGCGCAGCGGTCGCTTCATG
Organism: Pseudaminobacter salicylatoxidans; assembly: GCF_003148475.1. GTDB lineage: Bacteria > Pseudomonadota > Alphaproteobacteria > Rhizobiales > Rhizobiaceae > Pseudaminobacter > Pseudaminobacter salicylatoxidans. The sequence goes on along the minus strand of NZ_QGGG01000005.1, from coordinate 99,933 downwards.
TTCTTGCTCCTTGGCGATTGTTCAGTAGACGAGCGGGGGGCTGTATTCGCCGTAGACTTCCCGCATCACATCGCAGATTTCCCCTACGGTCGCGTCCGCGCGTATGGCGCGCGAAACGGCGGGCATGGTGTTCTCCTTGTTGACGGCGGCCGCGCGAACCTCCTTGAGCGCGGCGGCTGTCTCGGCCTGATTGCGCATGCGCCGGATAGACCGGGTCCGCTTGATCTGGCGCTCGGCCATGCCGGGGTCGAGTTCGAAATGCTCGAAGGGCAGTTCCTCATCCTCGTCCACATGGACATTGACCCCCACCATGAATTCGCGCTTTTCGTCGAGCGCCTGCTGGTAAGCGGCCGAAGAGTCCGCGATCTGGCGCTGGATGAACCCGTCTTCGATGGATTCCACCATGCCGCCGCGGTCGAGCACCTGACGCAGCAGCGCCTCGGCCTCCTCTTCCAGACGGGTGGTGAGGTTCTCCACGTAGTACGAACCGGCCAGCGGATCGATGATGTCGGCAACCCTGTTTTCGAGCGCCAGAATCTGCTGAGTGCGCACCGCGATCTTGATCGCGCCCTCGGACGGAATCTGGTAGGCTTCGTCCTTGGAATTGGTGTGCAGCGACTGCGTGCCGCCAAGGATTGCCGCAAGCGCCTGGATTGCCGTGCGGGCGATGTTGTTGTCGGGTTGCTGGGCGGTCAGGCTAACACCGGCCGTTTGGGAGTGCGCGCGCATCAGCCATGAGCGCGGGTCCCTGGCGCCCACCCAGTCGCGCATCATGCGCGCCCACAGGCGGCGCGCCGCGCGCAGTTTGCAGATCTCCTCGAAAAAGTCGTTGTGGATGTCCCAGAAGAACGATACACGCGGCGCCACCTGGTCGGCCGGGATGCCGCGCTTCATCGCTTCGGTGACGTAGCAGTGTCCGGCTCCCAGCGTGAACGCCAGTTCCTGAACGGCCGTCGCACCGGCTTCGCGGATGTGGTAGCCGGAGACGCTGACCGGGTTGTAGCGCGGCATGGTCTTTGCCGCATATTCCATCGTGTCCACGACCAGGCGCACGGCATCCCGCGGCGGATAGATGTATTCGTTCTGCGCGGTATATTCTTTCAGGATGTCGTTCTGGCAGGTGCCGGTGATCAGGTTGTCGGCAACGCCCTGATCCTTCGCGACCGCCTCATACATGCCGATCAGCACGAATGCGGAGGCGTTGATCGTATAGGAGGTCGAGACCTGATCGAGCGGGATGTCGGCCATCAGCCGGCGCACGTCCTCCAGCGTGTCCACGGCCACGCCGATGCGGCCGATCTCGGGCAATCCCATGGGATGGTCGGAATCGCGGCCCAGCAGCGTCGGCAGGTCGAAATCCGTCGACAGGCCGGTCTCGCCATGATCGAGCAGGTATTTGTAGCGCCCGTTGGTGTCCTCAGCCGTGCCGAAGCCCGCAACCTGGCGGATCGTCCACGGCCGTGCCCGGTGCATGGTGGCATGAACGCCGCGTGTGTAGGGGTATTCGCCAGGGAAGCCGATATCCTTCAGCGGGTCGATCCCCTTGACGTCGTCGGGGGTGTAGAGATCGGCAATCGGCAGCCCCGAAAGCGTGGTGAAGCTCTCCTGCCGCCTGGGCAATCTGTCGAGGCTGGAAGCCAGCGTCGTGCGCTCCCATGCGGCACGATCGGTCGATTGCGGGCTCACCGGATCCGACTGATCCTGATCTGCCTGCAAGACCGCATTGGGCATGCGTGTCGCTGCCATGATTAGATCTCCTCCCTGTTCACACAGAGAACTGTATGCACGGGTTGTTGGAATCGGATTGCGAATTGCTTGCTCAGATCGAAAGAAACATCTTATATATTGCGCCATAGTTCTGAAATGAGATCAGAAATGGCGCAGAACGATGCTGGATCGCATTGATCGGAAAATCCTGGCCATCCTCCAGCAGGACGCCCGCATCACCAATCTGGAACTGGCCGAACGGGTCGGGCTGTCGCCTGCCCCCTGCCTGCGCCGGGTTCGCGCTCTCGAAGAAAGCGGCATCATTCGCCAATACGCCGCATTGCTCGACCCGGCACGGATCGGAATGGGGCTGTACGTCATCGTCGAGTTGCGATTGAAGGAGCAGACGCGGGAATTTTTCGAGCGCTTTGAAAAACGCGTGCTCAAATTCCCGGAAGTCACCGAATGCTTTCTGATCGCAGGCGAGTGGGACTATTCCTTGCGCGTGATCGCCGCCGATCTTGCCAGCTATCAGTCATTTCTGCTGGACAGGCTGATGTTCGGGGATAGCGACGTCGCCAGCTTCCGCACCACTGTCATCATGAAGAAGGTGAAGTCGACGACAAGCCTGGACGTACAGGCCATTCAGGTTAAAGCATCCTGACAGCCCCGGCGGCCGCGGCGTGAGCCGGAACACACCGACCGGCAGCGCGTTGCAAGCTCAGTTCTGGCTGAAGAACTTCAATGTCTTCTGGGTGTATTCCGCCGCGTAGTCGACGATCCGATCGGAGCCTGCGCGGGCGCCTTCCTCGTCATTGGCGGCGATGCAGCGCGCGACAGCCGCGTGAAGCTGGCAGACATGCTGCAGGTCGCCGAACTGCCTGAAGTAGAGATACCAGAAGCGGCGCGTTTCCGCTTCGATCGGTGCAATGGCGTGTGCCGCATATTTGTTGCGGGCCGTCGCTACCACCAGCGAGTTGAACTCGCGGTCCACTTCGACAAAGGCGTGGCCGTCATTTGTCGCGGCGACATTCTCGAACTTTATGGCGAGTTCGCGGAAATGCTGCCGTTCCGGATCATGCGCAAAGCGTGCCGCGCGGCCCATCAATACATTCTCTATGCCCTTGCGCACCTCGATCATCGCCAACTGATCGACAAGGTCGATCTGCGAGACATAAGCGCCCGAGCGGGGAACGATTTTTACCGTTCCCTCGAAAGACAGGCGTTGCAGTGCTTCGCGGATGGGAGTGCGGCCAATACCCAGCTTGTTGCTCAGCGACACTTCCGAGATGCGGGTGCCGGGCGGCAACTCATGCGTGACGATCATCGCCTCGATCATTCGATAGGCGATGCGCGATTGAGGTTCATCCGGGTCGGAAACGGGAATTTGAGTGACCACCTTTGTGTGCAGCATAACGATACGTGAAATGCCCCCTTTATACCCAGCGTGATGCCTGGCGTGCAATTCGTAACTCAGGTCCGGCCGCTTCTTATTCTCCCCGATGCTCAAATCAAAAGAGTTGCGGGTGAGTAATCGCGAAGCCGGATTGCTGCACTGCAATAACGCTCTGTGCCGGACTTGTCACTGACCTGAATCAACGTCCACGATATGAACAAGCGGGCGCAAAAATCAGAAAGAGACCTCGCAAACGGAACGAAAGTCTGTCGTTCCACACCCGATCACCGCAAAAATCGTGATGGCTTGAACGGCCGTAGCAGGAGCGTCACGGGCCTTGGGAGCGTGTCGCGCCGCTTCCGTGCGGAAATCTGGAAAAGATTGAAAAGTAAAGGGAATTTCCCTTGGGTAAGCTTTTTGTTTCAAGCAAATATCTCGCGTGATCATCGTAGCAGACGGCAAGTCCAAACGGCCTCAAGCATGCTTTCTTATTGACCGATGACGATTTCGGGTTGCGCAGTTGTCGGTTTTCGGCAATCCTAATCTGACATGTCAGAGACATGGCAGATAATCGAAGACCAACTTCGTCGCTTATTGTCTATGCATTGGGAGGACTACTCATGGCTGTTGCGCATTCAGCGCGGCCCAAGGCCGCCTCTTCTACCTCTACGCGTTGGATTCAGTTGGGATTGGGCATGATCGCCATGATGGCGATCTCCAGTCCGCAATATGTCTGGGCCTTGTTTACCGGCCCGCTTACTGAAAAACTCGATGTTCCGCTTGCCGAAATCCAGGTCACCTTTTCGCTCCTGATCATCCTGCAGACGTTCCTGGCGCCGGCGCAGGGCTACCTCGTGGACCGCTTCGGACCGCGTCTTCTCCTGTCCTGCGGCGCTGCCCTCACCGGTCTGAGCTGGATTCTGGCCTCGCAAGCGACGGGTCTGATGGGCCTCTACGTCACCTACGGCATACTCGGCGGCATCGGCACCGGCATCATCTATGTCGGCGTCGTCGGCATGATGGTGCAGTGGTTTCCCGACAAGCGTGGTCTTGCGACGGGCCTCGTTGCGGCGGGCTACGGCTTTGGCGCCATCCTCACCACCTTCCCGATCTCGCGCTCGCTGCATTCGGAAGCAGGTCTGTCCGGCACGCTGATGACCTATGGCATCATCATCGGCGTCGTCGGCATAATCGCCGCCATCGGTATGCGTCGGCCTGATGAAGACCAATTGCCCCAGTCGACGCTGGACACGCCAAGCAACGATGCAGTGCTCGAGGAGGGCGGCTACGAGCCGCGGCAGATGCTGCGCAGCCCGATCTTTTGGCTGATGTTCGTGATGATGACGATGATGTCGACCTCCGGCTTGATGGTCATCTCGCAGATGGGGGCCTTTGCCCATGATTTCGGCGTCGCTGATGCGATGGTCTTCGGCCTTGCGGCGCTACCGCTGGCGCTGTCGATCGACCGTTTCACCAACGGCCTCACCCGCCCGTTCTTCGGCTGGGTGTCGGATCGTATCGGTCGCGAATACACCATGACAATCGCCTTCGGCGTTGAAGGGATAGCCATGACCATCTGGCTGTTGTGGGCCCATAATCCGGTCGCCTTCGTACTGTTGTCAGGCGTCGTTTTCTTCGGCTGGGGCGAGATCTTCTCGCTGTTCCCCTCTACCTTGACCGACACCTTCGGCACCAAGCACGCAACCACCAACTATGGCTTCCTCTATATCGCGCAGGGCGTCGGTTCGGTGCTCGGCGGCCCGCTGGCAGCCGTGCTTCACGACATGACCGACTCTTGGAATGTGGTTTTCGGCGTGGTTATCGCCATGAACTTCCTGACCGCGTTCCTTGCGCTCGTCGTGCTCAAGCCGATGCGCGACCGGCATCGCGAACAGAGCTACGCGGATGGCGACCTGTATCTCGCCGCCCGGCAGGACGCCTAGCAGCGTCTCACCGAACTGCCGCGGCGGTTCCGTGCCGCCGCGGACCTTCTCCGAAACTGTCGAGACGAGTTCAGGAAAATGCTTCAGACAATCCGTTCAACGCGCGGCATGGCCGTCGCTCCTCATTCCCTCGCTGCGCAGTCTGCGGTGGATGTTCTTCGTGACGGCGGCAACGCCATCGAGGCCATGATCGCCGCAGCCTCCACCATCGCGATCGTCTATCCGCACATGAACAGCATAGGCGGCGACGGCTTCTGGACCATATCATGCCCCGACCGTCCCGTGGTGAGCATCGAGGCGTGTGGCGGGGCAGCCGCTTCCGTCTCCAGCGCCTACTACACCGACAAGGGGTACAACCGCATTCCCAGTCGTGGGGCGGATGCCGCAAATACCGTCGCCGGCACCATCGGCGGCTGGCAGGAGGCGCTGGCGATCAGCGAGAGCTGGGGCGGACGCTTGCCGCTCGGGCGCCTGCTTGAAAGCGCGATATCCTATGCGGCAGACGGCATTGCCGTCACCGCATCGCAGGCCAGGACGACGGACAAGAAGCTGGAAGAACTCAAGGGCATTCCCGGTTTTGCCGATACGTTCCTGATGGACGGTCTCGCGCCGCAAACGGGTAGCCGCATGCGGCTCGATCGTCTCGGCCGCACCTTGAAAATGCTTGCCGACGATGGGCTGGACAGTTTTTACCGTGGCCGCGTCGGCGCGATCATGGCCAGGGAGCTGAAGGCGCTCGGCAGTCCCGTCAGCGCGGACGATCTTGCCTCCTATCGCGCCCGCGTGCGCACGCCGCTGGAACTCGAGCACAGCCTTGGCAAGATCTACAACACGGCGCCGCCCACCCAGGGCGTGGTCTCGCTGATCATACTGGGCCTTCTCGACCGGCTCGACATTGGCGGCTTCGACCCCGAAAGCCCGGAATATATCCATCTCGTCGTGGAGGCGACCAAGCAGGCATTCGCGGTGCGCGACAGCCATATTACCGACTCCGATCACATGGGTCTCGACCCGCAGCGTTTTCTCGACAAGGATCATCTCGACGCGCTTGCCGGCAGGATCAGCCTCGACAGGGCGGGTTCCTGGGGGCAGGGCCTCGGCCCCGGCGATACCGTGTGGATGGGGGTGATCGACGGCGAGGGGCGCGCGGTGTCGTTTATCCAGAGCACCTATCACGAATATGGAAGCGGCATGGTGCTGCCAGAAACAGGTGTGAACTGGCAAAATCGCGGCTGCTCGTTCTCACTTGATCCGCAGCACATCAATGCGCTGCATCCGAAGAAAAAGCCTTTCCATACGTTGAACCCGGCTCTGGCCCGTCTGAACGACGGCCGCGCCATCGTCTATGGTACGATGGGAGGCGATGGGCAGCCGCAGACCCAGGCAGCGGTGTTCACGCGCTATGCGCATCATGGCTATCCGATGCAGAAGGCCATCACCGCGCCGCGCTGGCTGCTCGGCCGCACCTGGGGCGAGGATTCCGACAGCCTGAAGCTCGAGGCGAGGTTCCCGCAGGCCACCCGCCAGAAGCTTGAAGCGCTTGGCCATCAGGTCGAGATGCTGGACGATTTCGATGAGCTCGTGGGCCATGCCGCCGGGGTCGTGCATCACCCCAACGGCGTCTTCGAGGGAGGTTGCGATCCGCGCAGTGATGGCGGCGTGGCAGCCTTCTGACTTGCTGGACTCCTTTCCCACCAACTTCTGGTGCCGCCCCGGCACCAGTTTTTTTGTGCGGTGGTCAAAGCACAGGTGACGGCGGGCAGTGGACTATTGTCCGGCGGCTTCCCTGGCAACCTCATCCAGCAATTCGTTGACGGTGTCGCGCGCTTCGCCCTGCGGCAAGCGGCGAAAGCCGACGACGACCTTGCCGGGCGAAGCTTCCGCTTCATAGGCAAACAGGACATAAGGACAGAATGCGATGTTGCCGATGTCTGCCTCCATCGCCGCGCGCGACACGACTGCGGAGCAGAATTGAAGGAACTCAGCTTCACGGTAAAGCGGCTTTGCCGCTCCGACATCCTGGGCGGTCCGCTTCAGCATTTCCGCGATATAGCCGTGATGGTCCACCACGAAGCCGCGATTGACGATTGCATCTTCAAGATCGGACATGACGTCGGAAAAGGCGGCATCGGTCTCGTAGGTGGTGACGGCTTCGTTCGTCTCTGCGCGCGCTATGCTGCCGGCCCACACAAGGCCTGCCACCGCAAGACCGGTCGTGATCGACGACGTTCGTTTCATATCCAACCTCCGATTGGTGTGCGGCTTCTCGAGGGATAACCTTCCGGGCCTCCGGCGGGCTCACCTTCCCACTGGCCACTCACGCATAAACATGCAAAAATTACAATGTTTATCTGATTTGGGAAGGTTCAGGACCATGCAACACAATGGGCGACATTTCGGACGCCGGGCATTTCTACAGGCCGGCCTGGGCGTGGCTGCTGCGCTCGCCTTGCCGGAGTTTGTAAGGCCAGGTCATTCGTCCGGCCGGCTGGAGATCGGGGATGGCGAAATCCTGACCTTCACCGATGGCACGCTTACGCTGCCCGTGGCTTCCACCTTCCCGGATGTCGCAAAGCAGGAGCTTGACGAGTTGCTGGCGGCAAACGGAATGGCAGCCGACATGCTGACGCCGGATTGCAACGTGACGATACTGCGCCGGGGCGACAAGCTGGTGATCTTCGACGTCGGCGCCGGGTCCAATTTCCTGTCCACCACAGGCAAGCTTCTCGAAAATCTGGCGGCGGCGGATATCGATCCGGCCGATGTCACCGATGTCGTCCTTACGCACGCGCATCCGGATCATCTCTGGGGAGTGACGGATGATTTCGACGAGCTGGTGTTTTCCAATGCCAGCTATCACATCGGGCAGGTCGAATGGGATTTCTGGTCGTCATCGGACGCCTTGTCTGCCATGCCCGAGGATCGCCAGACCTTTGTTGTCGGCGCGCAGAACCGCTTTGAGGCAATCGGGGACCGTATTGCCTTCATGAAGCCCGGTGACGAGGTTCTGCCCGGCGTGGAAGCCGTGGACACGGCGGGCCACACGCCCGGTCATCTGTCGTTCCTCATTCATGGCGCTGGCGAAAAGGTGCTCGTTGCCGGTGATGCGATCAGCAATGCGGTGGTTTCGTTTGCCCGGCCGGACTGGCCGACCGCGAGCGACCAGGATCCGCAGCTTGGCGCCAAGACCCGTTCCATACTGCTTGACCGTCTGGTGGGCGAAGAGGCACGTCTGATCGGCTATCACCTGCCGCATCCGGGTGCGGGCAGGGTGGAACGCAAGGACAGCGCCTATCGCTTCGTGCCCGTCTGAGCGGTCTTACGCGCGAAGGGCGAGTGAACGGAACGCGGCCAGGGGCGAGCCTTCGATGAGATAGGCAAGCCCCATGCGGGCGCCGATCGCGATCGAGATCATCACGATCGGGGCGGAAGCGGCGAGTGCTGAAACCGCCGTCACTCCTTGCCCGATCGTGCAGCCCATGGCGAAGACGCCGCCCACGCCCATGAGGAAGCCGCCGAAAAGATGCCTGCTGAGCTCGCGAGCATCGTCGCAGGCCTCCCAGCGTACGTCGCGTCGGTGCATTGCGCAGACGGCCGCGCCGATGACGACGCCGACCACGAGGCCCACGCCATAATCAGGCAGGATGCCCGTGAAGGTGATGATCTGCATCAGCGTGTCCGCCACGGGCACGACAAAGGAGCCAGCCTCGATCTGAACCGGATCGAAGGAGTGCTGCGCGGCCAGCGTGGTGGCGATCCAGCCGAACGCGATCACACATCCGATTGTCGCAGCCGTTGCAATGGCCGGCGCGTTGCGGCGGTAGGCGGGATCGCGAAACACCCACCACGACAAGCCCGCAGCGATGATGAGAGCGACCGCGGCCCTGACATCGACGCCCACCGCGGCCGAGGCTATCGACCCGAGCGACTGGTCGCTTGCAAAAGAGAGGTCGAGCGCCAGCTTGTCGACGATTTCCACCCGAAGCTGGGCAATCAGGCCCTTCTGGGCAGTCAGCGCCGAAAGGGCGAGAATCACGAGCACCACCAGAGAGCGCAGGCTGCCGCCGCCGAGCCGGACCAGGGCGCCAAGGCCGCAGGTCCCCACCAGCGCCATGCCGAAGCCGAAGGAAAGCCCGCCGATAATCGAGCCCGTCCAGGCAAGATTGGAAGAAAGATAAAAGCTGGAGCGGGTGTCGGCATAGCCGGCAAACTGCGCCAGTTGCGTCAGGACAAGCGCGACGGTGGCCGCCAGAACCCAGGTTCGCAGCCCCCTGCTGTCGCCGGCATACCAATGCCGTTCGAGCGCGGACATGGTGCAGAAATGCTGCCGTCTGGCCGCAAAGCCCAGCACGCACCCGGCAAGGAGGCCGGCGAGCGCGGGAAACCAGGATGATGATGCCAGTTCCATTGTGTCCTCCCCCTTGGCGGATTGTTATTCTTTTTTCCGCACGGGCGCGCAGAAGAGTCCGTAAAGCGTGGAAATGACCGAGGAGACTTCCGAGCTGGCGATCGAATAGTAGATCACCCGGCCCTCACGCCTCGTATTGACCAGCCTGTCGAAGCGGAGGCGTGCAAGCTGCTGCGAAACCGCCGCCTGCGGCATATGCATGATCGATTCCAGTTCGGAAACCGACTTTTCGCCCTCGGCCAGAAGACACAATATCAGAAGGCGCCCCTCATGCGACAGCGCCTTGAGAAGATCACTTGCCTTGCGCGCCTGCTCAAGGAGCTTTTCAAACTCCTCCGGCGATTGGTCTGCGCTCAGTTTCGGCAAGTTCATTTGCGGGTTCCCATGCATCGCGTCGACGTCCGCCGGCCGAATGATGGTCGGTCAGCTGTCGTCAGCAGGCAATTTAGACAGCAACTCCCCAATACGGAACCAGAAAAACTCGTCACCGACATAACCTATCAACCTGCCGACCTCCTTCCCGTCCTCCATCAGCACGAAGGTCGGGGTGAAGCGTTCCTTGCGGACGTCCACCAGATCTTCAGGCCAGGGCATCGTAATGTCCACCCTGCGCAACGGCGCGCGCCGGCCCTCGTCGGTCTTGGGCCATGCAGGCGCAATCTCGGCGTTGAAACGCGCGCACCAGGCGCAGCCTGGTTGCTCCAGCATCAACAACTCTGCGGCCGTTGCCAGAGCCGGAGAGAAAGCGGTCGCCGCCATTACCAGTGCGGGAAGTAGTTTCCTGTGCATTGCCTTGCTCGATTGTCGTTTGCAACACATAGCATTTTCTGCATACATAGCCAGTAGCAAGTCGAATGGAATCGGGGAGGCAAGGGGACGATGCTTGATATAGGTTTGGGGGGCGCTTTGCTTGCGGGGCTTCTTTCATTCGTCTCGCCCTGCGTGCTGCCCATCGTGCCGCCCTATCTGGCCTGGCTTGCAGGCGTCAGCTTCGAGGATCTGAGTGCGGACGCACCGGGCGCGGCACAGCGCAGGCGCGTCGTTTCGTCGGCGGTCGTCTTCGTTCTGGGGTTCACCACCGTTTTTGTCGCGCTGGGTGCGACGGCCAGCATGATCGGCCAGACGATCGCGCAGTATTTCGGTGTCCTGTCGGTGATTGCCGGCATCGTCATCATCATCATGGGGCTTCATTTCCTTGGGGTCTTCCGCATCGGTCTGTTCTACCGCGAAGCGCGGGTGACGGTGGAGCGCAAGCCGGCCGGGCTTGTCGGCGCTTATGTCATGGGGCTGGCCTTCGCGTTTGGCTGGACGCCGTGCGTGGGGCCGGTGCTGGCGGCAATCCTCTTCATCGCCGGCAGTGAGGATACGGTCGTCCGCGGCGTGTCGCTGCTTGCCGCCTATTCGGTGGGGATCGGGCTTCCGTTCATCCTGGCGGCGGCGTTTGCCGCCCGGTTTCTCGGCTGGGCCGCCCGCTTCCGCCGTCATATGCACAAGGTCGAAAAAGCGATGGGCGCTCTGCTGGTGATCACAGGTTGCCTGTTCGTCACCGGCCAGATGTCGGTAATCTCATATTGGCTGCTGGAAACATTCCCAGTCTTTCAACGCATCGGATAGGAGACGAGATGTCCAAGCTTTTTTTTGCCGTCCTCGCGGTTCTCGGTGTCCTGCTTCTGCCCGCCAGCGCGAGCGTCGGGGAAGATGGCCTGCACAAGGAACCGTGGTTCAACATGACCTTCCGCGACATCGGCGAGGACATCGCCACCGCAAAAGCGGAAGGCAAGCGCCTTGCGATCATTTTCGAGCAGCGCGGCTGCATTTATTGCAGGGAGATGCATGAGAAACTGCTCTCCGATCCTGAAGTGCGCGACTACATCCAGGCCAACTTCATGGTCGTGCAATACAATATGTTCGGCGACGAGGAGGTCACCGATCTCGATGGTGAGAAGCTGACCGAGAAGACCGCCGCGCGCAAATGGGGCTATGTCTTCACGCCGACCATCGTGTTTCTGCCGGAGGAGGCCACGGACGCCCCGGTGAACAGGGCGGCGGTTGCGACGATGCCAGGCGCGTTCGGCAAATGGACCTTCCTCAACATGTTCCGCTGGGTGCATGAAAAAGGCTATGAGGGCGACGAGCATTTCCAGGTCTATCATGCGCGCATCATCAAGGAGCTTCGTGACGCGGGTCGCCTCGACGCCGAGGAGTAGTTCACAGGGTTTCCGCGGTGTTCGGATGACATATGCAGAAATTCATATTTTTTAATTGATTGAATCTGCAAGTACGGCTACCGTCCGGAATCGAAGGTGGACTGTTACGCTGTTGCCGATTGGAGGGGCAGAGATATGAAGCCGGGCGTATGGGGTTCGGCAGCGGTTGCGCTGCTGGTTGCGAATATGGCTTATGCCGCGGAAGTGGCGCCCAATGACGTAAAGGTCGAGGACGGCACGGTCGCGCAGTCTCTCACCGGAAATCCGGGCGATCCTGAAATGGGCGCGAAGGCGCTGGCCAATCGTGGCCTTGGCAATTGCCTTGCCTGCCATGCGGTTTCTGCCCTTGAGAGCGAGCAGTTCCATGGCGACGTCGCGCCCCCGCTGGACGGAGTGGCCGATCGCTGGCAGCCCGAACAGCTGCGGGCGATCGTCGTGGACGCCAAGAAAGTGTTTGGTCCGGAATCGGTGATGCCGGGCTTCTACAGCCTCGAAGTGGGCATCAATGTCCGCAAGGACCTCGTTGGAAAACCCATCCTGACAGCGCAGCAGGTTGAAGATGTCGTCGCTTATCTGTCGACCCTCAAGGAAGGCGACTAGGACGGCCAAGGAAGGAGTAGCAAATGAATTTCAACAGACGGCAGGCTTTGGCGCTATCGGCGGCGGCCGTGGCGTTCGCGGCGACCGGATTGCGTGCGCGTACCGCGCTGGCCGGTACGGAAGAAACCGAAAAGCGGATCCTCGACTTTGCCGGCAAGGCGCCTGAGTCGGGCAAGATCACGCTGACGGCTCCGGAGATCGCCGAAAACGGCAATACCGTGCCGGTTTCGGTCAAGGTCGACAGCGCGATGAGCGATGACGACCGGGTGGTATCGGTGATGATCGTCGCCGATGGCAATCCGAATCCGGAAGTCGCCACGTTCCATTTCACGGCGCTCAGCGGCGCGGCCGCGGCGACCACGCGTATCCGGCTTGCCCAGACCCAGAACGTGATTGCCGTGGCCAAGATGGCCGACGGGTCCGTGTTCATGGACAAGAAGGAAGTCAAGGTCACGATCGGCGGCTGCGGCGGCTGATCGGAGCAGGGAGTATAGAAAAATGGCAGCAGCACCGAAGCCGCGCGTAAAGGTTCCGAAGACGGCAAAGGCAGGAGAGGTCGTTCTTCTCAAGACCCTCATCAGCCACGAGATGGAGTCCGGTCAGCGCAAGGACAAGGATGGCAACACCATTCCGCGCAAGATCATCAACAAGTTCTCGTGCGAGTTCAACGGCGAGCAGGTCTTCTCCTGCGACATCGACCCGGCGATCTCGGCCAATCCTTATTTTGAATTCAGCGCCAAGGTGAACGAGAGCGGCGCGTTCAAGTTCTCGTGGGTCGATGATGACGGCTCCGTCTACACCGACGAGCAGAAAATCGAAGTCAAATGACGATGGGCCTCGGCGGTCGCAATGCGCCGCCGAGGACGCCGCTTGGGGAGGGATGACGGTGAGCAAAAGGTTTTTGGCGCCTGTTTTCGCCATGGTCGGGGGACTCGTTCTGGCTTTCTCGGCAAATGCCGATCCGGTCGACGAGGAACTCGTGATCGACGACATTCCCATGGTCACGCGCGCCGCGGCGCCAGAGGGACATCCGTTCGACGAGGTTCTTTCAGGTTGGCTGTTCCGCGAAGCGGAAACGCGTGAGACAGAGGCGGACTCATTCGCCAATCCCGGCATGCTGGCTGTCGAACGCGGAGCCGATATCTGGAATACGGTTGAAGGTTCCGCCGGCAAATCCTGCGCGTCCTGCCATGACGATGCCGCGACCAGCATGAAGAGTGTCGGTGCGCAGTATCCGAAATGGGATGCCGAGGCGAAGCGACCGATTAATATCGAGTTGCAGATCGACAAGTGCCGCGTCGAAAACATGGGCGCGGAACCGTACAAATTCGATGCCGAAGGGCAGGTTGCGCTGACGAGCTATATCAAGCACCAGTCGCTCGGCACTCCGGTGAAGATGGACCTCTCGGATGGCGAGTTGCAGGACTGGTGGGAGAAGGGCAAGGAGCTCTACTACACCCGTACCGGCCAGCTGAATTTTGCGTGCGCATCCTGTCACGAGGACAGCATGGGCAAATATATCCGCGCCGACCATCTCAGTCAGGGGCAGGCCAACGGCTTCCCGACCTATCGGTTCAACACCGGCGGCATGGTTTCGCTGCATAACCGCTTCCGTGGCTGCATTCGCGACACGCGGGCGGAAATGCCGAAAGCATTTTCGGACGAACTTATGGCGCTCGAGGTCTATGTGACCTGGCGTGGCACCGGCCTGTCGGTCGAAACGCCGGCTGTCCGCCAGTAGGGTAGCCCGCCTAATAATGTGAGAAACGGGAGGGTGGCCGGCTTTTGCCGGATCACCATCCCATTGCCTGCATATGGAGAGGCAGAACAATGATTTCACGGCGTGAATTCCTTATGGCGACGGCGGCTCTTTCGGCCATTGCCGGCCCCAGCCTGGTCGGCAACTGGGCGCGCGCGGCCGCACAGCAGTCGCTCACCGAAAGCGACCTGCTCGATTTCCAGTCCTTCGGAAATGTCACGCTGGTGCACGTCACGGACATCCATGCGCAACTCGTGCCGATCTATTTCCGCGAGCCGTCGGTCAATCTCGGCATCGGCGCGGTCGCCGGCCTGCCGCCGCATGTCACGGGCGCTGACTTGCTCAAGCTCTACAATATCGAGCCGGGCTCCGCACATGCCTATGCGCTGACCTCCGTCGATTTCGACGCACTCGCCAAGACCTATGGCAGGATGGGCGGCTTCGACCGCATCGCCACGATCGTGAAGCGTATTCGCGCGGAGCGTGGCGACAACATGCTGCTGCTGGACGGCGGCGATACCTGGCAGGGCAGCTATACCTCGCTGCAGACCAAGGGCCAGGACATGGTTGACGCGATGAACGTCCTGCAGCCCGACGCAATGACCGGCCATTGGGAGTTCACCTATGGAACGGACCGCGTCAAGGAGCTGGTCGAATCGCTGCCGTTCTCGTTCCTTGGCGGCAATATTTTCGACACGGAATGGGACGAGCCGGCCTTCGACGCCTACAAGATGTTCGACAGGGGCGGGGTGAAGGTCGCCGTCATCGGCCAGGCGTTCCCCTATACGCCGATTGCAAATCCGCGCTGGATGTTCCCCGAATGGTCCTTCGGGATCAGGGAAGAGGAGGTCGCGAAGAACGTAGAGGCCGCGCGCGCGGAAGGGGCCGATCTGGTGGTCCTGCTCTCGCACAACGGTTTCGACGTCGATCGCGCGCTTGCAAGCCGGGTGAAGGGCATCGACGTGATCCTGAGCGGTCACACGCACGATGCGCTGCCGGAACCGCTGCTGGTCGACAAGACCCTTCTGGTCGCCTCCGGCTCGCACGGAAAGTTCGTGGCCCGTCTGGACCTCGACGTGCAGGGCGGCGAGCTGAAGGGTTTCCGCCATCGGCTGATCCCGGTGTTCTCGGATGTCATCACGCCCGATGCCGACATGGCGAAGCTGGTTTCCGACCTGCGTGCCCCCTATGAGGCCGAATTGAAGCGCGAACTGGCCACGACGGAGAGCCTCCTTTACCGCCGCGGCAATTTCAATGGCACGTTTGATGACATGATCTGCCAAGCGCTTCTGGAAGTGCGCGAAGCCGACATTGCCCTTTCGCCCGGCTTCCGCTGGGGGACATCTGTGCTTCCGGGCCAGAAGATCACCGTCGAAGACGTGCATTCGGCATGCGCCATGACCTATCCGGCCGTCTACCGCTCCAGCATGAGCGGCCAGACCATCAAGGATATTCTCGAGGACGTCGCCGACAATCTCTTCAACAAGGATCCCTACTATCAGCAGGGTGGTGACATGGTGCGCGTCGGCGGCATGGGCTACACGATCAATCCGGATGGCGCCATGGGCAGCCGAATCTCGGACATGACACTGCTCAAGACCGGCGAATCGATAGACGCGTCCAGGGACTATGTCGTTGCCGGTTGGGCCTCGGTCAACGAGGGCACGGAAGGCCCGGCCATCTGGGACGTCGTGGAAGAATACCTGACGCAAAATCCCGTTGTGCGGCTTGAGGAAAACCGGTCCGTCAAGGTTGTCTCCTGAGGACTGGTGGCCCGATCGCTCTCCAATCGGCCTTTGCCGATTGGCAGATCGGCAACGATCTGATATATAGAAAAAATCATATGTATTAATGGATCGAAGTTCGGGAGGTTCCGATGGATGATCTGAAAGCGGCCGCGACCGCTGCAACAAGACGCGGTTTTCTCAAGACGGGCTTGCTCGGTGGCGCGGCCCTGGCGGGCAGCCTGGCCAGCGGCCGGGCCATGGCCGAGGGCGACCCGGTCATCACCGAGATTCAGGACTGGAACCGCTATCCCGGTGACGGTGTCGATGCGCGGCCTTATGGTCAGCCGTCCCAGTTCGAAAGCCATGTGGTGCGCAAGAATGTGCCATGGCTGACCTCCGACACGATTTCGTCGATCAATTTCACGCCGCTGCATGAGCTGGAAGGCATCATCACGCCGAACGGGCTGTGCTTCGAGCGTCATCATGCCGGCATTGCCGAGATCGACCCGGCCAATCACCGGCTGATGATCAACGGACTGGTGGACAAGCCGCTGGTCTTCACCATGGCCGACCTCAAGCGCTTCCCGCGCGAGAATCGCGTCTACTTCCTGGAATGTGCGGCGAATACCGGCATGGAATGGCGCGGTTCGCAACTTAACGGCTGCCAGTACACGCACGGCATGATCCATTGCGTGATGTATACCGGCGTCCGGCTGAAGCACATACTGGAAGAGGCGGGTGTGAAGGCCGCCGGTTCGTGGGTGCTGGCGGAGGGTGCGGATGCATCCGCCATGACCCGCTCGATTCCGATGGAAAAGGCGCTGGACGACTGCATGGTCGCCTTTGCCATGAACGGTGAAGCTCTGCGTCCGGAGCAGGGGTACCCGATTCGCCTGGTTGTGCCCGGCTGGGAAGGCAATATGTGGGTGAAGTGGCTGCGCCGGCTGGAAGTCGGAGACCAGCCCTGGCAGCAGCGTGAAGAGACGTCGAAATACACCGATCTTCTGGCGAACGGCAAGGCACGTCGCTTCACCTGGAAGATGGACGTGAAGTCGGTCATCACCAGCCCCAGCCCGCAAGTGCCGATCGTCCATGGCAAGGGCCGCACGTTGGTGTCGGGGCTTGCGTGGTCGGGCAGCGGTACCATCAAGCGCGTCGACGTGTCGATCGATGGCGGCCGTAACTGGCACGCCGCGCGTATCGACGGGCCCAGCCTGCCGATGGCGCTGCATCGCTTCTATTACGAATTCGACTGGGACGGCTCCGAAATCTTCCTGCAATCGCGCGCGATAGATGAAAGCGGTTTCGTGCAGCCGACCAAGGATCAACTGCGCGCCGTGCGCGGCGAGAATTCCATCTACCACAACAACGGTATCCAGACCTGGCATGTAAACAAGGACGGAGGCGTCGAGAATGTCGAGATTTCCTGAGTTGCTGCTCGGCGGCATCGCCGCGCTCCTGCTCGCCTCGTCTTCCGTGTCGGCTGCCGATGTCGCCGCCGGCGAGAAGGCATTCGGCAGGTGCAAGGCCTGCCATGCGGTGGGGGAAGGGGCGTCCAACAGGGTTGGTCCGCATCTCAACGAACTGATCGGCCGCGAGGCCGGCACTGTTGATGGCTACAGCTATTCCGCCGCCATGACGCAGGCAGGCGAAGGCGGGCTCGTGTGGGACGAGGCCAGCCTCAAGGATTTCCTTGCGAATCCCAAGGGCCTGGTGAAGGGCACCAAAATGGCTTTCGCCGGTCTGAAGAAGGATAAG
Organism: Pseudaminobacter salicylatoxidans; assembly: GCF_003148475.1. Lineage (GTDB taxonomy): Bacteria > Pseudomonadota > Alphaproteobacteria > Rhizobiales > Rhizobiaceae > Pseudaminobacter > Pseudaminobacter salicylatoxidans. The sequence goes on along the minus strand of NZ_QGGG01000005.1, from coordinate 82,428 downwards.
GACGTCGAAAACGTCATCGCCTATCTGGCGACCTTCTCCGCCGAGGCGGAAAAGAAAGCCGATGGCGAGCCGAAACAGGAAGAGCCGGAGAAGAAGGCGGAGGCTGCGCCTGCTGGCCAGGCTCCCGAGCCAACCGCGACGGCGTCGGCTGCAAGCCCGGCCCAGGAGCCGGGTGCCGGTGCGCATTTCAAGCTTGGACGTGAGGCGACGGAAGCCGAAGTCGCTGCCTGGGACATCGACGTTCGTCCCGATGGATTGGGTCTGCCCGAGGGGCGCGGAACCGTGGCGCAGGGACAGGAGCTGTATGACGAGAACTGCGCCTCCTGCCATGGCGATTTCGGCGAGGCGATCGGCCGCTGGCCGGTGCTGGCCGGAGGGCAGGGCACCCTGACAGATGAGCGGCCGGAAAAGACGGTCGGCTCCTACTGGCCTTATCTGTCCACCGTCTACGATTATGTCCGTCGCGCCATGCCGTTCGGCAATGCGCGTTCGCTCAGCGATGACGATGTCTACGCGTTGACGGCCTATATTCTCTATCTCAACGATGTCGTCGACGACGAGGATTTCGAGCTTTCGAAAGACAATTTCGCGTCGATCAAGTTGTCCAACGAGGATAATTTCATCGACGATGACCGGGACTCCGAGCCGCATTACGCGCGCGATATCGAGCCTTGCATGACCGACTGCATTCCCGGCAAGGCCGAGATCAAGATGCATGCGGCCGTGCTCGACGTTACGCCGGAAAATGCCGGCGATGACGATGCTCCCGCGGGAGGAATTGACTAGAGGATGATCCTCAAAGAGGCGCTTTCCCGTTCGGGTCAGCGCCTCTTTGCTTTATGCCTGTTTGCTGACGCCCGAGGGAGGAACCTATGCGATTTGTCAAACTCCTGCTGCTTGTAGCGGCCTTTTTCGTGGGAGGCTTTGTGTCGTCCACCACCACAGCCAGCGCGGAGGAGCGCTATGGCGAGCAGAAAGTGGTCTACCACATCAACTATGGCGGTGGTGAAGAGGACAAGGCCTATCGCGCGGCCCTGACCAATGTCCAGAACCACATCAATGCGGTGGGCAAGGACCACATCACGGTTAAGGTCCTGCTGCATGGCGATGGCGTAAACCTGCTGCGCGACGCGATGAAGAACCAGACGCTGCAGTCGGATGTCACCAGCCTCAAGACGCAGAATGTACAGTTCCTCGTTTGCAACAACACGCTGACGGGCCGGCATATCGACTATGAGAACGATCTGTTCGAAGTATTCGAGGACGACATCGTGCCTTCCGGTGTCGCCGAACTCAGCCGTCTGCAGCAGCAGGGCTATACCTACATTAAGCCCTGATTGTTGAGCCGCCTTGCACAACCGAGGCAGGTGATACGACAGCACTATTGCTGAGATAATGATGACGGCGAGGCATGTTCCTCACCGCTTTCATGAGGGGCGGCCATTGCCGGTCCTCACAAGATTGCCGACTGGCGCGCCTCGGTCTTTCAAAGCAGTATGGTCACCCAGCTGAACGTGTCTTCGGCGTGACGGATCATCGCTTCACGCGCACCCGCGCCATTGCTTGCGGCAAGCGCACGCAAAATCGGATCGTGGGTGTAAGAGGTCAGATGCCGGGTTCCGAACGGCTTTGCGATCGACAGGATAACATCGGTCAGCGCAATCTGGATTTCCGTCTCGGCCCGGACGAGATGAGCTGACCCCGACGCTTCTGCGATCAGGGTGTGAAACCGTGCATCGGCAAACCGCAAATCCGGGAACTGGTGCAGAAGTTTATCGAAATTTGCCCCGGCTTCCCTGATCTGGGTCATCTGCTCGGGGCTGGCCCGTTCCGCCGCCAGAAAACAGGCTTCGCCGGAGATGGCTCGGCGCCAGTCGGTCAGATCGCGCAGCTCTGCCCGGTTGAATGGCGTGCGCCGGGCCGCCTCAGCCAGGCGTTTGCCGACGTCCTCGGCGACGAAATTGCCGCCATTGCGCCCTCGCATCGTGATCAACAGTCCCATGTCGCGTAGCGCCGACAAGGCCACGCGCACCGTCATCAGCGCGATGCCGAAGCGCTGGGCCAGCTCGCTCTCCGGCGGCAGCCTGTCGCCTGGCCGCAATTCACCGGTGGCGATTGCCTCATGCAGGCGTTGCGCGACCAGGTCGGGGGTCGACTTCGACGCTGTACTGAGGGAGGAAAGGAATTTCATTTGACCTCTAGAATATAGATGATATGTGTTTTAGCAGATACCCATCTGGAAGACCATGCCCAATTCATCTTTCCCTGCCAATTCGTCCCTGTCGAACAGCGTCAAAGTGCTTATTGCCGGTTCCCTCTCGGCCCCCAATGTCAGCGATTATCTGACGGGCGTCCTGCGGCAACTCGCCGACAGTGCGATGACCTCGGTCCGCAGCGGCGGCGCTGATTTCCGTTTCGTCGAGGCCTCCGCCCCCGACCGCGATGCCGGTGCGGCGCTCGAGGGCATGGATGCGCTTCTGGTTCTTGGCGGGGCGGATGCCGACCCCACCTGCTATGGCCAGCAGCCCGAGACCGACACGATGTATGGCATCGACCCCGAAGCGGACCGTTTCGAGCTGGCACTCATGCGCGAAGCCAGCGCGCGCGGGATGCCCGTTCTGGGCATCTGCCGCGGCATGCAGCTTATGAACATTTTGCATGGCGGTGATCTGGTTCAGGAGATCGGTCCCGGCACGATGCACAACAGCAGCGTCGACAATTCCATCATGACGACGCATCCCGTCACGCTCGCGCCGGCCTCGCGATTGGGCGCTATCTATGACGGCCGCACGCTTTCGGTCCGCTCCGGTCACCATCAGGCCGTTGACCGGGTGGGCGAGGGGCTGGTGGTCACTGCCCGCTCCGCCGACGGTATCGTCGAGGCGCTGGAGGCCGAAGGGCCGCAATGGATGGTCGGGGTGCAATGGCACCCGGAGGATCCGGAAGCGCCGCGTGAGGATCTCGATCTTCTGATCGCGGATTTCGTCGCAGCAGCGCGCGTCCGTCAAAGCGCCTGAGGCCATACGCCTTGCCGACATCTTCAGACACAGGGAGAAACCAAATGAAGCACACAATCCTTGGCGCTGTCGCCGTTGCCGCACTTCTGGCAAGTCCGGCTATGGCCGATGGCGTCGCGCCCAACTACGGCAATTGCGCGCCGACCGGCACGGCAGGCTCGATCAGCCTGACCACGGTCGAGCCCGACACGCTGACCGTGGCGACCGTTCTGCCCAATCCGGGCTGGTACAACGGCGTTTCGCCAACGGCCGTGCAGGACGGATACGAATATTGCATGGCGGCCGAGATCGCGCATCGGGCCGGCCTGAAGAATCTGAAGCTGATGAACCTCGCCTGGGACCAGTATATCTCGGGCACCGCGAAGGATTACGACGTCGCCATCGCTTCGACCACCATCACCGAGGCCCGCAAGCAGGTCTTCGATTTCAGCCAGCCCTATTTCGGCTCGAATCTCGGAGTGGCGGTGAAGGCTGGTGCCGATGTGACGGCCGAGACCCTGCGCAGCAAGCGCATCGGGGTGCTGCAGGGCAATATGGGTTCGGACTGGGTGGTGAACACCCTCAAACCCGAAATTCAGCCCGCGCTCTACCAGTCGCAGCCTGACATGGTGACGGCGCTGATGGCCGGCCAGGTGGACGCGATTGTCTCCGACACCACGCTGGTTTTGTCGGCCACGTCCGGCACCAAGGGCGCGATCGCCGTCATCGGCCAGTTCGCCCTCGATCAGGGTTATGGCGTGATCACACCGAAGGGATCGGCCAATACGGTGACCGTCGATGCGGTCGTGGGCGATATGATCAAGGACGGCACGCTGACGACCCTGTCGGCCAACTATCTGACGCCGCTCTTCGGGGCCGACCCCAACAGCGTCCCGCTCTGGCAGAAGCCGTAATCAGGACACCGAAGGAAAGCGCATGACCACGCTGAGCCCTGCTCCGCGCAGTATGGAACCTGCCGTCGCCGCACTGGCCACGGCGGTTCTGCTGCTGTTTTTCATCGGCACACTGGGCGGAACGGTGCGTAGCGGCATCACCTCCGCAGAGCTGAACACGTTCAGCCTGTGGGTCATCGTGCTTGCCCTCGCCGCCGGGGCGCTGGCGCTGCTTTCGGCGCTCTCGGCATTCCTGCTTGCCTTGCGCGCCCGCAAGGAAACGGCCGGAGGCAACGTGCTTGCCGCTCGCGCCTCTGCCGCGCAGTCGCGTCAGAACACTTTTGTCACCTGGGGCTTCTCGGTGGCCGTCGTTCTCGCTTTCGCGTTCACACAGCTTCTGCTCATGAACGATGGCAATATCCAGCGCACCTTCCTGCAATGGGACCTCATGCGCGCCAGCGCCTTTGACGTCGCCAGGGCCTTCCTTGTGAATATCAAGCTCGCCGTCATCTCGCAGGTGATCGTTCTGGCATTCGGGCTCGTTCTGGCAGTGGCACGGATGGCGCCGGGCAGGGCCGGCGCGCCGCTGCGCTTCATGGCGGTGGCCTATATCGACCTGATGCGGGCCGTTCCTGCGGTGATTGTGCTTTACCTGATCGGTTTCGGCCTGCCGCTGACCAACCTGCCGGTGATTTCGCGGCTGTCGCCCGACTGGTTCGCCATTCTGGCCCTGTCGCTGACCTATAGCGCCTATGTGGCGGAGATCTACCGGTCGGGCATCGCTTCGATCCACCCTTCGCAATGGTCGGCCGCCCGGTCGCTTGGCTTCAGCTACGTGCAGACGCTGCGCTATTTCATCCTGCCGCAGGCAATCCGTATTGTGATCCCGCCGCTGCTGAGCACCTTCATCGCGCTGCAGAAGGACACGTCGCTGGTGAACGTGATCGGCACGCTCGACGCCTTCAATCAGGCCAAGTTCTACGCCTCGTCCAGCTTCAACCTGTCATCGGTCACCGTGGTCGCGATCCTGTTCGTGGTGATTACCATCCCGCAGACCAGATATGTCGACTGGATGCTGGCGCGGGCCGCCAAGCGTACGAGGGGCTGACATGGCATTCATCGAAGTTGAGGGCCTGCAAAAGAACTATGGCCCACATGAGGTGCTGAAAGGCGTCGACCTGCAGGTCGACCGCCATCAGGTGGTGACATTGATCGGGGCTTCGGGATCGGGCAAGTCAACGCTCCTGCGTTGCCTGAACGCGCTGGAAACCATCGACGGCGGCACGATCCGCGTGAACGATGACGTGGTCTCCGGTCCCGGCGTGAACCTCAACCGGCTGCGGCGCAAGGTGGGAATGGTGTTTCAGTCCTTCAACCTTTTCCCGCATATGACGGTCGAGGAAAACATCGCGGTCGGTCCGGTGAAGCTTCTGGGCGAGCCGCGCGACGCGGCGCTGCAACGCGCACGCGAATTGCTGAAGCGGGTGAACCTGGATCATCGCGCCAGCTACTATCCCGATCAGCTTTCAGGCGGCCAGCAGCAGCGTGTCGCCATTGTCCGTGCCATCGCCATGCGGCCCGAGGCGCTGCTTCTGGACGAGATCACGTCGGCGCTGGACCCGGAACTGGTGGCCGAGGTGCTGAACATCGTGCGCGATCTGGCCCGCGACGGCATGACCATGATCCTTGCCACGCATGAGATGCAGTTTGCGCGTGAGGTTTCGGATCTCGTGGTCTTCCTGGAACGCGGCCGCTTGCTCGAAGCGGGGCCACCCGAACAGATCTTCGGCAATCCGAAGGAGGAGCGGACGAGGGAATTCCTGCGCCAGATCATCGAGGCCGGGCGTTTGTAGGCCGCAGCGACCGGCCGTTCGCGACTATCGCGCCGGCCGACTGCTTCACCTCATTGCAGGAAGGGCCGGGCTTTCATCGAGCCGGGTACCTCCACGCCGAGCCGGTCAAGCACTGTCGGCGCGAGCTGGAGCTGGTCAAGCAGAACCTCGTTTTCCGGACCCTCAGCCCCGCCGAAATAATAGAGCGCGAAATCCTGCTGATCGTCCTCGCGTCCGCCATGGTGGCCGCGGTCGGTCTGGCCATGGTCGGCTGTGACCATCACCTCATAGCCGGCCTCGATCCATTTCGGCAGGAAGGCGGCGAGCATGCCGTCCATCGCGTAGCAGGCGTGGTCCATCTCGATGCAGTCATGGCCGTAGCGATGACCCATGGAGTCCAGCGTGCAGGTATGCAGGATGCCATAGTCGATGCCGTGACGCTTCGTCAGCATGGTAAGCGTGGCGAACAGGTCCACGTCGCTCGGCGTCATCTGGTTCTTGTGGTTGTAGCCGGTCATGGTGTGGAAGCGGCCATGGCTGATCGGTCCGCCCGGCTCGTCATATTCCATGTCGTCGACGAGATCGAAGGGGTAACGGTTGAAGAATTCCGACCAGTAGGAATGCGTCACCGCGCCGGTCTTGCCGCCGGCCCTGGAAATCTCGGAAAACAGGTCGGGCTGCTCGATGCGGAACCGGTTCTCGTTGGAGAGAATACCGTGCACCTGCGGTGGCGTGCCGGTATGGATCGAGGCGTAGCAGCAGGCCGAGGTGGACGGCAGCACCGAGCGCATCTTCCACACGCGCGCTTCGCCCGAATGTACCCAACCTTCAAGATTGCCGAACAGGCGGCGCCAGTTGCGATAGGGCACGCCGTCGAGAATGATGAGCAACAGTTTGTTCTTCAGCGCCATGGGCCGCTCTCCGCCTGAAATCCCGGGAACCGTAGCCGATTTCCGGGGAGGATTTTACGCAGAATGAAGTCGCCACAAACTGCGCGCCGCACATGGGCAGGTGTTAGAGTCTGGTGACGTTTTCTCGAATTATCATCAGACTCTCTCTGTTTGTTTGAGCATGATCTTTTCCGAAACCGGTTTCACTTTTCGGGATCATGCTCTGGTCCGGCGCGATCAGTTCCCCGCGCTTTCCATGCGGCGGCCGGCGATGGCCTTTTCCAGCCAGCCCACTTCCATTTCCGGAACGGAAGACAGGAGCAGATCGGTATAGGCGTCGAAGGGCGGCTTGAGCACCTGGCTCTTGGGGCCATAGCGCACGATCTCGCCGCGATACATGACCGCGATCGAATCCGCGATCGACTTCACCGTGGCGAGGTCGTGGGTGATGAACAGGTAGGCAACCTGTTCCTCCTTCTGCAGCCCCAGCAGCAACTCCAGAATGCCATGCGCGACCAGAGGGTCGAGGGCGCTGGTGACTTCGTCGCAGATGATGAGGCTGGGCTTTGCCGCCAGCGCCCGCGCAATGCAGACGCGTTGCTTCTGGCCGCCGGAAAGTTCGGCCGGGTAGCGATCGACGAAACCTTTTCCCATTTCGATCTTGTCGAGCAATTCGGCCACGCGCTTGTCGCGCTCACGCCCGCGCAGGCCGAAATAGAACTCCAGCGGCCGGCCGATGATGGTGCCCACGGTCTGGCGCGGGTTCATCGCCACGTCGGCCATCTGGTAGATCATCTGCAGTTGGCGCAGGTCTTCCTTGCTGCGGTCGGACAATCGACCGGGCAAGGCGCGCCCACCGAAGGTGATGCTGCCTTCGAGCGGTGGCAAAAGACCGGTTATGGCACGTCCCAGCGTGGACTTGCCCGAGCCGGATTCGCCCACCACGGCAAGTGTCTGGCCCGCGCAGATATCGACCGAGACGTTCTTCAGCACCTTGATCATGCCACCGCCATAGGCTGCGGTGACGTTCTTCACCGACAGCACCGGCGTTTCGTGGGGAGCGTTCTCCTCATGTTCGATCTGGTGAACCGAAACGAGTTCGCTGGTGTATTCCTGCTTTGGCTGGGTGATGATCTGCCGGGTATCGCCCCATTCCACCAGCTTGCCATGCCGCAGCACGGCGATGTCGTCGGCAACCTGCGCCACCACGGCGAGGTCGTGGGTGATGTAGAGCGCCGCCACGCCGGTATCGCGGATCGCCTCCTTGATCGCGGCCAGAACGTCGATCTGGGTGGTGACGTCGAGAGCCGTCGTCGGCTCGTCGAAAACGATCAGGTCGGGCTCGGAACACAGCGCCATCGCGGTCATGACGCGCTGCAACTGGCCGCCGGAAACCTGGTGGGGGAAGCGGTTGCCGATGTTTTCGGGGTCCGGCAGGCTGAGTTTGCGGAACAGGTTCACCGCCCGCCTCTCCGCCTCTGCGCGGCTGGCGACGCCGTGCTTGAGCGAGGCTTCCACCACCTGCTTCATCAGGCGGTGCGCGGGGTTGAACGCGGCGGCGGCCGACTGCGCGACATAGCAGACCTCGCGGCCGCGCAATGCGCGAAGTCCGCCCTTGCGGAGTTTCAGGATATCGCGACCGTTGAGCACGACCTCGCCGCCGGTGATGCGTACGCCGCCGCGGCCATAGGCCATGGAGGAGAGGCCGATGGTGGACTTGCCAGCACCGGATTCGCCGATGAGGCCGAGCACCTTGCCGCGTTCGAGCGCGAGCGAGACGCCATCGACGATGACGATGTTGCGCGGTGTCTCGCCCGGCGGGTAGACGGCGGCTTCGATCTTGAGGTTGCGGATGTCGAGCAGCTTGCCGGATGCGCCATCGCGCCGGGGTGCGAGCTTATCCATTGCCGCGGCCTCCCTTCAGGTCGGTGGTGCGGTTGAGAATCCAGTCGGCCACAAGGTTGACCGAGATGGCCAGCACCGCGATGCCGGCGGCGGGAATGAGGGCTGCCGGAATGCCGAACACGATGCCCTCCTTGTTTTCCTTGACCATGCCGCCCCAGTCGGCTTCCGGCGGCTGAACGCCGAGGCCGAGGAAGGACAGCGCTGACAGGAACAGCACCGCAAAGATGAAGCGCAGGCCAAGCTCCGCCACCAGCGGCGACAGCGCATTGGGCAGGATCTCACGGAAAATGATCCAGATGCGGCCTTCGCCGCGCAGCTTGGCGGCCTCGACGAAATCCATGACGTTGATGTCGACGGCCACGGCACGGGCGAGACGATAGACGCGGGTGGAGTCGAGAACGCCCATGACCACGATCAGCGTCACGATATTGCCGGGCAGTACCGACAGCACGACCAGCGCGAAAATGAGCGTCGGGATCGACATCAGAAGATCAATGCCGCGCGACATGGTCTGGTCGATCCAGCCGCCGATAACCGCCGCGGTGAAGCCGAGTACCGACCCCATGGTGAAGGACAGCGCGGTGGCGAGCGCGGCGATCAGGATCGTGGTGCGCGCACCGTAGATCATGCGCGAGAGCAGGTCGCGACCGAGATTGTCGGTGCCGAGCAAGTGGGCGGAAGACATCGGCTCCCACACATCGCCGACGATCGCGGCATTGGGGAAGGGCGCCACCCAGGGCGCGAAGACAGCCGCAAAGACGAACAGGCCGGTGACGATGAGGCCAAGCCAGGCGCTCAGCGGAATGTTTTTCAGCATGAACCCGTCCCCCTTACTTCGGATGCCTGAGGCGCGGATTGGACACGATGGCTGTGATGTCGGCGATGATGTTGAGCGCGATATAGACGGCGGCGAAGATCAGGCCGCAGGCCTGCACCACCGGCACGTCGCGCTTGGCAACATGGTCCACCAGATATTGCCCCATGCCGGGATAGACGAAGATGACCTCCACCACGACCACGCCGACCACGAGATAGGCCAGGTTCAGCATGACCACGTTGACGATGGGTGCGATGGCGTTGGGGAATGCGTGGCGACGGATGATCTCCGAGGGCGTCAGTCCCTTGAGTTCGGCTGTTTCGATATAGGCCGACTGCATGACGTTGAGGATGGCGGCCCGCGTCATGCGCATCATATGCGCCAGCACCACCAGTGTCAGCGTGGCGGCGGGCAGCGCAATCGCCTTCATGCGGTCGAGGAAGGGCATGCTGTCATACACGGTCGAGACGCTCGGCAGCCATTGAAGCTCGACGGCGACGAAATAGATCAGCAGGTAGCCGATGAAGAACTCCGGAAGCGAAATCGACGCCAGCGTGAAGCCGGAAATGAACTTGTCGACGAGGCCGTTCCGGTGTCGTACGGCGATGAGGCCGAGAATGATGGCCAGCGGCACCGAAATCACGGCAGCCCAGAAGGCCAGAAACAGCGTGTTCTTCAGCCGGCCGCCGAGCGAGGCGGCGATGTCCTGCCCGTTCGACAGGGCGGTGCCCATGTCGCCGTGCAGCATGCCCCAGAACCAGCGGAAGTAACGCACATAGGCGGGGTCGTTGAGCCCGAGCTGCTCGCGCAGATTCGCCAGCGCCTGTGGGGTCGCGGACTGGCCAAGGATGGACTGCGCCACGTCGCCGGGCAGGATCTGCGTTCCCACGAAGATCAGGACCGAGACGGCGAAGAGGAGAAGCAGGCCCAGCGCAATGCGCTGGGCGATCAGTTTCACAATGGGTAAGCTCATGAAGCTGGCCTGTATCAGCCTGCCAGCCAGCAGATTGCCAATGCGTAGCCGCCGCACATTTCCTGTGCGGGGTTCGACATCCAGCCTTCGACGCCTTGACCGGTGGCATCGATATACTGGTTGAAGAATGGCACGATCAGCCCACCCTCGTCGCGCATCACCATGGCGATGTCGCGATACATCTTCTTGCGCTTGTCCTGGTCGAGTTCGCCGCGCGCGGCAAGCACCATCTTGTCGAAGTCGGGCCGCTTGAAGCGCGTATCGTTCCAGTCCGCGCTTGAAATATAGGCGGTGGAATACATCTGATCCTGCGTTGCGCGGCCGCCCCAGTAGGAAAGCGAGAAGGGCTGCTTGTTCCAGACTTCAGACCAGTAGCCGTCGCCCGGCTCGCGCTTGACCTCGATCTTGATACCGGCCTGGGCGCAGGTCTGCTGATAGAGCTGTGCCGCATCCACCGCGCCGGGGAATGCCACGTCGGAAGTGCGCAGCAGGATCGAGCCGGAATGACCGGACTTCTTGTAGAGTTCAGCGGCTTTTTCAGGGTCGAACTTGCGCGGCTCGAGATCGTCGGAGAACAGCGGATAGGCCTCGTTGACGGGAATGTCGTTACCGACTGTGCCGTAGCCGCGCAGGATCTTCTCCAGCATCTCCTCGCGGTTCATGGCGAGCTTGAGCGCCATGCGCAGATCGTTGTTGTCGAAGGGCGCCGTGTCGCAGAACATGTTGAACGGGTAGAAGCCACGGCCCGAAACGGTCTGGATGGTCACGCCCGGCACGCGCTTGACCAGATCGACGATCTTGGGCTCGACGCGGTTGATCATATGGACCTGGCCGCCCTGAAGCGCCGAGGTGCGCGCTGTCGCGTCGTTGATGACGACGATTTCCACCTGGGCGGCATGGCCGATCTTGTCGCCCTGCCAGTAGTTGGCGAATTTTTCGCCGCCATAGCGAACGCCCGGCTCGTTGACGCTGACCTTGTACGGACCGGCGCTGATGCCGGCATTGGGATCATCCTTGCCGCCGTTCGGCTGGATGACGAGATGGTAGTCCGCCATCAGATAGGGGAAGTCGGCATTCGGGTCCTTGAGGGTGATGACGACCTCGTCGCCGCTGGCCTTCATCGAAGCGATGCCTTCAAGGATGCCCAGGGCGGCCGATTTCGACGCCTCGTCGCCGTGACGCTCAAGCGTGGCCACGACGTCTTCCGGCGTCACCGTCTTGCCGTTGTGGAACTCGATCCCCTTGCGGATCTTCATGGTCCAGGTCTTGGCATCGGCCGACGATCCGATGGATTCAGCGATGCGGTTATCGAGGCTGCCGTCGGGGTTCAGCTCCACCAGCAATTCGCCCCAGCACTTGCCGAAGCTGAAGTTCACCTGGCTGAGATTGAGCGCCGGGTCGAGGACGTTGGAGGACTCGCCACCCTGCAGGCCGGCCTTGAGCAGGCCGCCCTTGACCGGGCCTGCCGCGCGTGCGGCGTCCGACAGCAACGAGTTGGCGAAGGTCGCGGTGACGCCCAGGGCAGCGGCGCGGCCAAGAAAGTCGCGGCGGTTGAGCTTGCCGGCGGCAACACTGCGGCTAAGAAATTCAAGTTCATTCGACATATTATGGGTTCCTCACTCCGGTTAGGTGACTGTGGTCAGTCTTGTCATCTTTTTGTCAGGAGATATTGCGCGGAAGACTTCGACTTCGGCAAGCGGAATTGCGACATTACGTAGCGTAAATAAATCAAATGCCGCGGCATGGCGCCGGGATTTCCGGCACCTTGCCGCGGCATTCGCAAGCGTCAGGCGGTAAGCCAGCAGCGGGCGAGCGCCAGGCCGCCCATCAACTCTCCCGACGGATACGGGACGTAGCCACCGACCTTGTCGGACACCGCATCCACCCAGTCGTTGTACATGGGGATGATGGCGCCGCCTTCGTCGCGCACCAGAAGCGCGATGTCGCGATACATGGACCGGCGCTTGTCCTCGTTGAGTTCGGCGCGGGCAGCGGCGACCATCTTGTCGAAATCGTCGCGCATGAAGCGGGTTTCGTTCCAGTCCGCGCCGGACAGATAGGCCGTGGAATATTGCTGGTCCTGCGTCGGGCGGCCCACCCAGTAGGAGGCGGAGAAAGGCTTCTTGTTCCACACCTCCGCCCAGTAACCGTCTCCCGGCGAACGCTGCACGTCGATGGCGATGCCGGCCTTGGCCGCGCTCTGCTGGAAGAGCTGGGCGGCATCGACGGCGCCGGGGAAGGCAACATCGGAGGTGATGAAATGGATCGGGCCGGAATGGCCGGATTTCTTGTAGTGGAAGGCGGCTTTCTCCGGGTCGAAAACACGCTGCTCGATGTCGTCGGAGAACAGCGGATAGGATTTGTTGACCGGAATATCATTGCCGACAGAGCCATAGCCGCCGACGATCTTGTCCACCAGTTCCTGCCGATCGACGGCATATTTCAGTGCAAGCCGCAGATCGTTGTTGTCGAAGGGCGCGGTGTTGCACTGCATGGCGAACACATAATGCGCGCCGCCGGCGATGTTCTTGATGGTGATGCCGGGAATGCGTTTGACCAGGCTGACGATCTTGGGCTCGACCCGGTTCATCATATGAACCTGGCCGCCGCGCAGCGCCGCCATGCGCGCCGTCGAATCGTTGATGACGACGATCTCGACCTGATCGGCGAAGCCGCCATTGCCGGCGTCCCAGTAATCTTCATGACGCGTGCCGAGTTCGCGCACGCCGGGCTCGTGCGAAGCGATCTTAAAGGGACCGGCGCCGATGCCTGCCTGCGGATTGTCCTTGCCGCCATTGGGCTGGATGATGAGGTGGTAGTCCGACATCAGGAAGGGCAGGTCGGCATTGGCCTCCTTCAGCGTGATGACGAAGTCATTGCCGTCCACCTTCATCTGGTCGATGCCGCGCAGCACGCCGAGCGCGCCCGACTTGGTCTCGGGGCCGGCGTGGCGCTCGATGGTCGCCAGCACGTCGTTGGCGTCCAGTTCCTTGCCGTTGTGGAAGGTCACGCCCTTGCGGATCTTGAAGGTCCAGGTCTTGGCGTCGGCCGAGGAGCCGTATTCCTCTGCGACCCGGTGGACGATCTTTCCGTTCTCGTCGATGTCGATCAGCTTTTCGCCCCAGCAGCGGGCAAAGGCGCCGGTCACCTGGTTGTTGATGGCCGCGGGATCGAGTCCGTCGGTCGATTCGCCGCCCTGCAGGCCGGCTTTGAGGGTGCCACCCTTGACGGGGCCGGCGGCGCGTACGGTGCCGCTCAAGAGCGAATTGGCGAGTGTGGCGGTCACGCCGAGTGCGGCAGCGCGGCCAAGAAAGTCACGACGGTTGAGCTTGCCGGCGGCGACGCGGCGGCCCAGAAATTCGAGTTCAGCCGACAATCAATTCTCCTCCTGATGGCTGGCTTGACGGTCGATGCTCCTCCACCGTCCCGGTCGGGGATAGTGGAGGTCCGGCACTCCTTGCGTAAGGCAGATTGCGACATACAGAGACGCAATAAGGACGTGTCGCTTTTAGGATACTGATCCGCTCGCGTCAAACGCGATTGCGAGAAATTTTCTCCTTAAAACCCCGTTCGAACACCAGATTATTTCCTTCGTAAGCCTCAATTCTGGCTTCCAGGTAGAAATTTTTGGCGTCAGAATATATGGGTGAGCGGATTTCCGCTCGCAGCGAAAGCGCGTTTCGCGACATGAAGTCGGACCAGTGCGTCTCCCCGCGTGCCGACAATGGATCGTCCGGATGGATGGTCCGGATTTCGTGCCCGATACTGGCGCTGGCGAGCCCGTGATCGAGGTCGCGCACCTCACCGGAATCGTCCAGAACGGCCAGCGTGACCGTGCCGGTTTTCTCGTCGCGGTCGAAGCGGCGTTCCGAACTGCCTTCGTGCAGGGTTTCCACCGCCCATGGGATCGCCGCTTCGGGTTCCGGAAACGTCGTTTCGTCGCCTGCGATGAGCGGCCGCACCGGCGCCGAGACTAGGCTGGCGGGTGCCGCAATGCTTACCGGAGTTCGATTTCGTGGGATTCGATTCGCGGCAGAGGTCCTTCGGCCTCCGCGCTCCAGCGACCGGGCTGCCATCGTGCCAGCAGGCGGGCGCATGCTATCCATGACCCAGGCGCGACAGGCCGGCGATTCCCGACGCCGGCGTCGCTCAGGGGCCAGTCAACGGAATCGACTGGTCAATCCTTGTCAGTTCAAAGGAATGTCGTTTTCGGCCTTGCCGGACTGGTAAGATGCGGACAGGTCGTCATAGCGCTTCGCGATGTTCCCGATGCGTGTCTCCAGCGTTTTGCGCTCTGCTTCCGGCAATTCACGCACGAGGCGGCGCAGCCCATAGCTCTTCCAGTAGGCGTTTTCGGCATTGTAGCCGCCGGGATCGAGCGTGAAGACTTCCTTCAGGATCTTCAGGTCGTGCGGGATCGCAAAGCTGTCGCGCGAATCTTCGTGACTGAACAGATAGTAGAAATTGTCGAACCCGGCCCACGTGATAGCTGACAGGCACAGCGAGCAAGGCTCGTGTGTGGAGAGGAAGATGCAGTCCTTCGTATCCGGCCGGTCGGCCTTCGGCATCTCGTAGAAGCGTTTCAGGCAATGGGTCTCGCCATGCCAGAGCGGATTTTCCATCTCGTTGTTGGTTTCGGCCAGCACCAGCGACAGGTCGGATTTGCGCAGGATCGCCGCGCCGAACAGCTTGTTGCCATGGGCCACGCCCTCGGCTGTCTTCGGCGCGATGTCGTCTTCGATAACGTCGAAAAGGCGATTGATGAGTGCGGATGTGCTCATGGCTGGAATCCTTCCGGCAGGGCTATCTCATAGGGCTCGGGGAAATAGAATTCCTCGAGATTGTTGCCATCGCCGGCGCGGTCGACCACCACGAAATCCTGCGGCTCGCCGATTGGGGTCAGCACGCCGTGCCAAAGGTTGCGCGGATAGTTCACGCCCTGGCCGGGCTGCGTGACGAAGGCGTGCGGCGTACCGGGGCCATCTTTCGTGTCATGGCAGACCACCACCACGAACGGGCGCGGTGAGAGTGGCACGAAAGCCTGGCTACCGAAGGGATGGCGTTCCACCATTGTCAGCTTCAGCGGGAAGGCATAGGGCGTTGCCTTGAAGAGGTTGAGGATCACGCGGCCGTTCGGGCCAGCCGCTTCGGCGGTGGCGAGCGCGTGATAGCGTTCGCACTTGCCGGCATTGATTGGATAATGATGCGCACCTTCGGTCTCGATGACTTCACCGAATTCGGCGAAGTTTTCGCGGGTGAGCGGCTGGGCGATGATGGTGCGACTGGTCATATCCGCTTAGAATCCGCCCAGCTTGGCATGACGATTGACGTCCTTGTAGAGCAGGTAGCGGAAGTCTCCGGGGCCGCCTGAATAGCAGGCCTGCGGGCAGAAGGCGCGCAGCCACATATAGTCGCCGGCCTGCACCTCCACCCAGTCCTGGTTGAGGCGGTAGACGGCTTGGCCTTCCAGCACGTAGAGCCCGTGCTCCATCACATGCGTCTCGGGGAAGGGGATGATGCCGCCCGGCTTGAAGGTGACGATGGTCACATGCATGTCGTGGCGCAGGTCGGACGGATCGACGAAGCGGGTCGTTGCCCATTTGCCGTCCGTGTCGGGCATGGGTGTCGGGGCGATGTCGTTCTCGTTGGCGAATATCGGATCCGGAACGTCGATGCCCTCGACATATTCATAGGCCTTGCGGACCCAGTGGAAGCGCGCGGCCGCAGTGCTGTCGTTGCGCAGGGTCCAGCCGCTGGCCGGCGGCAGGAAGGCGTAGCCGCCCGGTGTCAGGCGGTGCGCGGCGCCATCCACGGTCACGGTGATCTCGCCTTCGACTACGAACAGCACGCCCTCGGCGTCCGCATCGGGCTCCGGCTGGTCGCTGCCGCCGCCCGGTTGAACTTCCATGACATATTGCGAGAAGGTCTCGGCAAAGCCCGATAGCGGGCGTGCGATGACCCAGCACCGGGTCTTGTCCCAGAACGGCAGGTAGCTGGCGACGATGTCGCTGAACTCGCGCCGTGGGATCACCGCATAGGCTTCGGTGAAGACGGCGCGGTCAGTGATCAGGTCGGTCTGCGGCGGCAGACCACCGGTTGGGGCATAGTAGGTGCGGCCGGCCATTTCTGTTTTCCTTTAGAGCGGCAGGATATCTCTGAGCCTCAGGAGAGCGATGCGCTCGACCTGGGCGCAGGCGGTGTCGAACTCGGTTTCGCGGTCGTTGTTTATACGGGTCTGGAAGGCGGCAAGGATCTCGTCCTTGCTGCGGCCCTTGACGGCGATGATGAAGGGAAAGCTGAACTTTTCTACATAGGCGCTGTTCAACTGCGTGAACTTTTCACGCTCGGCGTCGGTCAGGGCATCCAGCCCGGCGGAGGCCTGTTCCCTGGTCGATTCCGCCGTCAGGCGCCTGGCCTGCGCCAGCTTGCCGGCAAGGTCCGGGTGCGCTGTCAGCACGCCGAGGCGTTCGGCCTCGGTGGCCGAGCGGAAGGCGCGGCAGAGCGCATTGTGCAGGCCGCCGGCGCTGTCATGCGCGGCGCCAAGCTCCAGCCGGAAGGCGCGCTCGGCGATCCAGGGCGAGTGTTCGAAGATACCGCCGAATTTCTCGACGAACTCCTGCTCGCCCATGCGCGAGGGGCGAAGTACGGCGGGCTTGTAGGGGTGATGCTCGCGCCAGTGATTGGCGATGTCGATGCGTCGCGGCAGCCACACCTTGTCGTGGCTCTTCACATAATCGATGAAGCGCTGGAGCGCCGCGGCGCGGCCCGGCCGGCCGATCAGGCGGCAATGCAGGCCGATGCTCATCATGCCGCCGCGCCCGGCCTCGCCCTCGGCATAGAGCGTGTCGAAGGCGTCCTTCAGATAGGCAAAGAACTGGTCGCCCGAGTTGAAGCCTTGCGCGGTGGCGAAGCGCATGTCGTTGGCGTCGAGCGTGTAGGGGATGACGAGCTGCGGTGCAATCGCGTTGCCGTGGCCGTCATGGTCCAGCCAGTAGGGCAGGTCGTCGTCATAGGTATCGGAAATCCAGGCGAAGCCGCCTTCGGCGGCGGCGATGCGCACCGAATAGACCGAGGTTCGGCCGAGATAGAGGCCGGTGGGGCGTTCGCCGACGACCTCCTTGTGCAGCCGGACAGCCTCGATAAGGTCGGCGCGCTCGGTTTCTTCCTTGTGGTCGCGATAGTCGATCCAGCGCAGGCCATGCGATGCGATTTCCCAGTCCGCTTCTTGCATTGCCGCGACCTGATCGGGCGAGCGGGCGAGCGCACTGGCGACGCCATAGACCGTGACGGGCACATCGGCCTTGGTGAACATGCGGTGCAGCCGCCAGAAGCCGGCGCGCGCGCCATATTCGTAGATCGACTCCATGTTCCAATGGCGCTTGCCAGGCCAGGGCGCTGCGCCGACCACCTCCGACAGAAAGGCCTCGGAGGCCGCATCGCCGTGCAGGATGCAGTTTTCGCCGCCTTCTTCGTAATTGACCACGAACTGCACCGCGACACGGGCGCCGCCCGGCCATTTCGGGTCCGGTGGATTGGCGCCATAGCCACGCATATCTCTGACGTAACGCATGAATGTCCTGCCCTGGTCGCTGTGACCTGTCTTTACACAATATCAAAGGGGTTGAATGATATTCCCCTCAAAAAAATTGAAAGTCTTTTTGTGGCGTTCCACTTCACGCCGTCTTATGCATGCCGTTTAATCGAGGCACAACAGAACAATCGCGTTCGAATGTACCGGAGGAAGGGAGGCCGAATGTCGACAGCTCAGGGCGGGCGCCTCACAACCCATGTTCTCGACACGGCTACGGGCCGCCCGGCGGATGGCCTGGCGCTGTCGCTCTATCGCCTTGAAGGCGATACGCGCACATTGCTCAAGACCGTGAACACCAATCTGGATGGCCGCTGCGATGCGCCGTTGCTGGAAGGCGACGATTTCCGCATCGGCCACTATGAGATCGTCTTCAGGGCCGGCGACTATCTGCGTTCGCGCGGGACCAGTCTGGCGGAGCCGCCCTTCCTCGACGAGGTGCCGATCCGCTTTGGCATTGCCGAGCACAGGCATTATCATGTGCCGCTGCTTCTCTCGCCTTACGGCTATTCGACCTATCGTGGGAGCTGAGGACAATGGCTGTCCGTAACGAAATCCGCTTCCTGCTCAACGGCCAGGATGTGTCCGTTCGCGACGTGGCGCCCGATGCCACGCTCCTCGACTGGCTGCGGCTGAACCGTTCGCTGCGCGGCACCAAGGAAGGCTGCGCCGAGGGCGACTGTGGCGCCTGCACGGTGCTGGTGGGCAAGCTGGCGGCCGGTGGGCTCGTTTATGAGAGCGTCAATGCCTGCATCCGCTTCCTCGGCTCGCTCGACGGCTGCCACGTGGTGACGATCGAGCATGTGCAACCGGCCGGCGGCACGCTGCACCCGGTGCAGCAGGCGATGGTCGATTTCCATGGTTCGCAATGCGGCTTCTGCACGCCGGGCTTCGTGATGTCACTCTACGGCCTGTGGATGAAGGACGCCAACCCGTCCGACGCGGTGATCGAAAAGGCGCTGCAGGGCAATCTGTGCCGCTGCACCGGCTATGAGGCGATCATGCGCGCCGCGCGCGCCATTTCCGACTATGGCAAGGCGGCCAGTGATCCGCTGGCGGTGGAGCGAGCGGCGGTGATTGAAAAGCTGTCCGCGCTGCGCGACGGCGCGCGCGTCGAGGTCGGCTCGGACAAGACGCGGCTGATCGTGCCCGCCGATGTCGATGACCTCGCCGCCGTGCTCGAAGCCGAGCCCAGGGCGACCATCGTCGCCGGTTCGACCGATGTGGGCCTTTGGATCACGAAGCATATGCGCGACATTTCGCCGGCCGTCTTCATCGGCCATCTCGAAGGCTTGCGCGGCATTTCCGAAAACGATGGGGTCATCACCATTGGCGCTGGTGTCACCTATACCGAGGCTTTCGGCCTGCTTGCAGAGCGCATCCCGGCACTGGGTGGGCTCATCGACCGTATCGGCGGCGAGCAGGTGCGTAACATGGGCACCATCGGCGGCAACATCGCCAACGGTTCGCCCATCGGCGACACGCCGCCGCCCTTCATCGCGCTGGGCGCGAAACTCACGCTGCGCAAGGGTGCTGAGCGTCGCACCATTCCGCTGGAAGAGTTCTTCATCGCCTATGGCAAGCAGGATCGCCAGCCGGGCGAATTCGTCGAGGCGGTGCATGTGCCGGTGCCGTCGGCGGGCAGCCATTTTGCCGTCTACAAGATTTCCAAGCGCCGCGACGAGGACATTACCGCCGCCCTTGGCGCCTTCCATCTGACGCTGGCGGCTGACGGTACGGCGGCTGAAATCCGTATCGCCTATGGCGGTATGGCGGCGACGCCCAGGCGGGCCACGACTGTCGAAGCTGCGCTGGTCGGTAAGCCGTGGACCGAAACGACGGTGGAAACGGCACTCGGGGCCTATGCGCAGGACTTCACGCCGTTGACGGACATGCGCGCCAGCGCGGAATATCGTATGCTGGCGGCACGCAACCTGCTGCGGCGCTTCTTTGCCGAAACCCGGGGCGGCGGCGAGCCGATCCAGGTTTCCCGGCATCAGGCTGCGTGAGGAGACGGCAATGAACAAGCATTCCGCATCCGACATCAGGGCCGCGAAGATCGTCGGCGGTGTCCATAGCGAGCAGCGTCACGATTCCGCGCACAAGCATGTGGCGGGTTCGGCGGTCTATATCGATGACATGCCCGAACCCGCGGGCACGCTCCATGCCGGCCTCGGTCTGGCGACGGTGGCGCATGGCCTGCTGAAGAGCGTCGACCTGTCGGCGGTGCGGGCCGCGCCCGGCGTGGTCGATGTGCTGACCTGTGAAGACGTGCCCGGCGAGAACGACATTTCGCCGAGCGGCATGCATGACGACCCGGTTCTGGCCGAAGGCAAGGTGCAGTTCCACGGCCAGCCGATCTTCTGCGTGATCGCCGAGACGCGCGAACAGGCCCGCCGCGCGGCACGCCTGGCGAAGATCGAATATGACGAGCTTGAACCAATCGTCCACATCTGGGACCTCGATCCCGAAAAGGACAGGCAGGTGACGACTCCGCTGACGCTCAAGCGTGGCGATGCCGTCGCCGCGATCGCGGCTTCCCCGCGCCGCGCCAAGGGCAGCATGAAGCTTGGCGGGCAGGACCATTTCTATCTCGAGGGTCAGGTCGCGCTGGCGGTACCGGGTGAGGACGACGAAGTGGTCGTCTACAGTTCCACCCAGGGGCCGAGCGAAACGCAGCATCTGGTTGCGCATGTGCTGGGCGTGCCGAGCAATGCCGTAACAGTCGAGGTTCGTCGTATGGGCGGCGGGTTCGGCGGTAAGGAAACGCAGGCCAACCAGTGCGCGGCCATTGCTGCCATCGCTGCCAAGAAGCACAAGCGGGCGGTGAAGATCCGGCTCGACCGCGACGAGGACATGACCGCCACCGGCAAGCGGCACGACTTCGTCATCGACTACGAGGTGGGCTTCGATGATGAAGGCCGCATCCTCGGCGTCGATTATATGTTCGCGCTCAATGCCGGGTTCTCGGCCGATCTGTCCGGCCCGGTGGGCGACCGCGCTTTGTTCCACTGCGACAACGCCTATTTCTATCCGGCCGTGCACGCCAGGTCGGCGCCGCTCTACACCAACACCGTGTCGAACACCGCCTTCCGCGGTTTCGGCGGCCCGCAGGGCATGGTCGGCTGCGAGCGCGTTATCGAGGAAGTGGCCTTTGCCGTGGGCAAGGACCCGCTCGAAATCCGCAAGCTGAATTTCTATGACCCGATGGGTGTTGCCGGCGAGCGCAACCTCACGCCCTATCACCAGAAGGTCGAGGACTGTATCATCCAGCGCATCGTGGCCGAGCTGGAGGAGAGCGCCGATTACGCGTCTCGCCGTCGTGCCATCGCCGAGTTCAATGCCAAAAGCCGGTTCATCAGGCGCGGCATCGCGCTGACGCCGGTGAAGTTCGGCATTTCCTTCACCAAGACCGAGTCCAACCAGGCCGGCGCGCTGGTGCATGTCTATGCCGACGGCTCGGTGCACATGAACCATGGCGGCACGGAGATGGGGCAGGGCCTGCACCTGAAGGTGGCGCAGGTGGTGGCGGAAGAATTCCAGATCGATCTCGATCGGGTCAAGATTACCGCCACGACGACGGCCAAGGTGCCCAACACCGCGCCCACCGCCGCCTCTTCCGGCGCCGACCTCAACGGCATGGCGGCGCAGAATGCGGCGCGGCAGATCCGCAAGCGGCTCACCGATTTCGCGGCCGACCACTACCAGGTGCCCGCCGACCAGGTCGTGTTCCTGCCCAACCGTGTGCGCGTCGGCAATCAGGAGATCAGCTTCAACGATCTGGTCAGGCAGGCTTACATTGCTCGCGTCCAGCTTTCGGCTGCCGGCTTCTACAAGACGCCGAAGATCCACTGGGATCGCAGTAAGGGCCGGGGCCACGCTTTCTACTACTACGCCTACGGCGCGGCCTGCTCGGAAGTGTCGGTCGATACGCTGACCGGCGAATATGTGGTCGAGCGCACCGACATTCTGCACGATGTCGGCCGCTCGCTGAACCGGGCTATCGATATGGGCCAGGTCGAGGGCGGCTTCATTCAGGGCATGGGCTGGTTGACCACGGAAGAGCTGGTGTGGGACGACAAGGGCCGGCTGCGCACACATGCGCCCTCGACCTACAAGATTCCGCTCGCCTCCGACCGGCCGAAGGTCTTCAATGTGGCGCTGACCGATTGGTCCGAGGCTTATGAGCCGACGATCCATCGCTCCAAGGCGGTCGGCGAGCCGCCGCTGCCGCTCGGCATATCGGTGCTGCATGCATTGTCGGATGCGGTGGCAAGCGTCGCCGGCCACAAGATTTGCCCGCGTCTTGACGCGCCCGCGACGCCCGAGCGCGTGCTGATGGCAATCGAACGATTAAGGGCTGAAACGGCAGACAAGTGACACGCAACAGTGAGCGTCTCCGCTCTTTCCTCGACAGCGCGCCGCAAGCGGCACTTGTCGAGGTGACGGAGGCAAGAGGCTCGACGCCCCGCGAGACCGGGGCACATATGCTGGTTTCGCCGCAGGCCATCTTCGGTACGATCGGCGGTGGTCATCTTGAATTCATGGCGATCGACCGGGCGCGGAAGATGGTCGCGGGGGCTCGTGACGCCGGAGCCGGGCATGTCGAGCTTGACATTGCGCTCGGGCCTGAGATCGGGCAGTGCTGCGGCGGTCGCGTGGGCCTGACCATCCGGTTGGTGGACGAGGCCCTGCGCGCTGAATTGATCGCGCAGGCCGAAGCCGAGGATGCAGCCAGTCCACATATCTATGTCTTCGGCGGTGGTCATGTCGGCCATGCGCTCGCGGCTGCCTTCGCGCTGCTGCCGGTACAGGCCGTGGTGGTGGAAACCCGTGCCGACATGCTGGAGGGCATTTCGGACGGCGTCGAAACGCGATTGACGCCGGTGCCCGAGGAGATGGTGCGCGATGCGCCCGCCGGCTCCGCATTCGTGGTGCTGACGCATGACCACGCGCTGGATTTCCTGATCGTCGCCGAGGCGCTGAAGCGCGACGACGCGGCCTATGTCGGCATGATCGGTTCCAGGACCAAGAAGGCCACCTTCAAAAGCTGGTTCCTGAAGACGGCCGACGGCACGGAAGAAGCTTTTTCCCGCCTCATATCGCCGATCGGCGGCGACGGTGCGAAGGACAAGCGCCCGTCCGTGATTGCAGCACTTGCGGCCGCTGAGATCATGATCGCACTGGCGAAAGCGTCCGGCTGATAGCAAAACCGTCCCGGACCGTCGGCTTTCACTTCACTACAAGTCTCTCACGGATCAGGCGCTGGCAGCGCTCGGCCATAAAATCGAGCAGCAGCCT
The DNA here is from genome assembly GCF_003148475.1 of Pseudaminobacter salicylatoxidans. Classification (GTDB taxonomy): domain Bacteria; phylum Pseudomonadota; class Alphaproteobacteria; order Rhizobiales; family Rhizobiaceae; genus Pseudaminobacter; species Pseudaminobacter salicylatoxidans. The sequence continues at coordinate 59,233 of NZ_QGGG01000005.1, read as the reverse complement.
CACTTTGGGGTCCTGCAGGTTCTTGTGCGGGTAGACCGCAGCAAGCTGGACCGGCATGGGCGGGGTGTCGGGCAGGACGACCTTCAGCCGTCCGTCGCGGATGAAGGGTTCGACCTCGAAGCGCGGTTTGTTGAGGATGCCGCGCCCGGCCAATGCCCAGTCAGTCAGCACGTCGCCATCATCCGAATCGAAAGGTCCCCGCACTTCGAATTTGACCGGCCCGGTGGGCATGCTCAGCATCCAGAAGAATTCGCGCATGCCGGGAAATCGCAACAGCAGGCAATCGTGACGCTTTTCGATCAACTCCTGAGCCGTCTTGGGTTCGCCGCGTCGCTCCAGATAATCGGGGGCCGCGACCAGCACGCGCTCGCATTCCATGATGCCGCGCATGCGCAGGCTCGAATCCTCAAGCAGACCGAGCCGGAAGGCGACGTCGATGCCTTCCTTCATGATGTCCACATTGTGGTCCGAGAGCCGAAGTCGCACTTCGATGTCGGGATATTTGTCATGGAATTCCGGGATGCCGGAAGCGATCAGCCGGCGGCCGAGGCCGAGCGGTGCAGTGATCCTGATGGTGCCGCGCGGCTGGCCTGACAACGCGCTGACAGCCGCTTCCGCTTCGGTGATGGCCTCCAGCACCCGCCTGGCGCCGTCATAGAACACACTTCCGTGCTCGGTCGGCATGAGATGTCGGGTCGTGCGGTTGAACAGCCTGACCCCCAGATGCTTCTCCAGTTCCTTGATGCGATTGGAAGCGACCGCAGGCGAAATGCGCATGTCGCGCCCTGCGGCCGAGAGGTTGCCGAGCTCCACGACCCGGACGAAGACGGCAATGTTATCGAGATAGGCCATGGATGGCGGAGAATCCGTATGCTGAAAAATACAGAATGAGCCTAGTATTTTTTATTTTTTTTTGAAAGTCATCGTATGGCACGGCTCTTTCGATTTGCGGGCGAGGTCGTAAAGTCGATTGCCTGCTCTGGGGAACATCGATGAACGACTATGCGCTTTTGTGGGACTGGTTGAGCTTTGGCGTGCGCTGGCTGCACGTCATCACAGCGATCGCGTGGATCGGCTCATCCTTCTATTTCGTGGCGTTGGATCTTGGCCTGCGCCAGCGGCCGGGCTTGCCCAAGGGCGCCTTCGGCGAAGAATGGCAGGTGCATGGCGGCGGCTTCTACCATATCCAGAAATATCTGGTGGCACCCGAACAGATGCCCGAGCATCTGACCTGGTTCAAATGGGAGTCCTACGCCACCTGGATGAGCGGCTTCGCGCTTCTGGCAATCGTCTACTATGCGGGCGCGGACCTGTTCCTGATCGACCGCAACGTGCTGGACGTTTCCGTGCCGGTGGGCATCCTGATTTCGCTTGCCTGCCTGGCAGCGGGGTGGATCGTCTACGATCTGCTGTGCCGCTGGCTGATCGGCAAGGCCGATACCGGGCTGATGATCCTGCTCTACGTCATCGTTGTGTTCATGGCGTGGGGGCTGACGCATCTGTTTACCGGCCGCGCGGCCTTCCTGCATCTGGGCGCCATCACCGCCACGATCATGTCGGCCAATGTCTTCATGGTCATCATACCCAACCAGAAGATCGTGGTGGCCGACCTGATCGCCGGCCGCAAGCCCGACCCGAAATACGGCAAGATTGCCAAGCAGCGCTCCCTGCACAACAACTATCTGACGCTGCCGGTGTTGTTCCTTATGCTGTCGAACCACTACCCGCTGGCTTTCGGCACCGAGTTCAACTGGATCATCGCCTCGCTGGTGTTCATGATCGGCGTGGTCGTCCGGCACTATTTCAACACGGTGCATGCCGGCAAGGGCAAGCCCACCTGGACATGGCTGGTGGCGACAGTCCTGTTCATCATCATTATGTGGCTGTCGACCGTGCCGAAAGTGCTGACGGGCGAGCCGAAGATGTCCTCGGCCGGGCAGGCGCTGGTTGCCTCGGCGCATTTCCCGGCGGTGCGTGATACGGTGCTTGGCCGCTGCTCCATGTGCCATATGCCCGAACCGGTCTACGAGGGCGTCTATCAAATGCCCAAGGGGGTGGCGCTCGACACCGACGAGGCGATTGCCGCCCATGCGCGCGAAATCTATCTACAGGCGGGGCGCAGCCATGCGATGCCGCCCGGAAACGTCACCGAGATCACGCCGCAGGAGCGGCAGTTGCTGGTGACATGGTTCGAGGAAGCGGGAAAGAAGACGCAGCAATGACAGATACACTCCTTCGCGGACGCACATTGAGCTTCCTGCGCTGGCCGGATTCGGTCGACGACCAAGGCGCCTATGCTTATGAGGAAGACGGCGGCGTGCTGATCCGTGACGGCAAGATCGTGGCGACCGGTGCCTATGCGGATATGGCTGTACGGGCCGGTGCCGATGCGAAGACGATCGACCATCGGCCGCACCTCATCCTGCCCGGCTTCGTCGATACCCATGTGCATTATCCGCAGCTTCAGGTGATTGCTTCTTATGGGGCGGAACTGCTGGGCTGGCTCAACACCTATACATTCCCGGAGGAAAGCAAGTTTCGCGACGCGCAATATGGCCGCCGGGTCGCGCGGCTGTTCCTTGACGAGATGGTGCGTCACGGCACCACCACGGTCGCCGCCTATTGCTCGGTGCACAAACAGTCTGCCGAAGCCTTTTTCGAGGAGAGCCACTCGCGCGACATGCTAAACATCGCCGGTAAGGTAATGATGGATCGCAATGCGCCCGAAAGCGTTCTCGACACACCGCAATCCAGCTATGACGATACCAGGGCGCTGATCGGCGACTGGCACGGCAAGGGCCGCCAGCACTATGCGATCACGCCGCGCTTCGCCATCACCTCCTCGCCCGAGCAGATGGAGATGGCCAAGACGCTGGCGACCGAATTCCCGCATCTGCATATCCAGACGCACCTGTCGGAAAACCACGACGAAATCGCCTTCACGCAGGAGCTTTATCCTCAGGCGAAGGACTACACCGATATTTACGAGCACTACGGTCTGATGGGGCCGAAGACGCTGCTGGGCCATTGCATTCATCTGTCGGAGCGCGAGGCAGACGCTTTGTCGGACACAGGCGCGGTGGCCGTATTCTGCCCGACCTCCAATCTGTTCCTCGGCTCCGGCCTGTTCGACTATCAGCGCTATCGCACGCGAGCCAAGCCGTTGCGCATCGCAACCGCCACGGATGTGGGCGGCGGCACCAACTATTCCATGTTGCGCACCATGGATGAGGGCTACAAGGTGATCGCGCTCAATGGCGAAAAGCTGAACCCCTTCGCTTCCTTCTGGCAAATGACGCTGGGCAATGCGCAGGCGCTGTCGCTGGAAGACAGGATAGGCACGCTGGACGCCGGCACGGATGCCGACATCGTGGTGCTCGATTCGCGCGCCACGCCCATCATGAACCTGCGCATGGATACGATCGCAACACTGGCGGAAGAACTGTTCCTGCTGCAGACCGTGGGCGACGACCGCGCCGTGCGCGAGGTCTATGTCGCCGGCAAGCCGGCAAAGAGCCCGATACTGACTGACGCAGCGTGAAGTCCGGTTGCCTTGCGGGGCAGGCTGGCTAAAGTTGCGCCTGCCGCGCGGGCATCTGGAACCGGATGGCGCGCATTCATCTTGCCTGTGATCCGCCGGAGCTGCGCATTCATGAATTTTGACGCCCAACCCTTCCTTACCTCCATCTTCGAGGCGGCCGTTGCGGCGGCCGACCCCGAACTGACCATCCGCGCACATCTTCCGGAAAAACCGAAAGGACGGACGGTCGTCATCGGCGCCGGCAAGGGTGCGGCCCAGATGGCGGCGGCGCTGGAAAAAGTGTGGGACGGGCCACTGGAAGGGGTGGTGGTGACGCGCTACGGCTATGGCGCGCCTTGCGAGCGTCTGCGCGTGCTGGAAGCATCGCACCCGGTGCCGGACGCTGCAGGGCTCGAGGCGACAAGCGCGCTGGTCAAACAGGTGTCCGGTCTTACGGCTGACGATCTCGTCATTGCACTGGTCTGTGGCGGCGGGTCGGCACTGTTGCCCGCACCGCCTGCCGGCCTGACGCTTGCCGACGAAATAGCTGTGAATGAGGCCCTGCTTGCTTCCGGCGCGCCGATCTCGGCCATGAATGCCGTGCGTAAGCATGTTTCGAATATCAAGGGCGGACGGCTCGCGGCCGCCGCCTATCCGGCCAGGGTGGTGTCGTTGATCGTGTCGGACATTCCCGGCGACAATCCCGCACTGGTCGCCTCGGGGCCGACCGTGCCGGATGCCGCGACGCGCGCGCAGGCGCTGGAGGTCGTCTCTACTTACGGCATGAAGCTGCCGGATGCGGTGATGGCGCATCTCAACTCGCCGGAAGCCGATGCGCCAACCCCCGGTGACGAATGTTTCGCGCGCAACGAGGTGCGGCTGATCGCGTCGGCCGCCGTTTCATTGGAAGCGGCCGCCGCCGAAGCCGGGCGGCAGGGTATCGAGGCGGTCATCCTGTCCGATTCCATCGAGGGCGAGGCGCGCGATGTCGGCTCGGTTCATGCAGCGATCGCGCGCGAGGTGGCAACCCGCGATCGCCCGTTCCGCAAACCGGTGCTGATCCTGTCGGGTGGCGAAACGACGGTGACGTTGCGGGCAAAAGGCAAGGGCGGCCGCAACAGCGAATTCCTGCTTGCCTTCGCGTTGGGCATCGAGGGACTTGCCGGCATCCACGCCCTTGCCGCCGACACTGATGGCATCGACGGCTCGGAGGACAATGCAGGCGCCTTCGCTGACGGCACGTCCGTTGCCCGCATGCGCGCCGCGGGCGTCGATGCCAAGGCATTGCTTGCGGGAAATAATGCCTGGACGGCATTCAATTCCATCGGCGACCTTTTCGTGCCCGGCCCGACCGGCACGAATGTGAATGATCTCAGGGCGATACTGGTCCGATAGAATATCGGACCAGTGCGTCTCCGGTTATCGCCCCCAGGTCGGGCGATAGAGCGAGGTGGCCCCGAAGCGGTATTGCGGCACGACGTCAATATTGACGCCGAGCGTCTCGGCTGCCTGCCAGGGCCAGTGCGGATTGTTGAGGAAGCCACGCCCGATGGAAACCATGTCGGCCTGACCGCCGGCTACGATGGCTTCGGCATGTTGGGGAGTTCTGATGAGGCCCACCGCCATGGTGGCTACTCCCACTTCCTGCCTGATGCGGGCAGCGAACGGCACCTGATAACCGGGACCGACCGGGATTTTGGCAAATGCGTTTCCGCCGCTCGAAACATCCACGAAATCGCAGCCGCGATCCGCAAGTGCGCGGGCGAAAGCGACCGCTTCGTCGCCGTTGATCGCGTCGTCCACCCAGTCCGTACCGTTGAAGCGCACACCGACCGGCATGGCGGCAGGGGCTGCGGCACGGACGGCCTCGAACACCTGAAGGGGAAGCCGCATGCGGTTTTCCAGCGAGCCGCCATAGGCGTCCGTGCGGTGATTGGCGATGGGCGACAGGAAGCTCGACAGCAGATAGCCATGCGCGGCATGGATTTCGATGCAGTCCAGTCCGAGGCGGGCGGCGCGGCGCGTGGCGTCGGCGAAATTCTGCAGCAGGTCGTCGATGTCGCTTTCGGTCATCGCCTGCGGCACAGGCCAGTCTGGCGCGAAGGGGACGGCGGAGGGGCCAAGCACCTGCCAGCCGCCATCATCTTGGGCATAGTGCCCATTGCCTTCCCAGGGACGCAGCGCCGATGCCTTGCGGCCGGCATGGCCAAGCTGCAGGCCAACCGGCATGTCGGAATAGCTGCGCGCGATCTTGAGGGCGTGCGCGAAGGCCGCCTCGTTCTCGTCGCTCCACAGGCCCAGACAGCCCGGCGTGATGCGCCCGCGTGGTTCCACGCCGGTGGCCTCGATCATGAACAGGCCCGCGCCGGAAAGCAGGAACTGCCCCCAATGCATGACGTGCCAGTCACTCGCATTGCCATCATTGGCGCTGTACTGGCACATGGGGGCCACCACGATGCGGTTGGGCAGGGTCAGGGCGCGCAGGGGGAATGGCTCGAAGAGCTGGACAGTCATCGACGGCTCCGTTGATGAGGACGATCAGGGGGTCACTTTGATGCGCGTGGCGCTCCAGCCGCCATCGACGCTGAATATCTGTCCGCTGACGAAGGATGCCTGCGGCGAGGCGAGGAAGGCTGCAACGGCCGCCACCTCTTCCGGCTCCCCCATGCGGCCGAGAGGCGTGCCGTTCAGCATCAGGTCGCGATAGGTGGCGTCCTGCAACAACTTCTCGGTCATGGCGGTGCGGATCAGGCCGGGCGCCACGGCGTTGACGCGAATGCCCTTTGGGCCGTAGTCGGCCGCCATCTGTCGGGTCAGGCCGACGAGCGCTGCCTTGGAGGCTGCATAGGCGGCCGTGCCGCGATAGCCGACGATCCCGAATATGGAGGTGGTGTGGACGATTGAGCCTCCCCCGCGCTGCATCATCTGCGGCAGCACCGCACGCGAAAGCCGAAAGACGGAGGAGAGATTGACGTCAAGGATCGTGTTCCAATTGTCGTCGTCGCTGTCATGCACCGGGCGCGAGCCGCCGATGCCGGCATTGTTGATCAGCACGTCGATGGGGCCGAAGCGGCTGTTGGCTTCCGCAATGATGGCTTCGGCTGCCTTCGGTGCGGCAAGGTCGGCGACCATGTCATGGCGAACATCCGACGACCTTCTGCCGGTGTCGGCGCGATCGACGCCAAGTACCTTGTAGTCTTCCTCGACCAGACGCGCGGCAATCGCAGCACCTATGCCGGCGGCTGAACCGGTGACGATGGCGACGCGGCCGCTCATGCCAGTCTCCCGCCATCCACGGGCAGCAGCGCGCCGGTGATGTAGGCGGCGGCAGGCGAGGCGAGGAATACGGCGGCCTCGGCGACCTCCACCGGCTTGCCGAGACGGCGCAGCGGATGCAGATCGATCATGAAACGGCGCTCCGCGTCCGGGTCGCCCGAGGCGAGCGTGCGGTCGAACATCTCGCTGTCGATGGATCCGGGACACACGGCGTTGACCCGGATGTCCTCACCGGCAACGCTGACGGCCAGCGAGCGCGTCATGGAAATGACGGCGGCCTTCGACAATGCATAGATACCGAGGCGGCGTGAGCCGATCATTCCGGCCGTCGAGGCAATGTTGACGATCGAGCCGCCATTGCCGCCAGCTTTCATCAGGCGGATGGCGGCCTGCGCGCAGGCAAGCGTGCCGCGCACATTGATCGCCATCACCTGATCGAGCTCGTCCAGATCGCAGTCTTCCAGCGGGCCGGCTGGCCCTTCCACGCCCGCGCTGTTGACCAGTACGTCGCAGCGGCCGATGCGTTCAAAACCGCTTGTCACCGCCGCCAGGTCGGTGACGTCGAGCGCATGTGCCTGAACATCCGTGCCGCCGGCCGCGATTTCGTCCGCCGCCTGGGCAAGCCTGTCCTGGGAACGGTCGACCAATCTCAGCCGGGCGCCGCGCTCCGCAAGAAGCCGGGCCGTGGACAATCCAAGACCCGAGGCTGCACCCGTCACGACGGCCGTCAAACCCGCAAAATCCTGTGTGCTCATTTGGCTTGCTCGGCCTCCGACCAGGCCGTTGCCACATCATGCCCAGTGGCGATCCAGACATCTGGCTTGCTCAGAACATGCTCGATCATGCGGCGCAGCAGCAGCGTGCGCGAGGGCCTGCCGGTGAACTGCGGGTGCATGACCAGGTTGAACAGCCCGCCCCATTCGTAGATCGCGTCGAACTCGTCGCGCCAGACCTGGAAGATGTGATCATTGGTGAACATCGGGCGCGGCGTCTGCACGGCAAACAGCATGTAGGGCGCGTCGTCGGTTGACCAGTGCCAGGGCAGCTCGACCGGCCCGGCGCTGCCATCCGCCAGCGTGTGCCGGTAGGGCATGACGTCGGTCATCAGCGAGGAATCGTAGAGCAGGCCATGCTCCCTGAGCAGACCCATCAAGGTCGGGCTGGTCTCGCCCGCCGGTGAGCGGTAGCCGCTAGGGCGGATGCCCGCGACGCGGTCGAGCGCTTCCAGTCCGCGCTCGAAAGTGGCGCGCTCTTCGTCCGGCTTGTCGGGGTCGATCCACTCGTGAAGATAGCCGTGATGGCCGATCTCATGCCCCCCGGCAAGAATCTCCTCGATGCGCGAGACATATTTTTCGGCTGTCCAGCCGGGCACGAAGAAGGTGGCAGGCAGGTCGTAGCTCTTCAGCACCTTGAGGATTTCCGGCACGCCGCGCACCGCGCCATAGATGCCTTGCGAAAGCGTACCTGGCTTTTTTGCGTTGGACGGGTCGCGCGAGAGCCACAGCGTCTCGGCGTCGAAGTCGAAAGTCAGCATCACCGCGCAGCGGGCGTTGTTCGGCCATTTCATCATCGTCACCCTGAAATCGGTTGCGCCCCGGCTTCATTGCCGGGGCGCTGAGTTCGCGGCTCAGGCCTTGCGGGCCTTGCGATAGGTCTCGTTGACGCCGATTGCTGACACGACGACGTCCTCATAGCCCTTGTCGAGCAGGGTCGGGAAATCGACCTCGACGAGCCATGCCATCGGCACGTCTTCGACCAGGATCTTCTGTGCCGCGCTATAGGCCGCCTGCCGGTCGGCATCGCTGGTGGCGGTTGCGCCCTTTTCGAACAGCGCGTCCACTTCCGGGTTCTCGTAGCCGGTACAGTTGGAATAGGCGACGCCCTTGCGGATGTTGCTGGAAACGAAGAAGCGCGACACGCCGAGCGCCGGATCGCCGAACTGATAGGGGTAGTTCGAGGTCATCTCGAATTCCCAGTTGGCGTATTTGGAGGTCCAGGATGCCGGGTCGGCCGGCTCGATCTCGACCTTGATGCCGATGAGCGCGAGCTGCTGCTGCACCAGTTCGGCAAAGCGCGCCCAGGTCTCCCCCCACGGCAGACGCAGGAACTTCACGGTGCGGCGCACGCCGTTGGCATCTGGCTTCAGGCCCATTTCGTCGAGCAGGGCTGCCGCCTTTTCGAGGTCGTAGTCGTAAGGTTTCACATCCGCATCGTAGAAGCGGGTGCGGTTGCTGATCGGGCCGGTCGCCGGCTTGCCGAGGCCGAAGAAGATGGCGTCGGCGAAGAGCTGCTTGTCCAGCGCATGGCAGATCGCCTGACGGAAGCGTTTGTCGTTGAAAGGCTCGACGCGGGTGTTGAACTCGATGCGCGCAACCGGCGCGTAGAACTCGTAGCCCTTGGTGATGAGCTGGATGTTCCCAAGCTCGGACAGCCGCTGGATGTCGAACATCTCGATGTCGAAGAACTGCGCCTGCTGCACCTGTCCCTGCTCGATGGCGACGGCGCGAGCGCCTGCGTCCGGCAGTATCTGGAAGATGATCTCGTCCAGATGCGGCTCGCCTTCGCCGTGATAGTCGGGGTTCTTCTCAAGACGGATGTAGGAGCCGCGATTCCACTCGGCCAGCTTGAACGGGCCGGTGCCGATCGGCTTGTTGTTGTTCGGGTTGGTGCGGAAATCCGTGCCGCGATAGAGATGCGCGGGGATCATCGGCGCGGTGGACATTTCGAAGCCCATCAGGAAGGGCGCGAAAGGCTGCTTGAGCGTGAAGCGGACGGTGTGTTCGTCCACGGCTTCGATGGTTTCGCAGTTCTGGAAGATGCCGCGGGCGCGCGGATGCACTTCCATCAGGAATTCCTTGGTGGTGAACACCACGTCGTCGGCCGTGAACGGTTCACCGTCGTGCCACTTGGCGGTCTTCACCAGATGGAAGGTGTAGGTCAGTCCGTCCTCGGACACATCCCAGGATTCGGCGAGGCCGGGCTTGGGCGTGAAGTCGAAGTCGTAGCTCAGCAGGCTTTCATAGATCTTGCCGGACACGGTCTGCGTGGAGCCGTTCTGGTCAAGGCCGATGAACAGCGTCGGCGGCTCCGGGAACGCGATGACGTTCATGCGCGCGGCGTTGTTAGACTGCGCAAGCGTCATCTGCGGCATGAGGCCGGCAAGCAGGCTGGCCGAGCCGGCAAGCAGCACCGTGCGGCGGTTCATTGTCAGGTCGTTCATCTGGTCACTCCTCCGGTGAAGCGTCTTTGTAAATTCAGGCGGGCAAGGCTTGCTGTTCGCCCCGATGCCATTTCTGTCCCGGCACGGCGGCCAGGAGATTGCGGGTGTAGGAATCCTGCGGGTCGCCGAAGACGTTCGTGACTTCGCCTTCCTCGACGATGCGTCCTCGATGCAGCACGATCACGCGGTCGCAGATCTGTGAGGCCACGCGCAGATCGTGCGTGATGAAGAGCATGGCGAGGTGGAACTCGTCGCGAATTTCCCGCAGGAGATCGAGCACCTGCGCCTGCACCGACACGTCGAGCGCGGATACGGCCTCGTCGGCCACCAGCAGGTCCGGCTCCACGGCGAGCGCGCGGGCAATGCCGATGCGCTGTCGCTGGCCGCCAGAGAATTCATGCGGGTAGCGGTCCGCCGCCGAGGCATCGAGGCCGACGCGCTTCAGGAGCTGTTCCATGCGGCTGCGCGCCGTGGCGGTGTCTACGCCATGCGCCAGCGGCCCGGCCATGATGGACCGGCCAACCTTGTGTCGTGGGTTGAGCGAGGCAAACGGATCCTGAAATACCATCTGTGCCTGGGCCCGATAGGCCTTCAGGGCGGCGCCGGAAGCATTGACGATATCGCTGCCATTGAACTCGACCTTGCCGCCGTCGATGCCGTTTATGCGCATGACGCATTGGCCGATGGTGGACTTGCCCGAGCCGCTCTCTCCTACCAGCCCCAGCGTTTCGCCGCGCGCGATGGAGAAGGAGACGTCGTTGACGGCGACGAATTCCTTCGGCACGGCAAACAGCCCGCCGCCGGTGCGATAGACCTTTCGCAATCCCGAAACCTTCAGCACCGGGGCCTCGGTGCTGCCTGCCGATGCCTGCTCGCGAAAGCCCGGAACGGCGTCGATCAGCGATTTCGTATAGGGATGGCCGGGCGATACCAGCACTTCCGAGGCCGGACCGACCTCGACCACGACGCCCTTCTGCATCACCGCTACGCGGTCGGCGATGTCGGCCACGACGCCGAAATCATGCGTGATGAACAGCACGCCCATGCCGCGCTCGCGCTGCAGGTCGCGGATGAGCTTGAGAATTTGCGCCTGTGTGGTGACGTCGAGCGCGGTGGTCGGCTCGTCGGCGATCAGCATGTCCGGTTCGAGCGCAAGCGCCATGGCGATCATGACACGCTGGCGCTGGCCTCCGGAGAGGCGGAAGGGGTAGCGCTCGGCAATGGCCTCGGGTTCGGGCAGGCCGACCGCCTGCAAAAGCTCGATGGCACGGGCCTGGCGTTTTTCGCGCGCAATGCCATGCGCTTCCATGACTTCCTCGATCTGCCGCCCGATCTTCATGACCGGGTTGAGCGACGTCATCGGCTCCTGGAAGATCATGCCGATACGCGCGCCGCGCACCTTGCGCATGCCGTTTTCGTCCAGCGCCAGAAGGTCGATGCCGTCGAAGGTCACGCTCCCGCCGGTGATCTTGAGCTGGTCGCTCGGCAACAGGCCCATGACGGTGGAGGCGGTGATCGATTTGCCGGAGCCGGACTCGCCGACAATGCAGAGGATCTCGCCCTTGTCGAGCGTCAGGCTGACATCGCTGACGGCATTCACCCGGTCGCCGGCCGAGGGCAGGGCGACCGTCAGCTTTTCTATCTTCAGAAGCGGGTCGCTCATTGCCGGCCCTTTCGTGCAAGACGCGGATTGAGCACGTCGTTCAGCGCCTCGCCCACGAGGTTGAGCGCCAGCACGACAAGCAGGATGACGATGCCGGGGAAGAAGCTCATCCACCAGGCTTGCCGGATAACAGTGCGGGCAGCGCCCACCATGTAGCCCCAGCTCATCATGTTGGGGTCGCCAAGGCCGAGAAAGCTGATGGCCGCTTCGGTGAGGATCGCGGAGGCGACCATCAGCGATGCCATGGCGATCACCGGCGACATGGTGTTGGGCAGGATCTGGGAAAAGATGATTTGCCGATTGGACTGGCCGAGCACGACCGCCGCCTTGACGAAATCGCGGCTGCGCAGGCTGGCGAACTCGGAACGCACCAGCCGCGCCACGGGCGGCCAGCTCACCACGCCGATGGCGATGATGATCGACATCACCGACGGCGACAGGATCGCCACGAGCAACAGAGCAAAGACGAAGGTCGGGATCGTCTGGAAGAATTCGGTCACGCGCATGAGGGCGTCGTCGACGAAGCCGCCATAGTAGCCGGCCATTGCACCGAAGAGCACGCCCACGACCACCGCGACAACCGTCGAGGCGACGCCGACGATGAGCGAAATCTGCGCGCCGTAAGCAAGGCCAGCGAGAATGTCGCGGCCCAGCATGTCGGTGCCCAGCCAGAATTTCGCGTCCTGAAATGGCGGCAGGAAGGGCCGCGAGGCCATCTGCCAGGGATTGCGCGGGAAGATCACCGGCGCGAAGATCGCGGCGAGCACGACCAGCATCAGGATGACGAGCCCGACCACGGCTTTGGGATTGGTCAGGAAACGGCGCAGGCTCGCATTCATGCCGACGCTCCCATTCTCGGATCGACGACCCGGTAGATGAGGTCGGTGATGATGTTGAAGATCACGACCATGACCGAGGTGATGAGGAACACGCCCAGCAGCACCTGATAGTCGCGCTGTAGCAGCGCGTCGAAGGCAAGTCGTCCGATGCCCGGCCAGCCGAACACGGTTTCGGTGAGGATCGCGCCGCCGACGAGCTGGCCCGCCTGAATGCCCGCCAGCGTGATGATGGGCAGGATGGCGTTGCGCAGGATGTGGCGGCGCACGATCGGGCCGCTCTTCAGGCCCTTGGCGCGGGCGGTGCGGACGAAATCCATGTCGCGCACTTCCAGCATCGAAGCCCGCGTCATGCGTGCATAGACGGCCATATAGAACAGGCCGAGGGTGGTGGCCGGCAGCACGAGATGACGCGCAACGTCGAGCACATGATCCCAACCTGTGTAACCCGCGCCAACGGTCATCATGCCGAAAGCCGGCAGCCAGCCGAGATAGACCGAAAACAGCAGGATCGACATCAGGCCGATCCAGAACAGCGGCGTGGCATAAAACACCAGCGACACGACGGAGATGATGAAATCCAGGCTGCGGCCCGCATTCATCGCCGCGATAGCGCCCATCACAACGCCGGCGATGAGGGCAAAGATGAAGGCCGAAACGGTGAGCAGCAGCGTGGCCGGCAGTCTTTCGGCGATCAGCTGCCACACTGCCGTGTTCTGGCGGTAGGAGAAGCCGAGATCGCCCTGCGCGATGCCCTTCAGGTAAATCCAGGCCTGTTCATAGATCGACTTGTCGAGGCCGAACTGTTCACGCAACTGGTCCATGAACTGCTGGTCGGCCGCACCGGCCTGGCCAGCCATGACCGACGCCGGATCGCCGGGCGCGAGGCGGATCAGCAGGAAATTGAGGAGAACGATTGCCAGCACTACGGCAACCGACTTCACCAGACGCGAAAGCACTGCACGCAAGGGAGAACTCATGGCTGCGCTTCCCCGCAGTCGGGACGGTTATGGCCGCAGCCCGGCTGTTGCAACGCAACCTTGTCGTGTGCAAGACGATGCAGAAAGATCATATCTTCGCGGGGGAGGCCATGATTGACATGACATCGTCGGAAATTTTGATCGCTGGCAGCCATTTCCTCACTCTTCGTATTGACTAACGATACGATCGTTTCGATAAGTAACATAAGACGCGGCGAAACCCGCGTCAATCGCCGGATATTCAGTTGAAGCCATCGGAGGGATGGGCATGAAGGAACAAGACGAACGGGACACGGTCGACGAACGGCTGTTCCTGCGTTCGGTAGCGCGGGCTTTTCAGGTTCTGGAGGTCTTCGGCAGCCAGCCGTATCCGCTTTCGCTGCGGGAGATTGCGCAGGCCGCCGGCATCGACAAGAGCGCCGCACAGCGAATCTCCCAGACCTTGCTCAGCCTCGGCTATCTGGAAAAGGCGCCCAACGACGCCGGCCTTTTGCCGGGCAAGCGGCTGCTCGACCGTTCCTTCGATTATCTGCGCACCAACCCGGTCATCGAGCGCGCCACGCCGATCCTGCTGTCGCTGCGTGAAACGGCCAAGGAACGGGTCGACTTCAGCCTCTTCGACCGCGCGACGATCATCTATGCGCTGCGTCTGCAGAGCAAGCGCGAGACGTTCTTTGCCACGCTGGCGGGCCGGCGCATCCCCACCTTCAGCTCTTCGGGCGGACGCGCCTGCCTGTCCTATCTCGACGAGACGATAGCAAGGCACATCATCGACAGTTCGGAGCGTCGGCCGCAGACCCCCAAGACCATCACCGATCCCGAGATCATCATGGGCAAGGTACGGGAAGCGGCGCGGGACGGCTACGCCTGCGCGCTCGAGGAAAGCCTGATCGGCGAGATTGTCATCGCGGCCGCTGTCACACGCGGCGGAATCCCGCTCGGCGCGGTTCACATCGCCGGATCGCTCAGCGAATGGGAGGAACAGGAGTTCCGCCGCCGCTTCGCGCCGCTGGCCATCGAGGCGGCGCGCGCCCTGTCTGACTGACGTCTGCATCTTCACCGCGCAGGGGTCAGCAGGATGCGATGCTCTGTCACCGCATCCACCGCCTCGCGCGAATAGGCGAGCTGGTGATAACGGCCGGCGAGCCAGTCCTGCGCCAGATCCTGATAATGCGGCGAACGCGCGTCGCCAGACTGGCCGGGCAGGTTGATGAAAAGACTGTTGTCCCATGCCCCGACATCGATGACCATGCGGACGGAGGGGCCGGTGATGGCGGCGAAGTCGCCGGGCCGATAGGCGGCATACATGGGCGTCGAACCCGATCCGCCAAGCTCAATGGGCGCGATGGAGAAGGACGACGCAACCTGCGGGAAGGCGCCTGCGACCGCATGGTCGAGGATCAGGCGATGCACCTTGCCCCACTGCCAGCCAGCGGGATCAACACCCAGCCGCATCTCGCAATCCTGCCAGGCTGCGTCGAGCGTTTCTTGCAGAATGCGCTGGCGCTGCGAAATGCCGTCTTCCTCGAACCATGCAGCCGGTTGCTCCATGACTTCGAGCACGGACTGGATGTCGCCGGGCTGGAGCAGGGCGTGGAGTTTTTCGTCCGCGCCGAACGCGGTGTAGAGCGCCGGCTTGAGGTGCCGCGTCACCCAGATTTCAAACAGTGCAGCGGGCGACGAGGTCGATGCTGCGACGCAATCCCAGTCAAGCAAATGCCTGGCCGCATGAGTGGCCGTTTCGCCGGCCAGTGCAACGTCCCGCAAAACCTTCTGCATGCGCGAGGCGGCTTCCGAATGAAGATCGTTTTGCAGCGCGCAGGAATCCGACAGCCGATGCCGCGGCTGTTCGCCGAGAACGCGATGGATACGCTGCGACCTGCTCTTGTCCACCCATTCGAAGCCGATGGCGGCCCTGGACGAATCCCAGCCCTGCGGCAGGTTCATCTCATTGGCGGTGGCCAGAAAGCCCTTTTCCGGATTGACCGACGAAGGCAGCTGGTCGAGCGAAAGATGCCCCTGCCATTCGTAGCGGCCGTCGCCCGGCACGGGGGCAAGCCCGTTCCAGTTGGGGCGGATGGGCGTCTTGCCGACCGTCTGCCAGGCGATGGTGCCTGTCACATCGGCGTAGAGATGGTTGATGGAGGGCGTGCCCCAGGTGCGCAGCGCATCGCGGTAAGTGTCGAGCGATCTGGCGCGCATCACCGACAGGCTGGCCATATAGGGGGCCGAGCCCGGTTCGGTCCATACGGTGCGCAAGGCATAGGCGCGGCCCGCGGCGCGGTCCTCATGCATGACCGGCCCGTGACGCGTGAAACGCAGCGCAAGCTTCTGGTCGGGGTGATGCCTGACCTCGAATACTTCCTCGACCTCGACCATCTCTTCCCAGCCATCGCCATAGCGATAATTTCCTGGGTTGGCGGGATCGGTCTCGTAGACATAGACGTCTTCCTGATCCGCACCGAAGATGGTGAGCGAAAAAGCGCTATGGCCATTGTGGCCGAGCGAGATGCCTGGAACTGCCGGCTCTCCGGCGCCGATGGCATCGAAACCCGGCATGGTCAAATGCACCATGTAGCGCAGCGAGGGCACGGCATGGGTGCGGTGCGGGTCGGTTGCCATGAGCGGCCGCCCCGTCTCGGTGCGGGCGCCGGAAATCACCCAGTTGTTGGAGCCCTGCGTTTCGCTTTCGCGCACGATTTCGCCAAGCGTGTTGATGCGTTTCCAGCGCGATGCATCGTCCAGTTTCGCGTCCAGCCGCTCCGGGCTGAAGGTGACGCTTGCCGTCGCCAGCTTGAAAACGTCGATTGCGGCAACCGGCACGATGCCAAGTGCATCATCGATATGCGGTTCCACCGCCGGCTCGATCTGCTTGCGCAGCGCATCGGCCTTGGCGCCGGCCTGGGCCGTGACGTTGGCACGCAGGATTTCCGAGATCGCGTTGCGCGTCAGGCAGTGGCTGCGGATCCGCACCACGTCCTGCGCCTGCCAGCGCGCCGGCTTCGTGCCGAACAACTGGAATTCCTGCGGAAGTTCCAGCTCACCAGCATTGACCGCGTCCACATAAGTGTTGATGCCGCAGACGAAGGCTTCGCAGATTTCCTGCGCGTCGGAAGCGTAGGCGGCCCACTCGGCCTCCATGTCACCGCGATAAAGGAACAGCCGCGAGGCGTGGTCCTGTGCCAGATAGCCCGGACCGAAATCCGCGGCCAGCAGGCCGAGCCCGCGCTTGCGCCACAGGTCGATCTGCCATAGCCGGTCACGCGCGGCGTTGTAGCCCTGCGCGAAGAAGAGGTCGTCGCGATCCTCGGCCCGGATATGCGCGATGCCCCAACGGTCTACCGCGATCTCGACCGGATGTGCGAGACCGCGCACGGAACGCACATCGCCTGCCGATGGTGCCTTGTCGGGAGAATCCATGATCAACCTGCCATTGGGAAATGAACCGGGAAACACTGCGTGCGAACGCAGAGGCTGGTGCGGACTGCCGTCACCTCGTCCTCCAAGCTTTGGTAGCCAAGCAGTGTGGAGGTGATTTTATAAACTGATCGAATTGATATGCAATACGATAGGATCGAATTTATACAGATTTCCCCGCTGCATATCCGTCTGCAAGAGCAAGCCGAAGCCAACTCTGTCTCGCCCGGCGGCTTGCAAGCACTTGAACCGAGCATGATCTGCGCTCATATTGAGCGTCAGGTGATCATTTCATGATCGGAGAATGACCCATGACCGCGCGTAGCCTTGGAATCGAAGCCGCCAATTTCAGCGCGCCGCATTCAGCCTTCCTGTCGGCGCGGCGCGTGTCGGAACAGCTCGGCGTCACGCTGAGCGAATTGGCGCGGCTGGTCGGCGTTGCCCGCAACACGCTCACCGCCAAGGCGGCCACGCGCAAGGTCGATCTGGCGCTGAGCCCTGTGGTGCGCATTCTCGCCATGGCAACCGAAATGGCGGGCGATGAAAGCCGCGCCGTGATCTGGTTCAAGCACCAGCCGATACCGGGCTGGGCAGGCAAGACCGCCTACGATCTGGTCGCGGAAGGCAAGGCCGACAAGGTTCTGGCCTATCTGGAGGCAGTGCGCTCGGGCGTGTATGCCTGAGCCCTCGACACCGCCGGCGCTTTTGCTGTGGCGGGCCTATGTGCCGAGATGGGCGCACGCCCCGCTGTCGGGAGAGGGGGCCGCGCGCTTCGGCGGCCGCTGGAACCCGCTCGGCACGCCGACCATCTATGCCGCTCGCGAGCTTTCCACCGCGTGGGCCGAGTATAATCAGGGTTTTGTTCAGCATCCCGCCCTGATCGCGCAGCTTGAACTGAGCAACGCCAATCTTGCCGACCTGACCGATGGGCAGGTCCTGCGCGACCTTGGGTTCGGCCTCGAAATCCACCGCTGCGAATGGCGCGCGGATCTCGACCGGG
Organism: Pseudaminobacter salicylatoxidans; assembly: GCF_003148475.1. GTDB lineage: Bacteria > Pseudomonadota > Alphaproteobacteria > Rhizobiales > Rhizobiaceae > Pseudaminobacter > Pseudaminobacter salicylatoxidans. Next base: position 41,321 of record NZ_QGGG01000005.1, on the reverse strand, counting down.
GCAAACTGCCTGCAACCCACGAACTCCATGTGAAATTGCTGGAGCGGGGCGTCGATGGCGTGATCTTTCCCTCCTTCATGTCGCCCGGCGGTACTTGCGTTGCGCTGTGGCGCTGGAATGGCGCCGATGACGGGCCGTCGCTCAGGGTAATCGATCCCGAGGGGCGCTTGCCGCGCAGCGCGGCATCCTGGCTCTGACCATCATTGCCGCATTTATCTATTTGTTGAGTATGATCTTTTCCGAAAACGGGGCCCTGCTTTGCGGGGTCAGGCTTGAATACCCCTGACAAATGGCCGGGTTGCAAATGCAGAAAAAGTCTGAAACAGCCCCGGAGACGAAATTTTCCGGAAGGATGACGCTATGCTGAAATTCCCGTTGAACCGCAGGCAGGCTCTCATCGGTCTCGGTGCTGCCGGCACCATGCTGTCGTTCGGCCTGCCCGCGCGCGCGGCTGCCAAGGTCAATCTCGGCGTGATCCGGCTTGCCAGCCATGCCCCCAGCTTCATCGCTTTCGAGCGCGGTTACTACAAGGATGAGGGCCTGGACGTCGATCTGAAGTTCTTCGAGGCTGCCCAGCCGATGGCGGTGGCAATCGCTTCCGGCGATGCGGACTATGGCGTGACCGCGATGAGCGGCGGTCTTATCAGCCTGGCGGGGAAGGGAGCCGTCAAGGTCATCGGCGGTGCGCTGACGGAAGAAAAGGGTATTGTCGGCGCCATCATCCTTGCCTCCAACAAGGCGTATGAAGCCGGCCTCACCAGCCCGAAGGAACTTGCGGGCAGGAGCTTCGGCATCACCACCACCGGTTCTTCGTTCCACTTCATGGTGTACAAAATTGCCCAAGCCAATGGCATACCGCTGGATCAGATCACGTTGCGCCCGCTGCAGAAGGTCGGTGCCGTGGTCGGTGCGCTGTCGTCGGGTCAGATCGACGCCTGGGCCATTCAACCTTCGATCGGCAAGATGATGATCGCGGAAGGTCACGCCAGGCAGATCGGCCTGTTCTCCGATTACGCGCCGGACTATCAGGTCACCACGGTATTCACCTCGACAAGGAATGCCGCTGACGAGCGCGAAAAGACGCAAGCCTTTATCCGCGCCTATTCCAAGGCCGTGGACGACTACAATGCCGCGTTCGTCGACAAGACGGCTGATGCCGCCGAGGTCGATGATGTTGCCAAGATCGTCCATAAATATGTCGAGGCCGACCTGCCGTTCGAAACCGCGCGGAACAATCTCCTCGAGGGGTCGCAGCGCATCAACAAGGGACTGGCCCTGTCGCTCAATTCGGTAACCGAGCAACTCGAATGGTTCAAGTCCGAGGGCATGGTGAAGGAGGACATCACGCCGGAGATGCTTTTCGACACATCCTACGTCAAAACCATCTAGAGCGCCGGTCATCCTGGTGGATGGCCTTGTCCCGCTCCATCTCGTTGTTTTAACCGCATTTACGTGACGCCAGGCGATTCCGCCTGGCTGCAAAATGCTCTAGCCTTTTCAGGCAATTGTTCTGGTACCGGAGGCCACCAGGCCTCCGCTGGAGTGTTCCATGGATTTGCTGATCGACAATGTCAGCCACACCTATGGCTCCGTCGAGGTGTTGCGCGACATCTCGCTCGAAATCCCGCAAGGGCAGATCGTCTGCCTGATCGGGCCATCGGGCTGCGGCAAGTCCACCCTGCTGCGCTTCCTGGGCGGGCTGGAGGTTCCCTCCAGGGGGGCGGTCCTGCAGGTCGGCACGCCGGCCGGCGACTCGCTCAATCCGCTCACCTATGTGTTCCAGCATTTCGCCCTGCTGCCATGGCGCACCGTGGAAGGCAATATCCGGCTGGTGCTTGAAGACCACCGGCTCGGCAATGCCGAGATGGACCAGATCGTCACCGACGTGCTGGCGCGCACGCGCCTTTCTGATTTCCGCACCGCGCTGCCCAAGCAGCTTTCCGGAGGCATGAAGCAGCGCGTGGCGATCGCCCGCGCGCTCGCCGTGCGCCCGGCGGTGATGCTGATGGACGAGCCGCTGTCGGCGCTCGACAGTCAGACCCGTGAATTGCTGATGGACGATCTGGTCTCGTTGTGGACCCGCCAGCCGTTCACTGCCGTTTATGTGACCCACAATCTGGCTGAGGCCGTGCGGCTCGGCCATCGCATCGTGGTGCTATCGCGCCGGCCGGGACGCATCCGCGAGATCGTCGAGATCGATGTGCCGCTCGACCAGCGCGCGCTGGCCAATCCTGAACTGGAAGCCAGGCAGAAGCAGCTATGGGAGCTGATGCGCGAGGAGGCGGCTGCCGCCGACCAGGAGTTGCTCGATGTCTGATCTTCCGGCTCGCCGCCCGGTCGAATTTCGCGGTCGCGGTTTTGCGCCGCGCCATGTGCACGGCGTCGGGCTCATCGTCTTCGTCGTCCTGATCGCGCTTGCCGAGATCGGCACGCGCACCGGCTTCATCACCAGCCTTACGCTGCCGCGTCCGTCGGCCGTGCTGCAGACTTTCGTGCAGCTCTACGACACGGGACTTTTGTGGAAGCATTTGTTGCCTTCGCTAAAGCGCCTGTTTGTCGGCGCTTCCCTCGGCATATTGGTGGGCGTGTCGCTCGGCGTGCTGATCGGCCTGTTCAGCCTTGTCAGGGCAGGTCTGGTGCCGTTGATCGCGGCGTTGTTCCCGATCCCGAAGATCGCGCTGCTGCCGCTCTTCGTCATCTGGTTCGGTATCGACGAGATGTCGAAATATGCGCTGATTGCCTTCGGCACTTTCACCCCGACCGTGGTCGCCACCTATGGCGCGGTGGACAATGTCGACCGTAGCCTGATCCGCATGGGGCAGAGTTTCGGGCTTTCCTGGTGGTCGATCGTGCGCAAGATCGTACTGCCCGGCGCGTTTCCCGGCATCCTGTCGGGCCTGCGCGTCTCGATCTCGATCGCGATTATCCTTCTCGTCGCAGCCGAAATGCTCGGCGCGGAATATGGCGTCGGATCCTACATTCTGGAAGCCGGCGCGCTTTACGATCTGGAGCGGCTGTTTGCCGGTGTCACGATCCTGTCCGTCATGGGCCTGATCGTGAGCTGGATCATCGGCCTGATCGAAAAGCGCTTCCTGAGCTGGCGCGGATAAAGGACGGGCAGGCGCGTCTGGCGGGGCACGCCTGCGTCAATGTCGTGATCGTCAGGGATGGTCGCTGGTGCAAGCTGCTAGAACTTCCGTCAGCTTTGCCGAAGCGGCTGCCTGCAACGGCCAAACCTTTGATTATACGCTCAGGATGCGCGCCGAACGTTTCCGGTGAAGCCAAAAGGGCAACGGAACTGTCGCGGCAGGTGCGTTAGCCGTGAATCGGCTTGCCCTTGCGAGCGAGTACGTTATAAGCGAACAAAGTTCGCATTATGGCGGGAAAGACCTTGGCGCGCGATCATCAGTTTCAGAATATTCCGAACACACCCTATTGGTGGCAGTCTCGCGAGACGGTAAGGCCCGAAGACGCGGCAAGCGTCGATGGGAGCTATGACGTCGCCGTCATCGGCTCCGGCTATACCGGGCTGTCCGCGGCGTACCGGCTGGCTTCGGGCGGTCTCTCCGTTCTGGTGATCGACGCCGAGGATCTCGGCTTCGGCGCCAGCACACGCAACGGTGGCATGGTGTCTGGCACATTGAAGCTGTCGCACAAGGAGCTTTGCGCTGCCTATGATCGCGATACCGCCAATGCGCTTTTCCAGGAGGCGCAGGATTCGGTCCTGTTTCTTGAACGGTCGATCGCGGAAAAGGGCATCGCCTGCGATTACCAGCGCATGGGCATGTATTTTGCCGCCTATGCGCCCAAGCATTACGATGCGCTGGCGCATGAGGCCGAAGAACTGGCCGCGCTTGGAGTTGAAACGCAGATGGTGCCGCAGGGCGCGCAGCGCGGCGAGCTTGCCTCCGACATCTATTATGGCGGCCGCACCACGGTAATGGCCGGCGGCCTGCATCCGGCCAAATATCACGCCGGGCTCGTGGCCGCCTGCCGTGCCGCTGGCGTGGAATTCCGCAGCCGTTGCCGCGTGCAGCGCACCGCGCGGCAGGGGGGGGGCTATGTGCTCTCGACCGATCGCGGCAGCGTGCGTGCCGATCAGGTGATCGTCGCGACCAACGCCTACACCGATCCCGGCATGCCCTGGTTCCGGCGCCGGGTCATTCCGATCGGCAGCTATATCATTGCCACCGAGCAAATGGATCCGATGGACCTGCGCGCGCTGATCCCGGCTGCGCGCATGATCCAGGATACGAAGCGCAATCTCTTCTACTACCGCTTGTCGCCGGACGGCACCCGCATGATCTTCGGCGGGCGCACCAGCTTTCGGCCGATCAGTTCCGATGAAAGTGCTGCGCGGCTGCATGCGGCGATGTCCACGGTTTTCCCATCGCTCGGCAAGGCGCGTGTGGAGCATAGCTGGACCGGCAACGTCGCCTTCACCTTCCAGAAGCTGCCGCATGTCGGCCAGCATGAGGGTATCCATTTCGCGCTCGGTTGCTGCGGTCAGGGCGTCGCCCTGATGAGCTATTTCGGTGATTGCATTGGCGGCCGCATTCTTGGCCGCGGCGCCGAGACCGCCTTTGCCCGCACCCGCTTTACCACCATGCCGGGTTATGCCGGGCATCCGTGGTTCCTGCCGGTGGTGGGTGAATTCTACCGCCTGCTCGACTGGTTGGAGCGTCCCAAATCCTGATCAATGCGGAGGGGGCACGGGCCGCAGGGGCGGCCTCATGCCTGCCTGGCCGCTAGCGCGGTTTTGGCGTCATCACGAAAATCGCCGTTGTGGGCTCACTGTCGGAGGGATTGTAGAAGGTGTGCAGGCGGCGCGGATCGAAGGTCAAGGCGTCACCCTTGCTGAGGATGAAGGTTTCGTCTTCGAGCTGCAGGGCCAGTTCTCCCGACAGCACGATGATGAACTCTTCCTCCGAGCGCAGTGCGTAGAGTTGCTCGCCGCCCGTGCCTCTGGGCGCAATCTCCGTCCAGATGGCCTGGAGGCGCAGGCTGCCGCTGGGGGTAAGCAGATGGTCGGAAACGCCGGTTCCGCCGAATTTGATCGGTGCACGCTCATTGGCTTTCACCACCGCCGATTCGGAGGAGGAGAAAAGATCGCCGACCGGCATGCCGAGCACGTCGCACAGCTTCACCAGCGAAGCGACCGATGGGGAGGTCTTGTCGCGCTCGATGTCGCTCAGGAAGCCCTTGGTCAGCGATGTGGCGCTCGCAACGGCGTCGAGCGTGAGGTCAAGCTGCCGGCGCCTCTCGCGCAGAAGGTGGCCAATGCGGGGCGACGCCTTGCCGCCGTTTCGTTGGGTGGGTGTATCTGCCATGCGCCTACCTTACGTGAGTCTTTCCCGGCATCGAAGATGCCAGCGACCGGTAGCTTAGCTTAACAGATGTTCGCTTTAACAGAACTTTGTTGACTTATAACGAAAATAATGGGAACGGTTAGGTCAGCCCGAAACGGTCGGGCCGAAGGTTTTGCCAGGGAGGAAACCAGTGGCTTTCCGAAACAGAGTTTCACTTATTGCGCTTGCTGCATTCGCCGCGGCTGCATCCGCTGTCGTTCCGGCGGCTGCCGAAGATGTCAGGCCGAGCTTTGCCGGCAAGGGCGAGTTCGTCGTCTGCACCGACGCAACGTTCCCGCCGATGGAGTTCTTCGAGGCCGCCGGCGACCAGAAGCCGGTCGGTTATGACATTGATCTCGCCGAGGCGCTGGCAGCGCATTGGGGCTTGAAGTCGCGTTTGGTGGTGTCGGACTTCTCCGGCCTTCTGCCGGGTCTCGAATCGCAGCGCTGCGATGCCGTCATCAGCGGCATCCTCATCACGCCGGAGCGGACCAAGACCTATGATGCCACGCCCTATCTGGGCACTGCGCTGGTCGTTTTCACTTCGGCCAAGAGCGATCTGGCGATCAGCGATCCGGCCGGTCTCAGCGGCAAGGTGGTCGCCGTCCAGGCCGGCACACATTATGTCGAGGAACTGGAGAAGGTCAGCGCCGCGCTGAAGGCGGACGGCAAGGACGGAATCAGCATCCAGACCTATCCTAAGCAGACCGACGTGATCCAGCAGGTGCTTGTGGGGCGTGCCGCTGCCGCGGTCTCGCAGGATACCGAACTGGCCTATCGCGATCTCCAGCATCCGGGTCAGCTCAAGACCATCTATGCCTTCCCCGGACAGGACACGTTCGGCGTCTATCTGCGTCGCGTCGGCGATGACAAGCAGGCTGTTGCCGATGCGCTGTCCGCGCTCGCGCAGGATGGCACTTTGAAGTCCATTACCGAAAAATGGCGTCTGTCGCCCGAGGCGATCACCGCCGGCAAGTGAACCGCTGCTGCGGCGGCGCGTAACGCGCGTCGCCGCAGATAACGGTGTCGGTCCATAAAACAATCCAGGCTGTTGTCATGAGTTTCGACTTTTCCGCCTTCTGGGGCGCTCTCACGTCCGAGGCGTTCTTCAGGGGCGCCTGCATCACCATCATCCTGTCGCTGCTGTCGCATGGCGTCGGCATTCTGGTGTCGATCCCTGTGGCGGTCATCATCAACCGCGGTGGTGGCTTCCTGCCGGGCGCATTAAAAGGGATTGTTGGAATTCTGCGCGGCGCGCCGACATTGCTGCAACTGCTCTTCGTCTGGAACGCGCTGCCGCAATTCTTCCCGATCTTCCGCGAGCCATGGTTCACGCCCTTCCTGGCCGCATGGATCGCGCTCAGCCTCAACGAGGCCGCCTATCAGGTGGAGATCAATCGCGCGGCGCTGAAGGCTGTCGATCCGGGGCAGGAGGCTGCCGGCGAGGCGCTTGGCCTCAGTCGCTTCCAGATCTTCCGCTACATCACGCTTCCGCAGGCGATGCGCGTCGCCATACCGCCCACGGTCAATGAATTCATCACATTGTTGAAGATCACGTCGCTGGCGTCGGTGATCTCGCTGCAGGAGCTGATGAGCACGGCCTCGCGCGCGGTTTCGACCACCTTCCAGTTCTCGGAATATTATGCCGCCGCGCTAATCTACTACCTGATCATGGTTTATGCGCTGGTGTATGTGCAGGGCAAGCTCGAGCGCAAGTACAGCTGGGATCGCTCCAGGGCCGAGACCTCAAACGATCCGGGCGTCGTCCAGAGAGCCATGGCGCTGATGCGCCGCGCCTGATGCCGTTCCAGAAATAGGGATACCGCCATGAGCGAGATCATTCGGCTTGCCAATGTCGGCAAGAACTATGGGGATTTCCAGGTTCTCCAGAACATCAACCTGTCGATTGCCAAGGGCGAGAAGATTGTCATCTGCGGCCCGTCCGGTTCGGGGAAGTCGACGCTGATCCGGTGCATCAACCATCTGTCGCCGCATGATGTCGGCACCATTCACGTCAACAATGTCGAGCTCGACGGCAAGAACAGGAATGTCGGCGCCATACGCTGCGAGGTCGGCATGGTGTTCCAGAACTTCAACCTGTTCCCGCATCTTTCCGTTCTGGAAAACTGCCTGCTGGCGCCGATGAAGGTTCGGGGCAAGTCGCGTGCGGAGGCCGAGGAAACGGCGATCCGCCTGCTCGGACGTGTTCACATTGCAGAGCAGGCGCACAAGATGCCGAGCCAGCTTTCGGGCGGCCAGCAACAGCGCGTTGCAATCGCGCGGGCGCTGTGTATGGAGCCCGAGGTGATGCTGTTCGATGAACCGACTTCCGCGCTGGATCCGGAAATGGTGGGCGAGGTGCTGGACGTCATGGTGGAACTCGCGCGCGGCGGCATGACCATGCTGTGCGTGACGCATGAGATGGGTTTTGCCCGCAAGGTGGCAGATCGTGTCATCTTCATGGATGCCGGGCAGGTGGTCGAAATCGCGTCGCCTGACGAGTTCTTTGACGCGCCCAAGACCGAGCGGGCGCGCAACTTCCTCTCGCAGATCATGCACTGAGGCGCGAGCCGCCGAACAGTCCGGGACCAAGCCATGTCGACTTGCGCAGAAATCATCATCAGGCTGTTGGAGGCCTATGGCGTCGAGGTGATCTTCGGCATTCCCGGAGTGCACAATGTCGAACTCTATCGGGGGCTCGATGTTTCGCCCATCCGCCACGTCACGCCGCGCCACGAGCAGGGCGCGGGGTTCATGGCCGACGGCTATGCGCGCGCAACGGGCAAGGTCGGCGTCTGCTTCACCGTCACCGGGCCGGGCCTCACCAATATCCTCACCGCCATGGGGCAGGCCTATGCCGATTCCGTGCCGATGTTGGTGATTTCCACCGCCAACCCGATCGAGCAGCTGGGCGCGCCGGTGGGCGCGCTGCATGAGCTGCGCGCGCAGCGCAATCTTGCTGCGGAAGTTTCCGCCTTCAGCCAGACCGTGCTGCATCCCGGCCAGTTGCCCGAGGCATTGGCGCGGGCCATGGCGGTGTTCTCGAGCGCGCGGCCCCGGCCGGTCTATCTGGAAATCCCGGTAGATGTGCTCGCCGCGACCGTGGATGAGATGCCGGTCCGCACCTGCCCGCTGCCGGAGCGACCCGCACCGTCTCGTGCCTCGCTCGATGGTGCGGCGGAGCTTTTGGCGCAGGCCCGCAACCCGGTTGTCGTGCTTGGCGGGGGCGCGGTGTCGGCTGCCGCGGAAGCGCGGCAATTGATCGAGTTGCTGGATGCCCCGACGATCCTCACCGTCAATGGGCGGGGGCTGCTGGCGCCCGAGCATCCGCTGCTCGCGGGTGAGAATCTTGGCGCTGCGCCCATACGTCAGGCTTTTCACGATGCCGATGTGGTGTTGGCGATCGGAACCGAACTCGGCGAGACGGAGATGTATCCTCTGCCGGTCGAACTCACCGCATCCGGCAAGCTGATCCGCATCGACATCGATGCTGAACAGCTCACGCGCAAACCTTTTGCCGATGTATCTCTGCTGGGCGATGCTGCGGCCGCCCTTTCCGGTCTGGCCCTGCGGCTCAAGCGCCGCGCAGGAGGCGACGGCGTTGCGCGTGCCGCTGCCTTGCGCAAGGCCAACCAGGCCGCCTTGCCGGAAAGCATCGAGCCTTACCGCAACCTCATGGAAGCACTGGATGCGGCGTTGCCGGGTGCGGTCTATGTGGGGGATTCTGCGCAGACGGTCTATGCGGCGAACCAATTTTTCCGGCCGCGCCAGCCGCGCTCATTCTTCAATTCCAGCACGGGCTACGGCACGCTCGGCTATGGCCTGCCGGCTGCCATGGGCGCCAAGGTCGGCGTCGGAACCGCACGGCCGGTCGTGGCGCTGATGGGCGACGGCGGCATTCTGTTCACGATCGGAGAGCTTGCCAGCGCGGTCGAGGCGCAACTGCCCGTCATCGTGCTTCTGTGGAACAATGACGGCTATGGCGAAATCCGCAACTACATGATCGACAAGGGCATTGCGCCGCTCGGCGTTGATCTCGTCGTGCCCGATTTCATTACGATCGCGCGCGGTTTCGGCTGCTATGCAGAGCGTATCGGCAGTTTCGAGCAACTTGCCGCCGAACTGGCCGATGCCGGTAACCGCACTGTGCCGACGATTCTTGAGATCCGGCAGGACGCAGCATTCCTGACCGGGCAGCAGAACACCTGCACGGCAGAGTTCCCTGAAGCTGTTCTCATGCCCGCGGCTCCCTGAAGCAGCGGGCACGCAGCCATCAGACACCTATCGCCACCCATTCATCTGAATGGGTGAACGGAATTCTCATGCCCGTACGGGCCGCCGAAATAGCAAGAAGGAGCACGACGCGATGTCGGAATTCGATGTAGAAGCCGCCAAGAAGGAAGTGGAGCGCTGGTATTGGTGGGGCATCCCGACCTTCTTCCGCAGCCCCTGGCAGGAAGACCCGGCGCAGAGCGACATCGCATTGATCGGCGTGCCGCACTCCTCCGGCAACGGCTCGACCGAGCGTGATCAGCATCTGGGGCCGCGCGCGGTGCGTAACGTTTCGGCGCAGTATCGTCGAGGCCATGGCCGCTTCAATATGATCCCCTGGGATGTCTGCCGCATCAACGACGCAGGCGACGTGCCACTGCCGGAAGCCATGGTCAACGACATTTGCGTGGAGCATATCGAGGCCTTCGCCAAGCGCTTCGATCAGGCCGGCACACGTCTTGTCTCCATGGGAGGCGACCATGCCGTCACCGGCCCGCTGGTGAAGGCGGTGGCGGGCAAGCATTCCCGCCTGACCAGGGGTGAGAAGGTGGCGCTGGTGCATTTCGACTCCCACACCGACAGCTACAACCACCTGCCGCACTGGCTGGGCAATCGCCGTTCCGCCGCCCATTGGGCGAGCTATCTGGTCGAGGAAGGCCATGTCGATCCGCATCGCTCGACGCAGGTCGGAATCCGTCCGAATGTCGGCACGCCCGGCTCGCGCAACACCAGCGAGGAACTCGGCTACCGCATTATCGGCATGGATGAATATGAAGAGATCGGCCCCAGGGGCGTGATCGAGGCGCTGCGCCAGCGCATCGGCGATGCGCCGATCTACATTACCTTCGATCTGGATTCGCTCGATCCCGTCGATGCACCGGGCGTGTCGAATCTGGAGCCCGGCTATCCCGGCATCCGCATCGGCGATGCCGTGCGCATGTTGCAGGGGCTTCGCGGGTTGAACGTGGTCGGAGCCGACGTCGTCTGCCTCATGCCGACCAAGGACAATCCGAACAACATTACATCCATGAATGCCATGGTGGTGATGTTCGAATTGCTCTCGCTGATGGCTGATTACATCGCCGCCAACGGCAAGTAACATCCTGTCGCGCCGCGGTCCGAACGGGGCGCGGCGCTTCGCTTTCCGTCACTTCAGCTCTTTCATGATGCGCGCAAGCACACTCTGGAAGACGGCGGCATCTTCGCCGATGCCGTCGAGAAGCCGCGCCTGAAAATCCTGTGCAAGCGGAATCAGCCTGCTCATCAAATCCCTGCCGGCCGGGGTGAGCTCCAGTTCGACCAGGCGGCGGTCCTGGGCGCTGATCGTCTTGCGCAGCAATCCTTCCGCTTCCAGCCGGTCGCATGCGCGGCTGACCTTCGATTTGTCGAGATCGGTGCGCTGGTGGATTTCCCGCACGCTTACGGCTTGCGTGCTCATCAGATGCGCCATGATGCGCCATTCCGGCATGCTCAGTCCGGATTCGGCGGCATAGACGTCCGTCAGCGCGCGGCTCATGCGGCTGGCGACGACCGCAAGCTGGTAAGGCAAAAAATCATCGAGATCAAAATCTTCGGCCATCCTGCCTGCTTCCCCTCATTATTAAAAAACATCGTCTGGCGGCAATATACACGCTCACCTTCTGCCTGAATCTTCCTTTGCCAACAAGCACTTGCTCGAAATGCGCATATTCGGGTTCCGACCCGCTTGACATCGTTGCATTTGCAACGATATTGGGCGACATGAAGATCCAGCCGCCGAATTCCGTGCGGCCCAGCTTTCGGGAGGTGTGCAATGACGATTAGATCCCTGCCGCAAGGCATGATTTCCAGCAGCGAAACCATGGGCACGGCACCCGGCTATATGCCCGGTTTCGGCAATGATTTCGAGACGGAGGCGTTGCCGGGCGCGCTGCCCCAGGGCCAGAACAGCCCGCAGAAATGTGCCTATGGGCTCTACGCCGAACAGCTTTCTGGTACGGCCTTCACCGCGCCGCGCGGCAAGAACGAGCGCACCTGGTGCTATCGCATCCGGCCTTCGGTCAAGCATGTCGCGCGCTTCTCAAAAATCGACGTGCCGATGTGGAAATCCGCGCCGCATGTGCTGCCTGACGTCATCAGCCTTGGCCAGTATCGCTGGGATCCGGTGCCGCATAGCGACCAGCCGCTCACCTGGGTCACCGGCATGCACACGGTCACCACCGCAGGCGACGTCAACACGCAGGTGGGCATGGCCAGCCATATCTATCTGGTCACCGCCTCGATGCAGGACGAGTATTTCTATTCGGCCGACAGCGAACTGCTGGTGGTTCCACAGGAGGGGCGCCTGCGCTTTGCAACCGAACTTGGCGTCATCGATCTGGAGCCGAAGGAGATCGCCATTCTGCCGCGTGGTCTCGTCTATCGCGTCGAGGTTCTGGAAGGGCCGGCACGCGGCTTCGTTTGCGAGAATTACGGCCAGAAATTCGATCTGCCCAATCGCGGGCCGATCGGCGCCAACTGCCTTGCCAATCCGCGCGATTTCAAGACGCCGGTTGCGGCTTTCGAGGACCGCGCCGCCCGCTCGCGCGTCATCATCAAATGGTGCGGCCAGTTCCATGAGACCTTCATCGACCATTCGCCGCTCGACGTGGTGGCCTGGCATGGCAATTACGCACCGGTCAAATATGATCTGCGCACCTATTCGCCGGTCGGTGCGATCCTGTTTGATCATCCCGATCCGTCGATCTTCACGGTGCTGACGGCGCCATCAGGCGTCGAGGGCACCGCCAATATCGACTTCGTGCTGTTCCGCGAGCGCTGGATGGTGGCGGAACATTCCTTCCGTCCGCCCTGGTATCACAAGAACATTATGTCGGAGCTTATGGGGAATATCTATGGTGTCTACGACGCCAAGCCCAAGGGCTTTGTACCGGGCGGCATGAGCCTGCACAATATGATGCTGCCGCACGGCCCGGACCGCAACGCCTTCGAGGGTGCGTCCAACGCCGAGCTGAAGCCGGAAAAGCTCGACCAGACCATGTCCTTCATGTTCGAGACGCGCTTCCCCCAGCATCTCACCGAGTTCGCCGCAAACATAGCGCCGCTGCAAGACGACTATGTGGATTGCTGGGCGGATCTTGAAAAGAAATTCGACGGCACACCGTCGGTAAAGTGAACACGCCTGCAAATGGCGAACGGGCGGGGGGCGATGCCTCCGCCCGAATATTATTCATCGGGGATTTTTTTGCATGACACTTTCCAGAAGCTGGGTCGAAAGCGCCAACTCCGCCTCGGCCGACTTCCCGCTCAACAACCTGCCATGCGGCGTTTTTGCGCCGGGTGACGACGATCCGCGCTGCGGCGTGGCCATCGGCGACTTTATCGTCGATGTGCGGGCGCTGGAGGAGGCGGGGCTCATCCATGTTGCGGACGAGCCTGTGTTCAAGGTTCCGTTCTGGAACGAGTTCATGGAACTGGGGCCGGATGTCTGGAATCTCTTCCGCGAGCGTCTGACCGAATTGCTGCACGAGGACGCAGCCGAACGGGAACTGGTCGAGCCGCACCTTTATCCTGCCGGCGAAGCCGAGTTCTTCATGCCCTTCATCGTTTCCGGCTACACAGATTTCTACGCTGGCCGGCACCATGCCACGAATGTCGGCACAATGTTCCGAGGGGCCGAGAATGCGCTGCCGCCCAACTGGTTGCATATTCCGATCGGCTATAATGGCCGCGCTTCATCGGTGGTGGTGTCGGGCACGGAGGTTCGCCGTCCCCATGGGCAGCTCAAGGGGCCGAACGATGCCGCGCCGCGCTTCGCGCCTTGCGAACGCTTCGATTTCGAGCTGGAAATGGGCGCGGTGGTCGGAATGCCGTCCGAAGGCATGGTTTCGGTGGCGCAAGCCGACGAGATGATCTTCGGCTATGTGCTGCTCAACGACTGGTCGGCACGTGATATCCAGGCGTGGGAATACCAGCCGCTCGGGCCTTTCCAGGCCAAGGCGACGGCCACCACGATCAGCCCGTGGATCGTGATGCGCGCCGCCCTTGAGCCGTTCCGCACCCCGACCCCGCCGCGTGAAAAGGAGCTGCTGCCCTATCTCGCCGAGCCGGGGCCGATGCTCTACGACATCGGTCTTGAGATCGAGCTTGAGCCGGAAGGCAGGGCGGCAACGGTGATCAGCCGCACGAATTATTCGGAAATGTACTATTCGGCCGCGCAGCAGCTTTGCCACCACACCACATCGGGCTGCCCGATGGACGCCGGCGACCTGCTCGGTTCAGGCACGATTTCCGGTGCGGTCAAGGAATCGCGCGGCTCCATGCTGGAACTGAGCTGGGGCGGCAAGGAACCCCTGACGCTGGACAGCGGCGAGAGCCGGTCTTTCCTGCAGGACGGCGATACGGTTCGTTTCAGAGGGCATGCGCAGGGCGACGGCTATCGCATCGGCTTCGGCCCCTGTGAAGGCAAGGTGTTGCCGGCCAGGGCTTTGTAAGCGGATGTCCTGCTCCCGCCATTATCGTTGAACGATACAAAGAAGGCCCCGCTTCCGGGGCCTTCAGACTGCTGACAAACCTCCAGCCCGTCGAAATGCTGCGAGATTCACGGAACGTCTCGGATTCAGATCGAGAACAAACCAGAATCAAAAACCCCTCGATTTTGACTGCTGCCAAAAACCGAGGGGTTTGTAATCAATCTGAAGGCCCCGTTTCCGGGGCCTTCGTTTTTGTGGATCAGCCCTTCGGGAAAGTCTTTTCCATGGAGGGGCGCCCGGAGACTTCGGCAAACCATGCCGCCAGTTTCGGATGACTCAAGCGCCAGTCCTTGTCGCCGAACCGGAAGTCGAGATAACCGAGCGTACAGGCCGCGGCGATCGACCCGGCATGGAATTCGCCGACGATGTCATCGAACCAGCGGCTTTCCAGGTCGTCCAGGCCTGAATCGATCTTCTCCATCTGGCCGTTGTACCAGTCGTCCCACTGCAGTTCCGCGGGGCGCATCACCCGCTCGTAGCGGCACAGCAGGCAGGCGTCGAGGATGGAATCGGCGAGCGCTTCCAGCATCAGCACCTTGAAGCGGCGCTGGTCCTGCGGATAGACCGAAGCGCCGGACGATGCGAGGCTGTCGACATAAGCGCAGATGACGCGGCTGTCGAAAAGCGGCTGGTCGTTTTCCAGAAGCGCGCTCGGCACCTTGCCGGAAGGGTTATGGCGCACGATGGTCTGGTCACGCTTCACCGGGCCGGCGGCCGAAGGAAGCAGTTCGATGCGGTCTTCCACGCCGCGCTCGATTGCCGTCACCATGACCTTGCGCACATAAGGCGAGGCTGGGGAATGGAATAGTCTCAAGGTCACGATTGCTTTTTCCTCCGTGTTTTTGAGCGGGGTTTGGGGTCGATGTCGTCTACGTCGCCTACGGGGACGCGGATGAAATCTTCCGGGCTTCGCTTCAGGTGCTCGACCAGGTGGTCGGCGGCGAACGAGATGTGCTCGTACATGATGCCCGCCGCGCGATCGCCATCGCGCGCCGCCAGTTGAGTGGCTATGCGACGATGGTCGTCATGCGATCGCCTGATCACACCGTAGTCGTGCCACATGATCAGGCGGTCCGAGGCGAGCGGGACATTGTGCAACTGGTCGATGAAATTCTCGATCCATTTGTTGCCGGAGGCCTGCAGCACCGTGGTGTGGAAATCCACATTCATCTGGCGATAGGCCGGCAGTCGTTCCGTCTGCAACGTGCCGTCCTCAATCAGCCTGTCGCCTAGCGCAACCATCTCATGGAGACAGGCGATGTCGGCCTCGGAAATGCGCGGCGCGGCGAGCTTGCAGGCCAGCGCCTCCATTTCCGCACGCACGCGAAAGGCGGCCAGCACATCCACGAAGGAGAATTCGCGAACGCGAAACCCGCGATTGGCCTCATAGACGACAAGCCCGGACTGCGTCAGTGCGGTGAGCGCGGTGCGCAGAGGCGTGCGCGATACGCCGAGCATCTCGGCCAGCCTGTCCTGATGCAGCTTTTCTCCGGGGCGCAATTCTCCGCTCAGGATCACTTCACGCAAGCGCGCGAGCACCTGCTCGGAACTGGTGTGGGAGTTTTGCTCTTCCGCCATGGATGTTGCGCGCCCTGTTCCCCGGATGTTGAGCTGACTGGTCGCTCTTGCACATAATTTATCCAATAACATCTATATACAAAAAAATATGTTTACGAAAGCGCCATAATGTGTTCATTGTTTATGCAATGAACGTGGAGGAATTGCGTTTCATGAATGGTGTGTGTCTTGTCACGGGTGCGGCCGGCGGCATTGGTAGGGCAGTGGTGAAGCGTCTGGCGAGCGACGGATTCCGTGTTCTCGCAGCCGACCTGAAACTGGAGGCGGCCGAGGCATCGCTGGCCGATGTGGCGGGCGAGGGGCATCGCGCTATTGCTCTCGATGTATCGAATGAAGCCCAGGTGATAGCCGGCTTTGCCGAAGCTGAAAATCTCGGTGCACCGATCGACGCCGTGGTTGCGGCTGCCGGCATTTTGTTGTTTGCACCCGATGGCAATCGCCCGCTCATCACGGACATGGAATTGAAGGACTGGGATCTCACTCAGCGTGTCAACAGCACGGGTACGTTCCTGCTGCTGCGTGAATATCTGCGTGGCGCCAACAGGCGCGACATCGCTAATGGCAGGTTCATCGGTTTTGCATCGGTGGCGGCCCAGCTGGGCGGCTATCGCTCCAGTTCGGCTTACATCGCCTCGAAAAGCGCGGTTATGGGCCTCGTCAAGGCCGGTGCGCGCGAGGCGGCCCATCGCGGCGTGACGGTCAATGCGGTGGCACCCGGCCTGATCGACGCGCCGATGTTGCGGCAGTCGCTCTCGCCTGAAGATGACTGCGCCGTCACCGGCAACATTCCGCTTCAGCGGATCGGTACGTCGGAGGATGTGGCGGGAGCCGTGTCGTTCCTGATGGGGCCGGATGCGGCCTACATCACCGGCGCTGTCATCGACGTGAATGGCGGTTATCGGATGCAGTGATGCATCGAGCGGCTTGAGGCGGTTTTCGAACCGGCGCAGGCCTGGAAGGGAGGATCAATGGTCAGGCTCATCAGCTATCTGACGCAGGCTTTGGCATGGCTCGCCGGTTTTGCGATGCTCTTGATGATGTTTCACGTCATGGCGGACGTCATCGGCAAGTATCTTTTTCATGCGCCGGTGCCGAGCACGGCCGAGGTCGTGGCCAACTACTACATGATTGCCGGCGTTTTCCTGACGCTGGCATGGGTCGAAGCGACCAATTCGGCGATTGCCGTCGATCTGTTTTTCGAAATGGCATCCAAAAAGGTGCAGCATGTGATGCGGGTGTTCGCGCACCTGGTGACGCTGGCCTTCTATCTCGGTCTCGGGTGGTTTTCGTGGGACATCGCGGTTCGCGCCTGGCAGATTTCCGAAACCGTTGACGGCATCTGGCGCGTCGTCGTGTGGCCGGCAAAGTTCATGCTGCCCATCGGTCTGGCGCTCGCCGTCCTGGTTCTCCTGCTGAAAATCTTCTCCGGCGACCGTGTCAGGATCGTCGACTCTTCCGCCGCTGCCGAGCAGATCTGAGGTCGGATCATGGAACGTATTGAAATTGGCTTCATGGGCCTGTTCGCAGTGCTTGCGCTGATCGGCATCAGGGTGCCGATCGGGGCTGCAATGGGCGGCGTGGCATTCGTCGGCATTTGGGGCATGATGGGGTGGAGGCCTGCCGTTGGTATCGCGAAGGCGGTTCCTTTCCATCTGATCGGCGACTGGAATCTTTCCGCGATCCCGATGTTCCTACTGATGGGCTTCATCGCGGTCGAAGCGGGTCTGACCCGCGGCCTGTTCGGCGCGGCCCGCATCCTGCTCGCGCGTATTCCCGGCGGGCTTGCGTCCTCCACGGTTGTTGCAAGTGCGCTGTTCGCTTCTGCTTCCGGCTCTTCGGTTGCGACTGCCGCCGCCTTCTCGCGCATTGCGGTGCCCGAGATGCTGGACGCGAAATACAATCCGGGTCTGGCGACCGGCTCCGTTGCCGCGGCTGGAACGCTCGGCGCCCTCATTCCGCCCAGCGTGCTGATGATCGTCTTCGGCCTGCTCATGGATACGTCCATCAGCACCCTGTTCGTCGCTGGCATCGTGCCGGGCATCCTGACGGCCATCATGTTCATCCTGTTGATCACGGTGCGCTGTTATTTCAACCCGAACCTTGCTCCGGCCACGAAGGTGGACGTGACGCGGGAGGAAAAACGCGCACTCATCGCCGATGCGTGGCCTTTGCCCGTGCTCATCGCCGGCGTCATGGGCGGTATCTTCACCGGCGTTTTCACAGCAACCGAGGCCGGAGCCGCCGGCGCGTTTCTCGCCTTCATGATTGCGCTGGTGCGCGGTCGCCTGTCGTTCCCGATTGTCCGCAAGGCTCTGGTCGACACGGCTGCCGGCAGTTCTACGATCTTCATCATCGTACTGGGCGCTGCGCTGTTCGCCCGTTTCGTGGCGCTGGCTACCATTCCCACCTGGGTCATGGGCTTCTTCGATGGCTACAGCACGCTGACGGTCATACTGCTCGTGTGCCTTCTGTTCCTTGCGCTGGGGGCATTCCTGGAAAGCATCTCGATCATGCTCCTGACGCTGCCGGTGCTCGGTCCGCTGCTGCTGTCCCATGACGTCAACATGATCTGGTTCGGCGTCCTGACCATCAAGCTTCTGGAGCTCGGTCTGGTATCGCCGCCGGTGGGAATGAATGTGTTTGTCATCAAATCTTCCATGGGATCGCGGGTCTCGCTCGGGACGATCTTCAAGGGCGTATCGTGGTTCGTGCTGGCCGATCTGGTCACGCTCGGCCTCCTGATCGCGTTCCCATTCATCTCGCTCTGGCTGCCCAGCCTCATGGAAATGCGCTGAGCGCTAGGAAGCTTCACCAATTGAAACCTCATTCGACGGGAGAGAGACAATGAAAAGATTGCTTATGACTGCCGTGGCATCGGTGGCACTGACCAGCGGAATGGCTCAGGCCGAAACGTTCCAGGCAACGAACTGGATGACGCCGGCCCATATCCTCAACGAATTTCCCTATCAGAAGTTCGCTGCCGACGTGAAGGAAGCGTCGAAAGGCAGCGTGGATTTCGAAATCTATTCGAGCGGTTCGCTGGTTCCGGCACCCACCACCATGCAGGGCATCGGTGATGGCGTGGCGCAACTCGGCATCGTTTATCCGCCTTACAACCCATCAGAACTGCCGCTCAACAACGTCGTCAACGATCTGGTCTTCGTTTCCGATGATGACTTCGCGGCAGCCTTTGCCTGGACCGAACTTGGACTGACGAATGAAAAGGTCCGGGCCGAGTGGAACAAGAACGGCGGCGTCTTCGTCGGCGGATATGCGACCCCGGTCTACAACTTCGTCTGCATGAAAGAGATCACCGATCCCGCTTCGGCGGAAGGTTTGAAAATCCGCACGGCCGGGACCGCCCAGACAGCCTGGGTGCAGTCGCTGAAGGCCGTTCCGGTTTCGGTGCCGATCGCCGACGTCTATTCAGGCCTTGAGCGCGGCTCGCTCGACTGCACGATGACCGACCCGACCAACCTCGACAAGGGCAACAAGTTCTGGGAAGTGGCCAAGACCGTAAATCTGCTGCCGATGGGCGTGGTCGTCGGCGCGACCTATGTCTACAACAAGGATTTCTGGTCCGGCCTGTCCCCTGAAAACCGCCGCATCCTGCTTGATGAGACCGCGATCGGCCTCGCCCGTTCGCAGGTGGCCTACCATGTTGGCGTGGCAAACGCGCTCAAGGGGTCGGAAGAGCGCGGCCTGAAGATCACCGAGGCCAATCCCGACATGGTCGCGGCGCTGGACAAGTTCAAGACGAGCATGATCGCCGAACTGCCCAAGCGTTCGATGGCCGAGCGCAAGATCGAGGACCCGAGCGATGTCATTGCCAACTTCCTTGAACTGCAGAAGAAGTGGTCGGGACTGATGGCCGATGTCGATCGCACTGATCCCGATGCGGTGGCCAGGATCGTCAAGGAAAATCTCTATTCAAAGCTTGATGAAAACACGTTCGGCCTGAACTGAGATGCCGGGCGCGGGGGCTGTGGCTCCTGCGCCCGTTCCCCATGCCGGCAAAGCCGGCTTCTTTCCAGCAAAACCGAAATAGCAGTGAGCGACCGGCCATGCCAGTCGCCCGAGGAAATCTACGCATGTCCGAGCTTCAATCTCCCTCTGCAATCGTCACCGGCGCGGGCTCGGGGATCGGGCGGGCTATTGCGCACCGTCTGGCGTCCGAAGGGTATCTGGTGATCGTGGCCGACCGCGACGAGGCGCAAGCACAAGAGACTGCAAGGCAGATCACGCAAAGGGGTTTGGCGGCGCGTGTCGAGGTGCTCGACATCACCGATGAAGCCGCCACCCAGGCGATAATCGACAAGGCCGAAAACCTGGAGGTTCTGGTCAACAACGCGGGTATCTTCAACGTGATCGCGTTCGATGAACTGAAGGCCGACGATTTCCGACGCATGTACGAGGTGAACCTGGTCGCCATGTTCACGCTGTGCCAGCAGGCGGCCCGCAAGATGGCGGATGGTGCGCGCATCGTGAATCTGGCCTCGCGTGCGGCGCTCGGCGCGCGGCATTATGCGCATTACGTGTCGTCCAAGGCCGCTGTTGCCGGCTTCACCCGAGCGCTGGCGCTGGAACTTGCGCCGCGCCGGATCGCCGTCAATGCGATCGCGCCGGGCGTGATCGAAACGGAAATGCTGCGTGCCCGTTCGGACGCCGGCCTTGATGCATTGCGCGCGCAGCAGCCGACGGGTCTCCTTGGAAAGCCGGAGGACATTGCCCACGCGGCCGCTTTCTTCGCCAGCCCGCTGGCTGGCTTCATCACCGGGCAGGTTTTGTTGGTCGATGGCGGTCGCTCCGTTGGCGGCACGGCTGCGTTCTGAAGGAGAATGAAATGAATCTGACACCGGCCAATTTCGAAGGACTCACGGTTGTGGTGACCGGCGCGGGTCAGGGGATCGGTCTTGCCACGGCCGAGGCATTGCTCGCCGTAGGTGCAACGGTGGTGGCAGTGGATGTGTCGTCCGAGGGCGTGACGGCATTGGCCGGGCGCTACGAGGCCGTGGTGCCCCTGGCCGGTGACGTCACCGATGCGCGCCTCATTGATGCACTCGATCAGCTCTTCGACGCACGCGGCCTCACGCTCAACGTGCTGATCAACAATGCCGGCATCGCTCGGGGGAAATCCGCGCTCGACACGTCGGATGAGGAGTTCAGCGCCTATTTCGATGTCAATGTGCTCGGTCTGTTTCGCCTGTCCAGGTGGGCGGTCGGCCGCATGCGTCAGACCGGCGGTGGCGCGATCGTCAACACGGCTTCGATCTTCGCCGAGATCGGCGCGCAAAACAGCTCGGGTTATTCGGCCAGCAAGGCAGCCGTGGCGGGCCTGACGCGACAGATGGCGACCGACTATGGGCCTGAGGGAATCCGTGTCAACGCCGTGGCGCCCGGTCTTATCGAAACACCTCTGACCGCCGAGCGCATTCGCACAGAAACATGGCGCCGGGCGATTATGATTGACCAGTGCCCGCTTCGTCGCGTGGGCAAGCCCGAAGACATTGCGCGGGCGATCCGTTTCCTCGCCAGCGACGAGGCGAGCTTCATTTCCGGTCAGGTGCTGGCCGTCGATGGCGGTTGGGCGATGGGCCGCTACCCGCGCCCGGAGGCATGATATGACGATGGTTCCCGATCAATGCGATCTTCTCGTGGTCGGTTCCGGTGCCGCCGGCATGGCGGCCGCAATCACCGCCGCGCATTCTGGCCTGAAGCCTGTCATCATCGAGAAGTCATCCTATTTCGGCGGCTCCACCGCGGTTTCGGGCGGAGCTATCTGGATCCCCGACAATCCCATCATGCGGGCGGGCGGCATGAAGGACGACCGCGCGGAAGCCCGGCGCTACATCGAAGGCGAGACCGGAAACCGGTTCAATGCCGAGGTCGTCGATGCATTTCTGGAAAACGGCCCCGAAGCCATCGGCTTCTTCCATGACAACACCGCGCTGAAGTTCACCCACCGTCCCTATTCGCCGGACTATCATTCCGATCAGCCGGGCGCGGCAATGGGCGGCCGTGTCATCGATGCGGAAGATTACGACGGGTCCAGGCTGGGTGCCAATCTGGCCCGCCTGCGGCCGCCGATCGCCGATTTCACGCTGCTTGGCGGCATGATGCTCAACCGCTTCGACATCGGCCATTTTCTCAGGATGTCGCGGTCTTTCAATTCGGCCGTCTACGCCACCCGCGTGGTGATGCGCTATGCCAAGGACCGGCTGGTCCACGGTCGCACGACGCGTCTGGTTCTGGGCGCAGCCATTGCCGGCCGGCTTGCCGAGACGGTGTTTTCGCTGAAGATCCCTCTGCTTCTGGACACCGAACTGGTGGGGCTGGAGCAGGATGCTGAAGGCCGCATCACCGGAGCGCGGGTGAAGGGGCCGGGCGGCTTCAGGGATATCGCGGCTGCAAAGGGGGTTGTGCTGGCTTCCGGCGGTTTTCCGCACGATACGAAGCGCCGTGCGCGCAGCTTCCATCATGTCGCGAAAGGGCTTCCGCACTATTCCATGTCCCCGACGGCCGGAACCGGCGGCTCGATTGAAGCGGCCGAAGCCATCGGCGCGGAATTCGTGACCAGCAACAACAATGGCGGTTTCTGGACGCCGGTTTCGCTATTGCCCAATGCGGATGGGAGCAAGCGTCCTTTCCCGCATCTGTTCCTCGATCGGGCCAAGCCCGGCGTGATTGCCGTGGGACATGACGGAAAGCGCTTCACCAATGAGGCGCGCTCCTATCACGATTTCGTCCAGGGCCTCATTGGCAAGCTGGAATCGGAAAACAGGAAGTCCGCCTGGCTGGTGTGCGATCACCGCGCGCTGCGTCGCTATGGCCTGGGTGCGGTCCCGGCGTTTCCGGGTCGGGTCGGGCCATATCTCAAGTCTGGTTATCTGAAGCGGGGACGCAGCGTCGCTGAGTTGGCATCCGTCACGGGTATCGTTGCCGATCAGCTTGAAGCCACGATCCGCGCCTTCAATGCGGATGCCGCGCAGGGACATGATACGGCCTTCGGCAAGGGCTCGACCGCTTACCAGACCTACCTGGGCGACGCGGAGCAGAAGCCCAATGCGTGCCTGCGGCCGCTCGATAATCCGCCCTATTATGCGATCGAGATTTATCCGGGCGATATCGGGACCTCGATGGGCCTTGCGGTAAATGGCAGGGGTCAGGTTCGTGACGGGGAGGGCAATGTGATCGCGGGGCTCTATGCCTGCGGCAACGATATGAATTCCATCATGGCAGGCGCCTATCCGGGCGCCGGAATCACGCTGGGGCCGGCACTGACATTCGGCTATGTCGTGGGCAGGACTGCCGCCGGGGAAGCTTAAAACAAATTCGGGACCGACCCGTGATTTGGAGCGGTCCCGAAATTTTGATCGATGCAGACCGCCGCGAGTCTATGCTTCGCGGGGGCTTTCCGGTCAGTCGATATCGAAGGAGACGCCCTGGGCGAGCGGCAGGGCGTTGGAATAGTTGATGGTGTTGGTGGCGCGGCGCATATAGGCCTTCCAGGCGTCGGAGCCGCTCTCGCGGCCGCCGCCGGTCTCCTTCTCGCCGCCGAAGGCACCGCCGATCTCGGCACCCGAAGTGCCGATGTTGACATTGGCGATGCCGCAGTCGGAACCGTCGGCGCCGAGGAAGCGTTCGGCTTCTTGCAGGTCGCGCGTGAAGATCGACGACGACAGGCCGGCCCCCACCGCATTGTGCAGCGCCAGCACCGCGTCGAAGTCGGAATATCTCATGACATAGAGGATCGGCGCGAAGGTCTCTTCCGTCACCGGCGCGACCTGCGCGGGCATCTCGACGATCGCCGGGTGCACATACCAGGCATCCTGGTGGCCGCTGTCGAAGCGGGTGCCGCCGGTCACCGTGCCGCCATTGGCCCGGGCCTGTTCCAGCGCCTTTTGCATGTTGTCGAAGGCAGCCTTGTCGATCAGCGGCCCGACCAGCGCGCCGGTCTCCAGTGGATTGCCGACCGACACGCTCTCATAGGCCCGTTTCAGCCGCGGCACGATCTGGTCGTAGACGCTATCATGCACGAACAGGCGGCGCAGCGTCGTGCAGCGCTGGCCGGCGGTGCCCATGGCGCCGAAGGCGATCGCTCTCAGCGCCATGTCGAGATCGGCCGACGGGCAGACGATGCCGGCATTGTTGCCGCCCAGCTCCAGCACCGCGCGGGCGAAGCGTTTGGCCAGCCGCGGGCCGACCTCGCGGCCCATGCGCGTCGAGCCGGTGGCCGAGACCAGCGGCACCTTCGGATGATCGACCAGCACCTCGCCGACGGCGCGGTCGCCGATCAGCACGGTGAGCAGGCCGTCGGGCGCATCGGCACCGAAGCGCTTGACCGCGCGGGCAAAAATGGCGGCGCAGGCAAGCGCGGTCAGCGGCGTCTTCTCCGACGGCTTCCACACCACCGCATCGCCGCAGACCAGCGCCAGCGCGGCATTCCACGACCACACCGCGACCGGGAAGTTGAAGGCCGAGATGACGCCGACGACGCCGAGCGGGTGCCAGGTTTCCATCATGCGGTGGCCGGGACGCTCGGTGGCGATGGTGAGGCCGTAGAGCTGGCGCGACAGGCCGACGGCGAAGTCGCAGATGTCGATCATCTCCTGCACCTCGCCGAGCCCTTCGGAGGGGATCTTGCCGACCTCGATCGAGACCAGCCGGCCAAGCTCGGCCTTGGCGGCGCGCAGTTCCTCGCCCAGCAGCCGCACCAGCTCGCCGCGGCGCGGGCCAGGCACCAGCCGCCAGGCGCGGAAGGCGGCGTCGGCCTTGTCGATCGCGCTTGCCGCGGCCGCTGGCGAAACCTGCCTCAAAGCCGCGATCTGCTCGCGCGTCACAGGACTGTGAACCGAAAGCTCCCCGCCGGAAAGCGTGTTGCCCGCGACGCCAAGCTTGGCAAGCAGATCGGCCGTCTCTTTTGCAATGGGGGTAATTGCAATGGTCATGATGTTCCTTCCCTGATTCATGCTCCGGGTCTGGCGCGACCGGACCTTTCCGGTTCTTGCTGAATTGGGCGCGCTGTGCCTGGAGCTTCTGTCATCGCGGTTTCGCAGGACATTGGCGGAAAAGCAAGCCGCCTGCCTCAACGTGCTGCCTCAGCATATATGGTACGTAGCAGCTTGCGGTTGGAGGCGCTCGGGCGATATTTGCAGGCTGCGTCCGCCGTCAGGCGGCCTGTGTCTGTTCCTGCATGGCGTTCAGATTGATCCGGGCCTTGATGGGCAGGTGGTCGGAGGCGACCCTCGCCAGCGGCGTGTCGTGGATTTCAACGCTGGAAACCAGATGATGCGGATTGGCCAGCACCCGGTCGAGCGCCCACACCGGAAAGCGCGACGGAAAACTCGGCACCGAGGCGTGAAGCGGTCCGAACACGGGATGCAGGCCGAGCAGCGATGAGCGCCGGCCCAACCGCCATTCGTTGAGGTCGCCCATCAGGAGGGTTGGGCGGGTATCCTTGGCCTGGGCGGCCGAGAGCAGCGCTTCCACCTGCTGCGCGCGCGAGCGGCGCAAAAGGCCGAGATGAGCGGCGATGACGCGCAGCGGTCCGGCCGGCAGCGTCAGATCAACCATCAGCGCGCCACGCGGTTCCACTCCGGGCAAGGCGATCTGGTGCGTTGCTGTCACCTCGGCGTCGCGCGCCAGAACCACGTTGCCATGCCAGCCATGCCCCTTGCGCGGTACCGGCAGGCGAACGGCGGCAAGGCCGCTTTGTCTTTTCAGGGATTCGAGATCGAGAAGAGCCGCACGTTCGCCAAAGCGCTCGTCCGCCTCCTGAAGCGCGATCACATCGGCATTGATCTCGCGGATGACGGACAGGATACGTCCCGGATCAAACCTGCCGTCGGTGCCGACGCATTTATGGACATTGTAGGAGGCAATGAGCAGGCCTTCCCCGTGCGGTACGGCCGTCTCGGCGCGATAGGACTTGCGTTCCTGTCGAAGGGTGGAAACCATCAGTGGTCCGAATTTCCCCATTCTGTCGACAGTACGTTGTTTCGGCTGATGCATTGAACGGCTTTCTGCTGCGATCTGGCGGGCGGAACCTGCCACCGGAAATTGTCCTAAATGCGTATTTCGCGATCAATATGGTTATCGATCGGTTTAGGTTCCAAGACGATCACCTGATTTGACCGTCATGGATGTTGCCTGCAGGAAGCGAAGCAACCCGCAGCATGGCATATCATCTCAGGCTCGCCGTAAAAATCAGGCCTGAATGCGACGCCAGGATGCAATTGCGATTCTTACAAAATATTACGCGCGGTGATCAGCCGCCGCAAACGGATGGCTCTGCTACCTTCGTATCGTGGAGGAGCATCGGGGTTCCGCCATGCAAAGTGCACCAGATGGTGAAAAGGCCCGGTTGCAATCGAGCAGCCAGGCCTCGTTTCAGTGGTTGAAGTCGCTGGCTCAGTCGAGGCCGAGCTTGCCGCGCAGGGTCGAGAGGTCTTCGGCCAGCGTGTTGACGGCGGCGGCCAGAACCTTGCGGTCGTCTTCGCTCAGCTTGTCGTAGGTTTCATAGCCATCGCCGGCCTTGTACTTTGCCAGCGTTGTCTCGACCGTATCGAAATTGCCGGACACCTTGGTGACGAACTCGCCTTCCTTCTCCTCGATCAGCGGACGCATCAGATCGAAGATCTTGCGCGAACCATCGAAATTGCCCTTGAAGTCCCATAGATCGGTGTGGCTGTAGCGGTCTTCCTCGCCCGAGATCTTGGTTGCCGCCACTTCTTCCATCAATACGGCCGCGCCGCCCACCACCGTTTCGGGCGGCAGCGTCAGGTCGGCGATGCGCTTGTCCAGATCCTTCACGTCGGCCAGCAGCTTGTCGGCGATGGGAGCGAGCCCCTCGGTCGAATTCTGCTCCCACAGGCCGTATTCGATGCGATGGAAGCCGGGGAAGGCCGGGTCTTTTTCGCCTTGCTCATAGTCGTCGGCGCGCGAGTCGATGGAAGCGTCGAGGTCGCTGAACAGCTCGGCGATCGGTTCGATGGCTTCGTAGCTCATGCGGGTCGGGGCGAAAAGCGCCTTGGCCTTGTCGATGTCGCCTGCCTTGACGGCATCGGTGAAAGCAGTGGTGTCGGCCACCAGCTTCTGAAGCTTCTCCGAAACATAAATTTTGTAGTCGGCGATCGGCTCGACCAGATCGAGGCTCGGTTCGCCAGCCGCTTGTGCCGGCCCGGCAAGCAGGACGGCGAGCGCGCCGGCCGCGAAAAGATGTCTCATGTGCATTTCCCTACTCCTGATTGCTGCTGCGCATGGAAGCGTTTTCGGCGATGGCTTGCACGAGCTGGCTGCCGAGATAGTCGTTTTTGTCGATGATGCCGGGAAGGGTGTAGAAATAGCCACCGCCGACCGGCTTCAGATATTCTTCGAGCGGTTCGCCATCGAGCCGCCGTTGTACGGCGATGAAGCCTTTTTCCAGATCGGCCTGGTAGCAGATGAAGAGCAGTCCCTGGTCGAGCTGCCCGGACTTCGTCACCCCGTTGGAATAGTTGAACGGCCGGCGCAGGATCAGGTTTTCCTCGCTGCCGGGCGTGCGCGGATTGGCAAGCCGGATATGCGCGTCCAGAGGCGTGATCCCGCCATCCGGGTCTTGCGCATAATCCGGCACATCGAATTCGCTCTCGCCACCGCCCAGGGGGGCGCCGGTGGTCTTCACCCGTCCGAAGATGCGCTCCTGCTCGCCCAGTGGCGTACGGTCCCAGCGCTCGACGAAGTTGCGGATGATGCGCACCGCCTGATAGGTGCCGCCAGTCGCCCAGTTCGGTTCCCGGTTGTCTGCGCCGACCCAGACAATCCGTTTCATCAGCCCGTGGTCTTCCGAATCGGGATTGGCCGATCCGTCGCGGAAACCCAGGAAATTGCGTGCGCTCTGCACCGTGCCGTCAGCCGAGGGCTGGATGGCGGGCACATTGCCCTCCTGCTTCCAGCGCAGCACCATCTGGTCCGACATGGTTTTAACGATGTCGCGCAGGGCATGGATGGTGGTGTCCTGCGTGTTGGCGCAAAGCTGTAGCGTGATGTCGCCGTGGCAGATCGACCGGTCCAGCGCGTCGTTGGGAAACCTGGTCATGCGCACGAGCTTGCGCGGCTTGAGAGGAGCAAGCCATGGCCGGTCGTCGAAGAAGGATGCGCCGAGCGACACGGTGATGGTCAGATTGTCCGGCTTGACCTCGGGGCCGAGAATGCCGGAATCGGACGGCGGCAGCTTGGGGTCCAGTTCCGGTGTCCGGCCGCCCTGGGTCAGGAAAGCGATGCGCTCGGTCAGTTTGCGCAGCAACCGCTCGAGGTCTTCCGGTTGGGGCGCGAGCACATCGAAGGCCGCGATCATTCCGCAACTCGGGCGCGGCGTCACGATGCCCGCCTGATGGATCCCGAGATATGGCTGGCGCTGATCGAAGTCGCCATCCCCCACGGGCGCGTCGGTGACGTGCCGATGTGATGGGGTTTCCGCCGCGAATGCGTGGTCCTGTGTGAAGCCGGCAGCGAGGCCGCCACCGGCCGCGAGGCCAAGCCCCTTCAGCAGGTCACGCCTGCTGGCCTGAAACGGGCAACCGCCGGGTTTGCTGCTCATCGTCTTCACCCTAATCCGACAGCCTGATTGATACGCGAGAGCGCCGCGGCCAGATCCTCGAAGGATTTGGCGAGCGCCTTGCGTGCGGCCTCGTCGACCTTGTCGAAGGTCGGGAAGCCATTGGCCCCCTTGAACGTGTCGAGCGCCGTTCGCGTGGCGCTAAGCTTTTCGTCGACATCCCTGGCCACGTCTGGCGCGGCTTCCGACAGGACCGGCTTGAGCAAACCGGCCATCTTGGCCAGCCCGTCGAGATTGTCGCTGAGTTCGGCAAGGTCGGTGCCGGCATAACGGCTTGCACCATGGCTTGCCGGTCCTTCGGCCAGCCGGGTCGCCAGGTTGGCGGCACTGTTGGCAAGGTCTTCCGGCCCCAGCTTCATTTCGCGCAGCCGCTGCTTCAGCGCCGTCACGTCGGCAACCAGCTTTTCAGCGACCGGTGCGAGGCCATCTGTGCTGCCCGCTGAAAACAAACCGTATTCGATGCGGTGGAAGCCGGTGAAAGCGGGGTCTTCTTCGCGCTTTTCGAGATAGTCGGCGACCGGATCAATGGCGTTCTTGAGGTCGGAGATACGGTCGGTCACCGCCTCGATACGGTTGTAAGGCGTGCGGGCCGCCTGATAGAGGCTGCGCGCCTGTTCCAGGTCTCCAGCCTCGATCGCTTCGGCAAGCGCGGTGACGGAACTCACCAGCGCCGACCCCTGCATGGCGAGATAGACCTTGTATTCCGACAGCGGACCAATGAAGGCTTTCAGCGTCGGGCGTGCGGCTGCCGCCGCATAGGCTTCGGAAGGCGTGACCGTCAGCGTACCGCGTGGATTGGAGAGCAGGCCGCAGGTGATCTCGTAGCTGCCGGGCGCGAGATTTGCCGTCAGCGTCTGTCTGAAGCCTGGTGCGATGTTCTCACGCTCAGCCACGACCATGACACCCGACAGGATTTCCCATTCGACCGGGCGGTCGGAAGCATTGTGGATCTCGAAGGTGTTGCGGCCGGCGGCGACGGTGATCGCATTGGGCTCGCAGGCGCGCGCGCCGACCTCCACGCGGTAGACTTCGCCCACCGTCTGCGGCTGCGTCATCCGGCTCGCATGATAGAAGGCGCCCGCTGCCGCGATCATCAGCACGCCCGCTCCGGCGGCGGCAAGGCGCATGAGAGCAGAGGAGGGGGCCTTGTGCGTGCTCTTTTCGGATGCCGACATGTTTCAGCCTAACCTTGCATGTTTCCGGCCGTCCGCACGGTCACGGCGGGGCGTTGCGGCAGCGGCCGCAGGAACAGCACCAGCGTGACCGCCAGGAATACGACATAGACAATGACTTCGCCGACCGTCGGCGAATCCTGATAGTTGAGGATGCCAGACAGGACGGTGCCGATCGGGCTCGACACCGGCAATATCTCGCTGAGGTCGTAGACGCGCGCCTGAAGGCCGTTCCAGAGCCCGGCCTCATGCAGGTTGCGCAGCGCGCTGGACAGGATGCCCGCGGCGACGATGAGGATGAAGATGCCGGTCCAGCGGAAGAAACGGCGCAGATTGATCCTCACGCCGCCCAGATAGATGGCATAGCCCAGCGCCACCGCCACCAGCACGCCGGCCAGCGCGCCGAGTGGCGCCTGCGGGCCGGTGCTCTGCTGGAAGATGGCCAGCAGGAAGAAAACCGATTCCAGACCCTCGCGTGCCACGGCGATGAAAACCATTCCGATCAGTGCCCACGTCGCGCCTGCGGGGGTGGCAAGCGCTGCGTCGATGGAGCCATGCAGCTCGGACTTGATGGACGCGGATGCCTTGCGCATCCAGAACACCATGGAGACAAGCACGAAAACGGCGACGATGCCGACGCCCGCTTCGAACAGTTCCTGCGCGCGCTGCGGAAATTCCGCGCTGATGAGCAAAAGTCCGGTGCCGGCGAAAAGCGACAGGGCGACGGCCAGGAAAATGCCGATCCACACCGCCGGCATCCATTCATAGCGCCCGGTCTGACGCAGATAGCTGGCGACGATGCTGGTAATAAGCGCTGCCTCGAGGCCTTCGCGCAGCATGATAAGGAATGGAGCCAGCATGGCCGCCTCGGGAGTTTGATTTCGCTTCCGGGAAAAGCTTCCGGATGCGGTCAGGATTTAACTCCATAAGGCCGGCTCCACAAGAACGATCTTTTGGAACGATTCCAAAGTAAATCGGTCACTTACGTGTGTGAACTGATACCGTTTTCCAAGTTGTCGGGTGTATCGGGGCGGTCGATTACTGTGCCAGGGCGACCGCATGTGCGGCGATGGCGAGGCAGGAGGTCAGGCCGGGGCTTTCGATGCCGAACAGGTTCACGAGGCCGGCAACGCCATGAGTTTCGCCGCCCTCTATGACGAAATCGGCATTGGGTTGGCCCGGCCCGGCGAGCTTGGGGCGAATGCCGCTATAGGCAGGCTGAAGGCCGCCATCGGCAAGGTCGGGCCAATATTTGCGGATTTCACCATAGAAATGGTCGGCGCGGCGCGGGTCCACGCGATAATCTATGGTGTCAACCCATTCGACATCGGGGCCGAAGCGCATGCCGCCATTGAGATCGAGAGTCAGGTGGACGCCGAGCCCGCCCGGTTCCGGAACCGGATAGATAAGGTGTGAGAACACCGGCCGGTGTGCAAGCGAGAAATAATTGCCGCGCGCATAATTGAGCGGTGGAATATGCCGGGGGTCGAGACCGTCAATGGAGCGCGCGAGACGATTTGCCCCGAGACCGGCGGCATTGAAGAGGCGCGTTGCCGCGATTTCCATCTCTTCTCCGGTTGTGGTGTCGCGCGCCTGGACCACGATGGCTTGCGCTTCGGCGCGCGCTGAGACGACGGATGTGTTCAGGGCAAGTGCTGCGCCGTTCTCCTCGGCTTCGCCAAGCAGCGAAAGCATCAGCCCGTGGCTGTCGATGATGCCGGTGGAAGGCGAGAGCAGGGCGCTGGTGCAACTGAGTGCCGGCTCCATCTCGCGTGCCTTTTCACCGCTCAGCATTTCAAGGTCGGTGACGCCGCACGCCTTGGCCTTGCTGGCGATTTCGGCCAGCGTGGCCTGCTGGCCTTCCTGCGTCGCCACGATCAGCTTGCCGCAGCGGCGATGCGCGATGCCGCGTTCGCGCGCATAGGTATAGAGCTTGTCGCGGCCCTCAACGCACAGCTTCGCCTTGAGACTGCCGGCCGGATAATAAATGCCTGCGTGGATGACCTCGGAATTGCGCGAACTGGTTTCCGTGCCGATCGCGTCGGCGGCTTCGAGGATCAGCGTTTCCCAGCCGCGCCGTGCGGCTTCGCGGGCGATTGCCAGCCCCACGACGCCGGCGCCGGCAACGATGCAGTCGACCTTTTCCATGAGCTATTCCGCCGCTGCTTCAGGCTCGCGTTGTTCCATGCGCTCCAGAATGATCCTGCCCGCGTCGCCGATGTCCTGCGCAATGGCCTGTTCGGCGGCGTCGGGATCGCGCCGTGCGATTGCATCCAGCACCGCGTAGTGATGGTCGATCATGATGCGGCCGCCAGCCTGATAGGATTCGGCGATCAGAGGTCCCATCTGCAGCCAAAGGCGGTAGAGTATGCCGCGCAGTACCGGCATGCCGGCGATTTCGGCGAGCGCGAAATGAAAGGTCTGGTTGAGGTCGAGCGCCGCCAGCCAATCCTTGCCGGCGATTGCCGCCTCGTTGCGCGCGATAAGGTCGCGCAGGCGTGCGATTGCGGCAGGATCGGCTTTCAGCGCACTTTCGCGCGCCGCCAGTCCTTCAAGCTCCAGGCGAATTTGCCGGATTTCCTTGTAGCGCCGGATGGTGATCCTCGGCACGCGGACGTCGCGCGCGGATTTCTGCACCAGAGCCCCATCCTGGATCAGACGCAATATCGCATCGCGCACCGGCGTCACGCTCGTGCCGAGAGATTGCGCCAGATCGCGGATGGTCAGCCGCGCATCGGGCGCAAGTCGGCCCTTTATCAGGGCGTCGGCAATCCGCCCGTAAACGGTATTGCCGAGATTTTCGTGCTCCAGTGCCTCTAGGGCGAAGTTCGGGTCCATGCTCTATGCCGTTCGCGTGCGCACTGGCTTGACGCGCCAATGGCTAAAATACATGATGCATCAAACAGCAAAGCTTTTTGCCTCGCAAGCGTCATCCAGTCCCGAAACGTGGGAAGCCGGCACGCTCGTGTGGTGACGATGTGGATCAACAGGAACCGATCATGGACACCCAGCCCAATTCCCCCGAAGCGCGCGACATTCGCTACAATCTCCACGCCTACACCAATGCGCGCCGGCATCAGGAAGCCGGGCCGCTCATTATTGAAAAGGGCGAAGGCATCTATGTCGAGGACAATAGCGGCAAGCGTTACATCGAGGCGATGGCCGGCCTGTGGAGCGTGGCTGTCGGCTTTTCCGAGCAGCGCCTTGTCGACGCGGCCACGAAGCAGATGTCGAAGCTGCCCTATTATCATAGCTTCACCCACAAATCGCACTCGCCGCTGATCGATCTGGCGGAGAAGCTGGTGCAGATGGCGCCCGTGCCGATGAGCAAGGCGTTCTTCACCAATTCCGGTTCCGAGGCCAATGACACGGCCATGAAGATGATCTGGTATCGTTCCAATGCGCTGGGCCAGCCGCAGCGCAAGAAGATCATCAGCCGCCAGCGCGGCTATCACGGCGTCACCATCGCTTCGGCCAGCCTGACCGGCCTGCCCAACAACCAGATTTCCTTCGACCTGCCGATCGCCAATGTGCTTCACACGGCAAGCCCGCATTACTGGCGCGAGGCGCGGCCGGGTGAAACGGAGGAGCAGTTCTCCACCCGGCTGGCGGAAGAGCTGGAGAAGCTGATCCTGGCCGAAGGCCCTGAAACCGTCGCCGCCTTCATCGGCGAGCCGGTCATGGGTGCCGGTGGCGTCGTCGTGCCGCCGGCCGGCTACTGGGAAAAGATCCAGGCAGTTCTGAAGAAGTACGACATCCTGCTGATCGCGGACGAAGTGATCTGCGGTTTCGGCCGCACCGGCGAGATGTTCGGCTCGCAGACCTATGGATTGCAGCCCGACATCATGGTGATGTCCAAGCAGCTTTCGTCGTCCTACCTGCCGATCTCGGCCTTGCTCATCAACGACAAGGTGTTCGAGCCGCTGGCGGACGAAAGCAACCGCATCGGTACTTTCGGCCATGGCTTCACCGCCGGTGGCCATCCGGTGGCGGCAGCGGTGGCGTTGGAAAACCTGCGCCTCATCGAAGAGCGCGACCTTGTCGGCAATGCGCGCGAGGTGGGTGCCTATATGCAGCAGCGTTTGCGCGAGCTTTCCTCGCACGAACTGGTTGGCGAAGTGCGCGGCATTGGTCTCATCGCGGCGATCGAGCTGGTGGCCGACAAGGCGACGAAGGCGCCGTGGGGACAGCCCGGCGCACTCGGCGCGCTGACCAACGGACTGCTGCAGCAGAACGGCGTGATCTCCCGCAATATGGGTGATGCACTTGCCTTCTGCCCGCCGCTCATCATCACCAGGGCGCAGGTCGATGAAATCATCTCGGCGCTGAAGACCTCGCTCGACGAGGCGCTGAAGCAGGTCAAGGCCTGACACGAAAGTCGCCGGAGCGCCCCACATGGCGCTCCGGTAATCCCTTTACGGCCAGGCGGCGAAGGTTTCGCGATCCTTCCTCGCCTCGCGTAGTCCGGCCCGGTAGCGGCGAGGCGACAGGCCTACCGCCTTGCCGAAGAAGCGCGTGAAATGCGCCGGGTCGCGAAAGCCCAGACCATAGGCGATCTGCGCGACCGGCAGCGAGGATTCGGCCAGCCGCGCCCGAGCCTCCTCCAGAAGCCGGGCATGGACCAGCGCCAGCGGGCTGCGTCCGGTGGCCTTGACCACTGTGTCGTGCAGACGCCGCTCGGTCACGCCAAGCTCGTCGGCATAGCGACGGATCGTATACTGCTCGCGAAAGTGCACCTCCACCATCTGCATGAAACGCTGCAGGAGTTGCGGAGCTGGCCAGCCGTCTGCCTGGGCCAATGCCGGCTGCGGCGACAGCCGCTGGGCAATGACCAGCATGATCGTCACGCAGGCCGATAGCAACTCGACGCCGCTTTCCTTCGGGGCGCGCAATTCCCGGTGAATGGTCTCGGCCGTTGCGGCGAGCGTGGCAACCTGTCCGGCATCGCCCGGCCGTATTTCGCCCAGGATCAGGCGGTCGGCGGTGGCGCGCAGCGCGGACGGCTGGCCACCCGAGATCGCCATGGAGACGAGGTTTTCCGAACAGGAAACGATGAAGCCGGCGCTTCCGGCATCCAGGGCCACGGTCAGCGCTGCTCCCGGCGGCATCCACACCAGACAGGGGGCGATTGCGCGCAATTGGCCCTTGGAAAGCTGTACTGTGGCTTTGCCTTCCGTAAGCACCAATGCGTGGCTGTGCCCGCCATAGCGCGGTGCGTTGAGCCGCCATTCGGTAGCTGCCACGGTCGGCGTCGCACGGTCTGCCTGAGCCAGCAGCGGCAGAGGTGTGGTCTGGAACATGACGGAAATGCCCAATTATCCGAAATGGGCAAGAAAATATCTGAAAGCGTCAATTCGGGCAACTTTACTCCTGCCGGGCAGGGGGTTAGCGTTCAGTCATGGAAGCGCGCGGAACAGGTCCGCGCGGGCTGAGAGGAACGGCCGAAGGCAGGCATGGCCTGCACGCTTCCGGGATGGAGAGACTACCGAGAATTTGCAGTCACGCTTGCGTGCGCCCAGTCGCGCGCGGGTACCGTCGCATCATGTCTGCGGCGAAGCCAGGGAGGAAAGAATGAGGCAGATGTTGCGAAAGCATCTTGGTTCGATGATCTGTGCGGCATCGCTTGCAGCGTTCTCGCTGTCGGCGGCCTATGCGCAGGACGCGGTTCGCATCGGCTACGCTGTGTCCAAGACCGGTGCCAATGCCGGCGGAGCGACCACCACCACCATCCCCAACTACGAACTGTGGGTGAAGGAGATCAACGATGCCGGCGGCCTGAAGGTTGGCGACAGGCAGATGACGATCGAGGTTGTCGAATATGACGACCGCTCCAGCTCCGAAGAGGCGGTGCGCTCGGTGGAACGGCTTGCCACACAGGACAAGGTCGATTTCATCCTGACCCCGTGGGGCACGGCCAACAATCTGGCGGTTGGCCCGATCTTCGACAAATACGGCTATCCGCAGATCGCCGGCACGTCGGTCACCGACATGGCGCCGAAGCTTGCTGCCCGCTGGCCGAATTCCTACTGGCTTCTGGGCACCGGCGGCTCCTACGCCGAAGGGCTGGTCGACCTGCTGGTCAAGCTGCGCGAAGAAGGCAGGATCGGCGATAGCGTCGCGATGGCTTCCATCGCCGACGGTTTCGGTATCGAGCTGGCCAAAGCCGGTCGCACTGCATTGCAGGGACATGATTTCAAGCTGGTCTACGACAAGACCTATCCGCTCGGCACGCAGGACCTCGCTCCGATCGTCAACGAGGTGAAGGCGTTGAATCCGGATGTTTTCATCGCCTTCTCCTATCCGCCGGATACGCTGGGTCTCACCGATCAGGCGCGCGTGCTGAACTTCAACCCGAAGCTCTTCTATACCGGCGTGGCCACAGCCTTCCCTCTATATAAAGACAAGTTTGGCGCGGCTGCCGAAGGCGTGGTCAGCCTCGGCGGTATCGATCCCAACGACGAGAAGGTCAGAGCCTATATCGCCAGGCACAAGGAAGTCGTCGGCAAGGAGCCGGACCGTTGGGCGAGCTTCATGACCTATGCCGGACTACAGGCGTTGCAGCAGGCAATCGAAAAGGCCGGGACGCTCGACAAGGAAAAAGTCAACGAGGTGCTGCGTACCGGGACCTTTGACACGGTGCTCGGCCAGATTTCCTTCGACAATAAAAGCCGGCAGGTGCCAAACATCTTCACCGTTGGCCAGTGGCAGGATGGCGAGTTCGTCGGCCTCGAGCCAGCCGATCATCCGGGGGCGGGCAAGCTTGTCTTCCCCAAGCCAGCCTGGCCCGCGCAGTAAGGCGGTGGACGGCGCGGTGGAGTTGACCATCGTCCCGCCGCGCCGGCATCGCCTCGGATCATAGAAAATGCTGACCAACGCAATTCTCTCCGGGCTGACCATGGGCGGCACATATGCGCTCGTCGCCATGGGCCTGACGTTGCAATATGGCGTCTCCCGGATCATGAACCTCGCCTATGGCGAGTTCGTCATCGCGGCCTGTTTTGCAGCACTTGTCCTGTTTGCATCCGCCGGCATTTCACCGTTGGTGGCGCTGCTTGTCGTGGCGCCTGCCGGCTTCCTGCTGTCCTGGGCGATCTACCGCCTGCTTCTGATGCCGCTGGTGCGGCGCGCGCCCTCGCGCGGGGCGCTGGAGGTGGACAGCATTCTGGCGACCTTCGGCATGCTGTTCATCGTGCAGGGCATCATGCTCGCGCTCTTCGGCGGCGATTATTCGAGCTACTCCTATTACAATACGCCGGTCGACCTGTTCGGCACGACGATTGCCGCCAACCGGCTGATCGTGCTGGCGGTCGCGCTTGCCGTAGCGCTGGCGGCCTGGGCCTTCCTCATGCATACCCGCAGCGGCACGGCCATGCGTGCCGTCGCCGTCGATCCGGTTGCGGCCGGGCTGGTGGCCATCGACGTGCGCCGGGTCGCCGCGGCCGCATTTGCGCTTGGCGGTGCGATCGCCGCAACCGGCGGCGTACTGATCTCCATGTTTCTCACGTTCAACGCCAATATCGGCGTGGTCTTCACCATGAAGGCGCTCATCGTCGTCATAATGGGCGGTGTGGGCAATGTCGTCGGCGCGCTGGTGGCCGGGCTGATCCTCGGACTTGCTGAATCCTTCGTCGCCACCTTCGTCGATCCGGGCCTGACCATCGCTGTCACCTACGCAATCTTCCTGGCGGTACTGATCGTGCGCCCACAGGGTCTGTTCGGAGCGCGTGCCCGATGACCGACCGACCCGTAATTGCAATCGGCCTGGGCGCGCTGGTGTTCGCTGCGCTGGCCTTCGTTCCCTACATGGTCGATGGTTATGGCATGTCGCTGGCCATCGCGATCGCCAACTACACGATCCTCGCCACCGCCTGGGCGCTGTTTTCAGGCCCCACGCGCTACATCTCGCTCGCCACCGTCGCTTTCTTCGGCGTCGGCGCCTACACGGTGGCGGTGCTGGGCGAGGTGCTGCCCTGGCCGGTCGTCATGCTGGTGGCCGCAATCAACGGCTGCCTGCTCGCGCTTCTGGTCGGCCTTTCCACGCTGCGGCTTGCGGGCATCTACTTCGTCATCTTCACCTTCGGCCTCACCGAACTCATCCGCCAGGTGGTGACATGGTACGAGGTCAAAGTTACCAGCACGGTCGGCCGCTATGTGTTCCTCGACATCGATCAGCAGGCCATCTACTGGCAGCTTCTCGGGGTTGCCGCATTGCTCTTCCTGTCGGGCTATCTCATCGGCCGCTCGCGGCTTGGCTTTGCGCTGCGCGTCATCGGTGGCGATGAGATGGTGGCGCGTCATGTCGGCATCGACACCACCCGCGCCAAGCTTCTGCTCTTCGTGCTCAGCGCACTTTTCATGACGCTAACCGGCGCGATCATGGCTCCGCGCTGGACCTATATTGATCCGGCTATCGCCTTCAATCCGCAGGTTTCGTTCCAGACCGTCATCATGGCGCTGCTGGGCGGTGTGCAGCGGCTGTGGGGGCCGCTGCTCGGGGTCATTCCGCTTACCTTGTTGTTCGATTGGCTGAACGCCCATTTCCCCAACCACTATCTGCTTATCCTGGGCATCGTCTTCATGCTCATCGTTTATCTGCTGCCGCAGGGCGTGGCGGGTGCGCTTGCCAGGCTGCGCGGCCTGCGTAGCAGGAAAGAGCGGGCATCGGCTGCGATGAAGGAGGCCCGTCAATGACGGCGCTGCTCGAAGTCTCGGGCCTCACCAAGCGCTTTGGTGGGCTGGTTGCGGTGCGCGAAGCCGCCTTCAGCGTCAACGAAGGCGAGGTCATGGGGCTGCTGGGGCCGAATGGTTCGGGCAAAACCACTACGATGAACCTCATCTCCGGTAGTCTGAAGCCGGACACCGGATCGGTGCGGCTGGAAGGGCGCGACATCGCGGGGCGTCGCCCGCATGCGATCGCCCGCGGCGGCATTGCCCGAACTTTCCAGCTGGTACGCGTCATCGACGACATGAGCGTACGTGAAAACGTCATCTCCGGGCTTGCCTTCCGCGAGAACCCGCTTTGGGGTGTTTCCGCGAATGTCGAGGCCGAGAAGCTGCTTGCGCGTGTCGGCCTTGGTGGCAGGGGAGGGGTGTTCGCGGCCGAACTCACCTATGTCGACCAGAAGCGGCTGGAGCTTGCCCGCGCGCTGGCTCTGTCGCCGCGGCTCCTTCTGCTGGACGAATGGCTTGCGGGGCTCAACGCCACAGAACTCGATGGCGGCATCGACCTGATCCACTCGCTTGCCAACGAAGGCGTCACCATTCTGATGGTCGAGCATGTCATGTCGGCCATCCGGCGCCTGTGCAGCCGCTGCGTGGTCATGAATGCCGGTGCCGTCATCGCCGCAGGCGAGACCGCGGCCGTTATGGCCGAGCCCGCCGTGATCTCCGCCTATCTGGGAGACGAGGATGACTGAGACCGTTCTGTCTGTCGCCGGCCTTACCGTTTCCTACGGCAGCCATGTCGCTTTGCGCGGCATCGACATGGAAGCGCGCCGGGGCGAGATCGTCGCCATCCTCGGCTCCAACGGTGCGGGCAAGTCCAGCCTGCTCAAGGCCATTGCCGGGCTGGTGGGCAAGGGCATGGAGGCGCAGGTAGCGGTTGGCGGCAAAGACCTGTCGTTGCTCGATCCGCACGAGATCGTGGAGGCGGGGATTTCGCTGGTGCCGGAAGGGCGCGGGCTGTTCGGCGACCTGACCGTTGCGGAAAACCTGCGCCTTGGCGCCTTCGCCCGCCGCGCCCGCGCTGGCGAGCCTGAGCGTCTGGCCAAAGTTTTTTCCATGTTTCCGCGGCTGGGCGAACGGCACGTCCAGCTTTCCCGCACCATGAGCGGCGGCGAGCAGCAGATGCTGGCAATCGGCCGTGCGCTGATGGCCGCGCCCGATTTCGTGCTGCTGGACGAGCCTTCGCTCGGCCTTGCGCCCGTGGTCACGCAGCAGCTTTTCATGACGCTGCGGCGGATCGCCGACGAGGGAACGGGCATCGTGCTGGTGGAACAGAACACGCGCGCGAGTCTGAAAATCGCGGATCGTGCCTATCTGATGGAGAACGGCCACATCGTCGGCGGCGGCAGTGCCGCCGATCTGGGGGCCGACCCCGCGGTGCAACGCGCCTATCTCGGCCTTGCCGGCGATGGTGCCGCCGCGCGGCAAATGTGAAGAAAGGAAGAAAGAATGTTCAACGTCCAGCTGATGATCGACAATCAGTATCGCGACGCCAGCGACGGCCGCGTCTTCAAGCGCGCCGATCCGATCAGCAAGGGCGAGGCAAGCCGTGCCGCTGCCGCTTCGCTGGCCGATGCGCGCGCAGCGGTGTCCGCCGCCGCCGCCGCTTTCCCGGCCTGGTCGAAGACCGGCCCCGGCGAACGCCGCAAATATCTCCTGAAGGCTGCCGAGATCATGGAAGCCCGCACGCCGGAATTCATCGCGCGCATGGCCGCCGAAACAGGCGCTACGCCCGGTTGGGCCGGTTTCAATGCCGCCCTTGCCGCAAACATGTTGCGTGAGGCAGGTGCCATGACCACACAGATCAGCGGCGAGATCATTCCTTCCGACGTTCCCGGCTCTTTTGCCATGGGCGTACGC
This sequence comes from Pseudaminobacter salicylatoxidans, assembly GCF_003148475.1. GTDB lineage: Bacteria > Pseudomonadota > Alphaproteobacteria > Rhizobiales > Rhizobiaceae > Pseudaminobacter > Pseudaminobacter salicylatoxidans. The sequence goes on along the minus strand of NZ_QGGG01000005.1, from coordinate 1,261 downwards.
CAGCCGGTCGGCGTGGTGCTTGCCATTGCGCCGTGGAACGCGCCCGTCATCCTGGGGGTGCGGTCCATTGCCATGCCGCTCGCCTGCGGCAACACCGTCGTGCTCAAGGCCTCCGAGCTATGCCCGGCTACGCACCAACTTATCGCAGATGTACTGAAGGAGGCCGGTCTTCCGGCAGGCGTCGTGTCTTTCATCACCAATGCGCCGGATGATGCGCCCGAAATTGTCAATGAGCTGATCGCGCATCCTGCAGTGCGCCGGGTGAACTTCACCGGCTCCACCCGTGTCGGACGCATCATCGCCGAAACGGCGGCTCGCCATCTGAAGCCGGCGCTGCTGGAGCTTGGCGGCAAGGCGCCGTTCCTGGTGCTCGACGATGCCGACATCGATGCGGCCGTTGATGCCGCTGCCTTCGGCGCCTTCATGAATCAGGGCCAGATCTGCATGTCCACTGAACGCCTGATCGTGGACGAAAAGGTGGCCGAGGAATTCGTCGGTAAGCTTGCGGCCAAGGCAGGGTCGCTGAAGGCGGGCGATCCGAAAGCCGAAGGCACCATTCTGGGGTCGGTCGTCAATATAGAGGCGGTCAAGCGCATCAGTGAACTGGTCGAGGATGCCACGGCCAAGGGTGCGCGCGTGGTCGCCGGCGGCGAATCGCAGGAAACCGTGATGCAGGCCACCGTTCTCGACAACGTCACTTCGGCCATGCGCATCTATTCGGAAGAATCCTTCGGGCCGGTCGTGTCGGTCATTCGCGTGTCCGGCGTCGACGAGGCGGTGCGTGTGGCCAATGACAGCGAGTATGGTCTGTCCTCGGCGGTCTTCAGCCGCGATATCTCGCGGGCCATGGACGTGGCGGGCCGGATCGAGAGCGGCATCTGCCATATCAACGGCCCGACCGTGCATGACGAGGCCCAGATGCCCTTCGGCGGCGTGAAGGCCTCCGGCTATGGCCGCTTCGGCGGTAAGGCTGCAATTGCGGAGTTTACCGAACTGCGCTGGATCACGATCCAGAACGGGCCGCGGCACTATCCATTCTGACTCTGTCGCCTCATTCATTAAGAGAGAAGGGGTGCGGTCCGTCCGCGCCCCTTTTTGTTTTCGCTGCAGCCGTTCGGAGTTTGCCGCGGAACCTCTCACAGCCTTCTGTGCGTCGAATCTTTGGCTTGGTGGTGGGATTGGTTGTGATTCTGCGTTTGGGTTTGGGTATGTTTTGTCTAATATGTTGTAATTGCTTGCATTTTTGATGTTTCCGGGGTTT
>NZ_QGGG01000004.1:331585-337408 GCF_003148475.1 Pseudaminobacter salicylatoxidans | reverse complement strand
CGATCATCAGATGCTGGCCTCCATTCCAGCCACCATCTTGAATCACAAAATCAGCAAACAGGGAATCCTGACGATTCAATCAAGCCGTGAACCGCGCTAGCCGCCCAGCGCGTCGAGGCGGGCGCGCAGGGCCGCGACCTCTTCCTCCAGCGTCTGTATCCGGGCTTCGAGATCGGATGCCGGCATGACCGCCGGGCCGCGCTGCGCGGCAAGGGCGGCGACATCGACCGGCCCGCTCAGCAGGTGCGCATAGCGGTCCTCGCGCTGGCCGGGGCCGCGCCCGATTTCCTGCACCAGCGCCGGGCGCTTGCCGATCAGCATGTCGAGTTCGGTGCGCAGGTCTTCCATCGACTGGAAGCGCGCCATGCGCTCGCTGCGCGCCATCAGTTCGCCGGCGGTCTGGGGCCCGCGCAGAAGCAGCAGGCCGAGAACGGCGATCTGCGGCGTTGTCAGCAAGAAGCGCTGCGCGGCAAGATGCTCATAGCGCTCCACGCGCGAGCCGAAGACCTGGCGCACCAGTTCCTTCTGCTCGAGAGATTTCAGCGCCCGGTGCACCTCCATCTGCTCCAGCGCCATCACCGGCTCGCGCGCCGTCTTCTGGTTGGCGGCGGCATGGGCGGCATTGAGGGTGAGCGGATAGATGTCCGGCGTCAGCTCCTTTTTTTCGATCAGGCAGCCGAGCACGCGCGCTTCGATGGGGGTGAGGAGGGGGAGATCGGTTGTCGCTTCCATGCCGCAGCTATTGGCACAAAATGGCGCGGGCAACAACGCTCTCGCACATATGGGCAGCAATCCCGAAGGCGTATCCGGCGAGGGTTGTGCTCAAACGAACTGGAGCGCGGCGACGTCTGTCACCGCGCTCCAGTGAATCGGATCGGAGAAGCCCGGTCTTAAACCCTTCTCTCCACCATCATCTTCTTGATTTCCGCGATCGCCTTGGCCGGGTTGAGGCCCTTGGGGCAGGTCTGCGCGCAGTTCATGATGGTGTGGCAGCGATAGAGTCGGAACGGGTCCTCGAGATTGTCGAGCCGCTCGCCGGTCGCCTCGTCGCGGCTGTCGATCAGCCAGCGGTAGGCCTGTAGCAGCGTTGCGGGGCCGAGATAGCGGTCGCCGTTCCACCAGTAGCTCGGGCAGGAGGTGGAGCAGCAGGCGCACAGGATGCACTCGTAGAGGCCGTCCAGCTTGGCGCGGTCCTCATGGCTCTGCAGCCACTCCTTGGCCGGCTCCGGCGACACCGTCTGCAGCCAGGGCTCGATCGAGCGGTGCTGGGCGTAGAAGTTGGTGAGGTCGGGCACCAGGTCCTTCACCACCGGCATATGCGGCAGCGGGTAGATTTTCACCGCGCCGGAAATGTCGTCGCAGCCCTTGGTGCAGGCCAGCGTGTTGCCGCCGTCGATGTTCATGGCGCAGGAGCCGCAAATGCCCTCGCGGCAGGAGCGGCGCAGCGTCAGCGTCGGATCGATCTTGTTCTTGATCCAGAGCAGCGCGTCGAGGACCATCGGCCCGCAATCGTCCATATCGACATAGTAGGTGTCGATGCGCGGGTTTTCGCCGTCGTCCGGCGACCAGCGATAGATGCGGAACTCGCGCAGATTGGTCGCGCCCTCGGGCTTCGGCCAGGTCTTGCCCTGCCTGATCTGGGAGTTCTTGGGAAGAGCCAGTTCAACCATGTCGATCTCCCTCGATCAGTACACGCGCGCCTTGGGCGCGATCTTGGCGAGGCTGATGCCGCCTTCCGATTCCGGCAGCAGCGTCTCGGTGTGCACCGGGCGATAGTCCAGCGTCACCTTGCCGTCCTCGGAGAGGCGGGCCAGCGTGTGCTTGCGCCAGTTGGCGTCGTCGCGCGAGGAGAAGTCCTCGCGGGCATGCGCGCCGCGGCTTTCCTTGCGGGCTTCGGCGCCATAGACGGTCGGCAGCGCATTGGCCATCAGGTTTTCCAGCTCCAGCGTCTCCACCAGGTCGGAATTCCAGATCATCGAGCGGTCGGTGACCTTGAGGTCCTTCAGCTCGGTCCACAGCGCCGACATGCGCTGGCAGCCCTGCTCGAGCGATTCCTGCGTGCGGAACACGGCGGCGTCTTCCTGCATGGTGCGCTGCATCTTCTCGCGCAGCGCCGCCGTCGGCGTGCCGCCATTGGCGTGGCGCAGCCGGTCGAAGCGGTCCATGATCTTCTCGACCGCCTGCTCGTTGATCGCGGGAATCGGGGCGGCACGGTCGATCACCTCGCCGGCGCGGATCGCGGCGGCGCGGCCGAACACGACCAGGTCGATCAGCGAGTTGGAACCGAGGCGGTTGGCGCCGTGCACCGAGGCGCAGCCGGCCTCGCCCACGGCCATCAGGCCGGGCTGGACGCGGTCCGGCTCGCCTTCGGTCGGGTTCAGCACCTCGCCCCAATAGTTGGTGGGCACGCCGCCCATATTGTAGTGCACCGTCGGCAGCACCGGAATCGGCTCGCGGGTCACATCGACGCCGGCGAAGATTTTCGCGCTTTCCGAGATGCCCGGCAGGCGCTCATGCAGAACGGCCGGATCGAGATGGTCGAGATGCAGGTAGATGTGGTCCTTGTTGCGGCCGACGCCGCGGCCCTCGCGGATTTCCAGCGTCATGCAGCGCGAAACCACGTCGCGCGAGGCGAGGTCCTTGGCCGACGGCGCATAGCGTTCCATGAAGCGCTCGCCCTCGGAATTGACCAGATAGCCGCCTTCGCCGCGCGCGCCCTCGGTGATGAGGCAGCCCGAGCCGTAGATGCCGGTCGGGTGGAACTGCACGAATTCCATGTCCTGCAGCGGCAGGCCCGCACGCGCCGCCATGCCGCCGCCGTCGCCGGTGCAGGTATGCGCCGAGGTGGCGGAGAAATAGGCGCGGCCATAGCCGCCGGTCGCCAGCACCACCATCTTGGCGGAGAAGCGGTGGATGGTGCCGTCATCGAGGTTCCAGGCAACCACGCCGGTGCACACGCCGTCCGTCATGATCAGGTCGAGCGCGAAATACTCGATGAAGAACTGGGCGTTGTGCTTCAGCGACTGGCCGTAGAGCGTGTGCAGGATGGCGTGGCCGGTACGGTCGGCGGCGGCGCAGGTGCGCTGCACGGGCGGGCCGTCGCCGAAATTCTGCATGTGGCCGCCGAAGGGGCGCTGGTAGATCTTGCCTTCCTCGGTGCGCGAGAAGGGCACGCCATAGTGCTCCAGCTCATAGACGGCGGCCGGCGCGTGGCGCACCATGTATTCCATGGCGTCGACGTCGCCCAGCCAGTCCGACCCCTTGACGGTGTCATACATATGCCACTGCCAGTTGTCGGGACCCATGTTGGAGAGCGAGGCGGCAATGCCACCCTGTGCCGCCACCGTATGCGAGCGGGTGGGGAAGACCTTGGTGATGCAGGCCGTCTTCAGGCCCTGTTCGGCCATGCCGAGCGTCGCGCGCAGGCCCGAGCCGCCGGCGCCCACCACGACCACGTCGAACTTGTGGTCGACATAGGTATAGCCCTTGCCGGCGGATGCGGCGCCGTTGCCTTTGTTGTCCTTGGCCACTGGGTCAGCCCCCGAATGCGAGTTTGAGCAGGGCGAAGACCGAAGCAACGCCAACCGCGATCGTGAAGAATGTATTGAGCATGAACAGCACCAGCTTGCTGCCTTCGCCGTGGACATAATCCTCGATGATGACCTGCATGCCGAGCCGCATGTGATAGAGCCCCGACAGCAGCATCACGATCAGGATCAGCGCCACGAAGGGATTGGAAAGGGCCGCGCGGACATTGTCATAGCCGGTGCCGTTGAGCGCGACGATGAGGCCGACGAAGAACAGGGTGAGCGGGATATTGGCAACCGCAGTCAGGCGCTGGCGCCAGAAATGGCCGGTGCCTTCGCGCGCCGAGCCGAGACCCCGGACCTTCTTGAGAGGTGTACGCATGTCCGCCATGATCAGGCTCCCCGCACCATGTAGCCGACGACCCAGATCAGCACGGTCAGCACCACCGAGGCGATCAAGGAGGCCCAGGCGATCTTCGACGCCGTGCGCTTCTCAAGCCCCGCGCCCGCGTCCCAGATGAAATGGCGGATGCCGCCCATCATGTGGAGCATCAGCGCCCAGGTGTAGCCGAACAGGACGAGACGGCCGATCCACGTGCCGAAGATCCAGTCGACGAAATTGAAATAGCTTTCCGACACGGCCGCCGCGATCAGCCACCAGGCCACCAGCAGCGTGCCGAAGTAAAGCGCGCCGCCGGTGATGCGATGCAGGATCGACGTCGTCATCGTGATCGGCGGCTTGTAGACAGTCAGATGTGGCGATAGCGGCCTTGCCTGGGTGGCTGGTATCTTGCTCATGGCTCCCCTTTCCGGCGCCCGGTCATTCCGAGGCGCAAAAGCGGCGTGCCCTTCTCGGAATGCGACTTGGGACAGCGGCGTTCTAATGCGGTTTTTGCACCGCGTCAAAGCCGGATAAGCGTTTCGTGGTGGCAATTTGCGTCAATGGTCCAAAGCGTCAAGCCATTGTTCCACCTTCAATCGATTGAAGGTGGGCGGAAACCCGCCGAACCGCGAAAATGCAGGGCTGCCGCTTTTTTTGCTGCAGTGCAATGCAACCCGAATCACCTGCGGCAGTTCACCGGTTCCCGGCCGCTTTTCATGTAGAGCGCCTCATTGCCGTCCAGCACCAGCGCATAGGGCGTCTGGCCGTAGCGCGAGCGCTGGGTGACGGGCGCGGCCGGCAGTTCGACATCGTCGCCCTCAGGGTCCACCAGCCGCACCGAACTGCGGAAATTGTCGATGGTGAGTTCGCCGCGCGGGCCGCAATCGTAGACCGCATGCGCGGGCTGCGGCGCGCCGGCCTCGCGGGCGGCCTGCGCTGTTGCGGACGCCGCCTGCGCGCCGCCGCCGGCATTGCTTTCCGAAACGCAGGCCGCCACCGGCAGCAGGAGGCAAAGAAGGAGGGCAGGGCGCATCAAAACGGCGCCGCGACGATGGCTGAAATGAATCATCGGCAAAAACTATCCGCTTTGCCGCGGGCCGATCAACGGGAACACAGCGGCAACCTGACCGACATTTTGTTAACCATATCCGTTAATTAATCGCGGCCCTGCCCTTAACAAAGGTTAAGAAATCGTTAATTTCCATTCCGAGGAAGCGGCGCACCAGCGCAAGGAGATCGCGCCATGGACCGGAACGTGAAATCGCGAACTCGCCTGCTGCCACTGGTTCTGGCCGGTGGTCTTCTGGCCGCACTTGCCGTGCCGGCGAGTGCCGGCGGCCCCGACCTTGTCTATGCCGATTCATTCGGCAATCTCATTGTGGAAAGCGGGGCCGGCTACAAGCGCATCATCGTCGGGCAGGGGCATCGCGTCCGCCAGCTCGCCCAGTTTACGCGCTCGAACGAACGCCCCACGATCTATCCCGACGACAATGGCTATGTCAGCGCCGCCGCGGGCGATTGCTGGAGGCCGCCGGTGCTGGTCAAGGGCCGCAGCTATATGTACGGCTTCGATCAGGGCGTCATTCCCTTGCAGGGCGGCCCCTGCCGCTGAAGCCTGAAAAGCCGAGGCCGGTTTGCGGAGCGGTTCGGGAAAACGTCGTCAGGTTCCGGAGCATTTCGCAGCCAGACGGAATCGTCTGGCGTCGCACAGATACGGCCAGGAAAACCAGGCTGGGCAGCGGAACAGCGTTCGTCAGAACGCCCGCTGTTCTATGACGCGCGCGCGTCGTAGCGGCCGTCCGAGTAATCGGTCGCGACCCGCACGCAGTCGCGCCCGCCCCGCTTGGCCTCGTAGAGCGCCTTGTCGGCGCGCGACAGCAGGTCGGAGAGGGTTTCGCGCGGCATCCGTTCGGC
>NZ_QGGG01000004.1:0-331486 GCF_003148475.1 Pseudaminobacter salicylatoxidans | reverse complement strand
CCGCACGCAGTCGCGCCCGCCCCGCTTGGCCTCGTAGAGCGCCTTGTCGGCGCGCGACAGCAGGTCGGAGAGGGTTTCGCGCGGCATCCGTTCGGCCACGCCGAAGCTGGCGGTGAAGCGCAGATGGGACGGAAGCCCCTCCACCGGCAGGCCGCAGAAGGCGGTGCGGGTCGCCTCGGCGAACAGCCGCGCCGTCACCAGATTGGCGCCCGGCAGCAATATGGCGAATTCCTCGCCGCCGATGCGGCCCGCGACATGGCCGGCGCTGGCGGTGTCGCGCAGGAAGCCGGCGAAGGCGCGGATCACCCGGTCGCCGCTGGCATGGCCGAACGTGTCGTTGATATCCTTGAAGTGGTCGAGGTCGCAGATCACCAGCGCCATCGGCCGGCCGCCGGCGTCGGCCTTGCGCAGCAGGGCCTTGGCGCGGTCCTCGAAGCCGCCACGGTTGAGCAGCCGCGACAGCGCATCGGTTTCCGACAATATGCGTACGTCCCCGATCACGTCGCGCGCCAGGATCACCAGGAACAGAAGCGCGATGGCGATGGCGAAGACCGTGCCCATGGCCTGCGAGACCAGCGCATAGTCGGTGCTGAGATAGGTCTGCGGCGAGGCGCCGGTGCCGCCGAGCGCCTGCGACAGGAACGGCTTGCTGAGGAACTGCAGCGAACTCATCGCCAACAGGCACATCAGCACGGTGTCGAGCCGGCCGCGCGCGCCCGCCCGCCACAACGTGCCCGCGCCGATCGCCTGCATCACGAAATACGGCACCTGGTAGATCATCATGCGCAGGAAGGATGCGCGCGGCATGTCCTGGATGAGATAGCAGGCGATGATCGAAACGGCGAGCACCGCCGCCATCAGCCGCCACGGCACCGGCACCAGATATTTGCGCGCTATGCCGACATTGAACAGGGCCAGCGCCAGCAGGAACGCGGCGAAGGAGCCGACCACCACCAGCCGCGAACCGCCGAGATTGGCGATGCCGAATTCGACCAGCACATAGAACGCGCCCAGCCCGTAGACGCAGGCTATCCAGCGTGCCGCCACCTGCTTGGGATCGTAGACTGCGACCATGGTGAAGGAGGCGGACAGCAAGCCGGCGACGATCAGGTTGATTATGAGGACAACCACCGCTCCCGTCATGTTTCGTTGCGCCCCCCACGCATGGCGGCCTTTTCAATCATGTTCGTGCAAAAAAGCCGTTAACGCCGCCATCCGGGCGGCAGTCTGCAAGCGGTTTGCGGTCGGGCAAAGACGGTTTTCCTTCAGGGGCTGCGCGCGCTGGAGCGGGTGCCGGCAGGTGTCGAGGCAAGGCGCACGCAGTCGCGCCCGCCCCGCTTGGCCTCGTAGAGCGCCTTGTCGGCGCGCGACAGCAGGTCGGAGAGGGTTTCGCGCGGCATCCGTTCGGCCACGCCGAAGCTGGCGGTGAAGCGCAGATGGGACGGAAGCCCCTCCACCGGCAGGCCGCAGAAGGCGGTGCGGGTCGCCTCGGCGAACAGCCGCGCCGTCACCAGATTGGCGCCCGGCAGCAATATGGCGAATTCCTCGCCGCCGATGCGGCCGGCGACATGGCCGGCGCTGGCGGTGTCGCGCAGGAAGCCGGCGAAGGCGCGGATCACCCGGTCGCCGCTGGCATGGCCGAACGTGTCGTTGATATCCTTGAAGTGGTCGAGGTCGCAGATCACCAGCGCCATCGGCCGGCCGCCGGCGTCGGCCTTGCGCAGCAGGGCCTTGGCGCGGTCCTCGAAGCCGCCACGGTTGAGCAGCCGCGACAGCGCATCGGTTTCCGACAATATGCGTACGTCCCCGATCACGTCGCGCGCCAGGATCACCAGGAACAGGAGCGCGCTGGCCACGGAAAAGACAGTGCCCATGGCCTGGGAGATCATCGCATAGTTCGAATGCAGATAGGTCTGCGCGGTGCCGCCGCCCAGCAGAGGCTGCAGAAAGGGCTTGCTGAGGAAATGCAGCGCGCTCAGGACCAGCAGCCCCATCAGCGCGGTGTCCAGCCGGCCGCGCGAGCGCGCGCGCCACAAAACGCCTGCGCCGATCGCCTGAAGCATGAAGAAAGGCATCTGATAGACCATCGTGCGGCTGAATGCGCTGCGCGGCAGGTCGCTGACGAACCAGCAGGCGATCATCGAGAGCGCAAACACCGCCGTCAGCAGGCGCTTCGGCACCGGCACCGCGTATTTGCGGGCGACCCCGACGTCGAACAAGGTCAGCGCGCCGAGCAGCGTGGCAAAGCACAGCAGCAGCAGAAGCGGCGGCTCGCCGAGGCGGGCAACGGCGAATTCCAGCAGGAAATAGGCCGCACCCAGCCCGTAGACGCCAACCATCCAGCGCGCGATCGTCTGCTTGCGGTCGTAAAGCCAGATCGTGGCGAAGGACGCCGACAACAGGCTGACGACGATCAGGTTGATCGCCAGGACGACTGTCGCTCCCGTCATGTTTCCCCGCGCGCCCCCAATGCATGCCGCCATATGGCGCAAAACGGCGCTCTTATCCCATTGCCTGCCTTCTTCAACCATCCGTCGGCAAAGATCGGGTTAACGCGACGGAACGCAATTTCTGCAATTGCCGAAATTGGCCTGAGGGGTTGCCCCGGCGCGGAACCCGATGCCCTGCTTCGCGTTGCCTTGCGGGGTGACAAGGAGATCGCCGATGAAGACCGTCATGCTTGTCGATCATGAGGCAATTCGCGACTGGGTGGCCGCCCGCGCCGGCAGCCCGGCGTTGCAGGAGGCGACGTCGGCCGGCGGCGATCCGGTGCTGCGCATCGTCTTCGGCCAGAGCGCCTATGAAGACGACGACCGCCCGGAGCGGTCGGAGGCGACCGGCGGGCTGGAGCTGATCGACTGGGACGAATGGTTTACCCTTTTCGACAAGCGCCGCCTGGCTCTCGTCGTGCCGGAGGACAGGCCCGGCATACGCGACGAGTTCCACGAACTCGTCAGGCGCTTCGATCCCGGCGATTGAGGGGCGCGCGGAGGCGGTCAAAATTAGCCCATAGTCAGATGGACGCAACCCGCCATCATTGTCTAAGACACCATTCCGGCCATGCCGGATCGGTGTCTGGGAGGAGATGTCGCCATGTCGTCGCGCTATCGTGAAGTCTATCAAAGCTGGAAAAGCGATCCGGAAGGGTTTTGGGCCGAGGCCGCGCGCGACATCGACTGGTTCAGGCCGTGGGACAAGGTTTTCGACGCCGAAGCCGGCGTCTATGGCCGCTGGTTCGCGGGTGCCGAATGCAACACCTGCCACAATGCGGTGGACCGCCATGTCGCCGGCGGTCGTGCCGCCCAGCCAGCGCTGATCTATGACAGTCCGATCACCGGCCGGCAGAAGACATTCACCTATGCCGAATTGCTCGCCGAGGTGACGGCGCTCGCCGCCGTGCTGCAGGATCAGGGCGTGGGCAAGGGCGACCGCGTCATCATCTATATGCCGATGGTGCCGGAAGCGGTGTTCGCCATGCTCGCCTGCGCGCGGCTGGGCGCAATCCATTCCGTGGTGTTCGGCGGCTTCGCGGCCAAGGAACTTGCCACCCGCATCGACGATGCAACGCCGAAACTCATCGTCTCGGCCTCCTGCGGCGTCGAGCCCGGCCGCGTCATCGCCTACAAGCCGCTGCTCGACGGCGCGATCGACATGGCGCGCCACAAGCCCGAACGCTGCATCGTGCTGCAGCGCGACGAGCAGCCCTGCGAACTCATCGCCGGGCGCGACATCGACTATGCGCAGTCCGTCGCCGCGGCGAAGGCGTCGGGCCGCGAGGTGGCGTGCGTGCCGGTCAAGGCCACCGATCCGCTCTATATCCTCTACACCTCCGGCACGACCGGCCAGCCCAAGGGCGTGGTGCGCGACAATGGCGGCCACATGGTCATGCTGAAATGGTCGATGGAGAACGAGTTCGGCGTGAAGCCGGGCGAGGTGTTCTGGGCGGCGTCGGATGTCGGCTGGGTGGTCGGCCATTCCTACATCGTCTATGCGCCGCTCTTCCACGGCTGCACGACCATATTGTTCGAGGGCAAGCCGATCGGCACGCCCGATGCCGGCACTTTCTGGCGCGTCATTTCCGAGCATGGCGCGGTCGCCCTGTTCACCGCGCCGACCGCCTTTCGCGCCATCCGCAAGGAGGATCCGAACGGCAGCTTCATCCCGCGCTACGACCTCACGAAATTCCGCACCCTGTTCCTCGCCGGCGAGCGCGCCGACCCCGAAACGATCAAATGGGCCGAGCAGCGGCTGGACCGCCCGGTCATCGACCATTGGTGGCAGACCGAGACCGGTGCGCCGATCAGCCACAATCCGGTCGGGCTCGGCAGCCTGCCGGTCAAATACGGCTCGCCCGGCGTCTCCATGCCGGGCTATGACGTGCAGGTGCTGGACGATGCAGGCCATCGCGTGCCGGCCGGAACGCTCGGCAATGTGGTGATAAAGCTGCCGCTGCCGCCCGGCTGCCTGCCAACGCTGTGGCACGCCGACGAGCGCTTCCATCGCGCCTATCTCGACGAGTTTCCCGGCTACTACAAGACGGCCGATGCCGGCTATCTGGACGATGACGGCTATCTCTTCGTCATGGCCCGCACCGACGACATCATCAATGTCGCCGGCCATCGCCTCTCGACGGGGGCGATGGAGGAGGTGCTGGCCGAACATCCCGACGTTGCCGAATGCGCGGTGGTGGGCATACAGGACGCGCTGAAAGGACAGGTGCCGTGCGGCTTCGTCGTGCTGTCCTCGGCCGCCACGCGCGACACGGCCACGATCGAGCGGGAGATCGTCCAGCTCGTGCGCAACCGCATCGGGGCGGTCGCGGCGCTCAAGCTGGTCGTCACCATCAAGCGGTTGCCCAAGACGCGCTCGGGCAAGATCCTGCGCTCGACCATGCAGAAGATCGCCGACAGGGAGGAATGGGTGATGCCCGCCACCATCGACGATCCCGCCATTCTGGAGGAGATCAGGGCGGCGCTCGCCGCGCGCGGCCTCGGCGTGTGACGGCAGACATGGCGGCCGCCTGTAGAAGACGCGCGGCTGGCACGGGTTCCTGACGCACTGCTGTCAGCATGGGTGTGAGACACTGCCTCCCGTAAGCCAGAGGAGAGTCGCCATGTTCACCCCCGATGTATTCCGCACAGTGCGCCACTATGCCGGCAAGCTGCAGACCCTGCGCGACCAGATCCGCACGGAGCGTTTTCTGAATTCCCTGCCCGAAAGCCTCCAGAAGGATATAGGCTGGCCGGACAACTACGCCGCCCGGCGCGCGCGGCGCGGCTGAACCAGAAAGGAAGCGGCACAATGACGGACAGCAAGACGATCGGCTTCGTGTTCATCGACGGTTTTGCCGACTGGGAATATGGCCTGCTTTCGGCTTCCGCGTCGGAATGGTTCGCCACGCGCACCCTTTCGCTCACGCCCACCGGCGAAGCCGTCAGGTCGATGAGCGGCTTTCGCCTGATGCCGGATCGCGGCGCCGACCCCGCTGAAAACGCCGACCTCGATGCAGTTGCCGTCATCGGCTCCGATGTCTGGGCAACGCCGCGCGCGCCGGACGTTTCGGCGCTGCTGCGCACCGTCGAGGAGCGTGGCGGCGTGGTCGGCGGCATCTGCGCGGGCACGCTGGCGCTCGCGCGCGCCGGGCTGTTCGAGCAGGCCGACCATACCAGCAACGGCCGCGACTGGATATTGAAGCATGAGCCCGACTATGCCGGTGCTGCGCGCTATCGCGACGTGCCGCATGCGGTGGCGGACGGCCGCATCGTTTCGGCGCCGGGTTCCGCGCCCGGCACCTTCGCGCTCGCCTTCCTGGAAGCGCTGCTGCCTGGACGCGAGGAACAGCTTGCCGAGATGCGCGCATTGTTCGCGCGCGAATATTCATGAGATTGCCGAAGATGCTCCTGACATTATGTTGTCAGGAGCATCATGCCAACATGCGACGGTTCGATTCCTCCGTCCTGACAGATAGTGCCCATGCGACGCGCAGACCGGCTATTCCAGATCGTTCAACACCTTCGCGGCGGACGTCTCGTCACCGCGCAGAAGCTGGGGCTTTGGCTCGAGGTTTCGGAGCGCACCATCTATCGCGACATTGCGGACCTGCAATCGACCGGCGTGCCGATCGATGGCGAGGCCGGTGTCGGCTACATGATGAGGGAAGGCTTCGACCTTCCGCCGCTGATGTTCACGCGTGACGAGATCGTGGCGCTGGTGGCCGGCGCACGCATGGTGCGCGCCTTCGGCGGCGCCGCCATGGCGCGCGCGGCCGACGAGGCGCTGGTCAAGATCGGCGCCGTGCTGCCCGACGCCGAAAAGGCCCGCATCTCGCGCACCGAGATCCACACGCCGATGTGGGTGGTGAGCGATGCCGACCGCGACGCCATCGACATTCTCGAACGCTCCATCGAGCGCCGCGACGTGCTGGCGCTCGACTATCGCGACGAGGCCGGCCGCAACACGCTGCGCGACGTGCGCCCGCTCGGCCTGTGGTTCTGGGGCAAGGTGTGGACGCTGGTCGCCTGGTGCGAGATGCGCGACGATTTCCGCGCCTTCCGCATCGACCGCATCGGCAGCATCACCCAGGCCGGCCGCATCTTCCGTCCCGAGCGCGGCAAGCAACTCGCCGATTTCTACCGGCGCGTCGAGCGCAACGAATATTCCGGCGACGCGGCCGGCCGCTCGATGCGCGGATGATGAATTTCAGGGCCGCCGCGAGCCGCCGCTCTCCGGCAGGTGCCGAAACACGCTGAACTGGAATGACTGGGTCGATCCCCACGGCGTGGTGTGAACGTGCCTGCGCTCGTCCACCAGCTGGAAATGTGGCCCGATGACGCCGGCGAGCGCCTGCGGATCATATCTCATGACGGGCAGGCCACTGCACTTTTCCGGCCCGTCGGGGGCGAATGTCGCGATGATCGCATGGCCGTGCGGCTTCACCGCCGCATGCAGGCGCTCGACATAGGCCGCGCGATCCTCCGGACGGATCAGGAAGTGGAAGGCGGCGCGGTCGTGCCAGAAGTCGTAGGTGCGCGCGGGCTGCCACGCCGTGATGTCGGAAACGATCCACTCCACCTGAGCCGCCGCCGCGCCCAGCCGCGCTTCCGCCACGTCGAGGGCCGCGGCCGAGAGGTCGAGCACGGCAAGGTCGTGCATGCCTTGCGCCAGCAGCGCGTCCACCAGCCGCGACGCGCCGCCGCCGATGTCGATGAGGCTCGACTTCGCCGTCGCGCCGCACTGCCTCATGAGGTCGAGGGACGGCATCGGGGCGTCCTCGTACCAGCTCACGCCTTTCTCGCCCTTGGTCGCGTAGGCTTCGTTCCAATGCGCCTGCCGGCCGTTGTCCTGCATGGCCACCTCCTGCACTGAACATATGGCTGGTGCCCGGACAAAAAAAGCCCCGCCGGAGCGGGGCTTTTCACATGTGAAGGGGATGCGATCAGCGACGGTGAAGATCGTCCTCGTCTTCGTCGTCCTCATGCTTGGACTTGAGCGAGGAAAGCTTGGCGAACACGGCGTCGGCGTCGAGTTCCTTCTCTTCCTCCTCGTGCGCGCCGGTTTCCGGCTCCAGCCGCTCGGTCATGGCGGCGGGCAGCAGCGTGTCGCCCGTGGGGGCTGCCGGCGGGCGGCCATGCGAGGCGCGCTGCACTTCGATGTCGAGGTCGATCTGCGAGCACAGGCCCAGCGTCACCGGGTCCATTGGCGTCAGGTTGGGCGAGTTCCAGTGGGTGCGGTTGCGAATCTGCTCGATGGTCGACTTGGTGGTGCCGACGAGGCGCGAGATCTGCGCGTCCTTCAGTTCGGGGTGGTTGCGCACCAGCCAGAGAATGGCGTTGGGGCGATCCTGGCGCTTGGACAGCGGCGTGTAGCGCGGGCCCTTGCGCTTGCTTTCGGGCACCCGCACCTTGGGCTCGGAAAGCTTGAGGCGATGGTTGATGTCGCGCTCGCCGCGCGCGATCTCGTCGCGCGAAAGCTGGCCGGTCATGATCGGATCCATGCCCTTGATGCCCTGCGCCGACTCGCCGTCGGCAATCGCCTTCACCTCGAGCGGATGCAGGCCGCAGAACTGGGCGATCTGGTCGAAGGAAAGCGCGGTGTTGTCAACGAGCCAGACGGCGGTCGCCTTGGGCATCAGAAGCGTATTGGCCATCAGATAATATCCTCTTGTTCGCCCGCGTCCCTTTGCGCGGGCGGTGGATCAGACCACCGAAAATTGGGAAATCGCGATTTATATAACGTTGTTCGCACCATCCGGCAAGAAAACTTCGCGCCGCGGCGCACAGCGATCTTTCCCGATCCTGTCATGAAACCGTCGCCTATCCGTCATTTCGCTGAAATATCGATGCCGCAAGGGAGCATGGACATTGCAAACAGGAGAGGTCCATGAAATCCCGACTGCTCGTGCTCACCGCAGCCCTTGCCGCCTCGGCTGCGCTGCCGGCCCATGCCGATAGCGTCTTCAACCGCATCGCCACCTTTCCGGTGGCCGAAAACCTGCCCGCCGGCACCGATGCCAGGACCCCGACCTCGTCGGAAATCATCAAGGCAAGCGCCGACGGCAAGACGCTGGTCTATTCCGACAGCCCGCTGGGCGCGGTCGGCTTCATCGACATTTCCGACGCGAAAGCGCCCAGGCCGGCCGGCATCGTAAAGTTCGAGGGCGAGCCGACCTCGGTCGTCGTCGCCGGCGCCAAGGTGCTGGCCGGCGTCAACATCTCCGAGAGCTTCAAGAACCCCTCGGGCCATCTCGCCGTCATCGATCTTGCCTCCAGGAAGATCGAGGCCACCTGCGACCTCGGCGGCCAGCCCGATTCCGTCGCCGTCAGCCTCGACGGCAAGTTCGCGGCGGTCGCCATCGAGAACGAGCGCGACGAGGACCTCAACGACGGCGAGCTGCCGCAGCTTCCGGCCGGCGACCTGAAGATCTTCAACCTCTCCGAAGGCACGCCTGACTGCGCCACGATGAAAACCGTCGACCTCACCGGTCTTGCCGAAATCGGCGCGGAGGACCCCGAGCCCGAATTCGTCGATTTCAACGCGGCCGGCGAGATCGCCCTGACGCTGCAGGAAAACAACCATATCGTCATCATCGATGCGGCGACCGCCAGGGTCACCGCGCATTTCTCCGCCGGCGCGGTGGACCTCGACGGCATCGACATCAGGAACGATGGCGCGCTCGACTTTACCGGCAGCCAGAAGGAAGCGCTGCGCGAGCCCGACGCCATCAAATGGCTCGACAATGACCGCTTCGTGATCGCCAACGAGGGCGACTACCACGGCGGCGCGCGCGGCTTCACCATCTTCGACAAGACCGGCAAGCTGCTTTACGAATCCGGCCCATCGCTGGAAATGAAGATCGCCGCCGCCGGTCATTATCCCGAAAAGCGCTCCAACAAGAAGGGCGTCGAGCTGGAAGGCCTCGAGGTCGCGAAGTTCGGCGACACGCAATATATCTTCGTCGCCAGCGAGCGCGGCTCCGTCGTGGGCGTCTACAAGGACACCGGCGCCGAGCCGGAATTCGTCCAGCTCCTGCCTTCGGGCATCGGCCCCGAGGGTCTGGTGGCCATTCCCTCGCGCAACCTGCTCGTCACCGCCAACGAGACCGATCTGGTGGAAGATGGCGGCGTGCGCTCGCATGTCATGCTGTATGAGCTGGGCGAGGGGCCGGCCGCCTATCCGATGATCGTCTCGGCCGATGACGGGAACGGCAAGCCGATCGGCTGGGGCGCGCTGTCGGGTCTCGCCGCCGACCCGAAGGAGGCCGGCAAGCTCTATGCGGTCTCCGATTCCTTCTACCGTTCGCAGCCCGCCATCTTCACGATAGACGCCACCAGCCGGCCGGCCGGGATCGTCGCAAAGACCGTCATCACCCGTGACGGCCAGCCGGCCCAGAAGCTCGATCTCGAAGGCATTGCCTCCGATGGCAACGACGGTTTCTGGCTCGCGTCGGAAGGCGACGCGGCCAGGCTCACGCCCAACGCCATCTATCACGTCAACGCCAGGGGCGAGATCAAGCAGGAAATCGCACTGCCGGCGGAACTTCTCGGCAAGGATGGCCGCTTCGGCTATGAGGGCATCACCACGCTGGGCGAGGGCGACGACCTCACGCTCGTCATGGCCGTGCAGCGCGAATGGGCCGGCGATGCCAGGGGCGAGGTGAAGCTGCTGGCCTACAAGCCCAAGGCAAAGGAATGGTCGGCCGTGCGCTACCCGCTGGAAAAGGCGGAAAAGGGCTGGGTGGGCCTGTCCGAAGTCACCGCGCATGACGGCAAGCTCTACATCGTCGAGCGCGACAACCAGATCGGCGCGGAAGCCAGGCTGAAGGCCGTCTATGCGGTCGCCCTCGAAGACTTCCGGCCAGCCGCGCTGGGCGGCGAGCTGCCGCTGGTGACGAAGACGCTGGTGCGCGACCTGATCCCCGACCTGAAGGCCGCCACCAACGGCTATGTGGTGGACAAGGTGGAAGGCTTTGCCATCGACGCCGCCGGCGACGCCTATGTCGTGACCGACAATGACGGCGTGGACGATTCCTCGGGCGAGACACTGTTCCTGCGTCTGGGCACCATCGCAGCGATCAATTGAGGCTGGCAAGGCAGCCGGGGAAAATGCAGCCGCGGGGAAACCCGCGGCTGTTTTTTATTGCCGCAGTCTGCCGATCCTGCGCCGGATGCGACAAACGGGGATGAAATCCCATACCATTTTTGCCGCAACATATTGAGGCGAAACATCTTTCAAAAATAATTGCCAGCCCGTTGATCCCCCGCCTGTGCGGCTGCCACATAATCCTCGGCATCGCCCTCGCGGGAACACGGGTCATGAACCGGATGAGCGTGGAGGGCGGCGGCGGCCGGGCTGGCGGTGTGTCGGAAGCACCGCTGGGCATAAGCCCTCAAGCCCGGGCCTCAGGTTGCGGCTGGCGGCGCGAATGCCGAGGCGTACGAACCGGGCAAGAACGCCGGGTGGACGCATGGCAAGCGTCATACCAATACCCCTTAGCGGCGCGAGCCATGCGTCCACGTTCCCATGATCCGGCTTCGCTTGCGAGGCGCGGTAATGCCCCGGCGCGCCCGGATTTCCCGACACATCCGAAACAGGAGGAGAATGCGATGACTTACGTTCCCAGCATGTACAAGCGCGCGGCGCGCAAGGCCACCGAGCCGAAACCGCTTCTGGAGGCGGACGGCAAGCCCCTGCCGCGCAAGCTTTCCGACGCCATCGTGCTGGCCGGCAGCATTGCCGCCACGCTGCAGGGCGCGCCCCGTCGGTGCCAGCGGCGTGAATGCCGCCGCACCCAGCGTTGCTGCTCGGCGGACGGCGCCGCCAAGGGCACCGGCTGCGACGTGCCGCTGCCGCAGCAGGCGACGATCCGGCTGATGGCCGGCATGTTCGCCTTCATGCATGCGCTGGTGGAGAAAAAGCGATGAGGGCGGGCCGCCCGCGCCATGAGCGGTGGACAAGACGGCGCATTGCTGTTCAAACACGCGCATGTCCAAGGCGCTTTCGCTCGTCATCATCGGCATCATGCTGATCCAGATCATCAAGCCGCTCGGCCTGCCGGGCCTGCGGCAGCGGCGCGATTTCTGGAAACTGGCGCTGATCGCGCTGGCGGCAATCGCGCTGACGGTGATCCTGAGCCACGGCTACTGACGCGGCACGACCCCGCAAGGCCGCAGGCTTTTCGCCGAGATGGCGGCTCGGGAAACAATCATCCCGCTTCCGCCGGAGCGATGATGCCGGAAGCCGGACGTTCATGCAGGGCCGGACAGGCGGACAACAAAAAACCCCGCCGGAGCGGGGTTTTTCATGGACATGCCGAAGACGGCTCAGGCGGCCTTTTCCAGCGCCTGCTGCCACTTGCCGCTGGCTGCCAGGCCGTTCATGCGGGCGCGGTGGGCAAAGGCTGCCTGTGCGGCGGCGACGTTCTCGGCCTTGCCGCTCCACGCCTTCTGCGGCGCGGCCTGCAGCGCGCGGCCGTAGGAGAAGGTGAGCTTCCACGGATGCGGGCCGACGGCGTTCATGGCGTTGAGGTTGGCGGTGGCCTCCTCATCCGACTGGCCGCCCGACAGGAAGGCGATGCCCGGCACGGCGACCGGCACCGTCTCACGGAACAGGCGCAGCGTCTTTTCGGCGATTTCTTCGGGCGTGTTCTTCTGGCCCGACTTCTTGCCGGCAATCACCATGTTCGGCTTCAGCACGGTGCCTTCCAGCTTCACGCGCGCGTCGTAGAGCGCGTCATAGAGCTTGACCAGCGTGGCGCGGGTGACGTCGTAGCACGTGTCGATGTCGTGGGCGCCGTCCATCAGCACTTCCGGCTCGACGATCGGCACGATGCCGGCTTCCTGGCACAGCGCCGCATAGCGGGCGAGCGCCTGGGTGTTGGCGTCGATCGTATAGCGCGAGGGCACGTTCTTCGCGGTGTCGATGTCGATCACCGCACGCCATTTGGCGAAGCGCGCGCCGATCTTGTAGTACTCGGCCAGACGTTCGCGCAGGCCGTCGAGGCCTTCGGTGACGGTGTCGCCCGGATAGCCCGGAATGGCCTTGGCGCCGGCATCGACCTTGATGCCGGGGATGGCGCCGGCGGCCTTGATCAGATCGACCAGCGGCGTGCCGTCGGCGGCCTTCTGGCGGATCGTCTCGTCGTAGAGAATAACGCCGGAGATGCAGTTCTTCATCGCATCGGTCGAGCGGAACAGCAGTTCGCGATAGTCGCGGCGGCTGTCGGCCGTGGATTCGACGCCGATCACGTCAAAGCGCTTCTTGATCGTGCCGCTGCTTTCGTCGGCTGCCAGAATACCCTTGCCGTCGGCCACCATCGCGGCGGCAATATCTTCCAGACGTTCGCTCATGCAAATCCTCCTGAGGCTTTCATTGAGGGCCGCATAACAGAAGTATCGGCACAACGGAACGCCGCGCAAATGTTTGAATCGATTGAAAGACGATCAACTCGGCCTACAAAAGATTTCGCCCCTCGCCAGACCATGATGCCGAAAAGCGGGAACCGGTTTTCGGACGATATCATGGTCTGTCCAATTGTGCCGCATTTGTGCGACGCGAGGTCAAAACCACCCTGCTGCAAAATGCTTGGGGGGCGAAACAGAAGGTTGCGCGGTTATTTTTTCAGCACTTCCACACCCGGAAGCGCCTTGCCTTCCATCCATTCGAGGAAGGCGCCGCCGGCGGTGGAGACATAGGTGAAGTCGTCGGCGACGCCCGCATGGTTGAGCGCGGCGACCGTGTCGCCGCCGCCGGCCACCGACACCAGCTTGCCATCCTTGCTGCGGGCGGCGGCATGGCGCGCCGCCGCGACTGTGGCGCGGTCGAAGGGCGAAATCTCGAAGGCGCCGAGCGGGCCGTTCCACACCAGCGTCGCGGCGCGGTCGATCCACTGGTTGACGGTCTCCACCGTCCTGGGGCCGACATCGAGGATCATGGCGTCGGCCGGTACGGCATCGACCCCCACGACCTCATTGGCGGCATCGGCCTTGAACTCGCGCGCCACCACGGCATCCGACGGCAGGATGATGGCGCAACCGGCCTGCGCGGCCTCGATCATGATTTGCCTGGCGGTCTGGGCAAGATCGTGCTCGCACAGCGACTTGCCGACATCGGTGCCGCGCGCGGCGAGGAACGTGTTGGCCATGCCGCCGCCGATGACCAGCGCATCGACCTTCTTCACCAGGTTCATGAGCAGGTCGATCTTGGACGAGACCTTGGCGCCGCCGACGATCGCCACCACCGGGCGGGCCGGATTGCCGAGGCCCCTTTCCAGCGCCTCCAGTTCGGCCTGCATGGTGCGGCCGGCAAAAGCCGGCAGGAGATGCGCAAGTCCCTCGGTGGAGGCATGCGCGCGGTGCGCGGCCGAGAAAGCGTCATTGACGAAGATGTCGCCATTGGCGGCCAGCGCCCTGGTGAATTCGGGATCGTTCTTTTCCTCGCCCTTGTGGAAGCGAGTGTTTTCCAGAAGCAGGATGTCGCCGTCCTGCATGGCCGCGACCGCGGCGGTGGCCTTGTCGCCGATGCAGTCGCCGGCAAAGGCGACGGGCTTGCCCAGCACGCCGGCGGTGGCGGCGGCGATGGGTTCGAGCGAGTATTTCGTTTCCGGACCTTCCTTGGGGCGGCCGAAATGCGCGAGCAGGATGACCTTCGCGCCGCGGCGCGAAAGCTCCAGAATGGTCGGCGAGACGCGCTCGATGCGGGTGGCGTCGGTCACCTTGCCGTCGGCCATGGGCACGTTGAGATCGACGCGCGCGAGAACCCGCTTGCCCCTGACCTCCGCGAGGTCGTCGAGCGTCTTGAAACCGGCCATAGGCAATCCTCTCCTTGCTGTGAGTCGGCGAAACCTTATCGTGACACGTGGCGGATTCAAGGCGCTTTGGGCCGGCGCGGCGATTGGCAGCGGCGATCAGACGTCCTGCTCCACCGGGCTTCCGCGCAGCCAGCGCAAGACCCGCTGCACCCGGTCGCGCAAGCGTTCGGGCACCAGCGGCTGGGGTCGGGTCGGCTCGAAGGACAGGCCGATCGCCGTGATCCTGCCCTTCTCGTCGATGTCGCGCACGATCAGCTCGATGGACCCGAGCGTGAGCCGGTCGGCATATTCGACATGACCGCCGAAGCGGGACAGGAACAGCTCGCCGATGGTCATCTTTATCTCGGCTTCGGTCAGGCCGGTTCCGTAGGCCGCTTCGAGTTCGGCGGCCGGGCGGGCGGGATCGACGGCGAAGGCGCCGAAGAATTCGGCATCCTCGGGGTCGAGATCGACGCGGCTGGTGAACAGGCGGTCGAGCAGGGCCGGGTAGCGGTCGGAGACGAAGATATAGACGCGGTCGCCGGCCACCAGGCGGCCGAAATCGGGGAACTTCATCGACCGCCCTTCGCGCACCACCAGCGAGGGGCGCGCCCAGCGCGGGAAGCGCTCGCCGCGCAGCACCGGGCTGCCCGGCACCACGCGGTAGCTGAGCAGTTCGTGGTGCGCCGATCCGGGCAGTTCCAGCTCCACCTTTTCGATGGGCCCGGCACGGGCCGGCACGATGAGGCCAAGACGGCGCGCGAGCGGTCCGACCGTCCAGCCCTGCACGACCAGCGACACCAGCACGATCATGAAGGCGATGTTGAAGATGGTGCGGCCATGCTCCAGTCCGCTGATCAGCGGGGTGAGCGCAAGCAGGATCGAGACCGCGCCGCGCAGACCCACCCAGGAGATGAAGGTCGTCTCCGTCTGCGTCAGCGAGAAAGGCTTCAGGCACAGCCACACGGCTATCGGCCGGGCGATGAACATGAGCACCAGCCCAAGCGCCAGCGCAACCGGCATCAGCGGCAGGAACTGCGAGGGCGTGGCAAACAGACCCAGCACCAGGAACATGATGATCTGCCCGAGCCAGGAGATGCCGTCCTGGAAGCGGCCGAGCGCGCCGGATGCCCGCATGTTGGAATTGCCGGCAACGAGACCGGCCAGATAGACCGCAAGGAAGCCCGAGCCGCCGATGGAGCCGGCGGCCGCGAAGACCAGCAGCGACAGCGCCAGCACGAAGATCGGCAGCAGGCCCCGGTCGAGATTGAGCCATTCGACCAGCCGCACGATGCCGAAGCCGCCGAGGATGCCGACGGCGGCGCCAAGCCCCATGGTGACGAAGAAACCGAGCACGAGGTCGAGGAACAACACCTGCGCTTCCGGATCGGCGCCGATAGCTATGATCTCGACCAGGGTCAGCGTCAGGAAGATCGCGATCGGATCGTTGGTGCCGGATTCGATCTCCAGCGTCGAGCGTACGCGTTCGCGCAGATTGATGTTTCCCGCGCGCAGCAGGAAAAACACGGCCGCCGCGTCGGTGGACGCGGTGGCGGCGCCGAGCAGGAAGGATTCAAGCCACGAAAAGCCGGTAAGATAATGCGCCGCGACGCCGAAGATGGCGGTCGTTATGGCGACGCCGATGGTCGCCAGGGACAGTGCCGGCAGGCCTGCCTGCCGCAGCACGTTGACCGGCGTGCCGAAGCCCGAATCGAACAGGATAACGGCCAGCGCCAGCGAGCCCACGAAATAGGCGATGCCGGCATTGTCGAATTCGATGCCGAGCCCGTCCTGGCCCGAGGCGAGGCCGATGGCCAGGAAGAGCAGCAGCAGCGGCGCACCGAAACGGAAGGCGATCAGGCTCGAAAATGCTGCCGCGAGCACCAGTGCCGTTCCGACCAGTGTCGCGAGATAGATGGCCTGATCCATGGGTGGTCTGCTTCCGTGCGCTCCGCGTGGTTCGACTTCTCCACAGAGTGCGGCGAAGACATGGCCACGCGCAAGCGACTTTGCCGAAAGTCGTTATGCCAAATGTATTTTTTCGTCACGGAAACGAAAACGCCCGGCCTTGAGGCCGGGCGTCGATGCAGACTGGACGGCGTCCGGTCAGGCGATGGTCCTGCCCATGGCGACAGCGGTGTCGGCCATGCGGTTGGAGAAGCCCCACTCATTGTCGTACCAGGACATGACACGCACCAGGTTGCCCTCGATGACCTTGGTCTGGTCGAGCGCGAAGGTGGACGAAGCCGGGTTGTGGTTCAGGTCGATGGAGACCAGCGGCTCCTTGGTGTAGGCGAGGATGCCCTTGAGCGGCCCCTCGGAAGCGGCGACGAGCACGGCATTGACCTCGTCCACGGTGACCGGCTTGCTGGCCACGAACTTGAAGTCGATGACCGAGACGTTCGGGGTCGGCACGCGGATCGACACGCCGTCGAGCTTGCCCTTCAGTTCCGGCAGCACAAGGCCGACGGCCTTGGCCGCACCCGTCGAGGTCGGGATCATCGACATGGCGGCGGCGCGGGCCCGGTAGAGGTCCTTATGCATGGTGTCGAGCGTCGGCTGGTCGCCGGTATAGGCGTGAATCGTCGTCATGAAGCCCTTCTCGATGCCGAAGGCATTGTTGAGCACCATGGCCACGGGCGCCAGGCAGTTGGTGGTGCAAGACGCATTGGAAATCACGATGTGTTCCCTGGCGATCTTGTCGTGGTTGACGCCGTAGACGACCGTCAGGTCGGCGCCGTCGGCCGGAGCCGAGACGATGACGCGCTTGGCGCCGGCGGTCAGATGCGCCGAGGCCTTCTCCTTCGAGGTGAAGATGCCGGTGCATTCGAGCGCGATGTCGACGCCGAGTTCCTTCCACGGAAGCTGCGCCGGATCCTTGACGGCGGTGACCTTGATGGCGCCGCTGCCGATGTTGATGGTGTCGCCCTCGACCCTCACCTCGTGCGGGAAGCGGCCGTGCACGCTGTCGTAGCGCAGCAGATGCGCATTGGTCTCGACCGGGCCGAGATCGTTGATGGCGACGACCTCGATGTCCTTGCGGCCGGATTCGTAGATGGCGCGCAAGATGTTGCGGCCAATGCGGCCAAATCCGTTGATGGCTACTTTGACGGTCATGTGAGCTTCTCCCTGGGAGCGAAAAATCAGTTCGATGAGGATCGATCGGCACTCAGGAGCCGGGCGCGGTCGGGCGATTTCCGCTCATGCCGCGCTCCAGGCCCCAGGTGCCGGTCGGTCCTAATGCAGGCGTTCTTCGGCGGCCTTCACCGCGGCCTCGGCGGTGATACCGAAATGCGGATAAAGCTGCTCGATCGGGGCACTTGCGCCAAAACCGTGCATGCCGATGAAGATGCCGTCCACGCCGATGAAGCGGTCCCAGCCCATGCGGATCGCCGCCTCGATGGCGATCTTGACCGGGGCGTTGCCGATGAGGGCGGCCTTGTAGGTGTCGCTCTGCTGCTCGAACAGCTCGAAGGACGGCACCGAAACCACGCGGGTGGGGTGGCCGTGGGCCTGAAGCTGCGTGCGCGCGGCAAGCGCGATCTCGACCTCGGAGCCGGTGGCGAAGATCGTCACCGCCGCCTCGCCGTCGGCCGTGGCCAGCTCGTAGGCGCCGTAGGCACAGAGGTTCTCTTCCACATATTCGGTGCGCAGCGCCGGCAGGTTCTGGCGGGTGAGCGCCAGCGTCGAGGGCGTCCTGGTCGAATGCAGGGCAAGCTGCCAGCACTCGGCGGCTTCCATCGCGTCAGCCGGACGGAACACCGTGTGGTTGGGAATGGCGCGAAGCGCCGCCAGATGCTCGACCGGCTGGTGGGTCGGGCCGTCTTCGCCCAGCCCGATGGAATCGTGCGTCATGACGAAGATCGACCGGATGCCCATCAGCGACGCCAGGCGCATGGCCGGGCGTGCATAGTCCGAGAAGGTCAGGAAGGTGCCGCCATAGGGAATGACGCCGCCATGCAGCGCCATGCCGTTCATGGCCGCGGCCATACCGTGCTCGCGGATGCCGTAATAGACATAGCGGCCGTTGTAGTCGTCCGGGGTGATCGGCTTGGTCTGGCTGGTCTTGGTGTTGTTGGAGCCGGTCAGGTCAGCCGAGCCGCCGATCGTCTCGGGCACCACGGCGTTGATGACTTCCAGCGCCATTTCCGACGACTTGCGGGTGGCGACCTTGGGCTTGTCGGCGGCAAGCTTCTGCTTGTACTCGGCAATCACCGCATCCAGATCGCCCGGCAGCTCGCCGCTCATGCGGCGTTCGAACTCGGCGCGGATCTCGGCGTCGGCCTCGGCCAGGCGGGCCTCCCATTCCTTGCGCTTCTTGCAGGCGTTGAGGCCCGAAACGCGCCAGGCGTCGAGAATTTCGGACGGAACCTCGAAGGGCGGGTAGGGCCAGTTCAGCGTCTTGCGCGCGCCGGCGATCTCCTCCGCGCCCAGCGGCGAGCCGTGCGCCTTGCTGGTGCCGGACTTGGTGGGCGCGCCGAAGCCGATGGTGGTCTTGCAGGCGATCAGCGTGGGGCGATCCGAGCGGCGCGCGATCTCGAGCGCGCCGGCAATCGCTTCCGGATCGTGACCGTCGATGCTCATGGTGTTCCACTGGCAGGCGGCGAAACGCTCGAGCTGGTCGGTGGAATCGGACAGCGAGAGCTGGCCGTCGATGGTGATGTTGTTGTCGTCCCACATCACGATCAGCTTGTTGAGCTTCAGGTGGCCGGCGAGCGCGATGGCTTCCTGGCTGATGCCTTCCATGAGGCAGCCGTCGCCCGACAGCACATAGGTGTAATGGTCGACGAGGTCATCACCAAAACGGGCATTGAGGATGCGCTCCGCCAGCGCCATGCCGACAGCGTTGGCGATGCCCTGGCCGAGCGGGCCGGTGGTCGTCTCGATGCCGGCCGCATGGCCGAATTCAGGGTGGCCCGCGGTGCGCGAGCCGAGCTGGCGGAACTGCTTGATCTGGTCGATCGTGATGTCTTCGTAGCCGGTCAGGTAAAGCAGCGAATAGAGCAGCATGGAGCCGTGGCCGGCCGACAGCACGAAGCGGTCGCGGTCGGGCCAGTGCGGGTTCTTCGGATCGTGCTTCATGAAGCGCGTGTAAAGCACGGTGGCAATGTCGGCCGCGCCCATCGGCAGGCCGGGATGTCCGGAATTCGCCTTTTCGACAGCATCCATGGACAGAAAGCGGATCGCGTTGGCCATCCGGTCGTGTTTTTCGCGTGAGGTCATGATCGCTCGCCAAGCCTTGGTTTTCGGGGCCGTGGTGCCCTAGGGAAAAGCAGGCGACACATAGCAGGCATGCGGCCTGAGTCAACCAAAGCCGGGGTCGTTTAGGACCATAGTCGGGGCTTCAGGGTGCGATAGCAGGGGAAAGCGTGAAACGCTTTGTTGACGGCTCGTTTTCACGATGCCTAATGTTTCACGGATAAGTCGTTCTGAATATGAGCGATTCGGTGATGGGAGTTCAGACAAAGCCATGACCGGGGAAACAACACTCAAGGACGTCATCAGCCGGCTCGGCAGGGCGATCGACACGCTGGAACAGAGTGTCGCAGCGCGGCTGGAACACGAGCAGGACTACAGCGAAGCCGAGGCCGAAGTGCAGCGCATGAACGCCGACCGCAGCCGGCTGGCGCAGGAACTCGACAATTCGGAAGCGCGCGCCGAGCGCCTCGAAGAAGCCAACAAGGAGGTCTCGCGCCGGCTGGTGACCGCGATGGAAACCATCCGCGCGGTGCTGGACAGGTAGGGTCCCATGGCGCAAGTAACTGTCACGATCGACGGCAAGACCTATCGCATGGCATGCGATGAGGGGCAGGAAGAGCACCTCATGGACCTTGCCCAGAATTTCGATCTCTATGTCTCGCATCTGAAGGATTCTTTCGGCGAGATCGGCGACCAGCGCCTGACGGTCATGGCCGGCATCATGGTGATGGACGAACTGTCCGAACTGCGCAAGCGCGTGAAGGGCATGGAGGGCGAGATCACCACCCTGCGCAAGACCCGCGACGAAGCCCTGCAGAAGGCCGGCAAGAACGACGAAGCGCTGACCGGCGCGCTCTCAGGCCTTGCCCAGCGCATGGAAGACCTTGCCGAAAAGCTGGCGGCGCGGAAGTAGGACCAGCCGCCGCTTCGGTTCCGGACGGTCCCCGTTCCTCACTGCGCGGCTGTTGCGCTCATTTTCCGTCCCATTTTGGTCCCGGCCCATAGGCTTCACCGCGACAGCGGCAGCCGTGCCCGCCGGACATCAAGCCACAAAAAAACGCGCCGGCCGAAGCCGACGCGTTTTTGTTTTCAAGCCGAAGCTGCCGGACCGGATCGTCAGGCGGCGGGCTGGGCCTCGATGGTGCGCAGGGCCTGCGCCTGCCGCTTGGCGGCGGCCTTGACGGCGTCCTGCACCTTCTCGAAGGCGCGCACCTCGATCTGGCGCACGCGCTCGCGACTGATGTCGAATTCGCCGGAAAGCTCTTCCAGCGTCATCGGATCTTCCGAAAGACGGCGCGCCTCGAAGATGCGGCGTTCGCGGTCGTTCAGCACCGACATGGCGCCTGCGAGCATGCCGCGCCGGTTTTCCAGCTCGTCCTGCTCGATCAGCATTTCTTCCTGGCTGTCATGGTCGTCGACCAGCCAGTCCTGCCATTCGCCGGACTCGCCCTCGGTGGCGCGGATCGGCGCGTTCAGCGAAGCGTCGCCTGACAGGCGGCGGTTCATCGAAACGACCTCTTCCTCGCTGACGTTCAGACGCGTCGCGATCTCGGCGATCTGTTCGGGCCGCAGGTCGCCATCGTCAAGCGCCTGGATCTTGCCCTTCACCTTGCGCAGGTTGAAGAACAGACGCTTCTGGTTGGCGGTGGTGCCCATCTTCACGAGGCTCCACGAACGCAGGATGTATTCCTGGATCGATGCCTTGATCCACCACATGGCGTAGGTCGCCAGGCGGAAGCCGCGTTCGGGCTCGAATTTCTTCACGGCCTGCATGAGGCCGACATTGCCTTCCGAGATGACCTCGCCGATCGGCAGGCCATAGCCGCGATAGCCCATGGCAATCTTGGCCACGAGCCGCAGATGGCTGGTGACAAGCTTGTGGGCCGCATTGGTGTCGTCATGCTCCTGGTACCGCTTGGCGAGCATGTACTCTTCCTGCGGCTGCAACATCGGAAAACGACGGATTTCTTCCAGATAGCGGCTCAGGCCGCCTTCCCCGGAAACGATGCTTGGTAATGTCTGGGCCATGATAGCGCCCTCCCTCTTGAAGGATTTGCCCCCTGATTCAGGCAGGCATATGACACCGATGCCTCACGCGCTCCGGCGTCAAATATGGTTATACAGGAACAAAGCGGGAAAAGCACCCATTTGTTCAACGCGAAACAGACTGTCACGCTAAAGTGAACAAACGAAGTCAAGTTTTCACAACTTGCGGAAACCCTCGATGATTTCGGCCATATCCCCCGGCAGCGGTGCCTCGAACTTCATGACCATATGGGTATCGGGATGACGAAATTCCAGTAGGCGTGCATGCAGGGCCTGTCGCGGCAGCGCCGCAACCTGCGACCTGAGCGGTTCGGGCAGCCGGTTGGCCTTGGTGCGGAAGGCGGTGCCGTAGTCGGGATCGCCCACGACCGGATGGCCGATATGGGCCATGTGCACGCGAATCTGGTGCGTGCGCCCGGTTTCCAGCCGGCATTCCACCAGCGCGGCCTCAACGCTGCGGGCATCGGCCTGCCCGTAGCGCTCCAGCACGGTGTAGTGCGTCACGGCATGGCGCGCGTCGTCGCGGGTCTCGGGCACCACGGCGCGGCGTACACGGTCGGCGGCGCGACCGAGCGGGGCGTCCACCGTTCCGGCCATGCGGGCGGGGATGTTCCAGACCAACGCGACATAGGCGCGCTTCAGGTCGCCCTCGCGCCCATGGTCGGCAAAAGCCTCCGACAGCGCCTTGTGCGCCTTGTCGGTCTTGGCCGCGACCATGACACCGGACGTGTCCTTGTCGAGACGATGGACGATGCCGGGCCGCTTCACGCCGCCGATGCCCGAGAGGCTGTCGCCGCAATGGTGGATCAGCGCATTGACCAGCGTGCCTGTCCAGTTGCCGGCGCCCGGATGGACGACGAGGCCGGTCGGCTTGTTGATGACGATGAGCTGGTCGTCCTCGTAAAGAATATCGAGCGCGATGTCCTCGCCCTGCGGCTCGGCCGGCTCCGGTTCGGGCATCTGCACCGTCACGCAGTCGGCCTCGGCCATCTTGCGCTTGGCCTCGGTGACGGCCATGCCATTGACCGAAACCGCACCCTGGCGGATGAGCGCCTGCACGCGATTGCGCGAAAAATCCGGGCCCAGTGCGGCGGCGAGCCATTGATCGAGGCGCGTACCTGCGGCGTCGGCGCCGGCGCTGAGCTCTTTCATTCCGTGACCGGCTTCGCTATCAGGGTCGCTCATTGCGTCTCAACAATCCGGAACCGTTTCGATAATGGCATCGCCCAACCTGCACGACGAAGACGAAAAGCCGCTCGACCCTGCGGTCGAGAAGGTCCGCCGCAAGCTGGTGCGTTTCGTCGCCATCAATCTTGGCCTGCTGTTCATCGCCCTTATGGCCGTGCTTGGGGCGGTTGTCTACAAATCCGACATCTTCAGGTCCGAGACGCCGGTAGCCGGCAATACCCTCGTGCCTTCGCCGGCCGAAGGCGCCTTCCTGTCGGGCGAGATCGCGCTGCCGGCCGGTGCGAAGATCGTTTCGCAGTCACTGTCGGGCAACCGCATCTCGATCGAGGCGGAGCTTGCCGACGGCAGCCGCGCCATCTTCCTCTACGACTTCGCCGCGCGCCGCATGATCGGCCGTTTCGCGGTGACGCAGCAGTAAATGGCTCGCGGGCCGGGCGTGGTTGAAAAGCCACGTCGCCGGCCCGCCGTCCACATCCTTTGCACATGCCGCAAGAATCGCGGTTGCGTTTTGCGAAAGCCTCGCCTATATGGCGCAAGTCTTCCGCGCCCATCGTCTAGCGGTCAGGACGGCGCCCTCTCACGGCGCAAACAGGGGTTCGATTCCCCTTGGGCGTACCAATCCCTCCATTATCCATGAATAGCCGGCTTTTCACGCCAGCGCGTTGGCGTTGTCGGTATCCCGCGCGGCAAGCCGAAACGGCAGCGCCTGCGCGCCGCCGAATCATCTGTATATGCCTGTTCAGGCGGTGCGGCGCAGCCGTGCGGCAAAGAAGCCGTCGAGTCCGGAAAGCTCTGGCGAGCCCATGTCCATGTCGGCCGGTGTCGTGCGCAGCGTGCCCTGCGGCGTCAGGAACGGATCGATGCCGGCAATCTCGCCCGGCCGGATCGGATCGTCGGTGATGCCGGGAGTGGCGAGGAAGGCGGCATGCATCTCCTCGCCCTCCAGCGGGTCGAGCGAGCAATTGGAAAAGACGATGCGGCCGCCGGGCTTGACCAGCATTGCGGCGCGGGCGAGCAGCCGGCCTTGCAGGTCGGCGAGTTTGGCGATGTCGTCCGGCGTCTTGGTCCAGGGCACGTCCGGATGGCGGCGCACGGTGCCGGTGGACGAGCAGGGCGCGTCGAGCAGCACCGCATCGAACAGGTCTTCCGGCTCGAAACGCAGAATATCGGCCTGCACGGTCCTTGCCGAAAGCCCAAGGCGGGCGAGGTTCTGTTCCAGCCGCACCAGACGGTTTTTAGAACTGTCGATGGCCGTGACGCGCGCTCTGGCGGCCAGAAGCTGCGCCGTCTTGCCGCCGGGTGCGGCGCACAGATCGGCGACATGCAGGCCCGCGACATCGCCGAACAGGCGGGCGGGCAAGGCGGCGGCCGCATCTTGCACCCACCATGCGCCATCGGCAAAGCCGGGCAGGTCGGGCACGTTGGCGGGCAGGTGCGCAACGCGCACCGAGCCGGTTGGCAGCACGATGCCGCCGAGCTTTTCGGCCCAATGCACGGGATCGGCCTTCACGGTGAAATCGACCGGCGCCTCGATGCGATGAATGTCGAGGATGCGGGCGGCGGAGTCCGCGCCATAGGCGCTGCTCAGGCGCCCGGCAAACCAGTCGGGTGCGTCCTGCGTGCGCGCCAGCATGGCGGGAAGCTCGACATCCTTGCCGCGCACGATGGCGCGCAGCACGCCATTGACCAGACCGGAAAAGCGGGCGGTGCGCGGGTCGGCCTTGGCGTGGGTGACAGCGAGATCGACGGCGGCGCTGTCGGGAATGTCGAGGAACAGGATCTGTGCGGCGGCCACGTTGAGGATGTGGGAAAGCGCCGTGGCATTGGCCGGCAGCGGTCGTTCCAGCCGGGCTGCAATCAGATTGTCGATGGTGCGGCGATAGCGCAGCGCGGTGATCAGAATGGCACGCACCAGGGCACGGTCGCGCATGTCGAGCGCACGGAATTGCGGATGGCCATGATCATGATCGGTCAGGCCATCGAGCGAGGTGTGGGCGTCGATGACGGCGGCCAGCAGCCTTGCGGCGGCCTTGCGCGCGGCAAGGCCGGGCGTGCCGTTGCCGTCCCCGCGTTCGGGGCCGGCAGGTCTGGAAAGGGATTTTTTCGGTTTCGGGCGCCGGCGCTCGTCCACCTTCACGACCATGGACCCTTCGGCCGCGCCGGATTGTTGCCCCAGGGTCCGGCATCAGGCTCGGAAGGCTTCGCTCCCCACGGTCCGCCCTCGTTGCGCGGCGCGATGTCGCGCGGTGCGCCTGAACGGATATTGACCTCGCTGGTGCTCATGCCGCCGCTGCCGCCCATGCCCTGGCTGGCCATCTTCTGCAGCGCGGCGATGCGGTTTTCGGTGTCGGGGTGGGTGGAAAACAAATTGTCCATGCGCTCGCCGGAAAGCGGATTGATGATGAAGAGAGGCGCCATGGCGGGATTGCGCTCTGCTTCGGGGTTGTGGATGCGTTCGACGTTGCGGGCGATCTTGTCAAGGGCGGAAGCCAGCCACAGCGGCTGGCCACAGATTTCGGCGCCGCGCCGGTCGGCCGAATATTCGCGCGTGCGGCTGATCGCCATCTGCACCAGCATGGCCGCGAAGGGCGCGACGATGATCGCCACCAGAACGCCAATCATGCCGAGCGGGTTGTTGTTCTCGCGATTGCCGCCCCCGCCGAGGAAGAAGGCGAAATTGCCGAGCATGGAGATGGCGCCGGCAAGCGTGGCGGTGATCGTCATGGTCAGCGTGTCGCGGTTCTGGACATGCGCAAGCTCATGCGCCATCACGCCGGCCACTTCTTCGTGCGACAGCCGCTCCAACAGGCCGGTCGTGGCGGCGACCGCCGCGTTCTGCGGGTTGCGGCCGGTGGCAAAGGCATTGGGCTGCGGATTGTCGATGAGATAGACCCTGGGCATGGGCAGGCCGGCGCGCCTGGCCAGTTCGCGCACGATGGCGTAATATTCGGGCGCATTGCGCTCATCGACCTCGACCGCGTTGTTCATGCGCAGAACCATCTTGTCAGCGTTCCAGTAGCTGAAGAGGTTCATCGCAGCCGCGATCAGGAAGGCGATGACCATGCCGTTGCCGCCGCCGATCAGATATCCGACCGCCATGAACAATGCGGTCATGAAGGCCAGCAGCATTGCGGTGCGTATCGTGTTCATCGTCGTCTCCGTTGGGGCGGCGGTGGGAACGGGTCGATCATCGGCCCTTGTTTCGCTATATGATGGGTAGCAACCCGTTCAGTTTCAATCGCGTTTGCGAGGAGTTTCCATGGCAGAAAATGCCCCAGACAGTGCCGCCCCGCAGGATGAACGTGCCGCGCCGCGCGCGCTGACGCCGGCTGCCGAACGGGCTTTGAAGGAAGCCGACGCGCGGCGCAAGGCCTATCTGGAAAAGGAGGCGGCGGTTCCGCGCGAACTTGGCGGGCGCGGGGGCAAGGAGCCCGCACGATATGGCGACTGGGAAGTGAAGGGCATCGCCAGCGATTTCTAGCGCGCGACGAGCGCATTCCCAAAGGCGAAAACCGTTGCTGAGAACCCGAAATAGGAATAAATACCTTGAATGGGTTTGCAACGAATCGCCGGAATGGGGAACGCGCGTCCAGCCGCGCTGCTGGCCATGTCGCTCGCCGGCCTTCAGCCCGCTGGCGCCGGGCAGGATTTTGCCGGGCCGGTTGCCGCGCGCGTCGTCGAGGTGCTGGACGGCGACACGTTCGTTGCGGATGCCCATGTCTGGCCCGGCCAGACGGTACGGGTGAACATCCGCATACGCGGCATCGACGCGCCGGAAATGAAAAGCCGCTGCGTGCGCGAGCATTCCGCCGCAATCGAGGCGCGCGAGGTTCTGGCCGGACTGCTTGAGGATGGCGAGGTTTCGATCTCCAATATCGGCGGTGCCAAATATTACGGCCGGGTGCTGGCCGATGTCTCGACGCGCGACGGTTCGGCGGTGGGGGAAATCCTGCTCGACCTGGGACTGGCGCGGCCCTATTGGGGTGGCCGGCGTGCCGGCTGGTGCAAATAGAGCACGATCCCGAACCGAAGGACCGCGCTATGGCTGCACGCAGCCATCGCCAAAATGCGAAAGCCCGGACGGTTGGTCCGGGCTTTGCTGTTTTTCGTTCTGCGGCAATGCCCGAAAGGGCCTGTCTGCAGGATTGCGATCTCAGTTGGCGATCTGGCTTGCGAACCGGGCCAGCGCCTGCTGATAGATCGTGGCGCGGTTCCACTCGTTCCACATGGCGTAGTTGACCTCGCCCGGACCGTAGCCGCCGCCCGCTCTCCAGCCGTGCCCCTTCAGGAAGTTCGCCGTGGAGGCCAGCACGTCCGAGCGCGAATGGATCAGGTCGCGGTGGCCGTCGCCGTCGAAATCGACGGCATATTGCAGATATTTCGACGGCAGGAACTGCGTCTGCCCCAGTTCGCCAAAACCCGCGCCCTTCATCTGGTTGGCCGAGATGTAGCCCTTCTGGGCGATCTCAAGGGCCGAATCGAGCTCGTTGGTGAAGAAGGCCGAGCGGCGGCAGTCATAGGCAAGGGTGGCCAGCGGCTGGAACACGCTCTTGTTGCCGGAATTGGCTCCGAACCCGGTTTCCATGCCCCAGATGGCCAGCAAAACCTCGGGTTGCACGCCGTAGCGCTGCTCGATCTTGGCGAACAGGCCGGCATTCTGCTTCCACAGGCTCTTGGCCTTCTTCACATAGGAGGCCGGCGCGCGGCGGGCCATGAACTGGTCCAGCGTGCCCTTGAACGCGCCCTTCTGGTTGCGGTCGATGCGGATGACGCCGGTGTCGTATTTGATGCCGGCCAGCGGCGCGGTATCGATGCCGCGTGCCTTGGCTTCGGCCTTGTAGCTTTGCAGCCAGGCAGCGAAACCGCTGCCGTCATTGCCGCACTGCGCCGCATACACGCTGCCGGTCGAAAGACCGAGCATGGCGAAGGCGGCAGCCGCAAAAATCTTTCCCTTGGCAAAAACTGCCATGCTGCTCTCCTGGTTGCCTGAATCACATTCCGGCGCGCTTTCCGCCAGCAAAACGCTTGGCAGGACATGGTTAATATGAGGTTCATGCCCTGTCCCTCGGGCGCGCGAGGGATCAATTCCCCTATGATCAAGGGCATAATGTGGCAATAGGGAAAGATACCGGCATCGCAACCGTGCCCGAATGCGCCTCGTCCGCGACAGGCGATCGGCGCACGCCGTTCAGGCGATGATGTCGGGAATGATCCTGTCTTCCAGCTTGGAAAGCTTGTCTTTCAGGATCAGCTTCTTCTTTTTCATGCGCTGGATTTGCAGGGGATCGCAGGCGGTTGCAATCATCGCATTGATTGCCGCGTCGAAGTCGGCATGTTCCTGCTTCAGCTTTGCAAACTCAAGACGAATCTCGGTCTGTTCCTGATCTGACATATCTACCGTCTGCAGAATTCCGAACGCCGCAAGCGTCGGCGGGAGAAGCCGGAAGCACCATGCCCGCCGACCCGATCTTCATATCACATTTCACACATTCAGGAAATGCTACCAAGCCCTATTCGACATAGGCGAAAACTGGTGGCAGACTGTCATCATACCGTCACAGGGCAAGGCGCGACGGTGAGTCGCCCGGTGGCGCGTATGATCGAGGAAACCATCAAAGGGAGTACCAATCATGTCTCTTGCCAACCATCTTGAAGAGTTGCAGCGGAAGCACGGCGATATCGAGCGTGAACTGGTCATGGCCATGAATCATCCGTCCGTGGATGATCTCGAAATCGCCTCTCTCAAGCGACGCAAGCTGGCCATCAAGGACGAGATTGAAAAACTGAAGGGAAAGGTCACCACCCACTGAATCACGTTTCCTGAAAACCGCGCGCCCAGACGCGCATGACATGCCGGCGGCGACAAACCCTGTCACCGCCGGAACGGATACGTGAATTCAGGATTCCACTCCCCTGCCGGCTCGCATGGACAGCCGGAATCACCCGAATCAGCTATAGAGACGATACGCGCGAGCATGATCGCTGCCCGCACGCGGGCTGCGATCAGGCATCTTCTTCCGCCCGTGGGTCGAGGCGCGCCACTTCGGGCGTGACGCCGCGTTCGGCGGGCAGCGTCTTGAACGCCTCGCGCTCTTCCAGCGGTACCGGGGCGCGCCGGCGAATGCGCAGCAGCGTGTAGCCGGCAAGAACAAAATGGGCCAGCGCGGTCGCCAGAAACAGGCTTTCGGGGCTGAGCGGCCCCATCAGGCCCGCGCCGATCATCGGCCCGATCATGGTTCCGAAGCCGTAGAGCAGCAGCAAGCCGCCCGAGACCTTTACGAAATCCTCGGCCGATGCGTGGTCGTTGGCATGCGCGACCGCCAGCGAATAGAGCGTATAGGCGAGGGCGCCATAGGCGGCGGTCATGGCGATGACCGCCGTGCCGCCGCGCGGAGCGATGATGAAGATCAGCACGCCCACCAGGGCGGCGCCGAAGGAGGCGGCCGCCAGCACGAAACGGCGATCGGTCCTGTCGGATATGCGGCCCATCGGCATTTGCATGACGGCGCCGGCGACGACGACCAGGCTCATCATCAGCGCGATCTGGGGTGTCGAGATGCCGATGCGCGCGCCGTAAACCGCGCCCAGCGTGCCCCAGGCGCCATTGGCGACGCCGATCAGCAGACAGCCGAAGAAGGCGACGGGCGAATTGGCATAGAGTCCCTTCAGGTTCAGCGAGACGTCCTGCAGCGGCTTTGGATGCGCGGCGGTCGAGACGGCGGTGGGAATGAGCGATGCGCAGAAGAAGATGCCGGTGACCATGAACAGCGAGGCGCTGCCCACATCGCCCGCCGCGACGATCATCTGGCCGGCCATGATGGAGGCATAGGTCACCATCATGTAGAGGCCGAACACGGTGCCGCGGTTCTCGTTGGTGGCGCGTTCGTTGAGCCAGCTTTCGATGATCATGAAGGCGCCGGCCATGACGAAGCCGGTGGCGGCGCGCAGCACGATCCAGATCGCCTCGTCGATCCACAGGCCGGTCAGCAGGGCGATGATCGCGGCGCAGGCGGCGAAGGTGCCGAAGGCGCGCACATGGCCAGCCCGCCGCACCAGTCGCGGCGCCAGGAAGCAGCCGGCCACGAAACCGCCCGCCCAGGCGGTGCCCATCAGGCCGAGAGCGGCGGTCGAAAATCCCTCGGCCTGGCCGCGCAGCGGCAGGAGCAGGCCATGAAGCCCGGAGCCGGCCAGCAGGAACGCCGTGCCGCGCAGAAGCGAGAAGATCGGCCTGTAGGTTGCGAGCATGCGTCTATCCGGCGAATCGAAATGAACTGGAAGGTTGCCTGAACAATAGCGGCTTTTCGGCTTTTCAGCGGCGTGACAGCGACATTGCGTGGCTCGGTCCGCCGGGTGAAGCGCTGGCCGGCGCGCAAGCCGGGCGCAATGGGAGGGGTGCGAACCTCACCGGCGAAACAGCGATTCTGCCGCGTTTTTCGTGGCGTCCCTGGTCTTCAGCTCGGCCTCGAGCCGGCCGATCTCGGCCTTGAGTTCCTCGATATGCCGGGCAAGGTCGGCCACCGACATCAGCGACACGTCCTGTCCCACCACATAGGCCGTGGAGGGTTTCTTCGGTTCGTCGTCGAAGAGCGCCATTGCCATCTCCCGGATTGTGCGTTTGCCTGTTCGTCCCACAGACTACATAAGGGACATGACGATGCAACGGCGGACGCGCCTCCCTGCGTCCGCAAGGAGAGGGAGAAGAGACGGAACATGACTTCAATACCCGACAAGATGACGGCGGTTGCGATTTCCACCCCCGGAGGGCCGCAGGTGCTGAAGCCCGAGCAACGCGACGTGCCGCGCCCCGAGGCAGGCGAAATCCTCATTCAGGTGAAGGCCGCCGGCGTCAACCGTCCGGACGTGCTGCAGCGCAAGGGCGCCTATCCGGCCCCGCCCGGAGCCTCCGACCTGCCGGGCCTGGAAGTGGCCGGCGTCGTGGCGGCTGTCGGCGAAGGCGTGACGCGCTGGAATGTCGATGACCGCGTCTGCGCGCTGACGCCGGGCGGCGGTTATGCCGAATATGCGATCGTGCACGGCACCAATGCGCTGCCCTTGCCGCAGGGCTTCACCTTCAGCGAGGCGGCGGCGCTGCCCGAAACCTTCTTTACCGTGTGGCACAACGTGTTCGAGCGCGGCGGGCTGAAGAGCGGCGAGACGCTGCTGGTTCATGGCGGCACGT
The DNA here is from genome assembly GCF_003148475.1 of Pseudaminobacter salicylatoxidans. Taxonomy (GTDB): domain Bacteria; phylum Pseudomonadota; class Alphaproteobacteria; order Rhizobiales; family Rhizobiaceae; genus Pseudaminobacter; species Pseudaminobacter salicylatoxidans. The sequence continues at coordinate 300,590 of NZ_QGGG01000004.1, read as the reverse complement.
CGGGCATCGGCACCACCGCCATCCAGCTCGGCAAGGCTTTCGGCGCCCGCGTCATCGTGACGGCGGGAACGCCGGAGAAATGCGAGGCCTGCGAAAAACTCGGGGCCGACCGCGCCATCAACTACCGCACGGAGGATTTCGTGGCGGTGGTGAAGGAGGTGACGGGAGGCAAGGGCGCCAATGTCATCCTCGACATGGTGGGCGGCGACTATGTCGCGCGCAACTATTCCGCGGCGTCGGTGGAAGGCCGCATCGTGCAGATCGCCACGATGGGCGGCGCGGTGGCCAGCGCCGATTTTTCCAGGCTCATGCTCAAGCGGCTGGTGCATACCGGCTCGACGCTGCGGCCGCGCCCCGTCGAGGTCAAGGCGGGCATCGCCGCCGGGCTGGAGGCGCAGGTCTGGCCGCTTCTGGCCACACGCCGGATCGCGCCGGTCATGGACATGATCTTCCCGCTGCGCGAGGCCTGGCGCGCGCATGAGCGCATGGAGGAAGGCGACCATATCGGCAAGATCGTACTGGACGTGGCGTAGTTCTGGACCATGATGCCGAACCGAAGCGGCTTCGGACGGCATCACGGTCTGTCTGATTGATTTGCCGCATGTGTGCGACGCCAAGTGATCCCACTTGGCTGCAACATGCTTCAGTACCAACGAAAAAGGCCGGCTGCGTGGGCCGGCCTTTTTCAACTGATGGAAGGTGCGATCAGCCCTTCTGCGCGTTGTAGCGCTCGACCGCTTCCAGGATCATCTTCTTGGCGTGGGCGGAATCCTTCCAGCCGCCGATCTTCACCCACTTGCCGGGCTCCAGATCCTTGTAGTGCTCGAAGAAGTGCTGCACCTGCTGCAGGGTGATCTCGGGAAGCTGGTTGTATTCGGTGATGTTCTCGTAGCGGCGGGTGATGTGCGCGGAAGGCACGGCAATCACCTTCTCGTCCTCGCCGGCATTGTCCTCCATCACCAGAACGCCGATCGGGCGCACGCTGATGACGCAGCCCGGAATCAGCGCGCGGGTGTTGCACACCAGCACGTCGATCGGGTCGCCGTCGCCCGACAGCGTGTGCGGGACGAAGCCGTAATTGCCGGGATAGCGCATCGGCGTATAGAGGAAGCGGTCGACGAAGAGCGTGCCGGCATCCTTGTCCATCTCATACTTGATCGGCTCGCCGCCGACCGGAACCTCGATGATGACGTTGACGTCTTCGGGCGGGTTCTTGCCCGTGGGTATTGCTTCCATGCGCATGAGCGAGAGGTCTCCTTTTCGGGCCAGCAAATAGCCCCCGAAGGCGTTGCGCGCAACAGGTGCAAGCTCTCCTTGCGCCTCAACAATTGCGTTTTTGCGCTTATGTCCGTGAAATCAGTCCCAGACGAAGGCGACCTTGCGCAGCGCCTTCTGGTCGAAGACCTCGACACCCTCGGCGACATCGCGGCCACCGGCGCCGGCATAGAAGGCCAGCGCGTTGTCATTGTCCTCCAGCGCCCAGACCACCAGCCCCTTGAGGCCGTGAGCGGCGAGCTTTTCGCGCGCGGCGGCAAACAGCCGGCTGCCCAGCCCGATGCCCTGATATTCCGGCCGCAGGTAAAGCTCGTAGATCTCGCCCTGTTGCGGCAGTTCGCGGGCGCGGTTGCGGCCTACCGTCGCATAGCCTGCAACGCGGCCGCCGATCTCCACGACCAGCACGGTCGCCGCGCGCTGGATGGCATTGGACCACCAGGCGCCACCGCGCCGGTTGATCATCGCCGTCAGCGCGCGATGCGGGATGATGCCGGCATAAGCGCCCTGCCATGCCAGACGATGCACATCGGCAATGGCATCGGCGTCGCGAGGTTCCGCCCGGCGAATATCTATGGAGAGCGTCGTCATGATTTGTTAACCATAAATCCCGCGCATGCCGGTGGCAAGCAAGCGATGCATTCGCCTCGCACGCTTTTGACTTCAATGCGGTCGGCTCAGATTTCCACCAGATGGTCGTCGAGTTCGTTGCGGTCGCCGGGGCGGATCGGGAAATGCGTTTCCAGATGCGCGCCGACGGCTGCGATCGCCGCGACGAAGCCCTCGGCCAGCCTGTTCTGCCCGGCATGGTTCACCAGCCCGGCCACGATGTCGTCCCAGGCTTTCTGCGGCACATGAAGGTTGATGCCACTGTCGGCCACCACGGCCGCGTAGCGCTCGGCCAGCGAAACGAAGATCAGCACGCCGGTGCGCTCGGCGGTCGTATGGACGTTGCGGGCAAGGAACTGCTTCATGGCATTGTCGTGGGCGCGGCGATAGCGCAGGCCGCGCGGTACGAACCAAAGCCGGATTCCCGGCACCAGCCACAGCAGCGCCAGCGCGGCCGCCGCCGCCAGAAGCTGGGCGGCGACGAAGACCGGCAGCCGCAGGCTGATCCACCAATATTCGAGCGCGAAGGCGGCTGGCAGGCTCAGAATCAGGATAGCCCCGAGCACGAAGCAGGCGGCCGGGAAGAAATAGCTGTCGCTGACGCGGGCCACCACGCAGTAGATTTCACCGGCCGTGCGTTTCTCGGCCTCGCGGATGGCTTCGGCAATGCGGGCGTGATCTGAAGCCGCGATGCTGCTTTTGACCGTTGCCATCTTACCAGCTCCCCGACGATCCGCCGCCGCCTGACGATCCGCCGCCACCGGAAAAGCCGCCGCCGCCCGACCAGCCGCCGCCACCCCCGGACCAGCCGCCACCGCCGACCCAGCCGCCGCCCGACCCGCGCGAACGGTTGCTGTAGTTGAAGTCCATGCCGAGCCAGCGATAGCGGCCGGGCGCGATCTTGCGGCCGAACATGCGCGGCAGGATGGCCATGGCGAAGCCGCCAAAGAAGAGCGTGGCCCACAGCAGGAAGAAAATCAGCGCCACGACCTCCTCGGAGTCCATGCCGCTGCTTTGCTCCTGGTTGCGCCTGGCACGCGCCTCCAGCTCCTCGGCATTGCCGTTCAGCACCATGATGATGTCGTCGACGGCCTTGTCGATGCCGCCGGCGAAATCGCCGGCACGGAAGGCCGGCACCATGTCGTTTTCGATGATCAGGCGCGAATGCAGGTCGGTCAGCGTGCCCTCCAGCCCGTAGCCGACCTCGATGCGCATCTTGCGGTCGCCCTTCGCCACCAGCAGCAGGATGCCGTTGTTCTCGCCGATCTGGCCAAGCTTCCAGGCGCGGAACAGCCGGTTGGCGTAGGGCTCGATCGCCTCGCCGTCGAGGCTGTCGATGGTTGCCACCACGATCTGGTCGGACGATCTCTTCTCGAAATCGGCAAGCTTCTGCTCCAGCGCCGCGCGCTGGGAAGGGCTCATCATGCCGGCATCGTCGACGACACGGCCGGTCAGCGCCGGCAGTCCGGCGGCCAACGCCGTCATGGCGACGAAAAGAAGGGCCGCCAGCGCGGCCAGAGTGGCCGCGACATTTCCGATACGGACTGGCCTGGTCATGCTGCCGGGGCCTGCGTCAGTTGAAGTTCACCTTCGGCACTTCGATCTTGTCTTCCGACACGGTGAAGTTCTGGAAAGGCTGGGCATCGGTGAACCAGAATTTTGCCCAGAGCATCGTCGGGAAGGTCCGCAGCGACGTGTTGTAGACGCGCACTGCCTCGATATAGTCGCGCCGCGCCACCGCGATGCGGTTTTCCGTACCTTCGAGCTGCGCCTGCAAGGCAAGGAAATTCTGGTTGGCCTTGAGGTCGGGATAATTTTCCGTGATGGCCAGCAGCCGCGACAGCGCGTTGGTGAGGCCGGACTGGCTTTCCTGGAAGGCCTTGAACTTTTCCGGATCGTTCAGCGCCTCGGGCGGCAATGTGGTCTGGGTCGCCTTGGCGCGGGCTTCCACCACGGCATCCAGCGTTTCCTTTTCGTGCGAGGCGTAGCCCTTCACCGTCTCGACCAGATTGGGAATGAGGTCGGCGCGGCGCTGGTACTGGTTCAGCACTTCGCTCCAGGCCGCCTTGGCCTTTTCCTCATTGGTTGGAATGGTGTTGAAGCCGCAGCCTGCCAGCAAGGGCAGCACGAAGGCCATGAGCAGGAAAGCCGGCAAGACACGCAAGGCCGGAAGCGAAAGACTGCGCTGGGCGAACATCTAATATCCCCATGGTCCATGATCGAACGTCTCATAAGTAGCACAGTCCTCGCGCGAGGAAATGGCAACGAGGCGCGGCAAGACGAAATTGGCGATTGATTCCCGGCCTTTGCGCTGTCAATGCCACGTCCGAAACGCTACAGTTGCCTGTAAACGAGGCCGGAAACGTGGCTGAACGGGATCGGGACAGGACACTGGAATCGCGACGCATCCTCGAGCGCGTGTCGCGCGAGGCCGATAGCGGCGCCATGTCTGTCGTGGCGCGTGTCGCCAGAAAGACACGCAACCATGTTACGGCGGGCGATGCCGATGACCGGATCGAACAGATCGGCACGCGTATCGGCCGCGTGCTCGGCCTTCTCATATGTGCCGGGCTCCTGCTCTGGCTTTTGATCTTCCTGCTGCGAGGCGCTTGAATTCCATGACATCCGAAATTGCCGGCACGCCGCGCGCGGTCATCGTCGTTTCCAGCCATGTCGCCCGCGGATCGGTGGGCAACCGCGCCGCCGTCTTCGCGCTGGAAACGCTGGGCTATCCGGTCTGGGCGGTGCCCACGGTCATCCTGCCCTGGCATCCGGGACATGGCCGCGCCACGCGTATTGTACCGGATCCGGAACAATTCGCCGCGCTGATGAAGGATCTGGAAAACGCGCCCTGGCTGGGCGAGGTCGCGGGCGTGCTCTCGGGCTATCTGGGCGATGCCGGGCAGGCGGCGGCGGTGGCCTCGCTGGTGAAAGCCGTGCGGGCAAAGAACCCCAGCGCGCTCTATGTCTGCGATCCGGTGATGGGCGATCTCGGCGGGCTCTACGTGCCCGAAGCGCTGGCGGTGGCGCTGCGCGACATGCTGCTGCCGCTGGCCGACATCGCAACTCCGAACCGCTACGAGCTGGAATGGATCGTCGGTGAAAAGCTTGCCGACCAGCGCGCCGTGATGGAGGCGGCCATGCGCGCGGGGCCGCCCAACATGCTGGTCACGTCCGCGCCGGCGATGATGGCGGGCAGCACCGGCAACCTGCTGGTGACGCCCACCGCCGCCTTGCTGGCCGAGCACCGCACGGTGCCGCGTCCGCCCAACGGGCTTGGCGATCTCACCGGCGCGGTGTTCCTCGCGCGGCTCTTGTCGGGCCAGACGATGGAGGCGGCATTGCAGTCAACCACCGCATCCGTGTTCGAGATCCTGGCGCGCACGGCCAAGCGCGGCGGCGACGAGTTGCAGCTTGCAACGGATGCCCAAAGCCTGTCGCACCCCATGGCCATGGTCCATCTCAGCCGCCTGCTGCGGCCGGAGCGGAACAAGCGCGCATGACCGCAGCGCCGGCCGGACGTACAGTTGCCGGGGCGGATGGCTGCAAGGCCGGTTGGGTCGCGGTATGGCGCCGACCCGAAGCGACGCCCGAAACGCGCGTGTTCTCCAGCTTCGCCGAACTCATCGCATATTTGCCGCAGGATGCGGCGATCGCCGTGGACATGCCGATCGGCCTGCCGGAGTTTTCCGGTTACGGCGGGCGTGGCCCCGAGGCGCTGGTGCGGCCGCTTCTCGGCGCGCGGCAATCCAGCGTCTTTTCCATCCCTTCGCGCGCGGCGGTCTATGCCGATACGAACGGGTTCACGACGCTGGAGACCTGGTATGAGGCCCATCGCAGGGCAAGCGCGGTGGCTCGCGCCACTTCCTTGCCGTCGCGCGGTGTGTCCATCCAGGCATTCGGCATTTTCTCCAGGATCCGCGAGTTGGACATAATGCTGCGCGAGCAGCCCGCACTCATTGGCCGCGTCATTGAATCCCACCCGGAGGTGGCGTTCTGGCAGCTCAATGGCGGGCAGGCGATGGCGCTGCCCAAGAAGATCAAGGGTCGCGTCAATCCGGCAGGCATGGCCGAGCGCAAGGCGCTTCTGGAGGACAAGGGCGTGCCGCGCGCCTTTCTCGATATGCCGCCGCCGCGCGGGGCCGGGGAAGACGATTTTCTGGACGCAACGGCGGTGATGCTGGTGGCGGCGCGTTTCGCGCGTGGCGAGGCGATCTCGTTTCCGGACCCCGCGGGCATGGACGCGCACGGCCTGCCGATCGCGATCCGGGTGTAAAATCCACCGAAGCCCGCGCAATTGCGTTGATTGGAGACGGCTTTGGTTTTATTGCCGTCGCATGACCCATCTCCCAGAGAAGCTTCTCACAGGTTACCACAACTTCATGCACGGCCGCTTCGAGGTCGAAAGCGACCGCTATCGAAGGCTGGCGCAAGAGGGGCAGGCGCCCGACACGCTGGTGATTGCCTGTTGCGATTCACGCTCGGCCCCGGAAACCATCTTCGACGCCGGCCCCGGCGAACTGTTCGTGCTGCGCAATGTCGCCAATCTGGTGCCGCCCTACGAGCCCGATGGCGAGTTTCACGCCACGTCGGCGGCACTGGAATTCGCCGTGCAGGCGCTGAAGGTCAAGAACATCGTCGTCATGGGCCACGGCCGTTGCGGCGGTATCAAGGCGGCGCTCGACCCGGCGATGAAGCCGCTCTCGCCCGGCGATTTCATCGGCCGCTGGATGAGCCTTCTGGCGCCTGCAACCGAAGCGGTTGCAGGCAACAGCATGATGACCACCACCGAGCGCCAGACGGCGCTTGAACGCATCTCGATCCGCTATTCCATCGCCAATCTGCGCACCTTTCCCTGCGTGAAGATCCTCGAGGACAAGGGCAGGCTCACGATTTACGGCGCATGGTTCGATATCTCGACCGGCGAGTTGTGGGTGATGAACAAGGAAACCGGCGATTTCGAGCGGCCAGAGGCCGGCTGACCCGGAGCCTTCCAGCACAAGGTGCGAAGCGGCTTTGCGGCCGCAAATGCGCGGAAGCGGATAGGGCGGTCTCGACGGCTTCGTCAAAAGGGAGACCGCTCCAGCCCCATTACGGGTGTCGCGAGGTCGTCTGGTGCGGCTCCGGGAGTGTGCGCCAGATCACCCAGGACAGGATGGCGATCAGGCCCATGATCGGAATGATGGTCGCGACGGCAACGACCGTATCGGCCACCATCGCCGCGCAGGCGCTGCCGAGCAGGCCCGCGCCCATCTGGAAAAAGCCCATCATGGCCGAGGCGGCGCCGGCATTCTTCTGGAAGGGTGCCATGGCCGCCGTGCTCATGGCCGGCATGACATAGGCGATGCCGAAGGCGTAGACCCCCACCGGCACCATGACGTTGTAGAAATTCGGCTCGAACAGCCGCAGGCCGATCGCCAGCGCAAGGCTCGCCACGCCGATGCAGACGAGGCCCACCGGAACCAGCCGGAAAGCGCCGAAACGGCCGATGAGGCGGCGCAGCACCAGCGACCCGACCAGATAGCTCGCCGACTGGATCATCATGCCCACGCCGAACTGCGTCGGCGTCAGCCCCACGCGCTCCATCATCACGAAGGGAAGCACGGAGGCGAGCACATAGAGCGCGCCGGCCGAGCCGCCGATGGCGAGGCTGGAGAGCGTGAAATAGGGCGTGCCCAGGATCAGGGCGTAGTTCTTGAGCAACTGGCGCGGACGCAGCCGCGACGGATCGCGCATTACCGTCTCGCGCATGGAAACCATCGTCACCGCCACGACCAGACCGCCCATGGCCACCATCAGCAGGAAGATGGCATGCCAGCCGAACAGCTCCATGGTGAAGCCGCCCAGCGTGGGCGAAACCGCCGGGCCGATGGCCAGAATGATACCGATGAGGTTCATGATGCGCGCCGAGCGCTCATGGGTGAAGAGGTCGCGCACCAGAGCACGCGAAACCGCCACGCCCACTGCCGCGCCCACGCCTTGCAGGAAGCGCGCCGCGATCAGCATCTCGATGGTGGGCGACAGCAGCGCGAAGATGCTGCCGGCCAGATAGATGGCCATGAACGCGACTGTCACCGGCCTGCGGCCGAAGGCATCCGACAGCGGCCCGCAGGCGAGTTGGGCAAAGGCGAAGCCGCCAAAATACAGCGACATCGTCATTTTCACCGCAGATTGCGTGGTGCCGAAGGCATGCACGATCTCGGGCATGGCCGGCGTGAACAGCGACAGGGACATCGGCCCGATGGCCGCCATCAGGCCGCCGATCAGCGCCACCCGGCGCTCGCTCATCACCGCAGCCGGCTGGAGGGGCGTTTGCATGTTCATCCGGATGCGGCTTCCCTGGCGCCCGGTTCGGACTTGGCGGCCGACAGCGTGGCGCGCACCGTCTTGAGAAGGTCGAGCAGGCGGTCCCAGTCTTGTGGCGTGATCCCCAGCGACGCGTCGGCGCGAATGGAGGCGCTGATGGGCGCCATGCGCTCCAGCATCTCGCCGGCCTTTTCGGTGACATGGACGAGCTTCGCGCGGCGGTCGGTCGGATCGGGCTGCCGCTCGACAAGCCCCTGCGCTTCCAGCCGGTCGAGTGCGGCACTCAGCGTCATCGCTTCCACGCCCATGCGCTCGGCCAGCACGTTCTGGCGCACGACGCCGGCGCGGGCGGCATGCGAGAGCGTGCGCCCTTCGGCGGGCGTCAGGCCGAGACCTGCCTCGCCGATACGGCGGTCCATCTCGGCGCGGATCAGCCGCGCCACATCCGTGACCAGGAACCCGAAGCTGTCGGGGTTGACCTTGTAGACCATAAAATTAGTAATGATACCTTATTATAAGCGTTCCTTATAAAATGTTCCTGCCCGCGTCAAGAGTTGCGCGCGCCGGGACCGCGCCTTACATCGGTCGTGACCGCCGGTTTCGTGCCGGCCCCGCCGACCATCCGTCCGCAAGAGAAAGAGCTGCCCATGTCTTCCGAAATCGCCGTCGATCTGAAGAGCAATCCGCTGACGCTGTGGAACGGGCCGCTCGGCCTGCCGGATTTTTCACGCATCGGCGATGGCGATTTCGCGCCGGTCTTTGAGGCGGCTCTGAAGGCGCATGAGGCCGAGATCGGGGCGATCGCCGGCAATCCTGACAAGCCCACGGTCGAAAACACGCTTGCCGCGCTGGAGCTTTCGGGCGATGCGCTGGACCGCGTCTCGGCCATCTTCTGGTGCCGGGCAGGGGCTCACACCAACAAGACCATCCAGGCGCTGGAGCGCGACATCTCGCCCAAGATGGCGCGGCACTATTCGGCGATCTCGATGAATGCGAAGCTCTTCGCCCGCATCGACGGTCTCTATCGGCGCCGCGACACGCTGGGTCTCGATGCCGAGACGCTTCGCGTGCTGGAACGGACATGGAAAGGCTTCGTGCGCGCCGGCGCAAAGCTCGACGACGAGGGCAAGAAGCGGCTGGCAAGCATCAATGAGGAGCTTGCCGGGCTGGGTGCGCATTTCGGCCAGAACGTTCTGGCCGACGAGGCCGACTGGGCGCTGTTCCTCGACGCGGATGCTCTTGCCGGCCTGCCGGAATTTGTCAAAAGCGCCATGGCGCAGGCCGCCGAGGCGCGCGGCCAGAAGGGCCGTTATGCGGTGACGCTGTCGCGCTCGATCTACGAGCCCTTCACCACTTTCTCCGAGCGCCGCGACCTGCGCGAAAAGGCCTACAGGGCTTTCATCATGCGCGGCGAGAATGGCGGCGATACTGACAATAGCGGGATCGTGGCGAAGACGCTGGCGCTGCGCGCCGAAAAGGCAAGGCTGCTCGGCTACGAGAACTATGCGGCGCTGAAGCTCGACGACACCATGGCCAAGACGCCATCGGCCGTGATGGCGCTGCTGGAGCCGGTCTGGGACAAGGCGCGCGAGAAGGCGGCGGCCGATGAGGCGGAACTGCAGCGCATCGCCGCCGCCTCCGGCTCCAACGACAAGCTCGCCGCCTGGGACTGGCGCTTCTACCAGGAGAAGCTGCGCGCCGAAAAATACGCCTTCGACGAGGCCGAGCTGAAGCCGTATCTCCAGCTTGAGCGCGTCATCGATGCCTGTTTCGACGTGGCCAACCGCCTGTTCGGCGTCAGCTTCGTGGAAAAGAAGGGCATTCCCGCCTGGCATCCGGATGTGCGCCTCTTTGAGGTGAAGAACGCCGACGGCAGCCATCGCGCCCTGTTCCTGGCCGATTATTTCGCGCGTTCGTCCAAGCGCTCGGGCGCGTGGATGAGCTCGCTGCAATCCGGCTACAAGCTCGGCAAGGGCTCCAGCCCGATCATCTACAACATCATGAATTTCGCGAAACCCGCCGAAGGCGAGCCGGCTCTGCTGTCGCTGGACGAGGCCAGGACCCTGTTCCACGAATTCGGCCATGCATTGCACGGTATGCTCACCGAAGTCACCTGGCCGTCCGTGTCGGGCACCTCCGTCTCGCGCGATTTCGTGGAACTGCCCTCGCAGCTCTACGAACATTGGCTGACCGTCCCGCAGGTGCTGGAAAAGCATGCGCTGCATTTCAAGACCGGCGAGCCCATGCCCAAGGCGCTGCTCGACAAGATGCTGGCGGCAAAAACCTTCGGCGCGGGCTTCGCGACGGTCGAGTTCGCGGCGTCGGCGCTGGTCGACATGGCTTATCACGCGCGCGCCGATGCGCCGAGCCAGCCGCTTGCCTTCGAGGCCGAGACGTTGAAGGCGCTCCACATGCCCGACACCATCGCCATGCGCCACCGCACGCCGCATTTCCAGCATGTGTTCTCGGGCGAGGGCTATTCGGCCGGCTATTATTCCTACATGTGGTCGGAAGTGCTCGATGCCGACGCTTTCTCGGCCTTCGAGGAGACCGGCAATGCCTTCGATCCGGCCATGGCCGAGCGTTTGCGCAAATACATCTATTCGGCCGGCGGTTCGGCCGATCCGGAAGAGCTCTACACGCATTTCCGCGGCAAGATGCCGACGGCCGACGCCATGATGGAGAAGCGCGGGCTCGTCTGACCGCCAGTTCCGCCGCCCGGTCCGGATGATTTTTTCGCATGTCTGCGGCCCGTTTCGGCGGGCCGTTTTGCGTGCGCCTCTTTCGCATTTGCGAAAAACCATGTAAGAGCGCGCGCAAGTGAAACGCGGGGCGTCGCCTTTCCGGCGCCCGCCAACCCTCCTCGGAACCCATATGAAACTCCGCAATATCGCGATCATCGCGCACGTTGACCATGGCAAGACGACGCTGGTCGATGCGCTCCTGAAACAATCCGGCTCCGTGCGCGACAACCAGCGCGTCGCCGAGCGCGTGATGGACTCGGGCGATATCGAAAAGGAACGCGGCATCACCATTCTGGCCAAGGCCACCTCGGTGGAATGGAAGGATACGCGCATCAACATCGTCGACACGCCCGGCCACGCCGATTTCGGCGGCGAGGTGGAGCGCATCCTCAACATGGTCGATGGCGCCATCGTGCTGGTGGACGCCGCTGAAGGCCCGATGCCGCAGACCAAGTTCGTGGTCGGCAAGGCGCTCAAGGTCGGCCTCAAGCCGATCGTCGCGGTCAACAAGATCGACCGTCCCGATGCCCGTCACAACGAGGTCATCAACGAGGTGTTCGACCTTTTCGCAGCGCTCGACGCCACTGACGAGCAGCTCGACTTCCCCATCATGTACGGCTCGGGCCGTGACGGCTGGATGGCCGAAAACCCGGAAGGCCCGAAGGATCAGGGGCTCGCGCCGCTGTTCGACCTCGTGCTCAAGCATGTGCCGGAGCCCAAGGTCGCGGAGGGTCCGTTCCGCATGATCGGCACCATCCTGGAGGCCAATCCGTTCCTCGGTCGCATCATCACCGGCCGCATCGAGGCCGGCACGCTGAAGCCGAACCAGCCGGTCAAGGTGCTGCACCATGACGGCACGCTGCTGGAAAATGGCCGCGTCTCCAAGATCCTCGCTTTCCGCGGCATCGACCGCCAGCCCATCGAGGAAGCGCAGGCCGGCGATATCGTCGCCATTGCCGGGCTTTCCAAGGGCACCGTCGCAGATACGTTCTGCGATCCGGCCATCGCCGCGCCGATGGCGGCCCAGCCCATCGACCCGCCCACCGTCACCATGTCCTTCTTGGTCAACGACTCGCCGCTGGCGGGCACCGAGGGCGACAAGGTCACCAGCCGCGTCATCCGCGACCGCCTGTTGAAAGAGGCTGAGGGCAATGTCGCGCTGAAGATCGAGGAATCGGCCGACAAGGACAGCTTCTACGTTTCCGGTCGCGGCGAACTGCAGCTTGCCGTGCTGATCGAAACCATGCGCCGCGAAGGCTTCGAGCTTGCCGTGTCGCGTCCGCGCGTCGTCATGCAGAAAGACGAGAACGGCCAGCTGCTCGAGCCGATCGAGGAAGTCGTCATCGACGTGGACGAGGAACATGCCGGCGTCGTCGTGCAGAAGATGTCGGAGCGCAAGGCCGATATGACGGAACTGCGCCCTTCGGGCGGCAACCGCCAGCGTCTGGTCTTCCATGCGCCGACGCGCGGCCTTATCGGCTACCAGTCGGAACTCCTGACCGACACGCGCGGCACGGCGGTGATGAACCGCCTGTTCCACGCCTATGAGCCCTACAAGGGCGAGCTGCCCGGCCGTGTCAACGGCGTCCTGATCTCGAACGATCAGGGCGAGGCGGTTGCCTATGCGCTGTTCAACCTCGAAGACCGCGGCCCGATGGTCATTGACGCCGGCGTGAAGGTCTATCAGGGCATGATCATCGGCATCCATAGCCGCGACAACGACCTCGAGGTCAATGTGCTGAAGGGCAAGAAGCTCACCAACATCCGCGCCGCCGGCAAGGACGAGGCGGTGAAGCTGACCCCGCCGATCCGCATGACGCTGGAGCGCGCGCTGTCCTGGATCCAGGACGACGAACTGGTCGAGGTGACGCCGAAGTCGATCCGCCTGCGCAAGATGTATCTCGACCCGAACGAGCGCAAGCGCTTCGAGAAGTCGAAGACCGTCGGCGCCGCCTGATTGCCCAGCCAAACCTGTGGCGCATCGCTCTCAAGCGGTGCGCCCGAGGCATCAGGATATAATCCCGAGTGCAAGGCGCGCGTCAGCGAAAACCGGTTTCCGCTTTTCGCTGGCCAGTCTTCGGTTCGGGGCGGTGTTCTATTGCTTGTCGCCGTGCAGCGGTGCGTAGACGCCGATCCGCCATTTCTGAATTGAATGCGGCACTTCCGTCACCAGTGAATAGCCCGTCTCGAGGTCAAATCCGAGTTCGCGCAAGCGATCGCGACTGACGGCCCGCCGGTTTTCTCCCCACAATATCCATGCATTGCGGCGTTGCTCCTCGCTGAGCGAGTCCAGTATGGCAACGAGCTGGCGATCCGACCACTGGTATCCGCCGACCAGCCACGGTGTTCCCGGCGCCGATCCTCCCATGGCAAAGACAATGCCGGGGCTTTGTCCCGTGAAATCGAGCACAGGCGTATCTTCGGCAAAGCCGTGCAGGACGGCGGCGTCACGTATCGTGCTCAGCATGGCATGCGTGCCGCTGTCGAGCAGGAGCGTGCCATGCCGCGGAAACGCGAAGGCGGTGGATTGCGACCAGATATCGGCGGGCAGCCGGTAGGGCTTGGCGAGGCTGGCCCACAAGGTGCAAGCGAGCATCACCACAAAGCAGAGTGCCGGAATGGCTGCCACGTTCCTCCCGAAAGCCCTGGCCGTGGAAACGACCACTACGACAGCCGTTATTCCCAGGGAATTGAAGGCCGCCCTGGTGATGTCGCTGCCCGTGCCCAGTTGCGCGACGAAGGGGATCAGCAATGCCAGCGCCAGGACCACATAAGGGTGGGCTGGACGGTTGGAGTCCAGCACTATCGCAATGCTGATGATCGCGATGGCGCTGCAGGTCGCCAGCATGATCAGGAGGATGGGATAGTTCAGGTGGTGCTCAATCGAAACTATCAGAGCGCATGCGATCAGAAGGTAGAGGACGGCGAGCGCCACCACGCCGCGTTTGGCGACGGATGGGGCAAGTCGCCGGATGACAAGGGCCAGACCGATCAACCCGAAGCCGGCGACCAGGAGCGCTCCCCTCGATGGTGACGTCGCAAAGCGGTGCAACTGTTTGCCCAGTTGTGACGAGAGTTCGCCTGATCCCATCCAGAGCAGGGAGAATTGCTGATACTGCCGCCATATGGCGGCCGGATCGACAATCAGCAGGCCGAACAGAATGCCGAGAAGCAGTGTCGCCACGCCGGCCGCCAGGAAGTCGCGCAGCGCCTGCCGCGGAGATCTGGCGGAGACGATGATGGCGGCGGCGTAAATCGCGGCAAAGGCGGCGCCAGCGCTGGGGCGCGACGCAAACGAGCAGAGCCCAGCAAACCCGGCCAGAAGCGCTGCGGCCGGCCGGGCAGCATCGCGCGCCAACAGGCCCAATGCCGCAAACAGCGCGAAGCCCGCGAATATTGCGAGCGCATTGTAGGATGGCGTGGGGATCCACAAATTGCCCTGCAGGAAAAGAGAAAAGGCGCTCAAACAGAGTGCGATTGTGGCGCTGGAAAGCAGAGAAGCGGACGCTTCAGGCTTCCAGGCAAACCAGCCGGCCCCGGAAATTATCACCAGCAGTACAAGAGAAAGCCGCCGAAGGGTGGCGATGTCGCCGCCTGCGAGAGCCATGAAGGGCTCGAGCAGATGCCCGAACATCGTGCCCGAATACAGATACTCTCCGGGCGTGGAAATCCAGAACAGATAGTAGGCCTCGTCGGTAATGTCGAAGCCGCGATCGACGATGTAAAGCGCTCCCAGGATGATCGCCAGGCTGGCAAGTGACGCCAATATCCAGCACAAACGTTGCGCCGTATGCGTTGCCGTTTGCGGTTTTGTGCCGTCTTCGGCGCCTTCCAGGCGGTAGTGATCGGATTTTTGGGGAAACAGGGCGCTTGCGCGAGAGCTTGAAAACATTTCCCACTCATTGCTGACCGGATGTAGGGGCCGAAGGTTCTGACATCCTATGCCCGGATGTGGCCGACGAGCAAAGATGCCGGCACGAGAAGCCGTTTTCCTAGAGGGTGTGCCGGCGGCAGGCAACTCGAATTTCAGGAAGCTCGATGTGGAGCCTGCTTGAATGAACCGGAGGAAACTGTCGCAATCTCGATGCCGGGGGTGCTAAAGGCGTGTCGATCAGGGAATCGCTGATAAAGTTTGTGCTCCGTGTGCGATGGTCATAGTAAGTTGGCCGGAACGAGGTGGGGCGCCACGAGGGGGAATCGAAGACTGTGAGCGGTGCAGAAATTATCGTCGTAACCGGCGGGTTGGGATTCATCGGCAAGCACTTCGTTCGAAGATGCCTGGAAGATGGTCGATTTGTGAAGAACATCGACTGCATCAGCTATGCCGCCGATCGCAGTGTGAATGCGGAATTTTCCAAGTTCAAGAATTACCGCTTCTACGAGTCGGATATATGCAATCTGGATTTCCTGCCGGAATGCGACATCTTCGTTAATTTTGCAGCCGAAAGCCATGTAGATAACGCAATCACAAACGCCAAAAGGTTCTGCGAAACCAATTTCCTGGGTGTTCAAAGATGTCTTGAACTCGTGCGCCTGAAGCATGAGCGGGAGCGTCCGCTTTTCATTCAGATCAGCACAGACGAGGTTTACGGAGACATTCGCGACGGCTCGCATACCGAAACCGATACGCTCGTTCCGTCCAATCCTTATGCCGCGACGAAGGCGGCGGCCGACATGCTGGTCCAAAGCTGGGGCAGGACCTATTCGGTAAGCTGGAACATCGTGCGCCCGACCAACAATTACGGCGTTCACCAATATCCCGAAAAGCTTATCCCCAAAAGCGCCTGGCGGATGAAGCGCGGCATGCCCGCGATCATGCATGGTGATGGCAGCTACATCCGGTCGTGGTTGCATGTCGATGACACCATCAACGGCATATTGACGGTGATCGAGAAGGGCAGCAGGAACCAGATCTACAATATCGGCAGTACGGAAGAGCGCCGGAACATCGATGTGCTGCGCCGCATCGCCGGCGTGCTCGGAATCAGCGAGAACGCAGCGTTCGTTTCGGTTGCGGATCGCTCCGGCCAGGATGTCAGGTACAGCCTCGACGATTCCAGGCTGCGGGGGCTCGGCTGGTCGCCGCGCAGGAAGTTCGATGACGAAATCATCGGGATCGTCGAGCAACTGGACAATTCGCGTTTCATCTGAGTGCACCTCCTCCAACAAGGTTCTATCCCCATGAAGGTCGATTTCTATCGTCATGCGTTGAGTGAGGCCGATGCCAGCGCTGTCGCCGCAGTGCTCGCCACCCCGTTCCTGACGACCGGCAAGGTCTGTTCATCCGTCGAGCGACAGCTTGAGAGCTATTTCACGGTGCCGCATGCGCTTCTGGTCAATAGCTGGACAAATGGCGCGCTAGCCGTGCTGCTGGCCATGGACCTTCAGCCGGGCGACGAGGTGATCGTTCCGGCCATGACTTTCATCGCCAGTGCGAATGTGGTGCATCTGGCCGGGGGTACGCCGGTGTTCGTGGATGTCGATCCGCGCACCCTCCTGATGACGCCCGAGCATGTGGAAAAGGCCGTCACGCCACGGACCCGTGCGGTCATGCCTGTCCATATCTACGGTCAGATGTGCGACATGAAGGGCATCAGGGCCGCGCTCCGTCGCGCCCGTCCGGCAGGGGGCGAGCCGGTCCTTATCGAAGATTGCGCGCATTGCTTCGAAGGCACGCGCGATGGCTATCGGCCGGGACGCCATTCGGATGTGGCGATCTTTTCTTTCTACGCCACGAAGAACGTGACCTGCGGTGAAGGCGGGGCCGCGATTTTCAACTCCGAGGATCTTTATCGAAAGACCCTGGAAACGCGACTGCACGGCATGTCGGCCATCGCGGTCGACCGGTTCAGCGGTGGTCGCTACAATCACTGGGACATGAACCGGCTTGGTACCAAGGCCAATCTTCCCGATTTGCTTGCCGCCCTGCTTCCGCACCAGATTTCGACGATCGACGAACGGCTGCCCGAACGCAAAAGGCTGGCGGACCGCTATCGCGCTGCCTTCGCAGGCGGACCGCTGCGGCTGGTGGAGCAGGTCGACACCGCCGTCAGTGCCGAGCACCTGTTCGTTATCGGGGTAGGCAACGGCGCGCGCGATGCCGCCATCGCCAGGCTGAACGAGGCCGGCGTGAGCGTGACGGTCAATTACCGCAGTGTCCCGGAAATGAGTTTCTACAAGACCCGCCTTGCAGGTTCGGCCGAGAGTTGGCCGGTTTCCTGGCAGTGGGGGGAAGAAACCCTGACCCTGCCGCTTTTTCCCGGACTGTCCGAGGCGGAACAGGACCATGTCATCTCTACCGTCAGGAACCATGTCTATCCGCTCATCGCGGCGGACAAGGCCTGACCGCCCGCCGCTGTTCAGCCGGCGGCTATTGGGATAGATGTCGACCATGAAACCTTTTGGAAAGCTCGATCCGCGTGCCCTGCTCGAGAGCCCGGCCGCATATGGCATGCATTCGCGGCTGGCAGCGCCTCACGCGAGAAAGCGGGACTTTGTCGACCGGTTTCTGCGCCCCGGCGCGAGCGACAGGGTTCTGGATATCGGGTGCGGAACGGCGGCGCTGCTTCCGCATCTGCCGGCTGGCGTCACCTATGTGGGTTTCGATCTCAGCGAGCGGTATATCGAGGATGCCCGCCGCATTCACGGCTCGCGCGGCGCGTTCCACCACCGCGCACTGACGGCCGAGGCCGCGCGGGAGTTCGAGCCCTTCGATCTCGTGATGGCGATCGGCGTCCTGCATCACCTCGACGACAGGGAAGCGGAGTTGCTGTTCCGTGTCGCGCATGAAGCGCTGAAGCCAGGCGGCCGCCTGGTCACCTGTGACGGCGCATTCGTACCAGGCCAAAATCCGATCGCGCGGCTGCTGCTGAAGATGGACCGCGGCAGATATGTCCGCCCTCCGGCTGCCTATGAAGCGATAGGCCGACGGGTTTTTTCAGGCATCGAGCATTCAGTGCATCACGACCTGAACTCGTTTCCCTACACGCATTGCGTCATGACCGGCACGCGAACATGAGCGATGCCGGCTCGCATGGAACCAGACGCGGACCTGGCTGGCCAAAGCTGCTGATCGGTGCGGCGTGCCTGGCCGTCATCGTTGCATGGACCTTTCATGCGATCGACATCAATGCCGTGATTGCCAATCTCGGCAATGCCGATCCGTGGATCGTGCTGGTGGAACTGCCGCTGCTGCTGCTTCTCGTGTGGCTCATGCGCGCCGTCCGCTGGTTCACCGTGCTGGACACGCTGGGCGCGCGGCCCCGCTTCCTGCCGACCTATGTTTCGACGGCTGTTTCGCTGGGGCTGGCCGTCATAACGCCGATGCAGCTCGGGGAAGCTCTCAAGGTGGCTCATGCCAAGGCTCATCACGGCATGACGATCGCGACGGGGGCGAGTGGCTTCGCTATCGAGCGGATAGCCGATGTTCTCGTGTTGCTTCTGCTGACGGCGCTGGCGGGCCTGTTCATGGTGCGGACAGACATGCCTGTTACATTCGTGGCGGTGGTCCTGTGTGTGGCGATCCCTGTCGGATTGCTGGTCGCAGTCGCACTGGGTCGCAGATTTGCACCCGGTGCGCTCGCCGATGCCATGCGCGCCTTTCGCATGATGGCAGAGCGTCCTTATGCAGCGCTGAGCGTTTTCCTCACGACCCTGCTGTGCTGGCTGCTCACGGCATTCATCTGGCGCGCCGGCCTGATGGCCATAGATGTCGTCATTTCGTTTCCAGCCGCCATGTTCATGGTCGGAATGGTCACCTTCGCCATCGTGCTGACGGCAATTCCCGGCGGGGCCGGCATCTCCGAGATCACGATAATGTCCCTTGTGGTGCAAAGCGGGTTTTCGCCGGAGCAGGGCTTGTCGGCTGCGCTCATCCTGCGTTTCCTTTCGCTGATCGCCATCGCCCTGGGGATTGCCCACTGGCTTGCGAGCCCTTACGCCTTGTCTTCCTCCGAGCCGCGCGGTCGATGACAGGAGCCGGGAGATGCGGGCAGGGATAAACCGGATTGAGATGCGCCGTCAGGATATGTCCATACATGCGTCGCCGCCATCCGCTTCCGATGCCCGCTGAGGCTGCGTCATGATCCCACGCGCGAGACCCAACTATGGCTTCAAGGACCTACTGAAGGCCGCGCCGAAATCGCGTGATCCCGGGCCGGCTTCTGCGGAGGTCGCCGAACGTCTTCGCGATATTCTTGGTCTGCCCTACGTGCTGCTCACCCCGTCCGGTCGGGGCGCCCTCTATATCCTGCTGAAAGCCACGCCAGGGGCCGAGGTCCTCATCCCGTCCTATACCTGCTCGGCAGTGGCCGAGGCCGCGCTTCTTGCAGGAAAGCAACCGATTTTCGCCGAACATGGCAGCCTGTCATACAATCAAAGCGTCGATGACCTCGCACCGCATCTTCAGGATGGGAGGACATATATCGCCACCCATCAATACGGTTTCGGCGCGCCGATCGAGGCGATGACCGATGCGTGCCGGTCGGCTGGCGTGACGGTCTATGAAGACATTGCCGCCGCGTTCGGCACGCGCGTCAACGGTCGCCTTGCCGGTACATTCGGCGCTGCCTGCTTCGGCAGTTTCGACACCACCAAACTCGTGAATGCACCGCTCAAGGGCGGCTTTCTGGCGACCGCCGACCCGGACCTGTTCCGGCGTGCGCAGAACGTCGCGCAAGGCGAGCTGCGCACCATGTCGGTGATGCGCAAGATGGCCTTGATCGGGGCGGCGTTCGTTCTGGTGGGGTTGCGAAATCCCCTCCTCTACAAGGCATTCCACACGCTCAACTTTGCCTGGAGAGGCCGCGCGACTGCCGAATCCGGTGAACTCCGGACCACACCTTCGCAAGTCTATCTGGACAGGTTCGCCGACTGGCAGGCACAGGTGGTGTTGCCGCAACTGGACGGCTTCGAGGATACGATCCGCCGCCGGAGAGCGAATTACCAACTGTTGAGAAGCCGCTTGCAGCATCTTCGCAAGGTCGCGCTGCCGCCCGAGGATGCGGGCTCCGAATGGGTGCCGATCCGCTTTCCGGTTCTTTGCTATGACGAGAAGATGAATTATTATGAACGGGGCGTCGGCAAGGGGATGGATTTCGGCTTCAGCTTTACGAAAATCGCCGCGCCTACGGCACATGTGTCGGCCCACGCCATTGCCGCCGGTGTGCTCAATCTTCCTTTCGATGCCGCCCTTACTCCGATGGAAATCGAGACAATGATCAATGTGCTCACTGAACTGGAGGCCGCGTAATGGGCGACAGTTTCAGCAATATGCTGTCGCGCCGCAACCAGCGCGCCGATGTCTACAGCCAGGCCGACTTCTGGAACGAGAAGGCGCGCAACTATGACGGTTCCGCGGTTTCCATGTGGAAGAATCAGGCGCTCAACGCCTGCTATGAACGCGAGCAGTTCGCCTTCATCGACAAGGCGATCGGGGACCCCAAGGGCCTTCACATACTGGACATGGGATGCGGTACCGGTCGCTTGTCACGGCATCTGACCTCACAGGGGGCGGCCGTCGAGGCTTTCGATTTCGCGGAGGAGACGATCCGGATCGCAAAAGCGCAGGACCCGTCAAGCAGCATCCGGTATCGCGTGCAGTCGTCGTTCGATATTTCGGAGGTTTCCACCTTCGATGTCGTCGCAGCCATCGGCAACCTGACCGTGGCCTGCAAGACGCCCGCAGATGTCGAGACCATCGTGCGCCTCGTCCATAGGGCTTTGAAACCGGGCGGACGCTTCATCGTGGTCGAGCCGTTTCACGATTCCTTCCTGTCGCGCGTCTTGAGGCTGACGACGGCCGGTTACGCCGACATCCTGACGCGCAACGGATTTCGCGTCGATGCCCGCAAGGAACTGCACTTCTGGCCGGCACGCCTGCCGCTTTGTCTGGCCGCTTGGCCGCGCCCTCTTACCGTCACCGGATACTATGCAGGCCAGGCCCTGCTCGCGGCCGGCGGTCAATGGCTTGGACTGGGCGACTACAAGGGCGTGGCGGCGACGAGGGCAGGTTGACATGCAGCATTCGCCCACGCCCGAAACTACAGCGCCGGACGAGAAGGCAGTCAAGGCCGGCGCCCGGAAAGTCAGCGTCGTCGTACCGACCTACGGGAGCGCTGCCTTCATCGACAAGCTCGTCGCGAGCCTTCTCGCCGTCTTTGCCGGTCGCACGGAAGAATGTGAGATCATCCTGGTCGATGACTGCAGCCCGGATACCGTTACATGGCCGGCCCTGACGCGACTCCACGAGCAATACCCCGCGCAGGTCAAGATCGTTCGCCTGCTGAAGAACGCAGGCCAACACAACGCCATTTTGTGCGGGCTCGGTTTCGCGACGGGCGATGTGATCGTCACCATGGACGACGACCTGCAGCATCCGCCCGAAGAGCTTCCCAAGCTGCTGCGAAAGCTCGACGAGGGCTATGATCTGGTCATCGGAGCCTATGACGAGAAGCGGCATGCCGGCTATCGCAATCGTGGAGGAGAGCTGGTCGACGCAATCATCCGGCGCATATACCGCCTGCCCGCGACCACGAAGCTGACCAGCTTCCGCGCCATGACGAAGAGCCTCGTCGAGGTGGCCAGGAAATCGCAGAACCCGTATCCCTACGTGACGTGCATCCTGCTCGATCAGGCCTCGCGCGTCGCCAATGTCGAGGTGCGGCATGCCGAGCGCGAGCATGGCTCATCGAGCTATTCGCTGATGCGCAGCGTGGTTCTGGCGACGAACCTGCTGTTCAGCTATTCCTCGCTGCCGCTTTATCTTACCGCCGGTTTCTGCCTGCTGGCATCGGTGCTCGCGTTGATGATGATGACCTGGGTGTTCATCACCATTTTCCTTCATGGCGTCAGCGTTCCCGGCTGGGCCAGCGCGGTGACTGCCCTGACATTGTTCTCCACCTTCATGCTGGCCAGCATGTTCGTGATGGGCGTTTATATCGCGCGGATTCATCATCAATTGTCTGGCCGGCGGGTGCCTTTCACGGTCGATCGCTATCATGAGTGATCGGTCCCCCGAGGCGGGACGCTGCCCCCGGCTCCTCGTGCTGGGCGCCGGCTCCTATCAGATTCCGGCTTTGCAGGCCGCCCGAAACCTCGGCATGCATGTCATTGCGCTGGATCGCAATGACAAGGTTCCAGGGGCAGCACTTGCCGACGCGTTTCATTCCATCGACACGACCGACCGTGAGGCGGTGGCGCGACTTGCCCTGGCGGAGAATGTCGACGGCGTCATCGCGCCGTGCACCGATGTCGCCGTGCCGACGCAGGCTTATGTGGCCGGTGTGATCGGCTCTCCTGGCCCCGGCGTGGAAGCCGCGGAGACGCTGACCGACAAGGCGCGCTTCCGCGCCTATCAGGCCCGGCGGGGCCTGCCGCATCCGCGCGCGGTCGAAGCGGACCCGGATTGCTTCGATGCCGCTTCCCTGACGGAGCACGCCTACGTGCTCAAGCCGGCCCGTTCGTCCGGGAGCAAGGGCATCTTTGTGGTTGCACCAGACGAAATCGGGGAGCGTCTGCCGCAGACCCTTGCCTACAGCCCGGATCGCCGTTTTGTGGTGGAAACGTTCATCGCCGGCGCGCAGGGAACCGTCGAGGGGCTCTGGATCGGTGGCGAGATCGCACTTGCGGTCGTGACCGACAGGCTGACAGCACCCGCGCCTTTGGTCGCGACGCTGGGGCATCTGTGGCCGGGCCGTTTCGATGAGGACTTCCGGCGGCGCCTTTTGGATGCGATCGCCGACATTCTCGCCGATCTCGGGGTGCCCGATTCGCCCTTCGACTGCGATTTCGTCGCCAGCCCCGATGGTCCGGTCATTCTGGAACTGACGCCGCGCCTGGGCGGCAATTCACTGAGCAAGCTGGTGCGTGCCGCAACCGGTACAGACCTGCCCGCGCAGGCCGTGCGGCTTGCCTTGCCCCGCAGCTTGCGTCCGCAAATCCTGCCCCCGGAGACGCCGATGGGGCCGGCTGCCGGCGTGATCGTGCTGGGGAGCCCGGCAACTGGACGGCTGGCTTTCGATGAGGTCGGCGAAGCCTCGCTCAAGGCAGAGCCGTGGCTTGCCGGGATTGCCTGGGACATGCCTGCCGGTGCTGCCGTGCGTCGCTTCGCGAACGGACAGGACCGTGTGGGAGAGGCACTGTTCCTGGCGCCCGACCGGACCGTGCTTGACGCGCGGCACGCGGAGATTTTGCAACGACTGAAGGTGAGTGCCAGGTCCTGTTGAGGCCGGCCCGTGCCGGCCACAGGCCGCCACCATGCGCGCAGCCCGCACCGGAAAATCTGGCACTCAGTCATCCGGATTGCTGACAAGCTCTTGTTTTCGTGAATGAAACGCTGCCCGCGTGCGGTGATTTGTTCATGTCCGGTTAAGCATCCGCGCGCATGATTCACTATATCAAGGTGAGGACGACAGAAAGCGGGTGAAGGCCATGCGCGACGTTTCCGAACTGGACCTGATGCTGAAAGGGTATGGGCTGACCACGGCGCAGTTTCTCTACCATATGCCCGACCATCCGCATCTTTTGCAGAGTTTCATCTGGCAGGACTACGATCTGGCGCCGGAATTTCCCGAATTGTTCGGGTTTATCCGGTTCTGGGAGACGAAACTCGACGGTCCGCTGCACTCCGTGCGCTACACGCATCGGCGGCTGGTCGCCCCCAATGAGTGGCGCAACGTGAACGGCGAGTTCATCCTGCATTGAGTGACGCTTCAGGTCGGTCTGCCGGTGGCTTCAATGCGCTGGCGGCCACTTGATGGGATGTCGTCCCGGCGTGTTCGCACCGCATTTTCCTTGATGCGGCCACGGACACAATTCATGCTATATTTGCCGCCAAGCCTGTCGGATCGGGAAGTCTGGCCGATTGCCAAAATGACGCCGAATAGGTATGCGCGGTTAGACTTTCGCCCGAACCCGAAGGTTCACTTGGGGTTTCCAGAGGTTCGCTTGAGGAGGAATGACGTGAATACTAAGAAACTGCTTGCCGGCGTTGCATTTGCTGCGTCCATGTTCGTGGCCGCTTCCGCCGCGCGCGCCGACATCGTGATCGGCCTCGTGGCTCCGCTCACCGGCCCGGTCGCCGCCTATGGCGATCAGGTCAAGAACGGCGCGGAAGCCGCCGTCGATACGATCAACAAGAATGGCGGCATTCTCGGCGAGAAGATCGTGCTGAAGCTTGCCGACGATGCCGGCGATCCCAAGCAGGGCGTCTCGGCCGCCAACAATCTCGTCGGTGATGGCGTTCATTATGTCGTCGGCCCGGTGACGTCGGGCGTGGCCATGGCGGCCTCGGACGTCTTCGCCGAGAACGGCGTGCTGATGGTGACCCCGACGGCGACCGCGCCCGACATCACCAATCGCGGCCTGACCAACGTCATGCGCACCTGCGGCCGTGACGACCAGCAGGCCGAAGTCGCCGCCAAATATGTCCTCGACCATCTGAAGGACAAGAAGGTCGCGATCATCCATGACAAGGGCACCTACGGCATGGGTCTGGCCGACTCGTTCAAGGCTGCGCTCAATGCGGGTGGCGTCAACGAGGTGATGTATGAAGGCCTGACCGCCGGCGAGAAGGACTATTCCGCCATTGTCGGCCGTCTGAAGAAGGACGGCGCCGAGGTCATCTATTTCGGCGGCTATCACCCCGAGGGCGGCCTGCTTGCCCGTCAGCTCGCTGACGCTGGCGTGAAGGCGCAGATCATCGGCGGCGAAGGCCTCTCCAACACCGAATACTGGGCCATCGGCAACCAGGCGGCTGCCGGCACGCTCTTCACCAACGCCACCGACGCGCTGAAGAACCCGGATTCGGCCGAGGCCGTGAAGGTGCTGAACGAGAAGGGCATTCCGCCGGAAGCCTTCACGCTTAACGCCTATGCCGCCGTCGAGGTGCTGAAGGCCGGCATCGAGAAGGCCGGCAAGGCCGACGACACCGCTGCTGTCGCAGCGGCGATCAAGTCGGGCGAGCCGATCCAGACGGCCATCGGCAAGCTGACCTATGCCGAGAACGGCGACCTGTCCTCGCCGAGCTTCTCGCTGTTCAAGTGGGAAGACGGCAAGATTGTCGCTGCAGAGTAATCAGGCAAGACCGGAGCGGTTCCTCGGAACCGCTCTGTCTGTCTGCTCTACGTATTTCCGGACGCACTCTTGCCGGAAATGCTCTGGTGGAAATGCGAAGGCCGGGCGAAACCCCGGCCTTTGTCGTTTCGGAAAGGGATGGCTGCGCTTTCAGCGGCTGCCGAAGATCGCCGAGCCGACGCGCACGCTGGTCGCGCCGAATGCGATCGCCGTCTCGTAGTCGCCCGACATGCCCATGGACAGCTTTTCAACACCCGCTTCCCGCGCCAGCTTTTCCAGAAGCGCAAAGTGCGGGCCGGGGTTTTCGTCAAACGGCGGAATGCACATCAGGCCTTCGATGGTAAGGCCGTGCACCTCGCGGCAGCGCGTGACGAAGGCAACTGCGTCGCGTGGCTCGATGCCGGCCTTCTGCGGTTCGGAGCCGGTGTTGACCTGCACATAGAGTTTCGGCGCGCGGCCCTGTTTGGCAATCTCCCTGGCCAGTTCGGTGGCGATTTTCTGGCGGTCTACCGTTTCAATGACGTCGAACAGCGCCACCGCTTCCCTGGCCTTGTTGGATTGCAGCGGGCCGATGAGATGCAGTTCGGTGTCCGGGTATTCGGCCCTGAGCGCCGGCCATTTGGCCTGCGCCTCCTGCACCCGGTTTTCGCCGAACACGCGCTGGCCGGCTTCGAGCACTGGACGGATGGCATCGGCCTCGAAGGTTTTCGACACGGCTACAAGCGTTGCGGCGCCCTCCGGGCGCTCCGCCTCGCGCTCGGCGGCGACAATCCTGCGCCTGACTTCAAGAAGCTGTTCGACCGACTTTTCCATGCCCTCGCCCTGCTGCTTTTTGCCCGTCCTTGCCCCACTGGAGTTGACGGGTTGGGGAATCCATGATGAACACCCACGACGATTTCCTGAACCGGAGGATTTTCGCCCCGGTTCCTCGCACGCTTTTAAGTGAAAAACACCCGATGGCAACCGAACGATACAATCCACGCGCGTCAGAGCCCAAATGGCAGAAGGCATGGGATGCCAGGAAGCTCTTCGAAACGAAGAACGACGACCCGCGCCCGAAATACTACGTGCTGGAGATGTTCCCCTATCCGTCGGGGCGCATCCATATCGGCCATACCCGCAACTACACGATGGGCGACGTGGTGGCCCGCTACAAGCGCGCCAAGGGCTTCAACGTGCTGCATCCGATGGGCTGGGATGCCTTCGGCATGCCGGCCGAGAACGCGGCCATGCAGAACAAGGTCCACCCCAAGGACTGGACCTATGACAACATCGCCACCATGCGCGCGCAGCTGAAGGTGATGGGCCTGTCGATCGACTGGTCGCGTGAATTCGCCACCTGCGACGTCGATTACTACCACCGCCAGCAGATGCTGTTCCTCGACATGGTCGAGAAGGGGCTGGTCACGCGCAAGTCGTCCAAGGTCAACTGGGATCCGGTCGACATGACGGTGCTCGCCAACGAGCAGGTCATCGACGGGCGTGGCTGGCGCTCCGGCGCGCTGGTCGAACAGCGCGAACTGACGCAGTGGTTCTTCAAGATCACCGATTACGCGCAGGACCTCTCCGACGCGCTGGACGGGCTGGATGAGTGGCCCGAAAAGGTCAAGCTGATGCAGCGCAACTGGATCGGCCGCTCGGAGGGCATGCTGGTGCGCTGGGCGATCGCCGAGGGCACCGCGCCGAATGGCGAGACCGAGCTGGAAGTCTACACCACGCGCCCCGACACGATCTTCGGCGCCTCCTTCATGGCGGTCGCGGCCGACCATCCGCTGGCCAGGAAGGCTGCCGAGAAGAACCCCGAGCTGGCCGCCTTCATCGAGGACGTCCACCATATGGGCACTTCGGTGGCGGTGCTCGAAACCGCCGAGAAGAAGGGCTTCGACACCGGTATCCGCGTCGTCCATCCCTTCGACGAGAGCTGGACGCTGCCGGTCTATGTCGCCAATTTCGTGCTGATGGACTATGGCACGGGCGCGATCTTCGGCTGCCCTTCGGGCGACCAGCGCGACCTCGACTTCGCCAACAAATACGGTTTGCCGGTGGTGCCCGTGGTGATGCCGGAGGGGGCGGACGCCGCGACCTTCCAGATCACCGAAGAGGCCTATACCGACGACGGCGTGATGATCAATTCGCGCTTCCTGGACGGCATGAGCCCCAGGCAGGCCTTCGAGGAAGTCGCCAACCGTCTTGGCGAGAGGACGATCGGCAATCGCGCGATGGGCGAGCGCAAGGTGAACTTCCGCCTGCGCGACTGGGGCATTTCGCGCCAGCGTTACTGGGGCTGCCCGATCCCGATGATCCACTGCGACGACTGCGGCACGGTGCCGGTGCCGCGCGCCGATCTGCCGGTGAAGCTGCCCGACGACATCGATTTCGAGAAGCCCGGCAATCCGCTCGACCGTCACGCAGGCTGGCGTCATGTGAAGTGCCCGACCTGCGGCAAGGATGCGCGCCGCGAGACCGACACGATGGACACCTTCGTCGATTCGTCGTGGTATTTCGCGCGCTTCACCGCGCCGTGGGAAAACGAGCCGACCGACCCGAAGGCGGCCAATGACTGGCTGCCGGTGGACCAGTATATCGGCGGCATCGAACACGCGATCCTGCATCTGCTCTATTCGCGCTTCTTCACCCGCGCCATGCGCGAGACCGGCCACCTCGGCATTGCCGAGCCGTTCAAGGGCCTGTTCACGCAGGGCATGGTGGTGCACGAGACCTACAGGGCCGAGGACGGCCGCTGGCTGGCGCCGACCGAGGTGCGGCTGGAGAGCGAGGGCGCCGAGCGGCATGCCGTCGAGATCGCCACCGGCAAGCCGGCGACGATCGGCACGCTGGAGAAGATGTCGAAGTCCAAGAAGAACACGGTGAGCCCTGAAGAGATCACCGACGGCTACGGCGCCGACACCGCGCGCTGGTTCATGCTGTCGGACTCGCCGCCCGAGCGCGACGTCGAATGGACCGACGATGGCGCCGCCGGTGCGCATCGCTTCGTGCAGCGCGTCTGGCGCATCATCGCGACCGCTGCCGAGCAGCTTGCCGGGGTTAAGCCTGCAGCATCGGCGGAGGGCGCTGCGGGAGCCGTCTCCAAATCCGCCCACAAGGTGCTGAAGGCTGTTGGCGAAGACATCGAGAAGCTCGCCTTCAACCGGGCGATTGCCCGCATCTATGAGCTTGCCAACACGCTCTCCGGCCCGGTCGGCGAAATCGCCGAGGGCAAAGGCGACGAGGCGCTGAAGGCGGCGGCGCGCGAGGCGGCCGAGATTCTCGTCCACCTCATTGCACCCTTCATGCCGCATCTGGCCGAGGAGTGCTGGGCAACGCTCGGCGGCGCCGATCTGGTGGCCGAGCGGCCGTGGCCGGCATTCGACCCGAAACTGGTGATGGATAACGAGATCACCTATCCGGTGCAGGTCAATGGCAAGAAGCGTGGGGATTTGACAATCGCCCGCGACGCAGATCAAGGTGCGGTCGAAAAGGCGGCACTGGCGCTGGAGTCCGTCCAGAAGGCTCTGGACGGAAAGGCGCCGCGCAAGGTGATCGTCGTGCCGCAAAGGATCGTCAATGTCGTTGCCTGACCAGACGCCGAACCCCCATTTTCGCCGCGCGCGCGGCCTCGTGCTCGCGGGCCTGCTGCTTTCGGCGGCCGCTGTTTCGGCCTGCACGGTGCGGCCGCTTTATTCCGACCCGGGAACGGGCATTGGCGCGCAGGCCGGCCATGCGGAAGGGCTGAACGCGATTGCCATCAAGCCGGTGAAGACGCGTTATGCGCAGCAAGTGCGCAACAATCTGATCTTCGGCCTCAACGGCGGTGCCGGTCAGCCGGCGGATTCGCTTTATTCGCTGTCGCTGAGCGTAAGGTCGCGGGTCACCAAAGCCGCGATCATCCAGCGTGTCACCGAGGACGAGCCGACGGCGGGCACGCTGACGCTGACGTCCTACTACACGCTGACCGACAACAAGACCGGCAAGATCGTTGCCACCGGAAAGCGTGAAGTGTCGTCTTCGTTCGATTATTCGCGCCAGGAATATGCGTCGCTGCGCGCCATTCGCGACGCCGAGGACAGGGCCGCGCGGGAACTGGCCGAAATGCTGCGGCTGGCGCTTGCCAGCGACCTTGTGAAGCATGGATCGTAACGACGCCGCGCAGGCGCGTTGGCATCGGGCATGCGCCTTTCCACGCTGACGGCGGCCGGCTACCGCTCACTGAAGTCGATACGGCTCGACCTCGGCCCGGTCGGCTTGTTCGTTGGCGAGAACGGCGTCGGAAAGTCGAATCTTTACCGGGCCCTGCAACTCATCAAGGCATCCGCCGAAGGCACCCTCGCACGTGAGATCGCGCGCGAGGGTGGCATGCAATCGGCGCTCTGGTCGGGACCCCGACGCGCCGGCCAGCCCGTGCGCGTGGTACTGCAAGCCGGCTTCGAGAACGACCGCACGGCGGTGAAATCCTCCTACCGGGTCGAGATCGGCCTGCCGCCCCCGGTGTCGGCGGGCTTTGCGTTCGAACCGCACATCAAGGAAGAGGTGCTGACGGTCGAGGCTGGCCGCCGGCCGGTCGGGATGATGGAGCGGCGCGGCCCGGCGGTGTCTGCCCGCGACAATGACGGCCGGCGCGTGGAGCATCCCGTCCGCCTGATGAATTCGGAAACCGCGTTGGCGGCGCTGGGCGTGTCGGGGCGCTACCCGGAAGCCGGGGAACTGCGCGAACTCCTGCTTGGCTGGCGCTTTTATCACGGATTCCGCACGGACAGCGATTCGCCGGTGCGCAAACCGGCGCTGGCGGTCACGTCGCCGCTGCTGGACGAAGATGGGGCCAATCTCGCGGCGGTATTCGCCACGCTCGTACATATCCGGCAGGATACGGTGGAACTCGACCGTTCGGTCGCGGATGCGCTTGGCGGTGCGAGGCTTGAAGTGCCGGTGCCGGGCGAGGCGGCAAGCTTCGGGTTGAGAATGCCGGAATTTCCGCAACGGGTCTTTCGTCCCGAGGAGCTTTCGGACGGGCAAATCCGCTTTCTGGCGCTGGCCGGTGCGCTGATGTCCTATCGGCTGCCGGCGCTGGTCGCGCTCAACGAGCCCGAGGCAAGCCTGCATCCGCAGATGTTGCCGGCGTTGGCGGACATGATCGCAAATGCGGTGGAGCGAACGCAGGTCTGGATCGTGACGCATTCGCGCGACCTGGCCGAACTGGTGAGGCAGCGCAGCGGCGCGCGCATCCGGACGGTCGTGCGTGTCGATGGCGCGACCGCCATCGAGGGAGAGGGACCGGCGGGGCCCAGGTCATGACCCAGACCCCTCCGGCGAAGTCGGCGATCAGGCGATCTTCTGGCCGGTCTTGGCCCAGTCGGCCAGGAACATTTCCAGGCCCTTGTCGGTCAGCGGATGCTTGACCAGTGCCTTCAGCGTTGCCGGCGGGATGGTGGCGACATCGGCGCCGATGAGTGCCGCGCGCTTGACGTGATCGACCGTGCGGATCGAGGCGGCGAGGATTTCGGTGTCGAAGCCGTAGTTGTCATAGATCTGCCGGATCTCGGCGATGATCTCCATGCCGTCGAAGCCCATGTCGTCGAGGCGGCCGATGAAGGGCGAGATGAAGGTCGCGCCGGCCTTGGCGGCCAACAGTGCCTGGTTGGCGGAGAAGCACAGCGTGACATTGACCATGCGGCCATCGGAGGTCAGCGCCTTGCAGGCCTTGAGGCCGTCGAGCGTCAGCGGCACCTTGATGGCGATGTTGTCGGCGATCTTGGAAAGGACCTCGGCTTCCTTCATTATCTCGGCATATTCGGTCGCGGTGACTTCGGCCGAGACGGGACCTTCCACGATGTCGCAGATCTGCTTGGTCACTTCCTTGATGTTCCCGCCGGACTTGAGGATCAGCGAGGGGTTTGTGGTGACGCCGTCGAGAAGACCGAGATCGTTGAGCTCTCGGATTTCCTTGACGTCGGCGGTATCGACGAAGAATTTCATGGGGTGTCTCCTTGGCAAATTTCGCGTCTTGGGAGGGCGCTTTTGTGTTCGGCCTTTGCTCTAACGTAAAGTCCGGGCAAGGTCACGCGCGATGAAGCAAGATTCGCCCGAAAGCATGGCGGGGCTGAAGCCCGCCAAGATCGTGCCGGTGCTGGTGCCGATGCCGGCCGAGCGCCCCTACAGTTACGCGGTACCGGAAGACATGAAGGTGGTGCCGGGTTCCATCGTGCGCGTGCCGCTGGGGCCGCGCGAGGTGGCAGGCATCGTCTGGGACGGGCCGGGCGAGGCGGTGGATGCGCGCAAGCTCAGGGCAATCTCGCATGTCTTCGATTGCCCGCCGGTCGATGAGGCGATGCGCCGCTTCGTGGACTGGATCGCCTCCTACACGCTGTCGCCGCCCGGCATGGTGGCGCGCATGATCCTGCGCGCGCCGGAAGCCTTCGATCCCGAGCCCTGGGTGGAGGGCCTGCAACTGACCGGCGCCGAGCCCGACCGTATGACCGATGCGCGCCGCCGCACGCTGGAGATGGCGTCCGACGGCATGGCCTGGACACGCTCGGGGCTGGCGCATGCGGCCGGCGTGTCCTCCACCGTCATTGACGGGCTGAAGGCGCAGGGCGTGTTCGAGACGGTGATGATCCCGCCGCGCCCGGTGGTCGCGCCGCCGGACCCGGAATATGGACGGGCTGACCTGGTCGGGGACCAGCAGGCGGCTGCCGGGACGCTGCGCGAAAAGGTGGAGGCGGACGCTTTCAGCGTCACGCTGCTCGACGGCGTCACCGGCTCGGGCAAGACGGAAGTTTATTTCGAGGCGGTGGCCGCCGCGCTCGAAAAAGGCAAGCAGGTGCTGATCCTGCTGCCGGAAATCGCGCTGACGCAGGCATTTTTGGAGCGCTTTCAGGACCGGTTCGGCGCCAAGCCGGGCGAATGGCATTCCGATCTTGCGCCGCGCAAGCGCGAACGCGTGTGGCGGCAGGTGGCCGAAGGCGGCGTGCGCGTGGTGGCGGGGGCGCGCTCGGCGCTGTTCCTGCCGTTCAACGATCTCGGCCTGATCGTCGTCGACGAGGAGCACGACCCCGCCTACAAGCAGGAAGACCGCGTTTTCTACAATGCCCGCGACATGGCGGTGGTGCGTGGCCATATCGGCAGCTTTCCGGTGGTGCTGGCCTCGGCCACGCCCTCGGTGGAAAGCCGGGTCAATTCCGAGCAGGGGCGTTATGCGCGCTCGGTGCTGGCGACGCGATTCGCGGAAGCGGCGCTTCCCGACATCAAGGCCATCGACATGCGCCGCGCCCCGCCCGCGCGTGGCGGCTTCTTGTCGCCATCGCTGATCGGGCAGATGCAGAAGACGCTGGAGCGGGGCGAGCAATCGCTGCTGTTCCTCAACCGGCGCGGCTATGCGCCGCTGACGCTCTGCCGGGTGTGCGGCCATCGCTTCCAATGCCCGTCCTGCTCGGCGTGGCTTGTGGAGCATCGCTTTCGCGGCCAACTGGTTTGTCACCACTGCGGCCACAACGAGAAGCGGCCGGAAGCCTGCCCCGAATGCGGCACGCTCGACCATCTCGCCGCCTGCGGGCCGGGTGTGGAGCGCATAGCCGAAGAGGTCGTCGGACATTTTCCCGATGCGCGCACCATCGTGCTGTCGTCTGATATGCTGGGCGGGGTCAAACGGCTGAGGCTGGAGCTGGAAGCCATAGCCAAGGGCGAGGCCGATATCGTCATCGGCACGCAGCTCGTGGCCAAGGGTCACAATTTCCCCAACATGACGCTGGTGGGCGTGGTGGATGCCGATCTCGGCCTCGCCAATGGCGACCCGCGCGCCGCCGAACGGACATTCCAGTTGCTCAGCCAGGTCACTGGCCGCGCCGGCCGTACCGGCAAGAAAAGCCTTGGTCTCTTGCAGACCTACCAGCCGGGGCATCCGGTGATGCAGGCGATCGTCTCTGGCGATGCCGAAGCCTTTTACGACCGCGAGATCGTGGAGCGCGAGCGCGGCGGCCTGCCACCCTTCGGCAGGCTGGCCGGCATCATCGTCAGCGCCGATACGCGGCCCGAGGCCGAGGGTCATGCAAGGCAGCTTCGCCGCGCGGCACCCGACGCCACGGATATCCA
The DNA here is from genome assembly GCF_003148475.1 of Pseudaminobacter salicylatoxidans. Lineage (GTDB taxonomy): Bacteria > Pseudomonadota > Alphaproteobacteria > Rhizobiales > Rhizobiaceae > Pseudaminobacter > Pseudaminobacter salicylatoxidans. The sequence goes on along the minus strand of NZ_QGGG01000004.1, from coordinate 267,504 downwards.
TGTGCTCGGCCCCGCCGAAGCACCGCTGGCGCTGGTGGCCGGGCGCCACCGCTTCCGCCTGCTGGTGCAGGGCGAGCGGCGCAGCGACATGCAAAGCTTCATCCGCGCGATGCTGGCGGCAGGGCCGAAAGTGCGGGGCTCGATCCGGGTCCAGGTGGACATCGATCCGCAGAGCTTTTTGTGAGGTTCGCGGCCGCTTTCCATCTGGCGTGATGGACGCCTGCGGATAATATGCGCGCGACGAAACGCTGCGATTCTGGAGAAGCGTGATGGAACTCGCATTTCCCTGGCCGATGACACAGGGCGAATGGCTGGCCTGGACCTCGGCGGCGGTCACGGTGCTGTTCGGGCTGCTGCTCCTGTTTGCGCCGCGGATTTCCCTGCGCGTGCTGCGGTTGCAGCCGATCGAGGCCAAGCCCGAGGCTGTCGCCGAGGCGCGCGCTACGATGTCGGGCTTCTATCTGGGGCTTGGCCTGTGCTGCATTTTGCTGGCGCAGCCCATGCTTTACATGGCGCTTGGCTTTTCCTGGCTTTTCACAGCTTTTGGCCGCGTCATTTCGATGCTTTCCGATCAGGGAAACAAACCCTACAATTGGCTGTGGTTGCTTGTGGCGCTGGTGCTTTCAGCGTTGCCTCTGGCCTTTGTCTTCGGCTTTGCCGCCTGAACCGGCTTCGCGGTTTCGGCATTGGCGGGCAGGGATGCGACAAATCTGCCTGAAAGCAGCATCTTCAACGTGTTGCGACTCTGGAAGGCCTGTGCTAGACGGCAATCGACTTTCGATCGGGGGATGCGGCAGTTTGTGTCCCCGCGATCGCTAAACCGCAGCAAGGTCAAAGATTTAGCCAGAGTTACCGACTCGCGCCATGAATCTTCCGGCCTGTCAGACAAGAGAAAAGACGGACCGTGGCACAGTCTAGCTCGCCGATCTCCGCAGTTGCCGAACGTTACGCGGCTTCGCTGTATGAACTGGCGGCCGAAGCCAAGCAGGTCGCCAAGGTCGAAGCCGATCTTGGTCGCTTCGAAGCCCTGCTGGACGGCAGCGAGGATCTTTCCCGCATGATCAAGAGCCCGGTCTTCTCCGCCGAAGAGCAGGAGAAGGCCATCGACGCCATTCTCAGGAAGGCCAGGCTCGACGGTCTCGTCGGCAACTTCCTGCGGGTCGTGGCGCAGAATCGCCGCCTGTTCGCGGTTCAGGGCATGATCAAGGCATTCCGCACCATCGCCGCCGAGCAGCGCGGCGAGGTTTCGGCGGAGGTTTCGTCGGCGCATGCGCTGACGGCTGCTCAGCAAAACGAACTGAAGGCGGCGCTGAAGGGCGTTGCCGGCAAGGATGTCTCGATCACGGTCACGGTCGATCCGTCGCTTCTGGGCGGCCTCGTCGTGAAGCTGGGTTCGCGCCAGATCGACACATCGCTCAAAACCAAACTCAATTCGCTCAAGCTTGCACTGAAAGAGGTCGGCTGATGGACATCCGCGCCGCGGAAATATCCGCAATCCTAAAAGACCAGATCAAGAATTTCGGCAAGGAGGCTGAGGTCTCCGAGGTCGGTCAGGTTCTGTCCGTCGGCGACGGCATCGCCCGCGTCTACGGTCTCGACAACGTCCAGGCGGGCGAGATGGTCGAGTTCCCGGGCGGCATCCGCGGCATGGCGCTGAACCTCGAAAACGACAATGTCGGCGTCGTCATCTTCGGTAATGACCGCGACATCAAGGAAGGCGACACCGTCAAGCGCACCGGCGCCATCGTGGACGTTCCGGTCGGCCCGGGCCTGCTTGGCCGCGTCGTCGACGCGCTCGGCAATCCGATCGACGGCAAGGGTCCGATCAAGGCCGCCGAGCGTCGCCGCGTCGACGTGAAGGCGCCTGGCATCATCCCCCGCAAGTCGGTGCATGAGCCGATGTCGACCGGCCTCAAGGCCATCGACGCGCTGATCCCGATCGGCCGCGGCCAGCGCGAGCTCGTCATCGGCGACCGCCAGACCGGCAAGACCGCCATCATCCTCGACACCATTCTCAACCAGAAGGCCATCCACGACAGCGGCCCGGATTCGGAGAAGCTGTTCTGCGTCTACGTCGCCGTCGGCCAGAAGCGCTCGACCGTCGCGCAGTTCGTGAAGGTGCTCGAAGAGCGCGGTGCGCTCGAATACTCGATCATCATCGCCGCGACCGCTTCGGACCCGGCCCCGATGCAGTTCCTGGCTCCGTTCGCCGGCTGTGCCATCGGTGAATATTTCCGCGACAACGGCCAGCACGCGCTGATCGGTTACGACGACCTGTCCAAGCAGGCCGTGGCCTACCGCCAGATGTCGCTGCTTCTGCGCCGTCCGCCCGGCCGCGAAGCCTATCCGGGCGACGTCTTCTACCTGCACTCGCGTCTGCTCGAGCGCGCCGCCAAGCTCAACGACGAGAATGGCAATGGCTCGCTCACGGCCCTGCCGGTCATCGAGACCCAGGCGAACGACGTGTCGGCCTATATTCCGACCAACGTGATCTCGATCACCGACGGTCAGATCTTCCTCGAGACGAACCTGTTCTTCCAGGGTATCCGCCCGGCCGTGAACGTGGGCCTGTCGGTGTCGCGCGTCGGCTCCGCCGCCCAGATCAAGGCGATGAAGCAGGTTGCCGGCTCGATCAAGGGCGAGCTTGCGCAGTACCGCGAAATGGCGGCCTTCGCGCAGTTCGGTTCGGACCTCGATGCTTCCACGCAGCGCCTGCTGAACCGTGGCGCGCGCCTGACCGAGCTTCTGAAGCAGCCGCAGTTCTCGCCGCTGAAGACGGAAGAGCAGGTCGCGGTCATCTTCGCCGGTGTGAACGGCTATCTCGACAAGCTCAGCCTCAACGAGGTCGGCAAGTTCGAGCAGGGCCTGCTTTCCTACCTGCGCGCCGAGGGCAAGGACGTGCTCGACGGCATCCGCAAGGAGAAGGCGCTGAGCGACGACCTCAAGGCCAAGCTCAAGGATCACATCGACGCTTTTGCGAAGAACTTCGCCTGAGGCTGACGGATAAGGCATGGCTTCTCTAAAGGATCTCCGAAACCGTATCGCCTCGGTCAAGGCGACGCAGAAGATCACCAAGGCGATGCAGATGGTCGCCGCGGCGAAGCTGCGCCGCGCCCAGGAGGCGGCGGAAGCAGCCAGGCCGTATTCGCAGCGCATGGGTGCGGTTCTGGCCAACATCACCCAGGCCGTCGGCAGCAATGGCGACGGCCCGGCCCTGATGACCGGAACCGGCAAGGACGACGTGCACCTGCTCGTCGTCTGCACGGCCGAACGCGGCCTGTGCGGGGGCTTCAACAGCCAGATCTCGCGTCTGGCTCGCGACCACGCCCGCAAGCTGCAGGCCGAAGGCAAGACGGTGAAGATCATCACCGTCGGCAAGAAGGGTTATGACATCCTTCGCCGCGACTTCAGCGCGCTGATCGTCGATCGTATCGAACTGCGCGATGTCAAGACGATCGGCTTTGCCAATGCCGACGCGATCGCCCGCAAGGTCATCACCCTGTTCAACCAGGGCGGCTTTGACGTCTGCACGCTGTTCTATTCCGAGTTCAAGTCGGTGATCAGCCAGATCCCGACCGCGCAGCAGATCATCCCGGCAGCGGCTCCGGCCGAGGCCGAAGGGGAAGGCGCGGGCGGCGCCGTCTACGAATATGAGCCGGAGCCGGGTGAAATCCTCAGCGATCTCATTCCGCGCAACATCTCGGTGCAGATCTTCCGGGCGCTGCTCGAGAATGCTGCCGGCGAGATGGGTGCCAAGATGAGCGCGATGGACAATGCGACGCGCAACGCGGGTGACATGATCAACAGGTTGACCATCACCTACAACCGTCAGCGCCAGGCGCAGATCACCAAGGAACTCATCGAAATCATTTCGGGCGCGGAAGCGCTCTAGCGCGTGAGTCGGGGAAGCTGGCTTTCCCGGGGCTCGCGTCGAAGCAGAAACGGACCAAGAGGTTACAGCATGGCTAAAGCAGCTACACCGAAAGCGGCTCCGGCGGCGAAGGCCCCCGCAGCAAAGAAGGCGGCGCCTGCCAAGGCGACCGCAGCGAAGACGACAGCCGCAGTGGCTGCCAAGAGCGCGGCTGGCCGCGTCTCTCAGGTCATCGGCGCCGTCGTCGACGTTCACTTTGAGGGTGAACTGCCGCCGATCCTGAACGCGCTCGAGACCGACAACGGCGGTCATCGCCTCATTCTCGAAGTGGCGCAGCATCTCGGCGAAAACACCGTGCGCTGCATCGCCATGGACACCTCCGAAGGTCTGGTGCGCGGCCAGGCGGTTGCCGACACCGGCGGCCCGATCAGCGTTCCGGTCGGCGACGAGACGCTCGGCCGCATCATGAACGTCATCGGTGAGCCGGTGGACGAAGCCGGCCCGGTCAAGACCAAGAGCCGCCGCGCCATCCATCAGCCGGCCCCGGAATATGTCGATCAGTCGACGGAAGCCCAGATTCTCGTCACCGGCATCAAGGTCGTCGATCTGCTGGCACCTTACGCTCGCGGCGGCAAGATCGGTCTGTTCGGCGGCGCCGGCGTCGGCAAGACCGTTCTGATCCAGGAACTGATCAACAACGTCGCCAAGGCGCACGGTGGTTACTCGGTGTTCGCCGGTGTGGGCGAGCGCACCCGCGAGGGCAACGACCTCTACCACGAAATGATCGAATCGGGCGTGAACAAGGACCCGCACGAGAACAACGGCTCGACCGAAGGTTCCAAGTGCGCCCTGGTGTTCGGCCAGATGAACGAGCCGCCCGGTGCGCGTGCCCGCGTCGCCCTTTCGGGCCTGACCATCGCGGAACATTTCCGCGACCAGGGCCAGGATGTGCTGTTCTTCGTGGACAACATCTTCCGCTTCACGCAGGCAGGTTCGGAAGTGTCGGCTCTGCTCGGCCGTATTCCTTCGGCGGTGGGCTACCAGCCGACGCTGGCCACCGACATGGGTGCGATGCAGGAACGCATCACCACCACCAACAAGGGCTCGATCACCTCCGTGCAGGCCATTTACGTGCCGGCCGACGACTTGACCGACCCGGCGCCGGCGACCTCGTTCGCCCACCTGGATGCGACGACGGTGCTCAACCGCGCGATCTCGGAAAAGGGTATCTACCCGGCCGTGGATCCGCTCGACTCGACCTCGCGCATGCTCGATCCGCTGATCGTCGGCGAGGAGCACTACAACGTCGCTCGCCGCGTTCAGGAAATCCTCCAGCGCTACAAGTCGCTGCAGGACATCATCGCGATCCTGGGCATGGACGAGCTGTCGGAAGAGGACAAGCTGACGGTGGCCCGCGCCCGTAAGGTCGAGCGCTTCCTGTCGCAGCCCTTCTTCGTGGCCGAGGTGTTCACCGGTACGCCGGGCCAGCTCGTTCCGCTGGAAGACACGATCCGTTCGTTCAAGGGTCTGGTCGAAGGCGAATACGATCACCTGCCGGAAGCGGCTTTCTACATGGTCGGCTCGATCGATATGGCCATCGAGAAGGCCCAGCGTCTGGCTGCGGAAGCCGCATAAGACAGATTGCAAGCGGCGCGGGCGCCTCAAGCCCGCGCTTCCGTGGCATGGTTCGACCTTTCACGGGACCATGCCCACTACGGTTCTGAACTTTGTGAGACATCATGGCTGAAGCTTTCAAATTCGAACTGGTCTCGCCCGAGCGTCTGCTCGTCTCGGAAGAGGTCCAGTCCGTCGTCATTCCGGGTGCGGAAGGCGAGATGACGGTTCTGGCCAAGCATGCGCCGGTGATGACCACGATCAAGCCGGGCGTCGTCACGGTGAAGTCCGCCAGCGGCCAGGAAGAGCGTTATGTGGTGTTCGGCGGATTTGCCGACATCCTGCCCTCCGGCTGCACGCTGCTGGCCGAATCGGCGACTTCCGTGAAGGATATCGACCGGGCCGAGCTGACCCGTCGCATCCAGGAAGCGCGCGAAGACGTCGCCGATGCCAAGGACGACGAGGCCAAGACCCGCGCCGAGGCGTTCCTGGCCCAGCTCACGACGCTGGAAGGCGCGCTGCTGCCGGCCTGACAAGGCATATAATGTTTTTGGAAAAGGCGGGTGGCGACACCCGCCTTTTTCGTTTGCGCGCTTTTGCCTGGCCGCGGCCCTCCGCCTTCGTGGATAGGCAGATGCGGCCAAAGGTGCGGGCATCCGTTCGGACAAGAGGCTGCTTCGCCGCTGGAAACGACCGCACAGGGAGCGGGACGGGATCAAAGCAGTTGAATTCGGCAAGCCACCTTATCGAAGCGGCTCAGGCGCCACACGCGGCTTCCCGGTGCGCAGGGCGGGCATGCTCACTGGATGGGCGGTGAATGGCTCAGGTGACGATTGCCGTGATGGAGGCGGCGATAAGCAGCCCCGCGAGAATGAGGAGCGCGCCATAGACCGGCGGCTTGCCGAACAGGACGGCAAATGCCGATGCCCAGACCACAATTGCGGCGGCCAGCGCGTAAAGGAAGGCAGGCTTGTCGTTCCAGGCTATGCCGACAGCCATCAGTCCGCCGACGATCAGCGCACCGAACAGCAACATTATCGACAGCGCGAATTTCTCGACCGAATCCATAATTCGTCCCCTTGCGTTGCAACAGAATGTGCCGGAACATGACGGCTTGAGCAATGGCCGTCTAACCCAGCTATGCAGACTTTCAGGAGGGGATGGCGGAGAAGGAGGGATTCGAACCCCCGATAGGCTTGCACCTATGCCGCATTTCGAGTGCGGTGCATTCAACCACTCTGCCACTTCTCCGCATAGATGGTTGGGTCGTTGCCGACGCGGCTCGCTAGATAACGAGTCGCGGGCCGATGCACAAGGCCCCCGGGCGACTTATTTGTGCGTCACCTTGACTTGCGGCAAGCATTCGGTTACACGCGCACAGTTCCGGCATGGGGGTTTCCCCGCGCCGGTCTTATTTTGAACCCCGACTGACAAAAAGACGGCCCGGACGCACCCGCGTTCTTTAGAGGCCGGACCGAACAGCGAAAGGCAAAAAATGTTCGCAGTCATCAAGACCGGTGGCAAGCAGTATCGCGTTGCCGCCAACGACGTCATCACCGTCGGCAAGGTCGCCGGCAATGCTGGCGACGTGATTGAAATCACCGAGGTCCTCGCGGTTGGCGAGGGTGCGGACGTCGCGCTCGGCGTGCCCTTCGTGGAAGGCGCCACCGTGACGGCGGAAGTGGTCGAACAGGGCCGCGCCGCGACCGTCATCGCGTTCAAGAAGCGTCGTCGCCAGAACTCGCGCCGCAAGCGTGGCCATCGCCAGCACGAAACCGTCATCCGGATCTCCGAGATTCTGACGGGCGGTGCCAAGCCGGCGAAGAAGGCTGCTGCCAAGAAGGAAGCGGCTGTCGAGGGCGAAGCTGCCGAAAAGCCTGCCAAGAAGGCCGCGCCGAAGAAGGCTGCAGCCGCGGCGGAAAACGAGTAAGTTCGAGGACTGAAGGAGTAAACCAATGGCACATAAGAAAGCTGGCGGTTCGTCGCGCAACGGTCGCGATTCGGAATCCAAGCGCCTCGGCGTGAAGAAGTTCGGCGGCGAAGCAGTCGTTCCGGGCAACATCATCATTCGCCAACGCGGCACCAAGTGGCACCCCGGCACGAACGTCGGCATGGGCACTGACCATACCCTTTTTGCGCTCGAAGCCGGTGCGGTTGCTTTCCGTAAGAAAGCCAACGGCCGAACCTACGTATCGGTTAACCCGATTACCGAAGCCGCGGAGTAGCCGGATCCGCACCACAACACCGGCGCCCCATCTCGGGACCGGTGTCTGGTAGAATCCAGAAAAAGGATCAGGGGAGATGGGTCGCCAGCTCCCCTTTTTCTTTGCCTGGAGGATACTTGAATGGTTGCCGAATCGGAGGACTACGAAGACGAAAGTCTGATCATAGATTGCCCGGTGCTCGTTACCGAGCGGCTGCTGCTGCGCGTCCCGCACGAAGAGGACATCGCCGAGCTGGTGTCGCTCGCCAACAATCCGCGGATCGCCGAGATGCTGTCGCGCATGCCCCATCCCTATGGTGAGACCGAAGCCCGCTCGTTTCTCTCGATGGCCTCGCTGTCGCGTCACGGCGGCAGCGCCTACGCGGTGACGCTTGCCGAAACGGGTGCGTTCGTGGGATGCGCGGGGCTCAACGCCACCGAACGCGGCCTCGAGCTGGGCTACTGGGTGGGCGAGCCCTACTGGCGGCGCGGTTACGCCACGGAAGCGGCCCACGCCCTCGTCGATCTCGCCTTCCGGGCGACCAACATCAATGTGCTGCACGCCTCCTGCCGGGTCATCAATCCGGCCTCGCGGCGGGTCATTCACAAGTGCGGCTTCCAGTATGCCGGGCAGGGCATGCTGAACTCGCTTGTTGCCGGCAAGGTGCCGGTCGAACGCTACCGCCTCGACCGCAAGACCTGGGTAAGCCTCAGAACATGGGCGCGCCTTTGACGAATGGATGAGGAGACCGGCCGGCCGGCTGCCTCCTCATTCCAGTTCAAGGGGGCGCTGACGGAGGAAGGTCGGCCCGGCATGCGAAGATTCCACCGCGCACTCGCGCTCGGGCGCTCTTTGCGCTAGACCATGATGCCGAAAAGTGTGAAGCGGTTTTCGGACGACGTCATGGTCTATCCAATTGATTTCGCCGCATGTGTGCGACGCCAAGTGTTTCCACCTGGCTGCAACATGCTCTAGTGCAGTGCGCGACAGACAAGACAGCAACGAAAAGCCAGTTCCGATGAAATTCCTCGACCAGGCCAAAGTCTATATCCGCTCCGGCGACGGGGGCGCCGGCAGCGTCTCGTTCCGCCGCGAAAAATTCATCGAGTTCGGCGGGCCGGACGGCGGCGATGGCGGCCGTGGCGGCGATGTCTGGATCGAGGCGGTCGAGGGGCTCAACACGCTGATCGACTATCGCTACCAGCAGCATTTCAGGGCCAAGACCGGCGTCCATGGCATGGGCCGCAACCGCACCGGCGCCAAGGGTGCGGATGTGGTGCTGAAGGTGCCGGTGGGCACGCAGGCCTATGAAGAGGACAACGAGACGCTGATCTGCGACCTCACCGAAGTGGGGCAGCGCTTCCGGCTGGCCGCCGGCGGCAATGGCGGCTTCGGCAACCAGCATTTCAAGACCTCGACCAACCAGGCGCCGCGCCGCGCCAATCCGGGCCTGCCGGGCGAGGAGCGCGCCATATGGCTGCGGCTCAAGCTGATCGCCGATGCGGGGCTGGTGGGGCTGCCCAACGCCGGCAAGTCCACCTTCCTCGCGGCCGTCACCGCCGCCAAGCCGAAGATCGCCGATTATCCTTTCACCACGCTCTATCCGGGGCTTGGCGTGGCGCGGGTCGATGCGCGCGAGTTCGTCATCGCCGACATTCCGGGCCTGATCGAAGGGGCGCATGAGGGCGTGGGCATCGGCGACCGCTTCCTCGGCCATGTCGAGCGCACGCGCGTGCTGTTGCATCTGGTTTCGGCGCAGGAGGAAAATCCGGGCAAGGCCTACAAGACCGTGCGCGGCGAACTGGAGGCCTATGGCAACGGGCTGGCCGAGAAGCCGGAGATCGTGGCGTTGAGCCAGGCCGACACGCTGGATGCCGAAGCGCGCAAGAAGAAGCTCGCCTCGCTGAAGCGTGCCGCGGGTACCACGCCGTTCCTGCTTTCCGCCGTCAGCGGCGAGGGCGTGGAAGCGGTTCTGCGCGCGTTGATCGACGAGGTTCAGGCCGCGCGGGAAGAAGAAACTCCGAATGTGCCCGACGAGCGTTGGGTCAGGTAATTCCGGATCGCATGTGATGCTTGAGTGTCGCCATACCCGCCCCTGTAGAACGCTGACTTTCCTTGCCAATGCGGAGGCCCGCTCATGAGCCTGCAGCCGCTGAAGAAATACAAGCGCATCACCGTCAAGATCGGCTCGGCCCTGCTGGTCGATCGCTCGGCCGGGCTGAAGCGCGACTGGCTCGCCTCCATCGCCGACGACATTGCCGCTCTGGCTGAAGCAGGTTGCGAGGTGCTGGTGGTGTCCTCGGGCGCCATTGCGCTCGGCCGCACCGTGTTGGGCCTTGGCAAGCGCGCGCTGAAGCTGGAGGAAAGCCAGGCTTGCGCCGCCGTCGGCCAGATCGCCCTTGCCGGAGCCTGGTCGGAAGAGCTTGGCCGCAACGGCCTGAAGTCCGGGCAGGTGCTGGTGACGCTCGGCGACACCGAGGAGCGCCGCCGTTACCTCAATGCGCGCGCGACCATTTCCACCTTGCTCAAGATGAAGGCCGTGCCGGTCATCAACGAGAATGACACGGTGGCCACCAGCGAAATCCGCTATGGGGACAATGACCGCCTTGCCGCGCGCGTCGCCACCATGATGGGCGCGGATCTTCTGGTCCTGCTTTCCGACATAGACGGGCTTTATACCGCGCCGCCGGCCTTCGATCCGGCGGCGAAATTCATTCCGCAGGTCGAGCGTATCACGCCCGACATCGAGGCGATGGCCGGGGCCGCTGCATCGGAACTGTCGCGCGGCGGCATGAGGACGAAACTCGATGCCGGCAAGATCGCAACCGCTGCCGGGACGGCCATGATCATCACCGCCGGTACGCGGCCCAATCCGCTTGGCGCCATCGACCGTGGCGAGCGGGCCACCTTCTTCAAGCCGAGCGCCAATCCGGTGAAGGGCTACAAGACCTGGATCGCCGGCCAGCTTGAGCCGGCCGGGCGGCTGGCAGTGGATGCCGGTGCTGTGGGGGCGCTGCTGTCGGGCAAGTCGCTGCTTCCGGCGGGCGTCAAAAGGGTCGAGGGCAATTTCTCGCGCGGCGATACGGTCGCCATTCTCAGTCCCGAGGGCCGCGAGATCGCGCGCGGGCTGGTTGCGTATGACGCGGCCGATGCCGTAAGGATCGCGGGGCTGAAGACCAACGAAATCGCCGATGTGCTTGGCTATGAGGCGCGCTCGGCTATGATCCATCGCGACGATCTGGTGGTGAGCCACATCGAAGCGGCGCAGGCGGAAGGATGAGCCATGCTGATGGCGAGTGACAAGTCCGGGCAGGATACTGTGGCGCTGATGGCAGCGCTCGGCCGCAAGGCGCGCGCCGCCGCCCGGCCACTTGCCGTCGCCAGCGCGGACCGCAAGCGCGAGGCGCTGCTCGCCATGGCCGATGCCATCGTTGCGGCCGAGGAGAAAATTCTCGCCGCCAACGCCATCGACGTGAAGAACGGCGAGCAATCGGGCCTGAGCGGTTCCTTCATGGACCGGCTGAAGCTCGATCCCAAACGCATCCGCGACATGGCCGACGGCGTGCGCGCCATTGCCGATCTTCGTGATCCCGTGGGTGAGGTCGTGGCCGAATGGGACCGCCCCAACGGCCTGCATATCGAGCGCGTGCGCACGCCGCTCGGCGTCATCGGCGTCATCTATGAAAGCCGCCCGAACGTGACGGCAGATGCCGGCGCGCTGTGTCTTAAGGCCGGCAATCCGGTGATCCTGCGCGGCGGGTCGGATTCGCTGAATTCCTCGGCCGCCATTCACGCCTGTCTGGTCGCGGGGCTGCGTGCCGCCGGTCTGCCGGAAGACGCCATTCAACTCGTGCCCACCACCGACCGCGCCGCCGTCGGCGAGATGCTGAAGGGCCTGTCGGGCAATCTCGACGTGATCGTGCCGCGCGGCGGCCGCAGCCTCGTCGAGCGCGTGCAGAACGAGGCGCGGGTGCCGGTGTTCGCGCATCTGGAAGGCATCTGCCATCTTTATATCGACAAGTCGGCCGATCTCGACATGGCGGTAAAAATCGCCGTCAACGCCAAGATGCGCCGCACCGGCATATGCGGCGCGGCCGAGACGCTGCTGATCGACCGGGCAGCCGCGGCCACGCATCTGGCGCCGGTGCTGGAGGCGCTGCGCCAGGCCGGCTGCGAAATCCACGCCGACGAAGACGTGTTGAAGGCCTTTGCGGATGCCAAGCCCGCGGTGGACGCCGACTGGGTGACGGAATATCTGGACGCCATCATCTCGGCGAAGCTGGTGGACGGCGTCGCCGGCGCCATCGAGCACATCGAGACTTTTTCCTCGCATCACACCGAGGCCATCGTTGCCGAGGATGGAGAGGCCGTGGAGCGCTTCTTCAACGAGATCGATTCGGCAATCCTGCTGCACAACGCCTCGACCCAGTTCGCCGATGGCGGCGAGTTCGGCATGGGCGCCGAGATCGGCATCGCCACGGGCAAGATGCATGCGCGCGGGCCGGTCGGCGTCGAACAGCTCACCTCTTTCAAATACCGTGTGCGCGGGTCGGGGCAGGTGCGGCCGTGATTGTGGGGCCGTTTTACCCTCCCCCTTATGGGGAGGGTCGGCAAACGAATGTCGCGAAGCGTCATTCGGAAGCCGGGGCGGGGGTGGAAATCAATTGCCGACCTCCGACCTGATCCAGCCGACACCCCGCTCCGCTTCGCGGATCGACCCTCCCCGCAAGGAGGAGGGTATCAGCGTCGCGCCGAGCTTTCTGCGCATGCCGCATGTCGAAAAGGGCATGCAAGTGGGGCTGTTCGGCGGTTCGTTCAATCCGCCGCATGGGGGCCATGCGCTGGTGGCCGAGATCGCGATGCGCAGGCTGCGGCTCGATCAGTTCTGGTGGATGGTCACGCCCGGAAGCCCGCTGAAGGATACGCGCGAGCTTGCCCCGCTCGCCGAGCGCATCCGCCTTTCCAGGGCGATCGCGCGCGATCCGCGCATGAAGGTGACTGCCTTCGAGGCGAGCTATCATGTGCGCTACACCGCCGACACGCTGGCGCTCATCAAGGCGCGCAATCCGGGCGTCGATTTCGTCTGGGTCATGGGAGCGGACAATCTGCGCGATTTCCACCACTGGCAGCGCTGGCGCCAGATCGCGATGACCTTCCCCATCGCCGTCATCGACCGGCCGGGCTCGACCCTGTCGTTCCTGTCCTCGGTGGTGGCCAAGACATTCGCCTATGCGCGGGTCGATGAATCGGATGCGCCCCGGCTGGCGCGCATGCGCGCTCCGGCCTGGACCTTCATCCATGGCCGTCGCTCCTGGCTTTCCTCCACCGCCATCCGCAACGGCACGAAGCGCCCGTGAGAGAGCCGTGAACGTAAAAGTTTGTCCGGAAGGGTTGAAAGCGCAATAGCCGCGTCCCAACTGGTGGGTTTCCCGGCGGAGCCGGGCCGTCTTGAAAGTGTCGCGCGACTCTGCCTATTTATAAGGTGTCCGGCATTTCAAGCCGGATGCTCGCTTGTTCTTGTTTCGAAAGGAAAGACACTGAGAACAGCACTACCCAAGAAGGCAAACATCATGCCTTCGCTGGCCGGGATGAACGGAATTGATGCCGTGTCCCGCGCCCTCGAAACAGTCCTTGCCAGTCTGGAAGACTCCAAGGCCGAAAACATCGTCCCCATCAATCTCACCGGTAAGTCGAGCCTCGCCGACCATATGGTCGTCGCCTCGGGCCGCTCGCATCGTCATGTTGCGGCGGTCGCCGACAATCTGCTCAAGGCGCTGAAGGATGCCGGTCTCGGCTCCGCCCGCGTCGAAGGGCTGGAATCGGCCGACTGGGTGCTGATCGATTCGGGCGACATCATCGTCCATGTCTTCCGGCCGGAGGTTCGCGACTTCTACAATCTCGAGAAGATGTGGCTGGCGCCGGACCTCGAGGAAGAAACGGTCCACTAGAGCAGCGGACGTTCTGACGTACGCACCTCCGCCGCTCCAGTTCTGTTTCCTCCGCCGCATTTGTGCGACGTCAGACGATTCCGTCTGACTGCAAAATGCTCCAGGCCTCCGTTTCACCGGGCAGGACAGGATGAAGATTGCCGTACATGCCGTGGGCCGGATGAAGGCCGGCCCCGAGAAGGAATTGGTCGAACGCTATTTCGATCGTTTCGGCAAAAGCGGCCCGGCAATCGGCCTGGAATTCGCCGGCGTCGTCGAGGCGCCGGAAAGCCGTGCGCAAAGCGCGGTTGAGCGCAAGCGCGAGGAAGCGCAGAAATTGCAGGCGCAACTTGGCGCCGGCGCGGCGCTGATCCTGCTCGACGAGCGGGGCAAGAACATCTCTTCGCAAGATTTCGCAAACCGGCTCGCCGCTCTGCGCGATGGTGGCCAGCGCAATCTGGTCGTCGCCATCGGCGGGCCGGATGGCCACGACCCGTCCTTGCGGGAAAGTGCTGCGCTGACGCTGTCTTTCGGCGCGCTGACCTGGCCGCACCAGATCGTGCGCATCATGCTGGCCGAACAGCTTTATCGCGCCGCGACGATCCTTTCGGGGCATCCCTATCACCGTGCCTGACGGGAACGGTCCGATTTCCGACGCATTTCGTGACTTTTTTCAGTGAGCGAACCCGTCGCAACATGGTTGATGGTTCGTTAAGAAGCGGCCGCTAAGGTCGATGCGAAACATGCGGCGCATCGGAATGTCGGGAATGAAGGTCAGCAAGGCAGGGATCGGACGATCATGCATCGGCATGCTCGCGGCCGCTTTGCTTGTCGCCTGCTTTCCGATGACCGCGCAGGCCGAAGAAGCTACCGGCGAAAACAAGGACCCGGCCGCGGCTCTCGTCGCCACCAGGTCCGAGCGGCAGGCCGAATATGACCAGGTTTCGAAGGAAATCACTGTTTCCGCGGAGCGCATGGAAACGCTGAAGGCCGATGTCGCCAAGGTGAAGAAGGATTTTGCCAGCATCACCGCAGCATTGATCCAGTCGGCCAAGACGGAAAAGAAGCTCAGCCAGGATATCGACGACATCACCGCCCGGCTGGAAGGGCTGAAGGAACAGAAGGAAGGCATCCACAATTCGCTCATGGCGCGGCGCGGTGTGCTGGCGGAAGTTCTGGGCGCGCTGCAGCGCATGGGGCTCAATCCGCCGCCGGCGATTCTGGTGAAGCCGGAAGATGCGCTGTCTTCCGTACGCAGCGCCATCCTGCTGGGCGCGGTAGTGCCGGAGCTGCGCGAGCAGACCGAAGTGCTGATGGCCGACTTGAAGGAAATGTCGCGCGTCACCACCTCCATCGAGGCCGAGCGCCAGAAGCTGGTGGCCTCGGTCGGCGAGCAGCTTGCCGAGAAGGAACGGCTCACTTTGCTTCAGCAGGAAAAAGAGCGCCTGCAAGCCGAGGCCGAATCGGCTCTGGCGGAAGAAAAAATGAACGCGGAGGACCTGGCCGCGCGCGCCAAAAACCTCAAGGACCTGATCGCGGCGCTGGAAAAGCAGGCCGAAAAGACCCGCAGCGAGGCTTCCAGGCGGGCCGAGGAGCAAAGGCGCGCCCGCGAGGCGGAACTGGCAGCGCTGCCCGAGGCGAACCGGCTGATGGCGGCAGCACCCTTTTCGGCTCTGCGCGGGCAGATCGCGCTGCCGGTTACGGGGCGTATCAGCAAGCGTTTCGGGCAGAAAGATGCCAGTGGCGGTGTGATGCTGGGCGACATGGTTGCGACACAATCGGGCGCCATCGTAACCGCGCCGGCCGATGGCAATGTCTTGTATGCGGGGCCGTTCCGGTCATATGGACAACTCTTGATCCTGAACGCAGGCGACGGTTATCATGTCGTTCTGGCGGGCATGAGCAGAATCAGCGTCTCGCTGGGTCAGTCCGTCCTTGCAGGCGAACCGATCGGCGCGATGGGGGAAGCCAGGGTGGCGAGCACCTCTGCGGCTCCGAATGGAAACAGTGGTCCGGAACTCTATATTGAGTTCCGCAAGGATGGAAAACCCGTCGATCCGACCCCGTGGTGGGCGGAACGGCTTTCTGGAAGGACAGAAAATGGTACGTAAGTTGTCGCTTCTGCTAGCCGGTGCGCTGATGGGCGCATCCGCCATGACGCTGGTCTATGGCGTGCCCGGCTCCACGGCGAATGCGGCGAGCTCCGAGACCTACCGGCAACTGGCGATCTTCGGCGACATCTTCGAGCGCGTGCGCGCGCAATATGTGACGCCGCCAGATGAGAAATCTCTGGTCGAAAGCGCCATCAATGGCATGCTCACTTCGCTCGATCCGCACTCCTCCTACATGAACGCGGAAGCCGCCAAGGACATGCGCGTTCAGACCAAGGGCGAATTCGGCGGCCTTGGTATCGAAGTCACGATGGAAAACGACCTCGTCAAGGTGATCACGCCGATCGACGACACGCCCGCCGCCAAAGCCGGCGTGCTGGCCGGCGACTACATCTCCAAGATCGATGGCGAGGAAGTGCGCGGCATGACGCTGAACGACGCCGTCGACAAGATGCGCGGCCTCGTCAACACGCCGATCAAGCTCACCATTCTGCGCCAGGGCGCCGACAAGCCGATCGAGCTTTCGATCAAGCGCGACATCATCAAGGTCAAGGCGGTGAAGTTCCGTGTCGAGAAAGACGACATCGGCTATATGAAGATCACCTCGTTCACCGAGAAGACCTTCGACGACCTGCAGAATGCCATCGAGCAGATCAGGAAGCAGGTGCCGGACGACAAGCTCAAGGGCTATGTCCTCGACCTGCGGCTCAATCCGGGCGGCCTGCTCGACCAGGCGGTCAGCGTGTCCGACAGCTTCCTCGACAAGGGCGAGATCGTCTCGACACGTGGCCGCGATCCGAAGGATGTGACCCGCTTCGATGCCCGCCCCGGCGACATGGTCGATGGCAAGCCGCTGATCGTACTGATCAATGGCGGCTCGGCCAGCGCCTCGGAGATCGTTGCCGGTGCCTTGCAGGATCATCGCCGCGCCACGGTGCTCGGCACGCAGTCCTTCGGCAAGGGCTCGGTGCAGACGATCATCCCGCTCGCTGAAAACGGCGCGCTGCGGCTTACCACGGCGCTCTATTACACGCCGTCGGGCAAGTCGATCCAGGGCAAGGGCATCACGCCCGACATCAAGGTCGAGCAGCCGCTGCCGGACGAGTTGAAGGGCCGTGACGTGTCGCGCGGCGAGTCCGATCTCAAGGGCCACATCAAGGGCGTCGAGGAGAGCGATCAGGGCTCGGGTTCGTCGGCCTATGTGCCGCCCGAGGCGAAGGACGACATCCAGCTCAACTATGCGCTGGACCTGCTGCAGGGCACCAAGACGGATCCGGCCTTTCCGCCCAATCCGGAGCGGGCGGTGCTGAACCAGCAGTAAGAACGGGTGGCAGGTAGCCGCGGGGACTGCCTGCATCGTTCGATTTGAGAGACGCGTTTCCGCCGGGTTCACCGGCGGAATTCGTCTGCGGAAGCCTGTTCCCGCCGATATCGAGGAATACGGCTTGTCGCCTTTCGATAAGGACATCGATCGCCCGTTAGGTCAGCCAGGCCCAGCCTCGCGCGGCGCGGGCCGGCGTGTCCCGCTCACGGGCCGTTCGCTGGTTTTCGGCCTTGCGGTCGTGGCCGTTGCCGCAGCTTCCAGCGCAATCGCGTTTCGCGAACGGCCCTTCCGCAATCCGGCGACCGTCGTTCTTTCGACGCCGGAGGTGATTGAGCCGGTGAAGGTGGAGACGGCGGCGGGGTCGGCTGGCACGCCGGCGCCTGCCAGCCAGGCAAATCCCGGACCGTCCATCATCCATGTCAATCCGCCGGCAGATGGCGCGGGGCAGAATGTTGTGGTCATTCGCGACCCTTCCGCTGTCGGCCAGAACCTGCGGGTTGCGCATTTGCCCGACAAGGCGCTGATCGAGCAAGGCGCGGAGGGGCCATTACCGGTACGCGCCGCCGATGGTAGGCGGCCGGTCGATGTCTATGCGCGGCCGTGGTCGGGCGCGCGCGGCGCGCGCGTGGCGATCGTCATCGGCGGGCTCGGCCTGTCGCAGACCGGAACCCAGGAGGCCATCGCCAAGCTGCCGCCGGAGGTGACGCTGGCCTTCGCCTCGGACGGCAACAGCATCGGCCGCTGGATGCAGGAAAGCCGCCGGCAGGGCCATGAGATCATCATGCAGGTGCCGCTTGAGCCGTTCGATTTCCCGAACGTCAATCCCGGCCGCAACACGCTGACGGTGGCGGCAAAGCCGGCGGAAAACCTGAAGAATCTGCGCTGGGCGCTGTCGCGCACCACCAACTACACCGGCGTGATGAACTATATGGGCGCGCGCTTCGTGGCCGACAGGGCGGCGATGGAGCCGGTGCTGGCGGAACTGGGCAAGCGCGGCCTGCTTTATCTCGACGATGGCTCCTCGACCCGCAGCGTGGCGCCCGAACTGGCATTGCAGGACCGCGTGCCCTATGCCGTCGCCGATGCCGCGATCGATGCCGAGCGCAGCCGCGACGCCATCCTGAAGAAACTCGACCAACTTGAGGCGACGGCGCGCGCCAAGGGTTCTGCCATCGGCACCGGCTCGGCCTTCGATGTGACGGTCGATGCCGTCGCGCAATGGGTTGCGGAAGCGCGGCGGCGTGGCATAGAGATCGTGCCGATCTCGGCACTGGCCACCGACCCCGAACAAGGCTGAATGCTCACATGACGAAGAAGATCGATCCGCAGGCGCTGCCCTATCGACCCTGTGTCGGTATCATGGTGCTGAATCGCCAGGGGCTGGTCTGGTCGGGACACCGTATAGCCGAGCCCGACAGCGAAATGGCCGGCACCGACAAGCTCTGGCAGATGCCGCAGGGCGGCATCGACAAGGGCGAGGAGCCGCTGCCGGCAGCGCTGCGCGAACTCTATGAGGAAACCGGGATGCGCAGCGTCTCGCTGCTGGCCGAGGTGCCGGGCTGGATCAATTACGATCTGCCGGCCGACAAGCTGGGCATCGCCTTCAAGGGCAAATATCGCGGGCAGACGCAGAAATGGTTCGCCTTCCGCTTCGAGGGCGACGAAAACGAAATCGCCATCAACCCGCCGCCGGGCGGCCACACGGCCGAATTCGACCGTTGGGACTGGAAGCCGATGATCGACCTGCCGGACCTTATCGTGCCTTTCAAGCGGCAGGTCTATGAGCAGGTGGTTGCCGCATTCCGCTATCTGGCGCCATGATATGCGCCGGCTGGGCGCGCTCTGCATCGCGGTGGCGGTGATGACAGGCCCTGCCCGTGCCGGGGAACCGTTGCGCGAAAACATGTCGGCAGCCGGGTTTCCCGCTACGCTCACAATTCCTGTGGGCGAGGGTGCTGCGCCGACCGTGCTGGTGATCGCGGGGTCCGGGCCCACCGACCGCGATGGCAACAGTATCCTCGGTATCAAGGCCGGCTATCTGGCTCTACTGGCCGACGACCTCGCCGCTGGAGGCGTTGCCACCCTGCGCTACGACAAGCGTGGCGTGGCCGGCAGCAAATCGGCCGAGCGGGAAGACGAATTCACCATCGACAGCTTCGTCGATGACGCGGCGGATGTGTTCGACTGGCTGGCGGCGCGGCCGGACATAGGCCCGGTCATGGTGCTGGGGCATAGCGAAGGCGGCATGATTGCGCTGGAACTTGCCAAACGGCGACCGTCGATTGCGGGGCTCGTTCTGGTCGCGACGCCCAGGCGGCTGGCCGACACGTTGCGCGACCAGCTTGCGGCCACGTCCGGGCCGCTGCGTGCAACCGCGCTGGAGATACTGGCGCGGCTTGAGGCCGGTGATGACGTGGCCGATGTGCCGGTACCGCTGCTTGCCCTGTTCCGCCCGTCGATCCAGCCCTATCTCCGTTCGCTTTTCGCACTCGCCCCGGCAAGCGCGCTGGCCGAACTGCCGCTGCCGGTGCTGGTGATCGGCGGCGGTGCGGACCTGCAGGTTTCCCGCGCCGATTTCGACGCACTTTCCACGGCTCGCGAGAATGTCGAAAGCCGCTGGTTCGCGCGCATGAACCATGTTCTGGTCGATGCCGGGCCGGATTTTGCCGGCAACGTCGCCACCTACGCCGAACCGGCACGGGCGCTCCCGAATGAGCTTGCGGATGTGATTTCAGGGTTCGTCCTGAGGGCAGCGAACCGGCCCTGAACCGGTCTTTCTGCGCCGTTTCCCGCGCTTTTCCTGAAATTGCGTCGTTTTGCTCTTGCTGGCCCAATGGTTTGCGCCAACTGTTTTGCGCGAGGGATATTGCAGTGCAACGTTTCCCGAATTATTGATGCTTTGAAAGCACGATCCCCGAATGTTCCCGCAGTTTTGGACAAGGATTGTGCTTCTGGCAGGATAAATACGCAACTTATCTCTAATTCCGACATGATTTTGTGTCGAGATCGGGGTTTTTCGGCGAAATGGACCAGTCTTTTGCAAATAATCGCGATTCACGGCAGGCAGAGGCAGCTCGGGCGGGTGCCGTGCTGCATATCGATCTCGGCGCTGTCCGCGAGAATTACCGCCGGCTGAAGGAGCGCCTGGGCGCGACGCGCTGTGCCGGCGTGGTCAAGGCGGATGCCTACGGGTTGGGCGCGGTTCAGGTGGCGAAGGCGCTGGCGCGGGAAGGCTGCGACACTTTCTTCGTCGCTCATGCCGGCGAAGGATTGGCGCTGCGTGCGGTGCTGGGCCGGGAGCCGGCGATCTATGTGCTGAACGGCACTGCGCCCGGCGCGGAAGCCGAGGCCGCTGCGGCCGGCCTGACCACCGTCGCCAACAGCCTCGAACAGCTTGCTGCATGGCGCGCGGCTGCCCGCAAGCTGGACCGAAAGCTGCCGGCGGCGTTGCAGGTCGACAGCGGCATGTCGCGGCTTGGCATGATGCCGTCAGAGGTCGAGACGCTGGCGGCCGATGCCGGCTTGCTCGACGGCCTCGACGTCAAGCTGGTGATGAGCCATCTGGCCTGCGCCGACGAGCCCGAACATCCGGCCAATGCCCTGCAGAAGAAAAATTTCGACCGCCTGCGCGCCATGCTGCCGGCCGCACCTGTCTCGCTGGCAAACTCGTCCGGCATCTTCCTTGGCACGGACTATCACTACGATCTCGCCAGGCCGGGTGCCGCGCTCTATGGCATCAACCCGACGCCGGGCCATGCCAACCCGATGCGCGAGGTGGTCCGGCTCGAAGCCAAGGTCATCCAGATCCGCACGCTCGAGGGTGATATCGGCGTGGGCTACGGCCACACCTATCGCACCGCCGGGCCGCTGCGGGCCGCCACCATTTCACTCGGCTATGCCGATGGCTGGCACCGCCGCGCGGCGGCCGGCGCTTATTTCAACGGCGTCAGGCTGCCTTTCATCGGCCGCGTGTCGATGGACAGCATCATCATCGACATTTCTGCGCTGCCGGAAGAGGCGCTGAAGGCCGGCGATCTGGTCGAGCTGATCGGCAGCCACCAGGCCGTGGACGATGTCGCCGGCCATGCCGGCACCATCGGCTACGAGGTGCTCACCGGCCTCGGCCACCGTTTCCATCGCATTTACGAAGGCGGCTGAGCGCTTCGCCGCCGCACGCATATTCTCAGGGGAGACTTTGCACACATGAAAGTTCTGGTGTTGGGGAGCGGGGTGGTCGGTGTCACCTCGGCCCACTATCTGGCCGAGGCCGGGCACGAGGTCGAGGTGGTTGACCGGCAGAGCGGGCCGGCGCTGGAAACCAGCTTCGGCAATGCCGGCGAGGTGTCGCCCGGCTATGCTTCGCCATGGGCCGGTCCCGGCATTCCCACCAAGGCCATCAAGTGGCTCTTGATGAAGCACGGCCCGCTGGTCGTGCGCCCGAAGCTCGATCCCTACATGTGGTCGTGGCTGTTCAAGATGCTCGGCAACTGCACCTCCGCGCGCTATGCCGTCAACAAGGCGCGCATGGTGCCGGTGGCCGAGTACGCCCGCGACTTGCTGAAGGAGATGCGCCAGACCATAGGCATCACCTATGACGATCGCGCGCAGGGCACGCTGCAGCTTTTCCGCGAGCAGAAATATCTCGACGGCGTCGGTGGCGACATCGAGGTGCTGAAGCAGTTCGGCGTGCCTTACGAGGTTCTGGACCGTCAGGGCTGCATCAGCGTCGAGCCGGGCCTTGCGACCGCCGATGGCAGCTTCGCGGGCGGCCTGCGCCTGCCCAATGACGAAACCGGCGACTGCAAGATCTTCACCGACAAGCTGGCGGCCCATGTCACCGAGCGTGGCGTGAAATTCCGCTTCGACACCAGGATCGACAAGATTCTGGTCGAAGGTGGGCGCATTGCGGGTGTGGCGACCAGCGCGGGTGTACTCAAGGCGGATGCCTATGTGGTGGCGCTGGGCAGCTATTCGCCCTTCCTGCTGCGCCCCATCGGCATCTCCGCGCCGGTTTATCCGGTCAAGGGCTACTCGATCACGGTGCCGATCACCAATGCGGACGTCGCGCCGGTTTCGACTGTCATGGACGACAGCTACAAGGTGGCCATCACGCGCCTCGGCGACCGCATCCGCGTCGGGGGCACGGCCGAGATTTCCGGCTTCGACCTGCGCCTGCACCAGAGCCGCCGCGACACGCTGGAATATTCGGTTTCCAACCTGTTCCCGAAGGCGGGCGCGGTGAAGGACGCCACCTTCTGGTGCGGCCTGCGCCCGATGACGCCGGATGGCCCGCCCATCATCGGCAAGGCGCGCTACGAAAATCTCTACCTGAACACCGGGCACGGCACGCTGGGCTGGACCATGTCGTGCGGCTCCGGCCGTGTGCTGGCCGACCTTATCTCGGGCCGCAAGTCGGAGATCGATGTCGCGCCGCTCAACATCAGCCGCTACGGCTGAAGCGCATGGCAGGCAGTGTTTTGAGAGGCCGCATCCATCGGGTGCGGCCTTTTCTTCTGGGTAAGGAAGTTCAGATGAACAGCGCCTTTTCCCGCTCCACCGCGCGGGTGATGTAGCCGGCGACCGTCTGGATGCGGCGCAGCGGGCGCATGGATTCGTGATAGACCAGCCAATAGGCGCGGCGGATCGGCTTTATCGCAGGCACGGGCACCAGTTCGGAGCGCGAACGGGCGATGAAGGTGTGCAATATGCCGATGCCGGCGCCCGCGCACACCGCTTCCACCTGCCCGAGGCTCGACGAGATCGCAAAACTGGCGTTCCAGTTGGGGCTGAACTCCGCCGCATAGTCGAGCGAGGGGCTGACCACCAGATCGGGCACATAGCCGACGAGGCGATGATCGGAAAGCTCGCCGGGCGTCTTCGGCAGGCCGTGTTGCTCGGCATAGCCGCGTGAAGCGAACAGGCCCAGCGTGTAATCCACCAGCTTGCCCGCCACCAGCCGGCCTTCGGTCGGCCGTTCGACGGTGATGGCGATGTCCGCCTCGCGCCGCGACAGCGAAAACGAGCGTGGCACCGGCACGAGCTGAATTTTCAGTTCCTTGTGCTGGGCAGTGAGCGCACCGAGCCGTGGCGCGAGGAAGGCGACGCCGATGCCGTCGGGCGCGCCGATCCGCACCGTGCCGGAAACCTCGTCGCCCTCGCCGGCGATTTCGGCGCGCGCGGCGATCATGTCGGCTTCCATGCGCTCGGCGACGTCCAGGAAGCGCTCGCCTGCCGGCGTCAGCTCGCTGCCCGTGGTGAGCCGCCGGAACAGCTTCGTTTTCAGCGCCTCTTCGAGCGCTGCGATGCGGCGCGAGACCGTGGCGTGGTTGAGCTCCAGCCGGCGTGCCGCGCCCAGAATCTGGCCGGCGCGGGCGACCGCCAGGAAGATGCGAACGTCATCCCAGTTCATGGGAGGGTCCGATCGATGATGTGGCGAGGGGCTGGCGAGAGAGGGGCGCGGGAGAATGAAACCATAACTCACTCTACTATGCGCAAAACCGCAATCAATCCGCATCTGGACATTATTCTATGCACAACGGATGGTCTTCAACTCGCGTTGCAAAGCCGTCGCCAAAGCGTGACAATGGCATGACTGAAAATTCCAGGGAGAGCCATTATGGTCGATTACGGTCATTTCATCGGCGGCAAGCGCGTCGCCGGAACAAGCGGGCGCAAGCAGGACGTAATGCAGCCGATGGACGGCTCGGTGCGTGGCACGGTGGCGCTCGCCTCGGCACAGGAACTGCGCGCGGCGGTGGAAAATGCCAGGGCCGCGCAGCCGGCATGGGCCGCGACCAATCCGCAGCGCCGCGTGCGCGTGCTGATGAAGTTCCTGGAACTGGTGAACAAGGAATATGACGAGCTTGCCGACATCCTGGCGCGCGAGCACGGCAAGACCATCGCCGACGCCAAGGGCGACATCCAGCGCGGCCTGGAAGTGGTCGAGGTCTGCATCGGCGCCCCGCACATGATGAAGGGCGAGTTCACCGACGCAGCGGGCCCCGGCATCGATACCTATTCGATGCGCCAGCCGTTGGGCGTGGTCGCCGGCATCACTCCGTTCAACTTCCCGGCCATGATCCCACTGTGGAAGATCGCGCCTGCCATCGCCGCCGGCAACGCCTTCATCCTGAAGCCGTCCGAGCGCGATCCGGGCGTGCCGTTGCGCATCGCCGAACTGTTCCTCGAAGCCGGCCTTCCGGCAGGCATCCTCAATGTCGTCAATGGCGACAAGGAAGTGGTGGACGCCATTCTCGACGATCCGGACATCAAGGCGGTGGGCTTTGTCGGCTCCACGCCGATCGCGCAGTACATCTATGCGCGCGGCTGCGCCAACGGCAAGCGGGTGCAGTGTTTCGGCGGCGCGAAGAACCATATGGTCATCATGCCCGACGCCGACATGGACCAGACCGTGGATGCGCTGATCGGCGCCGGCTACGGCTCGGCCGGCGAGCGCTGCATGGCGATTTCGGTCGCGGTGCCGGTCGGTCACGACACGGCCGACCGTCTCATGGAAAAGCTCATCCCGCGCGTGGAAAGCCTCAAGGTCGGCCCCTCGACCGATTCCTCGGCCGATTTCGGCCCGGTCGTCACGCGTGAGGCGCTGGAGCGCATCAAGAACTATGTCGACATCGGTGTGAAGGAAGGCGCTAAGCTCGTGGTCGATGGCCGTGGCTTCAGGATGCAGGGCTACGAGGACGGCTTCTATATGGGCGGCTGCCTGTTCGACAACGTCACCGCCGACATGCGCATCTACAAGGAAGAAATCTTCGGCCCCGTTCTGTCGGTGGTGCGTGCGCCGACCTATGAGAACGCGCTGAGCCTGGTCAACGACCACGAGATGGGCAACGGCACGGCGATCTTCACCCGCGATGGCGACGCCGCGCGCGATTTCGCAAGCCGCGTGCAGGCCGGCATGGTCGGCGTGAACGTGCCGATCCCGGTGCCGATCGCCTACTACACCTTCGGCGGCTGGAAGGCATCGGCCTTCGGCGACCTCAACCAGCATGGTCCGGACGCGTTCCGCTTCTACACCAAGACCAAGACGGTCACCTCGCGCTGGCCGTCGGGCATCAAGGACGGCGCGGAGTTCAGCATCCCGACGATGAACTGAGCCCGCCGGGCTTTCGGGTTGCACGTCCTCGCCGCTGCGCGTCTGCGGGCGCGCGGCGGGGCATCAAGGACGGCGCGGAGTTCAGCATCCCGATGATGAACTGAGCCCGCCGGGTTTTCGGTTTGCACGTCCTCGCCGCTGCGCGGCTGTGGGCGCGCGGCGGGGCATCAGGGATGGCGCGGAGTTCAGCATCCCGACGATGAACTGAGCGTCATCGTCACAACTGACTACCGAGAGCGCGGCATGTTCCGCGCTCTTTTCGGTTGAGGCAGGCGCATCCTTGCGCGGCCACTCCCCTCTCTCCGGTTTGCTTCGCAAATCACTTTCCTGCAAGCGGGGCAAGGAACCGCAGCCTTGGCGTTTCGCTTCCCCTTTCGCCGGAGCTTGACAAGGGGGACGCTGGCGATTGGCGCTTCCCCGCCTCTACGAAGTGGGGAAGAGGTGTCGAGGGCGAAGCCCGAGGGGAGAGGGGCTTTTCGCAAAATCTCGGTGGCGGTCCGACCAAGCACATGCAGCCGCCCGTCCGGGCGCGTTCCGCGTCCACCCGCCCCGCGAACCATCGTTCAAAGGAGAGGGCAAAAAACGTCACCGCATTGCGGCGGCCTGTGCGTGCAGGCGCAGGAGCGCCATCAGCCGGTCGGCTTCGGTGCCGGCGGCGTCCTCGTCGCGCGCGAGGATGGCGCGGATGAGGGCGACGTGGTTGCCGGCGGCTTCGGCCAGCCCCGTGCCGCTCTGGAAGCGGAACCAGAAGCGGCGGCTGTGTGTCTGCAGTGGCGCTACCAACCGGGCGGCGAACTGGTTATCGGCGGCAAGCGCCATCACCTCGTCGAGCAGTTTGTCGGCTTCCAGATAGCCCAGCACATCGTTTGTCAGCACCGCGTCGTGGATCGCCAGAGCGGTCGCCTGGAAGCGCGCCGCCAGATCGGCCGTGGCGAAGCGCGCGGCCGAGCGCGCCAGAATGACCTCCACCCCGCGCCGCGCATCGAGCACGCGCAGCCAGTCGGAGGCATGCAGCGGTGCAATCTCCAGACCGGCGCGCGGCCGCACTGAGATCAGTCCTTCCCATGCCAGCCGCTGGATCGCCTCGCGCACGGGTGTGCGGCCAAGCCCGAGTTTCTCGATCAGCACGCGCTCGGTGGTGACGCTGCCGGGGGGCAGTTCCAGCGTGACGATCATTTTTTCAAGGGCGTGATACGCCTTCGCGCTGACCGGCTCGACCACCTCCGCGCGTTCCGTTTCGACAGTGTTCACCGCATTCTCATTCCGATTCACTTTTTTGATATATCAGGACGCAAAGCCAATTGACAGAAGGAATTCCGGCAAGATATACCGGTGATATATCAGTGGAGGATAACCATGTGGACCGGAGTTTTTCCCGCAGTCACCACCAAATTCACGGAAGATGACGCGCTCGACCATGCCGAGATGGAGCGTTGTTTCGCGCTGCAGATGGAGGCTGGCTGCGACGGCATCATCGTTGCCGGCTCGCTGGGCGAAGGTCCGATGCTCTCGGGCGACGAGAAGATTGCCGTGCTGAAGACGGCGCGGGGCGCGGCCGGCGGCAAGCCGGTACTGGTCACCATCAACGAGGCGGGAACGCGCGAGGGCGCGGCCATGGCGAAGAAGGCTGCCGCTGCCGGCGCCGATGGCCTGATGATCGTGCCGAGCCCGATCTACCACACCAATCCGCGCGAGACGGTGGACACGCTGAAAGCGATGGCGACCGCCGGCGGCCTGCCGGTGATGATCTATTCCAACCGCGTCGCCTACCGCGTCGACGTCACGGTCGATGTGATGGAGGAGCTGGCGAGCGATCCGCTGTTCGTGGCGGTCAAGGAATCGTCCGACGATATCCGCCGCTCGACCGAGATCATCAACCGCTTCGGTGATCGCTTCGACCTTTTCACCGGTGTGGACAATCTGGCCTTCGAGGCGCTGAGCGTCGGCGCCGTCGGCTGGGTGGCCGGGTTGGTCACGGCCTTCCCGCGCGAGACGGTGGCGATCTATCGGCTCATGAAACAGGGTCGCCGCGAAGAGGCGCTGGCGATCTACCGCTGGTTCCGCCCGCTGCTCGATCTCGATGTCTCGACCTATCTCGTCCAAAACATCAAGCTGGCGGAGGTTCATGCCATCGGCACCAACGACCGCGTGCGCATGCCGCGCCAGCCGCTCACGGGCGAGCGGCGCAAAGCTGCTGAGAAGGTCATCGAGGATGCGCTGGCCGTGCGGCCGACCCTGCCGCAGTTCTGAGGCTTCTTTGAAGGGCAATCATGCCCTTCAATCGGCTCCCATGGGCAGGGGTCGAGCCTGACGAAGGTCCGATAAGGGGGCATATGCTGGACTTCTACGTGGGAGGCGTGGTCGAGCATGGAGAATGACGCTGCAGACGTCGCCATCATCGGTGCCGGTATCGTCGGCATCGCAACCGCGGCGCATCTTGCCGAAGCGGGGTTCAGGGTCGTGGTCTTCGACCGCAGTGGCGTGTGCGAGGAAACCAGTTCCGGCAATGCCGCCGCCTTCGCCTTTTCCGACGTGCTGCCGCTGGCGCACAAGGGCATGATCGCGCAGGTGCCCAAATGGCTGGCCGATCCGCTCGGGCCGCTCAGCATTCCGCCCGCCTATTTCCCAAAGCTGCTGCCGTGGCTTTATCGCTTCTGGCGTGCGGGCGCGGCCGACAAATATGAAGGCGCGTTGACGGCCCAGGCAGGGTTGATGAAACTTGCCGAAGCCGCATGGGCGGGGCTGATGGCTCGTTCCGGCACCGGCGATATGCTGCGCGAGGATGGCGCGCTGGAGCTTTATGAAAGCGAAGCCGAGTTTCAGGCGGCGTTGCCCGGATGGGCGGCGCGTGACCGCTTCGGCATCGACTACACGCATCTCGGCAGACATGAGCTGCCGGATTTCCAGCCGGGCCTGTCGGAGCGCTTCGTGCATGGCACCTTCGTCCCCGGCTGGAAAACGGTGGCCGACCCCAGGCTGCTGGGCAAGGCGGTGTGGCGCTATGCCGAGGGGCTGGGCGCGCTTTTTATCCAGGGCAACGCTGTGCGAGTGGAGGCCAATGATACGGGGGCTGTCGTCCATCTTTCCGATGGCTCGGTTCACCGCGCAGGCAAGATCATCATTGCCGCCGGCGCCTGGTCGCATCTCCTGGCAAGGTGTTTTGGCGACCGCATCCCGCTCGAAACCGAGCGCGGCTACAACACCACCTTGCCCGTTGGCGCTTTCGACGTGAAGCGCCAGCTCATCTTTCCCGGCCATGGTTTCGTCATCACGCCCTTGTCAACGGGCCTGCGCGTCGGTGGTGCGGTCGAACTCGGCGGGCTTAGACGTTCGCCTAATTTTGCCCGTTCCAGGGCGATGCTAGAAAAAGCGCGACAGTTTCTTCCGGGGCTGGATGCGGCTGGCGGACGCGAATGGATGGGGTACCGCCCGTCGCTGCCGGACTCGCTGCCGGTGATCGGCCGGGCGAAAGGGCGGCGCAATGTTTTCTATGCTTTCGGGCATGGCCATCTCGGGCTCACTCAGTCGGCGGCAACCGGTGCGCTGGTGCGGGACCTGCTGCTCGGGCAGGTTCCGGCGATAGACCTGTCGCCTTTTTCCGCACAACGCTTCTGAGGATCAAAGACATCATGGCGCGGCATATCTTCACCTGCATCGACGGTCACACCTGCGGCAATCCCGTCCGTCTCGTGGCCGGGGGCGGGCCGTTGCTGAACGGCGCGACCATGATGGAACGCCGGGCGCATTTCCTTGCCGAATATGACTGGATCCGCACCGGGTTGATGTTCGAGCCGCGCGGTCATGACGTGATGTCCGGCTCTATCCTCTACCCGCCGACGCGCGAGGATTGCGACGTCGCCATCCTGTTCATCGAGACCTCGGGCTGCCTGCCCATGTGCGGTCACGGCACCATCGGCACCGTCACCATGGCGATCGAGAACGGTCTGGTGAAGCCGAAAACGCCGGGCGTGCTTCGCCTCGACACGCCGGCCGGGCTGGTTGTGGCCGAGTACAAGCAGGCGGGCGAGTATGTTGAGGAGGTGCGCATCACCAATGTGCCCTCTTTCCTCTATGCCGAAGGGCTGACGGTCGAGTGCCCGACGCTCGGCGAGATCAGGGTCGATGTTGCCTATGGCGGCAATTTCTACGCCATCGTCGAGCCTCAGGAGAACTATCGCGACATGGCCGATTATTCAGCCGGCGACCTGATTGCCTGGAGCCCGGTCGTGCGTCAGCGTCTCAACGAGAAATACGCCTTCGTCCATCCCGCCAATCCGGGCATCAACCGGCTATCGCATATGTTGTGGACCGGTGCGCCCAGGCATGGCGAGGCGCATGCCCGCAATGCCGTGTTCTACGGCGACAAGGCAATCGACCGCAGCCCCTGCGGCACCGGTACGTCGGCGCGCATGGCCCAGCTTCATGCCAAGGGCCGGCTGAAGGTGGGCGACGACTTCGTTCACGAATCCGTCATCGGTTCGCTGTTCAGGGCGCGAGTGGAGGCCGAAGCGGAAGTCGCCGGCAAACCGGCCATCATTCCCTCGGTCGGCGGCTGGGCGCGCATGACCGGGTTGAACACCATATTCATTGATGATCGCGACCCGTTCGCGCATGGTTTCACGGTCGTTTGAAGATGCGCGGGGGAGGTACTTCAGGGAGTAATCATGCTACAGTGCTTTATGCAAAAAATCATCGTGTCGAACCTGTACGATGCATGATTATGCGATAGAATGCTGAGCAAGGCCGCCAATTCAACAAGGACATTGCGTTGGGCCAATGCTAGCTTTCGCGGTAGTCCAGAAGGCCAACAAAAAAAACAGGCAGCACGGGCACGAGTTCGCACCCTTCCATCCGATCACGCAAATCGACTTTGCAGTCGGGATGCAGGGGTTGCGGCCAGGGGAAAAACGAGAAGGAATGCGCAGGTGAAGCGACATTCCAGGGGAGCCGTTTCCACATGCAATATTTCATCCAGCAGCTTATCAACGGGCTGACGCTGGGATCAATCTATGGCCTGATCGCGATCGGCTATACGATGGTCTACGGCATTATCGGCATGATCAACTTCGCCCATGGCGATATCTTCATGATCGGTGCCTTCACGGCTCTCATCGTCTTCCTCATTCTTGTCAGCATCTTCGCCACGATGAATGTGGCGCTGTTCCTGCTGGTCATGATGATCGTGGCGATGCTGCTCACAGGCCTCTACAACTGGGTGATCGAGAAGGTGGCCTATCGGCCGTTGCGCGGTTCGTTCCGGCTGGCCCCGCTCATCACCGCCATCGGCATGTCGATCGCGCTCTCCAACTTCGTGCAGGTCACGCAGGGGCCGCGCAACAAGCCGATCCCGCCGATGGTCAGCCAGGTCTACAATGTCGGCGGCGTCAGCATCTCGCTGAAGCAGATTATCATCGCGGTCATCACGGCCGCGCTGCTGGCGATCTTCTGGTACGTGGTCAACAAGACCTCGCTCGGCCGCGCCCAGCGCGCCTGCGAACAGGACCGCAAGATGGCGGCGCTGCTCGGCATTGACGTCGACCGCACCATATCCATCACCTTCATCATGGGCGCGGCGCTGGCCGCGGTCGCCGGCACCATGTTCCTGATGTATTACGGCGTGGTGGTGTTCTCCGACGGCTTCGTGCCGGGCGTCAAAGCCTTCACGGCAGCGGTTCTCGGCGGCATCGGATCCATCCCCGGCGCGGTCATCGGCGGACTGCTGATCGGCTTCATCGAGTCGATGTGGTCGGCCTATTTCTCCATCGACTACAAGGACGTTGCCGCCTTCTCCATTCTGGCGATCGTGCTGATCTTCCTGCCGTCGGGCATCCTTGGCCGGCCGGAAGTGGAAAAGGTCTGAGATCATGGCTGAAGCAGTATCCACGCCGAGCCGGGCCGAAGTGGCGAACCCCTTCGCCAATGCCTTCCGCCAGGCCATCTATGCCGGCCTTGTCTCCTTTGGCCTGTTCGTCCTGTTCATCGGACTGAAGACCGACCAGAACATCCGCAACGAACTGGTTGTGGTCCAGCGCTGGGGCTTGCTTGCCCTTGTGGTCGCCGTCACCATGGTCGGGCGGTTCATCTTCGTCGCCTTCGTGCAGCCGGCGCTTGAGCGGCGCAAGGCTGCAAAGGTCGTGACCACGACGCAGGTTGCCGCGCCCGGCTTCATCCGCCGCAATTTCAATCCCATCGCGATCACGCTGCTGTTTATCTATCCGGTGGCGATGGTGCTGTTGTTCGGCTTTCAGGGTTCGCTGAAATGGGTCGACAATTTCGGCATACAGATCCTCATCTATGTGATGCTGGCTTGGGGCCTGAACATCGTGGTCGGCCTGGCCGGCCTGCTCGACCTGGGGTATGTCGCCTTCTATGCGGTCGGCGCCTATGCCTATGCGCTGCTCGGCACGCATTTCGGCTGGTCGTTCTGGATCCTGCTGCCGGCGGCGGGCATCATGGCCGCCTTCTGGGGTGTCATCCTCGGCTTTCCGGTACTGCGCCTGCGCGGTGACTATCTGGCGATCGTCACGCTGGCCTTTGGTGAGATCATCCGTCTGGTGCTCATCAACTGGCGCGAGGTGACCAATGGTTCGGCAGGCATTTCGGGCATTCCCAAGGTCAGCTTCTTCGGCCTGATGTCCTTCAACGTGAGCGACCCGACCTATATCTCCAAGGTGTTGGGGATTGCCCAGTCGGGTGCCTACTACAAGATCTTCCTCTACTATCTCATCCTGCTTCTGGCGCTGCTCACCGCGTTCGTCACCATCCGTCTGCGCCGCATGCCGGTCGGCCGGGCATGGGAAGCACTGCGCGAGGACGAGATCGCCTGCCGTTCGCTCGGCATCAACACCACCACAACCAAGCTCACCGCCTTCGCGACGGGGGCGATGTTCGGCGGTTTCGCCGGCTCCTTCTTCGCCGCGCGCCAGGGCTTCGTCAGCCCGGAATCTTTCGTGTTCCTGGAATCGGCGATGGTTCTGGCCATCGTGGTGCTGGGCGGCATGGGCTCGCTCACCGGCATCGCCGTGGCGGCGGTGGTGATGATCGGCGGCACCGAGGCGCTGCGCGAGATGCAATTCCTGAAATACATCTTCGGCCCGGACTTCACGCCGGAACTCTACCGCATGCTGCTGTTCGGCTGCGCGATGGTGCTGGTGATGGTGTGGAAGCCGCGCGGCTTCGTGGGCAGCCGGGAACCGACAGCGTTCCTGCATGAACGAAAAGCCATATCCGCTTCCTTTACGAAGGAGGGGCACGGCTGATGGATACGGTATCCGATATGAACAAGCCGATCCTTTCGGTAGAACACCTTTCGATGAAATTCGGCGGCCTCGTTGCCATCGGTGACCTGTCCTTTCAGGCCCGGCGCGGCGAGATCACGGCGCTGATCGGCCCCAATGGCGCCGGCAAGACCACGGTGTTCAACTGCATCACCGGCTTCTACAAGCCGTCGGAAGGCATGATCCGCATGACCGGTCGCAGCGGCGACGAGTTCCTGCTCGAACGCATGCCGGACTTCCGCATCACGGCGCACGCCAAGGTGGCGCGCACCTTCCAGAACATTCGCCTGTTCTCCGGCATGACGCTTCTGGAGAACCTGCTGGTGGCGCAGCACAACACGCTGATGCGGGCCTCCGGCTACACCATACTGGGCCTGCTCGGCATTGGCGGCTACCGCAAGGCTTCGGCCGAATCGGTGGAAAAGGCCGAGTTCTGGCTGGAAAAGACCGAGCTCATCGATCGCGCCGACGATCCGGCCGGCGACCTGCCCTATGGCGCGCAGCGCAGGCTGGAGATCGCGCGCGCGATGTGCACCGAGCCCGAACTGCTCTGCCTCGACGAGCCGGCGGCCGGCCTCAACCCGCGTGAATCGCTGGCGCTCAACACCCTGCTCAACGACATCAAGGAAAACACCGGCACCTCGATCCTGCTCATCGAGCACGACATGTCGGTGGTCATGCAGATTTCCGACCATGTCGTGGTGCTTGAATATGGCCGCAAGATCTCCGACGGTCATCCGGAAGTGGTGAAGCAGGATCCTCGCGTCATCGCGGCCTATCTCGGCGTCGATGACGAGGAGGTGGTGGAGGTCCTGACGGCGGTTGGCGACGACCATGTCATCGAGGAGCTCGATGTCGAGCCCGATCCCGACCAGGGGCCGGCGGCATCGTCATCGATGATGGCCGGGCCGATCAGCGAAACGATCGGCCATAGCGGCGAGAACGAAGGCGAGATCGTCAAGGTGTCGCCGCAAGCCTCCAAGGCGCTCGAATATGACGAGCTGCAGGCCGTCCGCCAAAAGAAGGCAAAGGCTGCTTCCGCCGGAACGAAGGCAACGGCCCGTGCCAAGGCGAGTCCGAAGCCGGCCGCCAAAGCGAAGACTGCCAAACCGGCTGAGAAACCGGCCCCGACCGGGCCCGCCAAGGCCCCGGCCGGAAAGGCGGCCGCGGAGCCGAAGAAACTGTCGAACACGCTTGCCGCGCCGCGAGGCGGCACACCGGACAAGCTCATACTCATCAAGGGCATCGGGCCGGTGAACGAACGCAAGCTCAACGAACACGGCATCTATCATTTCGACCAGATCGCCGCATGGAAGAAGGCCGACATCCAGGCCGCCGAAGCCTATCTGGCCTTTGACGGGCGCATCGCCCGCGAAGACTGGATCGGCCAGGCCAAGGCCCTGGCGAAGGCGGCCAAACCGGCAGCCAAGGGCGGGAGGCGCAAATGACGATGGCCAAGCCGCTGCTTCAGGTCGAAGGCGTCGAGACCTATTACGGCAATATCCGCGCGCTCAACGGCGTCAATGTCAGCGTCAATGAAGGCGAGATCGTCGCGCTGATCGGCGCCAACGGCGCCGGCAAGTCCACGCTGATGATGACCGTGTTCGGCAATCCGCGCGCCCGCACCGGCAAGATCACCTTTGCCGGAACGGACATCACGCAAATGCCCACCCACCAGATCGCGCGGCTGCGCATTGCGCAATCGCCCGAAGGGCGGCGCATTTTCCCGCGCATGACGGTGCTGGAAAACCTGCAAATGGGCGCGAGCCTCGACAATCTGCAGTATTTCAACGAGGACGTTGAAAAGGTCTTCGAGCTTTTCCCGCGCCTCAAGGAGCGCGTTGCGCAGCGCGGGGGAACGCTGTCGGGCGGCGAGCAGCAGATGCTTTCCATTGCGCGTGCGCTGATGGCGCGGCCCAAGCTGCTTCTGCTCGACGAGCCGTCGCTGGGGCTTGCGCCACTTATCGTCAAGCAGATCTTCGATGCCATCCGCGTGCTCAACAAGACACAGGGGCTGACCGTCTTCCTGGTCGAGCAGAACGCGTTCGGCGCGCTGCGTCTGGCCGACCGCGGCTATGTGATGGTGAACGGCCATGTGACCATGAGCGGCTCGGGCAAGGAACTGCTCGCCGATCCGGAAGTGCGCGCCGCTTATCTCGAAGGTGGCCGCCACTAGGCGTCGACACGGGATCGCGGGCCGGGTTGCCGGCCCGCCAAGGGAACGAGAACAGGGCCGGGAAAGGCCCGTCGGAGGACCTGAAATGCAGGGCATTCTTTATGAGGAAGCCTCGATCTGGCAGTTCTTTTTCGTGACCTGCCTGCTTGGCGGCTGGGCAGCCTGGATGACCGGGCGCGCCTGCGCGCAGACCTGGCGGGGCTATCCCATGCTGCTGTTGTATCTGGTGTTGCTCGGCGTTGCGGTGCGCTTCATCCATCACGCCCTTTTCGACGGCACGATGTTCTCGTTGCAGTATTACATCGTCGATACCGTCGTGCTGATGATCCTGGGCTCGCTGGGCTTCCGCTATACCCGTACCAACCAGATGGTGACGCAGTATCACTGGCTCTATGAAAGAGCATCCTTGCTGAGCTGGAAGTCAAAGGGCTGAGCCAACATGAATAGCGTCGCTTCACCTTCGAAACGGCGTGACAAGAGCCGGAAAATCGGCAAACTGATCTTTCTGCGATAGGGGTGGGCATCGCATGAAGGGAACATTCAGGCCCGCCTGTCCAATGGGAGTGTTTCAATGAAAAAATCACTGTTGTCCGCGGTTGCGTTAACCGCGCTGGTGGCATTCGGTGGCAATGCCTGGGCGGATGTCCTGCTGGGCATCGGTGCACCGATCACCGGTCCGAATGCAGCCTTCGGCGCACAGATTCAGAAGGGTACGGAGCAAGCGGTCGCTGACATCAACGCCGCCGGCGGCATCAATGGCGAACAGATCAAGGTTTCGGTCGGCGACGACGTGTCCGACCCGAAGCAGGGCATCTCGGTCGCCAACAAGTTCGTCGCGGATGGCGTCAAATTCGTGGTCGGCCACTTCAACTCGGGCGTGTCGATCCCGGCCTCGGAAGTCTATGCCGAAAACGGCATTCTGGAAGTGACCCCGGCAGCCACCAATCCGCAGTTCACCGATGCCGGGCTGTGGAACACGATCCGCGTCTGCGGCCGTGACGACCAGCAGGGCGACGTTGCCGGCGCCTATATCGCCGAGCACTTCAAGGACGCCAAGGTCGCCGTCATCCATGACAAGACCCCCTATGGCCAGGGCCTTGCCGATGCCACCAAGAAGGCGCTGAACGACCACAACGTCAAGGAAGTCATGTATGAAGGCGTCAACGCCGGCGACAAGGACTTCTCCGCGCTCATCGCCAAGATGAAGGAGGCCGGCGTCGACCTGATCTACTGGGGCGGCCTGCACACCGAAGCCGGTCTGATCATCCGTCAGGCGGCGGACCAGGGCCTGAAGGCGCCGCTGTTCTCGGGCGACGGCATCGTGTCGAACGAACTCGCCTCGATCGCGGGCGACGCGGTTGCCGGCACCTACAACACCTTCGGCCCGGACCCGCGCAACAATCCGGCCGCGAAGGAAGTGGTCGAGAAGTTCCGTGCGGCCGGCTTCGAGCCTGAGGCCTATACGCTCTACGCCTATGCCTCCACGCAGATCATCGCGCAGGCCGCCGCCGCTGCCGGCTCGAACGATCCGGAAGCCGTTGCCAAGGCGATCAAGGAAAAGGGTCCGTTCAAGACCGTTCTGGGCGAGCTGTCCTTCAACGAGAAGGGCGACCGTACCGACGCCGACTATGTCGTCTACCAGTGGAAGAAGGGCGACGACGGCAAGTACAACTACTTCCAGCTCGACTAAGCTCCTTCTTCGAGCCGAACCGAAATGCCCGGCGTTTTGCGCCGGGCATTTTTTATGCGCCGCGAAAAAACGGTCTGCTTGACGTTACGGAATTTAAATCGGTTAAAAATTGCGGGTTTTGGTTGCACTGCAGCATTTAACCGCTAATCATTCGCCGCCATTGAAGTTCTGGAGGAGAATTTACGTGCCGATCAGCAAGATACTTGTCGCCAACCGTTCTGAAATCGCTATCCGCGTGTTTCGCGCCGCCAACGAACTGGGGCTCAAAACCGTGGCGATCTGGGCGGAAGAGGACAAATATTCGCTGCATCGGTTCAAAGCGGACGAGTCCTATCAGGTCGGCCGCGGGCCGCATCTGACCCGTGATCTCGGTCCGATCGAAAGCTATCTGTCGATCGAGGAAGTGTTGCGCGTGGCGAAGCTGTCGGGGGCGGACGCGATCCATCCGGGCTACGGGCTGTTGGCGGAAAGCCCGGAGTTTGCCGAGGCCTGCGCCGAAGCCGGCATCACCTTCATCGGTCCCAGGCCCGACACGATGCGCCGGCTGGGCAACAAGGTGGCCGCGCGCAATCTCGCCGTCGAGGTCGGCGTGCCGGTCATTCCGGCGACCGATCCGCTGCCCGACGATGTCGAGGCGGTGAAGAAGCTGGCTGCCGATGTCGGCTATCCGCTGATGCTCAAGGCATCGTGGGGTGGTGGTGGACGCGGCATGCGCGTCATCCGCTCGGAAGCCGATCTTGCCCGCGAAGTGATGGAAGGCAAGCGAGAGGCCAAGGCCGCTTTCGGCAAGGACGAGGTCTATCTCGAAAAGCTGATCGAGCGCGCGCGCCATGTCGAGGTACAGGTGCTGGGCGACACGCATGGCAATGCCGTGCATCTGTTCGAGCGCGATTGCTCGATCCAGCGCCGCAACCAGAAGGTCGTGGAGCGCGCTCCCGCTCCCTATCTAGATGCCGTCCAGCGTGGCGAACTGTGTGACCATGCGCTGAAGATCGCGCGCGCGACCGACTATGTCGGCGCCGGCACCGTCGAGTTCCTGATGGATGCCGACAGCGGCAAATTCTACTTCATCGAGGTCAATCCGCGCATTCAGGTGGAGCACACGGTCACCGAGGAGGTGACAGGCATCGACATCGTCAAGGCGCAGATCCACATTCTCAACGGACTGGCGATCGGCAAACCCGAAACCGGCGTGCCGAACCAGTCGGAAATCCGGCTGAACGGCCATGCCCTGCAATGCCGGATCACCACCGAAGACCCGGAGCACAATTTCATTCCCGACTATGGCCGCATCACCGCCTATCGCGGCGCGACCGGCTTCGGCATCCGGCTCGACGGCGGCACCGCCTATTCGGGCGCGGTGATCACGCGCTACTACGATCCGCTGCTGGAGAAGGTGACGGCCTGGGCGCCGACACCGTCCGAGGCGATTGCGCGCATGCACCGGGCCTTGCGCGAGTTTCGCATTCGCGGCGTGTCGACCAACCTGACATTTTTGGAAGCCATCATCACCCATCCGAGCTTCCAGTCGAACAGCTACACGACGAAGTTCATCGACTCGACGCCGGAGCTGTTTGCGCAGGTGAAGCGGCAGGACCGCGCCACCAAGCTGCTCAACTATCTGGCAGACGTGACCGTCAACGGGCATCCCGAGACGCGCGGGCGCGCCCTGCCGGACCCGGAAGCGGCCGCGCCGGTCATTCCGTGGTTCACCGGGTCGATACCGGACGGCACCAAGCAGCGCTTCGACGCGCTGGGACCACAGAAATTCGCGGCCTGGATGCGCGAACAGAAGCAGGTCCTGTTCACCGACACGACTATGCGCGACGCGCATCAGTCGCTGCTGGCGACGCGCGTGCGCACCTACGACATCGCGCGTATCGCGGGCACCTATGCGCGCGCCCTGCCGCAGCTTCTGTCGCTCGAATGCTGGGGCGGCGCGACCTTCGACGTCGCCATGCGCTTCCTGACCGAAGACCCGTGGGAGCGCCTCTCCAAAGTGCGCGAGGCGGCCCCCAATATCCTGCTGCAGATGCTGCTGCGCGGCGCCAACGGCGTCGGCTATACCAACTACCCCGACAATGTGGTGCAGCATTTCGTCAAGCAGGCCGCAGCCGGGGGCATCGACCTGTTCCGCGTCTTCGACTGCCTGAACTGGGTCGAGAGCATGCGGGTCGCCATGGATGCCGTGCTCGCCGAAGGCAAGCTGTGTGAAGCGGCGATCTGCTACACGGGCGACATGCTTGATCCCAACCGGTCGAAATACGACCTGAAATACTATGTCGGGCTCACCAGGGAACTGGAAGCGGCCGGCGCGCATATCATTTCGCTGAAGGATATGGGCGGGCTGCTGAAGCCGGCGGCAGCGCGCGTGCTGTTCAAGGCGTTGCGCGAGGCGACCGATCTGCCGATCCACTTCCACACGCATGACACGTCCGGTCTTGGGGCCGCCACCGTGCTTGCAGCGGCGGAAGCGGGCGTGGATGCCGTGGATGCGGCGATGGACGCCTTTTCCGGCAACACGTCTCAGCCCTGCCTCGGCTCCATCGTCCAGGCGCTCAGGGGGGATCCGCGCGACCCCGGCCTCGATCCTGAATGGATACGCCGCATCTCCTTCTACTGGGAGGCAGTGCGCAACCAGTATGCGGCCTTCGAAAGCGACCTCAAGGGGCCGGCGTCGGAAGTCTATCTGCACGAAATGCCGGGCGGCCAGTTCACCAATCTCAAGGAGCAGGCGCGCTCGCTGGGGCTGGAAACCCGCTGGCACGAGGTGGCGCAGGCCTATCACGACGTCAACCTGATGTTCGGCGACATCGTCAAGGTCACGCCGTCGTCCAAGGTGGTGGGTGACATGGCGCTGATGATGGTGAGCCAGGACCTGACGGTCACCGATGTCGAGAACCCGGACAAGGACATCGCCTTCCCGGAATCTGTCGTCGCCATGCTGCGCGGGGATCTGGGTCAGGCGCCCGGCGGCTGGCCCGCCGCCCTGCAGAAAAAGGCGCTGAAGGGCGAAAAGCCGATCACCGTGCGGCCGGGTTCGCTGCTCAAGCCGGCCGATCTCGCCGCATCCCGCAAGGGGCTCGAGGAGAAGCTCGGCCGCAAGGTGAGCGAGTTCGAATTCGCCTCCTGGCTGATGTATCCGAAGGTGTTTTCCGACTTTGCCGCAACGCAGGAGACCTATGGTCCCGTCAGCGTGCTGCCGACGCCGGTCTATTTCTAAGGCATGAAGCCGGAGGACGAGATTTTCGTCGACATCGAAAAGGGCAAGACGCTGGTGATCCGCTGTCTGGCCATTGGCGAGACCGACGACAAGGGCATGATGACGGTCTTCTTCGAGCTCAACGGCCAGCCGCGCCGCGTGAAGGTGCCAGACCGCATTCATGGCGCATCTGCTTCCCGCGCGCGCCGCAAGGCCGAGCCGGGCAACGACGCGCATGTCGGCGCGCCGATGCCGGGCGTGGTTTC
Source organism: Pseudaminobacter salicylatoxidans (assembly GCF_003148475.1). Classification (GTDB taxonomy): domain Bacteria; phylum Pseudomonadota; class Alphaproteobacteria; order Rhizobiales; family Rhizobiaceae; genus Pseudaminobacter; species Pseudaminobacter salicylatoxidans. The sequence continues at coordinate 227,729 of NZ_QGGG01000004.1, read as the reverse complement.
CACGCTTGCCGTCGCGGTCGGGCAGACGGTCAAGCAAGGCGACGTGCTCCTGTCCATCGAGGCGATGAAGATGGAGACGGCGCTGCATGCCGAGCGCGGCGGCATCATCTCGGAGGTGCTGGTCAAGGCCGGCGACCAGATCGACGCCAAGGACCTTCTGGTCGTATTCGAGTAACACCGACGCGGTATCGACGTCCGGGCCGATCCATCTTCTGTCGGGCATGATGCCGAAAGTGGTTTCCACTTTCTGGTATCATGCCCTATAGGAGTGGCCGGCGCTCGCAAGGGAGCCCGGACCGGCATTTCCAACGACCCCGCTGGCCCAACAATTTGCCGCCATTATCGGGTTGACGATACGTTAAACCGATTTAAATACCGGTTCTACCAATTCTTGATGCGGAAAGCGGCGATGGACGCCACCAATATGATCGAAACCGCGAAGCGCGGCCGCTGGGCCGTGGCGACCGCCTTTTTCGTCAACGGCTTCATCACCGGAAGCTGGGCGCCGCAAATCCCGGTTTTCCTCACGCGCCTCGACATGAGCGAAACCATGCTGGGCCTGCTGCTTCTGCTTTTCGGAGCCGGCGCTATCGTGTTCATGTCGTGGTGCGGCTATCTGATCGCGCGGCACGGCTCGCGCAATGTGGTGCGTTGGTTCGGTCCGGCAGCCGCACTCGGTCTGCCGATCGTTGCGCTGGCGCCCAGCCTGCCGCTGGCGGCGCTGGCCATGATCCTGTTTGGCGGGGTCATCGGTGGCATGGATGTTGCGATGAACGCCAATGCGGTCGCCGTGGAAAGACGCCTGTCGCGGGCCATCATGTCGTCCTCGCACGGCTTCTGGAGCCTTGGCGGCTTTGCGGGAGGGGGTATCGGCGGCATCATCATCCAGAGTTACGGGCATGTCGTCCATGCCGTGCTGGTCGCGGTCGTGGCGGCCATCCTGCTTGCTGCCTCGCTGCGCCATCTCATCGCCGAGGAAAGGCACATCGCCACCGGGCACAGGAAATTCTCGCTGCCGAAAAATCCCGTGATCTATCTCATCGGCATCATGGCGCTGTTTTCCATGGTGCCCGAAGGCTCCGTGCTCGATTGGGCGGCGCTCTACCTCAAGCAGGAGCTTGGCGCCGATATTGCGACGGCCGGCTTCGCCTTCGCGTGCTTTGCCGGCACGATGGCTGCGGTGCGCTTCATGGGCGATGCCGTGCGCAACCGTTTCGGGGCCGTGACGACCCTTAGAGTCTCGGCACTGATCGCGGCCAGCGGCATGCTGGTGGCTGGCTTTGCGCCGACGCCGTGGGTGGCGATCGCGGCCTTTGCTTTCTGCGGCCTGGGCATCGCCAATATGGTGCCGATCGCCTTTTCGGCCGCCGGCAACCAGCCGGGAATGTCGGCTGGCGCGGGCATGAGCGTGGTCACCACCATGGGTTATTCGGGCATTCTGGTTGCGCCATCGGCCATTGGCTTCATCGGCCAGCATGTCGGCTTCAGCCCGGTCTTCATTTCGGTGTCGGCGCTTCTTATCGTCGTCTTCCTGATGTCGGGCCTGGCGCGCCATGCCGACTTCGCACCGAAAGCTCAGCTAGCCGAATAGCGCTTCAGTTCGTCGTGGAGAAAATCCGCCACGCGGCGGATGCGCAGGCTGGCGCGCACGTCGCGATGCAGCGCGAGCCATACGGGCAGCACCGGAAGCGGCAGGTCGGGTAGCAGTTCCTCCATGCGCGTATCGCGACGGATAAGGGGCTTCTGCCCGATGCCGATGCCGTTTCCTGCCTGAACGGCGTGCCAGAACACGATCTGATTGTCGGTGCGCAGGCGGAAGGCGTGGCGCGTGAGGTCTGGCAGGTATGGCTCCAGCCCGCGAATGATGTCGTCGCCGCGGTCGAAGCCGACCAGGTCATGCTCGCGCAAATCCTCAGGTCGTTGCGGCCTGCCGCGTCGGTCGAGATAGGTCCGCGCGGCGCAGAGGCGCAGCGGAATGTCGGTGACCTTGCGGGCAACCAGTTCGTTCTGCGCCGGCCGCACCATGCGAATGGCGATGTCGGCATCGCGGCGCAACAGGTTTTCGATCCGGTTGGAGGCAACGATCTCGACCTCGATGCCAAGCTCCTCGACGCCAAGGCGGGCAAACATTTCGGGCAGCACACAGGCTGCGACCACCTCGCTCGCGGCGATGCGGACCGTGCCTTCTATGGCTTCGACCGATCCGAGCGCCAGCCGTGAAAAAGCGGACGCCTGTTCGCTGACGGCGCGACCGCGCTCGAACAGCAGGCTACCCGCCTCAGTCAGCACGTAGCCCTGGCGCCCACGCCGGAAGAGGGTGACGTCGAGTGCCTTCTCCAGTTCGGCGATGTGGCGCCCGAGCGTGGGCTGGCTGGCGGACAGCTGGCGCGCCGCGGCCGAAAGGCTGCCCGCCTCCGCCACTGCCACGAAACTTCTGATGAGATTCCAGTCGATCTCCTGCATATTCAAAATTGAATAACAAAACTTCATTTCCTGTCAATTTCAATTCGATAATGCATGGATCATATCAAGGTCATTCATGCAAACGGGAGTGACCGACATGACCAAGATCGCAGTTCTGGGAGCCCGCGGCCGGCTCGGCCGGGCAGTTGCAAAGGCCTTCCTCGACGCCGGATACGACGTGCGGGCTGTGACCCGCGACGGCAAGCTGCCGGCCGAATTGTCCGGGGTGGAGGCCGTCATTGGCGATGCACTGGACGAGGCCTCGCTGATCCGCGCCACGCAAGGCGTGGATATCGTCTTCAACGGGCTGAGCCCGGTCTATTCCGATTGGAGCACCTGCCTGCCGATGGCGGAAAACGTGATGGCGGCGTGTCACGCCAACCATGCGCTGCATCTCTTCCCCGGAACGGTCTACAATTATGGATCACCGATCCCGGCAGTCATTGCCGAAGACACGCCGCAACGCCCGACCACCGAGAAGGGCCGTATCCGCGTGGCGATGGAGGACCTGTTCCGCCGGGAGGCCGAGGCGGGGCGCGTGCGCACGACGCTCCTGCGCGCCGGCGATTTCTTCGGCGGCAAGGGTACCGGGTCGTGGTTCGATCTGGTCGTGACCTCCAAGCTCGAAAAAGGCGTCTACACCGCACCGGGGCCGGTCGATCTGGCGCATGAATGGACCTATCTGCCCGACCTTGCCGCGGCCTTCGTGGCGCTTGCGCAAAGGCGCGAGGCGCTTGGCGCTTATGAAAAGCTGAACCTGCCCGGACACGCGGTGACCGATCTGCAGATGAAGGCGGCCCTCGAGAAGGCCATGGGGCGCACGCTCAAGCTTGCTTCGATGCCCTGGTGGGTGTTGCGGGCCGCGAGCCCCTTCGTGCCGATGTGGAAGGCGATCGTCTCGATGTCCTATCTGCGGTTCGAGGAACATCGGCTGGTGTCGTCACGACTGGAGCGGATCATCGGCACGATCCCTCATACGCCGCTTAACGCTGCGGTGGAGCAGGCTTTGGCCGACCTCCATCTCCTCAGTGCCGCAGCCGCCAGGGCAGCGTGAAACTTGACCCGACGACAGGAAGCCCGAGCGACGGGTTCCGGGCTTTCTGTCGATGCGGCGAGGCTTCAGATACGACCCATCAGCACCAGGATCAACAGTACGATCAGGATGACGCCGACAATGCCGGATGGCCCGTAACCCCATCCCCGCGAATGCGGCCAGGCCGGAATGGCGCCGAGCAGGATGAGTATCAGGATGATTACAAGAAGCGTGCTCAGTGTCATGGCCATGTCCTCGTTGCTCAAGAGTATCAATGAGTTGAGAATGGCCGGGCGGCGAGGTGGTTCCCTGGAGGTGCAAGGCCCGGCAGCCTTGCACGGCGGTGAGACAGACCGGTGCGGGCGGTGGTCGTTATTCGGCCGCTTTGGGAAGAGCGTCTGCGGGCACGGGTTCGGGGGCTGGGCGTTCCGCTTCCGGGCGGGCCCTGCGCCACCGGAACAGGCGGCGCATGAAGCCGCTGACGCGACTATCCTTGCTGCGGGTGAACACCATCAGCATCGCCGGCGTCACGATCAGCGTCAGCACCGTGGCAAAGGACAGGCCGAAGACGATGGCGCTCGACAGCGAAATCCACCATTGCGTCGACGGCGCGTTGATCGTCGTCTCGTGATGGAAGATTTCCAGGCCAAGACCGAAGGCGATCGGCAGCACGCCGAAGATGGCCGACAGCGCGGTCAGCACGACCGGACGGGCGCGTTCGCGGCAGGTCTGCAGCACGGCGTCCACCTTGTCCCAGCCTTCGTGGCGCAGCCGGTCATAGGTGTCGATCAGCACGATGTTGTTGTTCACCACCACGCCGGCGAGCGCGATGACGCCGATGCCCGACATGACGATGCCGAAGGGCTGGCCGGTGATAAGCAGGCCCAGCAATACGCCGATGGTGGACATGACCACGCAGGACAGCACCATCATCACGCTGCTGAACTTGTTGAACTGCGCCAGCAGCACGATGAAAATCAGGAACAGCGCCGCACCGAAGGCCTTGCCGAGGAAGTCGCTCGCCGCCTTGCTTTCCTCGTCCTCGCCGGCGAGCTTCCACCGGATGCCGGTCATGTCCATCTTCTCAAGAGCCGCAGTCACCTGCGCCTGCGCGGCAGACGGCTGGACACCGCTGGCAACGTTGGCCTGCACGACGATGGTGCGCTGGCCGTCGATGCGGTTGAGGATGCCCACCTTGTGCTCCGGCTGGCGGGTGACGAAATTGGAGATCGGCACCGAGCCCTGCGCGGTTTCAATCCGAAGCTGGTCGAGCGTCGACAGCGTGCGGCTGTCCTCCGGCAGGCGCAGGCGGATATCGACCGCATCGTCGGCACCGGCCGGGCGATAGTCGGAAAGCTTGAGGCCGTTGGTAACGAGCTGCACGACGGAGCCCACCGCAAAGGGGCTGGCGCCATATTGCGCGGCCTTGCTGCGATCGATCTTCAGCGCCCAGTCGATGCCCGGCGGCGGCAGACCGTCGGAAATGTCGATGACGCCCGGAATGGTCTTCAGCATGGCCGCGACCTCGCGCGCCTTGTCGTTGAGGCCGGCCGGATCGGTGGCCGACAGCCGCACCTGAATGGCCTTGCCCGTGGGCGGTCCAGCTTCCGGCACCTGCACTTCGACATCCACGCCGGGAATGCCCGCCATCGCCTCGCGCAGATCGGTCAGCACCTCATGCGCGGGCTTGCGCGCGCGCCAGTCCACGAACTCGTACTGGATCACGCCGACGACATCCTCGTCGACATTGTTGCCGCCGCCGGTGGCCTTGCCGGCGCGGGTATAGACCGACTTCACGCCCGGCCAGCCGAGAATGCGCTTTTCGGCATGACTGACGGCGGCGTCCATCTCGGCCAGCGAGAGATTGCCGCGGGCATGGACATAGAGCAGGCCATATTCCGGCTCGACATTCGGGAAGAACTCGACGCCCTTGCCGTTATGCGCGTAAGTCCAGGGCACCGCGACCAGCAGCGCGACCGCCAGCAGCAGCGTCATCACGGGATGGCGCACGGCGAGCTTCACCGTGCTCATATAGAGCCCGTCCTTGTGTTCCGGCTCGGGATGCGCCTTGCCGAAGATGGCGCCGAGCGTGGGCGTGAAGACGAGCGCGTAGAGCATCGAGGCCGACAGCGTCACGATGAGCGTGATCGGCATGTATTTCATGAACTCGCCCACGATGCCCGGCCAGAACAGCAGCGGCGAGAAAGCGGCGACGCGCGTCATGGTGGCGGCGATGACGGGGCCGGCCATGCGCCGCGCCGCCAGCGCATAGGCCTCCTTCTTGTCCATGCCTTCGGTCATCCGCCGCTCAGCGAATTCGGTGACGATGATGGCATCGTCCACCAGCATGCCCACCGCGAGGATGAGGCTGAACAGCACCACGATATTGACCGTGAAGCCGCCCAGCGACAGCAGCAATATGCCGAGCAGGAACGAAGTCGGGATGGCAAGGCCGATCAGGATCGAGGCGCGGCCCGACAGCGAATAGAGCACGATGATGAAGACCAGGATGACGGCGATCATCACATGATTCTGCAGATCGCCCAGAAGCTGGCGGATCGAGGTCGATTTGTCCTGGCTGTAGGAGACGACGCTGCCCTCCGGCAGTCGCTTGGCGTATTCGTCGGCCACCGCCTTCACCGCATCGACGGTTTCGACCAGATTGGCGCCGGTGCGCTTCTTCACCTCGATGGCGATGGCGGGTTTGCCGTCGAGGCGGGTGATCGTCTCGGCGTCCTTGTAGGTGGAGCGTACGGTGGCGATTTCGCCCGCCCGCACGACGGCATTGGGGCCGGCGACGATCGGCAGATCGGCGACGTCTTCCGGTGTTTCGATCAGCGATGGCACCTTGATCGCGTAGCGGCCCTCGGAGCCTTCGATATTGCCGGCTGCGACGAGGCTGTTGGAGGTGCCTACGCCCTGGATGAGCTGGTCGAGGCGCAGGCCATAGGACGACAGCTTCACCGGGTCGATGATGACTTCCACGAGGTCGTCGCGCGCGCCCTGCAGGGCGGCTTCCAGGACGCCGGGCACTTCCTCGATGCGGTCGCGCAGTTCGCGCGCGGCGGCCGTTAGCGCCCGCTCCGGCACATTGCCGGCCAACGTCACCACCAGCACCGGGAACTCGGACAGATTGACCTCGTTGACCGTTGGCTCCTCCGCGCCTTGCGGCAGGTCGCGCTTGGCGTCCTGCACCTTGGCGCGCACGTCCTGCAGCGCGGTCGAAAGATCGGCGCCGGCATTGTATTCGACCAGTACGTAGCCGCCGCCCTGATAAGCGGCCGAGCGCATCTCCTTGACGTTGGAAAGGCTCTTCATGCGGGTTTCGACCGGGCGCAGCAGCAGGCGCTCGGAATCTTCCGGCGAAATGCCGTTATAGGCCAGGCTCACATAGATGATCGGAATCTGAACGTCCGGTTCCGCTTCCTTGGGGATCGCCCGATAGGCGAGCGCCCCGGCGATCAGGAAGAACATCATGATAGAGAGCGTGAGCCGCGCATTGCGGATTGCGTAGCCGACGATGCCCATATTGATAGCCTTTGTCGTGTGAAGCGGACGTCGCCCGCATGCGCTTTCGAAAAGCCGGCGCTACTTTGCCGCCAGCTTCCTGATCGTTTCGGCGTCGGCCTCGACCGGCTCCACCATGTCGCCTTCGCTGACCAGATCCTGGCCGGCCACGATGATGCGCGCATCGGCGGGAATGCCGCCGAGCACCAGCCCGTTGGGCGTGTCGTCGACGAGATCGATAGGGTGGAAGGTGACCTTGCTGTCCTTGTCGACCGCGCGGATGCCGAGGTCGCCGGTGGCGCTCAGCGTTACCACCGAGCGCGGCAGGACGACGGCATCGGTCGGCTGCGCCCGCACGACGATCTCGGCGGTCATGCCGGCGGGAATGGCCCGTTCGGCGTTCGGCACGGCAATCTCGATGCGGAAGGTGCGCGTGGCGGCGGAGGCATCGCGGCTGATGAAGCGCACCGTGCCCTGCACGACCTCGCCATTGACGAGCCGCACCTCGGCCTCGTCTCCGGTCTTCACATAGCGCAGATTGCGCTCGCTGATCTCGCCCTTGGCGATGATCGGATCGAGGCTGAGCAGGGTCGCCACCTCACCGCCGGCCATGATCGAGCTGCCGAGTTCAACCGGCACGCGGTCGATGACGCCGTCGAACGGTGCCTTGACCTCGTTGCGGGCGAGTTCCGCCTGTGCGGCTTCGAGCTGCGCCCTGGCCTGGGCGAGCGCGGAACGCACGATGTCGGCCTGCAGCTTCGGCGAATTACCGGTCTTGACCAGGCGCTCCTGCGCCTCCGCCTCGGCCTGCCGCTGGACCACGATCTGGCGTGCGGTTTCGACGGCGGCGCTCTTTTCCTCGGCATCGAGCATGAGCACCAGATCGCCGGCCTTCACGCGCTGGCCCTGCTTGACCGGCAGTTCGGCGATGACGCCTCCGACACGCGTGGCAAGCACGGCACGCTTGTCGGCCTCGGTCTGGCCGGACATGCGGATGGCGCGGGCGTGCTGCACGCGCGCCGGCGTGATGACAGCGACGGTGCGGGTCGGCGCCTTGGGTTGTTCGCTCGCCGCCGGATTCTTTTCGACTTCCGTGGCGGCGCTGCCGACGGAGGAAAATTCGCCTGTTCCCATCCAGACGGCGAAACCAATGAGCACGCCTATGGCGGCAAGCTTGTGAAACCTGACCTTGGCCATGATCATTTCCAAATTTCTGGGTCCCGCGAGACCACGGTCGTTATGAGGCGTGCCGTGCGATGTGGGTACGCCTACAGCGAGATTCAATCGTTTCGAATGCGCAAAACATCATCGTTTGCGGATTTCCGACAGGCCGCGCTTTCTATCTCAAAGTGCCAGCGCAAAACAGTCAGAAAAATTCATCGATCAAGCAATCCTGACAAAGTGTTGTCAGCAGATCGCTTGCTCACATCTGTGCGGCGCGGATGCTTTCATTGGGGGTCCCCTGCCTTTCGCAGCTCCTTTGCGACCGAGGCTGAGCCAGTGTGCGCGCCGCTACTATCGGCCAAAGATGGCAAATTTCCAGTTGCTGCCGCTGAAGTCCTTTGTATGGCTATGCGGCCATTCTATATTGCGGCGCGGCAATCTCGATCGGGCAAGGCGCGCCGCTCAAATGGGCCGAAGCGCCTTGCCGCGAGGGAACGAGGCACCTATCGTCGCGGCCGGCATGAAAGCGGAGTTTGGAATGCGTTTTGAAGGCACGTCGGCCTATGTCGCCGAAAATGATCTGATGGTGGCGGTCAATGCGGCGATCGCGCTGGAGCGGCCGCTGCTGGTGAAGGGCGAGCCGGGCACCGGCAAGACCGAGCTTGCCAAACAGGTGGCAGCGGCTTTGGGGCTCGACCTCATCGAATGGCACATCAAGTCCACCACCAAGGCGCAACAGGGACTTTACGAATATGACGCGGTGTCGCGCCTGCGCGACAGCCAGCTCGGCGACGACCGCTTCAACGACATCAAGAACTATATCCGCAAGGGCAAGCTGTGGGAGGCCTTCGCCGCCGACCGCAAGGTGGTCCTGCTGATCGACGAGATCGACAAGGCCGATATCGAGTTCCCCAACGACCTCTTGCAGGAACTCGATAAGATGGAATTCTTCGTCTACGAGACCGGCGAGACGATCCGCGCCAGGCAACGGCCAATCGTCATCATCACCTCCAACAACGAGAAGGAACTGCCCGACGCCTTCCTGCGACGTTGCTTCTTCCACTATATCCGCTTCCCCGATGCCGAGACGCTGGCGAAGATCGTGGAGGTTCACTATCCGGGCATCAAGCAGAGCCTTGTGCGTGCGGCGCTGGCTCAGTTCTATGAAGTGCGCGAGGTTCCGGGGTTGAAGAAGAAGCCTTCCACCTCGGAGGCGCTGGACTGGATCAGGCTGCTGGTGGCCGATGACGTGGACCCGGCCGATCTGCGCGCCGACCCCAGGAACGCGCTGCCCAAGCTGCATGGCGCGCTGCTCAAGAACGAGCAGGACGTGCATCTGTTCGAGCGGTTGGCATTCATGGCCAGGCGATAAGAGAAGACGCTTATCAGGCCTTGTCCGGGCATACCTCTTTGAAGGCAGGATGACCGGCACCATCAATCCATCCGTGCCAGAGCCTGTTCCAGCGACGCGAGGAAGCGCGGCCAGCCTGCCTTTGCACCCTGATAGAACTGCTCCTGATCGAGCTGGAAACCGGACTGTTCCATGCGCAAGCTCGTGCCCGCAGCCGAAGGGGCGAGCGTCCAGGTCACAATGCTTTCGAGGCCGTTGGCGTCCCAGCTGTAGACCAGGGTCCGGTACGGCTCGATTTCGAGGACCTTGCAGGAAACCGAGCCCCAATCCGCGCGCAACTCAAAGCGGTGGCCGACCTGTGGCTGAAAGTCGTTCTTCATCAGCCACTCTTCGATAAGCTGCGGCTGCGTCAGCGCGCGCCAGATTTTTTCCGGTGCATATGGGAGCTCCCTTTCCAATGTGACGGATCGGGTCTTGGTCGACGTGTCGGTCATTGGTCCATCCTCTTGAGTAGATCTTCAAGCTCGTCGAACCGGCTTTGCCAGAAGTCGGTCATCCTGCCAGTCCAGTCGTTCAGCGGGGCGAGGGCATCGGGGCGCGCGCGATAATGGGTCTCCCGGCCTTCTCGGCGGTCGATCACCAGCCCGGCCTTTTTCAGAACGCCGAGATGTTTTGAGACGGCAGGTTGTGAGACGCCTGCCTGCGCGGTCAGCGCATGAACTGTCTGCTCGCCTTCAACACACAGACGTTCGAAGAGGCCGCGCCTCGTCGGATCGGCGAGTGTCGCGAAGAGCAGGTCGTGGGCAGCGGGTGTCACATTCATAACTCTCCGGTGATTGGTTTTAATCAATAACTGACGAGCTATTGATTTGTCAACCACGGAACGACACCCCCCAAGGGACTTGTCATGGCGCGCGGCCAGAACATTTTGGAATCTGGCCCTTTGCCGGTATCGCGTAGGCTGGGCAGAGTGCCGTCGATCACGCAATGACAGAAAGCGATTGCCAATGAGCGAAATCACCATCCGCCCCTTCCTGCAGAGCGACCATGACGACTGGCGCCGGTTGTGGACGGCCTATCTCGAATTCTACAAGACGACAGTCCCCGAGGAGGTCTACAACACCACATGGGAACGGCTTTTCGCGCAGGGCGAATTCGAGCCGAAGGGGTTCATGGCCTTTCTCGACGGCAAGGCGGTGGGGCTGGTGCATTATCTCTACCACCGCTCCTGCTGGGCGATCGTCAACAACTGCTATTTGCAGGACCTGTTCACCGTGCCCGAAGCGCGCGGCAAGGGCGTCGGCGCGGGGCTGATCGAGGCGGTGCGGCAGGAGGCCGGCAAGATCGGCGTGACCAATGTCTACTGGATGACGCACGAGACCAATGCCACAGCGCGCAAGCTCTATGATCACGTCGCGCGGCGCACGGGCTTCATCGAATACGATCTGCTGTAAGGGTTTTGGTCTGCCGGGAGCGGAAATCCGCGGGGCGGTCCAAAACCGCCCCGTGACGTTTCAGCTCGAACGCGCGTCGGCCCAGTCGTGCCACTGGTCTTCGCTGCCGTGGAAGACGTTGAGGTCGATCTTGCCGTTGACACCCTGCGAAAGGCCCGAGCCCGAATATTGCCAGAATATCCACTTGCGGCCGGGATAGACTTTTGAAGGATGCGCGGCAACCGAGCGCAGCCAGAACGGGTAGTCCAGGAACGCGCCCTGCAGGTTGTCGCGATAGAAATCCGGTGCGGTGTAGATGATCGGACGCTGGCCGTAATGCCGCTCCAGCCTGTCCATGAAGACCTGCATCTTTTCACGAATCTTTTGCGGCGACAGGCGTCGCTTGCAGCTCGATTCGCCATTGTATTCGACGTCGATGACCGGCGGCAGCGCGCCGGGCACGCGCGGCACATTGCGGATGAACCAGTCCGCCTGCTCGCTGGCGACCCGGCACCAGTAGAAGAAGTGGTAAGCCCCGCGCTTCAGCCCTGCTTCATGCGCCGCGCGCCAGTTCTTTTTGAACATCGGATCCAGGTGATCGCCGCCATCGGTCGCCTTGATGTAGGCGAAGTTGGCACCTTGCGTGCGCAGTTTCGCCCAGTCGATCTCGCCTTGCCAGCGCGAGACGTCCACGCCATGCACGGCAAGCCTCTTGGGCGAGGCCTTGCCGAAATTGATCGGCTTGGCGTCGCGGAACTGGCGGCTGTAGATCTGCGCGCGCACCGGCGAGCGCGTACGCACGGTCGGCTTCGGCGGCGTCAGCATCGCCACGGGCTTTTCGGCGGGAACGGGCATGCCCGTCACGCGGGTCTGGGGCACGAGCGCTTCCGGCGTAGGTACGGGGCCCGCCCAGGCCAGAACTTCTTCCGCCTGCGCCTCGATCACCACGTCGGCGGTCGGCACGGGACTTGCCGGCCGCGCCACCGAACTCGTCGTTTCGAGCGACGGCTTCTGGGCGAGAATATCGTCGATGCCGGAACTCGACGTACAGCCCGCGACCGCGAGGCAGGCAAAAAGGATGGCTGGCACGCCTGAGAAACGCATAAGCACCCGCACGCAAACAATTGTGACGGCAGAATCGGAGCCGTCGGGATCCACTCAGGTGAATTGCTAACGGGAAATTACCAAGAAAGACTGAATCCCGATTTTTACCATGTGTGGTAGAAACCGGACAGGTCGGCCGGGCTTGCCTGCCAGCCTGTTGCAGCGCAAAGTGCGGCGCATGTTCATACCCTTCTTCCTCGAACTCAAGGCGGCCAAGGTTCCGGTTTCGCTACGGGAATATCTCGCTTTGCTGGAAGGCATGCAGGCCGGCCTCGTGACCTATGATGTCGAGGGGTTCTACTATCTGGCGCGCGCAGCGCTGGTGAAGGACGAGCGCCATATCGACCGTTTCGACCAGGTGTTCTCGCACGTCTTCAAGGGCGTGGAGGCGGTGGCGGGCGAGGGGACGGTCGATGTCGCCAACATCCCAGAGGAATGGCTGCGCAGGCTTGCCGAAAAGCACCTGAGCGAGGACGAAAAGAAGCTCGTTGAGGCGCTGGGCGGTTTCGAGAAGCTGATGGAGACGCTGAAACAGCGCCTGGAGGAACAGAAGGGACGCCATCAGGGCGGCTCGAAATGGATCGGCACGGCGGGCACGTCCCCCTTCGGCGCCTATGGCTACAATCCCGAAGGCGTGCGGATCGGCCAGCATGAAAGCCGCCATCGCCGCGCGGTGAAGGTGTGGGACAAGCGCGAGTTCAGGAATTTCGACGATGCGGTCGAGATCGGCACACGCAACATCAAGGTGGCGCTCAAGCGGCTCAGGCGCTGGGTGCGGGAGGGCGCGGAGGAGGAATTCGACCTGCCCGGCACCATCCACGCTACGGCCGAGCACGGCTATCTAGACGTGCGCACGCGTCCCGAAAGGCGCAATGCGGTGAAGCTTTTGATGTTCTTCGATGTCGGCGGCTCGATGGACGATCACATCAGGAGCGTGGAGGAATTGTTTTCGGCAGCGCGCGCCGAGTTCCGGCAACTGGAATATTTCTACTTCCACAACTGCCTCTATGAAGGCGTGTGGAAGGACAATCGCCGCCGCCATTCCGAAGTCATTCCTACGCTCGACGTGCTGCACAAATACGGCCACGACTACAAGGTAATCTTCGTCGGCGACGCCTCGATGAGCCCCTATGAGATCACCTATGCGGGAGGCTCGGTCGAGCACTGGAACCCCGAGCCCGGCGCGGTGTGGCTGCAGCGCGTGCTCCAGCAGTGGCCGAACGCGGTGTGGCTCAACCCGATGCGCGAAAAGCACTGGAGCTACACGCATTCCATCGGCATGATCCGCGAGATTTTCGTGAACCGCATGTATCCGATGACGCTGACGGGGCTCGAACAGGCGACGAAGGAACTGTCGCGGAAGCACTGATGCGCAGCCTGCGCCGGCTTTCAGCCGGCGGACGGCAACACTATATTGGGCGTAAAGCCAGCAAGACCTTCATGGAGACACGAGATGGACGAACATCGCTATCCGGTGACCCGCACCGATGCGGAATGGCGCGCGCTTCTGACGCCGGAGCAATATGCGGTCATGCGCGGGCATGGCACCGAGCGGCCGGGAAGCTGCGCGCTGCTGCATGAAAAGCGCGCCGGCACCTTCGCGTGCGCCGGTTGCGACCAGCCGCTGTTCGAATCCACCCTGAAGTTCGAAAGCGGCACCGGCTGGCCGAGCTTCAACGACCCCGTCGAGGGCTCGGTGGAAACCACCGTCGACCGCAGCTACGGCATGGTGCGCACGGAGGTGCATTGCGCGCGCTGCGGCAGCCATCTGGGCCATGTCTTCGAGGACGGTCCGCCGCCGACCGGCCTGCGTTATTGCATCAACGGCGTGGCGCTGAATTTTCGTCCGGCGTGAGCCGTTTGGCGGCGTAAGGATCATGCGTGAGGATGGTCGCGGTTCCAGTGGTCAGTTTGCCTGACTTGCCGGGCTGTTGAAATGCTCCATCTGCCATGGAGACAGGTTTTCCGGCGCCACGCCGCATGTCGAAAGGAGCAGGGGCCATGGATGCAACGATCGCCGCAGACAGGGTACGGCTCAAACGGGCCTATGAACCGCCTTCGGCCGGGGACGGTACGCGCATTCTCGTCGATCGCCTCTGGCCGCGGGGCGTCAGCAAGGCGGATGCCAGGCTGGACGACTGGATGAAGGATGTTGCGCCCAGCACCGAGCTGCGCAAATGGTTCGGCCACGATCCCGCCAAGTGGGAGGAGTTCCGCCGCCGCTATCGCGACGAACTCGCCAGCCACGCGGACGACATCGAGCGGCTGCGTGCGCTCGCGGCAAAGGGTGCTCTGACGTTGGTTTATTCGGCCCATGACGAGGCGCATAACGACGCTGTCGTGCTGCGCGAAGTGCTGCTGGGCTGAGCCACGCTTTCTTGCGAGGCCAAAAAGAAAAGGCTGCGGCATGGCGACCGCAGCCTTGATTCCCGGACAAGTCGTCGCTGGCGGGCAATTCACTCCATCCCGAGAGCGGCCTTGTAGAGGTCGAGGATCGCTTCCTCTTCCTGGCGTTCGGCCTGATCCTTCTTGCGCAGGCGGATGATGGTGCGCAGCGCCTTGGTGTCGAAGCCGGTGCCCTTTGCCTCGGCAAAGACGTCCTTGATGTCGTCGGCTATGGTCTGCTTCTCTTCCTCAAGACGCTCGATGCGCTCGATGAAGGCGCGCAGCTGGCCCGCGGCAACAGTCTGGCTGGTTTCGGTGATCTCGTCGGCCATTCTCTATGCTCCGGATGAAAAAGCCGCGACTCGGCGCGGCGGATGTGTGCCCGTTCGATGCCTTACCCGATCCGGAGGGTCAAGGGCGCAAAGGCAACACAGTTGTCCCGAAAAGCCTCTTTGCGGGCTTGCCGGGGCCTGTCCTGCCATGTTTGCGCATCTGTCGGGGAATGGCGCGAAGACGTCCGCGCTGTTCAGTGGTCCTTTGGGCGGCTTACCTCGAACTGCGCCTTCTGCGCGCCCGAAGCCTCCGTCTGGTACTTTGCCTGCCACTCGGCATAAGGCATGCCGTAGACGATCTCGCGTGACTCGTCCTTGCTCAGCGCAACTCCGGTGTCCTCGGCGGCTTCGCGATACCAGTTGGACAGGCAGTTGCGGCAGAAGCCGGCGAGGTTCATCAGGTCGATGTTCTGCACGTCGGTGCGGTTGCGCAAATGCTCGACCAGACGGCGGAAGGCGGCAGCCTCGAATTCACGCTGCTGTTCATTGCTCAACTCAACCATTGCGATCTCCTTCACAGCGGCCCGGTGCGCGAGCCGAATTGCCTGACCTCGTGTATATCGGGGCGCGCATTGATGGCGTCAACGATGGGGGCAAGGTAGTTCGCCCATTCGTCGGCGGTGGCCTCCTCGGCGATCTGGTCCTGCCGGATCTCGATCAGTGCATGGGCGTAGCCGTTGACGATGGCGTGGCGGAACATGGTGTCGCCGCGCAGCGCCCCGTCATAGGGCTCGTTGTCGCCGACGATCAACGTCTTGTCCTGCGCGAGCGCCTCGATCAGCGGGCGCACCGCGCGGTCGTCGCGGTCCCACAGGATGCCGACATGCCACGGGCGCTTGCGCCCCTGCATGACCGGCGTGAAGGAGTGCACCGAAAGCAGGAAGGGTGCCTTGCCGCTTTCTTGCGCCACGGAGGCGACCATGGCTGCGACGGCGTCGTGATAGGGCCGGTAAAAAGCCTCCAGCCGCTTCTGGCGCTCTTCTTGCGTGATCGGATAGTTTCCCGGCACGACGGTGCCGTCATAGAGCTGGCGAATCAGCGTCGGGTCGTCCTCGCCCCGGTTGGGGTCGATCAGCAGGCGGGAGAAATTGGCCATCACCGCCGGCGCGTCCAGAAGGGCCGCCAGGCGGCGGGTGACATGCTCCACGCCGATGTCATAGGCGATGTGGCGCTGAAATTCGCTTTCGGGCAGGCCGAGGCCGTCATATTCTTCCGGCAACTCGCGTCTGGCGTGGTCTCCCACAAGCACGATGCCTCGCTTGCGGTCGCCCTCGATGATTTCGAAGGGGGCAAAAACTGCGGATCGTGTCATAGGTTCTGCAAAGTTCCGTGTGCGGGTGTTGAAGGGGATAGAAACGTCATTCCATGAAGTTATGCTGGGTGCAATGCCGTTGTTTGGTCAATGTTGTGACAGAAACGGCTTCGAGGCTGCGTTTCACCCCGCATGGCTCAATCTAAATCGATTGGATTTGCATCCGCTGGCGCGTTGACATGCGTCCGCACTTTGCCGAAAAGGGACAACAAGAATGCCGAAACGAAGCAAAGGAGAGGCAAGGATGGGTTTCGCGGGGGCGCTGCGCATGCGTTCTGTGTGGTCCGCGCTGCTGACATTCCTTGCGCTTCCCGTTTTCCTGGCCGCCACCGGGGAGGCGCGCGCAGACTTCCGGGTTTGCAACGCGACCCAGAGCCTGGTGGGGGTTGGCATCGGCTATCGCGCGAAGGCGGGCTGGGTCACGGAGGGCTGGTGGCATATCGAGGCCTCGACCTGCAAGACCCTGATCGAAGGGCCTTTGTCATCGCGGTTTTATTACCTCTATGCTGAGGATTCCGAGCGCGGCGGGCGCTGGGACGGTCCAATCAACATGTGCGTCGCGGACAAGGAGTTCAAGATCGCCGGGGTGAACGATTGTGTCGCCCGAGGCTTCCAGCGCGCGGGGTTCAAGGAATATGACACGGGTGAGCAGGCAAGCTGGATGGTCCAGCTGACCGACGAGCCCGCAACCGACGGCGCAGCAGCCGTCACGGGAACGGGTTCTCCATGAGACGCAGTCGTAAGGTAAAGATTCTGGCAACGCTTGGTCCGGCCTCCTCCTCCCAGGAGATGATCCGGAAGCTGTTCGAGTCCGGGGCGGACGTCTTCCGCATCAATATGAGCCATGCCGACCATGCGCTGATGCGCGAACTCGTCGGCCGCATCCGCGCGGTGGAAGAGAGCGTCGGGCGCCCCATCGGCATTCTGGCGGACATGCAGGGACCGAAGCTGCGCGTCGGCAAATTCGCCAACGGCAAGGTGGCGCTTACGATCGGCCAGACCTTCACGCTGGACGACAACCCCGCAGAGGGCGACGCCACGCGGGTCTATCTGCCCCATCCCGAAATCCTGTCCTCGGTGAAGCCCGGCCACCGGCTGCTCATCGACGACGGCAAGCTGGAACTGACGGCGGTGACGTGCGACGGCAAGTCGATCGTCTGCACGGTCGTGGCTGGCAACGGCATCTCCGACCGCAAGGGCGTCAGCCTGCCCGACACTGAACTGCCGATGGGCGCGTTGACCGAGAAGGATCGCGCCGACCTCGATGCCGCGCTGGCGGCGGGCGTCGACTGGATCGGCCTGTCCTTCATCCAGCGGCCGGAGGACCTGGCCGAAGCGCGCAAGATCGCACGCGGCCGGGCGCTGCTGATGTCGAAGATCGAGAAGCCGCAGGCGGTGACGCGTCTGGCCGAGATCATCGAGCTTTCCGACGCCATCATGGTGGCGCGCGGCGATCTCGGCGTGGAAATGCCGCTTGAGGCGGTGCCCGGCATCCAGAAGCAGATCACCGGCGCCGCGCGCCGCGCCGGCAAGCCGGTGGTGATTGCAACCCAGATGCTGGAATCGATGATTTCCGCGCCGGTGCCGACCCGCGCCGAGGTGTCGGACGTGGCGACAGCCGTGTTCGAGGGCGCGGATGCGGTCATGCTCTCGGCCGAATCGGCAGCTGGCCAGTATCCGGCCGAGGCGGTGGCGACGATGAACCGCATCGCCCAGCGCGTCGAGCAGGACCCCACCTATACCAGCATCATCAACGCCCAGCGCCCGGAACCGGAAGCGACCGGCGCCGATGCCATCTCGCTGGCTTCGCGGCAGATCGCCGAAACGTTGAAGCTGTCGGCGATCGTCACCTACACATCGTCGGGCACGACCGGGCTGCGCGCCGCGCGCGAGCGCCCGCGGGTGCCCATCATCGCGCTGTCGCCGGTCGTGCAGACGGCGCGCCGCCTTTCCGTCGTATGGGGCACGCATTGCGTGGTGACGGAGGATGCCTCCGATCTCGACGACATGGTCGATCGCGCCTGCCGCATTGCCTATGAGGAGGGCTTCGGCCGTCCCGGCGACCGCGTGATCGTCACGGCGGGCGTGCCGCTGGGAACGCCGGGCGCAACCAACATGCTGCGCATCGCCTATGTCGGCGCGGAAGGACACGGGGGCGCGTAAAGCATCATCCCTAAACGCGGCCACCGGATTTCGGAAAGGTCATGCGTGAACAAGGCGGGTGCTCTCCGTGAGCGTTCCGCGCAGACAGGCCGGCGGTTCAGATGGATTCGCCGGCCAGTTCTTCCGACAGGGCGCTGACCCGGTCCTGCGCGCTGCGCATCATCGGATAGATGTCGAGAACCTTCTGCCAGGCTTCCAGCGCCAGTTCCTTGCGGCCGCGCATTTCCATGATCTGCGCCATGCCGGCCAGCGCGCCGAAATGACGAGGCTCCAGCCTCAGCGTATGTTCGATATCGGCCATCGACTTGCCGTAGCCGCGCATCATGAAATGCACGGTGGCGCGGCGGTTCCAGCCTTCCGCATAGTCGGGCGCGAGGGTGACGACCTGATCGAGGAAGTCGAGCGCGACATCGAATTTCTGCTCCTCCATCGCCTTCTGCGCCCATTGCATCATCAGGTCTATGGAGGCGCTTCCGGACCTGTTCCAGCGGTCCTGAATGCGCGCGGCGATGCGCTCGGCGGCTTTCTCGTTGCGCTCGCGCTTGAGGTCGACAAACAGCGTGTCGATGGTAATGGGAGCTTTCGGGGCCGCCTGCTCTTGCGCAGCGTCTGGGGCCTGCGGATCATCCGAAGGCAATGGCGCAAACGGCGTTTCCTGCCGGGATGGCCCGGACTGCGCGACGGCCGGCGCCGCGCCGGCAGCCAGGGACAATGTTATGCAAACAGCAAAAACGCTCCTCATGCCGAAGAAGCTAATCCACGGCATGGGAACGTCAAACTGAAAATCGCGTGAGAAGCGCGAAGCACCGACGCCGGAAGGGTTCCGGCGCAGGGGGTCAGCCCTGGCGCGCCTTGAAGCGCGGGGCGGTCTTGTTGATGAGGTAGACGCGGCCCTTGCGGCGGACCAGCTGGCAGTCACGATGGCGGGCCTTGAGGGCCTTGAGCGAATTCTTGATCTTCATTGTCTTGCCTGTCGAATGCGGCCCTGCGGGCGATCAAAAAGGCACGCCCGCAGACGCGCCCGAACTTGTGGCTGGCACTTAGACGAGAGTCCTTGCCGATGTCAACCTCCGCTCGATATTTGTCATGTGCCGGCGCGGCGGAATTGCGTTGTCCGCGATACAAATATTCTTAGTCGTGATCGATAGGGAGTTTCAGCCATGTCCTTTGTTCTTCGCAGCCTGCTTTTTACCGTTCCCCTGCTTATGACAAGTGCGGCCGTCGCGCAGATACAGCCGGGATGCTCGGAAGCTTCCGATCAGGCAAGTCTCAACCAATGCGCCGACAAGGCCTACAAGAAGACCGACGCGGCGCTGAACGCTACCTATAAGGAGATCATGGGTCGTCTGAAGGATGACAAGGACACGCGAAAGCGCCTGGTGACCGCGCAACAGGCCTGGATAACGTTTCGCGATGCTGAGTGTGATTTTGCGACTGGCAACAGCCTCGAGGGCAGCATCTATCCGATGCTGGTGCTGAATTGCCGCAACGCGCTGACCCATGACCGGCTGGAGCAGCTCAAGGGTTATCTCAAATGCGAGGAAGGCGACCCCAGCTGCCCGGTGCCGCCGAAGTGACACGGGCGGCAATCGCGCCGGGTCAGCGTTTCAGCCGGGTGAAATGCCCCATCTTGCGGCCGGGCCGGGCTTCGGCCTTGCCATAGAGGTGCAGCACCACGTCCGGCTCGCCGGCGAGTGCGGCGGCTCGTCCGATATCGTCGCCGATCAGGTTTTCCATCACGCAGTCGCAATGCCGCGCGGTGGCGCCGAGCGGCAGGCCGGCAACGGCGCGCACATGCTGCTCGAACTGGGAGACGATGCAGGCGGCTTCCGTCCAGTGGCCGGAATTGTGGACGCGCGGCGCGAACTCGTTGGCCACCAGCGAGCCATCGTGCAGCACGAAGAATTCCACGCCGATGACACCGACATAGCCGAGCGCCTCGAGAATCGCGCGGGCGGCGGCCTTGGCGTTCTGCGCAGTTTCCTCACCGATGGATGCCGGCACTGTGGACGTGTGGAGAATGCCGTTGCGATGCACGTTTTCGGGTGGATCGTAGGCATGCACCGTGCCGTTGCGATCGCGGGCTGCGATCACCGATATTTCGCGCTGGAAGCCGACGAAAGCCTCCAGGATCAGCGGCACCCCGCCCATCGCGGAGAACGTGGTGCCGGTTTCGCTCTCCGGCAGGTTGCGCAGAACCCGTTGTCCCTTGCCGTCATAGCCCATGCGCCGGGTCTTCAGCACGCCGACGCCATCGAAATCGCGCAGCGCGGCGTGAAGGGTTTGCGCATCGTCCACGGCGCGGAAGTCGGCGGTCGGGATGCCGATGCCGTTGAGGAAGGTCTTCTCGGTCAGCCTGTCCTGCGAAATGTCGAGCGCGCGCGCCGGCGGCAGCACTGAAACCGATTCGACGAGGACTTCGGCCGAGACGACCGGGACGTTCTCGAATTCATAGGTGACGACATCGCTGAGGCGGGCCAGTTCGCGCAGTGCGAAATGGTCGTCATAGGTCGCCACGATCTGATGGTTGGCAACCTGCGCGGCCGGGCAGTCGACCTGCGGCTCCAGCACGACGGTGCGATAGCCGAGCCGCGCCGCCGCCATGGCCAGCATCCGGCCGAGCTGGCCGCCGCCGATGATGCCGATGGTGGAGCCGGGGGCGAGCGGCGTGGTCATGATGCCTCCACGGGGCGGTCTGCGACCTTGGCCGTCTGTTCGGCGCGCCAGGCATCGAGCCGCGCGGCGAGTGCTTCGTCGCCCAGCGCCAGCACGGCGGCGGCGAGAAGCGCCGCATTGACGGCCCCGGATCTGCCGATCGCCAGCGTGCCGACGGGAATGCCGGCCGGCATCTGCACGATGGAGAGAAGCGAATCCTGCCCGGACAAGGCCCTTGATTCGACCGGCACGCCGAAGACGGGCAACGGCGTCATCGCCGCGGTCATGCCGGGAAGGTGCGCCGCGCCGCCCGCGCCTGCAATGATGACCTTGAAGCCCTCGGCCTTGGCGGTGCGGGCAAAATCATAGAGCCGCTCGGGCGTACGGTGCGCCGAAACGATCCGCGTGTCGTGGGAGATGCCGAGCGCCTGGAGCGCTTCGGCGGCGTGGCGCATGGTTTCCCAGTCGGACTGGCTGCCCATGATGATGGCGACGTCGGCGCGCTCTTTGCCCAATTTCAGGCCTCCGGTTTCAGCCGGCACGCTCATGGCCGGCGTTCCGTGGCATTAGCGAAATGCGCGCCGCCCCGCAAGCGATGCCACCGCAGAAACGAACACCATGCGGTGCGGTTCCCGCCCGTTGCGCTGCAATCAGCGGGGGATGGGATTTATGGATTTCAGCTGATTGTCCCGGTCCACGATCAGCTCATATTGCGCAAAATGTCGGCCATCGCTGCAGGTTACGAGCACAGTCTTGCGGATCTGCGTCGACTGGCGTTTGTCGAGCGTTATGTCGCGGACTTCATCGCACCAGTGCCCGGCGTTTCGGATCAATCGCGCCATGCGCCGCTCCCACATCGCTTCGGCGGCTCCGGACATATCCGGTGAAGCCGCCAGCGCTGAGGTTGTCGCCACCAGAGCGAGAGCAGGAGCCAATGCGGTACAACGGACGAACCGTTCCATGATTGCCAATTCCCCAGAAAATGCCGGCAGGGCGGCCGTGCCGGACACGCACAAATATGGCGCGGCCGCGCGGTGCGGGTAGGCGCAATCTTTTCAATTGTTGATCGGTTGCGGGATGAACCAAAGTCCGATCCGCACGTTTTTGCGTCAAACTGGAGATACGGCCATGTTCTCGTTCGTTCGTCGCTCAACCTTGTCGGCGCTGATCTGTCTCGGCGGTATCGCGACGACACCTCACATCGCCAGCGCCCAAATGCAGTTCGAACTCGATGAGCAGGGCGGACGCGTCATCATCGGCCCGGATTGCCGCCGCGAAAGCAATCGCTACGATCCGCGTTGCCGCGACGAATACCGGCGCGACTATCGCGGTGAACGTCGCGGATGTTCGCCTGAACAGGCGCTGGACAAGGCGGAACGCCTGGGATTGCGGCGTGTGCGCATCGAAGATGTCGGTCGCCGCTTCATCGAGGTCAGCGGCCGCTCCGAAGGACGGCGCGTGCTTGTGACCTTCGCGCGGGAGCGCGGATGCCCGGTCCTTCGTCGTTGACGGGCGGGTGTTGCCGCGTCTGCTGTTTCCGGCAGCGTGGCGGTGAAACAACAGGGACGAAATTTGTCATTCCAGGCCGGTGTCGGACCTGACGAACGCGCCGGGTTCTGGCAATGTCCGTACCGTTGCCGCCGCAGCCATTATGGCTGCCGGCGCGGCATGGAGAATGCGAGAATGAATGCTGTTCGGCCCGGCCTGACGATACTTGCTGTGGCTTGCCTGGGAGCGCTAACGACCGGTTGTACGCGCACGTCCGACGGTTCCATCGAATTTCACCGGCCAGTCTACGAAACACCAGGCTGGTTCAAGCGCCGCGCCTCAACCGCTCCGGCCGACGCAGTTTTTCCCGCGCCGCCTCCCGCACCGCAGCCGGTCGTTGCGGCGCGTTCCCAACCGGTCCGAAAAGCGCAGCCGCGTCCGCGCCGGACAGCGGTGCAGAAACCGGTCGCGCAGCCGCCCGTTTCCGCCGATCCTCCCGCGCCGGTAACCTGCCGCAACGTTACGCAGGCCGGCGGTCGCGTGAAATATGTCTGCCAGTAGGGTTTTTGCCCCGCATAGGACGTCGCCCCTATCAGGGGCGCAGGCATGCGGTCTGGCTGGAAAGGCGGCACAAGCCGTCGCGGTCGAACTTGCCTGTCATATGGACCACGCCGGCGAGCATGGCGGCGAAAATCGCTGAAATCAGAAGGACGACTCCCATACGGGCAAAGAGCATCTGCGTGGACTCCGAACTTTCGCACGCCTCCCCGCCCATCTTGAAAAGCCTGTTGCCGTATTCACTAAACCTTTAAACAAATTACCAAATGCCTAATGGTGGCAGGATAGTCGCCTTACCCGCAATCGGGCCATCCGGGCAAAAAGAAAGCCGCCTCGTGGCGAGGCGGCTGTTGAGTAAGGGCACGGCGGGCGTAGAGGGGGATGTCGCCCGGCGCATTGAGAAAACTCGCCAGGCTGGAAAAAGTTCCGGGCTGGGCTGCAAAAGCTGCGTTTTGCTTGAAATCGCGATCTATCTGCCGGGCAGTGCCCTCTGTTCCCAGCGTTATTCGGCTGCGAATTGCTCGTCGGCGAGGTCGTCGGGAAGGTTGGGATCGCCGGGTGCGGTCTCGCAGTTGAGATCGGGGAACGCGACCACGCGATTGCCGCGAAAATCGGTGCGCACCACCGCAAGGCCCAGTTCCTCGAAATAGGTGAGAAGGCGGCGTGCGCGGCGCGTCGAATGGGTGCCGTAGGAGCGTGCCAGCGCGGCATCCGAAGGGCAGGGCGCGCCAGTGACGGCAGCCTGTGCGACGACGAGGAACACGCCCTGCACGTCTTCCGGCACGCTGGCGGAAAGCTCCAGCGCCTGCTGCCAGGTGTCGCTGGACGCGGTGGCGTTGTCGACGCCGGAGCGCGCGACCGCGAGCTTGCGGCGGAAGGCCGGCAATTCCAGCGGTTCCCCCGGCACGCGGCGGATGCGGCAGCGGACGAGAAAATCCTGATAGAGAATGGCGTCCGAGCGGAAGGCGGCATCGGCGTCTTCCAGTATTTCGCGCAGCACCGTCTCGATGCGTGCGTCACGATCCGCCTCGTCGATGATCTCGAATACCGGCTCGGAGGGCGCTTCCGGCGCGGGCCTGGGCTGCGAAAGCTGGGCAAGAATGTCTGCCGTGGGCGTTGGCGGCGGCGGTGCGGGGCGCTTGATAACCGGGCGCCGCTCTTCCGGCCCCGGCGTGAAGATCAGGTCTTCGACGTCCTCAGGCGCGGTTTCCGGCAACGGCATCAATCTGGGGCTGGACGAGCGCGGCGCGGTCTCGACCGAGCCGATGACGACCTGCAGCGGGCGCCGTGCGACCGCCGGGCCGAGGGCGACGAAGTGGCCGCGCCCAAGGTCGCGGAACATTTCCGCTTGACGCTTTTCCATGCCGAGCAGGTCGGCGGCGCGCGCCATGTCGATGTCGAGGAAGGTGCGGCCCATGAGGAAGTTGGACGCTTCCGCCGCGACGTTCTTGGCAAGCTTGGCGAGGCGCTGGGTGGCGATGACGCCGGCCAGGCCGCGCTTGCGGCCGCGGCACATCAGGTTGGTCATGGCGGCAAGCGACAGGCGCCGGGCGTCGTCGGCGACCTCACCCGCGGCGGAAGGCGCGAAAAGCTGGGCCTCGTCCACCACCACCAGCACCGGATACCAGTGGTCGCGCTCGGCATCGAAGAGGCCGCCGAGGAAGGCGGCGGCGGCGCGCATCTGCTGGTCGACTTCAAGCCCTTCCAGATTGAAGATGACCGAAACGCGATGCTGGCGAATGCGCGAGGCGATGCGGGTCAGTTCGGCCTCGGTGCGCGCGGCATCGACCACGACATGGCCGAATTTGTCGGCGAGCGAGACGAAATCGCCCTCGGGGTCGATCACGCATTGCTGCACCCAGGGCGCGCTCTGTTCCAGCAGGCGACGCAGGAGATGCGACTTGCCGGAACCGGAATTGCCCTGCACCAGAAGGCGGGTTGCCAGCAACTCCTCAAGGTCGAGCATTGCAGAGGTGCCGTTGGTGCCCGAACCTATGTCAATGCCTACCTTCATTGCGCCTCCTCGACGCACCGGACGAGTTTCGTTGTTGCGATTGCCTGCCGACGGCATGTGCGGAACTGCGTGAGACTCAGTTGCGAGCCTCATGAACGCAGGCTTTTCTTTAACATCCCGGCAAGGTGGTTGCGCAAGCCCGAGGACGAAACCCACAGGTGAAAGGTCGCGGACAGCGTAGTCAGGCGCTGCGCCGGAACCCCTCACTGGCGGTGAGAAGGCTGCGCGTATAGTCCTGCGCCACATTGCGGGTGGCGAGGTCGGCGGAGGAAAGCAGCTCCACCTCCTGTCCATGCTGCATCACCATCAGCCGGTCGCACATATGGGTGACGACGGCGAGGTCATGGCTGACCATGATGAAGGTGAGCTTGCGGGCCGCGCGCACCTGCTCCAGCAGGTTCAGCACTTCCGCCTGCACCGAGGCGTCGAGCGCCGAGGTCGGCTCGTCGAGCAGAAGGATGGACGGTTCGAGGATCAGCGCGCGGGCGATGGCCACGCGCTGGCGCTGGCCGCCGGAAAGCTGGTGCGAATAGCGGAAGCGGAAGCTGGAGCCGAGCCCCACTTCGTCGAGCGCCCGTGCGATGCGCTTTTCGGTGTCGTCGAAGCCATGGATCGCCAGCGGCTCCAGCAGCAGGCGATCGACCGTCTGGCGCGGGTGCAGCGACCCGTAAGGGTCCTGGAACACCATCTGCACCTGGCGGTAGAACTCCTTGTCGCGTTTTTCGCCGAGCCGCTTGCCATTCACCTCGATGGAGCCGCCGGTTACGGGCGCGAGGCCGGCCACTGCGCGCAGCAGCGTGGACTTGCCGGAGCCGGATTCGCCCACCAGCCCGAAGGATTCGCCCGGCGCGACCGTCAGGCTGACATCCTTCAGCGCGACAAACTCGTCGAAAGTGACGCGAAGCCTGTCGATGGCGAGAGCCGGGGTCATAGCGCCCACTCCGGTTTGCGGTCGAGCACGGGCAGCGGATGCCGGTCGGCGCCGATCTTGGGCATGCAGTTGAGCAGGCCGCGCGTATAAGGATGCTCGGCCTGCGCAAGATTCGAGGCCGGCAGCTCCTCCACGATCTTGCCGGCATACATGACGATGACGCGGTCGCAGAAGGACGACACCAGCCGCAGGTCGTGCGAGATGAAGATGAGCCCCATGCCGCGCTCGGCCACCAGCCGGTTGAGGATGCCCAGCACGTCGAGCTGCACGGTGACGTCGAGCGCCGATGTCGGTTCGTCGGCGATCAGCAGTTCGGGGCCGGCCACCAACATCATGGCGATCATGGCGCGTTGGCCCATGCCGCCCGACACTTCGTGCGGGTAGAGGTCGAAGACGCGCTCCGGGTCGCGGATTTGCACGGCGGCCAGCATGTCGAGCGCGCGCCTGCGCGCCTCCCCCCGGCCGACCGGCTCGTGCGCGCGCAGCGTCTCGACGATCTGGCGGCCGATGGTCATGACCGGGTTGAGCGAATATTTCGGGTCCTGCAGGATCATGGCGATGCGGTTGCCGCGCAACGCGCGCCGCTCGGCCGTGGAGGCCTTGAGCAGGTCTATGCCGTTGAACTCCAGCTTGCTTGCCGTGATCCGGCCATGCTCGGGCGTCAGGCCCATGATGGCACGACCGGTTTGCGACTTGCCCGAACCGGACTCGCCGACGATGCCCAGCCGCTCGCGGCCGAGCGTGAAGGAAACGCCGCGCACTGCCTCCACCACGCCGGTGCGGGTGGGGAAGGAGACGCGCAGATCCTCGACTTCGAGAAGCGCGTTCATTGACCGCTGCCCCGCGGATCGAGCGCATCGCGCAAGCCGTCGCCCAGCAGGTTGAAGCCGAGGCTGACGACGAGGATGGCGAAGCCGGGCATGGCGGCCACCCACCATTGGTCGAGGATGAAGCGGCGTCCGGAGGCGATCATGGCGCCCCACTCGGGCAGCGGCGGCTGCGCGCCGAGGCCGAGGAAGCCGAGGCCGGCGGCGGTGAGGATGATGCCTGCCATGTCGAGCGTGACCCGCACGATGAGAGAGGAAATGCACAGCGGCATGATGTGGCGCAGCACGATGCGCCAGGGCGAGGCCCCCATCAGTCGCACGGCCGAGATGTAGTCGGAGTTGCGCACCGTCAGCGTCTCGGCGCGCGCTATGCGCGCATAGGGCGGCCAGGAGGTGATGGCAATCGCGATGATGGCGTTGCCGATGCCGGGCCCGAGGGCTGCGACGAAAGCCAGCGCCAGCACCAGCTTGGGGAAGGCGAGGAAGATGTCGGTGATGCGCATCAGGACCGCGTCGACCCAGCCGCCGGCATAGCCGGCAACCGTGCCGACGAGCAGGCCGATGGGGGCCGCGATGACGGCAACCAGGATCACCACCTGCAAGGTGAGCCGCGAGCCGTAGATCAGGCGCGAAAGAATGTCCCGGCCCTGATCGTCGGTGCCGAGCCAGTGCTCGGCGGTCGGCGGCAGCAGGCGGGATTTGGCCAGATCGCCGATATAGGGCGAATCGGGCGCCAGCAGCGGCGCGAAGATGGCGACGAAGATGAGCCCCAGGATGATGAGCATGCCGATGACGGCAAGCTTGTTGGCGGTGAAGCGCCGCCAGGTGAGATAGGCACGGCCGAGCCGGGCCTGCATGCGAGACTGCGGCCGGTCGGTCAGCAGCCATTCGCGACGGGTCATTGCGGCGTCGCTCATCGTGTCCTCGTCCTTGGATCGAGCATGCGGTAGAGCACGTCGGAAAGCAGGTTGATGGCGATGAAGACGGATCCGATGACGATGGTGCCGCCCAGCACCGCATTCATGTCGGCGTTCTGCAGCGAGTTGGTGATGTAGAGGCCAAGCCCCGGCCAGGCGAAGACGGTTTCGGTCAGCACGGAGCCTTCAAGCAGGCCGGCATAGGAGAGCGCGATAACCGTCACCAGCGGCACGGCCGCGTTGCGCAACGCATGGCCCCAGATGATGCGGGTTTCCGACAGGCCCTTGGCGCGCGCGGCGACGATATATTCCTGTTGCAGTTCGTTCAGCATGAAGGAGCGCGTCATGCGGCTGATATAGGCCATGGAGAAATAACCGAGCAGGGAGCCCGGCAGGATGATGTGCGAGAACACATCGCGGAATGCCGCCCAATCGCGATTGATGATCGCGTCGATCAGGTAGAAACCGGTGATGGGCGTAAAAGTGTATTCGAAGACCACATCCATGCGGCCGGGACCGGACGTCCAGCCGAGCCGCGCATAAAAGACCAGCAGCGCAAGCAGGCCAAGCCAGAAGATCGGCACCGAATAGCCGATGAGGCCGACGATACGCACCACCTGGTCGGCTATGCTGCCGCGCTTGACGGCCGCCAGAACGCCGAGCGGAATACCGAGTGCGGCGCCGATGACGGTGCCGACGGTGGCCAGTTCCATGGTTGCGGGGAAGACGCGGCGAATGTCGGTCATGACCGGGTTGGTGGTCAGCACCGACGTGCCGAAATCGCCCTGCAGCACGCCTTTCACATAAAGGATGAACTGCTGGTAGTAGGGCAGGTTGAAGCCCATCTCCTGCCGCACGCGCTCGACGACATGCGCCGGCGCACGGTCGCCGACAATCGCCAGCACCGGATCGATCGGCACGACGCGGCCGATGAAGAAGGTGACGGCGAGCAGGCCGAGATAGGTGGTGGCGACGATCACCAGGAAGCTGACGACCGATTTCAGGGTGGCATAGGCGCGCCGACTGGCGCGCCTTGCCGGCATCTGCGTTTCAGTGGTGCTCAAGGGACTGATCCTTCGGGATCATTCCTTGGTGACGGGGGCGAGGAAGTTCGAATCGAAGCTCGGCCCGAGCTTGTAATTCTTGACGTTGCCACGCACGCCGGCCACTTCGATCTGCTGGAAGAGCATGACGAAGGGGCTGGTATCCAGAGCCTCCTGCTGCAGCTTCTTGTACATGTCGGCGCGCTTGTCGGTGTCGCGCTCCAGAAGTGCGGCCTGCACCTGCTTGGTCAGCTCCGGAATGTCCCAGGCATTGCGCCATGCCAGCGACTTCACCGCCGCATCGTCGCTGTTGTCCGGATTTGAGGTGAAGGCGTCGGCGTTGGTGTTCGGGTCCCAGTAATCCATGCCCCACTGGCCGATATACATATCGTGGTTGCGAGCGCGATACTTGGTCAGCGTCTGCTTGCCGTCGCCGGGGATGATCTCGATCTTCACGCCCGCCTGGCCGGCGGTCTGCTGGAAGGACTCGGCGATGCCGGTGACCGGCTGGCCGTTGCGTACGTCGAAGGTGACGGAGAAGCCGTCCTTCAGGCCGGCCTTCTCCAGCAGTTCCTTGGCCTTGGCCACGTCGAACTTGTAAGGGTTGGAGTCGAGCGCGCCCAGAACGCCTTTCACCTGATAGGTCTGGTGGATTTCGCCAATGCCCTTGATGAGGGTGGCGCCGATCGCGTCATAATCGACGAGATATTTGAAGGCCTCGCGGACTTCCGGCTTGGCCAGGTTCTCGTTCTTCTGGTTGAGGCTGATGTAGTAGACGGTGCCCTTCGGTGCGTTGGTGGTGGTGAGGTCGGCGTTCTTCTCCACGGCCTCGAGATCGCCTGGTTCGAGATTGCGGGCGACATCGACGTCACCGGCTTCGAGCATCAGGCGCTGGGTCGCGCTTTCCTTGACGTGGCGGTAGATGACGCGGGCAAGAGCCGGCTTTTCGCCATAATAGTTGTCGTTGCGCTCCAGCACGACGATCTCGTTGGCGCGCCAGTCGCGGATCTTGAACGGACCCGAGCCGGCATAGTTGGTCTTCATCCACGCATAGCCGAAGTCGGTGTCGTATTTGTAGTCGTCGCTCGGCGTCGTGGCCTGGGCATGCTCCATGACCAGCTTCTTGTCGAGCACGGCGCCCACCGTCGCGGTGAGGCAATTGAGCACGAAGCTCGGCGCATAGGCCTTGTCGACAGTGAGGACGAAGGTGTTCTCGTCCGCGGCCTTGGCCTTTTCGGTGACGTTGTCGCCGGTTAGCCCGAACTGGGTGAGAATGAAGGCCGGGCTCTTGTCGAGCTTGACCACGCGCTCGAACGACCAGGCGACGTCCTCGGCGGTGATCGGATTGCCGGAGGCGAACTTGATGCCCGGCTTCAGCTTGAACGTATAGGTGAGGCCATCATCGGAAATGGTCCAGCTTTCGGCAACGCCGCCCTTCACCTTGGTGGTGTCGTCGATGTCGAGACGCACCAGCATGTCATAGCCGTTGCCGAGGAATTCCGCGGGGCTCAGCTCGAAGGATTCTGCCGGGTCGAGCGTGATGGTGTCGTCGATGGCCCAGGCCTGGACCAGCGTGTCGGCCGGCGTGGCGGCGAAAGCGGGCGCAATGCCCCCGGAAGCGAGCAGCAGCGAGAAGGCCGCGCCGGCAAGCAGCGGACGAAAGCGCGAGTTGATTTTTCCCATTTTCATTTCAATTCCCCCGTTTCTGACGAGTGTTTGTCTTCGGATTCCGATGAATAACGATGACAATCGCCAATGCACCGGAAGCCCTTGCTAAGGTTCAACCACGTTATTGCCGGCCAAGACAATCATTTTGTTTCCTCACGGCCGGGCAGGTTCAGTCCTCACCGTCCTCATGCCAGGCAGAGCGCAGCACGCGGAACCAGTTCTCGCGGCAAAGCTTTGCCAGTTCCGCGCCGCCATAGCCGGCACCCTGCAACGCCGCCACGAGGTTCTGCAACCCACCGGCGGTGCCGATCTCGCGCGGGATGAGCGCGCCGTCGAAATCCGAACCGATGGCGACGCCGTCGATACCGAGCTTATCGACCAGATAATCGATGTGGCGCACCATGTCGGACAGCGGCGTGTCGGCGTTTTCGCGTCCATCGGCGCGCAGCATCGTGACGGCGAAATTGAGACCCACAAGTCCCTTGCTGTCGCGAATCGCGTCAAGCTGCCGGTCGGTGAGGTTGCGCGCCACCGGAACCAGTGCGTGCGGGTTGGAATGGCTGGCCACCAGCGGCTGGTCGGAGAGCTTCGCGACGTCCCAGAAACCCTGTTCGGTGATGTGCGACAGGTCGATGAGGATGCCGAGGCGGTTGCACTCGCGCACCAGTTCGCGGCCCGCGTCGGTCAGGCCAGGGCCGGTGTCCGGGCTCATGGGGAAAGCGAAGGGAACGCCGTGGCCGAAAATGTTGTGGCGGCTCCAGACGGGGCCGAGCGAGCGCAGGCCGGCTGCATGGAAAACCTCCAGCGCGGCCAGATCGGCGCCTATCGCCTCGCAGCCTTCCATATGGAGCACGGCGGCGAATTCGTCGTCGGCCATCGCATTGTCGATGTCGGCCATGCTGCGGCAGAGCCGCCAGCTTCCGGCGCGCTCCAGCCGCAGCGCGATCGCGGCCATTTCCAGCGCGATGTCGAGCGAGGGTGCGCGCTCCAGCGGTGCGGAAAGCGGCGTTACATAGCTGCCGTCCGCGTCGGGTTGCGGCAGGACCAGGTCGCCTGAGGGGACGTAGATGGCGCACAAGCCGCCCGCCAGCCCGCCGGCCCTGGCGCGGGGCAGGTCGATATGACCCTTTTCCGTCCCGTTGGTGAATTCGGCGACGGCATCGCCACCCTTTTTCTCGTTCTGCCAAAGGCGCAGCAGAACGTCGTTATGGCCGTCGAATACAGCTTGCATCCAATACCCCAGCATGAGGACGCCGTGGGGGGCGCCTCACTTCTCCTCCAGATGCCTCCAGCGATCCGCGTTTGGGCGGATGCGGGCATCACGGTTCGCTTGGAGACCGATCAAGGCAGATGATATGGCCAAGATCAAGGGGGAAGAATCGCGCAGGACAGCTTGTCCTGCGCGAAAAATGCATGCCGCAAGGGAACCCTGTCAGGCTGCCGCGCGGCCATCCCAGATGACGGGGAACCAGTCTTCGCGCAGTTTCTGGCCGGGCTTCATGTCATGGCCCGGATAGGGCGGGGAGGTGCGGCCGGGACGTTGTACGTAGTGGGCGTCGTCGCCTACCCAGCGCAGCGACAGCACGCGGCGGCGGCTGGAGGCCATGTTGCCGCGCGCGCCATGGGTAGTGCGGAAGTCGAACAGCACCGCGTCGCCCGGCTCCATTTCCCATTCCAGCACCTTCATCTCCGGCTCGTTGTCCGGGTCCGGAACCGGGCGGTAGTCGCCTTCGCCGGCATAGAAGTTGCCGTCGTCCAGCCAGCGCACCGGCAGCACCAGCTTGTCCCATTTGTGCGATCCGGCGACGAGGCGCAGGGTCGCCTCCTTCACCGGGTCGATGGGAATCCAGAAGCTGACGGTCTGGCTGCCGTCGACGAAATAGTAGGGAATGTCCTGATGCCATGGCGTCGCCTTCTGCGTGCCGGGCTCCTTGACCAGCACATGGTCGTGGAAGAACTGCGCCGTTTGCGATTGCATCACCGAAGCGGCGATCGCGGCGGCGGGCGATTCGCGCACCACGCGGACGAATTCGGGAATGCGCTCCCAGTTGCAGTAATCGTCGAAGAAGCTGCCCTTGCCGCCCCCGATGTCGACGGCGGTGGCGCTTCTGTCGCGCATGTTGCGTTCGATGCCTTCGGCAATGACATCGACCCAGTCCTTGAACGCGCCGCGGACGCAGACGGCGCCGTCGCGCTGGTAGTCGGAAATGATGTCGGGGCTGAGGCTATACGGTGCGGGTTTCATGGCGCTCTCCACGTTGGACCTGACCGACTATCGCGCAACCCGATCATCGGATAAAATAATATGTACTGATAAGATATATAGGAATTCATAATGGCTTATTCGTTGGCTCAGCTTCGCTATGCGGTGGCGGCGGCACGCCATGAAAGCATCAGCGCAGCGGCACGCGAACTCAACGTTTCGCAGCCCTCGATTTCGGTGGCGATCAGCCAGATCGAGGAGCGGACAGGGCAGAGGCTGTTCGTGCGCCAGCGTGGCGCGGGCATCTCACTGACGCCTTTCGGGCACGCCTTCATGCTCAAGGCCAGGATCGTCCTTGACGATCTCGACGACCTCGCCGCACTGGCGCGCGGCAAGGCGGGGGTCGGAGGGGAGCTCGTGCTGGGATGCTTCCAGGACCTCGCCCCGCATTTCGCGCCAGCGCTCATCCGGCGCATGGGCGAATTCCATCCGGCTGTGCGCATCAGCGTCAGCGAAGAGCGCTTCGAAACGCTGGAGAAACGCCTTGGCGATGCCGCGGTGGATATTGCGTTGACCTATGATCTCGGCCTGCCCGCCAACGCGGCGCGCGTGCTCCTGAGCGAGCTTGCGCCGCATGCGCTGCTGGCGGCCAGCCATCCGCTGGCCGGGCAGGACCGGGTGAGCCTTGCCGACCTTGCCCGCGAACCGCTGATCCTCACCGACCAGCCCTATAGCTGGCAGCATATGCTGGACCTGTTTCGCGGCCACGGCCACTCGCCGGCGGTTGCTGCCCGGACACGCTCCTTCGAGATGCAGCGCAGCATGGTGGCAAACGGCTTCGGGGTTGCCGTGTCCTATACGCGACCTGCCGGCGACCGCAGCTATGACGGGCTCGGCCTCGCCTGCAGGCCGATCCGCGAGCCGGTTCCCCTGCAGCGCATCATCATCGCCTATGACGCGCGCCAGCGCCTGTCGAAAGCGGCAAGCGCGTTCATCGAGGTCGCGAAGGAGTGGTTCTCGCACCGGCCGGTGTTTTCCGCGCCGGCGGAACGGGAATGACCGACGCCTATTCGTCTTCCTCGTCGCTCGCCAGCGGCGCCCAGGAATGCGGCTGGATTTTCTTCTGGGTGCTGGAATCGACATAGGCCCACCAGCCGACATCGTTGGCGTCGCCTTCGCCGCCGAGCGCTTTCAGCATGTCCGCCGAACGGTATTGCGCGATGGATTCGTTTTCCTGCCCGTCGGCGTCGGTCCAGAAGACACGGACCTTGCTGCCGTTTTTCGGCGCGGTGGCAATCGGGCTGGTGTTCGGCATGGCTGTCTCCCTGTTGTCCTCTTCAAGGTAAGGCCGAATCCGGCCTTGGCAATGCGGGCGGCGCGCTGCCCCTGGCGACAAATTGTTAAGGTTAGCCGAACGTTAAGCATTGCCCGTCACAATCCGCGCGGACGGGCCGCCGCGTCGGCCGCATCGCGGAATGGGGGAGATGCGATGGACATGGCAGGCGTCGAGGGATCGCCGGCAGCCGCAGGTGCGCAAACCGATCTGGAACGGGTGCTGGACGCCATGCAGATGGGCGTCGTTCTGCTCGACGCCGATCTGCGGGCCGAGATCGTCAACAGGGAATTCTACCGGATATGGAACGTGTCGCCGCAGGCCGTCGGCGTGGGCGCGTCGTTCCAGGCATTGTTGGAGATCAGCCGCTACGATGGCGTCTACGATGTCTCCGATGGGGAGTGGGAGAATTATGTCGCCCACCGGCTGGCCGAAATCCAGGACGGCGATGTTCCCTCGCGCGAATTCAAATGCGCCGACGGGCGCGCGCTGATCTATTCGGTGACTGCGCTTTCAGGCGGCAAGCGGCTTGTCTCCTACTACGACGTCAGCGAGATGAAGGATCGCGAGCGGCGGCTTGGCGCGACACTGGAAAAGACACGGCTTGCCGAGGCAGTCATAAACGGCATCGAGGACCCCATCTTCGTCAAGGACAGCGCACTGCGCTTCGTCTTCGTCAACGAGGCGTTTTCGTCGCTGTTCCGTTGCCGCCCGCAGGAGATGCTGGGGAGAACCTACCGCGACTTCGTCAACACCACCGACGCCAAGCGGTTCGAGGCGACCGAGCGGGAGGTGCTGGCAACCGGCGAACTTTTCGAGGTCGAGCAGAATTTCGAACACAAGGGCAAAACCCGCACGCGCATCGTGCGCAAGACGCGCATCAGCCTCGACAGCGAGCGCCACTATGTAGCCGGCTTTCTCTTCGACGTGACCGAGATCAAGGCACGTGAGAACGAGGCGGAGGAGGCGCGGCAGCGATTGGCCAATGTGCTGGAATCGCTTCCGGCCGGCGTCATCATCTATGACCGCGACGACCGTTTCGTGCTTGCCAACCACAAGATCCAGACCAGCCTGCCGGCCATGGCCGAGGGATGGAAGCCCGGCCGTCCGTTGCGCGAGGCGATCGAATATGCCCATGCCGCCGGCTATTTCCGCGATACCGGGGATGCGGAGCTGGATGCGCTCTACGACACGAACCCCGAGGGATGGGTGACGCGCTATATCGAGCGCTATGCGGCCCGGCATGCGGTGTCCGAGCGGCTCAACCCCGATGGGCGCTGGGTGAAGGCTTTCGACACCCGCTCCGACGATGGCACCTATGTCGGTGTGCGCGTGGACATAACCGAGCTGAAGGAGCGTGAGAAGGCGCTGCGCGACAGCATGCGCCAGATCGAGCTTTACCGGCATGTGCTCGACGAGTTGCCGGTCTCGACCTACGTCAAGAATTCCGATCTCGCCTTCGAATTCGTCAACAAGATGTGGTGCGGCATCGGTGGCATCTCCAAGGAAGAGGCGCTCGGCCGCACCGACCGCGATTTCTTCGGCGCGGAGGGCGAGGGTTTTGCCGCGCGTGACATGGACGTGCTGCGCACCGGAGAACTCAGCGAGGTCGAGGAGACGCTGACGCATTCCGACGGCACCATGCGCCATCTCATCGCCAAGAAAAGCCGGCTGGTCTCGCGCGACGGAAGCGTGCACCTGATCGGCTCCAGCACCGACATAACCGAGCTCAAGCAGCGCGAGACGGAGCTTCAGGAGGCGCAGCGGCGCGCCGTGCTGGCAGATCGCGCCAAGTCGGAATTCCTGGCCAATATGAGCCACGAAATCCGCACGCCGATGAACGGCGTGCTGGGCATGGCCGAACTGCTTGCCAAGTCCGATCTCGACGCAAAGCAGCGCACCTTCACCGACATCATCGTGAAGTCGGGCAATGCGCTGCTCACCATCATCAACGACATCCTGGATTTCTCCAAGATCGACGCCGGCCAGCTTGTGCTCGATCCGGCGCCGTTCAATCTTGCCGAGGCCGTCGAGGACGTCGCCACGCTGGTGTCCACGCGCGCCAAGGAAAAGGACCTCGAACTGATCGTGCGCGTGGCGCCCCACCTGCGCGACCTGTTCATCGGCGATGTCGGACGTATTCGCCAGATCATCACCAACCTCGTCGGCAATGCGGTGAAATTCACCGATGCCGGGCATGTGCTGATCGATGTCACCGGCGAGACGGCAAACGGCTCCGCCAATCTGCGCATCGCCGTCACTGATACTGGCATCGGCATTCCGGCAGACAAGCTCAACCTGATATTCGACAAGTTCAGCCAGGTGGACGCCTCCTCCACACGCCGGCATGAGGGCACGGGCCTCGGCCTCGCCATCACCTCGCGGCTGGTCCACCTGATGGGCGGCGAGATCGGTGTGGAAAGCATGGAAGGCAAGGGCTCGACCTTCTGGTTTACGCTTGCGCTTCCCACGGCGGGCCGGTCGGAAGGGCGCCGGGTGACGCCCGTCGATGTCACCGGCGCACGCATCCTCATCGTGGACGACAATGCGGTGAACCGCGCCATCCTGCTGGAGCAGATGGCATCGTGGAACTTCGATGCCTGTGCGGCGCAAAGCGGCCCGGAAGGGCTGAAGGTTCTGCAGGCGGCGGCCTCGCTCGGTGTCGGCGTCGATTGCATCGTGCTCGATTACCAGATGCCGGGCATGACCGGCGCGGAAATGGCGCGCGTCGTGCGCAACACACCGCAGCTCGCGGCCACGCCGATCGTCATGCTCACCTCGGTCGACCAGTCGCTGGCGCAGGCCAGCTATCGCGACCTCGTCATAGATGCCCAGCTCATCAAGCCGGCGCGGTCGTCCACATTGCTTGAGGCGCTCGTCACCACCATCCAGCGTCGCCGCATGGAGGGTACGCCGGCGCCGGCGTTGCCGATTGCAGAGGCGCCACCGGCCGTCGAACAGGTGGCGTCGCCTGCCGCTGTTGCCCGTCCCCGCCGACCAGGCCGCGCGCCGGGCCATCGCGTCGATATTCTGGTTGCCGAGGACAATGAGGTGAACCAGCTCGTCTTCACGCAGATGCTGGGCGAGACGGCGCACACTTTCGAGATCGTCAGCAACGGCAGGAAGGCCGTGGACGCCTTCCGTGAAATGAACCCGCGCATGATCCTGATGGATGTTTCCATGCCGGAGATGAACGGGCTGGAGGCGACGGCCACGATCCGCGAGATGGAGGGGACATCGGGCGGCCATGTGCCGATCGTCGGCGTCACCGCCCATGCGCTGAAAGGCGATCGCGAGCGTTGCCTGGAAGCCGGCATGGACGATTATCTGTCGAAGCCGATCAGCCCCAAGGCGCTGCTGGAAAAGCTGGAGCGCTGGCTCGGCGGGAGCGAGGCGGTTTCCGCCGCGGTGTGATGTATCCGGGCGGTCCTTGCT
The DNA here is from genome assembly GCF_003148475.1 of Pseudaminobacter salicylatoxidans. Classification (GTDB taxonomy): domain Bacteria; phylum Pseudomonadota; class Alphaproteobacteria; order Rhizobiales; family Rhizobiaceae; genus Pseudaminobacter; species Pseudaminobacter salicylatoxidans. Next base: position 190,410 of record NZ_QGGG01000004.1, on the reverse strand, counting down.
TTTATCTTTCTCGGATGATTGCCCGCAAATGCCATGAATGTCGCGAAACGCGCATCGGAAAAATCAAATTTCCCGGTGCTGGAAGGCCCCATGCCGCCGGCTAACTGATTGATTCTTCCGCGTGAGTCCGCTGGCGTGGGAACGGCTGCCATGCACCGTTACCGAGCCGACACGAAACTGTCATGCGACTGTTACAAAGCGGCGCTAAGCCCTCTCCCGACGCGAAAAGCGTTGCAAGACCATTCCGACAGGAGCGAGGCTCATGACCAGATATTTCCTCACGGCATCGGCCGCTGCGATCGCGCTTGCCGCGTCCGCCGGCTACGCCGCTGCCCGCGATCAGATCCAGATCGCCGGCTCGTCGACCGTGCTGCCCTATGCCAAGATCGTTGCCGAGAATTTCGGCGAGACCTACACCAACTTCAAGACTCCCGTCGTGGAGTCCGGCGGTTCGGGCGCCGGCATCAAGGAATTCTGCAAGGGCGTGGGCGAGAACACCATCGACATCGCCAACTCCTCGCGCAAGATCAAGGAAGACGAGATCAAGTCCTGCGCCGACGCCGGCGTCAAGGACGTCCAGGAAGTGAAGATCGGCTATGACGGCATCGTCTTCGCAACCGACATCAACGGCCCCGACTGGGCGCTGACGCCTGCCGACATCTACACCGCGATGGCCGCCCAGATCGTCGTCGACGGCAAGCTGGTGGCCAATCCCAACACCAAGTGGAACCAGGTCAATCCGAACCTGCCGGATTGGGACATCGCCGCCTACATTCCGGGCGAGAAGCACGGCACCCGCGAAGTCTTCGAAGAAAAGCTGATGACCGAAGGCTGCAAGTCGACCGGCGCGCTCGACGCCATCAAGGCCGCCGGCCAGGATGACAAGGTTGCGGGCAAAACCTGCGTGGCCGTGCGCAAGGACGGCAAGGCCATCGATATCGATGGCGACTACACCGAGACGCTTGCCCGCATCGCCTCCAACAAGACCGGCGTCGGCGTGTTCGGCCTCTCCTTCTACGAGAACAATGCCGACAAGCTGAAGGTCGCCACCGTCGAAGGCATCGTGCCTTCCACCGAGACCATCGCCAAGGGCGAATATCCAGTGTCGCGTCCGCTCTACTTCTATGTCAAGAAGGCACATCTGGGCGTCGTTCCGGGCCTGAAGGAATATGTCGACTTCTTCCTCGACGACCAGATGGTCGGGCCGGAAAGCCCGCTGGCCGAATATGGCCTGGTTGCCGCTCCGGATGCCGAACGCCAGCAGCAGCGTGACGACTTCGACGCCGGCAAGACCATGTAATAGTAACGTTTCGGGGCGCGCCGATGCGGCGCGCCCCGGAATTCGACTGCCACCCTGGAGCAGCCCATGTCCCTGATGACGGTTTTCGTAGCCGTGCTTGCCATTGGCGCCGTCGCCTTCTTTCTCGGCCGGCAGCGTGCGCTTGCGCAGGATGACGGCGGGATCAAGCCGCATTCGCGCGCTCACTACCATGGCTGGTGGGCGTTTCTGCTTGCGACCATGCCGGCTTTGCTGTTGCTGGTCGTCTGGGGCGTCGGCTCCAATGTCTATCTCGAAAGCCATGTCAGGTCGCAGCTTCCGCAGCAGTCGGCTGAAAGCGCGCTCGCCAATCCCGCGCTGGCGGCGAGCCTGACCAAGAGCCTCGCCAACGGGTTGCGGCGGCTGGATGCGCAGACGGCGACCAATCCACCCGCGACATTCTCCGAGTTGCAGCCGCTGCTTGCCACGCGCGGCGTGGCGCTGGCGCCCGACACGCAGGACTACATGATCCCGGTCGCGGTGGACGCCAACCGCACGCAGGACTGGCTGAGCGTGATCGGGGCCGTGCTGATCCTCATCGTTTCGGCCGGCGGCGCCGTGCTCGGCCTGTCGCAGATCCAGGTGCGCGCCCGCGCGCGCAACAATGTCGAGAAACTGATGCTGTGGGGGCTTCTGGCGGCATCCACGATCGCCATCCTCACCACCATCGGCATCATCCTGTCGATGCTGTTCCAGACCATCCATTTCTTCGAGAGCGTATCGTTCACCAACTTCTTCTTCGGAACGGTCTGGGACCCGCGTTTCGCGGCCGCCGGTTCGGATAGTTCGGAAGGCCAGTTCGGGCTCATCCCGCTGCTTGCCGGCACGCTCTACATCGCCCTGGTCGCCATGCTGGTGGCGGTTCCGATCGGCCTGATGTCGGCTGTCTACATGTCGGAATATGCTTCGCCGAAGGTGCGCGCGGTGGTAAAGCCGGCGCTCGAACTGCTCGCCGGCATCCCCACGATCGTCTATGGCATTTTTGCCCTCGTGGCGCTTGGGCCGTTCCTGCGTGACCTCAGCGCGGCCCTTGCCGGCGGCACCTCCTTCATCCAGGCGCAAAGCGTGTTGACCGCCGGCCTGGTGATGGGCGTGATGTTGATCCCGGTGGTTTCGTCGCTTTCCGACGACATCATCACCGCCGTGCCGCGCGCCATGCGCGACGGCTCTCTCGGGCTCGGCGCGACGCGCTCGGAAACCATCAAGCGGGTCATCCTGCCAGCGGCCCTGCCGGGCATCGTCGGCGCCATCCTGCTCACTGCCTCGCGCGCGATCGGCGAAACCATGATCGTGGTGCTCGCTGCAGGCGTGGCCGCCAAGCTGACGCTCAATCCGTTCGAAGCGATGACCACCATCACGGTGAAGATCGTCAATCAGCTTACTGGCGATCTCGAGTTCAATTCGCCGCAAACGCTGGTCGCCTTCGCGCTCGGCATCACGCTGTTTGCGCTGACGCTGGTGATGAACATCTTCGCGCTCTACATCGTGCGCAAGTACCGGGAACAGTACGAATGACCGACATTTCCATGGACGGCATCGCCGGCACCTCCGCGCGAGCGCGCCGCGACATCGGACTGAAACGCCGCTACGCAGCCGAACGCCGCTTCCGCCTCTATGGCGTGCTGGCGATTTCGGTCGGCCTGGTGTTCCTCGCCATCATGCTCGTCTCGATCGTTTCCAAGGGTTACACCGCCTTCTGGCAGACCACCGTGACGCTGCCGATCACCTTCGACGCGAAGGTCATCGACCCGAGCGGCAAGCGCGCTACCGATCCCAATGTGCTGATCAGGGCCAACTATCCGAAGCTGGCTGAAAATGCGCTGATCGCGAAGCTCGGCATCGACCCCGGCGACAAGGCGACCGTGCGCAAGCTCAAGGGTTTCCTGTCGGATGGCGCGCGCGCGCAGCTTCGTACGCTGGTGATGGCCGATCCGTCGATCATCGGCACCACGCGCAATGTCGACATTCTCGCGGCCGCCAACATCGATTCCGCCTTCAAGGGCCAGATCGACCTGTCGGTGGATGAAAGCCGGCGCAAGGTGTCCGACCAACAGGTGGCCTGGATGAAGCAGCTCGCGGCCGACGGTTCGCTGGCCGAGCACTTCAACAAGGGCCTGTTCACCTTCGGCGCTTCCAGCCGCCCGGAAACCTCCGGCATGGGCGTGGCCATCATCGGCTCGCTCTACATGATGGGCATCGTGCTGCTTCTGGCGCTGCCGATCGGCGTCGCGGCTTCCATCTATCTGGAGGAATTCGCCAGGAAGAGCCGCTTCACCGACCTCATCGAGGTCAATATCAACAATCTCGCCGCTGTGCCGTCGATCGTCTTCGGCCTGCTCGGCCTGTCGGTGTTCATCAACTTCCTCGGCCTGCCGCGCTCGGCCTCGCTGGTTGGTGGCTTGGTGCTGACGCTGATGACGCTGCCCACCATCATCATCGCCACGCGCGCGGCCCTTGCCGCCGTGCCGCCCTCGATCCGCTCGGCAGCGCTGGGCCTCGGCGCGTCGAAGATGCAGATGGTGTTCCAGCACATCCTGCCGCTGGCCGCGCCCGGCATCCTCACCGGCACCATCATCGGCCTGGCGCGCGCCCTGGGCGAGACGGCGCCGCTGCTGCTGATCGGCATGGTCGCCTTCGTTGCCGACTATCCTTCGACGCCGCTGCAGCCGGCGACCGCGCTGCCCGTGCAGATCTATATGTGGGCCAACGAGGCCGAGCGCGCCTTCGTCGAGCGCATGTCGGGCGCCATCATCATCCTGCTCGTCTTCCTGATGGCGATGAACATCACGGCCATCGTGCTGAGACGACGTTTCGAACGGCGCTGGTAAGAGGAGTTCCCCAATCATGAACATAATGACCGAAACGGCACTCGAAAGCGCGGTGAGCGACAAGATGAACGGAACGCCCAACGAAACCATCAAGATGCGTGGACAAAAGGTCTGCGTGTTCTACGGCGAGAAGCAGGCGCTGTTCGACGTCAATCTCGACGTGCGCGAAAACCAGGTGACGGCGCTGATCGGCCCTTCGGGGTGCGGCAAATCCACCTTCCTGCGCTGCCTCAACCGCATGAACGACACCATCGATGCGGCACGTGTGGCGGGCGAGATCACGCTCGACGGCGAGGACATCTACGACCCCAGGATCGACGTTGTCGAACTGCGCGCCCGCGTCGGCATGGTGTTCCAGAAGCCGAATCCGTTTCCCAAGTCGATCTACGAGAATGTCGCCTATGGCCCGCGCATCCACGGGCTGGCGCGCAATAAACCCGAGCTCGACGCCATCGTGGAAAGCAGCCTGCAGAGGGCGGGGCTGTTCAACGAGGTGAAGGACCGCCTGCATGAACCCGGCACCGGGCTTTCCGGCGGCCAGCAGCAGCGCCTGTGCATTGCGCGCGCCATCGCCGTGTCGCCGGAAGTGATCCTGATGGACGAGCCCTGCTCGGCGCTCGACCCGATCGCCACCGCCCGCGTGGAGGAGCTGATCGACGAACTGCGCCAGAACTACACGATCGTCATCGTCACCCACTCGATGCAGCAGGCCGCGCGCGTGTCGCAGCGAACCGCCATGTTCCATCTCGGCTATCTGGTCGAGGAAGGCGAGACCGACAAGATGTTCACCAACCCCGACGACAAGCGCACGCAGGACTACATCACCGGCCGCTTCGGCTGAGCCCGGACGACAGACGCCGATTGCGAGGACACATCATGGGCAAACATACCGTTACCTCTTTCGACGATGAGCTTGGGCATATCGATCGTCTCATTCGGGACATGGGCGATCTTGCCGCGTCGATGGTGGAAGCCGCGATCCGGGCGCTGGTCAATTCCGACGTGGCGCTCGGCCAGCGCGTCATTTCCGACGATGCGGTGATGGATGCCCGCCAGCGCGAGCTGGACGACCGCGCCATCACGCTGATCGCCAAGCGCCAGCCCATGGCGCAAGACCTGCGCGCGGTGGTGGGCGCCATCCGCATGGCCGGCGATCTCGAGCGTATCGGCGATCTTGCCAAGAACATCGCCAAGCGCGTCGGCGCCGTGGGCCAGAACGCCATGCCGCGCGCCCTTGCGCATTCCATCGAGACGATGGCCGCGATGGTGCTGGCCCAGATCACGGCGGTGGTGGACAAATATGTCTCGCGCCAGCCGGAGGACCTGCAGGCATTGCGGCTGGCCGACGAGCAGATCGACGTGAAATACACCGCCGTGTTTCGCGAGCTTTTGACCTATATGATGGAAGATCCGCGCAACATCACGGCATGCACGCATCTGCTGTTCTGCGCCAAGAATCTGGAGCGCATCGGCGACCACGTTACCAATATCGCCGAAAATGCCTATTACGTGATGACGGGTCAGCAGCTTCCGCCGAACCGGCCGAAGCTCGATGAGACGTCGCTGACGACGCCGGCGGCCTGAGGGCATATATGTGATGATCGCACCGAAAATCATGGTGGTGGAGGATGAAGAGCCGCTGGGCGTCCTGCTCCGCTACAATCTGGAATCGGAAGGCTATCAGGTCGAAGTCGTCATGCGCGGCGATGAAGCCGAACTGCGGCTGCAGGAGAACGTTCCCGACCTTCTGGTGCTTGACTGGATGTTGCCGGCGCTGTCAGGCATCGAGCTGTGCCGCCGTCTCAGGATGCGCCCCGAGACCGAGCGCCTCCCCATCATCATGCTGACGGCGCGCGGCGAGGAAAGCGACCGCGTGCGCGGCCTTTCCACCGGCGCTGACGACTATCTCGTCAAGCCGTTCTCGACGCCCGAATTCATGGCGCGGGTGAAGGCGCTGCTGCGCCGCGCCAAGCCGGAGGTGCTCTCCAGCGTGCTCAAGGTGGGCGACATCGTGCTCGACCGCGAGGCGCACCGCGTCTATCGCAAGAAGAACGAGATCAAGCTGGGGCCGACCGAGTTCCGCCTGCTGGAGTTCATGATGCGCCATCCCGGCCGCGTGTTCTCGCGCAGCCAGCTGCTCGACAATGTCTGGGGCGAGACGATCTATATCGACGAGCGCACGGTGGACGTGCATGTCGGGCGCCTGCGCAAGGCGGTCAACAGCGGCCGCATGCCGGACGTCATCCGCACCATTCGCGGCTCGGGCTACGCGATCCGCGAGGACTGAGCCGGTTCGGGCAGCGTTCCGCCTTTGCCGGTCATGCCGGGTTGAGCGGGCCCGGCGGCGAAAATCTCCCGATCGACAAAGGCCAGCGCCTGCATGGTGCAGCCTTCGCGGATCAGCGGCAGTTCGTCGCCTTCCATGTCGAATGAGATCGCCTTGTTGTGGCGGCCCCCGGCCGTACGATCGATGGCCGCGTGCAATTGCGGTTCGATGAGGTCGAAAGCGGCCGCGCCGATGCCGACAACCGCCACCGGCGCGGGGTCGATCAGCGCAAACAGGCTGCCGAGGCCAAAGCCCAGCGCCTCGCCCGCAACGCGAAACGCCTCGCGCTCGGGCCCCTCGCTGGCGCGCGCCCTCTCGGCCAGGGCATGCATCTCGGCGGCCGAGATGTCGGCCAGCGGCGCTTCGTCCTCGCTCCTGCTGTGCGCATTGCGCCAGATCGCATAGTTGCCGGCATAGGCCTCCACGCAGCCGCGCCGGCCGCAGCGGCACAGCGCGCCGTCCGGCCGGTGGATCATGTGGCCGAACTCGCCGCCCGAGGATTGCGTGCCGGTGAAAAGCTGGCCTTTGAGCATGATGCCCATCCCAATGCCGTGCGACAGCAGCACGGCGATGAAATCGTCACGGTAGCGTTCCGGCTTGCGCCATTTCAGCGCCACCGCGATCATGTTGCAGTCGTTCTCGACGGTGACGGGAACGCCGGTCGCCGCCTCCAGCCTGTCGGCAAGCTCGATATGGGTATGCGGTGTGATCGGCGACCACAGCATCATGCGCGAGGCCGCGTCGGTGATGCCCTGCACCGCCATGCCGACGCGCAGCACCCGACTGCCCGCCGCGCGCCGACGCATGACCTGCCGTGACACCATCTCCACGCAATGGTCGATAAGCTCTTCGCGGGCCATGCTCGCCGTATCGAGTTTTCGTTCCTCTTCCGAAACGATCCTTCCGGCATAATCGACCACGCCGACCGCGAGGAAATTCAGCAGCAGCACGACGGTAATGATCTCGGCGGCTTGCGGGTCGAGGCCGAGCGCCACCTGTGGGCGGCCGCGCTTCGATGCGGTCGCCTCCGCCCCCTTGGTTTCGGCCAGGATGCCTTCCGTGATCAGGTCGGCTGAAATCGCCGAGATGGTCGAATGGCTCAGGCCGGTTGCGGCCGCGATCTCGGTGCGCGATGGCTGGTCGGCACCGCGTATCGCGGCAATCACCATGGCGCGGTTGCGCTTCCTGAGATCGTCGTGACGGATCGCGACGGACATATCGCACATTCCTCCCCGCGCGGCCGTTTCCGCGACGGCGGCGCTGCTCTTCCGTCTGGGCCGGTGATATCTGCAATTCCAGTTCGAAGTCGCCGCGTCAACGGCCCTGAAAGAATATTGACAGAACTCCGGGCATGCGTCATTCTTTTTTTCGAGGCTCGAAAAAAAGAGCTTCAGGGAGGCTCAGGCCATCGTCAAAGCGCTCCTGAGGGGGTGCAGGGAGGAAATCATGAAGAAGTTTGCAACCGCCATGCTGGCGGGCGTTGCGCTTTCCGTTTCGCTCGCGTCCATCGCCGAAGCGAAGGACAAGGTCGTCGGCGTATCTTGGTCGAACTTCCAGGAAGAACGCTGGAAAACCGACGAGGCAGCGATCAAGGCCGCACTCGAAGCCGCGGGTGACAAGTATATTTCGGCCGACGCCCAGTCCTCGGCCGCCAAGCAGCTGACCGATGTGGAAAGCCTGATCGCGCAGGGCGCGAACGCGCTGATCATCCTGGCGCAGGATTCCAGCGCCATCGGGCCGGCTGTCGAAAAGGCCGTTGCCGAGGGCATTCCAGTCGTCGGCTATGACCGTCTGATCGAGAACAAGGACGCCTTCTACCTGACCTTCGACAACAAGGAAGTCGGCCGCATGCAGGCCAAGGCCGTGTTCGACGTAATGCCGGAAGGCAACTACGTCTTCATCAAGGGCAACGGCGCTGACCCGAATGCCGACTTCCTGTTCTCGGGCCAGATGGAAGTGCTGAAAGAGGCCATCGATGCCGGCAAGATCAAGAATGTCGGCGAGGCCTACACCGACGGCTGGCTGCCGGCCAATGCGCAGAAGAACATGGAGCAGTTCCTGACCGCCAACGACAACAAGGTCGATGCGGTGGTGGCCTCCAATGACGGCACCGCCGGCGGCGCGATCGCGGCGCTCGATGCGCAGGGCCTTGCCGGTTCCGTACCGGTCTCCGGCCAGGACGCCGACCATGCCGCGCTGAACCGCATCGCGCTCGGCACGCAGACGGTTTCGGTCTGGAAGGACTCGCGTGAGCTTGGCAAGGCGGCAGCCGAAATCGCCTCGCAGCTCGCTGACGGCAAGAAGATGGAGGACATTCCGAATGCCGTGAAATGGTCGGACGGCCCCAACAAGGTCGAGATGACCTCGGTCTTCCTCAAGCCGGTTCCCATCACCAAGGATAACCTCAACCTCGTCATCGACGCCGGCTGGGTGTCCAAGGATGTGGTCTGCCAGGGCGTGAAGGCAGGCTCCGCCGCCGCCTGCGACTGATCGCGGCTGCGTTCGCGTGCCGAAACGGGATGACGCCGCGGTTTGACGAAAACCGCGGCGCTTCACTGGATCGCGATGACGCTCGGTTGGGTCGTCATCCCGATCCATCCCGTTGTTGGAGGATGATCCCGAAAACCGGTTCCCACATTTCGGGATGATGCTTTAGGGTTGAATGCCGGACGGTCCGTCGCAGGCCGCCGGCGGGAGGATGTCATGACACAAGTGACAACAGGCAAGCCCGTGGCTCAGGAGGCACAGGAATTCGTGGATCGCGCGCGGGCTTCCGAGACAGGCCCTGTCGGCCGTTTCCTGCAAGCGACGGAACTCGACACGCGAATGCTGGGGATGATCGGCGCGCTGCTGGTGATCTGGATCGGCTTCGACCTCCTGTCGGGCGGTCTCTTCCTCACGCCGCGCAACCTGTGGAACCTGTCGGTGCAGTCCTCGTCGGTCGCCGTGATGGCGACGGGCATGGTGCTGGTCATCGTCACCCGCAATATCGATTTGTCGGTAGGCTCCGTACTTGGCGTCTGCGGCATGATCATGGGTGTCACGCAGGCGATCCTGCTGCCGCGCTATGCCGGCTGGTCGCTCGGCGATCCGTCGATCTGGGTCATCGCGCTGGCCGCCGGCCTGCTGGTCGGGCTGGCCATCGGCGCGCTGCAGGGCTTCCTCATCGCCTATCTCGGCATTCCCGCTTTCATCGTCACGCTGGGCGGCTTGCTCGTCTGGCGTGGTGCCGCGTGGTGGGTCACCAGCGGCCAGACGGTTGCGCCGATGGACGCCACCTTCCGCCTGATGGGCGGCGGCCCGGAAGGATCGATCGGCGCGACCTGGAGCTGGGTCGTCGGCATCGTCGCCTGCGTGGCCGTGGTGCTGATGCTGGTCAACGGCCGTAACCAGCGCAAGCGCTTCCGCTTCCCGTTGCGCCCGGTCTGGGCAGAGACGCTGGTGGGCGCAGTGGCCTGCATCCTCATCCTTGCCGCTGTCTGGGTCGCCAATTCCTATCCCTGGCCGGCCGGAACTGTCAGGAAATATGCCGAGGCCAACAACATCATCCTCCCCGATGGCGGGCTGTTCATCGCGCATGGGATCGCTGTGCCGGTGCTGATGGCGATCGCCGCCGGCATCATCATGACCTTCATCACCACCCGCACGCGTTTCGGCCGCTATGTCTTCGCCATCGGCGGCAATCCGGAGGCGGCGGAACTGGCGGGCATCAACACGCGCTGGGTGACGATGAAGATCTTCATGGTCATGGGCTTTCTGGCCGCCATCAGCGCGGCGATCTCGACGGCGCGCCTCAACGCCTCGACCAATGCGCAGGGCACGCTGGACGAATTGCTGGTCATCGCGGCCGCCGTCATCGGCGGCACGTCGCTGTCGGGCGGCGTGGGCACCGTGGCGGGCGCCATGCTGGGCGCGATGCTGATGCAATCGCTGCAATCGGGCATGGTGCTTCTGGGCGTGGATACCCCGTTGCAGAACATCGTCGTCGGCATCGTGCTGGTCCTGGCCGTGTGGCTGGACACGCTCTACCGCCGCCGCATGCAGTGAGGGAAACGACGATGGACCAGATGCACACGCCGCTCGTCGAGCTGAAAAACATCTCCATCGCCTTCGGCGGTATTCGCGCTGTGGACGACGCTTCGATCGACCTGCATTCCGGCGAGGTGGTGGCCTTGCTCGGACACAATGGCGCCGGCAAATCGACGTTGATCAAGATCCTGTCGGGCGCCTATAAGCGCGACGCCGGCACCATCCTGGTCAATGGCGAGGAGGTGCCAATCGCCAATCCGCGCGACGCCAAGAAATACGGCATCGAGACGATCTACCAGACGCTGGCTCTGGCCGACAATGTCGATGCGGCCGCCAATCTGTTCCTTGGCCGCGAACTGCGCACCGCCTGGGGCACGTTGGACGACGTTGCCATGGAAGCCGAGGCGCGCAAGGTGATGGGGCGGCTCAACCCGCGCTTCCAGCGCTTCAAGGAACCGGTCAGCAAGCTGTCGGGCGGCCAGCGCCAGTCCGTGGCCATCGCGCGCGCCATATTGTTCAATGCCCGTATCCTGATCATGGACGAGCCGACCGCCGCACTCGGGCCGCAGGAGACGGCGCAGGTGGGCGAACTGGTCAAGCAGCTCAAGGCCGACGGCATCGGCATCTTCCTGATCAGCCACGACATCCATGACGTCTTCGATCTCGCCGACCGCGTCTGCGTGATGAAGAACGGCCAGGTCGTGGGCACGGCCCGCACGCAGGATGTCACCAAGGACGAAGTGCTCGGCATGATCATTCTGGGCAAATGCCCGCCAGGAGCCATAGTCGGACCGGGTGCGATGAACCTGTCGTAAGTCGCGGCCCGCAGGCGTCGAACATATTTATTCCGCCTGCGGGCTGCACAGCCGCTCGACAGAACGTCCGGTTGTTGGCTATGAGATTGGACGATGTCGAGGCAACTGCAAGTTCTGTCGATCGGACCAGTCGCGCCGCCGCTTGTTAAGGGCGAGGCATGAGCGACGGCAACGCCCATCCCCTCAAGAAGTTCTTCTCGGTCGCAGCGTTTCTCGCTGTCGCGCTTGCCAGCCTGGCCATGGCCGGGTTCGCCTATGTCGCCTCGCAGGAAGCGGCGCGGTTCAAGTTCGAGGCAACGGTCGACGATGCGATGAACAGGATCGAGGGCCGCCTCGATCTCCAGCTCTCATTGCTGCGGTCGACACAGGCGCTGTTCGAGGCACGCGACGGACAGATTTCCCGTAGCGAATTCAACGCGTTTTTCGATGCGCTCGAGATCAAGGACAATTTCAAGGGCCTGCGCGGTATGGGCTTCGTGGGCTTTGCCCGCCGCGGCGAGGAAGCCGAACTGGAAAAGCGGATAACCCAGCTTCACGGGGTTTCCCGGCCGATCCTGCCCCCTTCGGAGGAGGACTGGCGCGCTCCGGTTTTACTCTACGAGCCGATGGACAAGGCCAATCTCGATATTATCGGCTTCGATATGTTCACGGATCCGGCGCGACGGCCAGCCATCGACATGGCGGTACGCACCGGCCAGCCTCATGCCACGGGCAGGGTGATCCTCAATCAGGGCGAAGATAAATCCATACCCGGCTTCCTGGTCTTCGACAGCATTGGAAAACGGGCGGGCGCGCCGACAGCCAGCGAAGCACGACAGGGCAGTTCGGGCCTCGTCTTCATTGCCTTCCGCACGGGCGACCTCTTCCAGGCCGCGTTGGGCACGGCCCCGCAACTGCCGGTAAACGCCGCGATCTATGACGGCAAGATCAGCGACGACACCCTTTTCTACCGCTCTCCGCAGCAGCCATCCGCCGCCTATGGCAATAAATTCCAGGTCCAGCGCACGATCGTGCTGGGGGGGCAGCCCTGGAAGCTCATATTTCGTCCGACCGCCGCATTTTCCGAGCCGTCGTCGCCGACGATCCCGGTGATGCTTGGCTTGTTCGGCCTGTTGCTGGCCGGTGCCGTGGCCATGGTGGCGCGCTATCAGGAACGCGCTTATGACGCCGTTTCACAGTTGCACGAGGCGACCGAGAAGAGCCTGCTGGACAAGGACCTGATGCTTCAGGAAATGAAGCATCGCATCAAGAACTCGATCACCCGCGTGCTGGCCATGGCGCGCCAGACGGCAGCGCATGCCACCGATCTGAACGAATTCTCGCAATCCTTCGCCGCCCGCCTTCAGGCCATGGCCGCGTCGCAGGACATGCTCACGCGCTCGCGCTGGCAGAAGGCCGACCTGCGCGAGCTGCTTGGCATCGAGTTGCGTCAGGTGTTCGGCAAGGAATTGCCGGATGAAATGTTGACCGGCCCGATGGTGCTTCTCGACGAAACGATGACGCAGGCGCTCGGCCTGACGTTCCATGAACTGGCGACCAATGCGCTGAAATATGGCGATGTCGGCGAGTCGATGGAGGCGCTGAAGGTTCGCTGGACGGTCACAGGGCAGGGCAAGGACCGTCGCCTCCAGCTTTCATGGGAAGAAAGCGGCAGCAAGAACATTTCGGCGCCAAGCAAGGTCGGCTTCGGCACCAAACTCATCAACATGAACATCGAGCGCGAGCTTTATGGCACCATCGCACGCGACTATGCCGAACGCGGCCTCATCGTGCGCATAGAAATTCCGCTGGCGGCGGCGGCAAGGAAATAGCGCGGATTTCCGGCGCTCACTTGCGAATGACGGGCTGCTCAGGGCTCGCCTTCACCATGACCTTTGGGGGCACTGCCTCGACGGAAGCGATGAGATGGCCCTGTGGCGTCACGTCCCATAGCAACTCCGCGTCTTCCTCTTCCATCGCCGGATCGACCGGTACGCAAGTGGCGAAGACACGCGGGCGCTTGGTCTGGAATGCGTGCAGCGATTGCGGAAGAATGTCCTGGCATTCCTCCGCCGTCTCGAAAACGGTTACAGGAGAAGGAAGCTCGGCGCATTGCTTGAGGTCTGCGGAGCATCCGATGATCAACAAAAGCGCGGCGATGTGTTCCATCGTGGGTTCCCTTCGCAGAGGGAAACGATCTGCCGCCGCGACGGTTCCCGCAGATCGCGCTAATCAACCTCGAAACTGGCGCCGGGAACGACCAGTTCATAGCGCAAGGTGTCGTCGGTAATGGTCAGGCTCGCCGAACCGTCCAGGGATGTCGGCACCACCCGTTCGAGTGCCACGCTCCCGAAGCGCTTGGCGTCGGCGGTGCGGTGCCGGTCGTGCTGGATGTTCTCCATCCAGGTGAGTGACAAGGCCGGCTGGCCCTGCGCGTCATGGATGAGGTTCGCGCTGACGGTGACGCTGCCGTCTGCCCGCATCAGCGCGCCGTAACTCATCGAGTTGACGGCCAGTTCATGCAGCGCCAGTCCGATATGAAGCGCGGCGTTGGGGTTGAGGTAGCGGGTCGTGCCCTCGAACACCACCATGTGCTTGGCATCGGCGCTGTAGCGCCCGACCTGGCTCATCACCAGTTCGCGCAGGTCAGCGCCGCGCCAGTTCGAGGAGGTGACGAGGTCCTGCGAGGAGGCAAGCGACTGGAGGCGTCCGCGAAAGCGCGCAAGGAAAGTCTCGATCGACCCCGAATAGCGGCCGGTCTGGGTCGCGATGCTCTGGATGATGGCGAGCAGGTTTTTGGAGCGGTGGCTGAGTTCGCGCAGCAGCGCCTTCAGCGTCTGTTCGCGGCGCTTCTGCTCGGTTATGTCGACCGCGGTGGTGACGACCCCCAGCGCGTGGCCGTCGCCGTTCTTGTCGGCGTCCATCCACACTTCGAACCAGCGCGCGCCGCCGGTTTGCGGCACGCTGATCTCAAGGCTTTCCGGTTCTCCGGTATCGATGACGGCGCGCTTGGCGGTGCGCAGATGCTCGGCCAGCGACGGTGGCAGGAAATCCGCATCCGTTTTGCCGGTGACATTGGCGGTGGTCCAGGCTTCGGGAAGATTTTGCGCCCACAGGATGCGCAGGTCGCGATCCTGATAGAGTACGGCGATGCCCGTATTGCGCAAGGCATGAAGCAGGCTGCGGCCTATATCCCGAACCTGGGCAGGCGGGACTTCCGCATTCTTCCTGTCATGCTGATGACCGTCGGCCGCCTTCGTCATCGTACAACCGTCCCCACGCCGGGGCTGAACGATTCAGCGTGCAATGGGTTCCCGCTAGACACCCTTGCTGTTCCTTATGGTATTGATGCCGCTATTGGAAATCCGCCGGACCAGGCTGGCCCGATCCGCCGGATTTATCGAACGCCCTGTTCACGTCCCCTTGGACATTGGGGGTCAAACTCTGCGGATCAGGCCCGCAATCAGCGAAATGACCAGGAACGCCAGGAAAATGAAGAACAGAATCTGGGCGATGCCGGCCGATGTACCGGCTATGCCGCCGAAGCCGAGCGCGCCGGCGATGATGGCGACGACAAGAAATACGAGTGCCCAATACAGCATGGTTTTCTCCCCTGTTGTGATGGTAGAAAAACGTTGAGTTGAATATTTTGTTCCAGAATGACCGGCGGCCAAAGAAAAAGGCCGCCCCGCAGGGCGACCGTTATTGGTTCATCTGCCGGCCCTGAGCCTAGGCCGCGGCCTTGGCCTGACGATCGAAGAACAATGCCTGGCTGATGAGAGCCTTCACCATTTCCGGATTGAAGGGCTTGGTCACCAGGAAGGCGGGCTCCGGACGCTCGCCCGTGAGCAGCCGTTCGGGGAAGGCGGTGATGAAGATCACCGGCACGGGTGCGTTTCTCAGGATCTCGTTGACGGCGTCGATGCCGGAACTGCCATCGGCAAGCTGAATGTCGGCAAGCACCATCTTCGGATGGGTCTTGCCGAACATGGTGATCGCCTCGGTATGCGTGCGCGCCGTGCCGACGACGCGGTGGCCGAGACTTTCGACCATCTGCTCGATGTCCATCGCGATTAGCGGCTCGTCCTCGATGATGAGGACGTCGGTTGCCACCTGTCGCGAAATCTCGTTGCTGGCCTGCGACAGCAGGTCGATGAACTCGCTTTCGGTCACGCCGAGGATCTCGGCGGCTTCGTCATTGCTGAAGCCTTCCACCGTCACCAGCAGGAACGCCTGGCGCGGCAGCGGCGACAGGGCGGTGAGATTTGCCGCGGCGCGCTGCTCCCATGGCGAATCGGACTCCTCCTGCGGCACGCGGATGGCGACTGACGTGAAAAGCCTGGCGAAGACCTTATAGAGCGCGATGCGCTCACTGGAGGCTTCGGGGAAAATGCTCACATCGGCGATGATCGCCTCGAGCACCGCCGCCACCAGGGCATCGCCGCTCTGTTGCGATCCTGAAACAGCGCGTGAAAAACGCCGCAGGTAGGGCAGGTGGGGGGCGATGATCGCGGATAAACTCATGATATGCTGCTTCCCTCGGATGGTGTGTGAGAATTGATAATTTGAAACACCGACCCCTACAACGATGCAGGCGCATAAAAGTTCCCTTGCAAGGAACCTTTGTGCCGGTTGTGCGTTGTGACGAAAAATTGGGCAGCCGGGGGGAGCAGTCTCGTTCGCCCGAAAGCGAACCAGTTTGCCACCGATCGGAAAAAGAACAGGACGATTTTTCAGGATGACAAAACAGCAATCCGGTGCGGAACAGACCGCTTTGCGCCGGCAAGGGTCGAATGACTTGCTTGGCGCAAATTCGGAGATTGGCCGCAAATTGAAGCAGTATTATGATGAGTTGTTATCCGACGAGGTACCGGAACGTTTCAGTCAGTTGCTTGCCCAGCTTGAGCAGGCCGAACCTCTTCAGAAGAAGGGTTGATCGGCATGGCAGTTTCCTCCGCATTCAAGAATGATCTGCTGGCGGCGATCCCCAATCTGCGCGCATTCGCCGTGTCGCTGACACAGAATGCCGACAAGGCGGACGATCTCGTGCAGGAGACGCTGGTGAAGGCGTGGGACAAGCATGAGAGCTTCCAGATGGGAACCAATCTCAAGGCCTGGCTCTTCACCATCCTGCGCAACGAGTTCTATTCGCAGATGCGCAAGCGCGGGCGCGAGGTGCAGGACACCGACGGCATCATGACCGAGCGCCTTGCGGTTCATCCGAGCCAGCACGGACTGCTCGACCTGGAGGATTTCCGTGGGGCTTTGGAGCAATTGCCGCAGGACCAGCGTGAAGCGATCATCCTCATCGGCGCGTCCGGCTTCTCCTACGAGGAGGCTGCGGAAATCTGCGGCTGCGCGGTGGGTACGATCAAGAGCCGGGTCAGCCGCGCCCGCAACCGCCTGCAGGAGATACTCAAGATTTCCGGCGAGGAGGAATATGGGCCGGATGCGATTTCCGCGCAGGTGACCGGGTCAAACGCTGCCTGAGGCGGGCAGCCGGCCTGCCGCGGCGGCCAGCGCCTCGACGAGGTCGTCCCCCGCATAGGGCTTGCTGACGACCGTGATGTTCGGAAACGCCTCGAAGATTTCGTCGAGATCGGTGTAGCCGGACGCAAAGATGAAGGGGATTTCACGCTGCATCAGCTTGTGGGCAAAGGATAGGGTGGAGGCGCCGCCGAGCATCACGTCGAGGATGGCGGCGTCGGTGCCGGCGAGTGAGGTGTGCCGTTCAAGTTCCTCGAGATCGCGGAGCGTCACGACATTTGCCGCGCCATGGTCGCGGCACAATTGCTCCACGTCCATGGCGATCAGGAATTCGTCTTCCAGAAGCAGGATGCGCATGCCGGCAAGTAGATTGCTCACGTGAAATAAACTCCTCGAAGGCCCGCTGAATCGCGACGATTCATGACGGCAAATCAAGGGGCTGTCATTTAAAAAAGACACATGAAACGGTTACACGAGTTTCGATCCTGTCCGTCATGGTTGTAAGGTGGGAGGGCCGGCATTGGCGAAACGGCAATCCGAAAAGGCCAAGCAGCGTTTCCCTTGCGAGAAATGTCCGTTGCGGCCGCTGCCGATCTTTCGAGAATTGCGCGCGGAGGAACTGGCCTTCGTCAGCCGCTTCAAGCGGGGCGAACTGGCCGTCGAGAAGGGCGCGACGGTTCTTCTGGAGGGCAGCCATAGCGCACATCTCTACACCGTCCTGTCCGGCTGGGCATTCCGCTACAAGCTGATGACGGACGGTCGCCGCCAGATCCTGAATTATCTGGTGCCGGGCGATCTGGTGGGGCTGCAGGGCAGCCTGATGGGCGAGATGCAGCATTCGGTCGAGGCCCTGTCGCCGATGCTGCTGTGCGTTTTCGAACGTGGCCAACTGGAAGAACTGTACCGGCGCCATCCCGGCCTTGGCTACGACATCACCTGGATCGCCTCGCGCGAAGAACAGATGCTGGATGAAAACCTGCTCAGCATCGGCCGCCGCACCGCGCTGGAGCGCGCCGCCTATCTGCTCGCCTTCGTTGCCAGCCGGGGGCAGGCGGTGGGATTGCTGTCGTCGGATGTGCGGGAAATACCGATCACGCAGCAGCATGTCGCCGACACGCTCGGGCTCTCGCTGGTTCATACCAACAAGACCATCCGCAAGCTTGCCCAGCGCAAGCTGGTGGAGTGGCGCGATGGTTGCCGCATCCTCGACCTGGAGGGATTGATGGAATTGGCGGGCTGGGAAGGGCTTCCGACAACTCCGCGTCCGCTTCTGTGATCCTGTGGGCGGGGTGAACGGGGAGTGCTGTCCCGAAATGGAACCTTATCTGGCCGCAAGACGTTGTAGCGCCGTTACAAATCAAGGAGTGAAGCCATGGCCGCAGCAGGCAGCAAGTCCACCCGAACCGACAACGAGGCCGGCGCGCGTCTCAATCCTGATCTCGATGCCGACATTCGCCAGTTGCGGGCTGACATAGCCAAGCTGACGGAACAACTGAACACGACCAGGGAACACTCCTACAATACTGCGCGCCGCGTGGCCAAGGAGGGGGTCGAACAGTTGAAGGTCCATGGCGAGGCGGCCGTGGAAGGCCTGCGGAGCAATGCACGTGACCTTGAGGCGCAATTGCTTGAAACGGTTCGTGAAAAGCCGGTGACCTCGCTGGCGATCGCCGCCGGGGTCGGTTTTCTGTTTGCCATGATGTCGCGTCGCTGAAGACGTGGCCAGGGCCAATATGCTCGCATCGCTGATCGCGAGTTTCGCTTCGGGCGAAACGGGACTTGCCGTGCGCCGTTTGCGGCGCGCGGCAATTGCCTATCTGTTTGCCGCCGCCGCCGGCCTGTGCGGGGTGGGCTTCCTGATCGGAGCCGGTTACATCGCGGCGGCACGGCGGTACGGCACGCTGGAAACGTCGCTGGCTTTCGGTATTGGTTTTCTGGTGCTTGCCGGGATCATCCTGATCATCCACAGGCTGGCGGCCGGCAGCCGCCGTCGGCGGGAGGTGCGCCGGCGCAATCAGGACATGGCCGCGATGGCCGTCGCCTCGGGGCTGGCCTTGTTGCCGTCCCTGCTGCGCAAGCCCGCCGGGCTGGGGGCTCTCGCCGCGCCGGCGATCGCTGCCGTCGCCTATGCCATCTATCGCGAGAACAGGCCGAAAGAGGGCTCCGCGGACGACGAGGCCTGACAAACGTCAAAGCGCTTCATGGCCGGGTTGCCCGGTTGCCCGGTCGTCAGTTCGGAAATTCTTCCAGCGGCATGGAAATTTCCGCCCGTACGCCATCGGGCTGGAATTCGTGCCTGACCTCGCTGGCCAAGACCTTGGACAGGCTGCGGCGGATGAGGATGGACCCGAAGCCGTATCGGCTGGGTGGTTCTACTGCCGGTCCGCCGCGCTCCGTCCAGCTCAGCACCAGCCTGCGCGCCCGGCGGACGCCTTCCACTTTCCATTCCAGTTCGACCACGCCCGAAGGCGAGGACAGCGAGCCGTGCTTGAGCGCATTGCTGGCCAGCTCATGCAGGATGAGCCCGAGCCCAAGGGCCTGGTCGGGCGACAGCAGCACATGCTCTCCCGAAATGTCGATGCGCGGATTGTCGGCTTCGTCGTAAGGCAGGACTTCGAGCCGCACCAGTTCCGACAGGGCAATGCCGCGCCATTCGTGATCGGAAAGCAGACTGTGGGCTGCACCGAGGGCGCGCAGCCGGCCGCTGAAGGCATCGAGGAATTCCACCGGCTCCCGTGCGTGGCGCACGGTTTGGGTGGCAAGCGCCTGAACGGTGGCGAGCGTGTTCTTGACGCGATGGTTCAGTTCGCGCAGCAGCAGCCTTTGCCGTTCCTCGCCTGATTTGCGCTCGCTGACGTCAAAATTCACGCCGATGACGAGAAGCGGGTTGCCGTCTTCGTCGCGCTCGATCACGCGGCCACGGGCGGCGAGCCAGCGCGTCGGACAGGAGCCCGCTACGCGATACTCGCCGATATAATCCTCATCGCCCGCCAATGCGGCGCGGAAATCCATCTCGGCGCGCTTGGCGTCGCGGCGGTCGATGGCGCGGAAGATACGACGGGCGCTCAGCTGCGACGTTGCGGGCAGATCGAGCAGTTCGGCAAACAGCGCGTCGCATTCGATCGTGTCCGTGCGAACGTCCCAGGCCCAGCTTGCCAGCGAGGCGGCCTCCACGGCAACGACGCGGCGCTTTTCCTCACGCTCCAGCGCAACGCGCGCCAGCATGCCGGCACGCTGCCCTTCCTTCAGCGCAAACAGGCTGGAAGCCAGCGAGGCGAGCGCGCGAAGCTGGTCCAGCCTGGCGGCGTCGGGGCGTGGCGCCGGCTTGGTGTCGATGACGCACAGCGTTCCTATCGGCACGCCCGAGACGATGATCGGAACACCCACATAGAAACGCACCCGATGGCCGCTGGTGACCATCGGGTCCTCGGCGAAGCGCGGGTCGGCCACGGCGTCGGGCACGACCATGATGTCATCTGCCTCGGCAATGGCATGGGCGCAGAAGGACAGATAGATCGGGGCTTCGCTGCTTTCGGCTCCGAACCAGGACCTGAACCACTGGCGCTCAGTGTCGACCAGGCTGATGAAGGCGAAGGGTGCGTTCAGGAGCGTTGCGGCAAGCGACGTCAGATGATCGAAATCGGGATCTGCGGTGGTGTCGTGCACATTCAGGCCGCGCAGCACCGCCGTGCGCCGGTCGTCATTCACCGCCAGCAAGACCTCGGCCGGCAGCTTGGGTGCGTTTTTCAGCTTGCTCTGCACGTCAACCTCAACAGGTTCCTCCCCACGGTTGCGAAGCTGCATCACAATCGTTGAAAAGCCGTTCCGGGAAGGGAACATCGATCGGATAAAAACATTGACCCAGGGAAAGGGGCAATTCCGTCCCCCAATATGGAGACTGGCATTGACCAAAACAATTCCCGCCGAAAAGGCCCGTCAGGGCCGCCGGGGGCGTCAGGTTCTGCTGGTGCTGGTATGCGGCTTGATCCTCGCCGCCGTGGCATGGGTGGCCGTCGAATATTATGGCCGGGCAATCGAAACGCCCGCGACCCAGAACCAGGGCATCAGCGAACAGCAGTGATCTGAAGACGCCCGAAAACGGAGCGGCCGGCGACCGGTCGGCCGTCCGGGGAGGGCGGAAGGTCTCAAGCCGGGAGTGCACCGCCGTTTTCATCGTGCAGGGCACGGCCTGCGAATGCCAAACCTGTCAACGTTCGTGCGTGTCAGCCATCTGCCGATGCGGCTCGGCAACGCTGCGATGGAGTGCATTGCTCGTCTCCCACTTTCCGGAAGGTACAATCCGCCCGGGTACCTTCCAAAATTTTCAGTACCGCGCCCGCAAACGTGTCAGCCGGCAAAAGGTTCCCAAACAAATTGTACGTTCAATCAATTCGTCTTTCGAGCAGGAATGAGAGCCGGGAAGGGGAGAAAAATGGGGAACTGGAGGGGAAACGTGACGTTGTAGACATGTAGGCGCCGCGCCTCGGCCTTCCCTGCGACGGCAAGTCGAAGCACGGCGGTGCATAACCAACGCACAAGGAGAGACTATCATGTTCCGCAACCTTTTGGCTACGACCGCCATCGCAACCCTGCTGACGACCGCCGCCTATGCGCAGGACACGACTGCTCCGGCACCCGCCAGCCCCGCTGCCCCGATGGGTGAGGAAAGCGCTCCCTCCGGTGCTGTAGTGCGGGCCGAAGGTTTTCTTGCCACCAATTTCATCGGCGAGCAGGTTTATAACGGCACCGGCGACGATGCCCAGAATATCGGCAAGGTCAACGATCTCGTAATCGCGCCGGACGGCAAGGTCGAATCCCTTGTCGTCGGGGTCGGCGGCTTCCTCGGCATCGGCGAGAAGAACGTCGCCATCGACTATGGCGACGCCAGTCAGGCCGAAAAGAACGGCGACCGCTGGCTGGTGGTGAACGCCAGCAAGGAGCAGCTCCAGACGCTGCCTGATTTCGACCGTAGGGCCTATGACGCGGCGCCGGCTACGGCCACCGACACGACAGCACCTTCCGGCAACGGCATGGCGCAGGCGCCCGAGAGCGGCGGCGGCACCATGGCGCCGGCCGCGCCCACCAACGACAACACCGCACAGGCGCCCGCCGAAACTGACAGCGGCACCACCGGGGCTATCGACAAATCGCAGTTGACGCCCATGCCCATGGGTGAGGTCCGCGCCGAAGACCTGACCGGCACGACCGTCTACGGCACCGAGGACGCGAATGTCGGCAAGATCGGCGATGTCGTGCTTTCCGGTGACGGCAAGGTCGATGCGGTGATCATCGATGTCGGCGGGTTCCTCGGCATCGGCTCGAAGGAAGTTGCCGTCGGCATGGACAACCTTGCCTTCATGACCGACAAGGACGGCAACAAATATCTCTACACCAACTTCACCAAGGATCAGCTCAAGGCTCAGCCGGCCTATGACAAGAGCACCTATAGCGAGAAGCGCGACGAACAGCGCATGATCATGCAGCAGTAAAGCGTTCGCTGCGCTCCTTCAACAAGACCCGCGCCTCCATCCGGCGCGGGTCTTTTGCGTCAGGCGGTGTGCTCGACCGGAGAAGCGACTGGCCGCGCTGAATCTTTCCGCCCATTGTGCACCCGATAGCTTGTGAATTGTTCGATGGATGGAGACAGTCCATAGTGTGGCCGGCCTCTTTCCCTTTACGCTCGCTGACCGACATATGGGGCGAGACAGGCAGCCCCGGCTGCGAACGAAAGGGAGTATCGATATGCTGGACCAGATCAAGGGTCTGCATCACGTCACTTCGATGGCCAGCGATGCACGCCAGAACAATGACTTCTTCACCCGCAAGCTCGGCCTGCGCCGGGTCAAGAAGACGGTGAATTTCGACGCGCCGGATGTCTACCACCTCTATTATGCCGACGAGGTGGGCACGCCGGGCACGGTGATGACCTATTTTCCCTTTCCGAATATCGGCAAGGGCAATCCCGGCACCGGCGAGGTCGGCAGGACGGTGTTTTCGGTGCCCGCAGGCACGCTCGGCTATTGGGAAAAGCACTTTGCCGAACAGGGCGTGACCGGCCTGAAGCGCGAGACGCTGTTCGGTGAAAACCGCATCGACTTCGACGGTCCGGACGGCGACAGTTTCGCGCTGGTGGAGGTGAAGGACGACAAGCGCCTGCCCTGGCTGAAGGGTGGCATCCCCGGCGAAGACGCCATTCACGGCTTCCATTCGGTGTCGCTGCGCCTGGAGGACGCCGGCGCCACCGAGGAGTTGCTGAAATTCATGGGCTATGAGGTGATCGACACGGCTGGCAATGTGAAGCGCATGGCGGTGAAGGACGGCAACGGGGCCGACTTCGTCGACATCGAAACCCTGCCGGGCGTTTCCTATGCCAATCTCGGCGCGGGCTCGGTGCACCATGTGGCCTTCGCGGTGGAGAACCGGGCAAAGCAGCTCGAGGTGCGCAAGGCGCTGATGGACACGGGCTATCAGGTCACGCCGGTGATCGACCGCGATTATTTCTGGGCGATCTATTTCCGCACCCCCGGCGGCGTCTTGTTCGAGGTGGCGACCAACGAGCCCGGCTTCGACCGCGACGAGGACACCGCCCATCTTGGCGAGGCGTTGAAGCTGCCGGCCCAGCATGCGCATCTGCGGCCGTGGCTGGAGAAGAATCTGCAGCCGCTCGGCGACTGACCGGTTGGCGGCGGCTTGTCCGTCGCCGCCCTCAACTGTGAAGGCAAGGAGGCCTCAATGTCGAAGGACAGCTATATTTTCACGCCGCTGCCCGGCAAGCCGAACGGGCCGCTGCTCTTCCTCTTCCA
Source organism: Pseudaminobacter salicylatoxidans (assembly GCF_003148475.1). Taxonomy (GTDB): domain Bacteria; phylum Pseudomonadota; class Alphaproteobacteria; order Rhizobiales; family Rhizobiaceae; genus Pseudaminobacter; species Pseudaminobacter salicylatoxidans. Next base: position 166,825 of record NZ_QGGG01000004.1, on the reverse strand, counting down.
CGGCACCGGCGGCAACGAGAACCAGATGCTCGGGCTGGCGTTGGACCTGCTGCCGGGGGTTGCGGCGATCTCGCCGCGCGGCGACGTTTCCGAATATGGCGCTGCGCGCTTCTTTCGCCGCACGGCAGAGGGCGTCTACGACATGGACGACCTTGCCCGGCGCACGGCGAAGATGGCGGATTTCATCAAGGCGCATGTCGGGGCGGCCAAACCGTCCTCGGTGATCGGCATCGGCTTCTCCAACGGGGCCAACATCCTGGCATCCGTCCTGTTTGCCGAGCCCGACCTGTTCGATGCGACGATCCTGATGCATCCGCTGATCCCGTTCGAGCCGAAAGTGAATGGCAGCCTTGAGGACAAGCGGGTGCTCATCACCGCAGGGCGTCGCGATCCGATCTGCCCGCCGGAACTGACGACGCGGCTGGACAGCTATTTGCGTGCGGACGGCGCGGATGTCACACTGGAATGGCACGAGGGTGGCCACGAGATGCGGCAGAACGAGCTTGTCGCAGCCCGGACCTTTCTTGCGCCTTATCGTCTGCAACAGGAGACCGGGACGTGACGGAAGCGACTACGGAAATCGAACTCGAGGGAAATGATGCTGGCGGCCGTTATGTGCTGCGTGGGCCCGGTGGCGCCGAGGCGGAGATCACCTTCAGGCGCCCGGACAGGCATCAGCTTATCATCGACCACACCACAGTGCCGGATGTGTTTCGCGGGCAGGGCGTCGGCACGAAACTGGTCGCGCGCGTCGTCGAGGATGCCCGCGCAGCCGGCGTGAAAATCGTTCCGCTATGCCCTTTCGCGGCGGCGCAGTTCGCCCGTCATCCCGAATGGGCGGACGTGCTGAAACAGTGATCTGGAGCGTAGCGGGACGAAGAGGGGGACGCTTTGAGCATGATCAGCCTTGCTTCCCCTTCTCCATCCTCCCCAGCCAGTCCTTGCCGACGCCGCGGTCGCGGATGATCGGTAGCGGGTCCTGGCTGTCGAGCCGCGAGCAGGTGCGGTAGATCTCCAGCACCTCGGCATCCATGTCGCCGCGCTTGTGAAAATACATCGCCGCCGCATAGCGTGTGCGGCCCGACCATTCCTCGCCCAGCGGCGTATTTATGAGCCGCCACTGTTCGGCGAATTCGGCGTCCGCCCCGGTCATGCTCAGAACTCCGGCGGCGGGCTCGCGGTGCGGCGGTCGAGTTTTACGAAGGGCCGCGCCACCACCTTCGCCCGCTTCATGAGCCGTTCGTATTTCAGCTCGCGCATGGCATAGATCTCGACCCAGAGGTCGTCGGAAATCGTGTCGCCATAGGGCCGCACGAGACTTGCCAGCGCGATGTTGCGCTTGGCCATGGGCGACCAGATGGCGGCACTCACCAGCCCGACTTCCTTCCTTTTGCGATGATAGACGATGGCGTGCTCCGCGGGAATATTGCCCTCGATCTCCAGCCCGACCAGAACGTGCTGCAGCCTGCCTTTCGCGCGCGCCTCGACGATGGCGCGGCGGCCGTTGAAATAGCCCTTTTCCAGATCGACCATGAAGCCAAGCCCGATCTCGTCGGGCATGCGCACGCGGTCGGCCCGGATGGCATGCTCGGCGGTGACGAAATCGGCATTGGCCACGATCAGCCCGGCCTCCAGCCTCGCGCGGTTCAGCGCAGTGTAGCCGATGGCGCGGATGCCACGCGACTGCCCGGCCTCCATCAGCCTGTCCCATAGCGACAAGGCCAGTTCGACGGGCATGAACAGCTCGTAGCCGAGATCGCCGGTAAAGCCGGTACGCGAAATGGTGACACTGCCGTCTCCATGCGGGAAGTCGGCAAGGTCAAAAACCTTCAACCGCTCCACGCCTTCGAAGCCCGCTTCGCGCAAAATGGCGAAGGAGGTCGGGCCCTGGAGGGCAAGTGCGGCGACCGCCTCGGTTTCTTCCGACACGGTGACGTCGAAGCCGATGGCGCTGTCGAGCAGCCAGGGCAAATGTCGCTCCTGGCAGCAGAGCCGGAAACGGGTTTCGGCAAGGCGGAACAGCGTGCCGTCGTCGAGCACATGGCCGGCATCGTCGCACCACGCGGTGTAGTGGACGCGGCCGGATTTCAACCTGGTCACGTCGCGCAGCGTGAGGCGGTTGAGGAAGGTTTCGGCGTCCGGTCCCTCGATCCGGTATTTTGTCATGGGCGAGATGTCGAAAAGTGCGGCCTGGCTACGGATCGCGAAATATTCCAGCTCCTCGTCCCACAGCGAGGCGGGCGCGCGATAGCCGCCCCAGTCGTACCAGTCATTGGTCTTCATCAGCGTGTCGATGCGCGGCTGGAACGGCGTGTCGAGGCGCAGCGTGCGGAAGTGGAGCTGGGCGGGGGAGTGAAGCGGCCGGACAGTCGGCTGCTCGGCGATGGGTTTCACGGCCGTCTTCGACATGCTTAGCCCCTCATCTCCAAAATCCGCCGCGCTGCGTTCAACCCCGGCACGCCGGAAACGCCGCCGCCCGGATGCGAGCCGGCGCCGCACAGGAACAGTCCGGCCACCGGCGTGTCGTAGCCGGCAGCGCCGAAGGCGGGACGCGACATCAGCATCTGGTCGGCCTGCAATTCGCCGTGGTGCCAGTGGCCGCCGGGCATGCGGTAACGCGCTTCGAGGTCGGCGGGTGTCAGCAGTTCGGCATGGCGCACCAGCCTGCCGACACCCGGGGCGTAAAGCTCGAGCTGGGCCATGATGGCGGCCAGAAACCTTTTCCGCCCCGCCTCCCAGCCTTCCTTCAGCGCATAGGGCGCATATTGCACCACGGCCGAGAGCACGCAGGCGCCATCCGGCGCGAGCGTGGGGTCAGACAGGCTCGGCAGGGTGATCTCCATCACCGGTTCGGGCGAAAACTCGCCATATTTGGCCGGGTTGAAGGCGCGCTCGACATGGTCGGATGAGGGCGCAATCACCAGGCGGCCTCGATGGCCGGCGGCCTCGAGGCCCGAAAACTCCAGCGGCCGGTCGAGCGCCAGATGGAGCTTTGCCGCATCGCCCTTCATTCGGATGTTTTTGATCCGCCGGACGAAACCGGTGTCGATTTCGCGCGTGCCGACGAGGTCCAAAAAGGTGTTTTGGGGATTGATGGCCGAGACAATTGTGCGGGCGCGGATTTCCTCGCCGCCATCGAGGGCCACACCTGCGGCGCGATCCTTTTCGACGAGGATTTTCGCCACCGATGCGTCGGTGCGAATGGTGACACCGGCAGCCTGTGCCGCGCGCAGCACGCTTGCCATCACCGCACCCATGCCGCCCACGGGCAGCGCCTGTGCGCCGGCCTGGCCGCCGATCTCGCCGGCAAGACGAAAGTAGAGGCCGAGCAGCGAGGTGGGCGAGCGAGGCCCGAGATGACTGCCGAGCGTGGCGTCGAAGGCAAGCAGGCCCTTCAGCCGGTCGTCCTCCAGATGTTCGTCGGCGACGTCCGAAACGTTCATCAGAAGCATACGCAGGAAATCGCGCATGTCCTCCTTGCCGAGCCGGCGCAGCGACAGGCCGGTCACGGCGAAGGCCGAACTTTCCATCAGCGACATATTGCCAAGGTCGGGCGGCCGGCGCGCCAGCAGCGGTTTCAGAATGCCGGCATAACGCAGGAGTTGTGCCCGCAATTCCTGCCACGCCGCCTGTTCGGAGGCCGAGGCGCCGGAGAGGCTTTCGCCATAGCCACCATGAAGCGTCAGCGGCTCGCCGTCGCGCGACAGCGCAACGCTGGGAGCAAACCGGATGCCCACACCCCTAGCCCCTCCTGACAAGGGGGAGGGGGATGTTGGTGCTGCTTCCGCCAAGGCCGTTGATGTTTCGCGATGGACAGAGCCGACGCCCGATTCCCCTCCCCCTTGCGGGGAGGGGGCAGGGGTGGAGGTAATTCCAGAGAAAACAAGCCCGTGACGCTCCAGCTCCAGCGTCTTCACCACCTCCGGATGCAGGCGGTTGAGCAGATGGGCGGTGGAGACGCGAAAACCCGGCGCGAACTCCTCAGTGCGGGCCGCGCCGCCGACCTCGCCGGCGGCCTCCAGAACCAGCACCTTGCGGCCGCTTTTGGCCAGCGTTGCTGCGGCGACAAGGCCGTTGTGGCCGCCGCCGATGACAAGCACATCCCATTTGGGTGCATCAAATGACATCATGGGCCGGGCTCATATGCTTGGTGGGGCGTGACAGGTCACGCAGGATTTCATTTGCCGCGTTGCGGCCGGGCGCACCCATCACGCCGCCGCCGGGGTGAGTTGAGGAACCGCACATATAGAGCCCGTCGACGGGCGAGCGATATTGCGCGTAGCCGGGCACCGGGCGGTTGAACAGCAACTGGTCGAAGGTCAGCTCGCCCTGGAAGATGTTGCCCTCGGTGAGGCCGACCTCGGCTTCGATCTCACGCGGCGTGCGCACCTCCATGTGGATGATGCGGTCGCGGAAGCCAGGCGAATAGTCGGCGATCTGCGAGACGACCGTCTCGGCGAAGGCGTCGCGGTCGGCGTCGGTCCAGTCGCGGCCTTCGACCTTGGGCGGGCAATATTGCACGAAGCAGCTCATGAAATGCTTGCCCGGCGGGGCCATGGTCGGATCGAGCATGGTGGGCATCATCATGTCGAGGAAGGGATCGGCCGACCAGCGCCCGGCCTTCCAGTCGTCATAGCCGCGCTCCATGCGCTCGACGGAATCGGTGAAATGCATGTCGCCGCGATAGCAGGGCGAATCCTTGGGCAGAGCGGGGAATTCGGGCATCGAATCCAGCGCGATGTTCACCTTGCCCGACGAGCCGCGCATCTTGAAGTTCTTCACGCGGCGCAGGAACCTGTCGGGCAGTTCCTTTTCCTCGACGAGCTTCAGAAAGGTGCGCTTGACGTCGGCATTGGAGACGATGAGCTTGCCGAAAATCTCCTCGCCGCCGGCCAGAACCAGCCCGCGCGCCTTGCCGTTCTTCACCAGCACCTGTTCCACTTCCGCGCTCGCGCGGATGGTGCCGCCGGAGGCGAGGAAACTGTCCGCAAGCGCCTTGGTGACGGCACCCATGCCGCCGCGCGCATAGCCCCAGGCACCGACCGAACCGTCTACCTCGCCCATATAATGATGCAGCAGCACATAGGCCGTGCCGGGCGACATGGGGCCGAGGGCGGTGCCGATGATGCCCGAAAGCGCGAAATTGGCCTTGATGACGTCGGTCTCGAAATATTCGTCGAGGAAGTCGGAGATCGACATGGTCCAGAAGCGCAGCGTGTCGGCCATTTCGGCCGCGCCCAGCCCGGCGAATTTTTTCCCGAGGTAGATCAGCTCGCCGATGTCGCGCGGACGAAAACTGGTCGGGTCAGGCGCGGTGCGCATCAGAAGTGGCTGGATGAAGCGGCACTGGCGCGTCACGTCGCGGGCGTAGCGGTCATAGGCCTCGGCGTCGCGGGCGGAGAAGCGCGCGAATTCTCGGCGGTGGGCGTGGTGGTCGCGGTAGTTGGCGAGGTAGTCGCCATCACGGGTGAACACCGCGCCGCCCTCATAGGAGATGACCTGCAGCCCGAAGCGTGGCAGTTCGAGGTCGCGCATGATCTCGGGCCGAAACAGCGAGCAGACATAGGAGCAGTTGGAGTAGAGGAAGCCGGGCGTGAGCGAGCGGCTTGTCGCGGCGCCGCCGATCCAGTCGTTCTTCTCCACCACCAGCACGTCGAGCCCGGCGCGCTGCAGGTAGCAGGCATTGACGAGCCCGTTGTGCCCGGCGCCGATGACGATGGCGTCCCAAGTCTTCATTCCGGTTCCCGCTCTTGTGTTCTTTTATGGCAAATCTGACACGACAATGCCGATGCTGTCCATAGATTCTGAATGAATGTTCAACAAATAAACGTTGCGTTTTGACTGAAGCGGAGTAGGCTTCCGTCGCAAGGGGACAATGAGGGCCGGCGGGCCATGCGGAAGTTTCTTGACAATGGCGCCTATCGTCTTGCTGATCTTCGTCGGTGGAAGCCGGGCGGGGATCGTTAACCGGCGATGTGGAGCATGACAGCGGCGATGAAGACAGTGCAACGGCCGGCCGAGAAGGCGGTCGAGAGGAACGACACGGAAAAACGCAGCCGCAAGGCATCGAAGGAAACGCGGCAGTTGCAGCTCATAGAGGCAACGATCGATTCGCTCGCCAAGCGCGGCTATTCCGACACCACGATGGCCGATGTGGCCGATGGCGCCGGGCTGTCGCGCGGCATCGTCAACTTCCATTTCGAAAGCAAGGAAAGGCTGCTCGTCGCGACGTTGCAGCATATGTATGACGAATATGCCGCCCATTGGCGCACTGCGCTCGACAAGGCCGGCGGCGACGCCGCGCGGCGGCTCCATGCGCTGGTCGCGGCCGATTTCGACCGCTCGATCTGCAACAAGCGCAAGCTGGCGGCCTGGTGCGCCTTCTGGGGCGAAGCCAAATCGCGGCCGACCTATCAGGCGCTGAGCGGGGCGCGCGACAAGGTCTATCAGCAGACCATCGTCGACCTGTGCGAGCGGCTCAAGGACGAGGCCGGCTATGGCTACGACGTGGAAGCCACCGCGCTGGCCCTGAGCGCGATGCTCGAGGGCCTGTGGCTGCGCCTGATGATAGGCGCCGAGAACGTCACGCGCGAAAGCGCCTTCCGCGCGGCTGCCGACTATCTCGCATCGGTTTTTCCCGATCATTTCTCGCGGGGAGGCGAGGCACGGGAGAAGATCGCCTGACACCAAAAACAAGACCAAAGGATGGGAACGATGAAAACACGCACCAAACGGCTTTCGCTCGCGCTGGCGTTGACAGGGGTTCTGGCGGCGTCCGTGGCCGGGCTTGCGAGAGCGGCCGACGACAATCTGCTGGTCTTTGACTGGGCCGGCTACGAAGACCCCAGCTTCCATCCGAAATATGCCGGGAAATATGGAGATTCGCCGAGCTTCGCCTTCTTCGGGGAAGAGGAGGAAGCGTTCCAGAAGCTGCGTTCCGGCTTCAAGGCCGACCTCGGCCATCCGTGCTCGCAGAATGTCGTGAAATGGCGCGAGGCGGGGTTGCTGCAGCCGCTCGACACGTCGCGGATCGAAGGCTGGAGCGATCTCAACCCCGACATCATGGCGATGAAGGACCTTGTCACCAGCGATGACGGCAAGGTCTGGCTGATGCCCTATGAATGGGGCAACACCCAGCTCACCTACAACAGCGACAAGATCGATGAGAAGGACGTGCAATCGGTAAGGGCGTTCGCCGATCCGAAATTCGAGGGCCGCGTCTCGATCGGTGACAATGTGGACGACGCCTATGCGCTCGCCGCCATCGCCATCGGCCTCAGGAACGGCGCCGTGATGAACGACGAGCAGTTCAGGCAGGCGTCGGATTTTTTGCGGCAGGTGCACAAGAATGTTCGCCTCTACTGGGCCGACACCACGGAAATCGTGCAGGCGTTGACCGGCGGCGAGGTCGATCTGGCATGGGCATGGAACGATGCGGTGGCCCAGTCGGTGGCCAATGGCGTGCCGATCAAGGCCAGGAAGGATACGGACGAAGGCTATTCCACCTGGGTCTGCGGCTATGTGATGTTCAAGGATGCGCCGGGTAACAAGGACAAGGCCTATGATTTCCTGAGCGCGCTGAACGACCCGGAAGTCGCCAAGACGCTGGTGGGCGACTGGGGCTACGGCCACGCCAATGCGAAAGGCATGGCAGGCGTAGACCCGCAGGTGCTGAAGGAACAGGGCTACGAAACCGCCCAGGAAAGTTCGGACAGGATCTGGTTCCAGTCGCCGGTGCCGTCAGACCTCAAGCAGAAGATGATCGCCGAATTCGAGAAGATCAAGGCCGGCTACTGAGCAGCCTATCCCGGGACCCCTGTTGCTCCATGGTTGCCTTGTCCTGGATCAGCTCGATGCGATTGCCGAAAGGGTCGCTGACATGGCAGCGGCGCGTGCCGGCAATCGCATTGTCGGGCGTTATCGCGATGCCGGCGACTTCAAGACGTGCCGTGAGGGTGGCGAGATCATCCGTTACCAGGGCGGGATGCGCCTTGCGGGCCGGCACGAAAACGGCCTCCACGCCGAGATGGATTTTCACCGTGCCTGCCTCGAACCAGCAGCCTCCGCGTGCCGCGAGCGCTGGCGGCTTGGGCGTTTCGGGGATGCCGAGCAGGCCTTCATAGAAGCGCCGGGCTTCTTCCTCGCCGCCCGCCGGCATGGCGAGCTGGACATGGTCGAGCGCGGTGATCGTCATGCGGGCGTCTCCCTGTTTCGGTCAGGCAATTGCATTTGAAATGCCCCACCCCAAACCCCTCCCCACAAGGGGGAGGGGAACCCAGCTGCATGTCCGGCTGGCACTGATCTTCACCGTTTTGGCGACTATGGCGACGAAAATCATTCTCCTCCCCCTCGCGGGGAGGGGGTAGGGCGAGAATAGGGCGGAGTAGATTCATCAAGGCGGGAGGGAGTCCGTGACGCGGAAGTTTCCAGACCCTGCCGGAAATAACCGGCCGGTTCAATCGGCCAGCGCCACCAGCGCATCGGGATCATAGGCCAGCCGAACGGCCGAGCCGACGGGAATGTCGTCGGCGCCGAAATCATTTGTCTCGGTCACCGACAGCGGCTTTTCAAGCCCCGGAATTTCGACGATCAGATGGGTGATCTCGCCGAAATAATGGCGCTCGACGACCCGGCCGGCCACCTCGAATTTCGACGTCGCGTCGTCCCACAGCACGCGCAGTCGTTCCGGCCGGATGCCGAGCGTGGCCGACCCGCCATTGCGCGTGAAGGCCGGCGGCTTGTCTGTCCTGACGCGGCCGAAGCCGAGGGTGTCGACCACGATCGAAGCGCCGTTTTCCTCCACGATCTCGGCCTTGACGAAATTCATGCCGCCGAGGAAGTCGGCCACCTGGCGGTTCACCGGGCGCTGGTAGATTTCCTTGGGCGAGGCGACCTGCGTGATGCGCCCGCCGAACATCACCGCGATGCGGTCGGACATGGCGAGCGCCTCATACTGGTCGTGCGTGACGAGGATGAAGGTGATGCCCACCGCCTGCTGCAACCGGCGCAGTTCCACCTGCATCTGCTCGCGCAGTTTCTTGTCCAGCGCCGACAGCGGTTCATCCAGCAGCAGCACCTTCGGCCGCATGACGAGCGCGCGCGCCAGCGCCACGCGTTGCCGTTGGCCGCCGGAAAGTTCGTTTGCGCCGCGTTTGCCGAGACCGGTGAGCGACACCTGCGCAAGCGCCTCCTCGACGCGACGTCTTTCTTCCGTAGCGCCGAGCTTCAGGCGTTTTAGCCCATAGGCGACGTTCTGCTCGACATTGAGGTGGGGGAAGATGGCGTAGCTCTGGAACACCATATTGGTGGGCCGGCGGTTCGCCGGAATGCCTTCCATCGGCTGGCCGTCAATGGCGATTGTGCCGGTGGTCGGATTGTCGAAGCCGGCGATCATCCTGAGCAGCGTGGTCTTGCCACAGCCGGAGGGGCCGAGCAGCGAGAAGAACTCGCCCTCGCGGATCGTCAGCGAGGCGTCGTCCAGCGCCTTGAAGGCGCCGTAACTGCGGCTGACATGCGAAATCTCGATCATCGTTCGATCGCTGAGCGGGCGTTCGGGCAGGGGCAGGTCAGGCATGGGCGCCTCCGGTGTTCTGGGTGCGGCGCGCGGCGCGCCGGCGCAGCACTTCGGCGATGGTGAGAAGCAGGAAGGAGCCCACCAGCAGCACGGTGCCGAGCGCCAGAACGCCCGGCAGCTTGGAAGCGAAGCGCAACTGGCCCCAGATATAGATCGGCAGCGTCGGCTCCGTTCCGGTCAGGAAGAAGGCGATGATGAACTCGTCGAGCGAAATGGTGAAGCTGACGAGCAGGCTGGAGATGATGGCCGGCGCCACCATCGGCAGCGTCACCCGCCGGAAGGTGCCGAAGGCGCTTTCACCGAGATCGGCCGAGGCTTCCTCCAGGCTGCGGTCGAAACCCTCGAAGCCGGAGGTCAGCACGGAGAGCGAATAGGGAATGCATATCAGCACATGGCCGAACACCACGGTGATCAGTGACAGGCTGAGTCCGAGTTGCAGCATCACCAGAAGCATCGACACCGCGAGTATGATCTCGGGCAGCACCAGCGGCGCCATGATGAGCCCGTTGATGGCGCGCCGGCCCGGAAAGCGATAGCGGGTGATGGCGCGCGCCGCGCAGATGCCAAGCAGGGTGGCCAGAAGCGCCGCCGAAACCCCCACCATCAGGCTGTTCCAGGCGGCGTCGATCAGCGCCGGCGTATTGGGCAGGTCGCGATACCATTTCAGCGTCAGGCCGGTGAGCGGAAATTTCGGCGAAGCCGTGGTGTTGACCGAGAAGATCGGCAGGAACACCACCGGCAGATAGAGAAAGACGATGTAGAGGAAGGCGTAGGCCGGCAGCCAGCGTGACAGCATCCTGTTCATCATCGTCATCGTGCCAGCCTCGCAGCGGAGCGGATGATGAGCACGGTGGCCGCCGCCATCGCCGTCACCACCAGCATGGTGGTGACCGACAACGCTGCACCCAGCGGCCAGTTCGACGCCTTGCCGAACTGCGCCTCGATGGCGTTCGCGATCATCACGCCATCCTTGCCGCCGACGAGTTTTGGGGTGACGAAATCGCCCACCGTCGGGATCATGACGATGAGTATGGCCGAGACGACGCCGGGCACGGACAGCGGCAGGGTAACGCGCAGGAAGCTGCGCAGCGGGCCGTCGCCAAGATCGGTCGCGGCCTCGATCAGCGAACGATCGATCTTTTCCAACGACACGAAGATCGGCAGGATGGCGAAGGCGGCCCAGGCGTGGGTGAGCGTGATGACCACGGCGCTGGTGTTGTAGAGCAGCGCCGTCGATGGCTCGCTGGTGATGCCAAGCCCCATCAGCCCCGAATTCAGCACGCCATTGTAGCCGAGGATCACCTTCCACGACATCACCCGCAGCAGGTAGCTGGTCCAGAAAGGAATGGTGATCAGGAACAGCCACAGCCCCTTGTGCCGGCCGCCGTGGAACGAGATGTAGAAGGCGATGGGATAGGCCAGCACCACCGTGAAGAAGCTGACCAGCAGCGAGATCCACAAGGAGCGCATGAGAAGGTCGCGATAGATCGGCTCGGTCAGCGCGACGCGGTAGTTTTCCAGTGTGAAGGTGCGGTCGATCGTGAGATAGTTCTGCGTCCAGAAGCTGTGCGCCAGGATCACGACGATCGGAACGACGAGCAGCACCAGCGCATAAAGAAAGGTCGGACTGATCAGGGCAAATCCCTGTGCGGCTTCCGATTGCAACAGGGAAGAACGCCCGCGATGCCGCCTCAGTGGCAGAGGTGACGCGTCTTCCGCAGCCGCCGTCATTGGTGCGGCTTTCCCGCATATGCAGGCTCGAAAACGTTCTGCATGATCATCCCATTCTGCGTCGGCGTCATGGTTCCCGCATGCGCCCGCTTTTCATCATCATGAGCTTATCCGCGGATTGAAATCAAGCGATATTTCTGTGATATTGATTGAACGGATATTCAAAATAAACGAGGAGCGCACCTTCCTTCAACGCCGGAACGGCGTAGCGGGACGGGTGTCGGAAAGGGGAAGGGCATGGCTGCGGTACATGATATGATGGCGGCAAGGGCAGGCGATGCGCCAACCGGTGAGGACGCTGTGGAACTTGCCAGGCGCCATCTGGTGCAGCCCTGGCCGACCGCCGGCGAGATCGGCGCTGAAACCCGCAGCCTGATCGGCGAGGGCGAGGGCATATACATCACCGACAGCGACGGCAAACGCCTGATCGACGGACCGGCGGGCATGTGGTGCGTGAATGTCGGGCACCGTCGCGAGGAACTGGCCCGCGTCATGTACGAGCAGGCTATGCAGCTTTCCTACAACACGCCCTGGTACACGATGAACGAAGCTTCCGCCGTGTTGGCAGGGCGCATCGCGGGGCATGCGCCGGGCGATCTCAACCAGGTCTTCTTCACCACCGGCGGATCGTCGGCGGTGGAAAGCGCGCTGCGTTTCATGCAGTTCTACAACAATGTGCGCGGCCGGCCGGAGAAGAAGCTGATCCTGTCGCGCGGCGGCGCCTATCACGGCTCGACCTATCTGTCGGCCTCGCTCAACGGCCGCCCGCGCGACCGCGACTGGATGGATGGCGCCGACGATCTGGTGATCAAGCTGTCGTCGCCCGATCCGTTCCGCCGGCCGGCGGGCATGAGCATCGCGGCCTTCGCCGACAGTCTGGTGGCCGAGTTCGAGGAGACGGTGAAGCGCGTCGGCGCGGAAAAAATCGGGGCTTTCGTAGGCGAGCCCGTGCAGGCCTCGGGCGGTGTCATCGTGCCACCGGAAAACTATCTGCCGCGCATCCGCAAGATCTGCCGCGACAACGATATTCTCTATGTGTCGGACGAGGTCGTCACCGGCTTCGGGCGGCTCGGCCACGTATTCGCCTCCGAAGAGGCGTTCGGCATCGAGCCCGACATCATCACCTTCGCCAAGGGCGTGACCTCTGGCTATTTCCCGCTCGGCGGCATGGTGGTTTCCGAGCGCCTGCTGGAAGAGTTGCGCCGCTCCAACCATCCGACGGCCATGTATGCTCACGGGCTGACCTATTCGAGCCATCCGGTGGGATGCGCGGTGGCGCTGAAGAATCTCGACCTGCTCGAAGGCGGCATCCTTGCCCATGCGCGGGCAGTGACGCCCTATTTCCAGGCGCGGCTTAAGACGCTGGAGGAATTGCCGCTGGTGGGCGAGGTACGCGGGCTCGGCCTCATGGCCTGCGTGGACTGCGTGGCCGATCGCGAAAGCAGGAACCCGCTGGAGCTCGACCGCAATGTCGGCATGCGCATCGACGCGCATTGCCATGAACTCGGCCTTCTGGTGCGGCCGCTCATCAATATGTGCGTGATGTCGCCGCCGCTTACGATCACCAAAGAGCAGATCGACGATATGGTTTCGATCCTGCGCGAAGGCATTTCGCGCACGATGGATGAGTTGAGGAAAGAAGGCGTCTGGCGGGGGTGAGGGGAGCGACGCCGGTTTCTAGCGAATAAGGTCGGCCATCCTGGCTCCAAGCGCCTGTGCGAGGTCGTCCGGACGCATGCGGATTTGCAGGCCCCGCTGGCCGCCATTGAGGAAGATTTCGTCTTCCAGCGTCGCCATTTCCTCGATTGCCGCCGGCACCTGCCTGCGCTGGCCGAACGGGCTGATGCCGCCGACCTTGTAGCCGGTCAGCCGCTCGGCGTCGGCAGGCTTCATCATGCTGGCCGACTTGCCGCCAAAGGCAGCGGCGACCTTCTTCATGTTGACCTCCTGATCGGAGGGCACCACCACGCAAGCCGGCTTGCCATCGACCTCCACCATCAGCGTCTTGAACACGATGGAGGCCGGCACGCCCATGGCCCCGGCAGCCTGCAGCCCGACGCGATCGGCATTGGGATCGTAGTCATATGTTGCGAGGGTGAAAGACACGCCAGCTTTCGTCAGCGCCAGCGTAGCGGGTGTGGTCTTGGACATGCCTTTGTCTAGCAGAGCCGGCGTGGCCCGCAAGATGGAAGGCCGTCCGGCAGGCGGCCTCGGGTCCAGACCTTCCGAAACGCCCGCCGGCCAGTCCGCGCCTGACACTCGTCAGGCAAACACCATGTCGCTTGCTGCAACATAGCCATAGACAGGTTCATCCTGCGTGCTGAACAGCGCCAGAATTTTAATCCAGTCGGTGTCCTGATAACGCACTTCCGCCACGGCCTCGTATTGCTGGGTGTCGAAGCATCCAAGCGAGGCGGATGCGCTGTGAGGAAGCGCATGGATCGCAGTGGTCCGTCGGAAGCCGACCAGGGCTGCCGAATCCAGCTTCCTTTCCTCCGATAGCATCCGGTCAAGCTCCTGACTGAAATCGGTGATCTCCGATCCCATCGACTGGAGGCTTCCCGTGAAGTCTTTCCAGGGCTTGTAGCCTTTGAAGATCGCGGCGCCTTCCCCGTCGTCGTAGACGAATGTGGGTGACGCCAGATTCTTGAACCTGGGCTTGAAGCCTTCGGCGGCGATGAAATTGGCATCGTGGATCAGTTTCTCCACCTGCGGCGGGAAACTGGGCGCGGGGGTGTTGTCGACAAACGTCCGCTTGATCCCGTCAACATTGTTCAGCACGATGTCTGCCATCTGGCGGCGATGCTTCATCTGAACGGCATCGAACGGGACGAACCGAAGCTCGAATTTCAGCTTGCCGTCGAAATACTCATTCACGGAACGGCGGCAAACCGGGCACCAGGGGCCGCCGATCATATATACGCAATCCTCATATTCGCCGGATGTCGATCCCCAAAGGGCATGCTTGATATCCCAAAGCAGGGTCTGTGGCCAAACTTCGCATAGGGACTGAGCGAAGGACCGCCCGGGAAGTGAGGCGGCAAAAGCTGTCCCCGCCAGGCCTACCATCACGCTACGTCTCGTTTGCATCATATCTCCCCGCAATTCACGTCGCCCTGCAATATCCTGGTTTCCGTTTCTTTCACGGAACGAAAGACATCCCACTCCTCGAATCGTGCGTACGCCTGATCATCGGCGTTTACTTTCAAAAGGACCTGGGACGGGTTTTCGGAAATCGTATTTCGAAGCGTCAAAGAATTTTCTTCCCGTCCGAAGTGACCCGACCCGAAGAAAATAAGGTCCTTGCCGCCGTCGCCTGCGCACATCCAGAGTTCGTACTCGAGCGGGTTTTCCGACCGGGCCTTCTGGAGTTGGATGGCAATATCCTCTCCGTCGCGGCTGGCCTTGCTGACATAGACAATGTCGGCCGCCTGGACCGCAGGGCCGAGGCGGTCCCTGATCTCCCTGAGGGTTTCCAGTTCCGGCGATATCGCCCAGGCGCCCCAGCAGAGGCCGGCGCAGCCAAGGCATAGCTGAAACTTGTCGAAGAGGCTGAGTGCGGACCACTCGCCTTTCAGGAACATCAGTATTTTGGCCTGGTTAATCATCAATCCCCCACACGCACCACCGATTGAGCTTGTATGGGGAAGTTTCCCAAGAAAGGGTGAACCGGCTTCGCCGGAATTGCCGCCATACCAGCGGCAATTCCGGCGTGACGTTCTGCCTGTTTCGCGCCGCGGCCTGGCGACTATTTCTGCGCCCGCAGCGCTTCGTTGACGCTCGCCATCTCCGTCTCGTCTGGCGCCGTGTCGAGGTTCAGCACCGGAAGCTGCGCGCGCAGATGGTCATGGTGCGTGCGTACGCCATATTCGAGGTCGGAGAGATAGAAGCCGCCGAAGGCCTCCGACAGCATGGACTCATTCGACCAGACCGAAAGTTGCACGTCCTCCGACATGGTCTCCCGGTCGATGCGGTAGGACAGGTAGCGAGCGGCGGCCTGTTCGCGGCTTTCGTCGCGATAGCGGTAGATCGCGCCGCGCAGCAGCGTCTCGCCGGTCGAGAGCGGGAACTCCTGATAGAACTGCACCGTCTCCGGCATCACCGAGATCACCGCGTTGGGGAAAATGCCGTAATAGATCCAGGCCTTCTTCAGTCGCTCGGGCAAATGCTTCGGCTCCGGTGCGACATTCACATAGCGCGCGACGCTCCAGCGCCGCCCGGCGTGAGGATTGTAGGTGGCGAAGGAACGCGACACGCCGTTGACGAAGGGCTCGTCGTAATAGCTGGCGCCATAGAGGTCCTGCAACGCCGGGTGGGCCATGGCGACGTGATAGCCTTCGTTGTCGACATCGCGCACGGACTTCCAGTTGACCGGGCTGGTCTGCGTCCATGGCTCCCCGGTCGGCACCATGTCGGCGACGCGGTAGTGCGACAGTTCCTCCTCGAAGGGCTTCAGCAGCTCGGCCATCGAAGGTTGCGGGCCTTTGCGGAAACGGATGAAGATCAGCCCCATCCAGATTTCCAGGTCGAGCGGCACGAGGCCGAACTCGGTTTTGTCGAGTTCCGGAAAGGATTTTGGCCGGGCCGCACCGCGCAGCGTGCCGTCGAGATTGTAGACCCAGCCATGGAACGGGCATACCAGCGCGTTCCTGCAACTGCCGCGCACGTCGGCGACGACGCGGCTGCCGCGATGGCGGCAGATATTGTGGAAGCCGCGCACCACGCCGTCCTTGCCGCGCACCACCAGCGCGCGCTCGCCCACCACATCCATGGTGAGATAGTCGCCCGGCTCCGGCACGTCGCAGACGTGGCCGATGATCTGCCAGTGATTGCGGAAGATGTGTTCCCTTTCGAGCTCCAGAAAGGCCGGGCTGTGATAGGCCCATCCGGGCAGTCCGCGCCGATCCCAGTCATCGGGAACCCTGATATCGCGAATGTGCGGGTTCATCGTTCCACCTCTTTATTGAATTATCATTCAATACGATCACATTTATTGTTTAATTGCAATATGTTATGGAATTTTGATGGGTTCGTTCAGACCGTGCCGGCCGGCGCGGCGCGGAAAAAGACCCGAGATTTCCGGGTGTTAATCGACAGCGCAGGGCGCAAAAAAAGCGCCGGCTCGAAGGCCGGCGCGGAGGGGAGTGCTTTCGGTTTTTGTGTGTCCTGGGAGGATTTATTTCTCCGTCTCGGCCTTGATCTTGCCGACCTCGTCGGCGCTCATCTCGCCGATTGTGGTGACCTTGCCGTCCTTGATCTGCCACAGGCGGAAGGGGCCGGTGATGTCGCCATACTGGTCGAAGCTGACCGGTCCGATGACGCCTTCATACTTGATCGGCTTGTCTTCCTTGATGAGCTTCAGCGCCTTGGCGAATTCCTCCTTGCCGGCGTGGATCGGCTCGCCGTCGGCGGCCACGACTTCCGGGATCGCCGCCTTGATCGCCGCGGCTTCGGGCTTGCCGGCCTTGGCGATGGCGAGCGCCACGATGGCGCCGGCGTCATAGGAGCGGTCGGCCGCCGGCGCATCGGGCTTGATGCCGCCGGAGAAGGCTTCGAAATTGCCGTTGAAATATTCGGTCGAGGACGTCGGACTGGTGCCGGACGAGGTGCCATAGGCTTCGTTAAGGTACTGTGCACCGACGCTTTCGATGAACTCGGAAGAGTTCATGCCGTCGTTGAGCAGGAATTTCTGCGCGCCGCCGCCCGAGATCCAGGCGCGGGCGATGGTCGCGCCGTCCACCGGATAGCTGATCAGGTAGAGCGCTTCGGGGTCACCCTGCATGGCGGCACTGGCTTCGGAGGCGTAGTTGGCCTGCTTTTCATTGTAGGGCGTGTCGGAGGTGATGGTGCCGCCGAGCTTCTCGTAGGCCGCCTTGAACTCGCGCACCATGTTCACGCCGAAATCATTGTTGACGTGGATGATGGCGATCTTCTTGAGCCCCTGGTCGATAGCGTATTTGGCGGCCGCCGTGCCTTGTAGCGCATCGGACGTGATGGTGCGGAAGAACACGCCGTTGGTCTTGCCGTCGCGGCCGAGCTCGGTGAGCGTCGGCGAGGTCGAGGCGGGCGAGACCTGTACCACGCCGGCAGGCGCCGTGACCGAGGTGAGGATCGGGATCGACACCGACGAGATGATGCCGCCGATGATGACCGGCACCTTCTTGATGTTGACGAGCTGGGTGGCCTGGTCGACCGCGACATTGCCCTGGCTCTGGCTGTCGCGGGTGTCGGTCACCAGCTTGCAGCCGTCCACGCCGCCCGCCTCGTTGACGTCGCGAAACGCCATTTCGACGGCCTTGGCCCCGGCCTGGCCGTATTCGCCGGCAGGGCCGGTCAACTCCATGACGAGGCCGACCGGAATGTTGCAATCGGCGGCAAGCGCGGGCAGGGCCGAGGCGCCGAGCGCCGTCAGCAGGGTGGTGGCGAGAAGCATGTTGCGCATTTCAGTTCCCCTTGGTTGTGGCCACCGGCTTTCTGCCCGGATGCCGTTCCTGTTTCGATTTCAGGCTGTCTGTCGAGGGTGCGGCGCTCATGCCGCCCCCTTGTTGAGATTGTATTTCATGATCGCGCCGTGGCGGCCGTGTCGGTCGCGCTCCAGCGTGTAGACATCGCCTTCGATCCCGTTTGCATCAGCCAGCACGCCATTGATCATCTCGTGGTCCTCGCTTGTGAGTTCGAGGTCCGAGATCGCAAGGTTCGAAGGCAGGTGCGAGCGGTTGCGCGCGCCGACGATGACGCCGGCGACGCCCGGCCGCTCGAGCATGACAGCACTCGCCACCGTGGCGATGTCGGTGCCGTGCCGGTCGGCGATGCCGCGCAGGGTCTTCAGCAGTGTCTGGAACAGCTCCCAGCCGCCGAAATCGTCTATGATCAGCTTGTATTTGACCAGCGAGCGGTTTTCGAGGGCGCCGTCCGGCTCGCTCGCGCCCAGCCACTGGTCGCTGAGGAAGCCGCCGGCCACCGTGCCGTAGCAGAGGAAGGAAACGCCGTGATTGGCCGCCGCCGCCGCCATGCGCTTGGCGGGGCGGTTGTCGAGCAGCGAATACTGCACCTGCATCGACACCAGCGGCACGCCCGCCGTGACGATATCGACCATATGGTCGGTGTCGAAATTGGTGCCGCCGATGTTGCGGATCTTGCCGGCCTGGCGCAGTTCGCCCAGCCACTGCGCCGTTTCCAGCCAGCGCGGCGCGTCATAGTCCCACCAGTGGAACTGGACGAGGTCGAGCCGTTCGAGGTTCAGCCGCTTCAGCGACTGGTCGATGACGCCTTCGACATAGGATTTGGTGATGCGCGGCAGCACGTCGAGGTCGGGCACGAATTTGGTGTGCACCTTGATCTTGTCCAGCGCTTCCTGCCCGCGAACGTCGCGATAGTGCAGGCGGAAGCGGCCGATCAGCTCCTCCACGCCGGTGTAGATGTCGGCACAGTCGAAGGTGGTGATGCCGGCATCGGCGAAGGCCACCATGTCGGACACCGGGTCGTCGCTTACCTGCGCGCCGTGGCCGCTGGCCATCTGCCAGCCGCCACGGATGACGCGGGAGATTTCGTGGTCCGGTGTCAGTTTAGTTCTTTGCATGCTCTCAATCGTCCTCAAGCGGCACGGCGGTCGTCGCGGCATGGCTGAAGCGGCGCAGGCCGGTGCGGGTGATGCGGAAGCGAGAGGTGCAGTTGGGGTCCGGGCAGGCCACTTCCGCGTCGGTGGTCATCCAGTCGTTCTTGTGGGTCGGCCGCTGCTTGGCCGGCAGAAGCGGCAGGAGCGAGGCCAGCGAATAGATCGAAAAACCCTGGTCCGGCGGCATATGCAGCATCTCGCCGCGCAGTTCGAAATAGTCGCCCACCTTGGCGCCGCAATAGATGGCGCCGCCTTCGGGCGCGACCACTTCGACCCGCAGGTCGTAAAGCTCGAAGGAATCGTCCCTGGCGTCAGCCATTGTTCGTGGCCCTTTCTGCGGCTTCCCCAGAGTCGAGGCGGCCGCGAATGAGATTGAAGGAGCGGGTGATGTCGTCGGTCAGCGCCTTGACGGAGCCGGCGGTGTCACGGCGTTCCAGCGCCCCGATCAGCGCCCAGTGATGATGGGTCGCGGAAATGTCGCGGAACTCGTCGTGGATATGGGCGGCCGCCCGCACATAGGGCCCGGATTGCAGCCACAGGCTTTCCACGATCGGAATCAGCACTTCCGAGCCGGCGGCGCGGTAGATATAGAAATGGAAGGCGTGGTTCAGTTCGGACGTGGCCTGCGCCTTGTCGATCTCGTCGTCATGGCTGCGGAAGGCTTCCTCGCAGGCGACCGTCAGTTCCTTCAGCCGGACAAAATCGTCGTCCGTGAGGTTCGGCACGGCCAGCGCCGTGATCTGGCCTTCGATCAGGCAGCGGGCGCGGGCGAGGTCTTCCAGCCGCTCGCGGTCGATGAGAGGCACGCGCACCGAGCGGTTGGGCAGCGCCTCCAGCGCCTTTTCCGATACCAGCCGGCCCAGCGCTTCGCGCACCGGCATGGTGCTGGTCTGAAGCGTTCCCGCCAGATCCTGGATGCGCAGCATCTCGCCGGCGTCGAACATGCCGTAGATCAGCGACCGGCGCAGCTCGGCATAGACGCGGTCCTGCAGCGTTTCGCGGCCGACCGGCGACAATGTGCTGCGACGATTGTTCATATACGCCGCTCCCGGCGGCGTGTGCCGTTTCGCACTGATTGCTGATGTTTCCGATCGGGCATGAGGACCGCCATTCGAAATTCGGATGCCGCAAGCTGTGCGGATGACAAATTTTTAGTTGCAATCGGGACCGGTGTAAAGTTTGATCAAACATCACCGATCAGAATTTGGTATCAGGAACCGGATGCCGAACACTCCCGCACATAACGGCCCGAAGGACATCGAAGCGCAGCCGCCGCTTATTGAGGCGCGCGATTTGGTGCGGAAGTTTGGCGGCGTGCGTGCCGTCGACGGCATGTCGATCACGCTGCGCCGTGGCGAGATGGCGGGGCTGATCGGGCCGAACGGGGCGGGCAAGACCACGCTGTTCAATCTTCTGGCCGGCAGCCTGAAGCCGAATTCAGGCTCGATCCGCATCGTCGGCCGGGAAGTGGCGCAGGAAGGGCCGGAGCGGCGTATTGCGCGCGGTGTCGGCCGCACCTTCCAGATACCGCGCCCCTTCGCCGAGATGACCGTGCTGGAAAACGTGCTGACCGGCGGGCAGGATCAGGCCGGCGAGCACATCTGGAAGAATTTTTTGCGGCCCGGCCGTGTCGCCGCGCAGGAAAAGGCGGCGGTGGAGAAAGCGCGCGCGCTGCTCGATTTCGTCACGCTCTCGGCGCTGGAGCATGAGCCCGCGCGGGTGCTTTCGGGCGGCCAGCGCAAGCTGCTCGAACTGGCGCGCATTCTGATGGCCGACCCGGAGGCTATCCTGCTCGACGAGCCGGCGGCCGGCGTCAATCCGAGCCTTCTGGAACTCATCATCGACCGCGTGCTGGAACTCAACGCGCAGGGCAAGTCGATTCTGCTCATCGAGCACAATATGGAGATGGTGGCGCGGCTGTGCGGGCGCGTCGTCGTCATGGCCACGGGCAAATATCTGACGGAAGGCGCGCCGGATGTGGTGGCGCGCGACCCGGCAGTCATCGAAGCCTATCTCGGCGGGGTCGCGGCATGACGGCGGCACTTTCCACGCGTGCGCTGGTCGCCGGTTACGAGCGCGATCTGCCCATCGTGCGCGGCGTCGATCTCGACGTGAAGCAGGGCGAACTGGTGGTGGTGCTGGGTCCGAACGGGGCCGGCAAGTCCACCTTCGTCAAGGCGATCGCCGGGTTGGTGCCGATCCATTCGGGCGCGACCGCGCTCGGCAGCCTCGACATCACCGCTGTCCCGGCGCATCAGAAGATCAGGCACGGCCTGGCCTTTGTGCCGCAGACCGAGAACATTTTTGGCACCATGTCGATCAATGACAATCTGCTGCTTGCCGCCAACATCCTGCCCAGGGAAAAGCGCGCCCGGCGCATTGCCGAGCTTTACGCCATGTTCCCCGACCTTGCCGCGCGGCCTTCGCTGCGCGCCGGCCAGCTTTCCGGCGGCCAGCGGCAGATGCTTGCGGTGGCGCGCGCGCTGATCGTCGAGCCATCGGTGCTGATCCTCGACGAGCCGTCGGCCGGTCTGTCGCCCAAAATCGTGGCGGACGTGTTCGCCCGGCTGAAAGAAATCAACGCCAACGGCGTCACCATCGTGCTGGTGGAGCAGAATGTGAAGGCAGCACTTGCCATTGCCGACCGCGCCGTGATCCTGGTCGAAGGCCGGTTGCGCCATGAAGGCCCGGCCGCGACGCTGGCCGACGACCCCATCGTCGCCGAGCTCTATCTCGGCGCGCGCCGCGAACCGAAGACGGTGACGCCATGAACCCGCAGGCACTCATGGACGGGCTGATCACCGGCTCGATGATCGGGCTCGGCGCCATCGGCGTGACACTGACCTATTCGATCCTGCGTTTCGCCAATTTCGCGCATGGCGAATTCATCGCCTGGGGCGCCTATATCGCGCTCGCCGTCAGCAGCGCGCTGGGCTACCTGTCCGGCGGCCTGCTTGCGCCCATCGGCCCGTTCTCCTTCGGCTGGTCGCTGCCTATCGCGGCGGTGGTGGCGGTCGCGCTTACCGGCGGGCTGGCGCTCCTGGTCGATGCGCTGCTTTTCGGCCGGCTGCGGGCGCAGCGCAGCACCGTCATCATCATGGTGATGGCAAGCTTCGGCGCGGCATTGACGCTGCGCAGCCTGCTCGAATTCATCTTCACCTCGAAACCGGCCTACTACACCAAGGCGCTGCAGATCGCGCTGCCGCTGGGCGGCGGCTTGCGCGCCACGCCCGACCAGATGCTGTCACTCGGGGTGGCCGCCGTGCTGGTGGTTGCGGTGCATCTCCTGCTTACGCGCACGGCCATTGGCCGCTCCATGCGCGCCGTCAGCGAAAACCAGCAGCTTTCCGGCGTCGTTGGCATCGACGTGCGCAAGGTGGTACGGATCGTCTGGCTGCTTGGCGCGGGGCTCGCCTGCATGGCCGGCATCATGGCCGGCTTGCTGGTCCAGATCCGCCCGCATATGGGCCTCGACCTGCTTTTGCCGCTGTTTGCCGCCGCGATCCTCGGCGGTATCGGCAGCGTGCCGGGCGCGATGCTGGCCGGGCTGATCGTAGGGCTGGCGGAAGCCTTCGCGGTGCAGATCGTCGGCGCCGAATGGCGCGCGGCGATTGCCTTCGTCATTCTTGTGCTGGTGCTTCTGGTGCGGCCGCAGGGTCTGTTCGGGAGGCCCGAATGAGCGTCGAACTGATCGGCTACGGCTGTTTCTTCCTCACCATGGCGCTGACCTATGCCATCATGTGCCTGGGCCTCAATGTGCAGTGGGGGCAGACCGGCCTGTTCAACGTCGGCATCGCCGGTTTCGTTGCTATCGGCGCCTATGTCTCGGCGCTTCTGACCACGCCCGATACCGCCAACCGCTTCGGCGGCTTCGACATGCCGATCCTCGTCGGCTGGCTGGGCGGGGCGGTCGCGGCCGCGCTGATCGCCTTCCTCATCGGCGCGCTGACGATCAGGCTCAGGGCCGACTATCTCGCCATCGCCACTTTCGGCGTGGCGGTGGCGGTACAGCTTAGCGCGCTCAATCTGGAGCGGATCACCGGCGGTCCCTTCGGCATCGGCTTCATCCCGCGCCCCTTCGGCGGTTGCGCGGGCGATCCGCTGCTGTTTTCGCTGTTCAATCTCGGCGTGCTTATCGTCGTGGTGGTGTTGCTCTATCTTGCGCTGGAACGGTTGGTGCGCAGTCCCTGGGGGCGTGTGCTGCGCGCCATCCGCGAGGACGAGACGGCGGCGCTGGCGCTCGGCAAGAGCGCGGTGAAATTCCGCCTGCAAGCCTTCGCCATCGGCGGCGGCATCATGGGGCTGGCGGGCGCGGTGCAGGCGCATTTCATCGGCTTCATCGCGCCGGAAAACTATCTGCCAATGCTGACCTTCCAGGTCTGGGCGATGCTGATCGTCGGCGGCTCGGGCAACAATCGCGGCGCCATCCTCGGCGCGGTGCTGGTGTGGGGGCTTTGGGCAGCCTCCGCCAGCGTGATTGCATCCCTCTTCCCGCCGGGCCAGCAGGCGCGCGCGGCCGCGCTCCAGATCGTCATGATCGGCGTCGGGCTTTGCGCCATCCTGCTGCTGCGCCCGCGCGGCATTCTGGGCGAGGAAAAGGTGGTGTCGCGCCATCTCGGCAAGCTCCCCCGCGCCCTGCGTCCCGGTACGAAGCCGGAAACTCCCAAGCAATGAACGGTGCCTCCCATGCAGAAAATTCCTGACCACATCGAACTCGGGGGCGGGCTGAACATCAGCCGCCTGGTCTGCGGGCTGTGGCAGGTGGCGGATCTCGAAAAAGACGGCGCCACGCTCGACCCCGAAAAGGCGGCCGATGCGCTCGAAGCCTATGCGAAAGCCGGCTTCGACACCTTCGACATGGCCGACCATTACGGCAGCGCCGAGATCATCACCGGGCGGCTGCTGGCCCGCTACGGCGGCGGCGAAACGCGCCCGCTCGCCTTCACCAAATGGTGCCCGGAGCCGGGGCCGATGACGGCAGAGATCGTGCGCAAGGGCGTGCAGGAGCGGCTCGACCGGCTCGGCGTCGACAAGGTGGACCTGCTCCAGTTCCACTGGTGGACTTTTGAGCATCCGGCCTGGCTCGACGCGCTGCACGAAATGGCGCGGCTGAAGGAGGAGGGGCTGATCGGCGCCATCGGCGTCACCAATTTCGACGCCGCGCATATGGCCGTGGCGCTGGCCGACGGCGTGCCGCTGGCCACCAATCAGGTGTCGTTCTCGCTGGTCGACCGCCGCGCCGCCGGCGCGCTTTCGGAGCTGTGCGCGCGCACGGGAACAAAACTGTTCGCCTATGGCACGCTGTGCGGCGGTTTCCTGTCCGACAAATGGCTGGGCAAGCCCGAGCCGACCGAGATTCCCGACTGGAGCCGCTCGAAATACAAGCGCTTCATCGACACCGCCGGCGGCTGGGCCCCGTTCCAGGGCATTTTGTCCGCCGCCGCCGAGATCGGCCGCAAGCATGGTGTCTCGATTTCCAACGTCGCGTCGCGCTGGGTGCTGGAGCACGAGGCGGTGGCGGCGACCATCATCGGCGCACGCATCAGCGAGAACGAGCACCGCGCCGACAACCTCAACGTCTTTTCCTTCGCGCTCGACGCCGAGGACAAGGCCCGGCTGGAAGAAGCTTTTGCAGGGACAAAACCGATCCCGGGCGATTGCGGCGATGAATACCGCCGGCCGCCCTATCTGACTGCCTCAGGCGATCTCAGCCACCATCTCGACGCCATCCCCTCGGTCTACAAGGCCGAGCAGGTAGCAGGCCGGCCCGACCGGCTGCGCGTCTCCTCCGGCAGCATCTGGGAGCCGATCGCCGGCTTCAGTCGCGCGGTGCGGGTGAAGGACGCGATCCGCGTTTCCGGCACCACCGCCACCCATGGCACCGACCGCTGCGTGGCGCCGGGCGATGCCGGCGCGCAGACCACCTACATCCTCGACAAGATCGCCGCCGCCATCACGGCACTCGGCGGCCGCATCGAGGACGTGACGCGCACCCGCATCTACATCCGCGACGCCGCCAAGTGGGAGCCGGTGTCGCGCGCGCATGGCCGCGTGTTCGGCGAGGTGCTGCCCGCCAATACGCTGATCGAGGCGGGTGATCTGATCGGCGACTACGAGGTGGAAATCGAGGCCGAAGCTATCGTCTGAGCCTCTTCATGGGCAAAGCGCCGGCTGACGAAGCGTGAGCCGGCGAGCCCGAAGCGCCATGGATGCTCGATGGCGCGGCTGATGCCGATGCGGCGCCCGGCCACGATGCCCACCTTGCCGTTGCGCGGCGACAGCGTGATCTCGGGTCCGTCGAGCGGCAGCCCGTCATGCGAGCGGTCGATGGCCAGCGCCTGGCAGAGTTTTCCGGGACCGGAGCAGAGTTGCTGCAAGTTCGACAGCCCGCGCCGCGCCTGCATCGTGTCGATGCCGGTGGTGGGCTCCAGTGCGCGGATCAGCACCGCGCTGCCTGGCAGACAAACGAAATTCAGGCACCAATGGATGCCGTAGGAGCGGTAGACATAGGCGTGGCCCGCCGGCCCGAACATGGCGGCGTTGCGCTCGGTCGGCCCGCGAAAGCTGTGCGAGGCAGGGTCGTCGCCGCGATAGGCCTCCGTCTCGACGACAATGCCGCCGACGCCATGGACGCGGATTTCGACGCCGATCAGGTCGGGCGCGACCGCAACGGCGTCCCGCTCGAAGAATTCTATATCCATATGCGTCTTCGGCTCCGGAAATGGGTCCGCTTGAGTTGCCGCCGAACTTATCAATACGGCTTCACGAGCGGCAACATCAGCGGGTTGGCGGCACAAACGGCCAGATGATCAAACTCACTGCAGATGCCAAGTCACTGGCCGCACCCGCGCTGGACGCGAATCGCGTTTTGTCGTTTCAAGCCCTCCCAGCCGTCAGGACGTCATCGTTCTGAGGCGGGCAATCAAAGCCACCAGGTCTTGCTGGTTGCGGGTGCTGGTCTTGCTGAAAATGGAACGAAGTTGCGTTCGCGCCGTCTCGTAGCCGATTGCCCGCTTCTCCGCAGCCCCGCGCAAGGACACGCCGTTCGCCAGGGTGGCGGCCAGCGCGGCTTCAGCCTTCGTCAGGCCCAGGACGTGAGCAAGATTTGCCGCGTCCGAAACTTTGGGTTGATCGAGGTCTTCGATCAGGCAAACCCCTGCGGAATGGGAGAATACATCCGGGAGGTTGCCTCCCAAGCGTTGGATGCGCAGCAGAATTGGCCGCGCATCGATCCGCTGTACCAAAATGGGCTTGGCGAGCTCGGGGTTTAGCCAAATGCTGGTCAGCACGGCGGCCATGCGCTTCTTTATCTGAACGGTTTCGGCGTGAACCCTTGATCGAAGCTCCCCACCCGAAACCTGCAGTTCACGACCAAGGAACGCAGATGCTGCGTCGTTCAAGGTTGTGACCTTCCCGAAGCGGTCGAAAAACACCGCCCCGATCTTTGCAACCTCGAATGCTTCCCGCATGCCTTCGATTCTGTGCGAGGCGGCATTGCGCATGATCGACGCCGACACCATCAGGCGATCGCGCACGGCACGGAAAATCTGTTCATCGTCGATGTCGAAGGGGTCTTCGTCTATCCGGCGGTGTAAGGCGAAGCAAATTGCATCACTGGGGTTGGAGATGCCGATGACACAGGTGCGCCCCAATCCGTATTTGGACTGGGCGCGATAGTATTCCTCGTCCTTGAATTCATCGCGCGTCGTGTAGTGCTGCTCGAGCACGGTGCCCTGTCGCTTGAGCAGCGGCAGGCCGCGCACGCGCCATTCTTTCGTATGCCACCCGCCGTCAAAATATCCTTCGATGGCGGGTTGGAGACTGTCGGTCATGACCAGCCCGCCAGGGAAGATGCCGCGCATGGACAGGATATTGACCCCGAAAGCCTCTGTTGCTTCGGCTACCTGCTCAAGGATGGCCGGCCATAGTGAATGATCAGCAGACGCCTCGATAGCCCGGTCGAGAGCGCTATCCAGCTTGGCTGTATTTACAAGCATCCCTGCAAGCCCCCAAAGCCGGATGCAGCTTCGCGCAGGCAGGGCAAGGCGTCAACCATGTTGCGTGGGTTCGCCTCGTGCAGTCGGGGCTCCTTGGAAATCAGTGAGACCGGTTGCCGCGCAACATGAAATCGAAGCGGGCGAATATTTAAATTGACGATCTTTATGGTGATCCCGACAGGAATCGAACCTGTGACCTACAGATTATGAATGCGCAGAAAAACCCATCTATTCTGCGGCTTTTGGCGTGTCATGCGCCATTTGTGCGCCATCTCTGAAAATGGACGCGGCGATTTTGTCCATCGTAGCTTTGTGGTCGTCGCTGGGAAACAGGTGTCCATAACGGTCCATCGTGATGGCCAGGGTGGAGTGGCCAGCGAACGTCTGGACCGTCTTCGGCGTGAGTCCGGCTTCGATCCACGTTGAGATGGCGAAGTGGCGAAGGGCGTGCCAACCAACTGACGAAAACTTGCGCTTCGCTTCGGCCTCCTTCTTGGCGGCCAATTTCAGGAGTGGCTTATATTTGCGCTTCATCATGTTGTCGTGGTTCGTAAAGGCACCCGTATTGTTCGGGAAGACGAGATCGTCGTCTTTCGTGTGCTTTGACCGTGTGCGCCATTCCTTCAACGCCGTAATGACCGCGGCACCAAGTGGCACGCTGCGCATGCCAGCGTCCGATTTCGTCACGTCAAGATTGCCGAATGCATCGACGCGCCGATCGACTTTTACGCTCCCCGATTCCAGATCAAGGTTGCCCCATGGCATGGCGTGCAGTTCGGATGCCCGGAGGCCGCTCGCCGCTGCGAACATGATTTTGATGCGGAAGTCCTGATCGGCGTATCTCAGAATGGCAGCCATCGCCTCCTTGGTCGGCGGAACGATCTTCTTAGGACCATCGTCTCGCTTGCCGATGACACGAACGCCGGCCGCCACGTTGACAGCAACCTTATCGCTGCTGACGGCGTAGCCGAGGGTTCGTGAAAGACTCCCGAGGATCTGGCGGGTTGTCGGTACGCTCACGCCGGCATCGCGCAGGCTGTCACGGAAATCGCCAACGCCGCGGGCCGTCAGTTGCGATAACTTGGTCGCACCGATTCCGCCGTCAAACTCGACGTTCTGGTCTTCGTTGGGCGATACGTAGTTCCGAAGGTGAGCCTTGGTGGTCTTCAGGTAGAGCTGCGTGACCTTTTCACCGCGCTTGTTGCGACCCTCGAGATACTTGACGTAATCGCCGACCGCGTCGTCGACCGTTGTATTGGCGGCGTCGGCCCGAAAAGTCCCCTTGCTGACCTGGCCCTCGACCTCGACACGCCTGGCATCCGCTTCGCGCTTCTTGGTGAATTGCTCCTTATGCCGATTGCCGCCAGCATCCGTGTAAGCCAGCACCCACGCCTCACGTGTTTCGCCCTTTGACGTCTTCCACTTGCGTTTGATGACGGTAGCCATGCGACCTCCAGATTGCGTGGATCATGGCTAGCATGGCGCATAAAAACTGGCAAACGCAGGTAATGAAAGAAAACGCTTGCAAACAAAACCGAGTCAAACACAGATGAACTTCGCGACTTAGTGGTGGGTCGCGATTCTGCCGGGGTGGTGCCTGGCTGTAGCTGCGGGTTACCCCGCCGGAAGGTTCCCGAGAAAGAACCGGCGCTTCGGCGTCAATCAACCCCAACCCGGCACGGCCGGCTTCTCATTCGAAAATCAACCTATTCGAACTGCGGTCGGACTCTGTCCGGCGCCAGAGGAGTGCCACATGCAATCAGACAATGACAATTCCGGCGATCTGCTTATGGGCGCCGACACAATCGCAAAGTTCCTTGGTATCTCGCGACGCCAGACTTATCGGCTCGTCTATGACGGGCTTATTCCATCGTTCAAACTTGGCGGCACCGTGTCCGCTCGTCGATCGTCTCTGACGAAGTGGCTGGCCGAGCAGGAGGCGAGGGCAGCGGCGTGAGCGAGATAGAGACAGTTCCCCAGCCGGATCCCGGAGAAGGTGCTTATCAGGCTAGCCGGATAAAACGTTCCCGCCTGCGGTCACGGCGGGAAACCAACCCCATACGAACGGAGAGGTAGACCCTTGCAAGTTCTCAACGTCCGGCCGGAGCCTTCCGGTCGGGGGAATACTGTTGCGCGCTTCGACGTCCAGATGGACGGCATGCGCCTTTTCAATCTCGCGCTGAAGCAGACGGCCAATGGCTATCGCGTTTTCGCGCCTTCCGCGTTCGGTGGCGCCGTCGCCACCTTCACCCGCGAAACTGCCACTGCCTTGGTAGAGGCTGCACTTGGAGAGATGCACCAGAATGACCAGCGCGCAGCCTAGAGCAACACCGGCCCCAGACAGCCGCGAGTCCTTGGTCTTCGGTATCTACGACCGACTGCGCGACCACGATCATTGCGCCGTAGACGTGGTGCTTGTGCCGACTATGGCTGATGGCGAGCCAGATTGGGCAAAAGCGGACCCTGCCAATGTCGAGGCTCTCCCTGCCGATGAGTGGCCGGAAGATGAGCGTGTGGCTAGCCGTGCTGCGGTCCTGGTTGACCATGTCGACGGTTGCTGGACTGATTCCTCGTTCGTCATTCGACTGAACGGCGACACACCGGAATTGATCCAGATTCACGGACGGGAAGAAGACCGCCCAGTTGCCGAGCAGATCATCGCGCGTGACATCGGTGCCGAGCCGCCGGTTTCCGTGGCCAGCAAGCTGCAGGAATCTCTGGCCAAGCTGACCGAAAAGTTCGCTCGCGAGCGCGAGGCCGCGAACGATAACACGCCTCCCGCCGGTGCCGTATTAGAAGTCGTGGACCCTGCCGATTTGGCCGACAAGCCTGTCCCGCCGCGCCAGTGGTACGTGGAAGGAATGATCCCGGCGCGGAACGTGACGCTTCTGTCCGGCGACGGTGGTACCGGCAAGTCGCTGCTGGCGCTTCAGTTCGCCGTGGCTGGCGCTCTTGGGATCGGTACGCTCGGCCTGAATCCGGCGCATGGCCGCACATTAGTACTGGCCGCAGAAGAAGAACTAGACGAGTTGCACCGCCGCCTCTCCGACATCTGCCACGCGCATGGTACTGGCATGGCCGGTTTGCGGAACATGATGCGGGTGATCCCAGCCGCGGGCCGTGACGTCGAGCTTGTGCGTGCTGATCCACGCAGCAAGGCCGTCCACCCTACGAAGGTTATGGAGGCCTTGATTGACCAGATCGTCACCTTCCAGCCGTCTATGGTCGTACTGGATACCAGTGCCGACCTTTTTGGCGGGGACGAAATCAATCGAAGCCAGGTTCGACAATTCGTTTCCATGTTGCGCGGCATCGCGCTGAAATTGGATGTGGCGGTGCTGCTGCTTTCGCATCCGTCTGTTGCCGGGATGCAGACCGGCACAGGACTGTCCGGCTCGACGGCGTGGAACAACTCTGTTCGCAGCCGGCTCTACCTTACCGCCGACAAGGACGACGAAGACGCGCGGCTGCTCAAAGGGATGAAGTCGAACTATGGCCGCAAGGGCGACGAGCTAAAGCTGCGCTGGCAGGACGGCGCTTTCGTCTTGGATGACGGCAAGCCGACCGCAGCGGCTGGCCTCCTGAACAGGAGGGCCGACGAGAAGTTCCGCGAACTGCTTTCCGCCATCAACAGGACAGGACAGCGCGTCGCCCCCACAAAGGGCGTGAACTATGCCCCGTCGATAATGGCGATGCGCCCGGATACGGACGGCCAGGACAAGAAGGCGCTGGAGGGCGCGATGCATCGGCTTCTTGCCGGTGGGCTTATCAAGGTAGTGCTCGACGGCCCGCGCTCCAAACAGCGGCAAAGGCTGATCGTTACAGCGGAAGATTTCGGGCCTGATAGAGAGTCGGAACAGGAGGCGGCATAGATGTTCCAGCATCCCTTCCACCCCTGTTCCACCCCATTCCACCCCCCTGTTCTTCCACCCCCCTATAACCCCCCGGTGGGGTGGAACACCCACCCCCGGCTGGAACCGGGGTGGAATTCCACCACCAGCAACGACGAAGCAGCTTGAGCCAGCTCGGAGGGAAACGAGCCATACAGCCGGTCTACCAACCCGGTGAACACCACGGGAGAGGAACAGAGCAACAATGAAAGCAGCTTCTTACGCTTCGGCGGACGGGCGCCTGATGATCGAGGTGGCTCCGCATTGCTTCGTGAATGAGGTAAGCGCGATCGTCCTTAGCATCATTAGTGGCCGCAAACCACAAGTCCAGCAACCCAGACAATTGTCCGGAATGGAAGTGCAGGAGCATTGTTCCCGCTTGAAGGGCGACCACCCGTATCGCACCACGACAAGGTTCCAGCGTCACACCGACGGAGCGCTTATGCGGGACGCAGAAGGCTATCTGGTTCCACTGGTCATGACAGATGAGCCGGCATTCAAAATCATCCGCACACCGGCAGAACGAGCGGCAGGACGCCAGCGCGCGGCACTGAAAGCAAGAGAGGAGCGAAAGGCAATGGCGAAGCAGACAAGGCGCATCAACAAGCGCCAATCGATCGGCGATCCAGATTGCAGACCGAGCGAGAATGAGGACTTCCCGCTCTTGGCTGTTCTACGGCGCGACCGGCGCGACGATTTTATTGTGGCAGCTCTGGCCTATCGTCAGTTGGTGGCACTCTGTGAATCCGAACCGTTGAAGGGGCAGTCCTACGATGCTGCCAATGGCATGGAGGTCGAGCGTCGAAGTGTTCTCCGGGATGGCGTGAAAGAAGTCGACGCGGCCGCGGCTGAGGGCTTCAAGGATGGTGTCGTTCCAGGCGGTGAGATTGAGTACCGGAGCGAGATCAAGCGGAGCAAGGGGGCTTACAATCTCCCGGCACGGCGCATTTTGGCTGCCGTGGCGGCAAACGATGGCGACCCGATCATCGGGCGCACGCGCAGCCTTCATACCAAACTCACCGTGGACACGCTGGCCGATTATATCGACAAGAAACCAGTGCTGGCCAAGATCAGGACGGCGCTTGGCGGATTGCGGGATCCGCTGGAAGATGCCGTACTTGGTGGTAGGACGATGCAGCGGATTGGCGAGGACGAAGGCTTTACCGGTTCGGCGGCGCCATCAGTCGGAAAAGGCCTTGTTTATCGTGGGCTCGTCATCTTGGACGGTTTCCTTGGGGCGAAAAAATACAAGCCTGCAAACGATAACTATTTGATTGAACGAAGAAAAATCGCCTGATTTGGAGTAATTCAGTTCCAAATCTGTAAGGGTGGGCAGGGCAGCTTCGGCTGCCCTTTTCTATTTCGCGCAGCAGTTCCGCTCTGTTCAGCTGCGGAGCCGGTCGCTGCCCCTCACAGCACCGGCCCACTTTATGAACCCCAGGAAGTCCTCTGTCCCCTAGCTGGATATGACCCTGGGGTAATTCATCCCGGCGCCCCTGGTGTCGCCGGTTGATCCTGACCCCACGCTGTGCGTTCTCCTCTCCGCAGCAGCGTGGGGTCACGCGTTTTTTAACCCTTCAATTTCCAACTCTCAAAGAAAGGAGTTCGCTATGCGGCTGTTTCATGCCGTTGGCATGCTTGCGCGCCGACTGGATGTTCGGCCCAGTCGTGTCAAACATATCGCGTCACGCCTGCAGGATTCGGGCCACGTCTCCCGCGTCGAGGGCTCTCGGCGGTTTCCCACGGAGATAGGCGAACCTGAATTTGTTTCGCTGTTCCTTGCCGTGATCGGCGAGGCTGGCATCGGCACCGCGACCAGCACTGCCGAGACGTTCGGCTCACTCACCAATGATGCGGGCCAGCGCCTGGATCGCGCTCTCACAAACTTGGTGTATGGGCCGTCGCGCTCAATCCAGCATCTCATCGCACGGCAACACCCACCGGGCGTCTCACTCATCGTCGACGGCCAGCACATGGTTTTCGGCGCTGACGCCAGCGACGCGGCCACCACGGCGCGCATCGTCCCCGGCACAACCCTGGCAGCCATTGCCGCTGAGGCGCAGGGCGCAACCCCTGAAGATGCGGATGCCATGGCGGCTATCTCGAAACTTAGGATCTAACCTTGAATGACATTTCTGAATTGATCGACGCCGCAGCGCGTGCCGCAGTGGAACATAACGGCACCATCGCCGACGGCGAGTTGGCTGCGGTTCTCCAGCACGGATCTGATGCCCGTCTGCACGTTTGGGACCGACACTACGCGAATGCCGACGAACGCCGCCGCCTCGACCAAAAACTCGCGACGTCATCGCCAGAGTTCCAGTCTGCGGTTGCGGCTGTCGAGCGCGTGCTGGCCGAAGAACTGGCCGACGACAATGTACGCCGCGCTCGCGTGCGTGCGGAAAACCCCGGACTTTTTAAGGAATATTGAGAATGACCAATCTCGCATCCATGATTTCCGAACTCGGCGACAAATTCACCAACACCACTGGCGATCTCGCCTCTCGCCTTTCCGAACTGGAGAAGCGCGCAGCGCGCGAACCATCTGGCGACTACATCGCCGTGAATGATGACAACCCACTGGCCGCCGCGATGCTGGATTCGAAGGAAGTCCAGAACCTCACCAGCACTTTCCGCGGCAAGGCCATCGTGAAGATGACGGGTGAAAACGCCGCGATCACTTCGGCGCCATCGACTGTTGGCAGCAACACTTCGCCAGGCACATCGCTCGTGCCGGCGCATCGCGTTCCGGGGATCATTACACCTTATGAGCGCGAGCTTCGTGTCCGCGACGTTATCGGCTCCGCCCGAACTACGTCGAACAACGTTGAGTATCCCCGCGAGACCGGCTTCGACAATAAGGCCGCACCGGTTGCCGAAGGGAATAAGAAGCCGCAATCGGACATCACCTTCGACCTGGACAGTGCGCCTGTGCGGACTATCGCGCACACCTTCAAAATCAGCCGCCAGATGCTGGATGATGTGCCCGCACTCGCTGCCTATGTCGGGCGCCGTGGCACTTATGGGCTGAAGTTCGTTGAAGACCAGCAGCTCCTTTTTGGTGACGGTACTGGTCAGAACATCCACGGTCTCGTGCCGCGGGCTACTGCATTCAACCCGCAGTTCACCTCGCCTAACGAGACTTCCATTGATCGAATTCTTCAGGCGATCAGCCAGGCAGAAGACGCCGACGTTCCGGTCAACGCCGTGGTGTTGAGTAAACGCGATTGGCGCAAACTCACTGGCACCAAAGACCTTGGCGGAAATTACATTAGCGATCAGGCACCCTTCGGCCTTGTCGATCCGCGTGTTTGGAGCCTGCCGATTGTTGCGACGAACGCCATGCCTGTCGGCGAGTTCTTGACCGGTGCCTTTGGCGATGGCGCGCAGATTTTCGACAGGCTCGATGTGGAAGTTCTGATCTCCACCGAAAACGAGGACGATTTCATTCGCAACCTCGCGACGGTTCGTATCGAGGAGCGGCTAGCCCTTGCGGTCTATCGCCCAAATGCATTCGTGGCTGGCGACCTCGAGCCCACCACGCCCTGATACCCGACGAATAAGGCGGCAACTCCTCGGCGCTAAGCGCGCGCCGCAAGCGTCATGGTTGCCGCCACCGATCGGTCATAGCCATGACGCAGCGCACATCGCTGGCCGGGCAGTCCTAGCTGCTACCCGCGGTTCCCGACCTGACCACTTGCCGGCGTCCCTAGTGGACGTCGGCCTTTTCTTTTCCCCAGACAGAAAGACAGAACAACATGCCAATTGGCGAAATTACAAAATGGAATTCGGATCGCGGCTTCGGCTTCTTGAGTGATGACGACCGCCCATCCGATATGCGGGGGACTTTCGTTCATATCACCGCATTGAACGGAAGAATGCCTCACATCGGTGAGACCTTTGAATATGAGGTCATCCCGACAGGCGATGGCCGCACGATGGCAGCGAATCTCCGGCACATGACTGCTGCACGTGAGGAGGTGGACCGAGTTTTCGGGACCGCCTGACGGGAGGGGCGCATCCGAACTCGGGGACGCAGGCACTGCCTACCGCCGCCCCCTTCGACTCTTTGCGCTAATACAGTTTTTCCCTTCACGTACGCGCCCGCGTGCGCAACGCGCGCGAGGGGGTGTCTCGAAGTCTGAAAATTTTCATTTTCGGAGACCAGCCGCCCCCCAACGCGCACGCATCCGCATTTCAGAATATGACCCCCCACTCGCCCGCTTACCGCGGGCTTTTTCATTTCCGGAGAAATCATGGACAATTTCACCATCGCCTCGCAGGCGGCGAACGTCACTGCGCACGGCCTGGTAGCCAAGGAACTGGACCCAGTCGTGGTCGCCGACGCGATGCTCACCGCGGCCATGGCAGTTTGGGTTGCCGCAACCGGCCGGCACGCAGCGGCTCGAGAATTCTTGAAAGTCTGGGTTGAGACGAGAGATGCGGAGGTAGCTGCCAATGCTGGTTGATGGCATCAAGGCACGTTTCAATGGGCGGGACATGGTGGTGAAAATTCACCGCGAGGACTTGCCGTTCTTCGAATATCGAAACGAATCGGCCTTCGTTATTTATAAACGGATAGCCGCCGGAGAGTGGACGACTAGCGACATCGCAAAGGTGCTGCGCTTCGCGCTTTCTCCGCGTCCTGATCGGTCGAAGCCAGTCGATGCGTACGCCGCGTGGGAAAGCTTGAGGGCTAATCTACATCGGATTGGCGCAGTGCCCGCGCCGCCGCCAGACCCGATTTACGCCGCGCTCACCTCGCGCCCTATCGCGCAATACGCCGCGCTGGCGCAGCTAGTTCTCGGTGCCGCGCTCTTTGGCATCGAGGAGGCTGACGCGACCTTCACGGACGAGCCAGATGGCGAAGAATAACGGTCTTCGCGATCTTCAGAGGCGGTTGGGGAAAATCCCCGCCGCCATCAAACGGGTGGCCGAAGCGACTCTCGACCAAGGTGCCGAAGAGATCGTTCAAATCCAGAAGAGACTTGCGCCACACGAGGACGGCACGCTTCAGGATTCCATCCGATGGAAGCGCGATGGCGAGCTTCGCAGGCTGATTACAGCAGGTGGGCCAACGACCACGAAGAAGGTTCGCAACTCCGAAAAGGGCAATGCACCTGAGTATGATTATGCACTCGCGGTGGAGTTTGGAACACAGAAAATGGCCCCGCAGCCGTTCTTCTGGCCGGGTTATCGTGTTGCGAAAAAGCGCGCGGTAAACAGGGTCAAGCGAGCTACCGCTAAGGCCATAAAGGACACTTTCAATGGTAAGTGATGCAAACCTCGCGGTAGGTTTTGAACTTCGCGTGCGCGATGTCGAGCGCCAGATTGCGCGGGTTAACAAGAGTTTAGCGAACGGCATGCGCCAAGCCGAGAACCGAGCGGCGAAAGCCAGCACAAGTGTTTCTCGATCCCTTTCATTCATGGGCAAAGAGGTGGAAGGCCACCTTGCCGGTATGGGTGCCCGCCTTGGCCCATTGGGATCTGGCATCTCTGCTCTAGGTACTGCCGGCACGGTTGCGGCCGCGGGAATCGGTGCGCTCGTTCTTGGCCTTACGGCTGGCATGTCATCAGCGGCGCAGGCGGAAACGATCTTCCGGCGCCTGGATGCGGTGTTGAAGCTTGCTGGCAATGCGGCGGGCATGACAGCCGGCCAGATCGACGGTTTTGCCAAGGATCTGGAGCGCGCCACCGGTATTGCCGCCACCGAGATTAACGCCGCTGCTGCGGCGTTGGCGACCTACACGAATATTTCTGGCGAGCGGTTCAAGGGCATCATCAAGCTTTCCACGGACATGGTGGCGGTTTACGGCGGCAACCTTAGAGAATGGTCCGACAAGATAGCGCGCGCCATTGATGATCCGATCCAGGGTTTTGCCGCCCTCAAGCGTGCCGGCTTCCAATTGACCGATGCGCAGCTCGAAACCGTCGAGGCGATGCGCAAGGTTGGCGACGTGGCCGGTTACCAAACCGAAATGGTCAAAATCCTTTCGGATAGCCTTGGCGGTGCTGCTGGTGCGCAAAATCAGGGAATGGCCGGTGCCGCGATCAGGGCGAAAAATGCTGTCGGTGCCTTCCTCGAGGAGATGGCACGCTGGTCCCTGATACGCGGCCCGGTCGAAGGCACGCTGAATGCCATCGCGAGTGGCCTGGACGGGCTTGCCGCGAAGGCGGAACGAATGCGCAACCTTGAGGTGGATGTTGGTTTTAACGTCGTCACCAAGAACAGGGAGTTGTTTGATTTTGAGGATCGCCTGCAAAAAATGCAGGATGCTAACGTCCGCCAGCCCGGAACGTTCGCCCCGGAACAGCTTGACGCAGTGCGCCAGCAGAAGGAGAGGTTGGAGCGGGAAATTGACGACCTGATTCAGCGCGGCCATAAGGAAGTTGCCGAGTTGACTAAGGTCGAGACGGGCGAGCGCGTGGCCCAGTGGGGCGCCGCGACTGACCTCATCAAGGACAACGCCACCGCCGCCGAAGAGGCCGGAAAAATCTACCTCACCACCCGAGAAAAGCTTGCTGCACTCGGTCAGGGCTATGACGACACAAAGACCAAGATCGCGCAGGCTCGGGATCTGTGGAAGGAAAGCGGCGCTGGGCTTGCGGCGATGACAGCCGAAGAAAAGGCCGCATATGACGCGCGCGGTAAGGCAATCGATGAGTGGGCTGCGGCTGAACTCAACGCGTTCCAGCGGCACCAGGCTGCCCTGCAGAAGCAGATCGAGAGCGAAGCTAAACGGGGTGCATCGGCGCGTGCCACGCGCGATGAGGTCAGATCGCTGATATCCGATCTTGAGCACGAGCTTTCGATTATCGGCCAGTCCAGCACCGCGCAGCGCATTTCGAATGAGCTTCGACGCCTGGGCGCCAAGGCCACGCAGGATCAGAAGGACCAGATTGCGGGCCTGATCACCAAAATCGACGCGCAGAAGGAATCCCAGGAAGCAGCCAACAAGGCTCAAAAGGATTTCAACGATGGGATGCAGCAGCTGGAATCGGATGCCGTTGATGCGCTGGGGCAGGTAATCGCGGGCACCGAGAACGCGGCCGATGCGTTCAAGCGTCTCGCCATCGAAATCGTGAAGTCGGCCATCACCGGCAAGGGGGCTTATGCCGACTTCTTCGCCGCGCTCACCAAGGGCAGCGGCGGGGGGCTTAGTGGCATTCTGGGGTCACTCTTCGGTGGAGGCGGTTCTCCGAACTTCGCGGCGCTTTCCGCGAGCGGCAAGTATCTGTTCGACGAGGGCGGCTATACTGGCCCCGGTGGCGTCAAGCAGCCGGCCGGCGTCGTCCACAAGGGCGAAGTCGTTTTCAGCCAGAAGGACGTGGCTCGCCACGGCGGTGTTGCCGCTGTCGAGGCGATACGACGAGGGATGGCTGGCTATGCCGCCGGCGGCCCGGTTGGCTTGCCAACAATGCCAACAATGCCGCAAATCCGGATGCCGACAATGCCGAAACTTGATTCCGTGCGCGCTGCCAATCAGCAGCCAATCGTCGTCAACTTCAGCCCCAACATCGATGCCCGCGGCGCGTCCGTCGAAGCAGTGGCGCGGCTCGAGCAGGTTATGGCCAGGCAAAAGCGCGACTTTGAGGCGAACGTGATTAACACGATCCGCAGCGCGAACAGACGTGGCGTGAAGTACTAATTGACGGCAAGGCGGGTGAGCGGATGCTTAGCCGCCCGCCTTCAGTTCGTCGTCAATCTGTCGGATCTCCGTAACCACGTCCCGCATGGATGGATGATTGTTCAAGTCGGTCGGGTTTTCAAACCCACTGCCAGGATTCGTTATGACCGCTCCAGACACATTCACCGTTAGCGGCTTGTTGCCGTACATCTGATAGGTAAGTCGGTAATTGGGAACCGTATTGAAGCGCGACCCGAGCGCGAACTGAGCCGCAAAATCATTACTTGCTGGCTTGTCCATGACGATCAGGTGCGGGGTTTGCTGCTTTATAATGTACCGCGGCCAATGCGCCGCTGCAGGAGCTTTTCCGTGAACTGTTCAGCCGTCCCCGCAACTTGAACTGTCCTAGATAGTGGCGGTTCATTGCTGGCTGTTTGACAGCCAGCGAGAAGCAGCGCGGCAAGCGCGCCGATAGCCAATTTTGATTTCATGTCCCCTCCCAATCATCGCCGCGATAGTAGCCCTGGGCGGCAGGACGTCAACTTTCCCCCGTTCTCCACATTCACACAGGAATTTTGCTGGACCGACTTGGCTTTCGGTTGCGTGTTGAAGATAGTCACCTGACTGCGTCGGGGGACTATATATGCCATATCTTCACAACTACAGGCTGTTTATTAGCCATGCGTGGCGATACAGTGAAGGGTACATTCGCGCTGTACGCTTTCTCAATGATGCCAATCACTTCAGTTGGACGAATTATTCAGTACCGGAGTCGAAGGCCTTTCAGGGCCTCACCGGGCCGCAGCTTGGCGAGCAACTGAAAGCACAAATTCGACCTGTTCAGTGCGTCGTTATTCTTGCTGGAATGTACGTCAGCCACAGTGGCTGGATTCAATATGAGATAGACTTCGCCAAATCGCTCGGCAAGCCAATCTTGGGCATAGTCCCATGGGGCGCCGAACGCACGCCTAAAGCAGTTCAAGACGCCGCGACGCTGATGGTCAACTGGAATTCTAGCTCGATCGTAAGCGGAATCCGGACGGTTACACCGTGAGCGCTTCGCAACCACTAGTCTACCCAGGGCTTTATGACACGGCGAGTAAGTTGTCTGCGAATTCGCAGTATTGGTATTTTCTTCTCGTGTGCGTTGAGTATTGTCTTTTATTTCTAGCATCTGTTCTTTCGTTGAACGTTTCGTATGATGGAAACTACCACGTTGCCACCGCGCTTGTTTTAATTCTATCACTTGGTGTCTTGATTTCTCGATTTTGGCTAAAGCCAGAACGCGATTGGTATCGCGGGAGAGCTCTTGCGGAATCCATAAAAACGACCTGCTGGAAATACTGCATGCGGGCCGAGCCGTTCGGTGACGCACCAAATGTGCATGTCCCTCGGGCAGAATTCCGCGCATTTCTGAGAAGCATATTGGATGCGAGTCGGCACATCGGAGACCATTTGCCGTCTGACGGCGCTGCTAGTGACCAGATAACGCCCAGCATGGAGTCGCTGCGTGCGCTGGATCTTGATGAGCGGAAGGCGTTCTACGACGCGAACCGAATCCGTGAGCAGCGGGGGTGGTACGCAAAAAAGGCAGGTATAAATAAGAGGGCTAGTAAAAGGTGGGTATGCTACGGAGTGGTGGCATACCTCACTGCAATTGTTTTGACCTTGCTGAGGATCGCCAACCCAAGTTGGGATTTTTGGCCCATAGACCCGATCATTGTTATCGCATCTTCGATGCTTGGTTGGACGCAAATCAAGAAGTTCAACGAGCTATCAGCGTCCTACACCCTTACTGCTCACGAGATAGGAATTATTCAAGGAAAGATTGAAGAAGTGAAAGATGAGAAGCAGTTTTCATCTTTCGTTAACGAAGCAGAGCAGGCATTCTCTCGCGAACATACGCAATGGGTGGCGCGCCAGTCGCATCAGTAGAAGCCTGGGCGCTTCCATCCATTTTTCAGCCGACGCCAAGCGTCATCTTGATTCTTGGCGGGCTGGCTTTCGTTGGTGCTGCGGGCGTTCTGTGGAACGCGCCGCAGCGCTGATAGCGAAGCGGAGAAGCTTAACGGCTTGCCCTTTTGGGCGCGCGCCTGGGTAACTCGCCGTTGGGGCGCGGCGGCGCCGGCTTGGCATTCGACGGTCCAGGCCAGCGGCGGGCCTTCTTGAGTAGGTCTATCAACCCCGATTTTTGGCCGGTCATATTGATAAGGAGGCCGGCGGTCAGCGCAGCATCTTCTAGCGCACCGTGCTGATCTCCAACCCTTTGAAGTCCGACGCGGCCCAAACAATCGTCCAGCTTGGCTGACTGGCCGCGCCATCTCGACCTGGACATTTCCATGGTGCATAGCGTTGGCTGGGGTAGCTGGCCGACTTCGGCTTTGCGGAGTTCGCGCTGGACATAGTGCATATCAAAAGCAGCGTTATGGGCGACGATCTCGTCGGCCCACGATAGCCAGTCGAAAATCCGCGGCGCCCAATCGGCAAACAGATCTTGATAACGGGTTGTCCAGTCGTCCCAACCGTGGATCGACAAGGCCTCCGGGTGGCTGTCCTTGCGAGGGTCGAACACCAGGTGAAGCGCTTTGCCGACCTCCGTGCCCTCCAGGCGAACGGCACCGAGGGTTACTATCCGGTCATATTGTTGCACGCCGGTCGTTTCAGTGTCGAGGACGATGACCCGTTTTGCGCGCGTGTGAACAGCTGGATTGCCAACGTCTGACATGGCCCTTCTCCCCATAAACCCGCAGTCATCATGGCGGGGCCGGGAGGGGAGTCAATCCTCGCGTCCAGCTAACATTCTCTCCGGATCCTTTGGCCACGGCAGAAAAGCATCATCATAGGCGTCACTGGAGAAGTAGGTCAGCGTATCCTGGCCTTCATCCGTGTGGAACAGACCACACTCATCGAGGAGCCAGCCGATGATCTGGTAGGCCTGACCCAGCTTGTTTTCCAACTCATCGTAAGTGGGTTTGGTCATCTTCGCCTCCCTTCGCGCTCTCCACGCTTGCGATTCCACCGATCATAGGTGCGCAGTTCGTCCTTGCCTCGTGGCGTAATCATGACATTTGCGAGCCCGTCATCATCCGTTCCGCATTGCGTGACTAGCCCTTTCTGCAAAAGGTCGTCGATGGTTCGTGGGCCGCAACGCTCGATTTCGGCGTAAGACTTCGGCTCTTTCTGCCTTTCGAGCCATCTGAGAACTTCCAGCACGCGCCGGTCAACCTTAGTGGGCGGTCGGTAGGAGAGCCATTTGAGCGATTCTGTAACTCCGTGGAGCCTGGGCAGCGGCGTGATACCAGAAGTGGTTCGGCGTTCTACAGCAGGCTCCCGCATATCCTGCCAAATCGCGAGAAGGTCGGACTCGGAGAAGAGATAATCCCGGCCGGCCCGCGAGCAGTGACCGGATTTCCGAGCGATCTTGATGAGCGCGCGATTGGTTAGCCGAAGGCGCTCCGCAGCTTCGGCAGCAGTATAGATTTTGTCGAGGGCTTCGGTCATGCGACGACGGTATCGGCGCCGATCGATCCTGTAAGACACAAAAAGTAAGGGAGTGGTCTAAGGTTCGGCGCTATCCACAGGTTGCAGTTGGCGTCCTAGGGAGTCGGCCGAGGGGATAGGAGTCCCCAATTTTGGGGAGCAAAGGGCGCTGGCCTTAAAAGTTAGGCCAGCGCCCTCAACGCAAAATTGCGTTCAGGTCTTCCGCAGCCTCACACCGGGACCGTCGCCGTTGCTTGCAATGAAGATCACGCCAGCCGCTTCGAGGGCGGCGCGAATGGCGCTGATGGTGCGAGGCTTCAACACCTCTTCGCCTTTTTCAAATCGGGTGATCGTGTTGGTTGATACCACTGCCATCTTGGCCAAATCGCGCACTCCGAGGTCCAGTGCAGCGCGAGCCATCTTACATTGTGTCGGTGAAATATTTGCGTCCATGTAGCGATTTCGCCTTGACGTATCGATTTATAATGATGACAGTGTAGCGAAACCGAAACGGAATCGCAACGAGGACGCCACCGGCATGCTTAACAATTCCTATTCGCACGCAGCCCCACAGAGTTGCCGCACCATCCCCCAGCTTTTCGCGGAACGCACCGCAGTTATTGCCAGCCTACCGGGCCTGCCGGACAATCGATTTGACGCAACCATCGAGGACGCTGACGGGCTGGAAGTTGCGATCCTCAAAGCGCCGTGCGCCGATGCGCGCGACCTTAAGCTGAAACTCAAAGTCTGGGACGCATTGATCGCCGATCCTGCTTGCATCATGGAGCAGCACATCGAACTGTGGGACGTGCTGAAGGACGACATCGAGCGCGTGATTGCTGGG
The DNA here is from genome assembly GCF_003148475.1 of Pseudaminobacter salicylatoxidans. Taxonomy (GTDB): domain Bacteria; phylum Pseudomonadota; class Alphaproteobacteria; order Rhizobiales; family Rhizobiaceae; genus Pseudaminobacter; species Pseudaminobacter salicylatoxidans. Next base: position 124,066 of record NZ_QGGG01000004.1, on the reverse strand, counting down.
GAGACAGACGCCAAATTATCTTCTGAGCGCGCCAATGGTTCCCGCGTTGCGGCCGAGCTTGAAGCGGATCGCGAAGATATGCGCAAGCGCGCTGCGGTAATAAGAGGGTTGGCGGCATGAACCAGGCGCAACGTCGACATCTGCGATGGCTGCTGTTCGGTCAGCAAGACGGCCGGTGCTTTTATTGCCGCAAGCCCATGGCGCTGAGTTTCGCCGCTAAGGACCACATCTGGGACAATGCCGCCACGCTAGAACATCTTCACCGCAAAGCGGAGGGCGGAAAGGGCGGCGGCAACCTTGTGCTTGCATGCCGGGAATGCAACCAGCGCCGGGACGAACGTCCTTGGCCTGACTATCGAATGGCGCGCTTGGACGGGCGCACGGCTTGAGAACCCCAGGGCGCGCCGGCCACCACCGGCTCCGACACTGCCGCGGTGCGCCCGTAAGGAACTACACCACCCACCACAGCGGCCAGCCCGTCGGCCTCACCAGCCGGCGGGCATTTTCATGCGCCATCCATGTTCCAACGAATCCCCGCTAACCCTAGGAAAAGCCCGGAAATGCTGGAAATTCTGGTAAATCCATGGAGCATGGAAGTCGCCGGAAAAATCGACCTAAGTCCTTGATTTCGTTGGTGATCCCGACAGGAATCGAACCTGTGACCTACAGATTAGGAATCTGCCGCTCTATCCTACTGAGCTACGGGACCAACCGAAACGACACATAGCCGCTTCAAACCGTTTCGCCAACGGTTTTCGGACATTTTTCCAATGCCGGTGCGACCAGCGTTCATGCAGGCATTGGCTGCGGTTGCCCGGAATGGGGCGCCGGCTCTTTTCGAAACGGCGCCCTTTCCATGCCGCGTCGGCTCAGGCGGCCAGCGTGGTTTCGGCGAGCTTTACCCAATAGCTCACGCCATGGGCGATTGCCTCGTCGTTGAAGTCGTAAGCCGGATGATGGAGATTGGCCGTATCGCCATTGCCGATGAAGATGAAGGCGCCGGGGCGGGCCTCCAGCATGTAGGAAAAGTCCTCGCCGCCCATCAGCGGCTGAATCTCGCGATGCACATTGCCGTCGCCGGCGATGGTGGCGGCCACATTGCCGGCCAGAACCGTCTGGTCCGGATGGTTGAAGGTGACCGGATAGTTGGGATCGTAGTCCACCTCCACCTTCGCGCCGTTGGCGGCGGCGATGCCGGCGCAGATGGCGCGAATGCGGTCGCCGGCGGTCGCGGCCACTTCCTTGCGCAGCGTGCGCACCGTGCCGGCCAGTTCCACCTGCTCGGGGATGATGTTGTAGGCATCGCCGCCGTGGAACTTGGTCACTGTCACCACCACCGAATCGAGCGGGTCGATGCTGCGCGAGGCGATCGTCTGCATGGCGGCCACGATCTGGCTGCCGATCACGATCGGGTCGATGGCATGGTGCGGCATGGCGGCATGCCCGCCCCTGCCCTTCACGGTGATGGTGAATTCGGCCGTCGCTGCCATGATCGGGCCGGGGCGGATGGCGAACTGGCCGACAGGCAGGCCGGGCATGTTGTGCATGCCATAGACCTGCGAGATGCCGAAGCGGTCCATCATGCCGTCTTCCACCATGGCGAGCCCCCCGGCGCCGCCTTCCTCGGCGGGCTGGAAGATCACCGCCACGGAACCGGCGAAATTCCGGGTTTCGGCCAGATATTTTGCCGCACCCAGCAGCATCGCGGTGTGCCCGTCATGTCCGCAGGCGTGCATCTTGCCGGGATTTTGCGAAGCATAGGCTTTGCCGGTCGCCTCGACGATGGGCAGGGCATCCATGTCGGCACGGAGCCCGATGGTCGTGCCCGGACCGAGATTGCCGCGAATGATGCCGACGATGCCGGTGCGCCCGACGCCCCCCGCAACTTGGTCGCAACCGAAGGATTCCAGCTTTTCGGCCACGAAAGCGGCCGTCTGGTAGACGTCGTAGTTCAGTTCCGGGTTCTGGTGCAGCGTGCGGCGCCAGCCGGTAACTTCATCCTGCAGTTCGGCGGCTCGGTTCAGTATGGGCATAATGAAAGACTTTCGCTGTTAGGGGCAGGCCCCAGGGAGGCCTTGTCGCCCGTTTGCTCGCAATCGTGATCGCACATGCTTTGCCATCTTGACGTCACATAGGCTAAATAGCACCGCGAGATGCGGCCGGGGCACGGGGCCAGATCCCGCTTTGTCGAGTGCCAGCCCGATCCCGAAATCTTAAGGATCCCGAGGCGGCGACCGCAAGAGGCGAAATCGGAAATCATCATGCGGCATCTGTTTTTCTCAAAAGGATTTTTTCTGGCGCTGGCGGCGCTCCCGGCCTTGGCGAGCGTGCCGGCGGCGGCAAATCCGTCCATCCTGTTCGATGTCCGCACCGGGCAGGTGCTGGAGCACGAGGATGCGTTCAAGCGCTGGCATCCGGCTTCGCTCACCAAGCTGATGACGGCTTATGTCGCCTTCCGGGCCATCAAGGCGGGCGAGGTGACGATGCAGTCGCCCGTCAAGATGACCAAGGTGTCGGCGGCCGAGCCGCCAAGCAAGATGGGCTACAAGCCCGGCTCGGTGATGACGCTGGACAATGCGCTGAAGATGATGCTCGGCAAGTCGGCCAACGATGTCGCCGCCGCGGTGGGCGAGAATATCGGCGGCACCATTGCGGCCTTTGCCGGGCGCATGAATGCCGAGGCGCAGCGCCTGGGCATGACCGGCAGCCATTTCACCAACGCCAACGGCCTGCACGACCCGGAAAACTACTCCACAGCGCGCGATCTGGCGCTTCTGGTGCGCGCCATCCGGCTGGAGTTTCCGCAATATGGCTCCTATTTCTCGATCGAGGGGCTGACCACCAACGGCAAGAACAGGATACGCGGCTTCAACCCGCTGCTCGGCCGCTTTGCGGGTGCGGACGGCATGAAGACAGGCTTCGTCTGCGCTTCCGGCTATAATCTCATCGGCACGGCCACGCGCGAGGGCCGCACGCTGGCAGCGGTCGTGCTGGGCGAACGCACGCCGTGGGGCCGCGCCGACCATGCGGCAGACCTGCTGGGACAGGGCTTTTCCACATCTGCCAGCGGAACGCTGACGCTGACCAGCCTCCAGCCTTATGGTGCAGACATCGACACACCCACCGACATGCGCGGCATCGTCTGCAGCAAGGAAGGGGCGTCGGAGCGTTCCGATGGGCTCGACGCACAGGGCCGGCCGAAGTTCAAATCGTCCTATATGGCGGATATGAAGCGCGACCTCAGCCTCGTGCGCGTGGGGCTCGGCGGGGCCACGGGGCCGGTGCCGGCCGCGTTCGCGGCGATCGATGCCAAGAACAACCGGGCCGACGTGCCGATCCCGACCTGGCGGCCGGACAAGCCGGCGCCCGGCACGCCGGTTGCGGCCCAGGGCGACGTTGTGCAATAGCCATGCAGAACTTTCATCCGATCCCCGTTTCGGTGCTCACCGGCTTTCTGGGTGCCGGCAAGACGACGCTGCTCAACCGGCTGCTGAAGGATCCGGCGCTTACCGACACGGCCGTCATCATCAACGAGTTCGGCAATGTCGCCATCGACCATCTGCTGGTGGAGCAGGCGTCCGATGGCGTGATCGAGCTTTCCGACGGCTGCCTGTGCTGCACGGTGCGCGGCGAACTGGTCGATACGCTGGCCGATCTGGTCGACCGGTTGCAGACGGGCCGCATCGCCAGCCTGAAGCGCGTGATCATCGAAACCACCGGTCTTGCCGATCCGGCGCCGGTGCTGCAATCGATCATGGGCCACCCGGTGCTGGTGCAGGCTTTCCGGCTGGACGGCGTCATCACGCTGGTCGATGCGGTCAATGGCGAGGCCACGCTGGACGCCCATGTCGAGGCGATCAAACAGGCCGCGGTTGCCGACCGGCTGGTGATGAGCAAGGCCGATCTGGTGACGGATGACGCCACGCTCGCGGCGCTGAAGGCGCGACTGGCGCGCATCAATCCGTCAGCCCTGCTCCTCGATGTGGCGACGACGGGTGCCGCCGCTCTGTTCGAATGCGGCCTGTACGATCCCGAGACGAAGACAGCCGATGTGCGCCGCTGGCTGGGCGAAGAGGCGGCACATGCGGCTGCGCATCATCACGGGCATGGTCATGACCATCACCATGATCACGACCATCATCACGACGAGCGCGTACGCTCCTTCAGCCTTGTGCATGACGGCCCGGTGCCTTTCGCGGCGATCGAAATGTTTCTCGACCTGCTGCGCTCGACGCATGGCGAGAAGCTGCTGCGCATGAAGGGCATCGTCCAGCTTGCCGAGGACCCCGCGCGTCCGCTGGTCATCCATGGCGTGCAGAAAATCCTGCATCCGCCGGCGCGCCTGCCGTTCTGGCCGGATGGCGTCTCCGGCACGCGGCTGGTGCTGATCACGCATGACATGCCGGAGGATTATGTGCGCCGGCTGTTCGCCGCGATCACAAATCAGCCAGGCATCGATACGCCCGACCGCGCCGCGGTGGAGAACAATCCGCTGGCGATTGCGGGGATGCCGCGGTGACGGAATTCAGGGGGTAGAGCGGGTACGAAATCGCCCGAAACGCTTTATCTTTTTGTTACACGTTTTCGGACGCCAATATAACGTTGCGCCCGGAGCGCACGGCTACGCTCCGCGTTCCACCAGAAAGCGATGGCCGCCGGATTGCGGCTGGGTCTCGACCAGCCGATGGCCGTTTTCCGTACAGAAAGCGGGAATGTCGATCACCGCGAGCGGATCGGTGGTTTCCAGCCACAAAAGACTGCCCGGAGCCATGCCGGCCAGACGCTTGCGCGCCTTGAGCACCGGCAAGGGGCAGTTCAGCCCCTTGAGGTCGTAGATTTCAGCTTCGGACGTCAAGGGCACCTCAGCCGCCGAAAAGGCTGGCCATGCGTTTGCGCACGCCACCCAGAAGACCGGTCCGCTCCGGGGCTTCCGCCGGAGCGGCTGCTACCGCTTCCGCCGTCTCGGCCGGGGCGGGAGACGGGGCCGGCACGGGCGCGTTCTTCTGCGCCTTGGCGAGTGCGATCGCGGCGGCCTTCTCCTCCGCGGCGCGCTTCTTTTCCTCGGCGATCTTCTGCTTCTCGGCTTCCGCGGCCTCCAGCGCTGCCATGCGCCGGCCGGCCGGCGAATCGATGCGCCCCATGCGACCCGTTACTTTCACGGAGCCGTCGGCCTCCAGTGATGGCGGCTCGATGGGCACGCGCTCGCCGCGCGCCCGCTGCTTGGTCCAGTCGGAGACGATGTTGGCTTCCTTGATGCCGTTGATCGTCGGCTTCGGCGCGGGGGTGGAAGCCTTGACCGCGCTGGCGAAGGCGGCCTCATAGCTCGACTGATAGGTCTGAAAGGCCATTTTCAGCGAATCGGGCTGTGTCGAGGCCGGGCATGCGCCCGTCGGCGAGAAAGGCGTGCCATTTTCAGGAATGCGGTTGAAGACATAGCGCTTCTCGCAAACATCGACCTTCGGCGGCACCTTGGTGATTTCGAAATAGTCGTAGCCTTCCTTCAGCATCTTCCAGAACGCGTAGTTCGGGTCGGTGCGGTAGCGCGCCATGTTGGCGGCGGTCATGCGGAAGGGGAAGGCCTGAATCTGGAATTCCGTCTGGCCGCCGGCAAAGGCATCGCGGCCGAAGGCGTAGATCTGCTCGATCTGGGCATCGGTCATCGAATAGCAGCCCGACGACGAGCAGGCGCCATGCACCATCAGGTTGGAACCGGTGCGGCCATTGGCGCGGTCATAGGCGTTGGGATAGCCGATATTGAAGGCGAGGTGATATTGCGAATTCGGCTTCATCTGGCCGGGACGCACGCTGTAGAAGCCTTCCGGGGCCTGACGGTCGCCTTCGATATATTTCGGTCCGAGCTTGCCGGACCATTTGCAGATGTCGTAGCTGGCGATCACATCGTAGCGGCCGTTGGCCTTCTGCTTCCAGATTTCCAGCTTGCCTTCTTCCTTGAAGATGCGCGCAAGCACGGGCGAATTGCGCGGCATGTCCTTGGCCTTCATCTCGGCCAGGATCTTCGGTGGAATGTGGACCTCGCCCTTGGCAGCCAGGCCTTCGAAAGTGGACTGGGATTCGCTGCAACCGGCCATGGCGAGCGCGCCGATCAGCAATCCTGCACGAGCGATGGTGGCAAGTTTCGGCATCAGTATTCTTCTTCGTTTCCGTCGCGTCCGGCGGGAACTGCAATCCCCCTGCCGGCCTGCTCTCTCAGGCGCGGACCATAAACCGTTAACCTTGCGAATTGATTACCGCAAGGGGCGCGGCCGCTGTCGGCAGATGCCTTTTGACGAGGAAGTGAAGGCATTTTTGTGGCAAAAATCGGCGGGCTGCCGCAATTGCACAACTTATCCGGGCGTCGTCCGGTGGGCGACGCCCGCAGCCTTCAGAGATTGCGGCCCATGGCCAGATATTTCTCGCGGCGCAGTTCGCGGAAATCGGCCGGGTTGGCGGCGAATTCGGCCAGCGTGCGGGCAATCAGCTCGCCGGTGGCCTTGATCACAGTCTCGGGCGCACGGTGCGCGCCGCCCATCGGCTCGGGAATGATGGCGTCGATGATCTTCAGCGTCAGCAGGTCCTGCGCCGTGATCTTCATGTTGGTGGCGGCGTCCCTGGAGCGCGTGGTGTCGCGCCACAGGATCGAGGCCGCGCCTTCCGGCGAAATCACCGAATAGATGGCGTGCTCGAGCATGAAGACGCGGTTTGCCGTGGCGATCGCGATCGCGCCGCCGGAACCGCCTTCGCCGATCACCACCGAGATCGACGGAACCTTGAGCCCAAGGCAGGCGGAGGTGGAACGGGCGATGGCCTCGGCCTGGCCGCGCTCTTCGGCGCCGACGCCGGGATAGGCGCCGGCGGTGTCCACCAGCGTCACCAGCGGGATCGAGAAGCGATCCGCCAGTTCCATGATGCGCACGGCCTTGCGGTAGCCCTCGGGGCGCGGCGAGCCGAAATTGTGCTCCAGACGGCTCTTGGTGTCCGAGCCCTTCTCCTGGCCGATCACCGCGACGGGTTCGCCGTTGAAGCGCGCGAAGCCGCCGACGATGGCCTTGTCCTCGCCGAAGGAGCGGTCGCCGGCCAGCGGCGTGAAGTCGGTGAACAGCGCATCGATGTAGTCGAGGCAGTGCGGCCGGTCGGGATGGCGCGCCACCTGCACCTTCTGCCAGGGCGTGAGCGACTTGTAGACGTCGCGCAGCGCGTCGCGCGAGCGCTTTTCCAGGCGGGCGATCTCGTCAGCCACATCGACGGCCTCGCCGTTTTCGGCGAGCTTCTTCAGCTCCAGGATCTTGCCTTCGAGGTCCGCGACGGGTTTTTCGAAATCGAGATAATTGTACATGCGTGACTGACCGATACGCCTTCATACAAGGACGCCGGTGCTCCGAAAAACGGATCCGGCGTCGAGAAATTTGCTTTCACATAACGTCAGTGCCCGTCAACGGCAAGCGGATGATGGTCATTGACCAGCCTTACCAGCCGTTCTTCCAGCACATGCGTGTAGATTTGCGTGGTGGAAATGTCGGAATGGCCCAGCAGTTGCTGCACCGCGCGCAGGTCCGCGCCGTTCTGCAGCAGATGGCTGGCAAAGGCGTGGCGCAGCACGTGCGGAGAGATTTTCGCGGCGGCGATGCCTGCGCGTGCGGCCAGCCCCTTGAGCTCGCGGGCAAAGACCTGACGCGGCAGATGGCCGCTTTCGGAAGCGGCCGGAAACAGGAACAGGCTTTCAGCCCAGGCCGGAACCCTGCCGCGTTCGACAAGCCACAGCCGCATCGCCTCGCGCGCCTTGGCCGACAGCGGCACCACGCGCTCCTTGCTGCCCTTGCCGCGCACGATGAAGAAGCGTTCGTCACGCAAAGCCACGGTCAGCGGCAGGCCGACCAGTTCCGACACGCGCAGGCCCGTCGCATAGAGCACCTCGACCAGCGCCTGCATGCGCCGGGCGGCGATCCGCGCACTGTCGCCGACCGAAGCATCGGCAGCTTCGGCGGCCGCGCGGTCAAGCAGGCGGCCGGTTTCGGCCTCGCTCATGATCTTGGGCAGTGCGCGGCCTTTCTTCGGGCTGTCCAGCGTGCCGGTGGGGTCGTCCGGGCGCAGGCCCTCGGCGTAGAGAAACTTGTAGAACTGCCGCAGCGCCGAAAGCCGCCGCGCCTGCGAGCTGGGAGCGAAGCCGCGCGCGGCGATGTCGCCGAGATAGGCGCGGATTGCGGCAGGATCGGCGCCCGCGAGGTCGCCGATGTGCCCGGCGGCGTCTTCCAGGTCGCGGCGATAGGAGGCGAGCGTGTTGTCGGCCGCGCCGCGTTCGGCGCTCATCATCTCCAGGAACGCCTCGATGCGCGCGCCGCTTCTCATGGCCGGTCAGTTCTTCGGATTGATCTTGTCGGCGGGTATGCGGATGGTGATCTCGCCGCGCTTGGGCTGGACGAAGGTGACGAGAGCGAACATCGCGCCATAGGCCAGCCCCGCCAATATGCCGAGCGTCACGAGGAACCGGAAAAGAGTCGGCATTGTGCGGCTGTGTCCCGTCGCTTGATCGTCTGTTCCGTTATGGTTCACCCATCACGGCATTTCAAGGGCGCGGACAGTGGTCCGGCAGGCCGTTGCGGCCTTGACGCGCCAATGGTTTTCATGTCGAACGCTCGCATGACGAGCGACACGCCTCAAGCCCCGAGCGACAATCCGGCAGAGCTGCTGAAGCAGCTCGGCACGCGCTCCATCGTCTTTGTCGGGCTGATGGGAGCGGGCAAAACCGTGATCGGCCGGCGCGTCGCAAGCATGCTCGACCTGCCCTTTATCGACAGCGACCACGAGATCGAAGCGGTCTCGCGCATGACCGTGCCGGAGCTGTTCGAGCGTTATGGCGAGCCCGAATTCCGGGCCCTTGAGCAGCGTGTCATCCAGCGTGTGCTGGAAAACGGGCCGCAGGTGCTTTCCACCGGTGGCGGCGCCTTCATGAACGCGCAGACGCGCGCGGCAATCGCGGCCCATGGCGTCTCGGTCTGGCTGAAGGCCGATCTCGACACGCTCATGGAGCGCGTCGGCAGGCGCTCCGGCCGGCCACTGCTGCAGACCGCCGATCCGCGCGCGACGCTGGAAAGGCTGATGACGGAGCGCTATCCGGTCTATGCGACGGCGCATGTCACCGTCCTGACCCGCGACGAGCGCAAGGAGGTCATCGCGGACGAGGTGATGGCCGCGCTTGAAACGTTTTTGTGCGGACGGGGGCAGGGCGCCCAGGAGAATGCGGTATGACTAACAGCGGCGTGGTCAAGGTGGAGGTCGGGCTCGGCGACCGGGCCTACGACATCCTGATCGGTGCGGGCCTGATCGCGCGCGCCGGTGCCGAAATCGCCGCGCGTTTGCCGGGAGTTCGTGCCGCGATCGTCACCGATGAAAATGTCGCCGCCGCCCATCTCGATGCGCTCACCGCCTCGCTCGACACGGCTGGCGTCGCCTCCACGGCCATCGTCATGCCGGCCGGCGAAAAGACGAAGAGCTTTGCCCATTTGCAGGACGTGGTCGATGGCGTGCTCGCCGCGCGGCTGGAGCGCCGCGACGCGGTCATCGCGCTTGGCGGCGGCGTTATCGGCGACCTCACCGGCTTTGCCGCCGGCATCGTGCGGCGCGGCATGAATTTCGTGCAGATTCCGACCTCGCTGCTGGCGCAGGTGGATTCGTCCGTCGGCGGCAAGACCGGCATCAACAGCAGCCACGGCAAGAACCTTGTCGGCGTCTTCCATCAGCCGAAGCTGGTACTGGCCGACACCGACGTGCTCGATACGCTGCCGGCCCGCGAGTTCCGCGCCGGCTATGCCGAAGTCGCCAAATACGGCCTGATCGACCGGCCGGACTTCTTCGCCTGGCTGGAGAAGCACTGGCAGGAGGTGTTTTCGGGCGGGCCAGCGCGCACGCAGGCCATTGCCGAATCCTGCCGCGCCAAGGCTGACGTGGTGGCACGCGACGAATTCGAGACCGGCGACCGCGCGCTTCTCAATCTCGGCCACACCTTCGGCCACGCGCTGGAAGCGGCGACGAACTATGACGGCGCGCGCCTCGTCCATGGCGAGGGCGTCGCCATCGGCATGGCGCTGGCGCACCGGTTCTCGGCGCGCATGAACCTTGCCTCGCCCGACGATGCCGCCCGCGTGGAGGCGCATCTGGAAGCCGTCGGGCTGCCCTGGCGCATGGCCGACATTCCCGGCGAATTGCCGGACGCCGAGCGGCTCCTGGGCTATATCGCACAGGACAAGAAGGTGTCGCGCGGCGCGCTGACCTTCATCCTCACCCGTGGCGTCGGCCGGTCCTTCATCGCCAGGGACGTGCCGGCCTCCGAGGTGCTGGCATTCCTGAAGGAGAACCATCCGGGATGACCATGGAAATATGGATGACGATCGGCGCCATTCTGGTGCTTCTGGTCCTGTCTTTCCTGTTTTCCGGAACTGAAACCGGCATGACCGGCGCCTCGCGGGCGCGGCTGCACTCGCTCGAGCAGGCGGGAGACAGGCGCGCGGGGCTGGTCCAGCGGCTCATCGAGCGCAAGGACCGGCTGGTCGGCGCGCTGCTCATCGGCAACAACCTCGTCAACATCCTGGCTTCCGCGCTGGCGACAAGCCTGCTTCTGGAACTCTTCGGCGTGCGGGGCGTGGCCTATGCCACCATCGTTATGACGGTGGTGCTGGTGATTTTCTCCGAAATCCTGCCGAAAAGCTGGGCGCTGGCGCGGCCGGAACAGTTTGCGCTGCGGGCGGCATCCTTCGCGCGGCTGGCGGTCGTCGTCTTCGGCCCGCTGTCGGCGGCGGCCAACTGGATCGTGCGCATCCTGCTTGCCCTGTTCGGGGTCAGCCTGTCGCGGGACGAATCGCTGCTGACGCCGCATGAGGAACTGCGCGGCGCCGTGGCCGTGCTGCATCGTGAGGGTGGAGTGGTCAAGCAGGACCGCGACCGCATGGGCGGACTGCTCGACCTGCACGAACTGGAAGTCTCCGATGTCATGGTCCACCGCACCAAGATGCGTTCGGTCAATGCGGACAATCCGCCCGATGCGGTGGTGCGCGAGATCCTGCAAAGCCCGCACACGCGCATGCCGCTGTGGCGCGGCGCCAGCGACAACATCGTCGGCGTGCTGCATGCCAAGGACCTGTTGAGGGCGCTGGAGGAGGTCGGCAACGACTTTTCCCGCATCGATGTGATGAAGATCGCGTCCAAGCCGTGGTTCGTGCCCGACACCACCACGCTTCAGGAGCAGCTCAACGCCTTCCTGCGCCGCAAGGCGCATTTCGCGCTCGTCGTGGACGAATATGGCGAGCTGGAAGGGCTGGTGACGCTGGAAGACATCATCGAGGAGATCGTCGGCGAGATCGCCGACGAGCACGATGTCGATGTGCAGGGGGTGCGCCAGGAATCGGACGGCTCGATCGTGGTGGACGGCTCCGTACCGATCCGCGACCTCAACCGCGCGCTCGACTGGAACCTGCCCGACGAGGAGGCGACCACCATCGCCGGCCTCGTCATCCACGAGACGCAGTCGATCCCGGAGGAGAAGCAGGCCTTCACCTTCCACGGCAAGCGCTTCATCGTCATGAAGCGCGAGAAGAACCGCATCACCCGCATCCGTATCAGGACCGCGGCGGAAGGGTAGGCCGGCGCACAACCAGCCGCCGGCGACGCCGTGCGACACGAAAATCCTTTGTGTGTCGGGCGCAACAGGGTAGTGAAAGAGAGCACTGCATAAGCGGCGGGAGAAAAGTCTTTTGAGCGAAAAGGAAAACGGGACACCCAGGCGCGAACCCCGGTTGCTGGGGCTTTCCACGCCTGCCCGCATCCCGCTCATTCCGCCGCTGACGGCGGCGCGCTGGCTTCTGGTGCTCATCGTCGCGGCCGGCATCTACTTCTTCCACGGGTTCCTGGTGCCTGTCCTGGCCGCGCTGGTCATCGCGTTCGCGAGCTGGCCGCTCTATCGCCGGTTGCTCGATGCCGTTTCCGGCAACCGCACGCTTGCGGCGTCGCTGGCCATCGCATTCATCGTCACCTTCCTCGTGGTGCCGATCACGCTGGCCGGCGTCTATACCGTCAACGAGGTGCGGGAATGGTTCAGCTGGGCGGTGGAAACCAACCGCAACGGCGCGCCCACGCCCGAATGGATCATCGCTTTGCCCATCGTCGGCGAATGGGCGCACGAGCAATGGACGCGCTATATCGGCCATCCCGGCGCCATCGGCGAACTGATCCAGATCGTCAGCGGCGCCAATATCGGCAGCATATATCGCGGTGTTCTGGCGGCCGGCGGCGGCGCCTTCAGCCTGCTCCTGACGCTGCTGTTCATGCTGATTGCCCTGTTCTTCGTCTATCGCGACGGCGAGAGCTTCGCCCGCCAGATCGCCCGGCTGGGCGAACGTATCCTGCCTACGCGCTGGGAGCGCATTTCCGGCGTGGTGCCGGCCACCATCAGCTCCACCGTAACCGGCATGACGCTGATCGCCATCGGCGAGGGCGTGGTGCTGGGCATCGCCTACTGGATCGCCGGCGTGCCCTCGCCGGTCACGCTCGGCGTGCTCACCGGCGTCATGGCGCTCATTCCCGGTGGCGCGCCGCTGTCGTTTACGCTGGTCTCGGCCTATCTGGTGGCGCGCGGCACGCCGGTGGCGGGGCTCGGCCTCTTCGCCTGGGGCTCCATCGAGCTGTTCATCGTCGACAAGACCTTGCGGCCCAAGCTGGTCGGCGGGCCGATCAAGCTGCCGTTCCTGCCCACCTTCTTCGGCCTCATCGGCGGCGTGAAGACCATGGGCTTTCTCGGCCTGTTCATCGGCCCGGTGCTGATGGCCTTGCTGGTGGCGATCTGGCGCGAATGGCTGCGGGAAGTGGAGCAGACCGACGCCGTCAGCGGCACCGTCGCCCAGACAACGGACGAGCTTCTGCCCGAACACGAGACGAAACGGCTGACGGGCTCGGAGTAGTTTTTCGCGGCCGGCGAAACTTAGCCCTTCAGGCTTGCCGAAATCAGCCGGTCGGCGTTTTCCGCCACGCTGGCGGCCGGGCCGCCGGGGCCGAAAAGCTGGCCGGAGACAAAGGCCCCCTCGATCAGCAGCAACAGGCCGTCGCCCAGCATGTCGGCATCCCCGGCGCCCATTTCGGCGGCCATGGCGCGCAGGCGGCGACGCAGTTCGCGTTTGTTGGCTTCGCCCACCAGCCGGGCCGGATGGCCATGCTCGGGATATTCGATCGCCGCATTGGTCATGCCGCAGCCGCGATAGTCGAGCTGAACGGCGCGGTGCCCTACCCGGGTCAGGAAGGCGCGGATCTGGGCGCGCGGATCGCCGGGATGCGCAGCCACGGCTTCGTCGAAACGCTCCCAGAACTCGATCTCGTAACGGCGCAGATAGCTGGCCGCCAGCTCATCCTTGGACGAGAAACTGCGATAGAGGCTTGGCTTGGTCACGCCCGCCTGCCGCACGATCTCGTCCACGCCGATGGCGCGGATGCCCTGCCGGTAGAAAAGATTGCGCGCCACGCTCAAAATGCGCTCCGCCGCGCGCGGGGGGTGCTGCATATCCCCACGTGAATTGGCAGTTTCTGGCAGGTGCGAGGCGGCTTTTTCCGTTGGCATAAACAAGCTCTCTTGACTGTTACTGACCGGTACGTACTAATGCGCGCTCCATTACGTACCGGTCAGTAACATGAGCATAGTTCAAAAACGCCCCTTTGGCCAGCGCTACGCCTTCGTCGTCGTCGCGGTGATCTTCCTGTCGCTGCTGATCGCGGCGGGCTTGCGCTCGGCGCCCAGCGTGCTGATGCTGCCGCTGGAGGATGCCTTTGGCTGGCGGCGCGATACGATCTCGCTGGCCGCCGCAATCGGCATCTTCCTCTATGGCCTGGCCGGTCCCTTTGCGGCTGCGCTGATGGAGCGGGTGGGCTTGCGCCGCACATTGCTTGCGGCGCTGGCGCTCATGTCCGCCTCGACCGCCACCAGCCTTCTGATGACGGAGCCGTGGCACCTGATCGCGACCTGGGGCGTGTTTTCCGGCATTGGCTCGGGCGCGGTGGCGACCGTGCTGGGCGCGACCATCGTCAACCGCTGGTTCAAGACCAATCGCGGGCTGATGATGGGCCTGATGTCGGCCTCCAGCGCCACCGGCATGCTGGTGTTCCTGCCGTTCCTGGCGGCGCTCGCCCAATCCGGCGGCTGGCAGCCGGTGGTCGTCACGGTGGCGGTGGCCACCGCCGCCCTGCTGCCGCTGGTCTATTTCTTCGTGCCGGAGCGACCTTCCTCCATCGGCATCACGCGCTATGGCGCGGAGCCGGGCGAGAGGGACGAAGCGCCGCTGGCAGGCGGCGGCAATTTCCTGACGGTCACGTTTTCGACGCTGCGCCAGTCGGCCAGGACGCGCGTGTTCTGGTATCTCTTCGCCACCTTCTTCATCTGCGGCTTCACCACCAACGGGTTGGTCGGCACCCATCTCATCGCCTTCTGCGGCGACATGGGCATTCCCGAGGTGAAGGCTGCCGGTCTCTTGGCGCTGATGGGCGTATTCGATCTCATCGGCACAACGCTGTCGGGTTGGCTTACCGACCGTTTCGATCCGCGCAAGCTGCTCGGCGTCTATTACGGCATACGCGGCCTTTCGCTGGTCTATCTGCCTTATTCCGGCTTTTCGGGAACGAGCCTGACCATTTTCGCCATCCTCTACGGGCTCGACTGGATCGCCACCGTGCCGCCGACGCTGCGGCTTTCCAACGAGGCGTTCGGTGATCGTTCCGGCCCGCTGGTGTTCGGCTGGATCGTGGCCGGTCATCAGGTAGGGGCAGCTTGCGCCGCCTTTTTCGGCGGTGCGCTGCGCGAGATGCAGGGCGACTATGTGCTGGCCTTCCAGATCGCGGGCATGACGGCGATCGCCGCTGCCGCGCTCTCGTTGCTCATCGACCCGAGCGAAACGCTGCGCCGTCGCGCCGCGCAGGCGGCATGACTGTAAGGGAGGTCGCGTTCTGTCGCGCCTCCTTTTGAAAAATCAAAGCCCCGTTTTCCGCGCGTGCCTTCCCGCGCCCTGCGGCGTCAGCACCGGCACGAAGACGCGGCGGGAGGCGCGCTGCGCCACCGGCAGGCCCTGGTAGACGCGCTTTTGCGCCTCCACCACGATGACGCCGGAAAAGATCGGCCAGAAGCGGCGGCCCGTGCGCTCCAGTATGTTGTGGAGCCGCAGGACGGTTCTCCTGTGCGATGGCGGAAACAGCAGCGCTTCCGACCAGGCGGCGGGGGTGAAGTTTGCATCGCGCAGCAATTCGTTGAGCTGGCCGCGCGAGAACGGCCGGCCGGTGCCGAAGGGCGTATGCTCGAAACGTGCCCAGACGCCGCGCCGGTTGGGCACCACGATGACGACCCGGCCCGATGGCGCGAGCACCCGCCAGATCTCCTTCAGCGTCTCGCGCGGGTTTTCGGCATGTTCCAGCGAATGCACCAGCAGCATGCGGTCGATGGACGCGTCAACCAGCGGCAGTTCCTCGTCGAACACCAGCGCCGTGGCGGAGGGGCGTCCCGATGGCCAGGCCACAGCGCCTTGCGTGGCCGGCATGAAGGCGAAGGTGCGTTCGGTGTCGGCGCCGAAGCGGTCCAGCCAGGGCAGGGCATAGCCCAGCCCCACCAGCCGTTCATTAGGAATGCCCGCCCAGATTGCAGCCAGCGCCATGCCGATCGAATGCTCGACCGTATGCCCAAGCGGGGTGGCGTAGAAGGAGCGCAGATCGACGATATCCGAATTCATGCTGCGGACGGTAGCGACCTTGCCGCCGCAGCACAACAAAGCTCGACGGGATATATGCGCGCGGGGGATGACAGGTGGCTGTCGCCGCCCTATCGTCCGCCCCGAAAGGGAGATGTGCGATGACGATCGAGATCGAACAGTTCATGTGCCGCAGCGACAATTTCGGGCTGCTGCTGCACGATGTCGAGAGCGGCCAGACCGCGCTGATCGACGCGCCGGAGGAGGCGCCGATCATCGACGCCATCCGCCGCACCGGCTGGAAGCCGAACATGATCCTCACCACGCATCATCACGGCGACCATGTCGAAGCCAATCTGACGCTGAAGGAGCGGCTCGGCCTGCGCATCGTCGGGCCGAAGGCCGAGGAAACGAAAATCCCCGGCATCGACGAGGCGGTGCAGGAAGGGGCCGTCATCCCGTTAGGGCATCACGGCATTTATGTGATCGAGACGCCGGGGCATACGGCCGGCCATGTCTCCTACTACATTCCCACGGCCAATGTGGTCTTCACCGCCGATACGCTGTTTGCGCTGGGCTGCGGGCGGCTGTTCGAGGGTCCGCCGGCCCTCATGCTCGATTCGCTGAAGAAGCTTGCAGCCCTGCCGCCGGACACGACCGTCTATTGCGGGCACGAATACACGCAGTCCAATGCGCGCTTCGCGCTGACGGTAGACCCGACCAATTCGGCGCTGCGGGAACGCGCGGCCAGGATCGACCGGCAGCGCAGCGAGGGCAAGCCGACGCTGCCCACGACAATCGGCGAGGAACTGACCACCAATCCTTTCCTGCGCTGGCACGACCCGACGATCCGGCGCAATCTCGGCATGGAAAACGCCTCCGATGAGGCGGTGTTCGCCGAAATCCGCAAGCGCAAGGATTTGTTCTGATGGTCGTAGCGATGGACGCCGCGTCCATCATCGAGACGCTGGGCATGAAGCCGCATCCGGAGGGCGGCTGGTATGTCCAGACCTTCCGCGATGCGAGCGCCGCCAATGCGCGCGGGCATTCCACGGCGATCTATTTCCTGCTCAGGGCCGGCGAGGTTTCCGCCTGGCACCGGGTGAAGGATGCGGCGGAAGTCTGGCACTTCCACGCCGGCGCGCCGCTTGAAATCGCCATGCACCGGGAAGGCGGCGATGTGACCCGTCATCGGCTCAGCACGGACCTTGCCGCCGGCGAACGCCCGCAGCACGTCGTGCCGGCCGGCTTCTGGCAGACGGCGAGGAGTCTTGGCGAATGGACGCTGGTGGGCTGCACGGTCGCGCCCGGCTTCGAGTTCTCGCAGTTCGAACTGGCAGCGGAAGGCTGGGAGCCTCAGGCGGCCGGGTGAAGCGCTGCCGTTCCCGTCACGCCTCGGCGCTTGCCGGCTTGGTTTTGCCGAACAGCATGGATTTTGCCGCAAGGACCGCGCCACCGGTGATGAGGATGCAGGCGGCAATGATGCTTGGCGTCGGCTCGGCAAATCCGGCCAGGATGAGCACCAGTGTCGAAAGCAGCGGCGCGGCATAGCTGGCGGCGCCCAGCACCTGGATGTTACCGTGCTTCACGCCAAAGTCCCATGTGTAGAACGCCGCGCCCACCGGCATCAGGCCGAGCCCCAGCACCGCCAGCCACTGGCCGGCGCTTGCTGGCAGCACCGTCTGCTCCAGCGCCAGATGGCACAGGAACGAGAGAGCGGCCGTCGCCGCGCAGAACCATGTCACCACCGTCGTCGGAACGGCAGGGAAGCGGCGCGACGCCAGCGAATAGCCCGACCACAGGAAAGCGCAGACGCCGGCCATGGCGTAGCCGAAGCTGTAGCTCCTGTCGAAGGAAAGCCCGCCACCCTTGGTGACGATGAGGAAAGTGCCCGCCAGACCGAGCAGCGCTCCGGCGATATGGTTCCAGCGCAGGCGCTCGCCCGGCATCAGCGCCGAACCCAGCACGATGAGCAGCGGCCACAGATAGGCGATCAGGCTCGCCTCCACCGCCGGCGCGTTGCGCAGCGCGGTGAAATAGAAGAAGTGATAGCCGAACAGGCCGCCAATGCCGATGACCCACACTTGCGGCGGGATTTTCGGCGCGTTCGCCGGCGGCTTCATGAACAGGCGCGCAACGAGGCCGACGCAAGTGCCGATGGCGAAGGTGATGGCCGACAGGAGGAAGGGCGGCACCTGACCCGAGGCGTCGGTGAGCAGCGCAAGCAGTGCCCACATGGCAACCGCCGCAAAACCGATCAATGTGGCACGACCCATTCGTTCCCCCGCCGGGGCGGCCGGCGCCCCTTGCCTGAGCATGATCCTTCCGGTTTCCCCTCCGGGGACCATGCTTTCAATTCACTGCTTCGAACTTCCGCGCCTCTATTGTTATCGTTCCGATCTGCGTGCCGACCGTGGCGCGGACAGGCGCATATACCCCGGTTGTGCCGATGGGCGCAAACGAGATGGCGATCTTGCTGCGGTTTTTCAGATATTCGATCGAGCGGTGGCCCTTCTTGTAGCCTGCCACCGGCACGAATCGCGCGCGGCACGTCACGGCTTCGCCCGAATAGCCGGGCAGCGAGACGGGCCCCTTCGAGACATAGTCGAGCACGAGATTGGCGCGCATTTCGCCATCGAACATCTTCACCGTGCGGCCGCACACTTTCTCGGCGCTGTCGGCGCGGATCAGGGTGCCCGAAAGCGGATCGGTCACCGCGCGCAGGTCGGCATCCGCCACCTTCACCCAGTCGCGGCCGCGTTTCTTGAGCGGCGGGATGTTGACCACCTTGCTGACATTGCCGCCGGCAAAGCCGATCTGGGTTTTCTTCTTCTTGTCGCCGGAGGTGTAATTGGTCACGAAATCGTCGGGCAGGGGGCCGGCGCCGGCAAAGCGGCCCCTGGCCGTCACCGTGCCTTTGGTGTCGTCGAAGATCTGCGCGATGCCGGCGCTCGACATGCTGCCGCTCACCTTGAAGCGATTGCCGTCGAACGTGCTCTCGAAATGCGAGCGTGCGATGGTGAGGCCGAGATAGGAAACCGTATACTCACTGCGGAAGGCCGCCGCCGAAGCCGGCACGGCGAATCCTCCCGAAAGGGCGGCCGCGGCCATCGCCATCGAAACTGCCTGAAAGATACCCGCCATCAGAGGCGCCTCTTCGTAAAACCCCGGCGTATCGACGCCGATACGCGCCAAGCCCCTTCGACTGGCCAGAAACCGCATGATTCCGGCGATTCTGTGAGCTTGCGCGGGGCATTCCGTCCAGACATAGGGCCGGCTGAGCCGGATTTCCCGTCGGGTCGATATTGCACCGCACCATGAGCCGTGGAATAGTCCGCCGCCTGAAAGACAAATGTGGAGTTCCCTCATGAGCAATTCGACTTCCACCGCCGCTGCGCGCGCCTTCGTGCCGCTTCGCCTGACCGATCGCCCTCTGGCGCTGCGCGCCGCGGTGGTGGCCTTGGGCACGCTGTTCCTCGCCGCCTCGTCCTGGGTCGAAGTGCCGATGCTGCCGGTGCCGATGACGATGCAGACCTTCGCGGTAACGCTGATCGGCGCGCTCTATGGCTGGCGGCTGGGCGCGATCACCGTGCTTGCCTGGCTGGGTGAGGGTCTGGTCGGCATGCCGGTTCTGGCGGGCGGTGCCGGCGGCGTTGCCCACTTCGCCGGCCCCACCGCGGGTTATCTGTTCGCCTTCCCGCTCGCGGCCGCCCTGGTCGGCTGGCTTGCCGAGCGTGGCTGGACCGGTCGCGGCAATCTGCTGCGCAGCTTCGGGGCCATGCTTCTGGGCAATGCCTTCATTCTCGTGACGGGCGGCGCATGGCTGGCCGCGATGATCGGCATCGACAACGCCATCACCTACGGCGTCGCTCCCTTCGTCCTTGGCGCCATCGTCAAGTCGACGCTGGCTACGGCAAGCGTGGAAGCCACGCGCCGCGCCGGCAAGGCTGGCCAGCGCTGAAGTTCCGCTCCGCATTGTCCCACGCGCCCTTGACGCGTGGGACAAATGCCACTAATGGAACGCCAACTTTTCCATGCGGCCGCTACACCAGACTGCGCCCATGTATTTTTGGTGCGCCGCAGTCGCATTGGCCCGTTTAGAACGAAGGTAGTGAAAATGTCTCGCGCTTGTGAACTGACCGGCAAGGCCGTCATGACCGGCAACAATGTTAGCCACGCCAACAACAAGACCCGGCGTCGCTTCCTGCCGAATCTCGTCAATGTGACGCTGATCTCCGAGGCCCTGAACCAGAACGTTCGCCTGCGCATTTCGGCCAACGCGCTGCGCTCGGTCGAGCATCGCGGTGGTCTGGACGCTTTCCTTGCCAAGGCCGACGCCAGCGAGCTTTCGCAGCGCGCGCGCCTGCTGAAGAAGCAGATCGCCAAAAAGCAGGCCGAACAGGCAGCCTGATTTCGCATTTTCCGGCGGGGGACAACCGCCTGACGATGGAGCGCGGTCGGAATGTCCGGTTCGCGCTCCACTGGTTCCATCACCCAGGTTAAAAAAATGAACTCTTCTGTCCGTTATCTGCCCTTCGTGGTCGCCATGGCGCTTGTGGTCGTGGCTTCGAACATCCTTGTGCAGTTTCCCGTGCAGGGACAGCTCGGCTCGCTCCAGCTTGCCGACCTGCTGACCTGGGGCGCCTTCACCTATCCCGCCGCCTTCCTCGTCACCGATCTCGCCAACCGGCGTTACGGTCCGCGCATGGCGCGGCGCGTCGTGTTCATCGGCTTCATGACAGCGGTGGCCTGCTCCATCGTGGTGCCGCCGCTGTTCTACCGTTACGGGCTGATCGAGTTCGGCACGGCCGCCGACCGGCTGGCGCGCATCGCCGCCGCGTCTGGTGCGGCCTTCCTGTTCGGCCAGCTTCTCGACGTCACCGTGTTCAACTGGCTGCGCCGGCAGAACTGGTGGCGCGCGCCGGTGTTCGGCTCGCTGGTCGGTTCGGTCATCGACACGATCATTTTCTTCTCCGTCGCCTTCGCGCCGGCCTTTGCCTTCATCGGCCCGAGCGACGATTTCGCGCTGGAAATGGCGCCGCTGTTCGGCGTGCTGCACGTCGAGGCCGCGCGCTGGCTGTCCTGGGCGCTGGGCGACCTGTCGGTGAAGCTGCTGATCGCGGTCTTCGCGCTGATTCCCTATCGCATCATTGCCGCCCGCTGGAGCCAGCAGCCGGTGGCTGCCTGACAGATGCTGCCCTGGGTCCAGCTTGATTCGGCAATGGCGCCGGGAGGCGGCGAGCTTCGGCTGAAGCAGCGCGGCACGGAATTCTCGATCATGCTCGGGACCAACGAGCTGATGAACAGCCGTCTCAGCGGCTCCGAGGAGGCGCTGGCGAAACTGTCGTGCGACCGCATCAGGGCGCGGCGGTCGCCGCATATGCTGATCGGCGGGCTGGGCATGGGCTTTACGCTGCGCGCCGCGCTTTCCGAACTCGGCGCTGACGCCCATGTCACGGTTGCGGAACTGGTGCCCTCTGTCGTCGCCTGGGGGCGCGGGCCGATGGCGCAGGTGTTTGGCGGCTGCCTCGACGATCCGCGCGTGACGGTCCGGGAAACGGATGTGGGCGCGCTCATCAACGCGGCCAAATCGCTCTATGACGCCATCCTGCTCGATGTCGACAACGGCCCCGAGGGACTGACGCGGCCGGCCAACGACGCCCTCTACAGCCTTGCCGGTTTGAGCAGGGCGCGCGCGGCATTGCGGCCCGGCGGGATTCTTGCCGTGTGGTCGCAGGGGCCGGACCGCTCCTTCACGAATCGGTTGCGTCAGGCAGGGTTTGCCGCCGAGGAAGTGAAGGTTCGCGCCGGCGGCAAGCGTGGCGCACGGCATGTCATCTGGCTGGCTGCCAAACCGGGCGAATCGGGCGGAAAGCGACCGGCCTGAACGCTGCCTTCAGCGATCTATCCGCGTCGAGAGGATGATGGACGACAGCGTGCGCTCCACGCCGTCGAGCGCGCCGATGCGGTCGATCAGCTCGTCCAGGTCGCGCACCGAAGGCGCTTCCACCACGATGATCATGTCGAAATTGCCGCTGACCGAATGCAGCATGCGCACCTCCGGCATGCGCCGCAGCACGGTCTCGACCGAGGCCGACAGCTTGGGCAGTGCGGTGACGAGGATATGCGCCCGCACCAGATTTCTTTCGTAATCGGGCGACAGTTTTACGCTGTAGCCGGCGATGATCCCGCTTTTTTCCAGCCGCTCCAGCCGGCTTTGCACCGTGGTGCGCGACACGCCGAGCCGGCGCGCCAGTTCGGCCGTGGAGGCGCGCGCGTTTTCGCGCAGCAGGGCGATCAGGGCGCGGTCGGCATCTGTCGTCACTATGCGTAATCCTTTCGTCGAATTGAAGGAAATGTATATCTGATTCGTCCAAAGCGATACTGTCATCCGACGTCGGGCGGCATTACGATACCTCCATAATCTGCATTATGAGGGGCAAGGCCATGAAAGAGATCGTCGTCGTCGGCGCCGGCAAGATCGGTGCAACCATTGCGGACATGCTGGCGGTCACGGGTGACTATCGCGTTACCGTGGTGGACCGCTCGCAGGCGCAGCTCGATGCGCTGGAAGTGGGCGCCAATATCGCCACCCGCCAGCTCGACATCGGCCAGGACGGCGCGCTGGAAAGCGTGCTTGCAGGCAAGTTCGCGGTGCTGAGCGCGGCTCCCTTCCATCTCACCACGCGGATTGCGGAAGCGGCCGCCAAGGCCGGCGTGCATTATCTCGACCTCACCGAAGATGTCGCCAGCACGCGACGCGTGAAGGAACTGGCGGCGAGTGCCACCACCGCCTTCATCCCGCAATGCGGCCTGGCGCCGGGCTTCATCTCGATTGTCGCCAACGATCTCGCCAGGCATTTCGACACGCTGGACAGCCTGCGCATGCGCGTCGGCGCGCTGCCGCAATACCCGTCCAACGCGCTGAACTACAACCTCACCTGGAGCACCGACGGCGTCATCAACGAATATTGCGAGCCCTGCGAGGCGATCGTCGATGGCGAACTGACCGAGGTGCCGCCGCTGGAGGAGCGTGAGGAATTCTCGCTCGACGGCGTCACCTACGAGGCTTTCAACACCTCGGGCGGATTGGGCACGCTGTGCGAGACCTACAAGGGCAAGGTGCGCACGCTGAACTACCGCACCATCCGTTATCCCGGCCACGCCGCCATCATGAAGGCGCTGCTCAACGATCTCGGCCTGCGCGACCGCCGCGACGTGCTGAAGGACATTATGGAAAATGCCCTGCCGGCGACGCTGCAGGACGTGGTGGTGATCTTCGTCACCGTCTCGGGCCGCAGGAACGGCCGCCTCCTGCAGGAAACCTACGCCAACAAGATCTATAGCCGCCGCGTCGGCGAAACGGTGCGCAGCGCCATCCAGATCACCACGGCTTCCGGCATCTGCGCCGTGCTCGACATGCTGGCCAATGGCGCGCTGCCGCAGAAAGGGTTTGTGCGCCAGGAAGACATCGCGCTCGACGCTTTCCTCGCCAACCGCTTCGGTCGCAACTACGCGCAGGCGGTCAACACCACGCTGGCCGCGTAAGGCCGCGTCCGCGCGGCATCCAAAGTTCGCCTCACACCTCTCCCTCCTTTCGCGAGGGAGAGGTGATTTTTTTGAGCGAACCGGCCGCGCCCCTCACTCGCCTTGCAGCGAAAACTCCAGATAGAGGCTGCGCTGCAGGAAGGACTGGTTGTCGTCGGACATCAGCGACACGATCAGCGCGCCGTCGGCGCGGCGCCACACGTCCATCGCTTCCATATTGTCGATCTGGTAGTTCATGCCGGCCTGCATCAGCACCGGCCCGTCGGCGACCTTGCCGTTGCCGATGCTGTCGGCCGGCAGGCGGCGCAGCCGCATCCTCACCCCGCTCAGGACGGAGAAGCTGCGCTCCAGCAGAAGCAGGTCGCCATTGGGCAGGAACGCGCCGTCGGTGATGTCGAAATCGTCATGGCGAACGACCGTGAACACGCCTTTTTCCGGTCCGGACAGGACGGCGGCAAAGACATTGCCTTTCGAATCGAGGCTGCGCTCCGACACCACCACCAGTGCTCCCGTCAGCGCACTGCCGGGTGGTGACCAGGCGACTGTTTCGAGGCCCCGATTGATGCGCAGCTCATGCTTCGGCACCAGGAAATCGAGCTTGCGCAAGGGGGGCTGCATATTTTCCGGGTCGATATGAAACTGGACGAGGCGATGGTTGCGCTCGAAGCCGACCGTGGCGACGCCGTCCCTGATGGCGAGGCTTTCGGCATCGGCCTGCCACTTGTCGTCGATCGGCGAGCCGGCCTCGTCCGTCATCCGGACCATGCGGAAGTCGGAAATGCCGCTCGGGCGCTGTTCGGCATCGTGGTTAACCTGCCCGAAGAACCAGAAGCCGGTATCGGCCACGCCGATGAAATCCTTGCCCGGCGTCATGAAGCGCATGGCCGAAAAGCCGCCGAAATTGCGCCCCGACGACACCATTTCCAGCCCGCCAATGAATTCCAGCGGCCCGAACCGCGTGCGATCCCGGCCGATCTCGAATTGGGTGATCGGCCGGGTGGTGACCTCCATGCGCTCGATGGGCGCCGGTTCGGCTTGGGCGGCGGGTTGCGCAACGACGGTTATCGGCAATGCCAGCACCGTTGCGCACAGCAGGGAGCGTGCGAACGCCGCTGCCTTGCAAGCGCTGTCGCATAGGAATGCTTTGACGGGTTTGTGTGGCCTTTTATCCCCACCCCTGACTCCTCCCCACAAGGGGGAGGGGGAAGACGATTTTGCCATTACCGCTGCCCAAAACGATGGACGTCGGCGTGGGGCCGGGCATGCAGCAAAGTTCCCATCCCCCTTGAGGGGAGGGGCAGGGGTGGGGGTGACTTCAGAAGGTCGCTGCACTGTAGAGCGTGGGCACTTCCCTCCGCTCAAATGGGAGAGAGCTGCCGAACGCAGGAAGGCGGAGTGAGGGCTGTCTGCTGTCGCCAGGGCAGCGGGCGTTCCGACGAGCGCGGTTCCGCTGCCCCAGCCTGGTTTTCCTAGCCGCATTTGCGCGACGCCAGACGCTTCGGTCTGGTTGCAAAATGCTCTGGCTCGGCCAGCCTCATGAAGCCCGCCGCAGGCCGCCGCGGCGGGTGTCGCGCTGGGACTCCTCGGCAAACAGCGAGGCGAGCTGTTCGGTCATAGCGCCCGCCAGTTCCTCGGCGTCCACGATGGTGACGGCGCGGCGATAGTAGCGCGTCACGTCGTGGCCGATGCCGATGGCCAGAAGCTCGACTGGCGAGCGCGTCTCGATCAGCTCGATCACCGCGCGCAGATGGCGCTCCAGATAGTTGCCCGGATTGACCGACAGGGTGGAGTCGTCCACCGGCGCACCATCCGAGATCATCATCAGGATCTTGCGCTGTTCGGGTCGGCCGATCAGGCGCTGATGCGCCCACAGCAGCGCTTCGCCGTCGATATTCTCCTTCAGCAGGCCCTCGCGCATCATCAGGCCGAGATTGCGCCGTGCACGCCGCCAGGGCGTGTCGGCGCTCTTGTAGATGATGTGGCGCAGGTCGTTGAGGCGGCCGGGACTGGCCGGCTTGCCGTCCTTCAGCCATTTCTCACGGGCCTGTCCGCCCTTCCAGGCGCGGGTGGTGAAGCCGAGGATTTCGACCGAAACGCCGCAGCGCTCCAGCGTGCGCGCCAGAATGTCGGCGCAGGTCGCCGCGACCGTGATCGGGCGACCGCGCATGGAGCCCGAATTGTCGAGCACCAGCGTCACCACCGTGTCGCGGAACTGCGTGTCGCGCTCCTGCTTGAAGGAGAGCGGCTGCATCGGGTCGATGATGACGCGCGACAGGCGCGCGGGATCGAGATAGCCCTCTTCGAGATCGAAATCCCAGGAGCGGTTCTGCTGCGCCATCAGGCGGCGCTGCAGCCGGTTGGCGAGCCGCCCCACCACGCCCTGCAGGTTGACGAGCTGCTTGTCGAGGAAGGCGCGCAGCCGGTCGAGTTCCTCTTCGTCGCACAGTTCCTCGGCGCCCACCGTCTCGTCGAAGGCGGTGGTGTAGACCTTGTAGTCGATCTCGCGCGGAAGATTGGTGAAGGGATCATCCTTGCGGCGGGCTTCGCCCGGCGTCTCGGCATCGGCATCCTCATCATCCGCCATCTCCTCGGAGGTGGCGTCGGAGGCTTCCATCTCGCCGCTCTGGTCTTCCTCGGCGGAGGCCTCGGATTCCTGCGGTTGCGACTGCTCGGCGCCGGAATCGTCCTGATCGCCTTCCTCGCTGTTCTCGCCGGTCTCGGGCTGGTCCTCGCTGTCTTCCTCGTTTTCCTCTGATTGCTCCTCGTCGCCCAGTTCCTCGGCCATGTCCATGGAGGCGAGCATGTCGCGCACGACGCGGGCAAAGGCCTGCTGGTCATCGAGCTTGTTGGCGAGATCATCGAACTCGGGGCCGGCCTTGTCCTCGATCCAGTCGCGCCACAGCGAAACCAGCTTCTCGCCGCTCTTGGGCACGGGACGGCCGGTGAGCTTTTCGCGCACCAGCAGCGCCACCGCCTCTTCCAGCGGTGCGTCGGCCTGCTCGCGCACATCGGCGAGGTTGGCCTTGGTGTACTTGTCCTCGAGCATGTGGGCGATGTTGTCGCCCACGCCGGTCAGAGCCCGGCTGCCGATCGCTTCCACGCGCGCCTGTTCCACCGCGTCGAACACGGCGCGCGCATGCTTGCCTTCGGGGGCGAGCCTTGCGTGGATACGGTTGTCGTGACAGGCCTTGCGCAGCGCCATGGAGTCGCCCAGGCCGCGGGTCACGGCGATGTCGGCAGCGCTTGCCTTCTTGGGCAGTTCGGGCAGCCGCGCGCGCTGGCCGGCGAGCGCAGGCCGATCCTTGGCGAAGGCGACTTCAAGCTCGTTGTCGCCGGAAATGGCGCGCATGCAGACGGTGACCGCCCGCTTGAAGGCGTCCGTGTCGCCGCCTGTGCGCGGCTTGCCGCGTGTGTTGTCGCCGGGTCCTGCCATGTGATTACCTGTCAGCGCGAGCGGCCGTCCACCTGTTGCGGTTTGACAGCGTCGAGATCAACTTCATCGAGGCAGCGGACGTTCACCGCCACCATTCTTGTGCCGTCCGGCATAGCGCCGCGCGCGAAAGATTCCATGCCGCATGTGCCGCAGAAGAGATGCTCGATCGTTTTCGAGTTGAACCGATAATCCACGAGATCATCGCCTCCGCTGGTCAGCGAGAAGCTTTCGGCAGGCGTGAAGGCAAGGATGCTTCCACGCCTGGAACAGTAAGAGCAGTTGCAGGTGATCGGGTTGGAAAGGTCCACGTCAACGTGGAAGCGAACTTTTCCGCAATGGCAGCCGCCGTGATAGGTCACCTGTTCCTCCTGTTTACCCCAGAACGACGTTGGCCGAGGATTCCGGCAGGTCCTCACCGAAGGCGCGCTGATAGAACTCGGCCACGATCGGGCGTTCGAGCTCGTCGCACTTGTTCAGGAAGGTCAGGCGGAAGGCCATGCCGACATTGTCGAAGATCTCGGCGTTTTCCGACCAGGTGATGACCGTGCGCGGGCTCATCACGGTCGACAGGTCGCCATTGATGAAGGCCGAGCGCGTCATGTCGGCCACGCGCACCATCTTGTTGACGATCTCGCGGCCCTTCTCGTTGCGGTAGTGCTTCGACTTGGCCAGCACGATCGCCACTTCGTTGTCGTGCGGCAGATAGTTCAGCGTGGTCACGATCGACCAGCGGTCCATCTGTGCCTGGTTGATCTGCTGCGTGCCGTGGTAGAGGCCGGTGGTGTCGCCCAGGCCCACCGTGTTGGCGGTGGCGAACAGGCGGAAGGCCGGATGCGGGCGGATGACGCGGCTCTGGTCGAGCAGCGTCAGGCGGCCGGAAGATTCCAGCACGCGCTGGATCACGAACATCACGTCCGGGCGGCCGGCGTCGTATTCGTCGAACACCAGCGCGACATTGTGCTGATAGGCCCAGGGCAGGATGCCGTCCTTGAACTCGGTGACCTGCTGGCCTTCCTTGACCACGATGGCGTCCTTGCCCACGAGGTCGATACGGCTGACATGGCTGTCGAGGTTGACGCGCACGCAAGGCCAGTTGAGGCGCGCGGCGACCTGCTCGATATGGGTCGACTTGCCGGTGCCGTGATAGCCCGAGACCATGACGCGGCGGTTGTAGGCAAAGCCTGCAAGGATGGCCATGGTGGTCTGCTGGTCGAACAGGTAATCCGGGTCGATGTCCGGCACATGCTCGGTGGTCGCCGAATAGGCCGGCACGACCATCCTGGATTCGAAGCCGAACTTTTCTTTCACCGATACGGTCGTGTCGGGCAGGTTTGCGATGTCGCGGTCGACTTTATTCATCACATCTCCACGCGCGGAAGCATATCATCCGCCGTCATCCTATCTTTGTCCGGGAGCGGTCTTAGAGCTTTTTGTCTCCTGGCGAAAGCCATTGCGAAAAGCCCATCCGAACCTGACGCTCAACACAAGCCAGCTTGCTTGAGCACGCGATAGGCCTGCAGCACATCGCGGAATCGATCTTCCGAACCCCTGTCTCCACCATTCGCATCGGGATGGTGGCGTTTCACGAGTTCCTTATAGCGCGCCTTGATGTCTGCGCCAGTCGCCTTTGTGGTAAGGCCAAGCGTTTCCAGCGCCTTGGCCTCAAGGGGCTTGGCCTTGCGCTCGCGCGGCGCGGCGTTGCCGCCCCCGAACATGTTGAACGGATCGCGGACGTTGCGGTAGTAGCCGGCGCGCCCCGAACGGTGCTGCGCCATGTCGGGCGACGAGCGCAGGCTGGCATTGGTGCCCATGGTCCAGGTCGGGCGATGCCCGGTCAGCGCTTCCTTCTGGTAGCGGGCGATCTCGCTGTCGGGCACGCCGGAGAAATAGTTGAAGCCCTTGTTGTATTCGCGCACATGGTCGAAGCAGAAACGGAAATACTCGCCCTCGCGCATCCGCCCAACGGGCGCGCGATGGGTGCCGGGCTCGTTGCAGCCATCCCATTGGCACGCCGGTGCCTGCGCCTTCGCCTCGGCCTGCGGATCTGGGCGCACGCGGATTTTGTCGAAATATTTCGGATAGGGTTTCATTTCAGCTCATTTAGGGGAAATCCTCCCCCCGAAACAAGAATTGACATTTCAGCATTGATCCTCCTAACCCGCTGAATCGGGAAAGAGTGATCGATCGACCCGCAGGTCCGCGCAGCGTTTGCGTGAGCACCCCATATGTGGGCAAAGGAGACGGCCATGTCCATAAAAACCACGATGGAAACCAAGCTGAAAGAAGCTTACGCGCCCGAACGGCTCGAGGTCATCAACGAAAGCCACCTTCACGCCGGGCATCATCACGAGGAATCCGGCCATCACGTGACATATGACGGCACCGGCGAGACGCATTTTCGCGTGCGCATCGTTTCGGGCGCCTTCGAGGGCATGAGCCGCATCGACCGGCACCGCTCCGTCAATGCGCTGCTTTCCGACGAGTTGAAGGCGGGCGTGCATGCGCTGGCCATCGAGCCGGCCGCTCCCGGCGAAAAGACACGCTGGTAACAAGCGCGGCAGGCCGCCGCCGAAGACCGGCGCCAGCCCTCGCGGCGGATGCCAGGACAGCGGGCGTTGTGCGAACGCTGTTTTGCTGCCCAGCTTGGTTTTCCCGGCCGCATTTGTGCGACGCCAGACGATTCCGCCTGGCTGCAAAAAGCTCTAGGCCACGTCTGCCGGCAGCGACTTTCCGACGGCCTCGAGGTCGTAAGGCGTGGTCTGGTAGACCTGGTTGATCCAGTTGCCGAACAGCAGATGGGCATGCGAGCGCCAGCGGTTCAGCGGCCGGCGAGCCGGATCGTCGTCGGGATAATATTCGTGCGGCACCTCGATTGCCGCACCGGCGGCCACGTCGCGATCGTATTCCTCCTTGAGCGAGGTGGAATCATATTCGATGTGGTTGAACATATAGAGCCGGTTGCCGGTCGTTTCGGCCAGCAGGCAGGGGCCGGTCACGTCCGATTCCATGAGCATGTTCAACTCCGATCCCGTGGGGATGTCGGAGCCGCGCACCTCCGTCCAGCGCGAGACCGGAATGGCGAAATCGTCCGAAAAACCCGCGAGGAAAGGCGAGGCGGGCGCGTGGTTGCGGTGGCGGAAGACGCCGAAAGCCTTCTTGTCCAGCGTGTATTTGGGGATGCGATGGAAATGCCAGGCAGCCGCCATCGCCCCCCAGCAGATGAAGAAGGAGGAATGGACGTTCGTGGCGGTCCAGTCGAAGATGCGCTCCAGCTCGTCCCAATAGGTGACATCCTCGAAGGGCAGGAGCTCGACAGGCGCGCCGGTGACGATGAAGCCGTCGAACTTGCGGTCCCGCACCTCCTCCCAGGTCTGGTAGAAGGAGATGAGGTGTTCCTCGGGCGTGTTCTTGGCCTTGTGGTTGCCGATGCGCACCAGCGTCAGCTCGACCTGGAGCGGCGAGGCGCCGATCAGCCGCGCGAACTGCGTTTCCGTGCGGATCTTGTTGGGCATGAGGTTCAGGAGCCCGATCTGCAGCGGACGAATGTCCTGGCGCAGCGCCGTCTGCTCGTCCATCACGGATACGCCTTCGCGTACAAGCACCTCGCGGGCGGGGAGCTGATCGGGAATCTTGATCGGCATCACACAAGCTCCAAAACAAAAAAAGACCGGCGGCG
This sequence comes from Pseudaminobacter salicylatoxidans, assembly GCF_003148475.1. Taxonomy (GTDB): domain Bacteria; phylum Pseudomonadota; class Alphaproteobacteria; order Rhizobiales; family Rhizobiaceae; genus Pseudaminobacter; species Pseudaminobacter salicylatoxidans. Next base: position 93,708 of record NZ_QGGG01000004.1, on the reverse strand, counting down.
AAATCGCGACCGGTCCCAACGAATTTATCGTCATCGGTCCCTTTAGCGACTTGTTTAACGTGGCTGCAAGCCGACCGGCCAAATCACCACGGAACGTAGAGCACTTTTTACGTCCGTGTCGGGCCCGCGTCAATCACCTCAAGTCAGGACCAAAAGCTTTTCCTCGACAACCCCGGCCATGGCTAGTATTTCCCTCGCGTCCCTACAGTCCAGCAAAGTCGGATAGTTTTCAGCCATGACGAACGCGAATGACGTGAGCCGCCCGCAGCCCAAACCCGGCATCATGGACATCGCCGCCTATGTGCCCGGCAAGAGCGGCGCGCCGGCAGGCGTCGCCAAGGTGCACAAGCTGTCGTCGAACGAAAACCCGCTCGGCGCTTCGCCCGCGGCGATCGAGGCCGTGCGCGAGGCAGCCACGTATATGGAATTCTACCCCGATGGCGCCGCCACGAGGCTGCGCGAGGCGATCGGCGAGGTCTATGGCCTGAACCCGGCCAATATCGTCTGCTCGAACGGTTCGGACGAGATCATCGGCCTTCTGGCGCAGACCTTCCTGCAGCCGGGGGACGAGGGCGTCTTCACCGAGCACGGCTTCCTCGTCTACCGCATCTACATCCAGGCGGCTGGCGGCGTGCCGGTGGTTGCCAGGGAGACCGACGAGAAGGCCGATGTGGACGCCATTCTCGCGGCGGTGACGGACAAGACGAAGATCGTCTTCCTCGCCAATCCGAACAACCCGACCGGCACCTACATTCCTTACGAGGAAGTGCGCCGCCTGCATGCGGCGCTGCCCGGACACGTGCTTCTGGTGCTCGATGCCGCCTATGCCGAATATGTGCGTCGCAACGACTACGAGTCCGGCATCGAGCTCGTCTCGACCTCGCAGAACGTGGTCATGACCCGCACTTTCTCCAAGATCCACGGCCTTGGCGGCGCGCGCATCGGCTGGGCCTATGCGCCGGCCCACATCGTGGACGCGCTGAACCGCGTGCGCGGGCCCTTCAATGTCAACGCCATGGCGATCGAAGCCGGCGTGGCCGCCATGCGCGACCGCGCCCATGTCGAGCGCACCGTGGCGCATAACGACAAGTGGCTGTCCTGGCTCTCTGACGAACTGACCGGCCTCGGCCTGCGCGTCACGCCCAGCGTCGGCAATTTCATCCTCATCCACTTTCCGGACGACGGCAAACACTCGGCGGCAGCGGCCGACGACTATCTCACGGCGCGCGGCTATATCCTGCGGCGCGTTGCAGGCTACGGTTTTCCCAACGCGCTGCGGATGACAGTCGGAACCGAAGAAGCCAATCGCGGCGTAGTCGCCGCACTTACCGAGTTTTTGAAAAGTTAGAAAATGTCCGTTCCAATGTTTGAGAAGATCGCCCTCGTCGGCATCGGCCTGATCGGGTCGTCGCTGGCGCGGGTCATCCGCCGTGAAGGCCTTGCAGGCCATATCGCGATCGCCACCCGCAGCCTCGATACGCTGAAGCGCGCCGAGGAACTCGGGCTCGGCTCGTCCTACTCCACCAGCGCCGCGGAGGCGGTGAAGGGTGCCGATCTCGTCATCGTCTCGGTGCCGGTCGGCTCCTCCGGCGCGGTCGCCGAGGAGATTGCGCCGGCGCTGAAGCCCGGCGCCATCCTCACCGATGTCGGTTCCACCAAGGGCTCCGTCATCGCGCAGATGAAGCCGCATGTGCCGGAAGGCGTGCACTTCATTCCGGGCCACCCGCTGGCGGGCACGGAAAAGTCCGGCCCCGATGCCGGCTTTGCCGAACTGTTCGAAAACCGCTGGTGCATCTTCACGCCGCTGCCGGACACCGATCCCGATGCGCTGGAAAAATTGTCGCAGTTCTGGCGCCGTTGCGGCTCCAACATCGACACGATGGACCCCGACCACCACGACATGGTGCTGGCCATCGTCTCGCACCTGCCGCATATCATCGCCTACAACATCGTCGGCACCGCCGACGATCTGCAGCAGGTGACAAAATCCGAGGTCATCAAATATTCGGCGTCCGGCTTTCGCGATTTCACGCGTCTGGCGGCTTCCGATCCGACGATGTGGCGCGACGTGTGCCTGCACAACAAGGACGCGATCCTGGAAATGCTGGCGCGGTTCTCGGAAGACCTCGCCTCGCTGCAAAGGGCGATCCGCTGGGGCGACGGTGAAAAGCTGTTCGACCTGTTCACGCGCACGCGCACCATCCGGCGCTCGATCATCGACGCCGGCCAGGAGGTCGACGCGCCCGACTTCGGCCGTCAGGTCGCCGCGCATCCGGAAAAGCTGGCGAAGGGCTGAGGCCGGAATGCCTGCGGGGCATCGACCTCCGATGCCCCTTCGGCCTATTGCAAGGGCGGTAGGCGGCCGAGCTTGATGAAGCCGAGCGTGGCCTTGCCGCGCGAGATCTTCAGCGGCATCGAGGGCGAGTCGCCGAGGATGGCGAGCGCCATGAAACCCTGCTGTATCTGCTTGCGCAGTTCGGGGATGGCGTTGCCGAGCGAGGTCGCCATGCCCTGCGGGTCGCGCACCGTGACCCGCAGGTCGGCATCCAGCAGCCCGTCCTGCGCCACCGAGAAGGTGCCGGTCAGCGAAAGCCCGGTGCTTTCGCCGGTCGAGAGGTCCAGCATGCGGATCGTGCCGGACTGGCCGCGCAGGCTTTGCACGCGCTCGTTGATGAGCTGGACGCCGTTGTTGACGGTGATGTCGCTCTGGCCCGACAGCGGCGGCACCGTGCGCCCGCCGACCACGGACGGATCGAGCGTCAGGTCCGAAAAACTGCTCGCCAGATCGATATTCGCGCCGTTCGGGCGCATATGGCTTTCGAAAGTCTTGATGGTGGCGAGTTCGGTGCCTGTCACCGTGCGGGCATGAAGCTCCTTGCCTTCGACCGAAAGGCGCTGCGGCAGCGGCTGCGCCAGCCGCACGCTGGCGCGCAGATTGCCCCAGTCCAGCGCAAGCGGCTGGATTTGCGGGACATCGATCCGCGCGGGGCCGTCAAGCTCGCCGACGAGATGCCTGGGGTCGTAGATCTGCCCCACCGAGCGGAAACTGCCGGTCGCGATGCTCACCCCCTGCCTGGCATCCTCGAAATAGATGCGGTCGCAGAACAGGCCGAGCCGGAACGGAAAGCCGCGGGCCGAGACATTGGTGCATTCGGCCACCACGCCATTGCGGTTGAGATTGGCGATATTGGCCCTGGCCTCGTTCTCGAGCTTCCCGGCAAGATAGAACCAGCCGGCGCTGTAGCCGCCGAACAGGACGACGATGAAAAGCGCCAACCAGAGGAAGCGGCGGTTGTAGTTCGGCTTGCGGCTGGCGTCAGTCGACATTTTTTCCGGCGATCCTTTCACGAGGTCGGTGAACCTGGGACGATTTTTCCTGTCGGGCGGTCTTTCCGGCAAAAAACCGGTTTCCCCTTTTTGCAATGATCCTTTACCCATGGCCCGGCGGCATGCGCACCGCAAGCGGAGTTGGCTTGGCGATATGGGCGATTTTTGGGTTTTTGGCTATGGTTCGCTGATTTGGCGCCCCGGTTTCGCGCATGTGGAGACGCAGCGCGCGCGCCTGTACGGCTATCGCCGGTCGCTTTGCGTGCGTTCCCACGTCCATCGCGGAACCCCCGAAAGGCCGGGGCTGGTGCTGGGGCTCGACCGGGGCGGCTCCTGCGTGGGGCTGGCGTTTCGCGTGCCCGGCGACCTGCATGACGAGGTGGTGGGCTATCTGCGCGCCCGCGAACTCGTCACCCATGTCTATCTCGAACGCACCCGCCTGATTCGCCTCGATGCGGGCAAGACGGTCGAGGCGATCTGCTACGTGGTCGACCGCAATCATACGCAATATGCCGGAAATCTCGATGAAGCGGAGGCCGCGCGAATCGTTTCCGGTGCGACCGGCCAGTCCGGCCGCAACGAGGAATATGTCCTCAACACGCTTCAGCATCTGGAGGCGCTCGGCATTCGCGATCACTGGCTGGAGCGCGTGGCCGGGAGATTGGGGCCGGCGTGAGCCTCGCGATCTTGTGAGGTGGATATTCAATCGTTCGGGTTTGATCGGCTCATGTCCTGACATAGCCTGAGCAAATGTCCGCGCGGGTCGCGGGTGCAAACGCATATTGGAATTGATGGGAGACAGGATTTTGCAGAAGCGTCGTCTGGGCCGCACCAGCCTTGAAATCGCGCCGCTGGTTTTCGGCGGCAATGTCTTCGGCTGGACGGCCGACGAGAAAACCTCCTTCGATCTGCTCGACCGGTTCGCGGATGCGGGCTTCAACGCCATCGACACGGCCGATGTCTATTCGCGCTGGGCGCCGGGCAATTCAGGCGGCGAATCCGAAACCATCATCGGCAAATGGATGAAGGCGCGCGGCAATCGCGACAGGATCGTCGTCGTCACCAAGGTCGGCTCCGACATGGGGCAGGGCAAGCGGGATTTGTCCGCCGCCTATATCATGCGCGCCGTCGAAGCCTCGCTGAAGCGGCTGCAGAGCGATTTCATCGACCTCTACCTGTCGCACTGGCCGGACGAGACGACGCCCTATGAGGAAACGCTCGACGCCTATCGGAAGCTGATCGAGCAGGGCAAGGTGCGCCATGTCGGCGCCTCCAACCTCGACGCCGGACAGCTTGGCGCGGCGCTCAAGGTTGCAAAGGAGAAGGGACTGCCGCGCTACGACGTGCTGCAGCCGGAATACAATCTCTACGGCCGCGCCGCCTTCGACGGGCCGTTGCGCGACCTGTGCATGGCCGAGGACATCGGCGTCATCAACTATTACGGTCTCGCCAGCGGCTTCCTTTCGGGCAAGTATCGCAGCGAAGCCGATCTCGGCAAAAGCGCGCGCGGCGAAGCGGTGAAGAAATACCTCAATCCTCGCGGAATGCGTATTCTGGCGGCGCTCGATGCGGTTTCGGCCCGGCACGGGGCCAGGCCTGCAGAAGTCGCGCTGGCGTGGATCATTGCGCGCCCCGGCGTCACCGCGCCGATAGCCAGCGCCACCTCGCTCGCGCAGGTGGACAGCCTGATCCGCGCGGCTGAACTGAAGCTCGACGCGGCCGACATTGTGCAACTGGACAAGGCCAGCGCGATCTGAGCTGGCTTGCAGAAAAGCGACAGCCCCGTTCCGGTCATGCCGGGACCGGGCTCCGCCTTCAGACCTACGAGATGACTTTCCTTTGAATCGTCATCTCATTCCAGGTTTTGTTCTTGAAGCATGATCCCGAAAGCCTGCAACTTTTCGGGATCATGCTTTCGCGCCCAGTTCCTTCAGCCGCGCGGCGGCGGTGGGCGGAAGCGCGGGTCTGTCGGTGCGGACCGACTCGATCAGCAGCTCGTCGCAGGCGGCTTCGGTTTCGGCAATCAGCCGCTTCATGAATTCTTCCTTGCCCAGCCCCGGCGGGATTGGCGGCAGGAAGCGCGCCTTGATCGTTCCCGGATAGCGCATGAATTTGCGGCGCGGCCAATAGAGCCCCGCTACATGCGCCACCGGCACGACCGGCAGGTTGAGCTGGGTGTAGAGCTCCACGATGCCCCATTTGTAGGCCGGTTCGGCACCCGGCGGGCGGCGTGTGCCTTCCGGATAGATGATGAGCTGGCGGCTGTTTCGCGCCAGTTCGGCCTTGGTGGCGGCCACCGCCATGCGCAGCGCCTTGGAGCGGCTGCCGCGGTCGACCGGGATCATGCGCATCTTGGCGATGTACCAGCCGAAGACGGGAATCCAGGTCAGTTCGCGCTTCAGGATGTAGAGCGCATCGGGAATGTCGGGCAGGAACGAAAACGTATCCCAGAAGGACTGGTGCTTCGGGGCGATGATGTAGGAGCCTTCCGGCAGGTTTTCCTGTCCGGTTATCTCGCTTCTGGTGCCGGCGATCTTCTCCTGCAGCCACAGGCTGGAGCGGGCCCAGAATTTCGGAACGATCCAGGCGCGTTCGCGCGACACCAGGAAATAGAACGGCGTCCAGAAGATCATCTGGACGATCAGGTTGGCGTAAAAGACGAAGTTGAAGGCAAGTGAGCGGATTGCGGTCATGAGCGGCCCGAGAACAGTGTCAGGGCTGGTTACACCAACAACCGCGAAAGGAAAACCGTAGCGTATGATTCCGGGCGCGAAACGCTGCGCGCCGCGTATGCGCAAATCCGGCCGCGATCGAGCCTGAACCGGCGCGGCGGCTTTATCTGGTGGTCGCCGTGGTGGTGGCGTCCACCATGATCGTGCCGTCCGGCGTGGAGCGCAGCGGCACCACGGCTCTGGCCAGCGCGCCGAGATATTTCGTGTATTCGGTCAGCATCACCCGCAGCGCCGCCTTGTTGGTCATCAGCGTGCCGCCGTCGATGCGGCTGTTGACGACCGGATAGGGCTGCACCTCGACCTCGTCGATCAGGCGGCTCATTTCCAGCAGGCTGCGCGGCATGTGATAGTTGTTGGTGACCAGGATCACGCTCGAATAGTCATGGGTGCGAACCCATTTGGCGCTTTCCTCGGCATTGCCGATCGTGTCCAGCGCCGCGCGGTCGATGTCCACGCAGCAACTGAACAGCGCGTTGTCGCCGCCGGTCGCACGCTGCAACGACTTGCGGCTGGCAACGGGGTTGACGCCGCTGATCAGCAGCCGCTTGCCCTTGCCCGATTTCAGCAGGTGGACGGCGGCATCGATGCGTGCCTGTCCGCCGGTCAGCACGATGATGGCGTCGGCCGCCGGCGGATTGGGCGGCGTGGTGAGGCGGCTGATATAGTCGGCAAACAGGCCGAAGCCGACGGCGAAGGTGACGCCGAGCCCGAGGATGCCGAAAATCGAGGCGCGCAGGACCTTGCCGAGGCGCGAGCGCCTGACTGTCAGAAATCCCTCCCTCGCGCCGTTGCCGGCATCCCTGACTTCAAGCTCAGTCATGGCGGCATGGTAATCCGTGTCGGGCGGGGATGCACAGGGCGTCTCCGCACATTGCGTTACATCTGGAAGCGCTTCGTGAGGCTTTTTCATGACCCATGTCACAGCCCCTCATGATGGCTGACATCGATGTCGTTCAGATAGGTTACCACGGTTACATGCGACGTGGCCGCGGTAAGCACGCCGATCAGCGCGACGACGAGGGCGGCGCCCGCATAGCCGGCCGCGCCAATGGAGAAATTCCCGAACAGGGCGGTTGCCTGGTCGGCCTGCGGCGTTGCCAGATTGCGCGAGGACCACCACCAGAACAGCACGAACACCACCATCGCGGCGGCACCGCCGGCGGCAGCACCCTTCATGCCGATGAGCAGGAAATGCCGGCGGAACTCGCGGGCGATGAACCTGGCTTCCGCGCCGACATAGTGCAGCACCTCGATGATGTGGCCGTTGCCGGCCATGGCGCCGCGCGTGGCGAACACCACCGTCAGCACGGTGGCCGACAGCATCAGCACCAGCACGGCCATGCCGAGCGTCACCGTGGTGTGGGCCATGGCGACCAGCCGGTCCACCCAGGTGCGGTGGTCGTCCAGCGACACCCCCGGCACTTCCGGCTGCAGGAGCTGGCGCATGCCGTTGAAATCGGGCGGATTGTCCTGGTCGATGGTGACGATGACCAGCCGCGGCACCGGCAATTCGTCTATGTCGAGGCCCGAGCCCAGCCATGGTTCGAGCAGGCGCGCGGTTGCCGCCCGATCCACGATCTTGACGCCGCGCACGCCGCTGAACTGGCTGGCGATGCGGGCGGCCTTCTCCAGAGAGGCGTCCATATCGACGCCCTCGACGGGCTTGACCTGAATGGTGGCCTCACGGGCGATCTGGTTCTGCCACACGGAGGCGGTGTCGCGCACCAGCGTGACGGCGCCGAGCGTGAGGCAGGAGAGGAAAGTCATGATGGCGATGACGAAGACCAGTGCGCGGCCGGCGATGTTGGCCGGGGGCACGATCGGCGCAACCCGCCTCTCCACGCGGGCGCGCGGCGCGGCCTGCGTCACCGGCACGACATGATCATAGGTTTCGTCGCCATGGGGCTCAGTCATAGATGTCGAGCCTTCCATTGGCGAGGATGAGGCGGCGCGCATCGACCTGATCCATCAGTGCGAGGTCGTGGGTGGCGATCACCACCGCCGTGCCCAGCCGGTTCAATTCGATGAAGAGCCGCAGCAGGCGGCGCGCCAGCGGCGGATCGACATTGCCGGTCGGCTCGTCGGCCAGCAGGATCTGCGGCTGCTCGATCAGGGCGCGGGCAATCGCCGCGCGCTGCTTTTCGCCGCCTGAAAGCACCGGCGGCAGAACATGCATGCGGTCGCCCAGCCCGACCCATTTCAAAAGCTCGGTGACGTCGCTGCGGTAGCTTGCCTCCTCGCGCCCGCGCACGCGCAAGGGCAGCGCCACGTTCTCGTAGGTGGTCATGTGGTCGAGCAGGCGGAAGTCCTGGAACACGACGCCGATGCGCCGGCGCAGCAGCGGTAGCTCCTGCCGGGTGATGCTGGAACGGTCCTTGCCGAAGACGGTGATGAGCCCGCGCGTGGGCTTGAGCGACAGGAACAGCAGGCGCAGCAGTGTCGTCTTGCCCGCGCCGGACGGGCCGCTCAGGAACTGGAATGAGCTTTGCGGAATGTGCAGGGAGATGTCGCGCAGGATCTCCGGACCCATTCCGTAGCGCAGGCCGACATTCTCGAAGCGAATCAATTGCGGAAACCTTGCATGTTCAGGGTCGCGTGGCGGCCCGATTGCTCGAAACGAGCTTCGGGCGAGATGGTTAACGGTTGGTTAAAATTCACTCGAAAAGCGGACCTGATTCGCTGCACGGGGAGAAGCATTAACCAATTCCGCTTAGCTCTGGAATCCGGATAGCTTCGAGAGGACGCCCATCGGCTATGGCAGACGGTCGCACCGCGCGCCCGGTTTCCGGCGAGATTCTGACCGCCGTGCGCGAAGGCGCGGCGTCGCGGCAGGCGATGGACGCCGGCATCGTCGAAGCCGATTTCGAAATCGTTTCGGCGTGTGCCCAGCCCATGCCGGTGCTGCCTGCGGCCTTCATTCCCGCAATCCAGTCATCGGCCGCCACAGGCATGACGATGCTGCACCGGAACGGGGAGAAAAAGCGGCAGAAAGCGCGGTCCTTCGGGTGCCGCGCCGGTCCGGCCTTCTGGATATTCGGCGCAAGCCTCGCCTTCACGGCGTTCTGGGTGTCGGGCGGACATGCATGGGTGCGGCAGTTGCCGTTTTCCGCTGCCGGCCCGGCCGAAGGCTTGAGCCTTTCCGGCATCAGGTCGCGCGTCGAAATAACCTCCGGCCGGCCGGTGCTGTTCGTCGATGGCGAGGCGACCAATCATGGCGTGCTGGCCGTGCCGCTGCCGGGGCTGGAAATCAACGTGACCGGCGAGGACGGACGCGTTACGTTCTACAAGCTGGGGACATCGCAGGAACCCCTGGCGCCGGGCGGCAGATTTGCCTTTTCGTCGCGCCTTGCGGTACCTAAGAACGGCGTAAAGGCCGTCAAGGTCGCGTTTGGAGAGTAAGACGATGCCGGTTGTCCGCGGCAAGGATATCGAAGTTCTGTTTAGTGCCTCGGCGATTGCGCGCCGAAACCTGGAACTGGCCAAGGAGATCGCCTCGCGCGATTATACCGACCTTCTGGTCATCTCGGTGTTGAAGGGGTCGTTCATCTTCGCGGCCGATCTGATCCGCGCCATGCATGATGTCGGGCTGTCGCCGGAAGTCGAGTTCATCTTCATCTCCAGCTATGGTTCGGGCACCACCAGCGGCGAAGTGCGCGTGCTGCGCGACATCGACAACGAGGTGAAGGGCCGCGACGTGCTGCTGATCGACGACATTCTCGAATCGGGCAAGACGCTGTCCTACGCGCGCGATCTCATGCTGTCGCGCGGCGCCAAGAGCTGTTCGCTTGCCGTGCTGCTCGACAAGCGCATGCGCCGCCAGACCTCGCTCAATGCCGATTATGTCGGCTTCGACTGCCCCGATTCCTTCGTGGTCGGCTATGGCATGGACGTGGCACACGCCTTTCGCGAACTGCCCTTCGTGGGTGTCGTGACGGGCGACGCCTGACGCGCGCCATGAGCGTGACGCTGCATGGCTACCGCTACAGTGTCTATCTGCGCATCGCCCGGCTGGCGCTCGTCGAGAAGGGCGTCTCGTGGGATCATGTGGAGGTCGATCCGTTCGCGGAGACGATCCCGGCGGATTATCTGGCCTTGCATCCGTTCGGCCGGGTGCCGACCCTCGTCCATGACGGTTTTGCTCTCTACGAAACGACGGCGATAATACGCTACGTGGATGAAGCCTTTCCGGGCGAACCGCTCCAGCCTTCGGACGCACGCCGGCGGGCGCGCATGAACCAGATGATCGCCATTGCCGACAGCTACGGCTATTGGCCGATGGTGAGGCAGGTTTTCACGCAGCGCGTTTTCAACGTGGCTTCGGGTCTGGCTCCGGACGAAGCCGTTCTGGCCGAAGGGCTTCGGGGCTCGCGCCGCGTGCTGGCGGCGCTGGAAGACCTGGCGGCAGGCGGCGACTTTCTGGTCGGCGACAGGCTCAGCCTCGCGGACCTGCATGTGGGCGCGATGGTGGCCTGTTTCACCGCGGCCCAGGAAGGCGCGGCCGAATTGCGCGCATTCCCCAAATTGCATGGCTGGTGGCAGGCCATGCGCAGTCGCGACTCCTTCGGGCGGACGGAGCCCGGATTGCCGGGCCCGATCAGCTCTTCGGCGTAAACACCTGAAGCGCCTGCGGGCGAATGCGGAAATGCGCCGGGGTGGTGGTGATAAGTTCGCCGTCGGTATTCACCGGCCTCGGCTTGCTGGTGCGGATCGTCACTTCCGTGGTGCGGAAGGCGCGCACATCGTCCCAGCGCCCATGCGTGCCTTTGCGCAGGCTCGGCAACAGCGCCAGGAGCCGCCACCAATGGTCGACCTCCAGGCTGTAGAAGTCGAGCATGCCGTCATCGGCGGTGGCGCTTTCCTCGACCGTCATGCCGCCGCCATAGTGGCGCCCGTTGCCGACCGAAACCTGCATGGTCCTGATCTTCTCGGTCGTCCCGTCATGATCGAGATAGGCGCTGAAGAGCTGCGAGCGTGCCAGCAGCCGCGCCGCGACGATGGCATAGCCCAGCTTGCCCCAGCGCTTCTTGGCCTGCTGGGTCAGGTCGGCGGCAAGCTCGGCGCTGAAGCCGATGCTGGCGACGTTGAAGAACAGATGGCCGTTGACCTCGCCGAGGTCTATGGGCGACAGCGCGCCGATGACGATGAGGCTGGCGGCCTTCACCGGATCGGGCGGAATGCCGACCGTGCGCGCGAAATCGTTGGCCGTGCCGAGCGGCAGCACGCCAAGCGGCAGGCCGGCATCGACGAGGCCGGCAGCGGCTATGTTCAGCGTGCCGTCACCGCCGCCGAGCACCACCAGGTCGAAGTCGGGCGCGCGGCGGCGAATGAGGTCGGAGAGCGTTTCGTTCCCGCTCGCCCGCTCCTCGATAACCGTCATGCCGCCTCTGGACATCACGTTCACGGCGGCGGCGATGGAGCCTGTGCCACGGCGGGCCTTGGGATTGACGATCAGCAGCGCGCGCCGGGACGGCTTGGATTTCGGCAAGGGCAACCCTTTGTCTGTTGGAGCCGGGCAGGTCTGCGCCAGATAGTGTGCGATACCGGCATTTAAAGGGCAGGCGCGGTTTGTCTCAGGCCGCGACCCGGCCGCCGGCCCTTCCGTTCAGTGCAAAGATGCCTGCGCCGACAATGAGCGCGGCGCCGAAGATGGTCGCGGCATGCGGCACTTCGGCGAAGAACAGGAAACCCCAGAGTGGCGTCCACAATATGCCGCTGTATTCGAATGTCGCGACGATGTTTGCCGGGGCCAGCCGGTAGGCCTGCGACAGCAGGATCATGCCGGCTGAAGCGATGACCCCGCACGAGGCCATCATGAGGAAGTCGCCGGTGTCGGGCCACACCCAGCTCCGCGTCAGGAAGCGCAGGCTGGGATGGGCGAAGTCGCCAGGGTTCGACACGGCGAAGATGCCGGCGGTGACGAGGGCGCCGAGCAGATAGATGCCGTTCTGGTAGAAGCTCATGACGGTAGGCGATTCGGTCGTGCCGAGCTTGCGGGCCGTCATCTGCGCAAAACCGTACAGTCCCGCCGATAACAGGGACAGAAGTGCCGCCCATTCGAACACATCGCCGCCGGGCCGCAGCATCACCAGCACGCCGACCAGGCCGACCGACACGGCGGCGAAGCTCTGCCAGGAAACACGCTCGCCCAGATAAGGTCCGGCCAGCACCATGATGAACAGCGGCGCCATGAAGTAGAGCGCGATGGCATTGGCCATCGGCAGCGCGGCAAGTGCCAGATAATAGGCCGTGTAGGACGAAAACAAGGTCAATGCCCGCAGCGTGAGCAGGCCGAAACTGCGTGAAACAAGAGCGGCAAGCCCGACGTCGCGATGTACGATAAGCAGCAGGATGGGCAGCGCCACAACGGAGCGGATCGCCATCACCTCCATGACCGGGTAACGGCCCGAAACCGCCTTGATGAGCGGGTCCTGCAAGGAAAAGATCATGATGCCGAGGCACAGGCTGACGACGCCGGCGAGGATACGGTTGTGCATTTTCGCCTCTACACACCCCAAAACGCCCGCCGCAGCGGGGGTCAGAACAAAAAGAACCCGCAGTCCTTGGGACAGCGGGTGAGTGAGGACTTTTTGCCCCGATAAGCGTGGCCGAATCAGCCGCGCCTCGCTCGCATCTCGGTCTCGGATGGCAATATCGTCAGTTGATTGACATGTTTCAAGCGAATTGGAATGATGCCTGCCATTAGGATTTCTTATGGCACAGGCAATGACCATCCATCTCGACAGCGACCTTCTGCGAACCTTCGTGGCCGTGGCGCAGACCGGCAATTTCACCCGCGCCGCCGAGCAGGTGGGGCGCACCCAGTCGGCCGTTTCGATGCAGATCAGGCGGCTGGAGGACATGGTCGGAGACACGCTGTTCGAGCGTGGCTCGCGGGGAGTTTCCCTGACGCAGCGCGGGCAGGATCTGATCATCAATGCGCGCCGCATCGTGTCGCTGATAGATGAAACCGTTGCCTCGCTCACCGCCAAGCCGCTGGACGGCCCGGTGCGGATCGGCATTCCCGAGGAATACAGCTACTCCATCCTGTCGCGCGCGCTCGGCACTTTCTCCAAGCTGCATCCCAAGGTGGAGATCACCGTCCGCTACGCCCATTCCGCCTCGCAGATGGCGGCTCTGGAGGCAGGCGAGCTGGATTTGGCCGTGGTGTTCGAATGGAAGGATTTTTCAAACGGCGAAGTGCTGATGCGCGACCCCACGGTGTGGGTGACGTCGGAACTGCATCGGCAGCATGAGGAAACCCCGTTGCCGGTGGCGCTCTATGACCGTGATGGCTGGGGCAAGGATTTCGCGCTGCGATCGCTGGATGAGCGCGGCCATGCCTATCGCGTCGCCTACACCAGCGACACCACCGGCGGCCTGAAGCTCGCGGTCGCCTCCGGCCTGGCGATTGCGCCGGTGTCGCGCTCCAACATCCCGCCGGATTGCCGGGAGCTGACGGCAGCCGAAGGCTTTGGCGACATCGATGCCTCCAACGTCGTGCTTCATCGCGCGCCGGGCGCACACAGCGAGGCGATCAAGGGCATGGCCGAGGCGATCCGCGAAGCCTTCTATTCACGGCTGGTGGTGACGGTGCCGCCATCGGAAGACGATCGGGCGCTTTTTCCCGTATCCTGACAAGCTCCTGACAGATGGCTGTCAGGAGAGGGCTGCTACCGTCGCTGCGACAAGCGGAGAGGAATGCCATGATCAAATTCTATCACATGCCCTGGACGCGTTCGTTCGGCGTGCGCTGGCTTCTGGAGGAACTGGGCGAGCCCTACGAACTGGAACTGGTCAACATCCGGGCATCCGGCGGGGTGCCGGAAAGCTATCGCACCATCCAGCCCAACAAGAAGGTGCCGGCCATCGACCATGACGGCACGATCGTGACCGAGCGTGCGGCGATCTCGATCTATCTGTCGGATGCGTTTGCGCAAGCCGGGCTGGCGCCCGCAATCGGTGACAAGGCCCGCGCGGCGTGGCTGACATGGCTGGTCTATGCCGACTCGGTGTTCGATCCCGTCGTGGCGGCCAAGGCGCATGGCATGGATTTCATGGGTGGCGGCTATTCCTACGGCTCCTTCGAGGAGCTGCTTGCAAATCTCGACCGAGCCCTGTCGTCCCGGCCCTATATCGCCGGCGATCGCTTCACCTCGGCCGACACGCAGATCGGCAGCGGCGTTCACTACGCAATCAATATACTCAAGGTGCTGCCCGAAAAACCTTCATTCAAGGCCTATCTCGAACGGCTGCAGGCGCGGCCAGCCTATCAGCGGGCGATGGCGCTCGATGCCGAACTGGCGCAGAGCATGGCCGGGTAAAGCCGCAGCGGGCGACGCTGCCTCGGCCGCCCGGCTCAGCGCATTTCGAGCAGGCGTTCCAGATAGCGCTTTTCGAGTTCCGGGCTCAGCGCGTTGCCGAGGCGCTTGCGGATGGCGTCGAGAATCTGGCGCGCGCGCTGGACGTCGATTTCGTCCGGAACCTTGACCGAATTGCCGAAGTCCGGGCCGGTCGTCCCCTGCGGACGGCCGAGCGGATCGCGATTGGCGCCTTGCTGCCGGCCGTTGGGGCCGCCATTGCCCTCATCGCCTTCCATGGCCTGCTGCATCTGCTTCATCATGTCCTGCGCACCCCGGCGCAGGGCTTCCAGCGCGCGGCCCTGCTGGCCGACGGCGCGGTTGCCATCACCATCGCCGAGCGCGCCCTCCGCCTGGCCCATCGCGTCTCCGGCCTCGCCGAAGCCCTGACCCGGCTGGATGCCGAGGCCTTCCAGGCTCCTGGTCAGTCCCTGCAGGTCCTTCTGCAACTGACCCTGGCCCTGCTGAAGCTGCTTGAGGGCGTCGGCCAGTTCGTCGGGCGTCATGCCCTGGCCCTGCTGACCTTGCCCCTGCTGTCCATGCTGCCCTTGTTGCCCCTGCCGTCCCTGTTGGCCCTCGCCTTGCTGGCCATCCTGGAACTGCTGAAACTGATCGCTCATGCCGTCCTGCCAGTCGCCGAACTCGTCGCCCTGCTGGTCGCCGCGCTGCATCTGGTCGAGGCGGAAGGTTTCGTTCATCATCTCCTGCTGACGGCGCATGATGTCGCCGAGCTTGTCCATTTGCTGGCGCATCTCGCTCTGGCCGTTCTGGCCCGGCTGCTGCTGGCGGCCGGCCTGCAGATTGTTCATCATGTCCTGCAACTGCGACAGAAGCTGCTCGGCCTGGTCGCGGTTGCCCGATTTCGCCAGATTCTCGATCTGGTCCATCAGCCGCTCGAGGTCCTTCTGGCGCAGTTCCTGCGCGCCCTGCGGCATCTGCTGCCGGGCCATGTTCGGGTCACGCTGGGCGCGCTCGGCGAATTCGCGCAGGAAATCGTTCATCGCCTGACGCAGTTCCTTCATCAGCCGGTCGATTTCCTCGTCGCTGGCGCCGTTCTGCAGCGCCTGCTTGAGTGCTTCCTGTGCCTGGCGAAGGCGCTTTTCGGCCGTCGACAGCGCGCCATCCTCGATGGCGAGGGCCATTTCCCAGAAATAGTCGGCGACGGCGCGCAACTGGTCGTCGCTTTGCGCAAGCTTGAGCTTGGTGCGGCCGGCCATCAGGCCGAGATAGGCGGCGACATCGGTGATGGTGTCTTCCGGGCGCAATGTGATGGCGTCGATGAGATCGAGCACATGGGGCTTGCGGTTGGCGTCGAGCGACAGAATGCGGCGCTGCTCCACCACCGCGCGCGCAAGCGGATTGGCGAAAGGCCGTTCCGGCAGGGCGAATGTCCTGGTCTCGCTCCGGGCTTCTTGCCCCGCATCGTCGGTGGCCGTCAGCGTCAGACGCACGGTGCTGCCCGCCCAGGGATGGCCGGTGAGGTCGCGCGAAAGCCTGACCTTGCCGTCGCCGCCGCGCCGGGGAAGTGACAGGGGAAGTTCTGGCGCCTTGTAGAGCGGATGCGCGTCCGTGGGCTGCGGGTCGGCAAGCTCGAACTCGGCCTTGGCGGAGGCGGCGCCATAATCGTCGAGGATTTCGTAGTTCAGCTCCAGCGCACCATTGCCCGCGCGTTTCGGCTCACCCAGAAAGCGGATTGTCGGCGGCTCGTCGGGGGTGATCGAGAAGGTCCATTTGCGCAACTCGCTTCCGCCCGAGCCGAGCGACAGCACGCCATCGGCATCGAGCTTGCCGGCGAACTGGCGCGGCGCCGACCCGGCCGAAGTCGTTGCGGCCGAAGCGGGCTGCTGCGTAGTGCCGGGAGCATTCTGGAGCGGAATTTCATGCGTTTTGCCGGAGCTGTCGGTGAAGGACAGGGTCTCGTCACCGGCGCCTCCGGTGACACGCAGCGAAACCTCGCTGCCCTGCGGCACGGTGAAGGGCGTAGCCTCGCGGCCGGAGGCATCGGCGGTGAGGAACAGCGGCGCTTTGCCGGTATAGGCCGGCGGCGTCACCCAGGCGTCGATGCGCGGCGGGATGCTGTCAAAGACCGTGCCCGGCCGGAACGCGTCGGCGATGCGCCCGCCGAAGGGGCTTTGCGAGAAGGCGAAGGCCACCACCAGAAGCAATGCCGCCGCCGCGCGCAGGGCCCACGGATCGCGTTCGGGAACGCGGGTATGCGGCAGGTCGCTGCCCACATCGGCAAGCTTTTCGGCCATGCGACGCTGGTGTTCGCGCCAGAGCGCCTGTGCGAAGGCGCCGGCCTCGCCGCTCGGGCGGTCGGTCTGCACGAGCACAGGCGTGTGCGGCAGTTCGCTTGCGGTTTCGATGCGGCGGTCGATTTCCGCCGGCGTGGGCTGGCGATAGAAGCGCAGCGGATAGAGCGCGCCCAGCGTGGAGATCAGGAACAGGCCGAGCAAGCCAAAACGGGCAAGCTCTGGCAGGATGCGGAACACACCGAGCCACGACAGGCTGACGAACAGGCTGATCACCACTAGAAGCGGCAGCACCAGCGGCCAGCCGCGTTCCAGCATCATGACGGCAAGCGTCGCCACCCTGGCGCGACCAAGGCGCCCGGCAAAGCTGTTGCCTTTCATGTTTTGCGGCGTCTGCGTCATCAACCCTTCCAGGTGCGCAACGAGCGCAGCCTATCCGCTTAAGATAGCAGCAAACGCGGCAAAGGCGAGGCGAAGACGGGAAATCGTGATCGCACCCGACCCGACGCCTACAGCCAGTCGGGCAGCGAATCGAGGCCGATCAGCTCGTCGAAGGAGCCGCGCGGGCGCACCACGTGGAAGCTGTCGCCATTGACCAGCACCTCGGGCACCAGAAGCCTGGTATTGTAGGTGCCGGACTGCACCGCGCCATAGGCGCCGGCGGTCGAAACGGCGATGAGGTCGCCGGCCGTCATGCGCGGAAGGTCGCGGTCGAGGCCGAGATAATCGCCCGTCTCGCAGACCGGGCCGACGATGTCGACCGTCATGCGCGGCGCATCGACCGGATGTTGCAGCACGGGGCGGATGTCGTGGAAGGCGTCGTAGAGCGTCGGCCGAATCAGGTCGTTCATGGCCGCGTCCACGATCAGGAAGTTCCTGGCGTCGCCTTCCTTCACATAGATCACTTCCGACACCAGTATGCCGGCATTGCCGACGATCAGGCGGCCGGGTTCGAACATCACCTTGAGGCCGAGCTTGGCGACATGCTTCTTCACCACCGCCGCATAGGCCTCGGGCGAGGGGGGCGGGGAGTTGTCGGCCTTGTAGGGAATGCCCAGCCCGCCGCCGAGATCGACATGGTCGATGGCGTGGCCGTCGGCCTTCAGCGTGGCGACCAGCTCGGCCAGCAGCGCGAAGGCATCGTCGAACGGCTGCAACTCGGTGATCTGGCTGCCGATATGCATGTCGATGCCGGTGATGCGGATGCCCGGCAGCTCGGCCGCGCGGGCATAGACGGCGCGCGCCCGCTGCCAGGGAATGCCGAACTTGTTCTCGGCCTTGCCGGTGGAGATCT
Organism: Pseudaminobacter salicylatoxidans; assembly: GCF_003148475.1. Taxonomy (GTDB): domain Bacteria; phylum Pseudomonadota; class Alphaproteobacteria; order Rhizobiales; family Rhizobiaceae; genus Pseudaminobacter; species Pseudaminobacter salicylatoxidans. The sequence goes on along the minus strand of NZ_QGGG01000004.1, from coordinate 75,746 downwards.
TCTTGTGGGTCCTGGCGTCGACGTCCGGGTTGATGCGCAGCGAGATCGGCGCCTGCTTGCCGGCGGCGACCGCGCGCGCCGAAAGCCGCTCCAGCTCGGGTTCGGATTCGACGTTGAAGCACAAAATGTCGTTGGCCAGCGCCAAATCCATCTCGCGCGCCGTCTTGCCGACGCCGGAAAAGACGATGCGGCTGCCTGGAATGCCTGCCGCCAGCGCGCGGCGCAGCTCGCCTTCCGACACCACGTCCGCACCCGCGCCAAGGGCGGCCAGCGTCTTCAGCACGGCCTGATTGGAATTGGCTTTCAGGGCATAGCAGACCAATGCGTCGAGATCGGCGAAGGACTCGCGAAAGACGTTGAAATGTCGCGTCAGCGTGGCGGTGGAATAGCAATAGAAGGGCGCGCCGACCGCGGCCGCGATCTCGGACAGGGGCACATCTTCGGCGTGGAGAACGCCGTTGCGATATTCAAAGTGGTTCACGGGCGGGATTCCGGTGGAAAGTCGTGTCGAGAAGCACCGGCCTGATGGCTGGAGGGCGCGATCAGATCAGGCCGTCGAGGATGAAGGGCCTGTCCTTGACGGGTTTCTCGGGCTCGGGCGGCAGCGGCTCCTTGGCTTTTTCCGCGTCCTTGCGCGCCTGCACGGCGGCCTCATAGGGCGTGTCCAGGCCGGATTTGCGGCCGCAGGCCGATGCCAGGGCGATCACGGCAATAAGCGCAAGCGCGGTGAAAAGTCTGTTGCCGGTCATCCGTCCCATCCGTTCGAGAAATGCGTACATGCTTCTAGCGAAAATTTGCGGGCTTTGCACCCTGACAAATATTCGGGCGTGCCTCACGCCTTGGCGATGCGCTTCGTCCAGTAGTCGATCTGGCGGCGCACCTCGGTCGGGGCCGTGCCGCCGAAGGAGGTGCGGCTTTTCACCGAATTCTGCACCGAAAGCACCGAGAAGATATCCGTGGTGATGCCCGGATGGATCGCCTGCAGCTCTTCGAGCGTCAGCTCCTCCAGCCCCACCTTCTTGCCCTCGGCCAGCGCCACCGCGCGGCCGGTCACGTGGTGCGCCTCGCGGAAGGGGAGCCCCAGCGTGCGCACCAGCCAGTCGGCGAGGTCGGTCGCGGTGGAGTAGCCGGAACCGGCGGCTTTCTGCATGGCTTGTTCGTTGACGGTCATGTCGCCGACCATGCCGGTCATGGCGGCCAGCATCAGGTCGAGCGTTTCGGCGGCGTCGAAGACGGCTTCCTTGTCTTCCTGCATGTCCTTGGAATAGGCCAGCGGCAGGCCCTTCATCACCGTCAGCAGGCCGATCAGATGGCCGTTGACGCGGCCGGTCTTGGCGCGCACCAGCTCGGCGGCGTCGGGGTTCTTCTTCTGCGGCATGATGGACGAGCCGGTCGAAAAACTGTCGGAAAGCCGGATGAAGCCGAATTGCGGCGTCGACCAGATGACAATCTCCTCGGCCAGTCGCGACAGGTGCGTGGCGCAGATCGAGGCGATCGACAGGAATTCCAGCGCGAAATCGCGGTCGGAAACGCTGTCGAGCGAATTGCGGGTCGGCTCGCGGAAGCCGAGCGCCCTGGCCGTGCGGAAGCGGTCGATGGGGAAGCCCGTGCCGGCAAGGGCCGCGGCACCCAGCGGGCTTTCGTCCATGCGTTCGATGGCGTCGCGCACGCGCGACAGGTCGCGCCCGAACATCTCCACATAGGCCATGCAGTGGTGGCCGAAGGTAACGGGCTGTGCCGTCTGCATGTGGGTGAAGCCCGGCATGACGGTGGCGGCGTGTTCCTCGGCGCGGGTCAGGAAGACCTCGATCAGCCCCTTGAGGGCTTCGGCGACGCGGTGGAACTCGTCCTTCACCCAGAGGCGGAAATCGACGGCCACCTGGTCGTTGCGCGAGCGCGCCGTGTGCAGGCGCCCGGCGGCCGGGCCGATCAGCTCGGCAAGGCGGGCCTCGACATTCATGTGGATGTCTTCGAGCTGTTTGGAAAACTGGAAGTCGCCGCTTTCGATCTCTTTCAAAATCGTGTTCAGGCCGTGAGCGATTTTTTCTTGATCCTGCTCCTCAATGATGCCCGTTTCGGCAAGCATTTCGCAATGAGCTATGGAACCACGGATATCCTGCGCGTAAAGCTTCCTGTCGAAGTCGATTGAGGCATTGATGGCCTCCATGATCGCGGCCGGACCCGAGGCAAAACGTCCGCCCCACATCGCGTTGCTGGCCTTCTTGTCGCTCATCGTGGTAACCGGGCTCCGGAGATAAAGTGAATGGCAGATCGAAAGAAACTCATACCGACCGTGCGCCTCCTGCTGCTGGCTGCAGTTGCTGGCGCGTTTGCCGGTGCCGTTGCGGTATATGTCAGCAAGACCCTCAATGGCAACACGGAGGCGGAGCAGATGGCGCAACAGCAGCCTGCCGTCACGTCTTCCGGGTCCACGGACGGCGCGGCCGACAAGGTCTGCGCGGCCAAGGCCGGAAAGGCCAGGGCGATCGGCGATGCCGCAACCGGCGAGGTGGCCGCCATGCTGCCGGCCGATCCGCCGCAGTCGCTCAAGGGGCTCGCCTTCACCTCGCCCGACGGCAAGCCGATGACGCTGGCCGACCACGCGGGCAAGACGCTGCTGGTCAATCTGTGGGCCACCTGGTGCGCGCCCTGCCGTGCCGAGATGCCGGCGCTGAATGCGCTGGAGAAGGAAAAGGGCGGCGACACGTTCGAGGTGGTCGCGGTCAATGTCGATACCGGCGGCGACGAGAAACCGAAGAAATTCCTGTCGGAGATCGGCGTCGATACGCTGAAGCTCTATCGCGACAACACGATGAACGTGTTCAACGACCTCAAGACCCGCGGGCTGGCGCTCGGCCTGCCGGTGACGCTGCTGGTCGATGGCGACGGGTGCCTGCTTGCCCACATGAACGGGCCGGCCGAATGGGCCAGTCCGGATGCGGCGAAGCTGATCGAGGCCGCCGTCAGGTAAGCGGCCGGAGCGTGATCCCGAACCGAAGGACCGCGTAAACGAAAAGCGGAAGCCGCTTTTCGCGGAAAGTTCATGCTCCGGGGAGGTTCCCTGCTCAGGCCAGTTGCGTGCGCAACGGCTTGTCGGCTTCGTTTTTCGCCGCCGGCGCCGCATTGCCGGTGATCGTGGAAAAATCGCCGATCGGTCCCGGTCGCCCGATGAAGTAGCCTTGCCCGATCTGGCAGGCTTCGGCTCCCAGGAACGCAAGTTCGTCGGAGCTTTCGATGCCTTCGGCCAGTACCGGCAGACCAAGGCCCCGGCCGAGCCCCAGCACGGCGCGCACGATGGCTGCGACCTGCTCGTTCTTGTCCACGGACTTGATGAAAGAGCTGTCGATCTTGATCTTGTCGAAGGGAAAGGCGCGCAGGTTGGAAAGCGAGGAATAGCCAGTCCCGAAATCATCCATCGCCAGGCGCACGCCAAGCGCCTTGACCTGGCGCAGCACGGCGAGCGCGCGGTGCATGTCCTTGATCAGTGCCGTTTCGGTGACTTCCAGTTCGAGACGCTGCGGCGGCAGGCCGGTTTGCAGCAGGATTTCGTGCAGGCGCTGCGTGAAATTCGGATTGTGAAGCTGGATCGGCGAGACATTGACCGCCACGGTGAGGGACTGTTGCCACGAAACCGCCTCGCGGCAGGCCGTCGCCAGAACCCATTCGCCGATCGGCACGATCAATCCTGACTCCTCGGCGATCGGCACGAACTGCGCCGGTGCGAGCAAGCCGCGTCGCGGATGGTTCCAGCGGATGAGCGCCTCGAAGCCGATCATCCTGCCGCTGCTGATTTCCATCTGCGGCTGGTAGACGAGGCTGAACTCGCCGGTAGTCAGCGCCTGGCGCAACTCGTGCTCCAGGGCGCGGCGGTCGCGCGCTTCCGCGCCCATCGAAGCTTCGAAAAACCGATAGGTATCCTTGCCATCCGCCTTGGCGCGATAGAGTGCGGTGTCGGCATAGCTGATCAGTGTCGTCTTGTCCGGCGCGTCGGCCGGATAGAGCGCGATGCCGATGCTGGTGGAGATCACGCCTTCGCCTGCCCGGTGCCTGTTTTCCTCGCGCAGCGCTTGCAGGATGCTGCGGGCGACGCGCTCGGCGGCGGAGCCGTCCGACAGGTTGGGAAGGATGACGGCAAACTCGTCACCGCCCAGCCGCGCCATCATCTGGCCCGCGCGCAGCCGGCCCGAAACGCAGCGCGCCACCGTCTGCAGCATGGTGTCGCCCGCGCCGTGGCCGAACTGGTCGTTGACTTCCTTGAAGCGGTCGAGATCGAGCAGCAGCAGTGCGACCTGCCGGCCTTCGCCCTCGGGCATGGCGGCGATTTCAGCATCCAGCTTGGCCGTGAAGCTGCGGCGATTGGGCAGGCCCGTCAGCGGATCGAAATGGGCAAGCCGCATGATGTCGGCTTCCGCCTTCTTGCGCTCGCGCACGTCGCGCACGGCCAGCACCATGTGTGGCTTGCCGCAATAGTCGATCTCGCGGGCCAGCAGTTCGACCGGAATGGCGGTGCCGTCGGCGGCTTTCAGTTCGGCCTCGCGCATCGTGGCTCCCCACTGGTCGAGCCGGTCGAAATCCGACGAAGAGCCGAACAGATCGCCCAGCGAAAGGCCCGCGATCGCATCGCGATCCAACCCCGTCAGTTCCAGCACGCTGTCATTGGCGCTGACGACCCGCTCGCCGTCGCAAATGACCAGGCCTTCCACGGCCGCATTGGCAAGGCCATGCATCCGTGTCGCCTCCAGCCTGTTCTGGCGGAAGCGCAGATCGACCCAGAGCGCGGCGCCCGACAGACACAATATGGCCAGGCTGACCGCCGCGACCGCTGCCGCGAGCGTGGTGGGATCGACCGAGTAGGAGGAGATTTCGACAGCGGCATCCGGGGTGATGGAGGCCGCCGCCATGGCGATGAAATGCAGCGCGCAGATCGCCAGTGTCATCAGCGTCGCGGCAACCGCCGTTGCGCGACGCGAAGGCCTTTCGAGGGCGACGGCGATGGAAGCTGCACCCAGTGCGAGGCCGGATCCGAGCGCGAGCGTCACCAGAGGCGGCGACCAGGTGATGTGGCCCTGTATCTCGAAGGCCGCCATGCCGACGAAATGCATGGCGGCTATGCCGCCGCCGATGATGGCGCCGCCGACGAGGCGATTTTCCAGATCGCCATGACGGGTTGCGGCCCGCATGCCGACGCCGGTCAGCAACACCGCGAGGATGAGCGACAGCGCCGTGAAACCGCCATCATAGGCGCTGGGAATGGAGGGAGAGAACGCCAGCATCGCGATGAAATGCGTGGCCCAGATGCCGAACCCCGTCGAGGTGGCCGCAACCGCCAGCCAGAAAGTCTGGCCCGTGGAATGCGAGCGCATGACATGCTGAAGCAGTTTGATGGCGGAAAAGGATGCAATCGCGCAGACCGCGGCCGCCAACAGAACGAGCCTGAGATCATGCTCGTTTACAATGCAATTGTAGACCGTCAACATGCTCCACCGCCCCCGCAGATCAGCTTGCTTTGGTCCTGTTTACCAGCACAGGTTGAAATATCGGTTAAGTTTTTCGGCGCGTTCCTCCCGATATTTCCGGGATAAACTTCATGGTTTCGTTCCGGGGCGGGCGGATGCAGCCGGCGCCCGCCGGCGCCGATGGCGAACGAAGGTGATGCGAAATGCACACGAAAATTCATCGAACCGCAACAAAAGCGTTGTCCCACTGTCGCAATCGACCGATACTCCCCTCGCGGAGCCCACATCTTCGCCAATGAAAACGGGAGAGAGATATGAAATTTCAAGGCCTTGCGGCTGGCGCAGCAGCTGCCTTCACCTTGCTTTCCACTTCATCCGCATTTGCCGTGACCGAGATTTCGTGGTGGCACGCCATGACTGGCGCCAACAATGAGGTCGTCGAGCAGCTTTCCAAGGAATTCAACGAAAGCCAGGGCGACTACAAGATCGTGCCGGTTTTCAAGGGCACCTATCCCGAGACGCTGAATGCCGGCATCGCCGCCTTCCGCGCCAAGCAGCCGCCTGCGATCATGCAGGTCTTCGATGTCGGCACCGGCGTGATGATGGCCGCCGAGGGCGCCGTGAAGCCGGTGGCCGAAATCCTCTCCATGGGCGGCGGCACGTTTGACAAGAGCCAGTACCTGCCCGGCATCGTCGCCTATTATTCCAAGCCGGACGGCACGATGCTGTCGTTCCCGTACAATTCCTCCTCGCCGATCCTCTATTACAACAAGGATATTTTCGAAAAAGCCGGGCTGGATGTGAACAATCCGCCCAAGACCTGGCCGGAAGTGTGGGAAGCGGCGCGTAAGATCAAGACCAGCGGCGCGGCGTCCTGCGGCTATACCTCCACCTGGCTCACCTGGATCCATCTGGAGAATTTCGCCTCCTGGAACGACCTGCAATATGCCACGCATGAGAACGGCCTCGCCGACACCAATGTCGAGCTGAAGTTCAACTCGCCGATCTTCGTGAAGCATTTCCAGGAAATCGCCGATCTGGCCAAGGACGGCGTGTTCCGCTACGGCGGGCGCACCTCGGAGGCCAAGCAGATCTTCCTGGCCGGCGAATGCGGCATCTTCACCGAATCCTCCGGCGGCCTGGGCGATATCGTCAAGTCCGGCATGAACTACGGCATCGGCCAGCTTCCCTACGAGCCGGATGCAAAGGGCGCGCCGCAGAACACCACGCCGGGCGGCGCGAGCCTGTGGGTCTTCGGCGGCAAGTCCGACGAGGAGTACAAGGGCGTTGCCGAGTTCTTCAAGTTCCTGTCGAAGACCGACATCCAGGCGCGCCTGCATCAGGTTTCCGGCTATCTGCCGGTGACGCTTGCCGCCTATGAGGAAACCAAGAAGTCCGGCTTCTACGACAAGAACCCCGGCCGCGAGACGCCGATCCTGCAGATGATGGGCAAGGCGCCGACCGAGAACTCCAAGGGCGTGCGCCTCGTCAACCTGCCGCAGGTGCGCGACATCCAGAACGAGGAGTTCGAAAAGATGCTGGCCGGCGAGCAGACCGCGCAGCAGGCGCTCGACAATGCCGTGCAGCGCGGCAATGCGGCGATCCAGCAGGCGCTGGGCAACTGACGAGCCGCTCTCTCCCGAGCGATGCCAGCCGCGCGTGACCTGCACGCGGCTGGCATATGCATGAGAGAGGGTTCCATGCGGTCGCCTGAAGCGCGGCGCGCATGGGACGCAGGCAGGAAGACATCGGAAGCGGAGGAAGTTCCCTGTCCCCACGCGTGATCTTTCCCAATAAAATCCTTCCCTACCTGCTGGTTGCGCCGCAACTCGCCATCACGGCGGTTTTCTTCTATTGGCCGGCCAGCCAGGCGCTCTACCAGTCCATGCTGCGCGAGGACCCGTTCGGGTTGAATTCGAAATTCGTCTGGTTCGACAATTTCGCCCGCGTGCTGGCCGATCCCAATTATCTGAACTCGGTGCGCGTGACGGCCGTCTTCTCGCTGGCGACGGCTTTCGTCGCCATGGCGGTGGCGCTGTTGCTGGCGGTGATGGCCGACAAGGTCGTTCGCGGTCGGGGCATCTATCGCACCCTGATGATCTGGCCCTATGCGGTCGCGCCGGCCATCGCCGGCATGCTGTGGCTGTTCCTGTTCAACCCGTCGATCGGCTCGCTCGCCTATATGCTGCGCTGGCTCGGCATCAACTGGGACCCGCTGCTCAACGGCCCGCAGGCCATGGTGCTGGTGGTGGCGGCCGCGGCCTGGAAGCAGATCAGCTACAATTTCCTGTTCTTCGTGGCCGGCCTGCAGGCAATCCCCAGGACACTGATCGAGGCGGCGGCGATCGACGGCGCGGGCGAGACCAAGCGCTTCTGGACGATCGTGTTCCCGCTGCTTGCGCCCACCACCTTCTTCCTGCTGGTGATCAATACGACCTACGCCTTCTTCGACACCTTCGGCATCATCCACGCCGTCACCGGCGGCGGGCCGGGCAAGGCCACGGAAACGCTGGTCTACAAGGTCTACAATGACGGCTTCGTCAACCTGATCCTGGGCGATTCGGCGGCGCAATCGGTGATCCTGATGGTCATCGTGATTGCGCTCACCGCCTTCCAGTTCCGCTTCGTGGAAAGGAAGGTGCATTATGGGTGAGGCCGTTCGATGAATGTCTTGATGAGCATGGCGGGGTTTACTCCAGATGCAATTGCCCTGCCCTCAAGGGCGGAGGAAATCGCATGATCGGCCAGAGCCCTATCCGCATCGGCATCGCCCATATCGTGCTGATCCTCGGCATCGTGGTGGTCGCCTTCCCGATCTACTACACCTTTGTGGCCTCGACGCATTCGCTGCAGACCATCCTGCGCCCGCCGCTGCCGCTGGTGCCGGGAGACAGGTTCTTCGAGAACTACTGGACGGCGCTGTTCGGCGGGGTGGGGCGCATCGGCGGCGTGTCGGTCGGCACGCTGCTCCTCAACACCACGGTGATGGCGCTCGGCATCGCGGTGGGCAAGATCGTCATCTCGATCCTGTCGGCCTATGCCATCGTCTTCTTCCGCTTTCCGCTGCGCATGATGTTCTTCTGGCTGATCTTCATCACGCTGATGCTGCCGGTGGAGGTACGCATCCTGCCCACCTACAAGGTGATGGTCGATTTCGGCCTGATCGACACCTATGCCGGCCTGACGCTGCCGCTGATGGCCTCGGCCACGGCGACGCTTCTGTTCCGGCAGTTCTTCCTCACCATTCCCGGCGAACTCGTCGAGGCCGCGCGCGTGGACGGGGCGGGACCATGGCGCTTCTTCAAGGATATTTTGCTGCCGCTGTCGAAAACCAATATCGCGGCGCTGTTCGTCATCCTCTTCATCTATGGCTGGACGCAATATCTGTGGCCGCTGCTGGTCACCAACCGCAACGACATGGGCACCATCGTGATCGCGCTGAAGAAGATGATCTCGTTTGCCGACGCCGACACCGAATGGCATCTGGTGATGGTCACCTCCATCCTCGCCATCGTGCCGCCGATCCTGGTGGTGCTGTTCATGCAGCGCTGGTTCGTCAAGGGCCTGGTCGAAACCGAGAAGTGAGAAGAAGAAACGATGGCCACAGTCGACCTCAGGGACGTCAGAAAGACCTATGCCGGCAATGTCGAGGCGGTGAAGGGCGTTTCCATCGCCATTGCCGACAAGGCGCTGTGCGTGCTGGTCGGCCCCTCGGGCTGCGGCAAGTCCACGCTGCTGCGCATGATCGCCGGGCTGGAAACGATCACCGACGGCACGGTCGCGATCGACGGCAAGGTGGTCAACACGACCGGCCCGGCCGAGCGCGACATCGCGATGGTGTTCCAGAACTATGCGCTCTACCCGCATATGAAGGTCTACGACAACATGGCCTATGGCCTGCGCAACCGCGGCACGCCGCGCGACGAGATCGACAGGCGCGTGCGCGAGGCGGCCGAAAAGCTGGAATTGGGAGCGCTGCTCGACCGGCGCCCGCGCGAACTTTCGGGCGGCCAGCGCCAGCGCGTGGCCATGGGGCGCGCCATCGTGCGCAATCCGAAAGTGTTCCTGTTCGACGAGCCGCTGTCCAATCTCGACGCCAAGCTGCGCGGCCAGATGCGGGTCGAGATCAAGAATTTGCAGCGTTCGCTCGGCGTCACCAGCGTCTATGTCACCCACGACCAGCTTGAGGCGATGACGCTGGCCGATACGCTGGTGGTGATGAATGCCGGCCGCGTCGAGCAGGCCGGCAATCCGCTCGACATCTATGAGAAGCCTGCCTCGACCTTCGTGGCGAGTTTCATCGGCGCGCCGCCGATGAACCTTCTGTCTCTGTCGCAAAACGGCGATGGGCCGGCGCTGCCGGATGGCGCGAAGCTGGCGGCGGCGCCCAAGGGGGCGGCGACGCTTGGTTTCAGGCCCGAGGATGCGGAGGCGACGGTCGCCAATGGCGCCGCGCATGAGGGGCTTTCGCTGCCGGCGACGGTCGAGGGCGTGGAGCCGGTCGGGGCCGAAAGCTTCCTTTACTGCGCGGCAGGCGGCGGGCGCATCGTCGTGCGCGTGGCAGGCCGCGCCACCGCAAATCCGGGCGACCGGCTTGAAGTGAAGGCGAAACCGGAAAAACTGCACTGGTTCGACCGCGAGGGACGGCGGGTGTCCTCGATCTGATTTCGCACGGCCCGGCTTGTGCGATGAAAGATTGAGGCGCAAAATTTGACAGATCGGGGACGGTCATCACCCTAATGGGAGGTATGTCATGACCGAGCTTGATCTCATAACTCTCGATTCAACCAAAGTGACCATCGACGGTGCCGCGCTTGAAGGGCTGGGCGCCGGCCTGCGCGGCCGTCTGCTTCGTGAGACGGACGTGGAATATGAGGCCGTGCGCGCCATCTGGAACGACATGATCGACTTCCGGCCGGGGCTGATCGTGCGTTGCGCCGGGACTGCCGATGTCCTCAGGGCAGTGCGTTTTGCAAGGGACAACAGGCTTCTCGTCGCGGTGCGCGGCGGCGGCCACAACATTGCCGGAAGCGCGCTCTGCTCCGGCGGCCTGATGATCGATCTTTCGCTCATGAAGTCGGTCCGGGTCGATCCGGCGGCGGGCCATGCCTGGGTGGAACCTGGCGCAACGCTTGCCGATGTCGATGCCGAGACGCAGGCCTTCGGGCTGGCGGTGCCGACCGGCATCAACTCCACCACCGGCATTGCCGGACTGGCGCTTGGCGGGGGCTTCGGCTGGCTGACCCGGAAATTCGGCCTGACCGCCGACAATCTGCTTTCGGCGGATGTCGTTACCGCCAATGGCGCGCTGGTGCGGGCAAATGTCAGCGAACATCCGGATCTGTTCTGGGCGTTGCGCGGCGGCGGCGGCAATTTCGGCATCGTCACGGCTTTCGAGTTCCGGCTGCACAAGGTCGGCCCCGAGGTGCTGTCCGGCCTCGTCGTCCATCCGTTCGGCGAGGCGCGTACCATCCTGCAGCAATATCGCGAGCAGCTTGCGGCAACGCCCGACCAATTCAGCTGCTGGGCGGTCATGCGCCAGGCGCCGCCATTGCCGTTCCTGCCGGCCGAATGGCACGGCAAGGAGGTGCTGGTTCTGGCCATGTGCGACTGTGCAACGCTCGAAGCCGGCGAGAAGGACGCGGCGCAGATGCGGGCGATCGGCAAGCCCATCGCCGATGTCGTCGGCCCGCACCCCTTCGTCGGCTGGCAGCAGGCGTTCGATCCCTTGCTGGCGCCCGGCGCGCGCAACTACTGGAAGAGCCACGATCTGGCCGAGCTTTCCGATGCTGCCATCGACCTGCTGATCAATGCGGTTCGGGAGCTGCCGGGGCCTGAATGCGAGATCTTCATCGGCTATGTCGGCGGCGCGGCCAGCCGCGTTCCGGCCGGCGCCACGGCATTTCCGCAGCGCCTGCCGCATTTCGTGATCAACGTCCATGCGCGCTGGCGCGATCCGGCAATGGACAAGGCCTGCATTGCCTGGGCCCGCAGCCTGTATGAGGCGGCCAGGCCGCTGGCGATCGGAACGGCCTATGTGAACTTCATGCCCGGCGACGAGGCGAACCGCGTCGAGGCAGCCTATGGCGCGAACTACCATCGGCTGGCGGAGGTCAAGCGGCGCTATGATCCGCAGAACCTGTTCCGCGTGAACCAGAACGTGCGTCCGCTGGAGACGCTGCGCGCCGCTTAGAGCATGTTGCAGCCAAGTGGAATCACTTGGCGTCGCATACATGCGGTGAAATCAGCTGGACCATGATGTCGTCCGAAAGCCGCATCATACTTTTCGTCATCATGGTCTGGCAAAAAAGAAGGAGCGCGACAGGCGCGCTCCTCTTCAATACCGGTGGTCAGAATGCCTTGAAGCGCTGGCCGCGCTCCCTTCAACGGGTGGGCACGGGGTGTTCACCGCGATAGTCGTAGAAGCCGCGACCGGTCTTGCGGCCAAGCCAGCCGGCCTCGACATATTTCACCAGAAGCGGGCAGGGGCGGTATTTGGAGTCCGACAGGCCGTCATGCAGCACCTGCATGATCGACAGGCAGGTGTCGAGGCCGATGAAGTCGGCAAGCTGCAACGGTCCCATCGGGTGATTGGCGCCGAGCCGCATGGCGGTGTCGATGGCCTCGACCGAGCCTACGCCCTCATAGAGCGTGTAGATCGCCTCGTTGATCATCGGCAGCAGGATGCGGTTGACGATGAAGGCCGGAAAATCTTCCGAGACGGTCGCGGTCTTGTCGAGGCGTCGCACGAATTCCTTGGAGGCCTCGAAAGTCTGGTCTTCGGTGGCGATGCCGCGCACCAGTTCCACCAGCTTCATCACCGGAACCGGGTTCATGAAGTGGATGCCGATGAAGCGCTCCGGGCGGTCGGTCTGCGAGGCGAGGCGGGTGATCGAGATCGACGAGGTGTTGGTGGCGAGGATGGCTTCGGGGTTGAGCACGGGGCAGATCTGCGCATAGATCTTGCGCTTGACCGTCTCGTCTTCGGTGGCGGCCTCGATGACCAGATCGGCTTCGGCGAGATCGGCCATGTTGGGCGCGGCGCCGATGCGCGCCAGCGCTTCCTGCCGGATGTCCTCGGCCAGCTTTCCGCCCGAGACCTGGCGGGCCATGTTGCCGCTGATGGTGGCGATGCCCTTTTCGATGCGATCGCCGGAAATGTCGTAGAGGCGCACCTTGTATCCGGCCAGGGCCGCGACATGGGCGATGCCGCCGCCCATCTGGCCAGCGCCGATAATACCGATCGTCTCAATGTTGGTCATTACACTGATCCCGTCTTCTGGCCTCGAGGCCTGCTTTTTGTGCAGTGCAAACTAAATGGCCGGGGTGGTTTCGTCCACCCCGGCCACGGTATTTAATATGCTTGTCCGCCAGGCGTCAAAGCGCCTTTTCGAGTTCCGGCAGGATGGTGAAGAGGTCGCCGACGAGGCCGTAGTCCGCGACCTGGAAGATCGGCGCTTCCTCGTCCTTGTTGATGGCGACGATGACCTTCGAGTCCTTCATGCCGGCGAGGTGCTGGATCGCGCCCGAAATGCCGACGGCGATGTAGAGCTCCGGCGCCACGACCTTGCCGGTCTGGCCGACCTGCCAGTCGTTGGGCGCATAGCCCGCATCGACGGCGGCGCGCGAGGCGCCGACGGCGGCGCCCAGCTTGTCGGCCACCGGCAGGATCACTTCCTGGAACTTCTCGGCCGAACCGAGCGCGCGGCCGCCCGAGATGATGATCTTGGCCGAGGTCAGTTCCGGACGGTCGCTTTCCGACAGCTTGTTCTCGACGAACGAGGACAGGCCCGGATTGGCGGCGGCGGAAGCCGTCTCGACTGTGGCCGAGCCGCCTTCGGCAGCGGCCTGGAAGCCGGCCGTGCGCACGGTGATGACCTTCTTGGCCTCGCCCGACTGCACCGTCTGGATGGCGTTGCCGGCATAGATCGGCCGCTTGAAGGTGTCGGCCGACACGACCTCGACGATCTCGGAAATCTGCGAGACGTCGAGCAGGGCAGCCACGCGCGGGGCGACGTTCTTGCCCGAGGCGGTCGCCGGTGCGACGACGGTGTCGTAGTTGCCGGCCAGCGCCACGATCGTCGCGGCCAGCGGTTCGGCCAGACGCTCGGCGAGCTCGTCGGCCTCGATGAGCAGAACCTTGCGCACGCCGGTCAGCCTGGCGGCGGCGTCGGCTGCTGCCTTGGCGCCCTTGCCGGCGACCAGCACGTCGACATCAGAGCCGATCTTCAGCGCGGCGGTCAGCGCCTTGGCGGTCTGGTCGGAGAGCGAAGCGTTGTCGTGTTCGGCGATGAGGAGAATTGCCATGTCTTTGTCCTTTCCTTCCGAACCCTAGAGCACGCCGGCTTCGTTCTTCAGCTTGTCGACCAGCTCGGCGACGGAAGCCACCTTCACGCCCGCCTTGCGGCCGCCCGGCTCCTCGGTCTTCAGCACCTTCAGGCGCGGGGTGACGTCGGCGCCGAAATCGGCCGGCGACTTCTCGTCCAGCGGCTTCTTCTTGGCCTTCATGATGTTGGGCAGCGAGGCATAGCGCGGCTGGTTGAGGCGCAGGTCCGTGGTGACGATCGCCGGCAGCTTCAGATCCACGGTCTGCAGGCCGCCATCGACCTCGCGCGTGACCTTGGCATGATCGCCCTCGATCTCGACCTTGGAGGCGAAGGTGCCCTGCGCCCAGCCCAGAAGCGCTGCCAGCATCTGGCCGGTCTGGTTGGCGTCGTCGTCGATCGCCTGCTTGCCGAGGATGACCAGGCCGGGCGCTTCCGCCTCGACCACGCCCTTCAGCACCTTGGCGACGCCGAGCGGCTCGACCGTCTCGTCGGTCTTGACCAGAATGGCGCGGTCCGCACCCATGGCAAGCGCCGTGCGCAGCGTTTCGGCGGCCTGTGCCGGGCCGATCGACACCACCACGATCTCCTCGGCCTTGCCGGCTTCCTTGAGCCGGATCGCCTCTTCGACCGCGATTTCGTCGAACGGGTTCATCGACATCTTCACATTCGCCAGTTCGACGCCCGAGCCATCCGACTTAACGCGGATCTTCACGTTGTAGTCGACAACCCGCTTTACGGGCACGAGAACTTTCATGTGCTTGTCACCTCTCTGATGAAACTTCGGTGCGCTCTCTAGCAGAGCAGTGTCATGTCCATTTGTCGAATGACGACATATTGGACGGTAAAACAGAAATCCAGTCGTTTGCCGGTGGCGTCGGGCTTCCGTGCGCGGCGGACCCTAGTTAGCGTGGAAATCCGCGTCAATATCGGATGGCGAACCAAATCGGTTGAAAGCTTTGCGCCACCGGCTGAAAGGATTTCAGCGCCGTCCCCAGGGCGCGGTGTTGTCGTCCGCTACCGCGGCGGGCCGCGGCGCGGGGTCGGCGGAACGGGCGGGCTGCTCTTCCTCCTCGTGCTCGAACAGCGGCACGTCGCGGCTGCGCAACACCAGCACCAGCAAGCCGCCGGCCACGATGCCGCCGAGATGGCAGGCCCATGAAATCTGCTCGGCGTCGCCCAGGAAGAACATGGAAAGCTGGAACAGGATCCACAGGCCGAGCGAGATATAGGCGGGGATGCGCAAGGGTATGCGGCCGAAGGCCAGCACCCACACCTTCACGCGCGGATAGAGGATGAGATAGGCCGTCACGATGCCCGCCACCGCGCCGGACGCGCCGATCAGCGGCGCCTGCGAATCCGGCGTGACGAGCCCGTGGACGAGCGCGCCGGCGATGGCGCACAGTAGGTAGAAGGCGAGGTAGCGGAAATAGCCCAGCGCATCCTCGACATTGTCGCCGAACACCCACAGGAACAGCATGTTGCCGCCGAGGTGGAAGATGTCGTTGTGCAGGAAGGCGTAGGTGACATAGGTCAGCAGGGCCGGCACCATCGTCAGTTCCGCCGGCAGGATGGCCTTGTCGAAGGCCACCGACGGAATATAGCCCAGCCCCAGCATCCGCGCCTGGGTGGTGTATTCGTCCGGCGACGAGGTGAGGAAATACACCGCGACATTGATGGCGATCAGGCCGATCGTCACATACTGGTGCTTGATGTGCCTGAGGTGATTGGAATCGTAGAGCGGAATGAACATGGGTTCTTCTTCCGCCCTCCCGGCGGGATGCTACCTATTCTTGCCCGGAACCCATAGCACATCCGTGCTTCCATTGTCATTGACCACGCGGGCGGCGACAAAGAGGAAGTCGGACACGCGGTTGATGTATTTGATGCCGTCGCGGTTGACGTGCTCGGCCGGGTCCTGTGCCAGCGCCACCATGATGCGTTCGGCACGGCGCGCGACGGTGCGGGCCAGATGCAGCGCCGCCGAGGCCGGCGAGCCGCCCGGCAGCACGAAGGACCGCAGCGGCTGCAGGTTCTTGTTCAGGAGGTCGATCTCGGCTTCGAGGCGCGCGGTCTGTTCGGGAATGATGCGCAAGGGCTCGTAGCCGAGCGGCTTGCCGGTGTCGGGCGTGGCAAGGTCCGCGCCGAGGTCGAACAGGTCGTTCTGGATGCGCGCCAGCATGGCGTCGATCTGCGGGTGGTCCGCTGCCGTATGCAGCCGCGCCAGCCCGATGCAGGCATTGGCCTCGTCGACCGTGCCATAGGCCTCCACCCGTGTGTCGGATTTCAACCGCCGCTCCCCGGAACCGAGGCCGGTCGTGCCGTCGTCACCCGTGCGGGTGTAGATCTTGTTGAGCTTCACCATGTCCGTCCCCCCATCGAAATCGTCAGCCGCGGACGCCGCCGAAATAAAGCGCAAGGAGAATCAGCACCAGCGCGACCGCCTGCAGCACTATACGCATCTGCATGAGCTTGTTGGACCTGTTGCCCGAGCCGCCCCGCATCATGTTCATGAGCCCGCGCAGCAGCACGAAGACGACGCATGCCATGACGATGATTGCGAAGAAATTGAAAGTGCTTGCCATAGGATTTCCAGTTTCGTTTTCGGTCGGGCCGGGTTCGGGCAGCGCCAGGGCGCGCGGTCGATCCCGGCAGGCAATGCCCTTCACATAACGCGATCCGCGACGGGGGGATAGAAGGGCATGGCGCAAAACAGCATGAACCAGATGGAAGGGCGCAGAGAGCTGTGCGCAACCTGCGGTTCCGGCCGGGGCACCGCCCGTCAGGGTTGCCACGGGCAGTCAATGGCTCACATATTCGGCGATGGAAAGCGCCGAGGGAACACGCGCGGATGCGGCCGCATTGAGGAAAATCATCGCGATAAAGCGGGTGCTGTTCGACGCGCTCGGCCATTTCAACGACGATGACGGTTGGGCGATGGCGAGTTACCTGGCCATCTCGGCGCTGATGGCGCTCTTTCCCTTCCTCATCTTCGCAACCACGCTGGCGAGCTTTCTGGGCGCCAGGGCCTTTGCGGAAACCGCCGTCCATCTCGTCTTCGACACCTGGCCGGAACAGATCGCGGCTCCCATTGCAAGCGAGGTGGTCAATGTCCTGACCGTCCAGCGCGGCGACCTTCTGACCTATGGTGCGCTGCTGGCCGCATTCTTTGCCTCCAACGGCATCGAGGCGCTGCGCAGCGCGCTCAACCGCGCCTATCGCGTCACCGAGACGCGCTCCTTCATCTTTCGGCGGCTGCAAAGCCTTGCCTTCGTCCTGATCGCCACCATCGGTTTCGTCGCGATCAGCGTGCTGCTGGTGTTCGCGCCGTTGCTGGCGCGCCTGGCGGAAGCCCATTTCGAATGGATAAAGCCCTATATGGGCACCATCACGCTGTGGCGTTACATCGTCGCCTCGGCGGTGATCGTGCTCGGGCTTCTGGCTGTGCATATCTGGCTGCCGGCCGGCAAGCGCAGCTTCGTGTCGATCCTGCCCGGCATCGTCTTCACCCTGGCCGGCTGGCTGGTCGGCTCGACGGTCTTTGCCAGTTATCTCGACAATTTCTCGTCCTATGTGACGACCTATGCGGGGCTGGCCTCGATCATGATCGCGATCGTGTTCCTCTACATCGTCTCGGCGATCTTCATCCTGGGCGGGGAACTGAACGCCGCGATCACACGCTATCGCGAAGCCCGCGCGCGCGTGGGCGCCTGAGCGGTGGCAAGGCCGACGCCGAGCGTCGCCAGCACCATGCCGGCGATCTGCACCGGGGTCAGATGCTCGCCGAACAGCGCCCAGGCCATGATCGCGGTGACGACCGGCACCAGATAGAACAAGGACGACACCTTCGACATCTCGCCGTCGCGGATCATCACCATCAGCAGGAAGATCGCGCCGATCGACAGCACCAGCACCAGCCAGGCCATGGCGAAGATCAGTTCGCCATTGATGGTCACGGTGCGCGTCTCAAGGGCGAAGGAGGCAAGCGTCATCAGGACCGCGCCGCCAAGATATTGATAGAGCGTGCCGGTGACGAGGTCGCTGCCGGTGACGAAGCGCTTCTGCCAGATGGTGCCGGCGGTCATGCCGGCCATGCCGATCACCGCCGCCGTCAGCGTCTGCCACGTCACGCCGCTGCCGATTGTGCCGAGTTGAGGCGAAAGCACGACGACCACGCCCGCAAAGCCGGTGGCAAGGCCCGCCCAATGGCGTGGCTGCACGTCTTCGCCGAGGACGCGTCCGGCGACCAGTGCCGTCACCAGCGGCTGCAGGCCGGCGATCAGCGCCGCGATGCCTGCCGGCAGGCCCCGATGGATCGCCCAGAACACGGCGCCCAGATAGACGCCGTGCATCAGCGCGCCGGCAATGGTCGAATGCAGGGCTATGTGGGGTCCGACGCGACGCGCCCGCATCAGCATGATCAACAGCGCCAGCAGCGTGGCGGCCAGCGCGAAGCGTACCGCCAGGAAGGTGAAGGGTTCGGCCCACGGCATGGCATAGCGCGCGCCGATGAAGCCGGTGGACCACAGGATGACGAAGCTGGCGGGCAGGAAACGCTTGAGGGCTGGCATGATGCTTGACCCGTTGATCGGTGACGGCAGGCGTGGCCCACGCCGTTGATTGCTCTAATGCCATTCAGGACGGCAAGCAAAGTGAAACAATTGATCCATAAATTCACGATGATTGAGGACGATTTCACGGGACGCGGATTGTCGAAGCTTCGAAAGGAGCGGGCATGCTGTGGAATCTCGAACCCGGCTGGCTGCTGATGGCGGTCGCGCTCGTGGCGGTGGTCGCTTTCTTCTTCGGCGCGGCGCTCGATGCCATCATGCGCGAGGACGGCTTTGGCCCGGTCGGCAATATGGTGCTGCTGAGCGCCGGCTTTTTCGGCGCGATCCTTTGCGCCAATTTCTACGATATCGTCCTGAGCGACATGACATTTGCCATGGCGGTGGGGCTGGGCGGCGCTTTCGTGCTGTTTGCTCTGCTGGCCTTCGCGAAAGCGGCGATCTCGCGCCTTTGAGCCGGCATCATGGTCTATCAATTGATTTTGCCGCATGTGTGCGACGCCAGGTGGTTCCACCTGGCTGCAACCGCTAGAGCCCGACCATCCGGCGGATTTCCTCCGGCGTCACGCCGTTTGCGCGCAAGGCGGCAAGGCCGCTGTCGCCCAGGCTTTTGGAAAGCTTGCGCCCGTCGGGTCCGAGGATCAGGCGATGGTGGAAATAGCGCGGCTCGGGCAGGCCCAGCAGGGTTTGCAGCAGGCGCTGCACGGCGGTCGCGAAATAGAGGTCGCGGCCGCGCACCACATGGCTGATGCCCTGCAACGCATCGTCGACGATCACCGACAGATGATAGCTGGTGGGGATTTCGCGCCGCGCGATCACCACGTCGCCCCAGTCCTGCGGGCGCGCCGCGACGGTTTCCGCTCCGGCCAGCGTCATATCGGAAAATTCCTGCCATGAAAGCGGGGCGGCGACGCGGGCGAGGGCTGCGTCCATGTCCAGCCGCCATGCGAAGGGCATGCCGCTGTCGATGCGCCGCTGCCGCTCGGCGCGCGAAAGGGTTTTGTCTGAGGCGGGATAGAGCGGCGCGCCGTCGGGATCGCGCGGCCATCGTGCGCCGCTGGTCTCCACCTGTGCGATATGCGCGCGGATTTCGCCGCGGCTCATGAAGGCGGGGTAGACCAACTCCTCATCGATCAGGCGCTGCAGCAGCACCCGATATTCCCCGAAATGCTCCGACTGGCGGCGGACCGGCTCCTCCCAGCCTATGCCCAGCCAGGCAAGGTCACGCAGCAGCGCCGCCTCGAAGGCGGGCGTGCAACGGGTGATGTCGATATCCTCGATGCGCAGCAGCAGGCGGCCGCGCAGGGCTGCGGCAAGGTCCGAGTTGAGCAGCGCCGAACAGGCATGGCCCAGATGCAATTCGCCGTTCGGGCTTGGCGCGAAGCGGAAGACCGGCCTGGCAGGAGAGTTCATCTGCAATGCCTGTATCGGATTGAACGGATCATGATCCGATTGCTACTTTGCCGCCCGAACCGGAACAAGACCCATGCGCCGAATCACCTGCCTGGACGACATTGCCGAAGGGCTCGACGCGCTCTGCGCCATCGATCCGCGCCTGAGCGACGTGCGCGCGCAGGCGGGCGAGGTGCCGCTGCGGCTGTCGGAACCGGGGTTTTTCAGCCTCGCCTCGATCATCGTTTCGCAGCAGGTGTCGCGCGCCAGCGCCGACGCCATCTTCGGGCGGCTGATCCGGCTGGTCGATCCGCTCACCCCGCAGGCGCTGCTCGATGCGGGCGAGCCGGTGTTTCGCGAGGCCGGCCTGTCGCGGCCCAAGATACGCACCCTGCTTGCCGTGTCGCGGGCCGTTCAGGAGGGGCTCGACCTCAATCATCTGTGCAGGCTCGACGCGGAGGATGCAATCCATCACATGACGGCCGTGCCGGGCATCGGCCCGTGGACGGCGGAGGTCTATCTGCTGTTCGCCGCCGGCCATCCCGACATATTTCCCGCGCGCGACGTGGCATTGCAAACGGCGGTGGGGCAGGCGCTCCGCGTGGACCCGCGCCCGGGCGAGAAAGCGCTGATCGGGCTGGCCGAATCATGGAGCCCGTGGCGGGGCGTCGCGGCCCGGCTTTTCTGGTCATATTATCGTGAAACGCGTGGCAGAGACGCCGCACCTCCCTCGCAAATGCCAAAAAAAGCCTGAAATCGGTGTTTTTTCCACGGGGTGAATGACACCGAAACTGCTTCACATCCCTGTCATGCCGGGCGTACAGTATTTGCGCCGACAGGTTCGATGAACAAGGAGGTACGTCAGTGACGGTCACCGTCTCACCGGATGGCCTTCCCGCACTTGTGCTGAACGCGGATTATCGCCCGCTCAGCTATTACCCCTTGTCGCTCTGGTCGTGGCAGGATGCCATCAAGGCTGTGTTCCTCGACCGGGTCAACATCGTCGCCGAATATGAGCACGCGGTTTCGTCGCCGTCCTTCTCGATGCGCCTGCCCAGCGTCGTCAGTCTCAAGACCTACGTCAAGCCGTCGCGCTATCCGGCCTTCACCCGCTTCAACGTGTTCCTGCGCGATCGCTTCCAGTGCCAGTATTGCGGCACCCCGGAGGACCTGACCTTCGATCATGTCATCCCGCGCCATCGCGGCGGGGCCACCACCTGGGAGAACGTGGTTGCCGCCTGCTCCCCCTGCAATCTGAAGAAGGGCGGGCTGATGCCGGCGCAGGCCAGGATGTGGCCGAAGCAGACGCCCTATCAGCCGACCGTGCACGACCTGCACAACAATGGCCGGCTGTTCCCGCCCAACTATCTGCACGAAAGCTGGATGGACTATCTCTACTGGGATGTCGAACTGGAACCGTAGAGGCTGATCCCGGAAATCGGGAGCCCGTATTCGTGGAAAATGGCCACTCTTTTGGGTAAAATGAGAGGGACCGGGGCGACGATTCATGCAAATCGTCGTCCCGATTTGATGGTTTCAAGCCGCCTTTTTGCAGATATTCACGGCTTTCCGGTCGCGCCGCGAAAGGCGATGACCGTCAGGATCAGGCTGGCGATGACGTTCCAGCCGGCCATGGAAAGACCCAGGATACGCAAGGCCGCCTTCTCGCAGGAGGGTGGCATCACCGTGTTGAGGGCGTCGAGAATGCCGCCGCCATTGGTGTTCACCGGCGCCGAAACCGCCGTGCAGTCGGCCGGACCGGGCCACCAGCCCCATTCGACGCCCGAGTGATAGGCCGCGAGGCCGAGGCCGTAGAGCATCAGCAAGCCGCCGATCAGGAGAAGCCCGCGGGTGATCATCGCTGGCCAGTGCAGGGTCGACGACAGCGCGGCGACGGCCATCAGCGGCACGCCGATATAGTATGGCGTGCGCTGCTCAAGGCACAGTTTGCAGGGTATGTAGCCGCCGATATGCTCGAAGCCGAGCGCCGTGCCGACAACCGCCGCCATGGCGACGAGCAGCAGGAGCGCGGTGACGGTCTGGACGCTGCTGGTGGGTTGGGTGAGGCTGGACATGAGGGTCTTCCGTTGCCGTGATTTGCGGGGTCAGAGGGCGTATCTGACCGCGACGTAGAGAACGATGAGCGCGGCCGCCGCACCGCCCGCGATAAGCCCCAGGCGCTCCTCGATGAAATGGCGGATCGGTGCGCCATAGCGGCGCAGCAGCCAGGCCAGGAAGAAGAAGCGCGCACCGCGCGCGATGATCGCCGAGACGATGAACAGGCCCAGATTGACATGCATGACCCCGGCCAGGATCGTCACCACCTTGATCGGCGGCAGATGGGCCACGCCGGAGGTGACGAGCATCAGCAGGATGAAGCCCATGCCCGAAGACGTCCGGAGCGCTTCGAACTCGTCGAACTTGCCGTAGAATTCCAGCACCGGCCTGGCGATGCTCTCATAGGCGTAATAGCCGAGATACCAGCCGGCGATGCCGCCCAGCACCGAAGCGATGGTGGCGACCAGCGCGTAGCGATAGGCCCGGTCGGGCCGTGACAGCGCCATCGGCAGATAAAGCACGTCGGCCGGAACGAGGAAGACGGAGCTTTCCACGAAGGCAATGAAGGCGAGCCACCATTCGGCGGATTTGCGCGCGGCCAGCGACAGGGTCCAGTCGTAAAGTCTGCGAAGCATGGAATGTTCCGTTGGTGGGTTGCCTTGTCTAGAAAGATTTCCGTGGCTTCACAATGGCGGACGCTTCACGAAATCGACAGAATGACCCCGTGCGCGCGCCAGCGCGGCGTATGTGAGCCAATGCGGGCAACGCGGCGACTGGGTATAATTCCAGATTTAGGGCCGGTTTTGTCCGATGCCCCGGGCCGGCGTCCCGAACGATCCGTGAACCGGTGCTGTCGTGATGTGGGCGCCAGTCAATGTCCGCTGAAGACAAGGGTTTGAACCGGCAGCAGCAGCGCCTGTATCCGCAAGATCATGGCATGTACGACCCCGACGGTGTCCACCACATGGAGGAACAGTGAATGTGGCGTGCTCAGCTTGCCT
The DNA here is from genome assembly GCF_003148475.1 of Pseudaminobacter salicylatoxidans. Taxonomy (GTDB): domain Bacteria; phylum Pseudomonadota; class Alphaproteobacteria; order Rhizobiales; family Rhizobiaceae; genus Pseudaminobacter; species Pseudaminobacter salicylatoxidans. The sequence continues at coordinate 52,947 of NZ_QGGG01000004.1, read as the reverse complement.
GACGCGATGGCGTCGTGATTGTTGGTGTAGGCATTGGCGATGCAACTGCTTCCCGGCGGGATACCCTCGAGTTGCCCTGCGAAGAGCGGCTCCAGAAAGACCGTTATCGTTCCCGGCCGCGCTATCTGCTGAACATCGATCAGTTGATCGGTCGGACGGATTTGACCCGCGGCAATAACGTCCTGGACCTGCGTTACGACCATTGGAATGATGGTGAAGGGTTTGCCGATGCAGGTAACCTCCGCGATCATGCCGGCTTTCATGACCTGCGCTTCGATCTGGCCAAAGCCTGCAATCAGGGCCTTGCGCCCTGCTTCGGCAGGAACGAGGATGCCTGCCGCGCGCAGCATGGGATTGACGATGTCGCCGGGCCGAAGCGTGAACTGCTGGACCGTTCCGGCAATGCCGGCACGGACAAGCGTTTTGTCCAGATCGATCTGTGCCTGGGCCAGGGCCGCTTCCGCGCTGTCCTTCTGGGCGGGCAGAAGTGAAGACAGCTTCGTTTCCAGGGTCCGCTTGTTGGCGACCGCCGCGTCGACCGCGCCCTGTTGGGCATCAACCGCGACTTGCAGGCGCTCGATTTCACGAGCCGCGACGACATCCTTGTTTCGTGCCCGCAACTGGGTTTTGGTCTCCAGTTCGTTGATGGCCTGGGAATGAGCGCCCTGCGCCTGCCTGATCCGGCCATCAGCTTCGGCCAGTTCCACCTGCGCCACCGCAATCTCTGCATCGACTTCAGCGATACGTCGTTGAGCCGTCTCGCGTGCGGCTTCCTGCTCGGAACTGTCGAGCCGGAACAGGGGTGCACCAGCTTCGACCTTTTCGTTCACGTCCACATAGACTTCGGCGACACGACCGCTCGTTTCGGGAAGGATGGTGACCGTACGGAAAATGGCCGCGACATTGGTTGTCGAGGGGTGGAAGTAGAAGATCAGGGTGATCAGTGAAATCGTAAGCAGCAGACAAGCCGTGATGCCCCATCGCAACTCATACCAAACGGAATAAAGGGTCAGTTCGCGCCCGATTCTCTTGCCCTGAACGTAGCGGCGAAAGAGATAGTCCGGGAAAATCGTGACCATGGAACAGAGCAGCAATTCCAACATGGCTCAGTTTCCATCTTTTGGCGTCTCGGCAGCCGGTGCCGCAGTATTGTCCTGGATGTCCTCTCCCGCGGCGCGAGCTTCGGGCGCGTCGGGAGCCCGCGCCGTGCCCGCAGGTGAATTTCGCTCGCTGCGGAGGGCATCGGCCCGGTCGGCAAGCTTCTTGAGCGAGTCGGCCATCGAGGCCATCGGCGTCGACAAATCCGGCAGCCTGACGAGGGCCAGCAGAAGGGCGGCAATCCAGTAAAGGTGATTGTGGGTGAAAAGAGCGAGCAGTGCGAGGACGGCCACAATCTCCAGCTGAACCTTGCTCGTGCGATGTGCCACGCGTTCCGGGAGGGCATGAAGCTGGAAGTAGAGGTTGCCGATGATGAGGATCATCGCCACCAGGAATATGGCCACGACGACGAAGAGGACATCGGTTTGGCCGGGAGCGGTGATGAAGAATGGCAAATGCTCGATTGCGGCCGGATGCGCCGTGGCCGTCTCCTGCGCGAAGGCGGCATGGCCGGCAAGCAGACTGAACATCTCGACGAGTCCCCCCAGCACGGTCGGCCGGATAACTGGTGACATGTCCTGCTGCCTTCTCTCGGCGTAAAGTCAGGCTCAGTCATGGTTGCAGCGGTGAGCGGTTCAACACAAGCCGGGAAAATCCCTATGGGCAGGATCTCGGTTCAGGCGTGTCCGAGATTCGGAAAAGCTGCTGGCCGATCGTGCCGGCTTTCATTGCGGACAACCCCGACACGGTGAAGGATCCCCTCCGACTTGAGATGGCCTGTTGATCTGCCACGCTTCCCAGCCCGCATCCCAGCTTTTCCGTGCGCGATCTGTGGTTCACGCGGTGGCCATCCCGCCTTAGTGTGGAATGTCGTAGCGGGCATGGGAGTGTGAAATGGCCAATGAGCGAACTCCGAAGAAGCCGGTCACGACCACAGGCGATGCGGCAAGCGGTGGTGATTCCGGAAGCACCCTCCTGCCGATGCTGATCGGTGGTCTGATACTTATCGTCATCGGCGCGATCGTCGTAATGGTGTTTGTCTAGGCGCAAACGCAGAAGGAGCCCGGTGGCGAGGCTGGCTTTCGCCGCTGTGGCGGATGTCTCTTCCGGGAGTTCATGGCCGACTGCGACGCAGGTGACGCGCAGCGTGTTCGCCAGGTCAGCCTGCGCGTATGAGCCAACAAAAAAGCCCGGAAAACCGGGCTTCCTGATATCATGCGCCGCAGCCATGAACGGCTGTGACCGGGTATATGGTGCCCCTTGCCGGACTCGAACCAGCACTCCTTTCGGAAACGCATTTTGAGTGCGCCGCGTCTACCAATTCCGCCAAAGGGGCATTCGGGATTCGCCCGTAGCATATCGGCTTCGGCGAAGGAAGTGGTCAAAGCAGATGAAATTTCATCCGGCCCCGCTGGCTCGTCCTTCCCTCATTGACGACGGCGCACGGGCGGCCGCGTGTGCGCACATTGGTTGACGGGGTCGTAGAGCTGCGCGACGGTAAATGAACTGCGTGGCCTCACGCCAACCGCCTGGGCGGTTTCGTGAGGATGGCGGGCTGTCCGGCTTGCCGGTGTCGTGTGCCATTTCTTTTTCTTGTTGCAAACGAATTGCAATTGCAATGTTGTGATGGCCCGTATACACATGCAGATGAGATTTAGTTGCAAGAAGGATGAGGGAATGCTGGATAAGCTCAGGCGCGCGGTTCTCGCCGGTATGATCGGGGGCGCTGTCGCGGCCATGTCGGTGGCCGCGCTTGCTTTTGCGCAGGAGAAGTTCAAGGCGGTGACGACCTTCACGGTCATCGCCGACATGGCACGGAACGTGGCCGGCGATGCCGCGACCGTGGAATCGATCACCAAGCCGGGCGCCGAAATCCACAATTACCAGCCCACGCCGGGCGACATTCGCAAGGCGCAGGGCGGGCAGCTTATCCTGTGGAACGGGCTCGGTCTGGAACTGTGGTTCGAGAAATTCTTCCACAACCTGAAGGACGTGCCGGGCGTGGTCGTTTCGGAGGGCGTCGAGCCGATGGGCATTGCCGAGGGGCCTTATACCGGCAAGCCCAATCCTCATGCCTGGATGTCGCCATCGGCCGCGCTCACCTATGTCGACAATATCCGCGATGCCTTCGTGACGCACGATCCGGCCAACGCCGAGGCCTACAAGGCGAATGCCGAAGCCTACAAGGCCAAGATCAATGCCGCCATCGATCCTATCCGGGCGGAATTGTCCGCCATTCCGGAGGACAAAAGGTGGCTCGTTTCGAGCGAGGGGGCATTCAGCTATCTGGCGCGCGATTTCGGCCTGAAGGAACTCTATCTGTGGCCGATCAACGCCGATCAGCAGGGAACGCCGCAGCAGGTGCGCAAGGTGATCGACGCGGTCCGGCAAAACGGCATCGCCGTGGTGTTCTCCGAAAGCACGATCTCCGACAAGCCGGCCAGGCAGGTGGCGCGCGAGACCGGCGCGACCTATGGCGGCGTGCTCTATGTCGATTCGCTCACCGAGGCCGACGGGCCGGTGCCGACCTATATCGACCTGCTCAGCGTGACCTCCGACACCATCGCCAAGGGGCTGGCGCAATGAATGAGCGCGCGCCCTCCCGTGGCCCCGTATCTTCCGATGCGGGGCAGGGACTTGCGGTCAGCAATGCGACCGTCACCTACCGCAATGGCCACACCGCCCTGCGTGATGCCAGCTTTGCGATCCCGACCGGTACGATCACGGCACTGGTCGGCGTCAACGGTTCCGGCAAGTCCACGCTGTTCAAGGCCATCATGGGCTTTGTGCGGCTGGCGCAAGGCGAAATCTCCATTCTTGGCCAGCCGGTGGAGCGGGCCTTGAAGCAGAACCTCGTGGCCTATGTGCCGCAGAGCGAGGATGTCGACTGGAACTTCCCCGTTCTGGTCGAGGACGTGGTGATGATGGGGCGCTACGGCCATATGGGCATGATGCGCATTCCCCGTCACGCCGATCGTGAGGCGGTGGCGGCGGCGCTCGCCCGTGTCGGCATGAGCGATTTCCGCAAGCGCCAGATCGGCGAATTGTCGGGCGGGCAGAAGAAGCGCGTCTTCCTGGCCCGCGCACTGGCGCAGGACGGGCGCGTCATCCTGCTCGACGAGCCTTTTACCGGCGTCGACGTCAAGACCGAGGACGCAATCATCAAGCTGTTGCGCGCGTTGCGGGCAGAGGGCCGGGTGATGCTCGTTTCCACGCACAATCTGGGCTCCGTTCCGGAATTCTGCGACCGCACCGTGCTTTTGAACCGCACCGTGCTTGCCCATGGCCGCACCGAGGAGGTGTTCACCCAGGCCAATCTGGAAAAGACCTTCGGCGGCGTGCTGCGCCATTTCGTGCTCGGTGGCGCCGGCCTGCACGAAGACGACGACAGGCGCCGGCTTGCCGTCATCACCGATGACGAGCGCCCGGTGGTCTTTTACGGCGAAAACGGCCACATGAAGCAGAAGCGGAGCGGAGAGCGCGAATGAGTTCCCTGCTGCTCGAACCGTTCTCCTACAGCTACATGGTCAACGCCATGTGGGTTTCGGCCCTCGTCGGCGGCGTCTGCGCCTTTCTGTCGGCCTATCTGATGCTCAAGGGCTGGTCGCTGATCGGCGATGCGCTTTCGCACTCCATCGTGCCGGGGGTGGCCGGCGCCTATATGCTGGGCCTGCCATTCTCCATCGGCGCCTTCTTTTCGGGCGGCCTCGCGGCGGCGGCGATGCTTTTCCTCAATCAGCGCACCAGGCTCAAGGAAGATGCCATTATCGGCCTGATCTTCTCTTCCTTCTTCGGGCTCGGCCTTTTCATGGTTTCGCTGTCGCCCACCTCGGTGGACATCCAGACCATCGTGCTGGGCAACATCCTTGCCATCACGCCGGAGGACACGCTGCAACTGGCCATCATCGGCTTCGTGTCGCTGGCGATCCTGCTGGTGAAGTGGAAGGACCTGATGGTCGTTTTCTTCGACGAGAGCCATGCGCGCTCGATCGGTCTCAACCCGTCGCTGCTCAAGATCATGTTCTTCACGCTGCTGTCGGCCTCCACCGTGGCGGCGCTGCAGACGGTCGGGGCCTTTCTGGTCATCTGCATGGTCGTGACGCCGGGTGCCACCGCCTATCTGCTGAGCGACCGCTTCCCGCGGCTGCTGGTGATTGCGGTGGTCATCGGCGCGGCCACCAGCTTCGTCGGCGCTTATGTCAGCTATTTCCTCAACGGCGCGACAGGCGGCATCATCGTGGTGTTGCAGACGGCGATCTTCCTCGTCGCCTTTTTCCTCGCGCCCAAGCATGGCATGCTGGCGGCGCGCCGGCGTGCGGCGCAGGCGCTGGAGGCGGACCGATGAGCTTCCTCGAAACGCTTCTCATGCCCTTCCAGTTCGATTTCATGGTCAATGCGCTGATCATCTCGGTGCTGGTGGCGGTGCCGGCGGCGCTGCTTTCCTGCTTCCTGGTGCTCAAGGGCTGGTCGCTGATGGGCGACGCGATCAGCCATGCCATCCTGCCGGGGGTGGTGCTGGCCTATATACTCAACCTGCCGCTGGCGCTCGGCGCTTTCGCAGCCGGCATGGCCTGTGCGCTCGCCACCGGCTATCTGAAGGAAAACAGCCGCATCAAGCAGGACACCGTCATGGGCGTGGTGTTTTCGGGAATGTTCGGGCTGGGCCTGGTGCTGTACGTCAAGATCGAGACCGATGTGCATCTCGACCACATATTGTTCGGCGACATGCTGGGCGTGAACTGGGGCGACATCCTGCAAACCGGCATCATCGCCGTGGCGGTGGCCGGGGTAATCGCGGTCAAGTGGCGCGATCTGCTGCTGCACGCTTTCGACCCGGCGCAGGCGCGGGCGGTTGGCCTGCCGGTGCGCCTTCTGCATTACGGCCTGCTGGCGATCCTGTCGCTGACCATCGTTGCCGCGCTCAAGGCCGTCGGCATCATCCTTGCCATCGCCATGCTGATCGCGCCGGGAGCCATCGCCTTCCTGCTGGCCAGGACCCTTGGCGGGATGCTGGTCGTGGCGGTCGTCGTCGCGGTGCTGGCCTCGTTCTTCGGGGTCTATCTGGCGTTTTTCATAGACAGCGCGCCGGCGCCCACCATCGTGCTGCTGCTGACCGCCGTGTTCATCGCCGCCTTCGTGCGCACGACGCGCAAGGCAAGCCGCGCCGGCATGGCCAATTGATGCCTGTCTTATGCAGACGCCCTCGCATGTCTAAACATGCGAGGGCGTTACGGCTCAGCCGTGGTGATGGTGATGATGGCGGGGCGGTCGGTACTCGGAACCGCCGGCGGGTGCATGCTGCCAGGCCCCACGGGTTTTCAGGTACCGATGCAGGGCCAGCATCAATGCGGTTTCCTCGGTCACGCCTTCCTGGAACTTGCGCGTAAGATAGTTGGCGGCGCCGAGGCGCTCAAATTGGCCATAATAATTGCCAGCTTCGGCCAAAACCCGTTCGATCTTGGTCATGTCGTCTGGCGACAGATAGTATTGATAAGCATTGGAAGACACATTTCCCTCCCTTGGGTGGTTAGGATTCCGTGGTCCCCCTGGACAGTTCATCATGCTCTACCGGTGATACAGAGTCCACCTGCAAGGCTTGCTGACACCTGTGATTGATGAGCCGTGATGATGGCGATTGCGGGGCAAAAGCCGACCATCGGGTCTCTCTCAGAGAAAACGCCGCACGATCGGCCACAGGACAAGCGCCAGGCTTGCCGCAAAGACGAGGTTTCCGATCACGGTGCCGACCTTCTCGGGCACGCCGTCGGGCGGTTCGGGCGTTTGCGTGCGTTGAGCAAGCGGTGCGGCCATGACATCCTCCCTCGATGAAGCCTGCGCCAATCTAGAAGCTCTGCCGCCGGAGGGAAAGCGCCTGCCGTTGCCGACCTGCCACCACGCAGAGTTGATCGGCAGGCTGGCAAAGATCATCCGCTTCAGCGCATTATCCTCAACGAGGACCGTGACGGCAAAAGGATTGCGCCCATGGCCGAAGCCAAGTCGGATGCCCTGCCACCGGAAGGCCATGAGGAGCGGCTGGGATTTCAGCTTGCCATGATGTGGCGCGCTTTCCTTTCCTCGCCCACGCGCAACATGCTTTTGCTGCTGTCGTCGGGAATGATGCTGGTGGTGGTGGCAACCGCTGTCGGGCAGGTGCTGCTCAACCGCTGGAACCGCCCGTTCTACGACGCCATCGAGCGGCGCGACCTGCCCGAATTCTTCCATCAGCTCGTCGTCTTTGCCGAGATCGCGGTTTTTCTGCTGTTGCTCAACGTCGCCCAGACATGGCTCAACCAGATGATCCGGCTGAAGCTGCGCGAGGGTCTGACGCGCGATCTCATCGGGGTGTGGATGGAGCCGCGGCGTGCCTTCCGGCTCGCCAATGCGGGTGCGATCGGCGTCAATCCCGACCAGCGGCTGCACGAGGATTCACGCCATCTCAGCGATCTCTGCACGGATCTCGGGGTAGGGTTGCTGCAGGCGATGGTGCTGCTCATCAGCTTCGTCAGCGTGCTGTGGTCGCTGTCGGCGGGTTTCGTCTTCCATGTCGCCGGCTCGAGCTTCGCCATTCCGGGCTACATGGTGTGGGCCGCCATCCTCTATGCCGGAACGGCATCCTGGCTGAGCTGGCTGGTCGGCCGCCCGCTGATCAAGCTCAATGCCGACCGCTACGCGAAGGAAGCCGAACTGCGCTACTCGCTCATGCGCGTCAACGAGCATATCGACGCCATCGCGCTGGCCGGCGGCGAGGCGGACGAAAAGCGGCGGCTGGACTTCGATCTCAACGCGGTGCTCGCAGCGACGCGCCGCATCCTGTGGGCGCTGACGCGGCTGACATGGGTGACAGCCGGCTATGGCTGGGGCGCGGTCGTGGCGCCCATCGTTGTGGCCGCTCCGGTTTACTTCGCCGGTGACATCAGCTTCGGCGGCCTGATGATGGCCGTCGGCGCGTTCAACCAGGTCCAGGCATCGCTGCGCTGGTTCGTGAACAATATCGACGGCATCACGGACTGGCGCGCCACGCTGCTGCGCGTCTCGGCCTTCCGCACCGCCGTGCTGCGCACCGACGTGCTGCACGAGGTGGAAAAGCGCATCGAGTTCTTCCCCTCCGACGACGGGAAGATGACCTTCGAACGGGTCGCCGTCGTGTCGCCCGGCGGCACCACCCGGCTGGTCGATGAACATGTGGAGATATTACCGGGCGAGCGCGTGCTGCTGACCGGCGTGCCGGGCACCGGAAAGACGCTGTTCTTCCGGGCCATCGCCGGTTTGTGGCCGTGGGGCAGCGGCCGCATCGGCCTGCCGGAAGGCGAAACGCCGGCTTTCGTGCCGCGCCGGCCCTACTTCCCTCCGGGCACCTTGCGCGATGTGCTGTGCTATCCGCGCGGCATCAAGGCCTTCGAACCAACCGATCTCGCCACGCGTCTCGAAGAGGTCGGCCTTTCCCGGCTGACCGGCTCGCTCGATCGCAGCGCGCGCTGGGAACGCGAGCTGAGCGAGGACGAGCAGCGTATGCTGGCCTTTGCCCGGCTTGCGCTGCACAAGCCGGGATGGATCGTCATCGACGAGGCGCTGGACATGGTGGACCCGGACACGCACCGGCGTATGCTGGCGATACTGGAGAAAGACCTCGCCCATGCGACGATCATCAATATCGGCCGCGGCGAGCGCAACGGCCATTTCTTCAAGCGCACATTGCGGCTCGCCAAAGACCCGGCCGGTCAGGCGCTGAAGCCGCTGCATGTCGCGACATCGGATGCGGTGGCGCCAACCGCGTGACGCTATCGGCTATTTGCCGATAGACCATGATGCCGAACCGAAGGACCGCGTCAGCGAAAAGCGTGAAGCGGTTTTCGGGCGACATCATGGTCTATCTGATTGATTTTTCCGGTTGTGTGCGACGCCATGCGATTCCACCTGGCTGCAACATGCTCCAGCGCGCGCCTCATGGTCGATCAGCCAGCGCTTGCGTTCGATGCCGCCGCCATAACCCGTCAGCGCACCGTTTGACCCGACGAGGCGATGACAGGGCACGATGATCGAGAACGGATTGGTGCCATTGGCATGCCCCACCGCGCGAGAGGTCTCCGGCCTGCCGATGCGGGCGGCGAGCGTGGCATAGGAAATGGGAGCGCCGGCTTCCACCGTGCGCAGGGCGGCCCAGACGGAATTCTGGAACGGCGTGCCGTCCAGCACCGTCTCGATGCTGTCTATGGCGCGGATGTCGCCGGCGAAATAGCTTTCGAGAGCCATGGATATGGTGTTCGTGCCGGCGCCCTGTTCGAGCCGGTGGCCTTCACGGCCGAATCGCAGCAGCAGCGAGCGTTCCAATCGCTCGGGCCGGTCTTCGAATTCCGCGGCCCGCAACCGGCCTTCCGTATCCACGACAGTCACGAAACCGCCAAGCGGCGTGGCCAGCGTGCAGGCAAACAGCCGGATCGGCTCGCGGGGTGCTCTGCGGGCGGGCTGTGATCCGCTCATATTCTTCCTATCTGGCATCGTGGAAGATGATGCCCAGCGTTTGCCGCCGACCGGAGCGCAGGCGACTCACCCCATGACGCAGATTGACCCTGTAGGCACCTTTGGTACCGTTCACCGGGCGGTTGTGCACGGCAAACACCACCGCATCGCCCTGGCGCAGCGGCACCACTTCCGCGCGGCTTTGCATGCGCGGGCGCTGCTCGGTCAGCACGAATTCGCCGCCGGTAAAATCCCGTCCGGGTTCGGAAAGCAGGATGGCCACCTGCAGCGGAAAGGCAAGCTCGCCATAAAGGTCCTGATGCAGACAGTTGAAATCGCCCGCAACATATTGCAGCAGCAGCGGTGTCGGCCGTGTCTGCCCGGATTCATGGCACAGCCGCAGAAAATCGGCGTGGCCGGCCGGATAGCGCATGGCGACGTTCAGGCGTTCGTTCCACGCATTGGCGATCGGTGCAAGGCGGGCATAGAGCGCAGTGCGCAGACCATCCAGCAATTCCGGCAGCGGATAGCGGAAATAGCGGTATTCCCCCTTGCCGAAACCATGCCGGGCCATCTCGATATGGCTGCGAAAGTGCTCCTCCCGCGCGTAGAGCGCCGCGAAATCCCGGCATTCCTGCGGGGTCAGCAGCTTTTCCAGTACCGCACAGCCGTAGTCGTCCAGTTCTGCGGTAGTCGCCGGCCAGTCGCGGGCCGCGACGCGTGCGTCGGCGGAAGGCGGCGGGGCTTCCTGTGACATGGCGGTGTTCGCTTGGGTATTCATTCTTTATTTCCTGCGGATTCGGCCTCAGGCGGGCGCGGCCGCCTGAGGCGACTATGGGAGCCACCCATTCTGGCATGCGGCCACCCGACCGCCACCCGATTCCTGCCAGGGGGTCCCGGCGCGCGGAATGCCGGCCACTGGAACCTTAAATTCGTGGTTCCGTTCCCTTTTCCAAGTCATGTCCATTGTCCGCTCGTCGGCATCACCCGGAAATATGCCCATGTCCTCGAACAGAATCTTCACCGACATCGCCAACAGGGTCGCGCATGCGGCGGGCCTGCCGCTGACCTTCATGATGTGCTGCGCCGCGATCGTCATCTGGGGCAGCACGGGGCCGCTTCTTCACTTCTCCGATACCTGGCAGCTTATCATCAACACCGGCACCACCATCATCACCTTCCTGATGGTGTTCCTGATCCAGAATACGCAGAATCGCGACGGCGCCGCCATTCAGGCAAAGCTGGACGAACTGATTCGCGTCAGCAAGGGCCGGAACCTGTTCATCGGCATCGAGCATCTGACGGAAGAGGAGGTGGAGGAATTCCGGCAGCGCTGCGAGCGGGCCGCAAGGAAGGCGGGACATTCCGTTGCCGGCAAGGCGATGCCGGATGCGGGTTAGAGCCTTTCCAGCAAAAGTGCGAATCGGCTTTGCGTCCGCAAATGCGTGGAAACAAATAGATGGGGCGGCCAGCCGCTCCGTAAAACCAGGAAACGCTCCAGCGGGCGTTATTCGACCATCCATCCTTCCAGGGTGGCGTAGCGCACGAGCGCGGCGCGGGTTCTCAGGCCGAGTTTTTCGGCAGCCCTTGCGCGATAGGTCTCGATCGTCTTGACGCTGAGGGAAAGCTGCGCCGAAACCTCCTTGTTGCTGTAGCCTTTGGCGACCAGCTTGATCACCGAGATTTCGCGCTCGCTCAGCGTCTCGGCGCTGGCGACCGGCACTTTCGGCGCGCTCAGTATCTTCGCCGCAATGGTGGGATCGATATAAATGCCTCCGGCCAGAACCGAGCGAATCGCATGGATAAGCTCCTCGGCGGCTGATCGCTTGAGGATGAAACCGCGTGCGCCCGCCTGTAGCAGCTGATGGACGTAGGCCGATTCCTCGTGAACGGTGAGGGCGAGCGCCGAAAGCTGCGGGAATTCCTGCCGTAACCTTTCCACCAGCGCGATGCCGTTGGTGCCAGGCAGCGAGACATCCATGACGACCACATGCGGGTCGGTCTCGCGAATGCCGTTTATCGCGCTTTCCGCGTCGCCGGCGACGCCCACGACCTTGAGGTCGCGTTGCGCCTCGACCATGGATTTTACCCCGGCCAGAACCACGGGATGATCATCAACCAGAAAAACGCGACGACAAGGGGGGACTTGCACCATGACAAAAACTCAAACGTGAATAGAAGGGGATGATGGAAGTGCTGCGTAAACCGTCGTGCCCTGGCCGGGGGCCGTTTCGACACTGAGATAGCCGCCGACGAGGGCCAGTCTCTCGCGCATGCCCGACAGGCCCAGGCAGTTCGTCTTTCTGCGCCTGTCCGGATTGGGATCGAAGCCGCGGCCGTCGTCCTCGATGGCGACACGCACGACGCCGTCGGCCCATTGCGCGGTGACGCTGACCGATTTGGCTCCCGAATGCTTGGCGACGTTGGTGAGCGCCTCCTGCACCACGCGATAGACGACCAGCTGGCCTTCGTCGCTCAATTGCCCGTCGAGCGCTTCGAGATGGGCGTCGGCGCAGATGTCGAGCCGCTCCGCCCATGAGGCGACAAGGCAATTCAGCGCCTCGCGCAAGCCAAGGTCGGTCAGCGATGTCGGTCGCAGCGAGGAGGCGGTGCCATGCACCTCGACGCTCATATGCTCGACGATGGCGCGCATCTCGGACAGTCGCGTCTGCAGTTTCTTCTCCTTGAGCGCCGGCTCGAGTTCCATGCTCTTGAGGCCCAGCGACAGCGCGGTGAGGTCCTGGCCGAGCTCGTCATGCAATTCGCGGGCGATGCGCAGGCGCTCCGCCTCCTGGGCTTTCAGCAGGCGCCTGGTCAGCCGGTCGCGCTCCGCGTCGGCGGACTTGCGATCGGTGATGTCGGTCAGGGTCACGACGGCCGCCGTCATGCGGCCATGATTGTCGCGGATCGGCACCGCGTTGGCCGAGATGCAGCCGCGCGTGCCGTCGCCGCGCTGATCCACATCTCCTCGTCCAGCACGATGTTGCCGTGCTCGAGCGCGCGCGCCAGCGGCCAGTCCTTGGCCTCGTAGCTGCGGCCGTCGGAATGGTAGCCGACATAGCGCTCGTCATCGGCAACGCTGCCGAGAGCCGCATCGGGGAAGCGCCACAGATGCTGGAAGCTCTGGTTGCTGAGCACGATCCGGCGGCCGGAGGCTTCCGCCACCGCAACGCCGACCGGCAGGTTCTCGACGATGGTTTCCAGGCGCGCGCGACTTTCCTGCAGGGCGCGCTGCACGTTCTGCCATTCGGCCTCGGCGGCGGCGACACGGCCGGCCGAACGCACCAGCGCATAGACCAGCATGATGATCAGGGAGAGTGCGAAGATCAGAATCCAGTCTTCCTGGTCGGGATGGCGATACACCGGCGACAGGAAGCCGATCGAGAAGATCTTCGTCACGAGGACGACGAAGCCGATGGTGAGCGTAAGGCTGGCGATCACTTTCTGGCGGGTGCCGAGGTTCCGCTCGGCCCCAACCCCATGAAGCTCGCCAATACGGAATGTCTCTGACATGAGTTACCTCTCCTGCGTCCCAGCCGCAGGCATTCACAGGTGCAGTGACCGTTAGAACCGAGGTAGATCGTGGTTAAATCGCGATCCCCGCCGACCGCTCTTTGCTCCTGGTGCCCGTCGCTTTTTCCGAAGCTTCCTCTCCAAAAAAGGCAAATTCTGGATCGCCTGAATTATCGTTCAGGAATTTCGGAATTGTATTCTCATCTACCCCGAATTCCTACGCCTAATTCCCCTATATTTCTTGTCAGGTTTAACCCGCATCGTTTGTGGGTAATTGCGGTGAGGTATTCCGACTTTTACCTCATGGATAACTGTATTTCTCCCGAATTGTTATTCAGTTGCATAGAAGCAAACATGGTGACGTTGCGGGCGAAGCTTTTTGTATGAAGCTTTGTTGAGCAATTTAACATTTGAGGTCCAGCAATAAAGCCTCGTCAACGAAGGGAAACTGTCATGAAAAAGCTCCTCCTCACGATGACCGCCCTGGTCGGCATGACCGCTCTTGCTATGGCCGGCAGCGGCAATGGCAACGGCAACGGCAACGGTAATGTCGGCAACGGCAACGGCAATGATAACGGCAACTACAATCACGGCGACGGCAACGGCAACCTGAACGGCAACGGCAATTTCGGTAACGGCAATGGTTCGGGCAACGGCAACGGCAACCATGGCGACCTGAATGGCAATGCCAACGGTAACGGCAACTGGGGTTCCGGCAACGGCACCGGCAACGGCAACGGCAATCACGGCTTCGCCAACGGCAACCTGAACGGTAACCTGAACAAGGGCTATGGCAACGGCAACGGCAACGGCAATGCCAACTGGGGTGGCTTCAACGGCAACGTGAACGGCAACAAGAACCACGGCTCGGGCAATGGCAACGCCAACGGCAACGCCAACGCCGGCTTCTTCAACGGCAACGTGAATGGCAACAGGAACCACGGCCATCTGAACGGCAACTACAACGGCAATGGCGGCTGGGGCAGCTTCAACGGTAACAATAACGGTAACCATAACTGATCCAGCCCGCGGATCGGGGTCGTCGCCATGGTTTTGCGTCGCGGCGACCTCGATCGCTTTTCAGTCAAACCATTTGTCGGCGCAGCGGCACGGCTGTCTGCGGGGAAGGGAATCGTATCATGTCTTATATCAAAGCATCATTTGCCGGCGTGGCGATCATCGCGTCCGTAGCGTTTGGCGCACCGGCATGGGCAGGTGACATTGCAGATGCAATGATGTCGGCGGCCGCCAAGGTCGGTGGCCCGCAGAACGGCCAGAACTGGGGCTTCGGCAATACCGGCTCTGGCAATATCGGCGCCTTCAATGGCGGTACCGGCAATGTCGGCGCCATGAACGGCAACGGCAACTCGTCGTCGAGCAGCGGCAACCACAATATCGGTTCCTACAACGGGAATCTCAACTCCGGGTCGCATGACGGCAATCGCAATATCGGTGCCTTCAACGGCAACCTCAACAGCGGCTCGCGCGACGGCAACGGCAATGTCGGCTTCGGCAACGGCAACCTCAACAGCGGCTCGCGCAACGGCAACGGTAACTGGGGCAACCTGAACGGCAATCTCAACAGTGGCCATCGCAACGGCAACGGCAACTGGGGCAACTTCAACGGCAACTTCAATGGTGGTTCCCGTAATGGCAACGGCAACATTGGGAACTACAATGGAAATAACAACGGAAATCACAACAGGTAAACGTAAGTTTCGCCAAAGCAAGTCAAAGGAGGCGAAAATGTACAAGATCCCGATTGCTATACAGCGCTTGCCGCTGGTTCTGGCGGCATCATTGCTCTTGTCCTCGCCACTTCCTTCCGCTGTTTATGCCGGAAACGGCAATGGCAACGGTAACGGGAATGGAAATGTCGGCAGCCACAACGGTAACGGCAACGGGAACGGCAACATCGGCTCCGGCAACGGCAATCTGAATGGGAACGGCAATATCGGTTCCTGGAACGGAAACGGTAACGGCAACGGCAATAAGGGTTCCGGTAACGGCAATCTGAATGGAAACGGCAATATCGGTTCCTGGAATGGAAACGGTAACGGCAACGCCAATAAGGGTTCCGGCAACGGCAACAGTAACGGAAACGGCAATATCGGTTTCGGTAACGGCAACGGTAACGGCAACGCCAATAAAGGTTCCGGCAACGGAAACAATAACGGCAACGGCAATATCGGCTCCGGTAACGGCAACCACAACGGGAATGGCAACCATCATCACCATCATCATCATCACCCCCACAATCCGGGCGGTGGCGGCAACAATGGCGGTGGCGGCAACAACGGCGGCGGCGGTAACAACGGCGGCGGCGGCAACAACGGTGGTGGCGGCACCAATGGCGGCGGCGGCAGTGCAGTCGTGCCGGAAGGCGCGCTCTTCCATGATCGCGGCGGTAACGGCGGCATCACGGCATGTGCCTCGACCGGAAACGATCTGTCCCCCGCTTTCGGCTGCAGCTTCAGAATAGAGTAGCAGTCTATCCCCATGGAACAGGGCTGGCCGCTAACGGCCCTGTTCCCGCCCGCGCCCGTCCCCCGCGCCGGCGCGAAGGCCTGGATGTCCAAGAAGACCTTCGTTCCGAAGGCACTTTGGCTCCGGGCCTTCTTTCGTGACTGAGCGCCGGAACTTCTCGTGCCCCCAGTGCGGCGGCGAGGTTGACGCTGTCCTTTCTGAATCGTTATCTGCGCATGTCGTTACCAGAGGCGGCGGCAAGCAAGGGCGCAGATATCTATGCTCGAAGAGCGCGACGACTATGCAAGCCTCTACGGCGATTTTCGCTGGCAGCTACCAAAGCGGTTCAACATAGGCGTTGCGGTGTCCGACCATTGGGCTGCGCGCGAGCCGGATCGTCCGGCGCTTTTCGACTATGGTCCGGACGGAAACGTGGAGCGACTGAGCTTTGGGGAGCTGTCGGCCCGTTCCAATGCATTCGCCAACGCGTTGCGCGGCCTGGGCGTGCGCCGGGGCGAGCGGATCGCGCTGCTTTTGCCGCAATGCTTCGAAACGGTGGTCGCGCATCTGGCCATCTACAAGCTCGGCGCCATCGCCGTGCCGCTTGCCCTGCTGTTTGGAACCGAGGCGCTCGAATACCGGTTGCAGACGGCGGGTGTGAAGCTGGTGGTGACCAGTTCGGCAGGCTGTGCGAAGCTCGCCCGGATCGCCGGGCGGTTGGCGGCGCTCGAAAGCATCGTCTCGATTGACGGCGAAGAGGGCGTGGCGCTGGATTTCCATCGGCTGCTTGCCGCGCACCCGACGCGCTTCCTCACCGAGGACACCACGCCCGACGACCCGGCCCTGATGATCTTCACCTCCGGCACGACCGGGCCGCCCAAGGGCGCGCTGCATGGCCATCGGGTTTTGCTTGGCCATTTGCCGGGTGTGCGCATGGCCTACGAATCCCTGCCGCAGCCGGGTGACCTGATGTGGACGCCCGCCGACTGGGCCTGGGCGGGCGGGCTGCTGAATGCCCTGCTGCCGTGTCTCTATTTCGGCGTTCCGGTGGTGGCGAGCCGTTTTGAGAAATTCGACGCCGAGGCGGCGCTTACATTGATGGAGCGGATGCGGGTGCGCAACGCCTTCATTCCGCCGACGGCGCTTCGGATGCTGAAAGGTGCACCCGGCATCATGCAGCGCTTTGACCTCGACCTGCGCTCTGTCGGCTCGGCCGGCGAGGCGCTCGGGCGTGAGACCTACGACTGGGCGCGGGCCGAACTCGGGCTCACCATCAATGAATTCTATGGCCAGACCGAGTGCAATTTCGTGCTGTCGTCCTGTGCCGCGCTCGGTGTCAGCAGGGGAGGGACCATAGGCAGGGCCGTTCCCGGCCATGCGGTCGCCATTATCGACAGTGCAGGCAGGCCCGTCGCCGCGGGCGAGGTGGGCCAGATCGCGATCCGACGCCCCGATCCGGTAATGTTCCTCGAATACTGGCAGAACCCGGAAGCGACCGCGAAAAAATTCATCGGCGACTGGATGATCACCGGCGACCAGGGCATCGAGGACGAAGACGGCTATGTGCAGTTCTTCGGGCGCGATGACGATGTCATAACCTCCGCTGGCTTCCGCATCGGTCCCGGCGAGATCGAGGACTGCCTGACCGGCCATCCGGCAGTGGCGCTGGCCGCAGCCGTGGGCAAGCCCGACGCCCTGCGCACCGAGATCGTGAAAGCCTATGTGGTGCTGAAGGAGGGCTTCGCCGGCAGCGCGGAACTGGCGGAGGAAATCCGGCTTTGGGTGCGCGAGCGGCTTTCGGCGCATGAATATCCGCGTGAGGTGGAATTCGTCGATTCCATGCCGCTGACCACCAGCGGCAAGGTGATCCGCCGCATTTTCAGGGATCGCGCCAGACGCGAGGCCGGGCTGTGAGTGGCGAAGCCGTCAGCAGCGCTTGAGAAGGTCGCGCACGCGGTTGCGCAGGAGCCGCGCCATGTTGCGGGTCTCGCGATAGAGGTGAAGCTGCGAGGCCGCCTGTCGCGTGGGCCGGTCGGCATCGGGCGTGAGGCCGATGAGGATCGTGCCGATGCGCCGCCGCTCCGTCCACATCCGGCTCACCATCGGATGGTCGGGCACGGCGCAGGAGTCGGTGAGCATGACGTTCGGGTCTTCCAGGTGCTGCTTCGTCACCTCGATCATCAGCAGCGTGCCGGGGGAATAGGCCGCGTAGCGTTCGTCGTAAGCGGTTTTCCAGGTGTAGGCCACGCCCGCCTCGATGAAGACGATGAGGCTTGCAATGGTTTCGCCACCGAGCGTCAGCGAATGGACGCGGCAGAGATCACGTTCGGCCAGGCGGTGCATGGCTTCGCGCGCGAAGGCGGCGCGGAAGCGATCGACGGCCATGGCGGTGCGGCGGTGTCCCTTCCAGCCGGAGGCCTCGAGGGTGAGGAAGATTTCGGTGGCCTGACGGATCTCGTCCGGGCCACGCGCGACGATATGCTCGACCGGCCCCTGTTCGGCCAGACGGCGTTTCAGGCGGCGGAACTCGCGATAGTGACGGTTGTGCAGCGAAGCCCTGAGATAGTCGTCTCCTTCCAGATCGCTTTGCAGAAAGGGCCGCTCAACGGTGTTGGTGACGGCGACCGGAAGACCGCGCGTTTCGGCCACCCGGTGCAGAATTGCCGCAGCCGTGCCGTCGAGCATCATGTCGGGCAGGACGAAGACCTTTGGCAGCTTCAGGTGCGGCCGGGCCAGAATGGCGAGGAAATCGTCGATTACGCCTTCGGGATCGTCGCGGTCGATCAGCGGTGTTCCGAGCGGCCCGAATGGATTTGCCCAGCCGCGCAAGATGGGCACGCCGAGTGGTATGTTGGGGCGCTCGACCGAATAGGGCAGCAGGAGGCGCAACCGGCTGCGATGCCCGTCGCCGTCGCGCATCACCGCCAGCCGTACCTCGCGATCCTCCAGCCGGGGCATCGCGGGAGCGAGGAAACGCGGGTTGAAGAATATATTGGGTTCCACCGCGCGGGTGCACAGATGGTCCAGTTCCTCGATCAGGTCGAACCCTGCGGAAGCCGAATAGATCGCCAGCCGCCGCGGCCTGCGTTCGCTGGCGATGAGCTCGACATGGGCGGGGTCGGTCGCGCCGTCGCGCATGTCGGCAAGGCCTGAAAGCAGGGTGCCTGCGGGACCGCCGCTCGTTTCTTCCAGAAGGGGCGTGGCCATCAGCCGGCCTCCTCCGCAGGCCTGCCGGGGATGAATATGGCCATGACGATGCCGAGCCGCCGCCAGACTGTGTAGGAGAGTGCGCTGGCCTCGAACATCATCGCCGCCGCCGTGGCGATGGCCGCGCCCCACAGGCCGAATTGCGGAATGAGCAGTATGTTCAGGCCGATATTGATCGCCAGGGTCAGCGCATAGACCAGCGCGCAGATATTCTGGTTGCCGCTCATGGTCAGCAGGCTTTCGCAGGGGCCGACCGCCGCCCGCGCGACGACGCCGAGGGTGAGCACGAAGAGCAGGGGATAGCCTTCAGGGAAGTCGGGACCGAACAGCATCAGCATCGGCTTGCCCAGCGCCAGCACGACCAGAGCCATCGCGACCGAGGGCCAGAATGTCCAGGAAACAGTTTCTCGGGCGAAAACCGCCAGCCGCTCGGGATCGCCGTGGGTGAATTGCGCGTAGCGCTGCGCGACGCCCGCCTTGACCGCGAAATAGACGAAATGCACCAGCGCCAGCGTCTTGACGGTCGCGAAATAGATGCCGACGTCGCGCGGGTCCATATAGGCGCCGATCATCAGCACATCGGCATTGGTGAGAATGAAGAAGAAGCTTTCGACCAGGAAGATCGGCGCCGAAACCGCAAACCAGTTCTTCAAGAGCATGCGGCGAGGTCCCGCCGGCAGCTTCGCGTCGACGCGGGCACTGACGCTGACCAGTTGCAGGACGGTGGTGACATAGGTTGCCGCTATCGCAGCCAGTATGGCGGTCACCGCGGTCGGCGGAAATCCTGCCAGCAGTGCGCCGGCCATGAACGCCAGGATCAGGACAGGCCGCGTGAGATAGGTCGGTGAAAGTGCCGAGATCGCCCAGGAATAGGCGCGCGACACGCCTTGCAACAGGTCGGACAGCGCAATCATGGGCATGCACAGGACGCCGAGCAGGAAGGGGATCACGTAGTAGTTCTCGATCCTGTCGGAAAACAGCCAGATGACGAGAGCCCCGAGGCCGGCCATCAGCGTTGCGGCCACCAGCGAGAACAGGCGCCCGGCAAACAGCACGCCGCGCAGTTCGGCAAGCATGTGCTTTTCGCGATATTCCTGGATGAAGCGGATGATGGAGGTGTGTGCGCCCAGACAGGCCAGGTTGCCCACGATGATCATCGTGACCCAGACCAAAACGAAGATGCCGTATTCGAAGCCGCCCATCCAGCGCGCCAGCAGGACCTGGCTGACGAAGGCGATGACCGCACTGACGATACGGATGGAAAAGGCAATGAGCGACATGCGCCCTGCCTCGCCCCGCTCGTCGGACGCAAACAGCGCGGCATCTATCCTGCCCAGCAATGGCCGCATCCGTAGCGCCAGCGGTGCAGGCAGGAAACGCTCGGCCGTCCTTGTCACGGAAAAGCGCACGTCTCACTCCGTCTTTTGTAACTTGTGAGCCATACCGCGCACTGTTTAAGAAACAGTTGGGAGCCTGACGCAAGGTGAGGCGCCATGAAGGGCTACGGCCTTTCGAATGAAATGCTGCCTTGACATTCGGCGTCTCACCGCCGACTTCCTTGCGACGAAGGAGACGAGCCATGCCCGAAGCCACACGATCGACGATCGACACCGCAGAGGTGGAACGCTTTTCGGCCCTCGCCGCCGAATGGTGGAACCCGAATGGAAAATTCCGCCCGCTGCACAAGTTCAATCCCGTGCGCCTCGCCTATGTGCGCGACCAGGTGGCAGCGCGTTTCGGCCGCGATGCGCATCAGGCCCGTCCTTTCGAGGGGCTGCGCATCCTCGACATCGGCTGCGGCGGCGGTCTGCTGTGCGAGCCGATGGCGCGGCTGGGCGCCGAGGTCGTCGGCGCGGACGCCTCCGAGACCAATATCGAGGTGGCGAAAATCCACGCCGCCGACAGCGCCGTGAGCATCGATTACCGCGCCACCACGGCAGAGGCGCTGGCAGATGCCGGCGAAAAGTTCGACGTCGTGCTCAATATGGAGGTGATCGAGCACGTTTCGGACCCGCAGCTCTATATTTCCAAGTGCAGCGACCTGGTGAAGCCGGACGGCATCATGTTCGTGGCCACGCTGAACCGCACGCTGAAGGCGCTTGGCCTGGCGATCGTCGGGGCGGAATATATTCTGGGCTGGCTGCCGCGCGGCACGCATCAATACAGCAAGTTCATTCGGCCCGACGAACTGGAACAGCTGCTCGCCAATGCGGATATGAGCATCATCGACCGCACCGGCGTGATCTACAATCCGCTTGCCGACCGCTGGCAGCGCTCCAGCGACATGGACGTGAACTACATGGTCATGGTGGAAAAGCGGCGCGCCTGAGGGCGTCAGGCGGCCTGGCGAAGCTGCGCCCTGGTCGTCATGACCAGACCGATGGAAATCAGGACCGCGCCGAGCCAGGTTTCGGGCCGGTAGCTTTCGCCCAGGAAGAACATGCCTGAAACCAGGCCGATTGCCGCCGCGACATAGCCGATCTGGCTGAGATAGACGGGGCCGCCCACCGCCTGCAGGCGGAAAAACACGGCAAACATCGCCGACGAGACGATGACCTGCGCCACCACCAGCCAGGGCACTTGCACAAGCGGCGCGAAGGGCGCGCCACCTGTACCGGCCATGGCCGCCACCAGCAGCATCACGGCAGCCGACAGGTGACTGCCTGCGGCAAGCTGAATCGGCCCACTGCCTTCCGGCCAGTCGAGCGTGCGATATACATTGCCGATGGCGAGGCTGACCGGGATGAGCAGGCCGGCCGCGACCCAGATGGGCTCTGCCGGCTGGCTTGCCTCGCCGCGGGTCAGCGCCACCAGAAGCGCGCCGAGGAAGCCGACCCCGATGCCGGCAGTGCCGAGCAGGTTCGGCCGCTGCAATCTGAGCATCAGCGAGAAGGCGAGCGTGAACAGCGGCGAGATGGTGAACATGATGCCGCTGAAACCAACGCCGAGATGCGGAATGGCCGCGAAAAGCAGCAGGTTTGGAATGGCGTAGGACACCGCCGCGACGATTGTGAAATAGCGCAGCCTGTGCTGGTTGAGGCGGAAGCCCCCGCCATGCATCAGCAACGCCGACAGAAGCACCGCGCCCGCGCCGCAGGAAATGACGAAGGCCCAGACCGCAGGCGGCACGCCGGCTGCCGCCGCCATCTTGCCGAAGGGCAGGGTCAGGCCCAGCAGCGTGCCGTTGACCAGCAACAGGCCGATGGCCGAATTCCACAATGCTTTCATCGCGCTTCCTTGCAGACTTCAGCGTGATCTGACCGCAAAAGCGGGACTGGCGAATGCGCCAGCAGGCGGAAATGGGAGGGGCAAGGAACCGGCCTGTCTGGAAAGGAGCCAGGCAGGCCGGAACGGAGACTCATGGATATGACCGGATTGCCGTCAGTTGCGGTCGTCCGGAAAGACCGGCAGCGGCATGAAGTCGACGCCGTCGTCGGCAAGGCCCTTTGCCTCCTCAAGCGTTGCCTCGCCGTAAATTCCGCGCGCCTCGGTCTCCCCGAAATGGATCTTGCGCGCTTCCTCGGCGAATTTGTCGCCGACATAATCGGAATTTTCGCGGACTTTTTCCGACAGCGCCTTGAGTTGCGCCAGTGCTTCGCGCTGCTGGGCGCTCACGGCCAGCGCGATCTTCTCCTGCCGGCGACCGGTGGAAACGGCCGGCGCCATCAGCGCCTTTTCGACCTTGTGCGAGCCGCAGACGGGGCAGTTGACCAGCTTGCGCTTCTTTTGCGTTTCGAAATCGTCATTGCTGCGGAACCAACCCTCGAATTCGTGGTCGTTCTCGCAGGAAAGCGAAAAACTGATCAAGATGCAGCTCCTCGCAGCGGCTCTCCCTCGCCAGCCGTCACCGAACCGACGGAGAATTCGCGTGCATTCTTCAGGTTGGGAATCTTGCCGCGCGCGGCGGCCGAAAGCGCGGTGTCGATCTCGGCAACGATGACGCCCGGTTCGTCATGGTCGGCTTCGGCGAGAACCTTGCCCCACGGATCGACGATGATCGAATGGCCAAAAGTTTCGCGGCCGTCCTCATGCCTGCCGCCCTGCGCGGCGGAGATCATGAAGGCCCCGTTCTCGATGGCGCGGGCGCGCTGCAGCACATGCCAGTGCGCCTCGCCGGTCTGGCGGGTGAAGGCGGCCGGGGCGGTGATCACATTGGCGCCGGCCAGCGCTTCGGCGCGGAAAAGCTGCGGGAAGCGCACGTCATAGCAGATGCCGAAGCCGAGCTTTGCGAAGGGCAGATCGGCCACCACCGCCTGCGTGCCAGGCTCATAGGCCGAGGATTCGCGCCAGCTCTCGCCATTGTCGAGATCGACGTCGAACATATGGATCTTGTCATAGGTGGCGACGATCCGGCCTTGCGGCGACAGCAGCAGGGCGCGATTGGCCAGCTTGCCGTCCTCGCGCACGATGGCGGTGGAGCCGACATGGATGAAGATGCCGAGTTCGCGCGCGAGCCGCGCCGCGGTCGCGGCCATCAGATCCTTGTCCTGCGTGGTGAAGGCGGCCTGCCGGGCCTCGGCATCGCGCACCATGGCGCCGGTCATCTCCGGCGACTGCACATAGGTCGCGCCCTTGCCGGCTGCCTCGCGCACCAGCGCCTCGAAGGTCTCGGCATTCTTTTTCGGATCGACGCCCGACCGCATCTGGATGGCGGCAGCCGTGAATTTGCTCATGATAATCTCCTCAGCCGAGTGTTCCCGTGGCAAGCAGCCCGTCGAGCCGCCCTTGCGCATCCAGGTCATGCAGGTCGTCGCAACCGCCCACATGGACGTTGCCGACGAAAATCTGCGGGAAGGTGAAGCGTCCCGAACGCCCGATCATCTCCTGACGAAGTTCCGGCGCGGAGGTCGCGTCGCGCTCGTCATAGGCGACGCCCTTCCCGTCGAGCAGACGCTTGGCGGCGCTGCAATAGCCGCACATGGCACGCGTGTAGATCGTTACATCGACCATCAAACAATGTTCCCGGCGCAGTTCCGCTCTGTTCGAGGTCATGTCCTCCAAAGACGCGAAAATGCGCAAACAAAATCAAGCTTCCGACTCCAGTGCCGCACCATCGATGCGGTCCCTGCGCCGGTTCACATACGCTTATATAGTCTCTGCCTCGCCGGGCCGGAAGTCCCCCGGCAGGACGCGCGCGAAGGTCAGCACGTCGACGGCGCCGGCCCCGCCCTTCTTCAGCGCCTTTGCCACGGCATTTGCAGTCGCGCCGGTGGTGTAGACATCGTCGATCACCAGCACCCGCCGCCCGCGCACCTCGATGTCGCGCTCGGGCTGTACGCGGAAGGCGGCGCGCACATTGTCCTCGCGCTCGGCGCGCTGGAGCCCGACCTGCTGGCGCGTGACCTTGACGCGGGCAAGCGCCAGCGGTGCGAAGGGCAGGCTCGCAAGCTCGGCCACCACCCGGCCAAGCTCCGCCGACTGATTGAAGCGCCGCTGAAGGAACCGCCGCCAGTGCAGCGGCACCGGCACCACGACATCGGCATCCGCGACAAGCTCGGCCCCGGCGCGCAGCATCCAGCGCGCCATCCACGGCGCCAGATGCGTGCGGTCGGAATATTTCAGCCCCTGCACCATCTGCATAGCCACGCCCGAATAGGAAACGGCCGCGCGTGCCCGCTCGAAGGGCGGTGGATTTGCAATGGCCTCGGCAGACAGGAAGCCAGCCCCCATATCATGGGTGAAAGGCGTGCCCATTACCTCGCACCAGGGTTTTTCCAGAAAGCGCAGTTGCGGCCAGCATTGCGCGCAGAGCGATCCGGGCTGCGAGACATGGCGACGGCAGCCGGCGCAGACCGGCGGAAACAGCACACGTGCCGGCCAATCCAGCGCGGCGAGGGCAAGGCTCTTGAATTGCGGCATAGGATCGGCCACGAGGTTCAGGCTGCTTGCCCGACCATAGGCCGGGTGCGGCCACAACATCAAGGATTTCGGCTTTTGCAACCGCTGTTCGACACCAGGCTCCTCATTGCGCGCAAGCGCCGGGCTCTCTCGCGCCCCGTCGCCGGCGCCGATTTCCTGCTTGCCCGCGCCGCCGAGGAACTGGCCGACCGGCTGGCCACCGTCGAGCGCCGCTTCGAAAATGCGGTGGCCGCGTTCTGCGTCACGCCGGCGGCGCGCGATGCCATGCTGGCCAGCGGGAAGGCCGCGAAGGTGCAGCGCATCGAGGCCGATGCCGCCTTTCTGGGGGAGGATGACGGGCAGGTGGCCGAACCGGAAATACTGCCGCTGGAGCCGGAGAGCGCCGATCTCATCGTCTCGCTGCTGGCGTTGCAGGAGGTGAACGATGTGCCCGGCATGCTCGTCCAGATCCGCCGGGCGCTGAAGCCGGACGGGCTGTTCCTGGCCGCGATGGCCGGGGCCGATACGTTGACGGAACTGCGCGAAAGCCTGCTTGCCGCCGAAACCGAACTGTCGGGCGGGGTCAGCCCGCGCGTCAGCCCCTTCACCGATGTGCGCGACGCCGGCGCGCTGCTGCAACGCGCAGGCTTCGCGTTGCCGGTGGCTGACATCGACACGGTGACGGTGCGCTACGATCATATGTTCGCGCTGATCCGGGATTTGCGGGCCATGGGCGCGACCAATGCGTTGACCGACCGCTCGCGGCGGCCGGCGAGCCGCGCCCTGTTTGCGCGGGCGGCGCAAATCTATGCCGAGCGCTTTTCCGATCCCGACGGACGGGTGCGCGCGACGTTCTCTTTCGTGTGGCTGTCGGGCTGGGCGCCGCACGCCTCGCAGCAAAAGCCGCTCAAGCCCGGTTCGGCGCAAGTGTCCTTGGCGAAGATACTGGATGAGGACAAGGGCAAGGGCTGACCCTGACCACCCGAACCGGGGAGTTCAGCCCTTGAAGGATTCGACCAGCTTGCTGTCGGTGTCGCTGAACAGGAACGTGATCCTGTCGCCGACGCTGCCGAGCGCGGTGACGATGCCAAGCATGATCAGGCCGACGATCAGTCCGTATTCGATGGCGGTGGAGCCGCGGTCGTCCTTCTGAAATCGGCGGGTCAGTGGTGTCATTTGTTCTCGCCTCTGGTCGCGAGAACCTTAGAACCGAGCCATTAAGGAAGGTTAGCGAAACACGCTTAACAAGCGATGAACCCGGAAGCGAAGGCCGCGTTCAGCAATCGCCGCGATGCGTCCCGTTTTCGAGAATGACGCAAATGGCGCTGGGCGAGGATTGCAGCACGCTGCGGCGAATGGTGTAGCTGCTGCTGCCGCGATCGATCGAGCCGGTGGTGGTCATGTCGATATTGGCGCGCGCGGTATTGAGCCGGACGCGTGAATCGAGCAGCGGCACCGCCAGCATGGCAAAGGCGATCACCACCGAACCGAACAGCAGGGCCACGCGCAGCGCGCCGCCACGAACCAGTTGCCACTGCCCGTCGGATTTCATCGGATCGTCCCTCGCGCCCACGGCCAGCCATCCGGTCGGCCCTTGAGTCAATTTTTCATGAAGGGTTAAAGAATTGCTTAACGATTTGGCACGGTCGCCGGCCGGGCTTCGGGGCGCGCCAGCCAGTTCGAGGCTGCTCCAGCCGCCATCAGCACGGCCGTGCCGAGAAACACCGCGCGCATGCCGATATGACCGCCCACGAAGCCGCCGGCGAGCGGACCTACCACCTGCCCGGCATATTGCGCCGAGGTGGAGATGCCGAGCACATTGCCGGCTATGCGGTCGGGCACGTTGTGACGGATGACGCTGGCGATGCAGGGCAGCAATCCGCCCAGCGCCAGGCCCATCAGGAAGCGCAGGGCAACCAGTTGCCAACCGGTGGTGACGAAAGCCTGCGGCACCAGCAGCAGCGCCGAAACCGCAAGACAGCCGATGATGACGCTCCAATGCCCGACACGGTCGGCAAGCTTGCCGAGCCGCGACGCCGACAGGATGGCGCCAAGTGCCGTCGCCGACATGACGAGGCCGGAAACCATCGTGACATGGGCGTTGTTCTCGACGAGCTGCGCCACATAGACGGTGATGATCGGCTCGATCGACATGTTGGCGACCATCAGCAGCATGCCGGTGGCCATCATGGCAAGCACCGGCCGCTTGTCGGGAATGGCGGCCCATCCGCCTTCTCCCTTCGCCGCCTTTTTGCGCTTGGGGCGCGCCTCCTCGCGAATGAAGAAGGTGGTCGCCAGGAAGGTGAAGAAGATCACGCCGCCGGCCAGCAGGAAGGTTTCGCGAATGCCGATCAGTTGCGGCAGCGCGCCGCCCACCAGCGGCCCCACCAGATTGCCGGCCATGACGCCGGAAGACAGCACGCCGAGCGCCCAGCCGGAACGCTGCCTGGGCGTCTGCGTGGCGACGAGGATGACGGAGCCGGAGGCATAGCCGCCGGCAATGCCGGCAAACAGGCGCAGGGCAACCAGTTGCCAGACATTCTGCGCCATGCCCATCAGCGACATGGAAACGGCCATGCCGAGGCTGGCGCGGATGAGCATGGATTTGCGGCCATAGCGGTCGCCCAGCCGCCCCCACAGCGGCGCGGTCAGCGCGGCCGAGAAGAAGGTCGCGCCATAAGCGATGCCCGACCATTGCACGATTGCCGCGTGATCGCTGACGCCAAGCTGCTCGACATAGAGCGGCAGGAAGGGCAGCAGCAGCGTCATGGCGATGATGGTGGTGAACGACCCCAGCAGGCAGACGACGAGATTGCGCCGCCAATGGATGGATTGACCGTCCTCGGCGGTGGGTTCTCCGGCTTTCGTCTTCTCCTGCGTCCCGCTGTCCATGTTCTGGCCTTTCTGTTGGCTGCGTGAATAGCAGCTGGCGATGCCGGTTCGGTATCCCCAATTCGGTCATCGACAGCTGAAATGAGCCCGGCGGACGTTCAGTTTCGCGTGAACGAGGGCCGCGCCATAAAAACAGCCCAATGCCCGAGACGATCAGGCTGTATCCTCGGGACCCACCTCATGCGCGCGCAGGCATCAGGCACCTATCCTCCGCTCAACCGGCTCAAGCCGGTCTGCCCGGACGTCTGGATCGTTGATGGCCCACTCATTCATTTCGGCCTTCCCTGGCCGAAAATGCCGTTTCCGACGCGCATGACGGTGATGCGCGTCGGCGAGGAGCTGTTCATCCATTCGCCGACGCCGCTGGTTTCGGAGCTTCGCGCGCAGATCGAGGCGATTGGCCGGCCACGGTGGATCATCGGCCCGAACCGGCTGCATTACTGGTGGATACCGGAATGGCGCGCGGCGTTTCCGCATGCCAGCGTCTATCTCGCCCCGCGCATCGAGGAACAGGCGCGAGGCCGCATCGACTTCGATCATTTCATTCTCGACCGCGATGGCGGCTACCCCTGGGACGCCGACATCGCCACGCTGCGGGTGACAGGCAGCTACATGACCGAGGTGGATTTCTTCCACCGGCCCAGCCGCACCTTGGTGCTCACCGACCTCATCGAGAATTTCGAGCCGGACAAGCTGCATTCATGGTTCATGCGGCTTTTGATCCGGCTTGGCGGGGTGCAGGACCCCGACGGCCAGATGCCCAGGGACATGCGCCGCACCTTCTCGGCGCGCCGGCCGCAACTGAAGGAGGCGGTGGAGACGATGCTGTCGTGGAATCCGGAACGGGTCATCCTCGCGCACGGCCGCTGGTATGAGCATGGAGGCGCCGCCGAATTGCGTCGCGCTTTCCGCTGGCTGCTGGATTGAGCGTCCCGCTCAGAGCAGGTCGATGAGGAAGGGTATCAGCGGCTCGTCGGCCGGCGGCATGGGGTAGTCGCGCATCTGGCGCGGGCGCACCCACTTCAGCACCTGCCCTTCGCGCGGGTGAGGGGTGCCTTCGAAACGTCGGCAGACATAAAGCGGCATCAGCAGGTGGAAATCGTCATAGGTGTGGCTGGCGAAGGTCAGTGGCGCGAGGCAGGCGATTTTGGTCTCGATGCCGATTTCCTCGCGCAATTCGCGGATCAGCGTTTCCTCCGGCGTCTCGCCGGGCTCGACCTTGCCGCCGGGAAACTCCCAGAGGCCGGCAAGCGTCTTGCCTTGCGGGCGCTGTGCCAGCAGCACGCGCCCATCGGCATCGACCAGCGCGCAGGCGGCCACCAGAAGAATGCGCCTGGTCATGCCTGAGCTCCGGGTGGCCTGCGATAGTGATAGCGGTAGACTTCCCGGAACCCGAGCGCTTCATAGAGATGGCGCGCGCCCTCATTGGCGGCTTCCACCTGCAGCCAGGCTTGGCGCGCGCCGCGCAGCCGCGCCCATTTCAGCGCCGAGCGGATGAGGCGGCGGCCATAGCCCTTGCCTTGCTCAGCCGGTGCGGTGGCGATTTCGAACAGGCCGGCCAGATCGTGGTCGTGCACGCAGATTGCCGTCGAAAGCGGCTCGCCCTTGTTTTCCAGCACGAACATGCCGGTTTCGACGCGGATCGCGCCGATGATCTCGGACAAGCCCGGCCGCAGCGCTGCCGGGATCGCGCCGGCCTTGATGGCCGCGGCGGTAAAGCGGCCGATGTCCTTCAGCGGGATCTGGTCGATTGCGTCTTCCACACCCGCATGGATGAGCGGCAGGCGCATGACCAGCGATTCGGCAAACCGCTCCCAGCCGAGCGTGTCGAGATGCTGCGACAGCACCTCGCCCGAGAGCGGCGACATGCGAAAGACAAGCGGCCGGCCATAGGCCTCGAAGCGGTTGGCAGCGCGCGCGATGCGCTCGTCCAGATTGGCGACATCGCTCGGATCGAGCGGATTGACCGAATTCAGCCGCTTGGCAGGATGCCCGGCCGTGAGGCGCACCAGCCATGTGCCGTCATAGGTGACGGCGGCGGCCGGCCATGCCCGGAAGCCCGCCGCCTCGAAGCGGCGTACTTTCGCCAGATCGGTTGTGGTATCGGGTGATCCGCCCACGCTGCGCTTCAGCTCCGATAGTCGCCGTTGATGGCAACATATTCCTTGGTGAGATCGCAGGTCCAGACCGTGGCCTTGCCACGGCCGATGCCGATGTCGGCGCGGATGCGGATCTCATCCTTCTTCATATAGGCCGAGGTCTGTTCCTCGGAATAGGTCGGATCGCGCTCGCCATCGACGGCCAGGCGGTTGTCGCCGAACCAGATCGACAGGCGGTCGCGGTCGGCAGGCTCGCCGGATTTGCCGACAGCCATGACGACGCGGCCCCAGTTGGCGTCCTCGCCGGCAACGGCCGTCTTGACAAGCGGCGAATTGGCGATCGACAGCGCGATGCGCTTGGCCGAACGCGCGGACTTCGCGCCGGTGACGGTCACTTCCACCTGCTTGCGGGCTCCTTCGCCGTCGCGCACCACCTGCAAGGCGAGGTTCTTCAGGATCTTGTTCAGCGCGCGCTTGAACTGCGCCAGCCTCGCGTCCTTGGCATCCGAAATCCTCGGCGCGCCGCGCCTGGCCGCAGCACCAGTCGCAAACAGCAGCAGCGTGTCGCTGGTGGAGGTATCGCTGTCGACCGTCACCGCGTTGAAGGTCGGCGCAACGCCCCTGGACAGCAGCGCCTGCAGCACCGGCGCCTCGATGGGGGCGTCGGTGGCGACGAAGGAAAGCATCGTCGCCATGTCGGGCGCGATCATGCCGGCGCCCTTGGCGATGCCGTTGATGGTCACATCGACGTCACCCAGCTTCACCGTGGCGGTTGCCACCTTCGGATAGGTGTCCGTGGTCATGATCGCCCTGGCGGCCTCGGTCCACTGTTCGGCCCTGGCGTCCTTGACCATACCGGCCAGGAGATGGCTGAAGCGCGAGGCGTCGAGCGGCTCGCCGATCACGCCGGTGGAAGCCTGGAACACTTCGCCAACCGTGCAGGCAGCAGCAGCGGCAGCGGCCTTGCCGGTCATGCTGGTGGTCTCGCGACCTCGTCTGCCGGTGAAGGCATTGGCGTTGCCGGAATTCACGACCAGAATGCGCGCCTTGCCGCCGGGAAGGCTCTCGCGGCAGAAATCGACCGGAGCGGAAGGGCATTTGGAGCGGGTGAAGACGCCGGCAACGGTCGTGCCTTCGTCAAACACCATGGCCAGAAGATCGGTGCGGTTCTTGTACTTGATACCGGCTTCGGCGGTGGCGATGCGCACGCCTTCAATGGCCGGCATTTTGGGATATTTCTTGGGCGCGAGAGGGGAAATCGTCTCGGACATGGGACCTCGTCAGGCATGGAGCGCAAACCGTGGCTCCGTTTGCCCGATAGCGCGAAACCGCGCAAGGCGTTTTCGTGCCTGAGGACGGATCAGAGCCTGACCTTGGGATTGATGAAGCCGGGGAACAGCTTGTGCAGCACCGGAATGAGACCCCAGATCATCGACGTGACCATGATCGGCACGATGACGAGCGTGCGTTGCCAGATCGTCCAGCCGCTGGTCAGCGGGAAGACGATGTAGAGCAATGCGGTGATGAGCGGATAGACGCCAAGCAGCACGAGCAGCGCAAAGCGCGGGCGGGAGAAGCGGGTGGGGGAGGGCATGAGAACCTATATCGAAACGGAACGTTCCGTTAAATAAAACGAACCGTTTCGTTTCGTCAAGCCGTCATGTTATCGTTCCGGGAAATTTTTCGGGGGTATCGGAATCGGGATGGAGACATGACCGCGAATATGGAGGAGACGCGCCGCTCCATCGGCGCAAAACGCAATCCGGCCAGTGCCGACGCCATCCGCGAGGCGGCGGAGGCGGTATTGCTGGAGGCTGGTTACGCGGGGTTTTCCATCGAGGCGGTGGCGCGCCGCGCGCGGGCGGGCAAGCCCACCATCTATCGCTGGTGGCCGAGCAAGGCTGCCCTGCTGATCGACGTCTACCAGCGCCAGAAGCGCGTCGACAATCCCGATACCGGCAATCTGGAAGAGGACTTCGTCCAGTTCGTACAGGCGCTGTTCCAGCACTGGCGCGACACACCTGCCGGCAGCATCTTCCGCTCGGTGATCGCCGAGGCCCAGAGCGACGAGGCGGCGGCGACCGCACTCACCGAATATGCCCACAACAGGCGTGCCCACACCGGGCGCATGGTGGCCCGCGCCATCGAGCGGGGCGAGGTGCGCGCCGATGTCGAGCCTACGGTGGTGGCCGATCTCGTTGCCTCATATGCGTGGGTGCATCTGCTGACGGGGCGCATCGGCGAGGACGAGGCAACGACCCGCGTGGCCATCCGCGCCATCATGCACGGTATTCTCGCCGACGCATAAGCAGCCGCGTGACCGACAAAATGCTGGACCGCCGCATTGCGGAAATTGAGGCATTGCGATCCGGGGCCGCAGCGTCCAGTTTCCCGTCTCCACGAGAAGGACGAAGCATGACGCAATTGTCGCAACGCGCCGAAACCGGATGGGCGGACCTGTTCGCGGAAGGCAGGCTGCCCCGCTTTGCGCTGATCTGCCTCGGTATCTGGCTGAACGCCGCCGACACGCTGGTCACGGCCACGATCATGCCGAGCGTCGGCGCCGAGCTTGGCGGTTATGCCTATTTCAGCTGGGCCGTCGCCGGCTTTCTGGTGGGCGCGATCCTGGCGGGCGCAAGTTCGGGCAGGCTTTCCGAAATCTTCGGCCTGCGGCTTGCCACGACCATCGCCGGCCTCGTCCTGACCGCAGGCTGCGCGCTCAGCGCGGCTGCGCCCGACATGGGCACCTTTCTCGCCGGCCGCATCCTGCAAGGCATCGGCTGCGGCTGGATCGCGGGCTTTGCCATGGTCGCGACGGCAATGCTTTTCCCCGAACGGCATCTGGCGCGCGTGTTCGCCTCGATCTCCGGGGTCTGGGGCGTCGCCACCGTTCTCGGTCCGCTGGTGGGCGGCCTGTTTGCCGAGGCAGGCGACTGGCGCTCGGTGTTCTGGCTGTTTGCCGCGCAGGCGCTGCTGTTCGGCGCCGCCGCGCCCTTCCTGCTCAAGGGCACCGTGAAATCGCAGGGGCGGACAGGCGTGCCATGGCTACAGCTCATCACGCTGGGCCTCGGCGTCACCGCGATCTCGGTGGCCGATATGGTTCCTCAGCCGGCGGTGACGGTCGCACTCGTGGTGCTGGGCCTTGCCATTCTCGCCCTTGTCCTGCGGATAGACGCGACGGCCAAAGTGCGGTTGCTGCCGCACCAGGCGGGGGACCTGCGGACGATTTGCGGTTCCGGCTATGCAGCGCTTTTCGCCCTCACGGCCGCCTCCATGGGGCTGACCGTCTATGGTCCGGCGATCCTGCAGACGCTTCATGGCCTGTCGCCGCTGGCGGCGGGCTATATCGTCGGTATTCAGGCTTTGTCGTGGACGCTGGCTGCCTTCACCGTGGCGGGTATTTCGGGCGGCATCGGCGAGCAACGCGCGATCCGCCGCGGCGCGATATGCATTCTTCTCGGGGTTGCGATGCTTGCGCTGTTCATGCACAGCGCCCCGCTGGCCTTCGTCATTGCTGCAGCCGCGACTGTCGGCGCGGGGTTTGGCTTTTCCTCCAGCCTGATGAACCGGCGGCTTCTGGGCGTGATCGCCGATGAAGACCGCGCCATCGGCGCCTCGGCCTTCATTGCCGTGCGCCAATCCGGCGGCGCGGTCGGCGCGGCAATCGCGGGCGCGACCGCCAATCTCGTGGGGTTCGGCGGCGGGCTGACGGTCGCCAGCGCGCAAGCGACCGCGATCTGGGTTTTCGTCACCGCCTTGCCGATGGCGTTCGCCGGTTTCCTTGCCGCCTGGCGGCTGAGCGGGGTGGCGGTCAAGGCCTGAGAAACGGATCGCCGAAAGTACCGCGTCAACAAAAAAGGGCCGCGAAAGCCGCGACCCTTTTTCCGATCCGGTCGGCCCGAAGGGGCCCGATGGCTGTTTACTTGCCCTGGTCGATCTGATCGACGGACTTCTTCAGTTCGGGGTCCGTGACGTCGATCTTGGCCGCGCCGCGCAGTGACTTGACCAGCGCGAAATACTTGTCGCGCAGCAGCAGCGAGCGCACCTGCTCCTTCACCTGGTCGAATGCCGGCGGCTGCTGGGCGCGCTTGTCTTCCACCTTGATGATGTGCCAGCCGAACTGGCTCTGCACCGGCTCCTTGGTGTAGGAGCCCGGCTCCAGCGCGAAGGCGGCCTTTTCGAACTCCGGCACCATCTGGCCGGGGCCGAAATAGCCCAGGTCGCCGCCATTGGCGCCCGAGCCCGCATCGCTGGACTTCTCCTTGGCGATGTCCTCGAACTTGGCGCCACCGTCGAGCTGCTTGATGATGGCCTCGGCTTCTTCCTTGGTCTTCACCAGAATGTGACGGGCGTGAACCTCGTTCACGGCCGGCGCGGCGGCGATTTCCTTGTCGTAGCGGGCGCGGATCTCGTCGTCGGTGATCGCCTTGGCGACTTCCTGCTCGACGACCTGGCTATGCAGGGCACGGTCCTGCAGGAACTTCATGCGGCGCTGGAATTCGGGGTCCTTGTCCAGGCCCTTGGCCTGTGCTTCCCCTGCCAGCAGGCGGATCTCGATGATTGCCGACAGGGCGGCAGCGCGACGCTGCTCGGCCGGAAGCCGCGAAAACTGTTGATCCAGGTCGCTTTCCGCGCTGGTTAGGTCGCCTTCGGTGATGGTTTGGCCGTTGACGGTCGCCACCACGGCGGCAGGGTCGACCGGCTTGGCCGGCGCCTCGGCAGCGGGCTTGCTTTCCTGCGCGAAGGCCTGCGTGGCAGCCGGCGCGGCCAGCGCAAGCATCACGCCGAGGCCGGCAAGCGTGGCGCGTCGGAACGAAAGGGGCATCAGAAACTCTCCAGTGGGATGGAAGAAACCTTCAGATCAGCACAAATATGGCTGAATTAGGCTGGGGCAACAGCAACGCTGCCACGTTGACATCGCTTCAGGCCCCTCTTATCTGTCCTTCGACTTCGCGTCCAGAACCGTTTTCCGGGCGCTTTTCGGTGTTACCTGTTTCAGATGGACCTGTGCGGGTTGCGCCGGCATCCGGTCGGCAAGATTCGAACTGAAAGGCCTTTTGATGGTCAGTCTCGGCGGTATCGCCCGTAAGATTTTCGGCTCCTCCAACGATCGTCGCGTGAAGGCGACAAGGCCCCGCGTGGCGGCGGTCAACGCTCTCGAAAACGAGATGCGCGCGCTTTCCGACGACGAGTTGCGTGCCCGCACCACCCAGTTCCGCGAACAACTCGCCAACGGCGCCAATATCGACGACCTGCTCGTGCCGGCCTTCGCGGTCGCCCGCGAGGGCGCGCGCCGGGCCTTGGGCCTGCGCCCCTTCGACGTCCAGCTCATCGGCGGCATGGTGCTGCATGACGGCGGCATCGCCGAGATGCGCACGGGCGAAGGCAAGACGCTGGTCGCGACCCTGCCCGTCTATCTCAATGCGTTGACCGGCAAGGGCGTGCATGTCGTCACCGTCAACGATTACCTCGCCAGGCGCGACGCCGAATGGATGGGGCGCATCTATCGCTTCCTCGGGCTGACCGTCGGCGTCATCGTTCACGGCATGAGCGACGAGGAGCGCCGCGCGGCCTATGCCTGCGACGTGACCTACGCCACCAACAACGAACTCGGCTTCGACTATCTGCGCGACAACATGAAATATGAGCGCGCCCAGATGGTGCAGCGCCCGCACAATTTCGCGATCGTCGACGAGGTCGACTCGATCCTGATCGACGAGGCGCGCACGCCGCTGATCATCTCCGGTCCGCTCGAGGACCGTTCCGAGATGTACAATACGGTCGATGCCTTCATCAAAACGCTGGAGCCGGCCGACTACGAGGTCGATGAGAAGCAGAAGACGGCGATCTTCACCGAGGAAGGCACCGAAAAGATCGAGAATCGCTTGCGCGATGCCGACCTTCTCAAGGGCGAGTCGCTCTACGACATCGAAAATGTCGCCATGGTCCATCACGTCAACAATGCGCTGAAGGCCCACCGGCTGTTCCAGCGCGACAAGGACTATATCGTCAAGGACAACGAGATCGTCATCATCGACGAATTTACCGGCCGCATGATGCCGGGCCGCCGCTATTCGGAAGGTCTGCACCAGGCCCTGGAGGCCAAGGAGCATGTGACCATCCAGCCTGAAAACCAGACGCTGGCCTCGGTCACCTTCCAGAACTACTTCCGCATGTATGAGAAGCTGGCGGGCATGACCGGCACGGCCGACACGGAAGCGGAAGAATTCGGCAATATCTACGGTCTGGAAGTGACCGTGGTGCCGACCAATCTGCCGGTCCAGCGCATCGACGAGGACGACGAGGTCTACCGGACCGTCGAGGAAAAATACAAGGCGATCGTCAAGGAGATCCGCGAAGCCAATTCGCGCGGCCAGCCGACACTGGTGGGCACCACCTCGATCGAGAAGTCCGAGCAGCTTGCCGAGCGCCTGCGCAAGGAGGGCTTCACCGATTTCGAAGTGCTGAACGCCCGCCACCACGAGCGCGAAGCCTCGATCGTCGCCCAGGCCGGCAAGCCAGGCTCCATTACCATCGCCACCAACATGGCCGGCCGCGGCACCGACATCCAGCTCGGCGGCAATGCCGAGATGCGCATCGCCGAGGAACTGGGCGACATGCCGGAAGGCGCGGAGCGCACCGCCCGCGAACAGGCGATCCGCGACGACATCGCCAAGCTCAAGGAAAAGGCGCTGGCCGCCGGCGGCCTCTATGTGCTTGCCACCGAGCGCCATGAAAGCCGCCGCATCGACAACCAGCTTCGCGGCCGGTCCGGCCGTCAGGGCGACCCCGGCCGCTCGAAGTTCTTCCTGTCGCTGCAGGACGACCTGATGCGCATCTTCGGTTCCGAGCGCATGGATGGCATGTTGAAGAAGCTCGGCCTGAAGGAAGACGAGGCCATCATCCATCCCTGGATCAACAAGGCTCTCGAAAAGGCGCAGACGAAGGTCGAGGCGCGCAACTTCGACATCCGCAAGAACCTGCTCAAATATGACGACGTGCAGAACGACCAGCGCAAGGTGGTGTTCGGCCAGCGCCTCGAGCTGATGGACGGTGCAAACCTTTCCGAGACCGTCGCGGAAATGCGCCAGGATGTCATCGAGGACATCGTCGCCAAGAACATTCCGGAAAATGCCTATTCCGAACAGTGGGATGCGGCCAACCTGAAACAGGAAGTGCTGCAATATCTCAATCTCGACCTGCCGATCGAGGACTGGGCGCAGGAAGAAGGGATCGGCGAGAACGACATTCGCGAACGCATCACCGAGCGCGCCGATGCCGCCGCCGCGGACCGCGCCGAACGCTTCGGTCCGGAGGTCATGGCCTATGTCGAGCGCTCCGTCGTGCTGCAGACGCTCGACCATCTGTGGCGTGAGCATCTGGTCAACCTCGAGCACCTGCGTTCGGTGGTCGGCTTCCGTGGCTATGCCCAGCGCGACCCGCTGAACGAGTACAAGTCTGAGGCCTTCGAGTTGTTCCAGGCGATGCTGGGCAATCTGCGCCAGGCCGTGACCGCGCAGCTCATGCGCGTCGAACTGGTGCGCGAGGCGGCCGATGCCCCGCCGCCGCAGGCGCCTGAGACCTTCGGCCAGCATATCGACGCCTCCACCGGCGAGAACGACTTCGGCGATGACGGCGGTGTTGCCGTGGCGGTTCTGGAAGACACCCGCGTGGTGGCGCCCGAAGACCGCGATCCGGCCAACCCCGACACCTGGGGCAAGGTCGGCCGCAACGAAGCCTGCCCCTGTGGCTCGGGCAAGAAGTACAAGCACTGCCACGGCGCTTTCGCCTAGATCGTGATTCCCGAAGGGTGGAAGGCCGCTTTTCGGGAAAGATCATGCCCAAACGAACTGCCCGATAGCGATGCGAGGAGACGTCGTCGGGCTTCGGGGCTGTCCTTTCCCCGCTTGGGGGAGAGAAGCCGGCGTGCTTCATTCCGCGCCCCTGGTTCAGGGCGCGGCGAGGGGACATTCATCGTGAGGCTATCGCGTTGATGCCGCTCCGTCGGTCTTGCGGCGGCGTGGAGCAATGTTTCATCAAATCGGTCGGGCCAGACTTTACTGCATTGCGGGCGCGGCATTGCGCGTCTTGCGAAACGCATGGGTTTTGGTTATTCAGGCCGCGGCTTGGCACCCGGTTTGTTCGCGGTGCTTTGGTTTCGATTTTCCGGTGGCAGCAGCAGGTCTCCGGGGCAGTGTAGAGGGCGACCGGTTTACATGGCGCGTATCGTGATGAAATTCGGCGGAACTTCCGTCGCCGACATCAGCCGCATTCGCAATGTGGCCCGCCATGTCAAACGCGAGGTCGATTCCGGCCACGAGGTGGCGGTTGTCGTTTCGGCCATGTCCGGAAAGACCAACGAACTGGTCTCCTGGACGCGCGAAGCGTCCCCCATGCACGACGCGCGCGAATATGACGCCGTGGTCGCTTCCGGCGAACAGGTCACGTCCGGTCTGCTGGCGATTGCGCTGCAGAATATCGGCGTCAACGCCCGCTCCTGGCAGGGCTGGCAGATCCCGATCCGCACCGACAACGCTCATGGCGCGGCGCGCATCCTCGATATCGACGGCACCGAGCTCATCTCGCGCTTCAAGCAGGGGCAGGTGGCCGTCATCGCCGGTTTTCAGGGGATTGGGCCGGACAACCGCATCGCCACGCTTGGCCGCGGCGGTTCCGACACCAGCGCGGTGGCGATCGCAGCCGCTGTGAAGGCCGATCGCTGCGACATCTACACCGATGTGGACGGCGTCTACACCACCGACCCGCGCATCGAACCCAAGGCGCGGCGCATGAACCGCATTTCCTTCGAGGAAATGCTGGAAATGGCTTCGCTCGGTGCCAAGGTGCTTCAGGTGCGGTCTGTCGAGCTCGCGATGGTGCATGGGGTGCGCACCTTCGTGCGGTCCTCCTTCGTGGAGCCGGACGCACCCGGAATGGCGGATTTCGACAATCCGCCCGGAACGCTCATTTGCGACGAGGATGAAATCGTGGAACAGCAGGTCGTCACCGGTATCGCTTACGCCAAGGACGAAGCGCAGATTTCGCTGCGTCGGGTCGCCGACCGGCCGGGCGTCGCCGCAGGCATTTTCGGCCCGCTGGCCGAGGCCAACATCAATGTCGACATGATCGTCCAGAATATCTCCGAGGACGGCAAGTCGACCGACATGACCTTCACCGTGCCGTCGGCGGACATCGACAAGGCGCTGGCGGTGCTGGAGAAGATTCGGCCGGAGATCGGCTTCGACGCCGTCCAGCACGATGCGGGCATGTCCAAGATTTCGGTCATCGGCATCGGCATGCGCAGCCATGCGGGCGTTGCCGCCACGGCGTTCAAGGCGCTCGCCGACAAGGGCATCAACATCCGGGCGATCACCACGTCGGAGATCAAGATTTCCATCCTGATCGACGGCCCTTACACCGAGTTGGCCGTTCGCACTTTGCATTCCGTCTACGGGCTCGATAAGCAGTAGACTGACGATTTTTCGTCCGCGCATTCGCCGGCGTGTGGCACAATGCACGCTGGCCAATGACATTTGGAGCGACGCCTGATGCGTGACACGGCTGGCGGTCCCCGCGTTCTGTTGAGACGGCTGCGCGAGCTCATGGCAGAGCCGCTCGAGCCGCAGGAGCGACTCGACCGAATCGTGCACGACATCGCCCAGAACATGGTGGCGGAAGTCTGCTCGCTTTATGTCCTGCGCGCCGACTCGGTGCTGGAACTCTACGCCACCGAAGGCCTCAACCCCGGATCGGTCCACCTCGCGCAATTGCGGCTCGGGCAGGGCCTTGTCGGCACCATCGCCGCCAGCGCCCGCGCGCTCAACCTTTCCAATGCGCAGGAACATCCGGCCTTCGCCTACCTGCCGGAGACGGGTGAAGAGATCTACCACTCCTTCCTCGGCGTGCCGGTGCTGAGGGCGGGACGCACGCTGGGCGTTCTGGTTGTCCAGAACCGCACCAAGCGCCACTACCGCGAGGAAGAGGTCGAGGCGCTGGAAACCACGGCCATGGTGATTGCCGAGATGATCGCTACGGGCGATCTGGCGCGGCTGACGCGCCATGGCGGGCTGGAGCTCGACCTGCGCCGGTCGGCCACCATCAAGGGCCTGTCCTTCAACGAGGGCGTGGGGCTCGGCCATGTCGTGCTGCATGAGCCGCGCATCGTCGTCACCAATCTTTTCAATGAAAACAGCGAGCATGAGCTGCGCCGGCTGGAAACGGCGCTCGGCTCGCTCAGGCTTTCCATCGACGACATGCTGGAGCGCCGCGAGGTCGCCTTCGAGGGCGAGCATCGTGAGGTGCTGGAAGCCTATCGCATGTTCGCCAACGATCGCGGCTGGGTGCGTCGTCTCGAAGAGGCGATCCACAACGGCCTGACGGCGGAAGCCGCAGTCGAGAAGGTGCAGAGCGACACACGCGCGCGCATGCTGCACATGACGGATCCCTATCTGCGCGAGCGGATGAGCGATTTCGACGATCTCGCCAACCGGCTGCTGCGGCAGTTGATGGGCGGAACGCCCGAAGATGTGGCCGAAGCGCTGCCGAAGGATGCCATCGTCGTTGCGCGTTCCATGGGCGCGGCCGAGATGCTCGACTATCCGCGCGACAAGCTGCGCGGGCTGGTCCTGGAAGACGGGGCGGCCACCAGCCATGTCGTGATCGTTGCGCGCGCCATGGGCATTCCCGTCGTCGGGCAGGCCAAGGGCGCTGTGTCCATGGCCGAGAACGGCGACGCCATCATCGTCGATGGCGAGGATGGCACGCTGCATCTGCGTCCGCAGGCCGATGTGGAAGCGGCCTTTGCCGAGAAGGTGCGGTTCCGCGCGCGCCGGCAGGAGCTTTACCGCGAATTGCGCACAAGGCCGCCGAAAAGCAAGGACGGCGTCCATATCGACCTGTTCATCAATGCCGGCCTGGCGGTGGACCTGCCGCAACTCGCCGATGCCGGCGCTGACGGCATCGGGCTGTTCCGCACCGAATTGCAGTTCATGGTGGCCTCGACATTCCCGCGCGCGGAAGCGCAGGAGAGGCTTTACCGCGACGTTCTCGACGCCGCGCAGGGCAAGCCCGTCACCTTCCGCACCATCGACATCGGCGGCGACAAGGTGCTGCCCTACTTCAAGAACACGGCGCATGAAGAAAACCCGGCGCTGGGCTGGCGCGCCATCCGCCTGACGCTGGACCGGCCGGGCTTGCTGCGCTCGCAGGTCCGGGCTTTGCTCAAGGCCGCCGGCGGGCGCGAGCTCAAGCTGATGCTGCCGATGGTGACGGAACTGGGCGAAATCGCCCAGGCGCGCGAAATCATCGACCGCGAGGTGCGTCACCTGTCGCGCTTCGCCCATCTGTTGCCCACCAGCCTGAAGGTCGGCGCCATGGTCGAGGTGCCGTCGCTGCTATGGCAGCTCGACGAACTGATGCAGGCGGTGGATTTCGTCTCGGTCGGCTCCAACGATCTGTTCCAGTTCGTCATGGCCACGGATCGCGGCAATACCCAGCTTGCCGATCGCTTCGATCAACTGTCGGTGCCGTTCCTGCGGGTGCTGAAGCATATTGCCGATATCGGGCGGCGCCACCACAAGCCGGTGACGCTGTGCGGCGAACTTGCCGGCAAGCCGATCTCGGCCATGGCGTTGATCGGCCTCGGCTACCGCTCCATCTCCATGTCGCCGGCCTCGATCGGCCCGGTGAAGGCGATGCTGTGCGAACTGCCCGTGAACGAGATCAAGGCGTTCATGGAAGACAATCTTGGGGGTCCGCGGGTCGATCTGCCGATGCGCGCGCTGCTGCAGACCTTCGCCGATGACCGCGGCATCCCGCTGTAATGTGTAAAGACCGCCTATGATCAATCTGCCCCGCGACCGCATGGACCAGGTAGTCAAGCGTTTCGAAATGCTCGAAGCGCAGATGGCGGCAGGCCCGGACCCGGACGCCTATGTGAAAATGGCGTCGGAATATTCCGACATCCAGGACATGGTCGGCAAGATCAGGGATTTGCGCGGAGCCGAGCAGGAGCTTGCCGATCTCAACGCAATGCTCTCAGACAAGGGCACGGACGCCGAGATGCGGGCGCTGGCCGAGACCGAGCTGCCCGAGGTGGAGGACCGGATCGAGGCGCTGCAACAGGACATCCAGATCCTGCTCTTGCCCAAGGATGCCGCCGACGAAAAGAACGCGATTCTGGAAATTCGCGCCGGCACCGGTGGCGACGAGGCGGCGCTGTTCGCGGGCGATCTGTTTCGCATGTATGAACGCTATGCGGCCGAGCAGGGCTGGCGCGTGGACGTCGCTTCGATAAGCGAGGGCGATGTCGGCGGCTACAAGGAAATCATCGCCACGGTTTCGGGCAAGGGCGTGTTCGCCAAGCTGAAATACGAGTCGGGCGTGCATCGTGTGCAGCGCGTGCCCGAAACGGAAGGCGGCGGGCGCATCCACACGTCGGCCGCGACCGTTGCCGTGCTGCCCGAGGCCGAGGAAGTCGACATCGAAATCCGCTCGGAGGACATCCGCATCGACACGATGCGCGCCTCCGGCTCGGGTGGCCAGCACGTCAACACCACCGATTCGGCCGTGCGCATCACCCACCTGCCCACCGGCATCATGGTGGTGCAGGCCGAAAAATCGCAGCACCAGAACCGGGCGCGCGCCATGCAGATCCTGCGCGCGCGCCTGTTCGACATGGAGCGTTCCAAGGCCGATGCCGAGCGCTCCGAATCGCGCAAGGCGCAGGTCGGCTCCGGCGACCGCTCGGAGCGCATACGCACCTATAATTTCCCGCAAGGGCGCGTGACCGACCATCGCATCAACCTCACCCTTTACAAGCTGGACCGGGTGATGATGGGCGAGATGGACGAGATCATCGACGCGCTGATCGCCGACCATCAGTCGAAGCTGCTGGCCGAGTTCTCGGAAAACTGAATTCCGGGAAGATGGAGAGCGGATGCGTTGCGATCCTTCAGCGTAGGGTAGTGTCATGACCGCTTCCGTTGCCTCGCCGACGCTTGCCGAAACTCTCCGTGCCGCCCGGCAGCGACTTGCCGCTGCCGGCATTGAAGACGCCGCGCTCGATGCACGGCTGATCATCGAGCATTTTTCCGCCACGACGCGGGCCGATGCCATTGCTTCACCCGGCCGTGTGCTGGACAGCGCCGCATTGCAACAGATAGAGGCCGCGCTTTCCCGCCGCCTTGCGGGTGAGCCCGTGCATCGCATTCTCGGCTTTCGCGAGTTCTACGGGTTGAAGCTTTTCCTGTCGCCCGAGACGCTGGAGCCCCGCGCCGATACCGAAACGCTGGTCGATATGGTGCTGCCCTTCGTGCGGAAGGTGGCCGCACGGGAGGGAACCTGCCGCATCCTCGATCTGGGCACGGGCACCGGCGCCATTCCGCTTGCGCTGCTTGCCCAGGTGCCGCAGGCAATGGCGGTC
Source organism: Pseudaminobacter salicylatoxidans (assembly GCF_003148475.1). GTDB lineage: Bacteria > Pseudomonadota > Alphaproteobacteria > Rhizobiales > Rhizobiaceae > Pseudaminobacter > Pseudaminobacter salicylatoxidans. Next base: position 9,954 of record NZ_QGGG01000004.1, on the reverse strand, counting down.
GCGGCCGACATCGCGCCGGGCGCGCTGGCCGCTGCCGGGCGCAATGCGCGCCTGCTTGGCCTGTCCGATCGCTTCGAGACTGTTGAATCCGACTGGTTTGCAAAAATTTCCGGGCGTTTCCATTTAATCGTCTCAAACCCGCCTTATATAAAGAGCACGGACATTGGCGCGCTCCAACGAGAGGTGCGCAGTTTCGACCCCATGCTCGCACTGGACGGAGGCGGCGACGGCCTTGAGGCCTACCGCCTGATTTCCGCGGGCGTTGCCGGGCATCTGGAAGATGGCGGTCGGGTCGCTGTGGAGATCGGGTTCGATCAGAAGACGGACGTTACGGATATTTTCGACCAAGCCGGGTTCGAGCTTGTGCAAGCCGGACAAGATCTGGGCGGAAACGACCGTGTGCTTGTTTTCCGGTGCTGAATCAAAGTGTTGAACCGGATCGAAAAAATGCTTGGCAACTCTTGGGAATGCCGCTAGGTTCAAAACACCGGATGAGACGAAGCAGGCAGTGCTCTTAGCGATTCGGTTCCCTTGGAAACAAACTGCCTTCTTGCGTGAACGACGCTTCAGCTTCGTGCGGGGATCACCCGGCAAGTGACACGAGACCGGAACGGAATGGTACGTGACGCCAACGCAAGCAATGCGGGCGAACACCGTCGGAGCACCACAAGGCGGCTGGATGCTGATGCACGCCGTCCGCGGAATTTTTTCGAAATGAAGAGAGTCGGATGAGGCCACAACAGCAGAACAGGCGCATGCGCGGCCGCAACAATGGCGGTAACAATAACAACAATGGTCGCAAGGGACCAAATCCGCTGACGCGCAGCTATGAGAGCAACGGGCCGGACGTGAAGATCCGCGGTTCTGCCCAGCAGATCGCCGAGAAATACGCTACCCTCGCACGCGACGCACAAAGCGCCGGCGACCGCGTGATGGCGGAAAACTATCTCCAGCACGCCGAACATTACAATCGCATCATTGCCGCCGCGCAGGCGCAGATGGCGATCCAGCATGTCCCGCAGACCCGCGACGATTTCGACGAGGACGAGCAGGAACGCGACGATTTCGACAATGCCGGCAATGCGCAGCCGACGAGCGGCCAGCAGAATGCACCGGCGCCAGAGGCGACCGCCGCTTCCACGCCCACGAGCGATGCAGGTACCGGCCCGCAACCGGTCATCGAAGGCACGCCGGCCGAAATCGCGCTGAACAGCGAATCGACCGCTGAAAGCGGCAATACGCGTGGTGAAAACCGCGGACGCGGCCGTGGCCGCCGGCCGGCGCGTGAGCCGCAGCCGGAACAGCCGCAGGAGCAGGCTTCCGCCCAACAACAGCAGGCCGAGGCAGCAAACGTCGCGCCCGAGGCGGCCGAAGACGCGAGCGCCGCTCCCGCAAGCGAAGAGCAGGCCGCTCCGGCACCGCGCCGGGGACGCCGTCCGCGCCGCAGCGCGGATGCGGCGGCCGAGAAGAATGCCGAAGGCGATGCCGCGCCGGCCCCCGAAAATGGCGGCGAGGACACGGTGTTGGCTGCTGCGGCCAATGGCTGACCGGCCAAGGGATTAACCCTATCTGGACGGCGGAGACGATGTCTCCGCCGTTTTTGTTTGTCTGCCTGCCCGAGCTGTCTTGAGGATTTTTCCCGCATGCCCATATCTGGGTGGAAATGGGTTCGGCTCGATAGGGCGGGCCCGTCACCGCAATCTGATCCGGTGCCGCAAAGCGGGCCGGTGACGGAAGGAGACAGATATGAATTTAGAGAAATATTCCGAGAGGGTTCGGGGATTCATCCAGTCGGCCCAGACACTTGCCCTTTCCCGGAACAATCAGCAGTTCACGCCCGAACATATGCTGAAAGTCCTCGTCGATGACGACGAGGGGCTCGCCGCCTCGCTGATCGAGCGCGCTGGCGGAAATGCGCGCGACGTCAGGCTCGGCGTCGAAAGCGCGCTCGAGGCTCTGCCCAGGGTCGAGGGCGGCAACGGTCAGCTCTATCTCGCGCAGCCGCTGGCCAAGGTATTTTCCACCGCTGAGGACCTGGCCAAGAAGGCCGGTGACAGCTTCGTCACCGTCGAGCGCCTGCTGCAGGCGCTGGCCATGGAAAAATCCGCCAGGACTTCGGAGATTCTCGCGAAGGCGGGCGTGACCCCGCAGGCGCTGAACCAGGCGATCAACGACATCCGCAAGGGCCGCACCGCCGATTCGGCGAGTGCGGAGCAAGGCTATGACGCGCTGAAGAAATATGCGCGCGACCTGACGGCGGATGCTCGTTCCGGCAAGCTCGACCCGGTCATCGGTCGCGATGACGAAATCCGCCGCACCATCCAGGTGCTGTCGCGGCGCACAAAGAACAACCCCGTGCTGATCGGTGAGCCCGGCGTCGGCAAGACGGCGATCGCCGAGGGCCTGGCGCTGCGCATCGTCAATGGCGACGTGCCCGAATCGCTGAAAGACAAGCAACTGATGGCGCTCGACATGGGCGCGCTGATTGCCGGCGCGAAATATCGCGGCGAGTTCGAGGAGCGGCTGAAGGCCGTGCTTTCGGAAGTCACCTCCGCTGCTGGCGGCATCATTCTGTTCATCGACGAGATGCACACGCTGGTCGGCGCGGGCAAGGCGGACGGCGCGATGGACGCGTCGAACCTCTTGAAACCCGCGCTTGCGCGCGGCGAACTGCACTGCGTGGGCGCCACGACGCTTGATGAATATCGCAAATATATCGAGAAGGACGCGGCCCTTGCCCGCCGCTTCCAGCCGGTGTTCATCGATGAGCCCACCGTGGAGGATACGATCTCGATCCTGCGCGGGCTGAAGGAGAAGTATGAGCAGCACCACAAGGTGCGCATCTCCGATTCGGCGCTGGTTGCGGCCGCGACGCTGTCCAATCGCTACATCTCCGACCGCTTCCTGCCCGACAAGGCGATCGACCTGGTGGACGAGGCGGCCTCGCGGCTCAGGATGCAGGTCGATTCCAAGCCCGAGGCGCTGGACGAGATCGACCGCCGTATCATGCAGCTCAAGATCGAACGCGAGGCGCTGCGCGTCGAAAAGGACGAGGCTTCGAAGGACCGGCTCGTGAAGCTCGAGACGGAGCTGACCTCGCTGGAGGAGGAATCCGACGCCCTGACGGCCAAGTGGCAGGCCGAGAAGCAGAAGCTGGGCCTTGCCGCCGACCTGAAGAAGCAGATCGACGATGCCCGCAACGAACTGGCCATCGCCCAGCGCAAGGGCGAGTTCCAGCGCGCCGGCGAGCTTGCCTATGGCAAGATCCCCGAACTGGAGCGTCAGCTCACGGAGGCCGAGGCAAAGGATCAGGATGGCAAGGACGGCATGGTCCAGGAGACCGTGACGCCGGACAACATCGCGCACATCGTTTCCCGCTGGACCGGCATTCCGGTCGACAAGATGCTGGAAGGGGAGCGCGAGAAGCTGCTGCGCATGGAAGACGAGATCGGCAAGCGGGTCGTCGGTCAGGGCGAGGCGGTGCAGGCGGTGTCCAAGGCGGTTCGCCGTGCACGCGCGGGCTTGCAGGATCCGAACCGGCCGATCGGCTCGTTCATGTTCCTCGGCCCCACGGGTGTGGGCAAGACCGAACTCACCAAGGCGCTGGCTTCCTTCCTGTTCGATGACGAGACGGCGATGGTGCGCATCGACATGTCGGAATTCATGGAGAAGCACTCGGTCGCCCGGCTGATCGGCGCGCCTCCCGGCTATGTCGGCTATGAGGAGGGCGGCGTGCTGACCGAGGCGGTGCGCAGGCGGCCTTATCAGGTGATTCTGTTCGACGAGATCGAAAAGGCGCATCCGGATGTCTTCAACGTGCTCCTGCAGGTTCTCGATGACGGCCGCCTGACCGACGGACAGGGCCGCACGGTGGACTTCCGCAACACGCTGATCATCATGACCTCCAATCTTGGGGCGGAATATCTGGTCAATCTCGGCGAGAACGAGGATGTCGACGCCGTCCGCGACGAGGTTATGGCTGTGGTTCGGGCGTCGTTCCGGCCGGAATTCCTCAACCGCGTGGACGAGGTGATCCTGTTCCACCGCCTGCGCCGTCAGGACATGGACAAGATCGTCGAAATCCAGCTCAAGCGGCTGGAAAAGCTGCTGGCCGATCGCAAGATCACGCTGGATCTCGAAGAAGATGCCATCGAGTGGCTGGCTAACAAGGGCTACGACCCGGCCTATGGCGCGCGGCCGCTGAAGCGGGTGATGCAGAAGGAACTGCAGGACCCGCTGGCCGAGAAGATTCTCGGCGGCGAGATTCTCGATGGCTCGACCGTCAAGGTCACCGCGGGTTCCGACCGGCTCAACTTCCGCTCCAGACCGAGCACGTCGGCGACGACCGAAAAGGCCGCCTGAGCCGTTTACCGGTCGCATATCCGGGCGGCCATTTTCATGCCCGGTTCATGTGGGAACCGGTAGGCATACGGTGAAAGTCATAGTGGTGTGCGTCGAATCACTGCCGGATTGTCGTGCCGGCCGCGATGCATCGGGGAAATCTGAACGAATATGAAGAGCAGGATCGGTCTTTTGTCCCTGGCGGTGCTGGCCGGGTTGTGGGCTCCCGCCGCAATCGCGGCGGTTGGCGCCACTCCGCAGGAGGCGCAGAAGAGGCCGCAGGGCGATACGTTGCAGCTCGCCCAGCGCGGAGACGTCGAGATTTATTTCGACGGCAACGGCAACCGGGTCATTGTCGATTCTTACACGGGCGAGATCATTGCCGTGCAGCCGCCGCGCAGCGCCATCGGTCGCCAGGGTGAAAGGCGCGCCGCGCGCCAGCGCGATCGCTACTATCTCGACGACTCCTATGAAGTGGAGCGGCTGCCGCGCGACTATCGCCAGTATCAGGACCGGTATCCCGAGCCCCCGGTCGACGACACCTATCAGGATTACAGCCGCGCGCCGGGGCTGAACGATTTCCCGCCGCCGCCCGGCCGGTTCCCCGACGACGAGGCCCTGCCGCGCAACGGCTACGGCCAGCGGCAGAACGAGGAACCGCAAGTCGTGCGCCGCGAGCCGGTGACGCGCGCCCCGCTCGGCGATCCGCTTGAAGCCGCGCCGCAGGAAACGACGCCCGATACGGTCATCGAGACGCCGCCGGCCACCGGCAAGGTGATCGCTCCCGCCTTCACCGCGCGCGAGGACGTCGCGGCGCTGCAGATCCTGCTCGACAGGGCAGGGGCATCGCCCGGCGTCATCGACGGCAGGTTCGGCTCCAATGTCGACAAGGCGCTGATCGCCTATCGCGATATCACGGGCGTCAATCTGAAATCGACGGACACGGCGGACATCAAGGCCGCGCTGGCAGCAACGGGCGGTGATCCGTTCATCGAATACACCATCACGCCCGAAGATGCCGCTGGTCCCTTCGTGGCGTCCGTGCCGGCCGATTACAGCCAAAAGGCCCAGCTCGATCATCTGAGCTTTACCTCGGTGACCGAGATGCTGGCCGAGCGTTTCCATATGGACGAAACCTATCTGAAGGCGCTCAATCCAGAGGCCAATTTCAACCGTCCCGGCACGATCATCCGGGTGGCGAATACCGGGCGCAAGGCGACCACCAAGGTTGTGCGCATCATCGCCGACAAGGGCCTCAAGCAGGTCCGCGCCTATGACGAATCGGGCAAGCTGGTCGTTGCCTATCCGGCGACCATCGGCTCGGCCGACACGCCGTCGCCGACCGGCATCCATGCGGTGTCGCGCGTGGCGCTGAACCCGAACTACACCTACAATCCCAAGCTCAATTTCAAGCAGGGCAACAACGACAAGATTCTCACCATTCCGCCGGGCCCGAACGGACCGGTTGGCACGGTGTGGATCGCGCTCGACAAGCCGACCTATGGCATTCACGGGACGCCCGATCCCTCCAAGATCGGCAAGACCGAAAGCCATGGCTGCGTGCGCCTGACCAATTGGGATGCCGAGGAACTGACCAAGCTGGTCAGCCCTGGCGTACCGGTCGAGTTCGTGGAGTAGCCGGCGGGCGTCGCCGGGCATCTGGCCAGCAACGCGGAAGCGAATTAAGCTTCGACGATGTCCGCTCCGGTGTCATCGGGTTCGCTTTCCGCAGGCTCCCGGACTTTCTGTCCGCCGGAGGGGCGCCGGTTCGCCCTGATCGCCGCAATCCTCGCTTCCAGCATGGGTTTCATCGACGGAACCGTGGTGTCGCTGGCAATGCCGGTGATCCGTACGGATCTTGGCGCATCGCTGGCCGAGGCGCAGTGGATCGGCAACGCCTATATGCTGTTTCTTTCGGCGCTGGTGCTGATCGGCGGCGTTGCCGGCGATGTCTTCGGTGTACGTAACATCTTCGCCGTGGGCATTGCCATATTCATCGTCACCTCGCTCTTTTGCGCCATTGCGGCAGATGCGCAGATGCTGATCGCGATGCGCGCGCTGCAGGGCACAGGCGCGGCCCTCATGGTTCCGGGCAGTCTCGCCCTCATCGCCAAGTCTTATCCCGCCGACATAAGAGGTGCGGCCATCGGCAAATGGGCCGCCTATTCGTCATTGGCGACCGCCTTCGGGCCGGTCATTGGCGGCGCGGTGCTTTCGACCGGCGAACCGTGGATGTGGCGCATCATCTTCGCCATCAACGTCCCGATCGGGGTGGTGGCGCTCATGATGCTGATCCGCCATGTCCCGGCGGATCGGCCCTCCGCCAAGCGGCCAATGGATGTGTTGGGTGCGGTGCTGGCAACGGCCGGGCTGGGCCTTCTGGCCTGGGGGCTGACGGATATGGGCGCGGTGGAAGGGAGCCTGCCCATTTCTCCGGGGATGCGCATGCTGACCGGGACCGCCCTTCTCGCCGGGTTCGTTTTCTGGGAGCATCGGGCGCACAGCCCCATGGTGAAGCTGCAGCTCTTCCGCTATTGGGCCTTTTCGGGTGCGAATCTCTATACGCTGGTTCTGTTCTTCGCCTTCAGCGCAGTGCTGTTTTTCATGCCGATGACGCTGGTGGCGGGCTGGGGCACGCCCGAATGGCAGGTGAGCCTGCTGTTCCTGCCGATGTCGCTGTTCATTGCGCTGTTCTCGGGATTGGCCGGACGGCTGGCGGATCGCTGGGGACCGCGCTGGCCGCTGACGATCGGTGCGCTTGTCGTCGCGATGTCCTACGCTTTGCTTGCGATCACCCTGCCGGCCATGGAGCTGTGGGGGGCGACGTTCCTTGCGCTCGTGCTCAATGGTCTCGGCATGGCCATATTGGTGTCGCCGCTTTCGGCCGCGGTCATGCTGGCCGTGCCGGATGACGATACGGGCCTGGCATCGGGCATCAACAATGCGGTCGCGCGGGCTGCCGGCCTGCTTGCGGTGGCGGCATTGGGAGCGCTTGCGGCACTGGTCTTCCGTAACGTGCTCGGTGATGGGATAGAAGGGGCAGGCTTCGGCGAGGTGCCGAAGGTGACGCTCGATACGCTGGCGGAAGGCCGGCGCGTGACGGCGACCAACAGCGCGTTTCAGGTGATTTCTGGGATATCCGCCATTCTTTGCGCCGGAGCGGCCGTCATTTCCTGGCTGACGCAGCAATCCTGGCCCGATCGCGGCAAGGCTCCGGCGCCGTCCGGCACCGACTGACCGGAGCGGCAGGCGATTTCGCGTGCTCTACTCGCCGGCCTTGGCCACTTTCAGCGGGTTGGGCTTTTCTTCCTTGAGGAGATCGTCGATCCGTTCGCGCTCGCGCTTGAAGCTGACGAGTTCGTCGCCATCGAGCACGCGCCCGCCCGGCAGGCGCACGCGCATCGGGTCCACCTTCGTGCCGTTGACCATCAGCTCATAGTGCAGATGCGGACCGGTCGCGAGGCCAGTCGATCCCAGATAGCCGATGACCTGGCCCTGGCGCACCTTCGCGCCGGCCGTGATGCCGCGGGCAAAAGCGCTCTGGTGGTTGTAGGAGGTTTCGTAGCCATTGGCATGGCGGATGATGGTCTGCTTGCCGTAGCCGCCGGCCCAGCCCGACTTCTCCACTGTGCCGTTGCCGGCGGCAATGATCGGCGAACCGGTGGGAGCGGCCCAGTCGACGCCGGTGTGCATGCGGGTATAGCCGAGAATCGGATGGCGGCGCGCGCCGAAGCCGGAGCGGAACTTGCCGTTAGGCAAGGGGTTGCGCAGCAGGAACTGCTTGGCGCTGCGGCCGTCGCCATCGAAATAGTCGAAGCTGCCGTCCTTGAGCTGGAAACGATAGAAATTGCGCGTGGTGCCGCTGAACGTCGCCGAGACATAGAGGAGTTGCGAATCCTCGGACATCTGGTCGTCGCCGTCAGGTTCGGAAAACAGCACCTCCAGCTTGTCGGAGGAGTTGAGGCGCGACTGGAAATCCACATCCGACGCAAGCAGGCGAATGAGCTGCTTGGTCATGCTCCTGGACATGCCATAGGAATAAGCGGCGCGATAGATGCCGTCATAGGCGGTGGGCAGGTTGCCGCGCGGCAGGGCCGGGGGCGAATCGTCGAATGCCGTGAGCAGCTCCGGATTCGGCTCCGGCTCGTCGGTGGTCACATATTGCCTGTGGTCGTTGAGCGCGATGGTCAGCACATGCTGCGTGCGGTCATAAACGCTGGTGCGCACGATGCGTCCGGCATCGCCGCGCACTTCCAGGCCCACGCGCAGCACCGTGCCGGCCTTCAGCTTGGAGCCGTTGAGCATCTTGGCGATCGCCTCGGACATGCCGGTTGCATCGTCGCCCGTATAGCCGGAAGCGGTGAAGGCATCCGCGATCTCGCGATCCACGGTGAAGGGGATGATTTCCTCGGCATAGGCCATGGTGGCATCATCGGCGCCGCTGCGCGGGGCGACCGACACGTTCTCAGGCACGATGCGCACGCCATAAGAGCCGGCGAGGGCCTGGGTGGCGAGCGAATCGCCGAAGCGCTCCGGGTCCACATAGTGAAGAGCCGCGACCTGCACGTCGCCGTCGGTCAGGATCGCGCCGGTCGTGCGCACGACCTCCTCCACCTCATCGGCGGAAAGATCGCTCTTTTCGTCGAAGGCGGCGGTATCCATCGGGAAATCCACCGTCTTCAGGCTCATCTCGCTTTCGACCTTGACGCCATAGATCTGCCCGGCCGGCGCGGCGGCGGTCTGTGCCGCGCCATCTTCGGCAAAAACATCGAGCGGGTCGAAAGGCGGATAGCTGCGATTCGTCTTGTAGCCGGCGGCGAGCGCCATCTTGATCTGCACGAAGGGAACGGTGCGCACCACATCGCGGTCGCCGACCCGGCTGGCCATGGAGACTTCCATGCGGCGCCGGTCCTTGGCGCGGGCGATCTGGCGGGGCTGGACGACGCGGTCGGTCTTGGCGTTCTGCCCGCCATCGTCACCGGTCCGGCTCAGCGCCGCCAGTTCGGCGATCTCGGGCGGGGTTGCAAGCTGTTCGCGCCCGTTGAGCGCGGCAAACAAGGCCACCCCCATGAGCACGCTTGAGGTCACGCCGGTCAGAAAGGTGCCGGAAAGCCAGCGGGCTGAAACCTCGCGGCGATCGGGCGGCCCGCTGCGTCCGTCCGCGATCAGCGGCGGCTCGTTGCCGAGTTCGGCTATGGTCTGATCCATATCCTGCATGAAAACGGTGGCTTTTCCCGTCCTGATCGGCCCCGGAGGAATAATATGACCGCGACAATTGCCTGTCCCGGCGGGTGAAGTCAACGAAAGCTCCCCTTGGAATCCGCTCCAATCGGATCGGCCCCATATAAGGAACGCGCGCGAGTCATAATAGCGACCCGCTGGCAGGAAGGGATCGCCGCCGATTTGGGCCGCAATAGGGCTCTGACTCGGGAACGCCGGCAAAAAGCTTCACCGCCCCGCTTTTCCGGTTTGTGTCTGTGGATAGCGGGTTCGGCCTTCTGTGTTTGGAATCTTTGGTTTGGTGGTGGGATTGGTTGTGATTCTGCGTTTGGGTTTGGGTATGTTTTGTCTAATATGTTGTAATTGCTTGCATTTTTGATGTTTCCGGGGTTT
>NZ_QGGG01000003.1 GCF_003148475.1 Pseudaminobacter salicylatoxidans | reverse complement strand
CACGTCATGCGCCACGCGCAGAACCTGGAGACGGTCAACACCTATGAGGGCACGCACGACGTGCACGCCCTCATCCTCGGCCGCGCCCAGACCGGCATCCAGGCGTTCTTCTAAGGCATTTTTTGCAGCCTGGCGGAAATGTCTGGCGTCGCATAAATGCGGCTAAAACAATGAGATGGAGCGGTGCTCGTCCGTCAGGATGATCTCCGCTCCACGCAAAGTTGCCGGCGGCGTGTCCGCGCCGCCGGCCTCATTCCAATCATGACAGGAGAGCGCGCGACATGAACGGCGCCGATATGCTTTGCGACGTATTGCTGGTCAATGGCGTCGATGTCTGCTTCGCCAATCCCGGCACCTCGGAAATGCACTTCGTGGCGGCGCTCGACCGCAAGCCGCAGATGCGTTGCGTACTGGGCCTTTCGGAAGGCGTGGTGACGGGCGCCGCCGATGGCTATGCGCGCATGGCCGACAAGCCGGCCGCCACGCTGCTGCACACCGGCCCCGGCCTCGCCAATGGCCTTGCCAATCTGCACAATGCGCGTCGCGCGCGCACACCCATGGTCAATGTCGTCGGCGACCATGCCAGCTATCACCTGCAATATGACGCGCCGCTGACCAGCGACATTGAAGGTCTCGCGCGGCCGATGTCGCATTGGGTCGGCCGTATCTCCGGCCCGGCCGATGTGCGCGCCAGGACGGAGGAAGCCTACACCGAATCGCTGATGCGGCGCGGCGTTTCCACCATGATCCTGCCGGCCGACGCGGCGTGGGGCGAGGTTGCGCCCGAGACGCTTTCGCCGGTCACGCTTCCCGCGCGGCCGTCGATTTGCGCCAATGCGCTGTCGGCTGCCGCCAAGGCGCTGCGCGGCGGCAAGCGCGCCGTCATCATCCTTGCCGGGCGGGCGCTGCGCGCCAACGCGCTGGAAACGGTGGGGCGCATCTCGGCTGCCACGGGTGCTGCGCTGTTCTCGCAGACTTCCGACCGCACCGAGCGCGGGGCAGGACGGGTCGCGGCGCGGCCGGTGCCCTATAATGTCGATCAGGCGGTCGCCACCTTGCGCGAATTCGAAGTGGCGATCTGTGTCGGCGGCAAGCAGCCGGTCGGCTTCTTCGCCTATCCCGGCAAGCCGAGCACCATGCTCCAGCCCGGCTGCGAGATCATCGAGCTGGCTGGCCACGAGAACGATCTGGCCGAGGCGCTGGGCGCGCTGGCCGAGGAAATCGGCGTGCGCAAGGACGCGCCCTTTGTGCCCAACCGTTTCACGCAGCGCGAGATCGTGGCGCCCACCGGCGACCTGAACGCTGACAGCATCTCGATTGCGGTTGCCCGCGCCCTGCCGGAAAACGCGATCATCTGCGAGGAATCCATCACCTCGGGCGGCAGGTTGACTGCCCTTGCGCCGGGTCTCACCCCGCACGACCACATCCCGCTCACCGGCGGCGCCATCGGCGAGGGCATTCCGCTGGCGGTTGGCGCGGGCGTCGCCTGTCCGGACCGCAAGATCATCGCCCTGCAGGCCGACGGCAGCGGCATGTATACGGTGCAGGGCCTGTGGACGCAGGCGCGCGAAAACCTCGATGTGGTGACGGTCGTCTTCGCCAATCGCGCCTATGCAATTCTCCAGGGCGAGATGCGCAATGTCGGCGTCAACGATTTCGGCCGCAACGCGCGCCGCATGCTCGACCTCGATGCGCCGGACCTCGACTGGTGCTCGCTGGCGCGCGGCATGGGCGTGGAGGCGGCCCGCGCCGAGACGATCGAGCAGTTCACCGACCTGTTCGACGCGGCCGTGTCGCGCAAGGGGCCGTTCCTGATCGAAGCCCGTATGTGACCGGTCCGGGCTTCATCCCCGAGCTTTTGTTCCGGTGCGCTTGCCATCGGCGCGCCGGTTAAGTTTTGCGCGGCTGTTGAAGCAGTGCGAATTTGCAGGGAAGGCAGGCGAATGACCATCACCATGTACGGGATCAAGAATTGCGACACGGTGAAGAAGGCGCGGACCTGGCTGGAAGGCCACGGCATCGCCTATGATTTCCACGACTATAAGACGGCCGGCCTCGATCGCAAGCGCCTTGAGGGCTGGACCGGCGAACTCGGTTGGGAAACGCTGCTCAACCGCGCCGGCACCACGTTCCGCAAGCTGCCGGACGCCGAGAAGCAGGACCTCGACGAAGGCAAGGCGATAGACCTTATGCTGGCGCAGCCCTCGATGGTGAAGCGCCCGGTGCTCGATCTTGGCGACAAGCGCCTCGTCGGTTTCAAGCCGGAGCTTTACGGGCAGGCGCTGGCCGGGCGCTGACGGTTCTACCGATCCTTCAAATGAAAAGGGCGACCGAAGCCGCCCTTATGTTTTCGAAGCCAGGAGATGGGCTCAGGCCCATTCGCCCTTGCGCATCACCGGCTCGGAATTGCCGTCCTTGTCGAGACCGTCAATGTCGATCTCGCCCGAGCCGATCATCCAGTCGATGTGGATCAGGCTGGAATTGCCGCCGCGCGCGGCCACTTCCTCCGGCGTGAGCTTGCTGTCGGTGAAGCAGGTCGCATAGCACTGGCCGAGCGCGATGTGGCAGGCGGCGTTCTCGTCGAACAGCGTGTTGTAGAACAACAGCCCGCTCTGCGAGATCGGCGAGGAATGCGGCACCAGCGCCACTTCGCCGAGGCGGCGCGCGCCTTCGTCGGTATCCAGCACCTTGTTGAGCACATCGGCGCCGCGCGCGGCATTGGCCTCCACGATACGCCCGCCTTCGAAGCGCACCGAAATCTCGTCGATCAGCGTGCCCTGATAGGAGAGCGGCTTGGTGCTGCGCACATAGCCCTCGACGCGGCGTGCATGCGGCGTGGTGAACACTTCCTCGGTCGGGATGTTCGGATTGCAGACGATGCCGTTCTTGGCTTCCTCCGCGCCGCCGTTCCACTTGTGGCCGTCCGCGAGGCCGACCGTCAGGTCGGTGCCGGGACCACGGAAGCGCAATGCGTGGAAAGCCTTGCCGTTGAGCCACGCGGTGCGGCGGGAAAGTGCCGCATTGTGCTCCTTCCACGCCGCGACCGGATCGTCGCGGTCCACGCGCGAGGCGGCGAAGATCGCGTCGGCGAGCTTGGCCACGGCCACGTCTTCCGGCTCGTTGGGGAACACGAGCTTCGCCCATGCCGGCGTCGGATAGGCGATCAGGTTCCAGTTGATGTCGAAGCCGGTGATCTTCTCCAACGCCGGGCGATAGGCGGTCGAGGTGGCGCGGTTGGCGCGCGAGACCTTGGCCGGGTCCTCGTTGGCCAGCAGCATGGGGTTGTCGCCGCGCACGGCCAGACGTGCGGCATTTCCGGCATAGGCCTTGGCCATGCCCTCATAGAGCCAGCCTTCGGCGCGGTCGAAGCTGAGATCCGGTGCGTGGCGGTAGCGAGAAAGCGTAAGTTCGTCGTCGGAAAAGATCGGCGTGACCAGGCCGGCACCCGCCTTGTAGGCGTGCTCGACGATGCGCCGCACGATGGGCAGCGCCACGATCGGCGCCGTCATCACCAGATCCTGCCCCTGTTGCAGGTTGAGGCCGACCTTGACCACCACTTCGGCCAGCCGTTCGAGCTTGACGGGGTCGATCGCGGCGGTTGCGCTCGTGTGGGAGGTCATGATGCAGGTGCTCCTAAGTGATTGTCCGGGGATTCATAACCCTGAATGTGGCGAATGGATACCGCCCACGCGTTTCGCCAGCTTCATATTGGCCATCGTTTCCCGAACTTCCGAACCGACCCATTCGCGGAAGCATTCCACCTTGCGGGTCACGCGCTGTCCTGCGGGCGTCACCAGATAGTGGCCGAGCCCGGTTGGGGCCATGACGCCGAAGGGCGCGACGAGCCGTCCGTCGGCAAGCGCGTCCGCGGCCAGGAATTGCCAGGCCAGCATGAAGCCCTGACCGGCGATCACCGATTCGAGACACAGGATCGGATCGGTGAAGCTGGCGCCCCGCTTCGGCTTCACCGGTGCCGCGTTAGCAGCGGCAAACCAGTCTTCCCACGAAATCATGCTGTTTTCGTCGCGGATTTCCCAGGCATCGGCAAGGTCGCCGATCGACTTCAGCTCCGGCGCGAGGTGAGGCGAGCAGACCGGAAAGATTTCCATCGGCAGCAGCAATTCCGACCTTGCCCCGGACCATTCTCCCTTGCCCAGCCGGATCGCGACGTCGACATCGGAACGGCCGAGATCGACAAGCTGGGTCGATGCGTCGATGCGGATCAGGATTTCCGGATACAGCGCGAAGAACCGGGTGAGGCGCGGCACCAGCCACCGTGAAGCCAACGCCGGCGCGACCGAAACAATCAGTGTGTTGGCGGAACGGTCGTCGGCCATGGCGACGGCCTGGGCGAGTTCCCGAAAACCCACGCCCAGGCGCGCGGCGAAATCGCTTCCGAATTCGGTGGGGACGAGCCCGCCTGGCCGGCGCTCGAACAAAGTTCGGCCGATCTGTTTCTCGGTCCTGCCGATTTGCTGGCTGATCGCGCTCGGTGAAACGCCGAGTTCGTCGGCGGCCTTCGCGAGCGAGCCGCAACGCGCGACGGCTTCGACCGCGCGCAAGCCATTGAGGTGAACGGAATTCAGGCCAGGCATTTAGCTTTTCTAAAATCGAACTTCGCAAATGTCGATTGCCCGCATGGGCGATGATCATATGATTTCAGTCATTGCCAGTCAGGGCAAGGAGCAGGGTGATGAAGATTATCTCATTCATCGGTATGCTTTTGCGTGCCCACTCAAGAGAGCCGGTTCCGGAAGAGAAGCTGCGCTGGATGTGTGATCCGCTTTCGCACCCGGCGCTAGAAGCGATGTCAGAGCGGGAGCTCGCCGATCTGCCACTGCGTGGCCGCTACCGCGGCGCGCGTGACTGTGAAGGGAACTGCTGACAGCTGCGGCTCCGTCCGGAGCGTCGCTTTCAGATGACGAAGCCGAATGCGTGACCGAGCACCACCGCCATGGCGACGACGGTGGCCAGTCCGCTGAGCCCGAAGCCGGCTTCGCGCTGCCAGGGTGCGCCCTTTTCCTCGATGAAATGCCAGGCATGCAGCACGCGCCCGATGGTGAAGGCGATGCCCAGAAGATGCAGCGCCAGCACAGGCGTGCCGAGCAACGCCGCGATGAGCAGCAGCAGCAGCGTCATCGGCATGTTCTCGATCGCATTGGCATGGCCGCGCATGACGCGCTCCAGATGCGCCACGCCGCCGGTGCCGACCCAGACCTTGTAGCGGCGGCGCAGGCGGCTTGTTGCCACGATCAGCCAGAACAGGATGACTGTGTTCAGCACGGTATAGAGGCCCACGGCGGCCACTGCGGTGTGGTTCATATCTCAGGCTCCGACATCCGTGCCAGATGTGTAGGCAACGCATCCGCAAAGGTAAACGGACGTGACGCCGCACCGTCTTCACGTCAAAATCGCCACAATTTGTCCGTTCGTGGATTGATCGCGACAGGGAGAAAGACATTTTCTTTCCTGCCGAACTGTGACTTCATGCCGGCAACCGCAACTGCGCCACCGGCGCATCACAAGGACATTTCCCGCGTGTTCGTATCGTTTTTCCCGAAGCCGAAGTTGTTCTTCACCTCGGCGGCTGTATGGGCTGCATTTGCCATGGTGATCTGGTACCTAGGAGGTGCCGAAGCCGGGGCAATCTTCGGCCTGCCGCCGGCTGCGGCCGATGCGCCGCCCATCATCGGTATCGCCGCGTTCTGGTCGCCGCCCTTCTTGTGGTTTTATGTCTACTACGCCATCGCGGTGGCGATCTTTTACGCCTTCTGGACCTTCTACGAACCGAATCCGTGGCAGAACTGGTCGATCCTCGGCTCGGCGCTGATCTTTTTCGTCACCTACTTCCAGGTCCAGGTGAACGTCGCCGTCAACAACTGGTACGGGCCGTTCTGGGACATGGTGCAGGGGGCAATGGCCAAGACCGCGCCGATCACGCTCGAGCAGTACTATACGGGTTTCGCCACCTTTGCCGGCCTGGCCTTCGTGGGCGTCTTCGTCAGCGTGCTCACGGCCTTCTTCGTCAGCCACTATATCTTCCGCTGGCGCATGGCGATGAACGCCTATTACGTCTCGCACTGGCCGAAGCTGCGCCACATCGAAGGCGCCTCCCAGCGTGTGCAGGAAGACACGATGCGCTTTTCCACCATCATGGAGGGGCTGGGCGTGAACTTCATCGATTCGATCATGACGCTCATCGCCTTCCTGCCGGTTCTGCTGCGCTTGTCGATCAACATCACCGAACTGCCGCTGGTCGGCCATGTTCCCAACGCGCTGGTGTGGGCGGCGCTGTTCTGGTCGATCTTCGGCACCGCCAGCATCGCGCTGGCTGGCTTCATGCTTCCGGGCCTGCAGTTCCGCAACCAGCGCGTCGAGGCGGCCTATCGCAAGGAACTGGTCTTCGGCGAGGATCACGACGACAGGGCCCAGCCGGCGACACTGCGCGAACTGTTCGAGAACGTGCGCAAGAACTACTTCCGCATGTATTTCCACTACGTCTATTTCAACGTCGTGCGATACACATACGGTCAGGCGAACGGCATCTTTTCCTTCTTCATCATGGGACCGTCCATCGTGGCCGGAAAGATCACGCTGGGTCTGATGAACCAGGTCGCGTTCGCTTTCTCGCAGGTCACTTCGTCGTTCCAGTATCTCGTCAATTCCTGGTCGACGATCGTGGAACTGCTCTCGGTCTACAAGCGCCTGCGCGCTTTCGAGGCTGCGATCCAGGGCGAATCCCTCTCGGGCATCGACCAGCGCTATGTTGAAGGGCAGGTTGCGTCGACCGATCGCTATTGAGAATGTGAAATGTCGGCGGCTCAGCCGCCGACATTGCCGGCCCTGGTCGCGTCGTGCCGGTCGGCCAGATAGTCGGCATAGCTGACGCATTTGACGTCCGCCTTCACGCAGACCTCGCCGGCGAAGCGTTCCAGCGCGCGCCAGTAGGCGCCGCCATTCATCAGCGTGAAATGGAAACCCAGTTCGAACGGAATGCGCTGCCCGTTATATTCGCGCTCGAACGCGGCGTGGAAGGCATCGTAGGCGCGGTTCTCGAAAGCCGCACCTTCGTCCTTGCGCTCGATGCCGCCGGAATGCCGCACGAACAGATTGTAGTCCATGGCGATCACCGGCCGGCCTTTCGGCCCTTCGGGGATTTGCGGCAGGGAAAAGCGCATGATGCCGTCCACCGGGCGCGGTTCGGCAGGTCCGCGCGAGACGCCGCTGGCGTCATAGGCGAATTTGTCTTCGGCCAGCGCGCTGTAGAGCGCCTTGCTGTCTGAAAGATACGGCACACGGAAACCCTTGATTTCCGTTTCGGCAAACCGCTTCCAGCCTTCCGGCTCGCCCTCGATGCCGTTGATCTCATAGGCGTCGCGCAGGATGCGGTTGAACGAGGCGAATTCGCTCAGCCAGTCCGCCTTGCTCCAGGCCTTGCCATCGAAATGGCCGCAGGCATGGCTGGCGATGTCATGTCCTTCCGCGCGGGCCAGCCAGATTTGCGAAAGCCGCTGGCGCACCTCGTCTTTCGACTGGGCAAAGCCGACATTGGAGCGGCCGGCCGACCTTCCCGGTGCCTTGTATTCGGTGCGCTTGTCACGGCTGAGCAGGAACACGCAGGACAGGAAATAGGTGAAGCGTGCGCCGGTGCGGGCGGCCAGGTTGCGGCTGCGCTGCCATTGCGCCAGTTCATGTGCGCCGTCGAAGGAGATGATCACATATTGCGGCCGCTGCGGCGGATTGGCGGCGGCGAAGGCGGGCAGGGCGAGCGACAGGGAAACGCAGGCAAGCGTAAGGGTGCGAAAAATGGCGGGCATCAGTATACTTCTGGCTTGGAATGAAACCGGCAGCCATAGGGTGCAAATGTGGCGCGGTTGCGGGCCGGTATGGTAAGCGGCGCGTTAACATGCCATGCAGGACGGTGTTCGGCACAAAGGGGCGATTTTCCGCCGCGCCCCCTTCCATGCCGGCGAAATATCGCTAAAACGGCGGCTCACAACAGCCCGAGACGGGCAAACATGGTTTGATCGAATGTCGGACGACAGTTTCATCCGCGAAGTCAATGAAGAGATCCGCCAGGAGCGGGCGCGCCTCATATGGGAGCGTTTCGGCCCGATCGCGATCGTGGCTGCGGTTCTGCTCGTGCTCGGCACGGCTGCCTTCGTAGGCTATGAATATTGGAGCGAGAAGCAGGCGAGCCGCTCGGGCGACGCTTTCCTGCAGGCGCTGACGCTGGCCAATTCCGGCAAGCAGGACGAGGCGATCGCCGCGCTGAAGGAACTGGAGGCCGATGGCCACGGTGCCTATCCGACGCTGGCGCGCATGCGCGCCGCCACGGTCCTGTCCGACAAGGGCGATTTCGACGGCGCCGTGAAGGCATTTGACGAGGTTGCCGCCGACACCTCCATTCCCGCCGTGCTGCGCGACATGGCGCGCCTGCGCGCGGCCTACATCCTTGTCGATCACGGCTCCTACGCCGATGTCGCCAAACGCGCCGAGGATCTTACGGCCGACGCCAATCCGCTGCGCAGTTCCGCGCGCGAGGTTCTTGGCCTTTCGGCATGGAAGGAGGGCAAGGCCGACGACGCGCTGAAACTCTTCGAGCAGATTTCGTCCGACGATGGCGCTCCGCGCAACGCGCGTCAGCGCGCTTCCCTCATGTCCGAGCTGATCCGCGGTTCGGGCGCGGCGTCTTGATGGCACGCAATGAGCTTCAAGGTTGCCATCATAGGCCGGCCTAACGTCGGCAAATCAACGCTTTTCAACCGGCTTGTCGGCAAGAAGCTGGCGCTGGTCGACGATACGCCCGGCGTCACGCGTGATCGCCGCGTCCATTCCGCCAAGCTCTATGACATCAATTTCGACGTCATCGACACGGCCGGCTTCGAGACGGCCGCCGCCGAGACCCTGCAGGGCCGGATGCGCGCGCAGACCGAGATCGCTATTCACGAAGCCGATCTCATCTTCTTCATGGTCGATGCCAAGAGCGGCCTGATGCCCGACGACAAGGCCTTTGCCGACGTCGTGCGCCGTTCGGGCAAGCCCGTGGTGCTCGTTGCCAACAAGGCCGAGGCGCGCGGGGCACAGGCCGGCATGCTGGAAGCCTGGGAAGTGGGCCTTGGCGAGCCGATCCCGATCTCCGCCGAGCATGGGCAGGGCATGCCCGACCTGCGTGACGCGGTGATCGAGGCGCTCGGCGAGGAACGCGTGTTCGGCGAAGAAGACGAGGACGACGATGCGGCAATCGCCGAAGTTCTGGTCGGCGAGGACATCACCGATCCCGACGCCGAACCCGTCTATGACGAGACCAAGCCGATGCGCATCGCCGTCGTCGGCCGGCCGAACGCCGGCAAGTCGACGATGATCAATGCGCTGATCGACGAGGAGCGGCTGCTGACGGGGCCGGAAGCCGGCATCACCCGCGATTCGATTTCAGTGGATTGGGAATGGCGCGGGCGCCAGATCCGGCTGTTCGACACGGCTGGCATGCGCCGCAAGGCCAAGGTGCAGGAAAAGCTCGAAAAGCTGTCGGTGGCCGATGGCCTGCGCGCGATTCGCTTTGCCGAAATCGTCATCGTTGTCTTCGACGCTACCATTCCCTTCGAGAAGCAGGACCTGCAGATCGCCGATCTCATCATCCGCGAGGGGCGGGGGCTGGTCCTTGCCTTCAACAAGTGGGACCTGATCGAGAATCCGCAGGAAACGCTGGCGGAACTGCGCGAGAAGACCGCGCGGCTGCTGCCGCAAGTGCGCGGCCTGCTGGCGGTGCCTGTCTCGGCTGAAACGGGCCGGGGTCTCGACAAGCTCATGGATGCGGTGCTGAAAACGCATCAGGTGTGGAACAGGCGCGTTTCCACCGGCCGGCTCAATCGCTGGCTGGAAGGCATTGTTGCGCATCATCCGCCGCCCGCCGTGGCTGGCCGTCGCCTCAAGATCAAATACATCACCCAGGCCAAGACCCGGCCGCCCGGTTTCGTGCTGTCGTGCACGCGTCCGGAAGCCATGCCGCAGTCCTATATCCGCTATCTGGTCAACAGCCTGCGCGATGCCTTCGACATGCCCGGCGTGCCGATCCGCATGGTGATGCGCGCGCCCGATAATCCGTTCGCGGGTCGCGCCAACAAGCGCAGTTAGCGTGTTTTAATTGATCGGCTGCCACTCGCCCGAAGCCGGCGGCCGATCTCGTCTTTCCCGCGTGCCCGATCTGCTTTGATATGCCTGCCCCCGGTGCGGGCATTCGTTTCTCTCGGCCCTTGTTCGCGCAAGCCGTGCAGCTTGCGACAATTCGGTCGGTGCCACGCTCGCGGTGCCTCCGGTCCGTTAACGCTCCATCAAGGTTAATGCTTCATTTTCCTTCTCCAGAGGGTTCCTGTTGCGTTCTGGAGAGTTTCTGTGCATCGACGCCTATCGACGCTGCAACTGGCCGTTGCCAGCCTGAAAAAGCGTGCGTTTGTTCCGCCTCTGGTTATCGGCCTCGGTATCTGGATCGGCTTTCCCACCGTGACGGCCTACCAGGATATGCGAAGCCTGATTTCCGGCGTGGAGATGGGTGGCGCGCGCTGGAACAGCTTTGTCGAAAGCTCCGTTGCCGGTTCGGTGCATGCAGCCGAACTGCCCTTCGCCGATGGCGATACGATCACCGGCTCGATGTCGGGTTCGGGCGTCAGGACGCCGGGTATCGGCGCGGTGGCGTTTCGTGGCAAGCAGGCCGCCGCTGATCTGACGCCCGACGAGGAGCGCATCAACCGCCGTGACAAGCAGGGCCGCATCGTCAACGTCACGCCGGTCGCTCCGCCCAAGGCATTCAGCGCGGGGTCCGTGCTTAAGCGCACCAGTTCGCTGACGCGTCCGGTCATGGATGGCGGATTGAAGATGACCTTCGCCAAGCCGGACATACAGGGCAAGGAAGTCCAGATCGCAACGGCATTCCATGCGACGGAGGAAAAGAAGGCGGCGCCGGGCGTGCCGACCATGCTGGCCTCGCTGATGAACGACAACGCGCCGGATATTCTGGCCACCGCCTACGCCCCATCCGAGCCTGACTACGCCAGGACCTCTCCTTTCGAGAGCCTGCTGCGGGACAAGGACCCGTCCAACGGCCGCTTCATTCCGCCCCTGGCCGATGGCGACCATCACTGGATGCGCAATCCGCTGCCGGCAAGCGTCTTCACCAAGAAGGAGCAGCAGTGCCTGGCGACGGCGATCTATTTCGAAGCGCAGGGCGAGAGCCCGAAAGGCCAGGCTGCCGTGGCGCAGGTGATCCTCAACCGCGTGCGTAACCCGGCCTATCCGAACACGATCTGCCGCGTCGTCTACCAGAACGACAACTGGCGCAACCGCTGCCAGTTCTCCTTCGCCTGCGATGGCCGCAAGAAGGTCGTGACCAGCCGCAAGCACTACAAGATCGCCGAGGAGATCGCCCTGGCCGTCACCGCCGGCAAGATCTTCCTTCCCGAGGTGGCGTCCTCCACCCATTATTATGCGGCTTATGTGAATCCGGGCTGGGCCCGCACGATGGAGAAGATGAAGCGCATCGGTCTCCACATCTTCTACCGGACCTACGGCGGCGGCTGGAGCTGAGGGGCTCCGGGCCTGCCCCGGCAACCGCATCGGTGGCCCGGATTCTGCCCGGATTCGGGTGTAATGGGCCGCTTTCGATGGCGGGCAGGTTGTCGCACTTTCTCAATTTATTGATTTCATTAGGGAAAATACATCGGGAGAGCGCCCATTCCGCGGCTTGACGCAGATGGGCTCCCTAACTATGTTGCCCGCGACTTTGAAGCGGATGAACGATCCCGTTTTATCCAGGCATGGAGGTTGCGATGGCCAACGAAAGCGGGCCAGACGAAACCGGCAAAACCGGGCCTGGAAAGAGTGGTGAACGCGCGTTCCGCGACGATGACCTCGAGCGCCGTCGGCGCCAGCTTGCCGAAACTCTTGCGGCGAGGCGGCAAGGCGAAGGCGAGGGGGAACGCGGCGCAAAGTCAGGCGAGACGACCGGGTATGGTCAGGCCGTAAAGCTGTCGAGCGAGTTCATCGCGGGGGTGGCGGTCGGCGCTGGGCTGGGCTGGGCAATCGATCGTCTGGCGGGGACGTCGCCATGGGGCTTGATTGTCTTTCTGCTCCTTGGCTTCGGTGCCGGTGTTCTCAATGTGATGCGCTCGGCCGGTGTCGTAGCTCAAGTGGACCCGAAGGCGTCTGACAAGAACGCCGGGGACCGTGACAACTGAACAACAGTGCCTGCGGGTACGTCTTTTTTTGCCAAGGGGGCCGCGTGTCCAACGATCCGATCCATCAGTTTCATATCTCGAAGTTGATTCCGATCGAGATCGGCGGATACGACTTCTCCTTCACCAACTCGTCGGCCTTCATGGTGGCGACGGTGGTGGCGACCAGCGCCTTCCTATTCCTGACCACGTCGAGCCGCGGTCTGGTTCCGAGCCGGCTGCAGTCGATCTCGGAAATGTGCTACGAGTTCGTGGCATCCATGTTGCGGGACGCGGCGGGATCACAGGGGATGAAGTTCTTCCCCTTCGTGTTCTCGCTGTTCATGTTCGTTCTCGTGGCGAACATTCTCGGGCTTTTCCCCTATTTCTTCACCGTCACCAGCCACATCATCGTCACCTTCGCTCTCGCCATTCTGGTGATCGGGACCGTGCTGGTCTACGGCTTCATGAAGCACGGATTCGGCTTCCTCAAGCTGTTCGTCCCGCAGGGCGTGCCGGGCATTCTGGTGCCGCTGGTGGTGCTCATCGAAGTGATCTCCTTCATCTCGCGCCCGGTCAGTCTGTCCGTCCGTCTTTTCGCCAACATGCTGGCCGGACACATCACGCTGAAGGTGTTCGCGGGCTTCGTGGCTTCGCTCAGCGCGCTTGGCGCGGTCGGCATCGCCGGCTCGGTCCTGCCGCTGGCCATGACGGTTGCGATTACCGCTCTCGAGTTTCTGGTGGCCTTCCTGCAGGCCTACGTCTTTGCGGTGCTGACCTGCATGTACCTCAACGACGCACTGCATCCGGGACACTAGTACAAGTCGCCGGCGGGTCTCGCGCCCGCCAAGTGAAAGCATTGAACTGAATTTCGATCCACAAGGAGTTGGACATGGAAGTTGAAGCAGCAAAGGCAATCGGTGCGGGCATCGCCTGCCTCGGCATGGGTGGTGCGGGCATCGGCCTGGGCACGATTTTCGGTAACTACCTCTCGGGCGCCCTGCGCAACCCGTCGGCTGCCGATGGCCAGTTCGGCCGCCTGATTTTCGGCTTCGCCGTTACCGAAGCTCTGGGCATCTTCTCGCTGCTCGTCGCTCTGCTCCTGCTCTTCACGTAAGAATTGCCGGAATGAGCGATTTCTCCGGCCGCGCTGTTGCGGCCGGATAGAGTGAACAGGGGAAGCAGATGTTCGTGACACCGGCATTCGCGCAGGAGGGATCTCCGGCGTTGGATGAAACCCATTCGTTGGAACATGCGGAGACCGGTGGTCAGTTTCCACCGTTCGATCCTTCGCATTTTCCGTCACAGATTCTGTGGCTCGCGATTACGTTCGGCCTGTTCTACATCTTTCTGAAGAAGGTGGTTCTGCCGCGCGTCGGCGGTATCCTGGAGGTCCGTCGCGATCGCATCGCGCAGGATCTGGACCAGGCCGCTCTCATGAAGAGCGAGGCGGACGCTGCCGTTGCTGCCTATGAGCAGGAACTCGCCGAGGCCAAGAGCAAGGCCAACGCGATCGGCCAGCAGGCCCGCGATGGTGCCAAGGCCGATGCCGATGCCAAGCGCAAGGGCGTCGAGGCCGGGCTTGAACAGAAGCTCGCCGAGGCCGAGTCCCGCATCGCTGCCATCAAGACGGCTGCGATGAAGGAAGTTGGCACAATCGCTGAAGACACGACCGCTGCGATCGTTCAGGAACTGATCGGTGGCAAGGCCGACAAGGCTTCCGTGGCAGCAGCCGTCAAGGCAGCGCGGGAGTAGGAGCAGACCATGATGGATGCTACTTTCTGGGCTACCGTCGCCCTCGTCATTTTCCTCGCCGTCGTCATCTACATGAAGGTGCCGGGGATGCTCTCCAAGTCGCTCGACACGCGTGCGGATCGCATTCGCAGCGAGCTGGAGGATGCCCGCCGTCTTCGTGAAGAGGCCCAGCAGCTGCTGGCCGAATTCCAGCGTAAGCGCAAGGAAGCCGAGAAGGAGGCCGCCGACATCGTCGAGGCCGCCAGGCACGAGGCCGAACTGCTTGTCGCCGAAGCCGAGAAGAAGACCGAGGAATATGTGGCGCGCCGCGCCGCTCTCGCCGAGCAGAAGATCAGCCAGGCCGAGCGTGATGCGATCAGCGAGGTTCGTGCCAGCGCCGTCGATCTGGCGGTGGAGGCAGCACGCTCGCTGCTGGCAGCCAAGGTCGATGCCAAGGCTGGAGCCGATCTCTTCAAGGCTTCGCTTCAGGAAGTGAAGTCCAAGCTCAACTGAGCGGAATCGTTTTTACAGTTTCAGAAAGCCGCCGGCAAAACCGGCGGCTTTTTTCATGGGCGCTTTTCAACAGCACATCGCGCAAAGCCGATGGATGCGGTCTGGTGGGCATGGGCCTGCGAGCGGGAGATGAGCGACGCCACCGACACGGGGAAGTACGCGTTTCATCCCGGCAAAAGGAGCGGGCTTTGCCGACAAGGCGTACGGCCTGATACCAACTACGGCAGACAAGGGAGAAGGGTGCGGTCAACGGGGGCATATCCGTCGACCGCAAACGCAGAAGCGCGGCGGCACCTAAATTCCTCAGAGGAACTGTTCTTTCTCGGCGACTGCTGCTGCGTCCTCGGCGCCGTTTCTGAATGGCGCGAAGGAAATACGGTGCCAGCGGGCGACGGCGCCATGCGCGGTGATCGCGGCGCGGTGGCGGGCTGTCGCATAGCCCATATGGACCTCGAAACCGTAGCGGGCGTCGGTTCGGCCGCAGCCGGTCATCATCCGGTCGCGCACGACTTTGGCGACGATCGAAGCGGCTGCGATGGATTGCGAGCGCTGGTCGCCTTTCACGAGAGCTTCGCCGGGGCAGGGCAGGCCGGGAGGCACGTCGCGCCCGTCGGCCAGCGCCAGCTTGGGTGCAAGCGGCAGTCCGCAGAGCGCCCGGCGCATCGCTTCCAGGCTCGCCTTGCGGATGTCGCTGCGGTCGATACCCTCGGCACAGACCGAAGCCATCGCAATGCCGAGTGCGCTGCCGAGGATTTCATGAAACAACTCTTCGCGCTGCGGGTGGGTGAGACGCTTGGAATCGTCCAGACCGCTTGGGATGCGCGCCGGATCGAGCACGACGGCTGCCGCGACGACAGGGCCCGCGAGCGGTCCGCGCCCGGCTTCGTCCAGCCCCGCGACCGGCCATTGCCCGCGCGACATGGCCCGTGTCTCGAAAGAGAAATCGGGACGTTCGACGACTTCGAAGAGGGGCGGAGAATCGGGACGCTGGCGAGCCATGATGGCGGCTATGCTCGCATCAGGCCCGATCCTCCGCAAGTCCTTCCGGGCTCTATGGGGCGCAAGCCGGGAAGGGCACCGTCGGCAAACTTGGGGAAAGGCCTGACGGATTTGTTTGTCGGCACAGGCCAAGGCAGGCCGCGCGGCAACTTTCAAAGCAGGACAAGTTGTTCGTTGCGTTTCTCCGCCGCGACGAACAGGTCGGTCCGCAACGAGGCCTCGCGCAGGTTCAGGCCCAGCTTGCGCGCGGTGATCTCGAAACGGCGGCCGATCTGCCAGGCATAGGGGCCAGTGCCCTTCATGCGCTTGCCCCATTCCGAATCGTAGTCCTTGCCGTCGCGCATGGAGCGGATCAGCGACATGACATGGCGGTAGCGATCGGGATAATGCCTGAGCAGCCAGTCCTTGAAGATCGGGCTGACTTCGAGCGGCAGGCGCAGGATGACATAGCCGGCCTCGCCCGCGCCGGCAGCACGCGCCGAATCCAGAATACGCTCGATCTCCGAATCGGTCAGGCCGGGAATGATCGGCGCCACCATGACGCCCACCGGAATGCCGGCGTCGCTCAATTGCCGTATCGCCTCCAGCCGCCGCGTCGGCGTTGCGGCGCGCGGCTCCATGGTGCGCGCGATCATGCGATCCATCGTCGTCACCGACAGCGCCACCTTGGCAAGCCCCTGCTCGGCCATGCGCGACAGTATGTCGATGTCGCGCACGACAAGCGCCGATTTGGTGACGATGCCGACGGGGTGCTTGCGCGCCTCCAGCACTTCGAGGATTTCGCGCATGATGCGCCACTGCTTCTCGATCGGCTGGTAGGGGTCGGTGTTGGTGCCGATGGCGATGGTGCGCGGCTGGTAGCCGTCCCTGGACAGCTCCTTGTCGAGCAGCCTGGCCGCATCCGGCTTGGCGAACAGCCTGGATTCGAAATCGAGCCCCGGCGACATGCCCATGTAGCTGTGGGTGGGCCGGGCGAAGCAATAGACGCAGCCATGCTCGCAGCCGCGATAGGGATTGATCGAGCGGTCGAAGGAAATGTCGGGCGAGCTGTTGCGGGTGATGATGGTGCGCGGCTTTTCCGTCTGCACCTCGGTTTTGAAAGGCGGCAGTTCCTCGAGCGTGCTCCAGCCGTCGTCGAAGACATGGCGGGTGACCGGCTCGAAGCGTCCGCTTGGATTGATGCCCGCAGCCCGCCCGCGGCGGCGCTCGCCGTCGATCCGGACGCCGCTTTCGTCGATGATGGCATTGGCCATGGCGGAACCTCCGTTCCGGAAAGCCGCCGCATCCGCGCGTGCTATCGGTTCCATCTTGCGTGTCTCCGATTTGTTTGCTGCCGGCGACTCGCCGCCGGTGATGAAACTATTCCTATTTCATCAATGAGAACAAATCAAGAACTTTGGATTGCCATATGGCGTTTTTGCCGGGTTTGGGTTACGCCATCGCGATGCTTTCGGTGTTGATCGAGACCCGCAACAATGACGAGGCGCTGGCGCGCACATTGTCGTCGCTGGTGAGCGCGGCGGTTTCGGGCATGGTGCGCGAGGTCATCGTCTGCGACCGGGCGGTATCCAGGGAAACGCACGCGATAGCCGACCAGACTGGCTGCGTTTATCTGACCGATGGCGGCATCGGGGCCGGCGTGCGGCAGGCCAAGGCCGACTGGCTGCTTCTTCTGGAGCCCGGCGCGCGGCTGGTGGACGGCTGGTCGGAGGCCGTCGAGCACTATGTCGCGACGATGGCGATGCCAGCCCGGTTTACCCCTTCGCGCGCCGACAGACGTCCGTGGTTTGTCGGCATGTTCAGGTCCAGCAGGGCGCTGCGCGAGGGCTTGCTCATCCGCAAGGCGCAGGCGCTTCCCCTGTCGCGTCACGCGGCCGATGCCGAGGCGGTGGCGCGCGGTCTGGCAGGCCGGCGGCTTGCGGCCGAAATCCGCGTCGCCGACGCCGGTTGAGCAGGACTGAGGCTGCTTATGCCGACTTGCCCCCGCGCTTCAGGTGCTCGTCCAGTCGCGGCATGATCTCCACGAAGTTGCAGGGCATGTGGCGGTAGTCGAACTGCTGCTTGAGGATGCCGTCCCAGGCGTCCTTGCAGGCGCCGGGCGAACCGGGCAGCACGAAGACGAAGGTGGCGTTGACCACGCCGCCGGTGGCGCGCGACTGTACGGTGGACGTGCCGATCTTGTCGTAGGAGAGGCGGTGGAACACTTCCGAAAAACCGTCCATCCGCTTTTCGAAGATGGGTTCCAGCGCCTCGGGCGTCACGTCGCGGCCGGTGAAGCCGGTGCCCCCGGTGGTGATCACCACGTCGATGTTTTCGTCCCGCGACCAGTCCAGCACACGCGCGCTGATCTTGTCCTTGTCATCATGCACGATGTCGCGCGCGGCAAGCACGTGACCTGCTTCAACGATGCGGTCCGCGAGCGTCTGGCCGGATTTGTCGTCGGCAAGCGTGCGGCTGTCGGAGACCGTCAGTACCGCGATGCGAACCGGAATGAATGGGCGTGTCTCGTTGGCCATGTTGCTCACCTCATGCTTGTCGTGGCGGCGATGAACCAGTCCGGCTGGTCCTTGCGCAGCGTGGTGGCTGCGCGGGCGGCCGCTTCGTTGCTGTCGAACAGGCCGAAGCAGGTGGCGCCAGAGCCCGACATGCGGGCAAACGGGGTGCCGGCCTGTTTCAACCTGTCGAGCACGTCACCGATGACCGGTGCAAGCGCCCTGGCCGGGGCTTCCAGATCGTTGCGTGCGGTGCGCAGCCAGTTTGCCATGGCTTCAGCATCCATGCGCGCGGGCAGGGGCGGCAGTGGCGGGTTGTCACGGCGCTCAAGGGCACGAAACACGTCGGGCGTGGAAACGGCGACACCCGGATTGACCAGCACAAGCGGCAGCGGAGGAAGCGTGACGGCCTCCAGCACCTCGCCAATGCCACGCGCCACCAGCGACTTTGCCGCAAGGCACATGGGCACGTCCGCACCCAGCGTCAGTGCGAGCACGGCAAGATCGGCTTCGATGCGCCAGTGCCGCGCCAGCGCCCGCAGCGTCGCGGCGGCATCGCTGGAGCCGCCGCCGATGCCGGATGCGATCGGCAGGTTCTTTTCGAGCGAGATGGCGACGGGCGTCGCGGTATGGGGGGCAAGTGCCCGCAAGGCGTCGCGAGCGCGCATGACGAGATTGTCGCCATTCAGCGGCAGATGGGCCGCGAACGGGCCGGTGACGGAAAAGCTGTCTTCGGCCGCCGGGGCCACGCTCACGTTATCGCCGGATTCAGTGAAGACCGCGAGGCTTTCGAGCAAGTGATAGCCATCGGCGCGGCGGCCGGTGACATGGAGTGCGAGATTTATCTTCGCCGGCGCATGCTCGGCGGGCGCGGGGGCATGCACGACGTACCGGTCAGTCCTTGGCCAGCCGGTATTCGCCGGTCTTGGGGTCCTTCACCAGCGTGCCCATGCTGCGGTTTGCGGCCTCCCGCTCGGTGCGGCGGACTTTCGCTGTTACCCGTTCTGCCTCCTTCACAAAGGAGCGATAGCCCCAATAGGCGACGAGGACGACGAGTGCGAAGAAGATGAGCTGTGGCATTTTCCCTGTTCTCCCCAGGCTTACGGGGCCGGCATGCGCCGCCTTTCAGGGGCGGCTCCCATCATAATAGGCATGGGAATGGCGCTTTTCAAAGGCCAAAGCGTGCCCAGAGCGCGCGTTCTTCCGCCGCATCGACAAGCCCGCTTGCGGCGGCCGCTGCAATGTCGGGGGCCGAGAGGCTTGCGCGGGAGCCGAAGACGCCGAGCTTGCGTCCGAACAGCCCGCGCGGCTGGGTGATGAGGCGAAGCTGCGTCTTCTCGCCGAACCGCTCCTTCAGCACCGAGCGCATGTCGCCCAGCCTGTCGATCAGGCCGAGTTCGATCGCCCGCGTGCCGGACCAGAACAGGCCGGTGAAAAGATCGGGATCGTCCTTGAGTCGGGCGCCGCGACGCTCCTTGACCAGGTCGATGAAGGTCTGGTGGACGTCGAGTTGCAGTGCCTTCAGCCGCTCGATGTCGTCCTTCTTCTCCGGCCTGAAGGGGTCGAGCACGGACTTGTTCTGCCCGGCCGTGTAGACGCGACGCTCGACGCCGATCTTCTTCATCAGTTCGGGAAAGCCGAAGGACGCGGAAATCACGCCGATCGAACCGACGATGGAGGAGGGGTCGGCGATGATCTCGTCCCCGGCCACCGCGATCATGTAGCCGCCGGATGCGGCGACATCCTCCACGAACATCAGCACCTGCTTGTTCTTTTCGGCAGCGAGATCGCGAATGCGCTTGTAGATCAGCCGCGACTGGACGGGCGAGCCGCCCGGCGAATTGATGGAAAACGCCACGGCCGGCGCATCGGTAAAGGCAAAGGCTTTTTCGATCACGCCCGCGGTGGACGCAAGCGACAGGCTGGGCCGGAACTGGTTGCCGCCCGGCATGATAGTGCCGTGCAGCCGCACGACCGGAATGATCACCGCCTCCGAGCGCATGGATTTCGGCAGCAGGCGATTGAGCAGGCGTTTCACTTATGTCGGTCTCCGGTCAGGGTCGTTTCGCATGTAGGCATTTTCCCAGCGATGACAATGCCTTGCGCTTGCTCAGTCGGCGAAAAGCGATGCCTGGCCGTTGCTTATGGCATCGGCGCGTATGGACAACTCGTGGCCCTGATCATGGAGGATGAGCGGCGGGCAAAGCGCGAGCGCCCCACGTGCCCCTTTTCGGGCGCGCAGCACGATGCGGATGGCGGCGGCATCGGCGCGCGGATGGATCGGCATGATTTCGGCCGAGCCGAAACGTCCGCCAAGAGCTGCAAGGATCTGCGGCAGCGATTGCGGCCGCGCGATCAGCGCCAGCCCGCCACGTGGACGCACGATAGCTGCCGCGCTGCGCAGCCAGCTTTCGAACAGCCCGTTCTCCATCACATGCGCCCGGCGTCGCAACTCGTCCGGCGTGGCGCGGTCGCGGGCCATGTTGAAAGGTGGGTTCATGATGACGAAATCGCAGGAATTGTCGGCAAGCCCGGCCCCGGCGCGTACCTTGCCGGTCTGCGTCACGTCCGCCTCCACCAGCGAAACGCGGGGTGCAACGTGGGCATTGCCTTCATGCGCCAGTGTTTGCCGTGCAAAGCCGGTCATCTCGGGCGACAGTTCCACCAGCGTGACGGTGGCCTCCCGGCAGCGTGCTGCAACGGCCAGTCCGGCCGCGCCTGCGCCCGCGCCGAAATCGACGGCATGGCCGCGAAAGCCGGAAGGCACGGCCGCCGCCAGCATCAGCGCGTCCATGCCGGCGCGATGGCCTGCATCGCGCGGCTGAACCAGCCAGAAACCGCCGCGGTGAAAAGCGTCCGTGGTGAAGGCAGGGCGCTCGCGCCCGGCATGGATCATGGCCGGTCCGGGTGACGGATTTCCTTGCCGAAGCCGGCTTCCGTCAGCACTTGCCGGGCGGTTTCGGCATCATCGTCGGTCACCATGATGCGGCGCGGCAGGACGCCGATGGAGCCGTCCAGGACGCTCATATTCTGGTCGGCCACAAAGAAGCCGATGCCCGCATCGCGCAGCAGCGATTCGATGAAGGAGATGATGACGGCGTCGTTGGTGCGCATGAGTTCGATCATGCAGGCGAGAGTCGCAGTTTGGCGGGCCGATGTAAACGGCAATGCGTTGGCGGCGGTGTCTATTGTTCGTGCCGTCTTTGCTCGAAGAAAGCCTTCAGCCGGTCGATTTCCTCCTGCGGCCATTGCACGTTCATTACCGCCACCCAGGCGTCGATATAGTGCTCGGGCGCATAGACATGCCCGTAGCCCATGGGCGTGGTGGTGGCCATCGCAACGTCGAGCGTGAGTTGCAGCAGCGTCACGATCGGATACCAGCCCAATTGCGGCGAGACGTCCGGCCCGCGCGGGTCGTGCATCCAGTCGGGCGCGCGATAGCCGGCGCTGTACTGGAAGAAGGTGATCGGATCGCTCGCATATTGCAGGAACACCACGCGCATTGGCCCCCAATGCGCGCCGGGAATGTCGAGCGCGTTCTTTTGCGCGGTGAAGCGCACATAGGAGCCGTCGCGGAACTTCGGCAGCCATTCGGGCGAGCCGGGGTTGCGATCGGCGGTGATGCTGCGCCACATGCGGGTGGAGTAGGGCGGCCCCGCCCACAGCGCGCCGTCATAGGGATCGGCCAGCACCTCGAACAATTCCGACGATTGCGTGGAACTCAGCGCGCCGAGGCTCAGGCCGTAAAGATACAGCTTTGGACGCTGGTCTTTGGGCAGGGTCGTCCAGTAGTCGTAGACTTCATGGAACAGCGCGCGCGATGTCTCGGTGCCGTAGTCGGGCTCCACAAGCAGCGCCAGCCAGCTTGCGAGATAGGAATATTGCACGCCGACGCTCGCAATGTCGCCGCCATGCAGATATTCGAGTGGGTCTACCGCTTCCGGGTCTATCCAGCCGGTGCCGGTCGGCGTGATGACGACAAGCGCCGAGCGTTCGAAGCCGCCGACCCGTTTCAGCTCTTCGAGGGCCAGCTTTGCGCGCTCCTGCGGTGTCTCCGCCGAGCGCAAGCCGGCATAGACGCGGATCGGCTCCATGGCGTCGCGGTGCAGGAACGATTCGATGTCCTGTCTGGTCGGTCCCTTGGCGATGTAGTTGCGCCCGGTGCGCCCCAGCTCGTCCCAGCGCAGCAGCGAGGCCTGGCTGCCGGTCTTGTTCGGTGCGCCCGGCGGCGGCAGGTCGTCTTCGATCAGCGCGTCGAGCCGCTTGTAGGACGAATCGGCCATGTGCAGCGCAAACCGGAAGATCACGCCATTGGCGATGGTGACGAACAGGATCGCGGCAATGGCGAAGCCGACCACATTCGACACGCGGCGCGGCACATAGCGCCCGGTGAAGCGGGAGGCGCGCCGGTAGATCAGCCCGAACAGCCGCGCCAGCGCCACCAGCACGATGAAGGTGACGAGCCCGATCAGCCCGACCTTGGTGGGATGCGCGCTGTCCACCGGCGGCAACTGCATCAGCAGGCGAATGGAATTCTGCCACTCGGCGGCCCGCCAGAGGAAGGTGAGCACGATGACCGCGCAAACCAGCGCGGCGACGATCTTGACGGTCCTGCCCGCCCGTTCGCGGGGTTTGGGCAGTTCCATATAGTCCCACAAAAGCAGGGCGAGCAGGCCGAGCCCATAACCGACGGCCATGGAGACGCCTGAAAGCACGCCCTGGGTGACGAAGTTGCGTGGCAGCAGGGAGGGCGTGAGCGAGGCTGCGAAGAACAGCGTTCCCGCCAGCAGCCCGACCGCCGAATAGGACTGCCACAACCTGATCAGCCAACGTTGCAGCAGCATGCGTCCCGCTCCTCGAAGGTTTCCGGCAAGGGATTAAGGCCGGAGAGTAACCGAAAGCCGGAACACGGCAATATCTGCCTGTGGATTATCGCCGAGGCGTGAATGCAGCTAATCGGTCACTACGGCCCGGTTTTTCGCGCGGGGCTTGCCATTGCGGCCCGCCGCGCCAATTCGCCTCTTGCCCATGAATGCCTTGACGACCTAAATCATGTCACAGTCTGAAGGGCCTGGCCCGAAGTGTGGAGAGTTTATGGTGGGTGTCGTTCTCAACATTGACGAGGGAAAGCGCGAGGTCGCGTCCGTCAAGGAGATCATCGATCTGACGGCGGCCGATATGGCGCGCGTCAACAAGCTCATCCTGTCCAAGGCCGGCTCGGACGTGGAGATGATTCCCGAGGTGGCCAATCACCTCATTTCCTCCGGCGGCAAGCGACTGCGCCCGATGCTGACGCTCGCGGCCGCCCAGATGTTCGGCTATTCCGGCGAGGACCACATCAAGCTCGCCACCAGCGTCGAGTTCATGCACACGGCAACGCTGCTGCATGACGACGTGGTGGACGAAAGCGACCTCAGGCGCGGCAGGAAGACCGCGCGCATGATCTGGGGCAATCAGGCCAGCGTGCTCGTGGGCGACTTCCTGCTCGGCCAGGCATTCCGCCTGATGGTCGATGTCGGCTCGCTCGACGCCCTCGACATCCTGTCCACGGCCGCCTCGATCATCGCCGAGGGCGAGGTCATGCAGCTTGCGGCGGCCAAAAATCTGGAAACCACCGAAGACGAGCATTTCGCCGTCATCAAGGCCAAGACCGCGGCGCTGTTTTCGGCCGCAGCCGAGGTTGGCCCGGTCATTGCCGGTGCGTCGAAGCCGGCGCGCGCAGCCCTTCGTTCCTACGGCATGAATCTCGGCCTCGCTTTCCAGCTCATCGACGATGCGCTGGATTATGGCGGCGACAGCAAGGACCTTGGCAAGAATGTCGGCGACGATTTCCGCGAGGGCAAGGTAACGCTTCCCGTCATCCTCGCCTATCGGCGCGGCACCGCCGCCGAGCGCGAATTCTGGAAGGATGCGATCGAGGCCAACAATGCCGACGATGCGGGACTGGAAAAGGCGATCGGCCTGATGACGCGCCACGGCGCGATCGCCGACACGATCGGGCGCGCCCGCCATTTCGGTGAAATCGCCCGCGATGCGCTGGCGCCGCTGGACGCCACGCCGCAAAAGGATGCGCTGATCGACGTTATCGATTTCTGCATCAGTCGCGTGGTATAAATGCCGTAACGGGCCGCGTTTTTACAGCGCCGGCCCCGACGTGAAGCGCGGCCGATTGAACCGTGATCGCAAAAAGGCCATGCTTTTGCGAACTATCGCGCGAGTGAGTCATGCCCCCATCGGGGTGGCGCGGCGGGAAGGACGAATATGCGGCGAATGAGCGTAGGCTGGCTGGCGAGTGTTTCGGCGCTGGCAGGGCTGATGGTGATAGGCCAGCCGGTTCTGGCCAGGCAGGGAGAGGAACCGGCGCGGATCAGTTCGCTGTCGGGCGCCTATCTGGCGGCGCGCGTTGCCGAGGTCGACAACGATCTTGATGGCGCCATCACCTACTACAAGCGCGCACTGGCCTTCGACACCGAAAATCGCGACATTCAGCAGAGCCTGATGCTCGCCCTGATCGCACAGGGCCGCTTCGACGAATCGCTGCCCTATGCGGAAAAACTGAAGACCGTGCCGGAGGTCGAGCGGTTCTCGCGTCTGGCGCTGGCCATCGATGCCATCCGCAAGAAGGACTACAAGGCTTCCCAGACCCTGCTGAAGCTTGCCGTCGAATCCGACCTCGACCGGCTCATCGCCAGCGTCATGACCGCATGGTCGATGGCGGGCGATGGCGAAACCGACGAAGCACTGAGCTACCTCAAGAAATTGCAGGGGCCGGACTGGTATTCGCTGTTCACCACCTATCATCGGGCGCTGATTGCCGATGTGGCCGGGAATTCGCAAAGGGCCGACAAGATCTACCAGTCGGTGCTGGACGATGCCGCCAGCGGCGGCGCCGCGCCCGAAACCTGGCTGCGCGCGGCTGAAGCCTATGCCGGTTCGCTCGCCCATCGCGGCGAGAAGAAGAAGGCGCTGGCCGTGCTCGACAAGGCCGACGAATTTGCCAGCGGACGCATCTCGCTGATCGCGCTGCGCGATAAGATCGAGAAGGATGAGCCGGTTGCGCAACTCGTCACGACACCGGCGGATGGCTCCAGTGAGATCCTGGTCGATCTTGCCACGGCGCTCAACCGTGGCGGCGGCGAGCCCTTCGTGCGGCTCTATCTGCAATATGCGCTGGCACTGAAGCCTGACAGCGACGTTTCGCTGCTGCAGCTTGCGGCCGTTGCAGAGCAGCAGGAGAATGCGCAAGAGGCCATCGACCTCTACCGCCGCATACCTGCCGGTTCGCCGCTGAAACGCGCCGCCGATCTGCAGCTTGGCCTCAATCTCGCCGATCTCAAGAAGTCCGACGAAGCCATCGACCATCTCAAGAAGCTGCTCGACGAAGCCCCCGACGACATGCGCGCCTATCTGGCGCTCGGCGGTGTCTATGCATCCATCCAGGATTATCGTGCGGCCGCCGACATCTATGACAAGGCGGTGGAGCGGCTGAAGACGCCGGAAAAATCTGACTGGAACATCTTTTACCAGCGCGGCATCGCCTATGAGCGGCTGAAGGAGTGGCCGAAGGCCGAACCGAATTTCCGCGAAGCGCTGAAGCTGATGCCCGATCAGCCGCAGGTGCTGAATTACCTCGGCTATTCCTGGGTCGATATGGACCTCAACCTGGAAGAAGGCCTCGCGATGATCCGCAAGGCCGTCGACCTGCGCCCGAGCGACGGCTACATCGTCGATTCGCTCGGCTGGGCCTATTACAAGCTCGGCCGTTTCGACGAGGCCGTGACTGAACTGGAGCGCGCGGTTTCGCTGAAGCCCGACGATCCGGTGCTGAACGATCACCTTGGCGATGCCTACTGGCGCGCCGGCCGCAAGCTGGAGGCGACCTTCCAGTGGAACCATGCACGCGACATGAAGCCCGAGCCGGACGTTCTGGCGTCTGTGCTGAAGAAGCTTTCCCAGGGGCTGCCGCCGCTGGAAGGCAAGGCTGCCGCGCAGGCGCCCGCCAAGCCGGCCGAACCCGAGGTGAAGCCCGAGCCCACCCCGCAGTCCGACAAGAAGGGCGAGCAGCCGGATATCGTGCCGCTGGAGAAAATCTCCGCCACGCCCGCCGCCTACAGGGTGCAGCCCGGTCAGTCGCTGTGGTCGATCGCCAACGATGTGCTGGGCAACGGCCATCGCTATCAGGAAATCCTGAACCTGAACCCGCAGCTGCGTGGCGATCCCGGCCGCATCGTGCCGGGACAGGAACTGGTACTCCCCGCGCTCGGCAACTGATCTTTTCGCGTCGAAACTTGACGCTTCCGGATCACCGGAATAGGACGGGCCGATCTTTCGGCCCGTCTTTTTGAGGCTTTCCCGTGACCGCAAACCTGCCCGACTATATGCACCCCAGCCGTTCCTTTCAGGGGCTGATCCTGACGCTGCACGATTACTGGGCGAAATACGGTTGTGTCATCCTGCAACCTTACGACATGGAGGTCGGTGCGGGCACGCTCCATCCGGCCACCACGCTGCGCGCGCTGGGCCCCAAAAACTGGAATGTCGCCTATGTTCAGCCGTCACGCCGGCCCAAGGACGGCCGCTATGGCGAGAACCCGAACCGTCTCCAGCACTACTATCAGTATCAGGTCCTGCTGAAGCCCAGCCCGCCCGACCTGCAGGAGCTTTATCTCGGCTCGTTGAGGGCCATCGGCATCGATCCGCTGCTGCATGACGTCCGATTCGTGGAGGACGACTGGGAGAACCCGACCACCGGTTCGTGGGGTCTCGGTTGGGAATGCTGGTGCGACGGCATGGAAGTGTCGCAGTTCACCTATTTCCAGCAGGTCTGCGGCATCGAATGCGCGCCCGTTTCCGGCGAGCTGACCTATGGGCTCGAGCGTCTGGCCATGTATGTGCAGGGCGTGGACAATGTCTACGACCTCAACTTCAACGGCCGTGAGGGCGACGAGAAAGTCACCTATGGCGAGGTCTTCCTGCAGGCCGAGCAGGAATATTCCCGTTACAATTTCGAGCATGCCGATACGGCCGTGCTGCTGCGCCATTTCGACGAGGCCGAGGCCGAGTGCGAGGCATTGCTGAAGGCCGGCGCCCGGCGCACCGATGGCAAGCCGCACCAGATGGTGTTCCCGGCCTATGACCAGTGCATCAAGGCCAGCCACGTCTTCAACCTGCTCGATGCGCGCGGCGTGATCTCTGTCACCGAGCGCCAGAGCTATATCCTGCGTGTCCGCAACCTCGCCCGCCAGTGCGGCGAGGCTTTCCTCCAGACCGAAGCCGGTGGCTTTGCGATGACCGGCGAGGCTGCATAAATGCCTGATCTTCTGCTTGAACTTCGTTCCGAGGAAATCCCGGCCACGCCGCGCGCCCGCAGCGCCTTTGGCGCGAGGACGCGCAAATGCAAAAATACCATGCGGTCGGAGCTGCTCTGATGCCTGATCTTCTGCTTGAACTTCGCTCCGAGGAAATCCCCGCCCGCATGCAGCGCAAGGCTGCCGGCGACCTCAAAAAGATGATCACCGACGGTCTCGTGGACGCGGGCCTGACCTATGAGGCGGCGCGCGAATACTGGACACCGCGCCGGCTGACGCTGGATATTCGCGGTCTCACCGCCCGCTCCAGGGACACGCGCGAGGAGAAGAAAGGGCCGAGCACCAAGGCGCCGCAGCAGGCTATCGACGGTTTCCTGCGCTCCGCCGGCCTCGCCGACATATCCGAGGCGCATGTGCATACGGACCCGAAGAAGGGCGATTTCTACGTCGCCCATATTTCGAAGCCCGGCCGCGCGGCCGAAGAGATTATTTCCGAGCTGGTGCCGAACGTCATCCGCGCCTTCCCCTGGCCGAAGTCGATGCGCTGGGGCGCTGCGTCCGGCCCCAAGGGCATGGCCTATGGCGGCGTCGAGGGACGCGGCGGTGAAGCGCTGCGCTGGGTGCGCCCGCTGCAATCCATCGTCTGTACCTTCGGGCCCGAGACCGGGGAGCCGGTGGTGGTCGATTTCGAGATCGACGGCATCCGCTCCGGCAATGTCACCTACGGCCATCGTTTCCACGCGCCGGATGCCATCCCCGTGCGCCGCTTCGACGACTATGTTTCCAGGCTCGAGGCCGCAAAAGTGGTGCTGGATGCCGACCGCCGCAAGGAAATGATCCTTTCGGACGCACGTAATCTGGCCTTTGCCAGCGGGCTTGAACTGGTCGAGGACGAGGGCCTCGTGGAAGAAGTGTCAGGCCTGGTGGAATGGCCCGTCGTGCTGATGGGAGAGTTCGAGCAGGATTTTCTCGCCATCCCGGCCGAGGTCATCCGCCTCACCATCCGTGCCAACCAGAAGTGTTTCGTCACGCGCCCGCAGGGGGCGGAAGATGCGCTTTCCAGTCGCTTCGTCCTCGTCGCCAATATCGAGGCGAAGGACGGCGGCAAGGAGATCGCTCACGGCAACGGCAAGGTGGTGCGCGCGCGCCTGTCCGACGCGCTCTATTTCTGGACGACCGACCAGCACGACCTGCCGGATCTCAACCAGCTTGCGGATTCCGGCGCGAAGTTCGGCCTTGATCTCAGGAAGCCGCTCGACCAGCGCATGGCCCGTCTCGATCATCTCGGCGTGACCTTCCACGCCAAGCTCGGCACGCAGGGCCAGCGCGTGGATCGCATCCGCCGGCTGGCGCACGAGATCGCGCCGCTTGTCGGGGCCGACCCGGCGCTGGCCGAGCGTGCATCGTTGCTGGCCAAGGCCGATCTGCAGACCGAAGTGGTGGGCGAGTTCCCCGAACTGCAGGGCGCCATGGGGCACAAATATGCCCTGCTGCAAGGTGAGCATGCTTCGGTGGCCGCGGCCATCGAGGAGCACTACAAGCCGCAAGGTCCGTCCGACCGTGTGCCCACCGATCCCGTTTCGGTGGCCGTGGCGCTGGCCGACAAGCTCGACACGCTGGTGGGCTTCTGGGCCATCGACGAGAAGCCCACGGGCTCCAAGGATCCTTACGCGCTGCGCCGAGCCGCGCTCGGCGTCATCCGGCTGGTGCTGTCGAAGGAGTGGACGGTCGAGCTTTCGAAGCTCATCGCGTCTGCCTTCGCGGGCCACGACGAGCCGCGCATCCAGAAACTGCTCGAGGAATATGAGGCAAGGCTCGCCGCGCAGAAGTCGGGCGATGTCGACGGTCAGGAAGACCTCGACAACGCGATTGCCGGCTACGAGAAGCGCATCCGCGAGGAAGCCGCCGAGAAGGCCAGGCCGCTGGGTGCGGACCTGCTGGCGTTCTTCCACGAGCGGCTGAAGGTCTATCTGCGCGATCTCGGCGCCCGCTACGACCTCATCGATTCCGTGGTGACGCCGGAAGCCGACAACCTGCTTCTGCTGACCCGCCGCGTCGAGGCGCTGGTGGTGTTCCTCAACACCGAGGACGGCAGGAACCTGCTGGCCGGCACCAAGCGCGCCGCCAACATTCTTGCGGCCGAGGAGAAGAAGGGCACACGCATCGGCGATGGCGTCGAGCCATCGCTGTTGCGCGAAGAGGCAGAGCACAAGCTGCTCGCGTCGGTGAATCACGCTGAGAAGGAAGCCGCGCAAGCGATTCGAAACACTGATTTTTCCGCTGCCATGCTGGCGCTCAGCGTGCTGCGCGAACCGGTCGACACATTCTTCGACAAGGTGCTCGTCAACGACGAAGACCTCGACGTGCGCGCCAACCGTCTGGCGCTCCTGTCGCGCATCCGCGCAGCGACGGGCGAGGTTGCCGATTTCTCCAAGATCGCCGGTTGAGCACTTTTACCCTCCCCTTGAATGGGGAGGGTCGACGCGAAGCGCCGGGGTGGGGTGGCTATGCAACACCATCCACTTTTACCCGCCACTTCGTGGCGACCTCCCTCATCAAGGGGGAAGTCAAGATGGCATAGCACTCTTCACCCACCCAACCCTTGCGGCCGTCGCCTGCCCGCTATAGTCAAACTGTGACAAACAATGAGATCGTCGCAAGTGGCGGAAATCCTTAAGGGCAATCAGGCGATGGAACGGGCGCTGGCGCTGCTGGCGGCCGGCGAGGTCGTCGCCATCCCCACCGAGACCGTCTACGGTCTGGCTGGCGACGCCACCAATGGCGAGGCTGTGGCGCGCATCTTCGAAGCCAAGGGCCGGCCGCGCTTCAACCCGCTGATCGCGCATGTCGCCTCCATGGCGATGGCCGAGACGATCGCCGAATTCGATCCGCTGTCGCGCAGGCTGACCGAAGCCTTCTGGCCGGGACCGCTGACGCTGGTGCTGCCGCATCGGGCGACAAGCGGCATCCATCCGCTGGTGACGGCCGGTCTGGACACCATCGCCCTGCGCATGCCGCGCGGTTTCGGTGCGCAACTCATCGCCAGGCTCGGCCGGCCGCTGGCAGCACCCAGCGCCAATTCGTCGGGTAAGATCAGTGCCACCAGCGCACGAGCGGTCGAGGGCGATCTGGGTGGGCGCATCCAACTGGTGGTGGACGGCGGGCCGACGCAGGTCGGACTGGAATCGACCATCGTGAAGGCGGATGAACGCGGCCTGCATCTGCTCAGGCCCGGCGGCATTTCGGCCGAAGAGATCGAGGCGATTGCCGGCACGAAGCTGCTGCGCAACGACAAGGCCGGCATCGAGGCGCCGGGGATGATGCTGTCGCACTATGCGCCGGGCGCGGCGATGCGGCTGAATGTTTCGGCGGTCGAACCGGGCGAGGCGCTGCTTGGCTTTGGCCAGAGACGCGCGGCAGGGGCGGCAGACGCGGTGGCCTTCCTGAACCTTTCCGAGACCGGCGACCCGCGCGAAGCCGCCAGCAACCTTTTTTCGCACATGCAGGCGCTGGATCGCTCGGGCGCGAAAACCATCGCCGTCGAGCCCGTGCCGCATGCGGGACTGGGCGAGGCGATCAATGACCGGCTTGCCCGCGCCGCTGCTCCGCGAGACAGCTGAGATTTCTAACCGGGGCATGATCCCGAAAAGTTGCAGACTTTCGGGATCATGCCCAAAGAACAAAGGCTTAGAGCGAGATGGCATTCAAGAGAATGCCATCTCGCTCTAAGTATCGGCCATGACTCACAATTCTATGCCTCTCGACCCCGCCTTGCTCGACCGCTTTGTGGCAATCGTCGGCGCGGGCCATGCGCTGCGCGAGACGGCGGACATCGAGCCCTATGTCACCGAACGGCGCGGGCGCTATCCCGGCCTTTCGCCTCTGGTTCTGCGGCCTGGCAGTGTGGACGAGGTGAGCCGCATCATGAAGCTGGCCACCGAAACGGGCACGGCAATCGTGCCGCAGGGCGGCAATACAGGGCTGGTCGGCGCGCAGATGCCCGATCGTTCGGGCACGCAAGTCGTGCTGTCGCTGTCGCGGCTCAACCGTATCCGGGAGATCGACACGCTGTCGAACACCGTGACGGCTGAGGCCGGCGTGATCCTGGAAAAGCTGCATGAGGCGGCCGATGCCGCAGGCCGGCTGTTTCCGCTCTCGCTCGGCTCGCAAGGCTCGTGCGAGATCGGTGGCAATCTCTCTTCCAATGCGGGCGGCACCGGCGTTCTGGCCCATGGCAACGCGCGTGAACTCTGCCTCGGCGTCGAGGTGGTGTTGCCCACCGGCGAGGTGTTCGACGATCTGCGCAAGCTGAAGAAGGACAATACCGGCTACGACCTCAAGGACCTTTTCGTGGGGGCCGAGGGCACGCTCGGCGTCATCACAGCGGCGGTGCTAAAGCTGTTTCCGAAGCCGAAGGGCAGGGAGGTGGCCTGGGTCGGGCTGTCTTCGCCAGAAGCAGCGCTGGAATTGTTCAGCCGCGCCACCGATCAGGCTGGCAGCGGCCTCACCGCCTTCGAGCTCATTTCCGACATGGTGCTGGGCTTCGCCGTGCGCCATGTGGCTGACGCCACACGGCCGCTGCAAGGCGAATGGCCCTGGCATGTGCTGATCGAGATTTCATACGGCCGCTCGGCGGAAGATGCCCGGCTGCTGATGGAGGAGGTGCTGACGTCGGGTTTCGAGGCGGAACTTGTTGGCGATGCGGTGATCGCAGCCAACCTTTCGCAAGCCGGCGCCTTCTGGCGGCTGCGCGAGAGCCTGTCGGACGCCCAGCGCCCCGAGGGCGGCTCGATCAAGCACGATATTTCCGTGCCGGTGGTTTCTATACCTGCCTTCATCGAGCAGGCGGGCAGGGCAGTGGTTGCCATCTGCCCGGATGCGCGCATTGCCTGTTTCGGCCACATGGGTGACGGCAATCTGCACTACAACATCTCGCAGCCGGCCGGCGGCGATACGGAAGCCTTCCTCGATCTCTACCCGATCATGAACAAGGCGGTGCATGACATCGTGCGCGAGATGAACGGCTCGATCTCGGCCGAGCACGGCATCGGCCAGATGAAGCGCGACGAACTCATCGCCACCA
Organism: Pseudaminobacter salicylatoxidans; assembly: GCF_003148475.1. Classification (GTDB taxonomy): domain Bacteria; phylum Pseudomonadota; class Alphaproteobacteria; order Rhizobiales; family Rhizobiaceae; genus Pseudaminobacter; species Pseudaminobacter salicylatoxidans. Next base: position 315,140 of record NZ_QGGG01000003.1, on the reverse strand, counting down.
CCCAGCCGATTGCCATCGACCTCATGCGCCGTGTGAAGGCGGCGTTCGATCCGGCGGGGATCATGAATCCCGGCAAGGTGATTTAGAGACGGCAAAAGACAGAGAGCGGTTTCCCTCTTTGCGTCTCGACTGCGCCTCGGTACCTCTCCCCCATTTCGTGGGCGAGGTGGCCGCGAAGCGGTCGGAGAGGGGGCATGTCGCTTACGTCTCGGAACGGTTTCTTCCCTGAAATTCACCGCTCCTTCATTCAGGTTTACAACATCTTGTAGTTGGTCGGATTCCGATAACCATCTGATAGATCAGAAAGATTTAACCGACTTTCTTAAGCGGGCCGGTAAGGACCCCGCGCTAGTGTCTTCCCATAACGAGACCGGGAAAACCGGTTCGGAGAGACCGGAAACCGGCTCTCAGGAGTAACAGGAAGAAGGCACACACAATGAGCACCGGACTGAAGCCAGTCTGGGCGGGGCGCAACATGCGTCTCGACCCGTTTCGCTTGCCCCAGATGACCAGCTACGCCACGCGCGACGACTTCGGCGATGTCAGCTTTACCATCGACCAGCGCGGCGCGACGGTGCGGCGTATCCTGCAGAGAAGCGGCCTGCCTGCCACGGTGGTGATGCCGGCAACCGCCTTCCGCGGTGTCGCGGCCCGCGCGATCGAGGACGACCTGTTCAACGTCACCGTGACGCTTGAACTCCTGCACAACGATCCGCAGCTCTCGGTGCCGCTGCTGGTGGCCGACAATCTGGACGACGTGGCTGCCGACTGGCGTGCCTGGGCCGAGGCCTTCCGTCTGCCCATGCTGCTCATCGAGGCGGACGGCGTCGCCCGCACGCTGGAAGAATCGCTCGGCGCCGCCATCAAGGCCATGCCGCCGCAGGAGCGTCGCAAAGGCCGCCCGACGGTCACGCGCCGCTCGCGCTTCCAGGCGCGTCGCAAGGCCGGCAATCTCGGCCTGCGCCTGGTCATCGGCGGCGAGGAAATCATCGCGCGGAGATAGGCGCCTGAAATTTTTCGGACCTTTGCCGTCCGCGGGCCATGCTCGCGGGCGGTGGCGGCCGCTGGCGGTAGTGGCTTCGAAGGAGAAGTCTTTGCTGTTGGCCGAAGGTCAGGCTTGCCGTCGTTCAGCTTCGGCTGTCGAAAATGATGCTAACCCAGCCTCACAGTAGCGGCTTCAGCGCCACCCAAAGGCCGCCGCCGATCAGGCCGAGGAAGATCAGCCAGCCGACCGTGCTGTTCGACTTGAACAGTTTGAGGCACTGGTCGGGATCGTCGATGTCGAGCACGCGAATCTGGCGCGCCATATGCGCGCCAGCGGCCACCAGGCCGGCCAGCGCCGGCATCGGCGCTTCCGCCGCCGCAAAGGCCGCGGCAAAGCAGATCAGCGCGCCGCCATAAAGCCCGACCAGCCACATTTTGGTGTTTGCGCCAAACAGGCGCGCGGTGGAGCGCACGCCCACCAGCGCGTCGTCTTCCTTGTCCTGATGGGCATAGATGGTGTCGTAACCGATCACCCACATGATCGAGCCGATGTAGAGCAGTATGGGGGCTGCTTCGAGATCGGCGAATGCCGATGCCCAGCCCATCAGCGCGCCCCAGGAAAAGGCAAGGCCGAGAACGAATTGCGGCCAGTCGGTGAATCTTTTCATGAAGGGATAGGCCGCCACGATCACCAGCGAGGAGAGTCCGAGCATGATGGAAAAGCTGTTGAATTGCAGCAGCACCACGAGCCCGACCAGTGCCTGCGCCACCAGGAAGGTCCAGGCCTGCTTGCGGTTGACCTGGCCCGACGGCAACGGCCGCGAGCGGGTGCGCTCGACCTCGGCATCGATCTTTTCGTCGACCAGGTCGTTATAGGTGCAGCCGGCGCCGCGCATGGCGATCGCGCCGATCATGAAAAGTACCAGGAACAAGGGGCTGGGCAGCAGCGTCGGCAGCGGGTCTTCCGGCCGCGCGAAGGCGACCGCGCCGAGCGCGGCGGACCACCAGCAAGGCCAAAGCAAAAGTATCCAGCCGATCGGCCGGTCCCAGCGCGCAAGTTGCGCATAGGGCCACGCCCGGCGAGGCAGAATCCGATAGACCCAATGACCGCTCGGCGCGTCGGCAACGCGGCCTTGCGCCTCTTTCGACTGAATGTTTTCCATCTGCTTGAGGTGACAGCAGCGACAACGCTCGTCAAGACGATGATTTGTCCTTGATAATGGGTGTTGACGGTTGACCCTGCCACCTCATGGTCATACCGGAAGCCGCAACGGACGAACCCAGGCACGGAGCGCGATGGCATGAATGTTCTTCTGATTGGTTCGGGCGGCCGCGAACATGCGCTGGCCTGGAAGCTGGCGGCGTCGCCGATGCTGACGAAACTCTATGCCGCGCCGGGCAATCCGGGTGTCGCGGAGCTGGCGGAGATCGCCGCGCTCGACGTCAACGATCATCCCGCTGTTGCCGCCTTCTGCAAGGACAAGGCGATAGACCTCGTGGTGGTCGGGCCGGAAGCGCCGCTGGTCGCGGGCCTTGGCGATCATCTGCGCGCCGAAGGCATCCGTGTGTTCGGGCCTTCGGCCAAGGCCGCGCAGCTCGAAGGCTCCAAGGGCTTCACCAAGGATCTTTGCCGGAAGTACAACATCCCCACCGCTGCCTATGAACGCTTCGGCAATGCCGCCGACGCAAGGGCCTATATCGAGAAGATGGGCGCGCCCATAGTGATCAAGGCCGATGGCCTTGCCGCCGGCAAGGGTGTGACGGTTGCGATGACGCTGGACGAGGCGCTGGCCGCGATCGACGCCTGCTTCGATGGCGGCTTCGGCGCAGCCGGTGCGGAAGTGGTGGTCGAGGCGTTTCTGACCGGCGAGGAAGCGAGCTTCTTCTGTCTGTGCGATGGCAAGACGGCGCTGCCCTTCGGCACCGCGCAGGACCATAAGCGCGTCGGCGAGGGCGACACCGGTCCCAACACCGGCGGCATGGGCGCCTATTCGCCGGCGCCGGTGATGACGCCGGAGCTGATCGAGCGCACCATGCGCGAGATCATCGAGCCGACCATGCGCGGCATGGCCGAAATGGGCATGCCGTTCTCGGGCGTGCTGTTCGCCGGCCTGATGATCGACGAGAAAGGCCCGCAGCTCATCGAATACAATGTCCGCTTCGGCGACCCCGAATGCCAGGTGCTGATGATGCGCCTGAAAGACGACCTGCTGGTGCTTCTCAACGCCGTCGCGGATGGCCAGCTTGCGCATATGTCGGCACGCTGGCGCGACGAGGCGGCGCTGACCGTGGTGATGGCGTCGAAGGGCTATCCGGGAACGCCGCAAAAGGGCACCATCATTCGCGGGCTGGAAAAGGCGCGCGAGGGCGTGGAAATCTTCCATGCCGGTACCGCCGAGGAAGATGGCGAAATCGTCTCCGCCGGTGGGCGCGTCCTGAACGTCACGGCAATCGGCAAGACCGTCACCGAGGCGCAGCGCAAAGCCTATGAGGCGGTGGATGTCATCGACTGGCCGGAAGGTTTTTGCCGCCGCGACATCGGCTGGCGGGCGGTGGAACGGGAGCAGGCGAAATGACGATCACGATCTATCACAATCCGAACTGCGGAACCTCGCGCAACGTGCTGGCCATGATTCGCGCTTCCAGCGAGGAGCCGGAAATCGTCGAATATCTGAAAACGCCGCCTTCGCGTGCGCGGCTGGTGGAACTCCTCGGCCTGATGGACATGAAGCCGCGCGATCTGCTGCGCCGTCGTGGCACGCCCTATGACGAGCTTGGCCTGGACGATCCGAAATGGAGCGATGACGAGTTGATCGACTTCATGCTCGCGCATCCGATCCTGATCGAGCGGCCCATCGTCGTTACGGAAAAGGGGGCGATATTGGCGCGGCCTTCCGAAAAGCTAAGGGAGCTTCTGCCCGAAGCCTGAAGGACCGTAGAGCCTGATCCCGAAAAGTGGAAACCGGTTTTCGGAAAAGACCATGCTCGGACAGGGTCGCGCCCGCTCAGGGCAATTCGGTCTTGCCCGGAAGCGTCGCGTCGTTTTCGGAAGCTTCGGCGCCACCGAAGGCCCAGTTCGCAACGGCCTGCCGCAGCGAGGCCAGATAGCTGCCGATGCGGCCGAGCACGCCATTCCCGCTGGATGAAACCGACACGGCATCTGCCACCACCACCGGCCCGGCCGATTTGATCACCGCAGGCTCGATGACGGCACTCGCCTCGGCGATTTCGACCGGCTCCGCCAGCTTGACAGGCGTGGCGGCGTCGCCCGGCTCGATGACCTTCGCCAGCGCGACGCTCGTGGTGGTCGCGACCGGCTGCGGCGGGGGCAATGGCGCGTGCTTGCCGTTGATGAGGGCGCTTTCCAGCGCCGCCAGCGGCCCGGTCTGCGGCGCCGGCGCATAGGCCAGCGTCGGCGTGTCGTTGCTGGTGGCTTCCTGCTCGTTCAGGGCAAGTGCGGTTTCGCGACTGGTCGGCAAGGGCACATTGGCGATCAGCGGTTCGGGCTCTTCCAGCAGGTTGCCGAAGGGCCATGCCTTGCGCAATTCGTCGGCATTCATCGCGGCGACATTCACGTCGATGTCGATCGGCGTTCCCGGCACCCGGTATGGGCAGCTTCTGGCATTGCAATTGGCCTGCGCGACGAACTGCCAGAGCGCATAGGTTTCCCAGTTGCCCTTGGGAAAATGCATGTCGATTTCCGGCTTGTAACGCGCATACCAGAGCGGCAGGCGTGAAAGCAGCGGGTATTTGTCGCGGTTGTCGGCGATGTGCTGGGCCGTGCTGCCATTGGTGTAGAGGATGGGATAGCGGCCCGTGCGGCGCTGGATATGGCGCACGAATTCCTCCGCGTCCTCCAGCGACATCCACTTTTCCGGATCATTGTCCTCGATGTCGAGGGCGATCAGGTCGTCGGGGGCGGGGTCGGCGAAATCGATGAAATTATTGGCCTGGTCGATCGGATTGCCGGGGCGGGCAAGGTGGTAGGCGCCCCATTTCAGTCCGAGCGTCTTCGCCATGGCGCGGCGGGTCTGGTAGAGTTCGCGCGCCACCGCATGGCGCTTCCACAGTGCCTTGCACAGCCGTATTTCGGTTTCGTTGCCGCTGCACGAATAGGGCGGAGCCAGCCCATCGGAGGCTTTGTTGATGAAGCCGACAATGGTCTTGTCGGTGGTAAGCTTGTCCCAGTCGATCGGATTGTATTCGTAGGCGTCTATCACCAGCGCGCGGTCCTGCTTTTTCCACGGCTGTGAAAAATCGGACGCGCCGGCCGGCATTGTATTCAGCGCCAATAGTGCGCCAAGCGCGATGAGCGCACGACGGCTATGACGTCGGCAAGTTTGATTCAAATCGGAAGTCCCACAAACTCAGCAGTAACCCTGCTCTCTTATGATTAAGGAAGTGCTTAAATTGTGGCATCCGCCGGAAAGGCCGAAAGCGTGATTGCCGCACGGCCGGCAAAGGACTTGCCGAACCTCTTCCACGCGCAGTCGAAAAGTCACGGGGCGGACGCGTGCAAATTTGACGTTTACGTCAAAAGAAAGTAGCGCGAGGCCATCCTTTCCGCATAGTGTGCAAAGCACGTTCATATCTTGTCCAGGAGGATCGGCCGCATGTATCGCGCACCCGTTGAGGAGATTTCCTTCACGCTGAAGCATGTGGCCGGGCTGAAGGCGGCCATCGAGGAAGGAGCGTTCGGCGATCTGGGCGAGGACCTGGCCGATGCGATCCTGCAGGAAGCCGGGCGCTTCGCGACCGAGGAAGTGACGCCATTGCGCGAGATCGGCGACCGGCATGGCGCGGTGCTGAAGGATGCCGCCGTCACCACGCCGCCGGGCTGGAAGGAGCTTTACGCGCGCTGGCGCGAGGGCGGCTGGAACGCGCTGCAGGCGCCGGAGGAATTCGGCGGGCAGGGCCTGCCGGCAATGCTGGGCGTGGCCGTGCTGGAGATGTGGAATTCCGCGTCGATCGCCTTCGGCCTTGGCCCCATGTTGACCATGGGCGCGGTCGAGGCGGTGGAAAAACATGCCTCGGAGGCGCTGAAGCACACCTATCTGGAAAAGCTCGTCTCCGGCGAATGGATGGGCACGATGAACCTGACCGAGCCGCAGGCCGGTTCGGACCTCAACGCGTTGCGCGCCCGTGCCGAGCGCGCCGGAGACGGCACTTATCGCATTTTCGGCCAGAAAATCTTCATCACCTATGGCGAGCACGATTTCACCGACAATATCGTGCATCTGGTGCTTGCGCGCCTGCCCGACGCGCCCGCCGGCACGCGCGGCATCTCGCTGTTCCTGGTCCCGAAATTCCTCGTCAACGAAGACGGTTCGCTGGGCGCGCGCAACGATCTGTTCTGTTCGGGGCTCGAGCACAAGCTGGGCATCCACGCCTCGCCCACCTGCACCATGATCTTTGGCGACGGTTTTGCGGAAGGCCGCGAACCGGGCGCGGTGGGCTGGCTGATCGGCGAGGAAAACCGGGGGCTCGCCTGCATGTTCACCATGATGAACAATGCCCGCCTTGCGGTCGGCATCCAGGGTGTGGCAGTGGCGGAGGCCGCATTCCAGAAGGCGCTGGCCTATGCCAATGAGCGCCGGCAGGGCAAGGCGGCGAGCTATTCCGGCGAGGGTATGGCGCCCATCGTCCATCATCCGGATGTGCAGCGCACTCTGCTGTCCATGAAGACGCTGACGCAGGCCGCGCGCGCCATCTGCTACTCCTGCGCACATGCCGCCGACCGCGCCCGCGCCGGCGGCGAGCGCGCGCAATACTGGCAGGAGCGGGTGAACCTGCTCACCCCCGTCGCCAAGGCGTTTTCCACCGATGTGGGCGTCGATGTCGCCTCGCTCGGCGTGCAGGTTCATGGCGGCATGGGCTTCATCGAGGAAACGGGTGCAGCGGCATTGCTGCGCGACGCGCGCATCGCACCGATCTACGAGGGCACCAACGGCATCCAGGCAATCGACCTGTTGACACGCAAGCTGCCGCTGGACGGCGGCGAGCACATCGGCGGTTACATTGCCGAACTCGGCGGGATCGTGAGCGATGTGCGCTCCTCCAACCTGCCGGGATTCGGACGCAGCGCCAACGCGCTGGACGACGCGCTGGATGATTTCTCGAATGCCACCCGCCATCTGCAGAAATTGTTGGCAAACGGCCGAATGGACGAGGCGCTGGCCGGTGCCACACCCTATCTCAGGCTGTTCGCGCTGGCTGCGGGCGGCGCCTATCTGGCGCGCGCGGCGCTTGCCGATGGGGACGAGGAGCGGCAGGCGCTGTGCCGTTTCTTTGCTGAAAATCTTCTCGGCGAGACGCGACCGCTGAGGGAGAGCATCGTTGAAGGCGCCGCAAGCGTGGGAGTTGCCGGCAAGGCGCTGATCTCTGACTGAGCCCGGTCCGGGCCGGAATATTCGAAGGGGGAAGAATTATGGGAACCTTGGCTGACGGCCAGATCCTGGTCGAGCGGCGCGGTGCGGTGCAGGTCATCCGCATGAACCGGCCCGAAAAGAAAAATGCGCTCACCAGCGCCATGTATGCGGCGATAGCCGCGGCCTTGCAGTCGGGTGACGCCGATCCGCAGATCGCGGCCCATGTCTTCTTTGGCGTGCCGGGCGCGTTTTCGGCCGGCAACGACCTCACCGATTTCATGGCCGTGGCGACGGGCGGGGAAGGCAGTCCCGAAGTGTGGGATTTCCTGCTCACCCTGGTGCGATGCGAAAAGCCGATGCTTTCGGGGGTGGACGGTATCGCGGTCGGCATCGGCACGACGCTCAATCTCCATTGCGATCTCACCTTCGCAACGCCGCGCACGGTGTTCCGCACGCCCTTCGTCGATCTCGGGCTGGTGCCGGAGGCGGCGTCCAGCCTGCTCTTGCCGATGGTCCTCGGGCGCCAGCAGGCCTTTGCCATGCTTGGTCTCGGCGAGGGGCTTACGGCCGAGAAGGCCAGGGCGGCCGGCATGATCTACGATGTCGTGCCCGAAGATGCGCTGGAAGCGGCAGTACTCGCGGCGGCGGATGCCGTTGCGGCCAAGCCGCGCGGAGCACTCAAGGCCACCCGCGATCTGCTGCGCGCGCCACGCGAGGCGGTGGCGGAGCGGGTAAGTCAGGAGAACGAAATTTTCCGCCGGCGGCTGAAATCGGACGAAGCCAGGGCGGCCCTGACCGCCTTCACGAACCGCAAGAAATAACCTGCCGAAAACGACACGACCCCGCCGAAACGGGGTCGCAAGAGCCTGAAACGGTCGGCATGTGCCTGTATCAGCGCATATAGGGCGAGACGCACTGCTGGCGAGGCCCCCTGTTAGGCTGGAACGTATTGTCCGAAACGCGGTAAGAGCGGTAGCGGTCGTGGCACCAGCGCACATGCGCGTTCGACAGCCGGTATGCCGGACGATATACCGGGCGTGGCTGGTTGGCGATCGCCCCGCCGATGATGGCGCCGGTGATGAAGGCCGCCGGCGGGAACCACCAGCCATTGTGACGTCTCCAGCCCGGACGGTGGTGACGATAGCCGCGATGGCCGTTGTAATAATAATGGTTGCCGCGGCGCTGGAAGCCCCTGCGGTCGCGCACCTGCTGCACGTCAGTCCTTCCGGCTTCGAGTTTCGGGAACAGCACTGGTGCGGCATTGGCGGGCGCCATCGTGGCGGCGACGGCCGTGATGGTCATGGCGGCCGCGCAAATGGTCGACAATATCTTTTTCATCGGTTCCTCATTCTGTTTCCAAGCCCGTGTGAGGCAATGTTGCAGTCGGAGGATGAACCTCAACTGAATGAAAAGATTAAATTCTTGTAATGACAAAGGGTTCCATCGAAGGCACGCGTGCCGGCCTGCCTGCGTTACCGGTATGGAGTGTCGCAGATTCCCGGAAATCCGGCTGCCCTCACGGGTACAGCCGGTCCTTGTCCCAGCCGCCATCCGCCGCGCGGCTGAACACGATGCGGTCGTGCAGGCGGAAGGGACGATCGTGCCAGAACTCGATCGTCCGCGGGATGATGCGGAAACCCGACCAGTAGCCGGGGCGCGGTATGTGGCCCATGGCGTAGCGCGCGGTGTATTCGGCGACCGACTTTTCCAGCGCGAAGCGGCTTTCCAGCGGGCGCGACTGTTTCGACGCCCAGGCGCCGATTCGGCTGCCGCGCGGGCGTGACTCGAAATAGGCGTCCGCCTCCTCGTCGCTGACGATTTCGACGGCGCCGCGAATGCGCACCTGCCGCCGCAGCGACTTCCAGTGGAAACACATCGCAGCCTTCATCGTGGCGAGGATTTCGCTGCCCTTGGCGCTTTCGAAATTGGTGTAGAAGACGAAGCCCTTTTCGTCGAAGCCTTTCAGCAGCACCATGCGCACGTCGGGCAGGCCGTCGCTGTCCACCGTGGCCAGCGCCACCGCATTGGCGTCGTTCGGCTCGCTCCTGCCGGCCTCGTCGAGCCATGCCGCAAAAAGACGAAACGGCTCCATGCTTTCGGAGAAGTCACCGCTTGTTAATGCTGTCTCGGCCATAATTTCCGCTCGAATTGAAGTTGTTGACTGGAGATTGCCCATTGTCGCGCGTTGCGCAAGCTTGCAGCGACGGTTTGTCGTGTCTTTTCCGATCGAATCGCCCGAGGCTGGCGCTGGTGCTGTGTTTTCCCGTCCTGCTGTCAGGCTGCGGCATGGGCGGGTTCAGCCTGGAAAAGGCCGAGGTGGATCGTTCGCTGCTCACCGGCTCCGTCGCGTCCGCATCGCAGACGACGACCGATCCGGAGCGCGCGTCCGACGAGGCCACCATACGCAACGCCGTCACCTCGGCCGACCTTGAGGGACTGGCGGGCGCTCCGCTGGCCTGGGCCAATGCCGATACCGGTTCGCGCGGCGCAATCAGCAATGTCATCGAAAGCCGCGACAACGGCGCCTTGTGCCGCAAGTTCACCACCTCGCGCGAGAGCTATGATGGCGTCGGCCTCTATCATGGCGAGGTCTGCAAGGCAGGCGCGGGCCTGTGGCGCATGCTGGATTTCCAGCCCGCCACGTGATTTCGCCTGCCGCGCGCATTGCGCCGGGCTCATATCGTCCCCTGCTCTGGAATTTCTTCCTACCGAGGAGCATATAGGGTTCGACAGATTGTAATTTCCGAATTTCCAGCAGGCAGAAGGTATGCGTGATCCCTATGAAGTGCTGGGCGTTGCCAAGAACGCTTCGGCCAAGGAGATAAAATCGGCGTATCGCAAACTCGCCAAGAAGCATCATCCGGACCAGAACCCGAATGATCCCAAGGCGAAGGACCGGTTCGCGGCCGCCAATCAGGCTTATGAGATACTCGGCGATGAAAAGAGCCGCGCCGCCTATGACCGCGGCGAGATCGATGCCGAGGGCAAGCCGAAATTCCATGGCTTCGAGGGCCAGCCGGGCGGCGACCCGTTCGCCGGCTTCCGCAGGCAGGCGCGGGGGCAGGGCGGCGAGCATTTCGAGTTCCGCACCAGCGGGATGGGCGGCGAGTCGTTCGGCAGCGACAGCGATATTTTCAGCGAACTTTTCGGCCAGGCCTTTCGCCAGGCTGGCACGGGTGCGGGCGGCAGCGCCCGGCGTGCGCCGAAGGGGGCCGACCTCAACGCCACGCTCGACGTCACCATCGAGGAAGTCGCAGCCGCCGACAAGGTGACGGCCATTTTCCCCGACGGGCGCAAGCTGGCGGTGAAGCTGCCGCATTATGTCGAGGACGGCCAGACCATCCGCCTGAAAGGGCAGGGCGAGGCCGGTTTCGGCGGTCCGGGCGACGCGCTGGTGAAGATCCATTTCCGCAAGCACGGGCGCTACCGCGTCGAGGGGCGCGACCTGCATGTCGATCTGCCGGTCTCGCTGCAGGATGCGGTGCTGGGCGCCAAGGTGGCGGTGGAAACGCCCACGGGCAGGCTGGCGGTCAATGTTCCGGCGTGGTCCAGCTCCGACAAGGTGCTGCGCCTGAAGGGACGCGGCCTCACGCAGAAGGGCGGCGGCCATGCCGATCTCTATGTCCATATCCGTGTCATGCTGCCCGAAACCGACCGTGCCGAACTGGAGGCGCTGATGAAAAAGTCGGCCAACTGACCGTTTGGCCGACTTCAATCGGTTTGTTTCGCTGCGCAGGAAGCTTGAAGGCATCCTGTGCCTGTGCGATAGGGGCATTTCCTGTATGAAGAGAATGCGGAGAACGACCACATGACGGTTGGACAGGGCCTCATGGCCGGAAAACGCGGCCTTATCCTCGGCGTGGCCAACAACCGGTCGATCGCCTGGGGAATTGCCAAGGCCTGCGCCGATCAGGGTGCGGAGATTGCCCTGACCTATCAGGGCGACGCTTTTCGCAAGCGCGTCGAGCCGCTGGTGGCCGAGCTGGGTGAGCGCGCCCATATTGCCGGCCACTGCGATGTGACCGATGCCGAAAGCCTGGATGCCGTGTTCGACGGCGTTGCCAAGAAGTGGGGCAAGCTCGACTTCGTCGTCCACGCCATCGCCTTCTCCGACAAGGAGGAGCTGGATGGCCGCTATGTCGAGACGACGCGCGACAATTTCCTGCGCACGATGGACATTTCGGTCTATTCCTTCACGACCATCGCCAAGCGTGCCGAAGCGCTGATGACCGATGGCGGCTCGCTGCTGACGCTGACCTATTACGGCGCCGAGAAGGTGATGCCGCACTACAACGTCATGGGTGTCGCCAAGGCAGCGCTTGAAGCCAGCGTGCGCTATCTGGCCGTCGATCTTGGTGGCAAGGGCATCCGCGTCAACGCGATCTCGGCCGGTCCCATCAAGACGCTTGCGGCTTCGGGCATCGGCGACTTCCGCTACATCCTGAAGTGGAACGAGTACAACGCCCCGCTGAAGCGCACCGTGACACCGGAGGAAGTGGGCGATTCCGGCCTGTACTTCCTGTCCGATCTGTCGCGCGGCGTCACCGGCGAGGTGCATCACGTCGATTCGGGCTATCACGTCGTCGGCATGAAGGCCGTGGACGCGCCCGACATTTCCACCGTCAAGGACTGATCCGCGGTCCTGCCGAGCTTCCGGGAGGCGCGCTCGCGCCATGTATCCGCTTGTCTATTTCATTCGTCACGGGCAGACGGCGTGGAATGCCGAGCAGCGGCTGCAGGGGCAGGCCGACACCGACATAACCGCGCGCGGCCGAAGCCAGGCCGACCGAAACGGCAGGCGTCTGGCCGAACTGATCGACAGGCCGGCTGAATTCGACTTCGTCGCCAGCCCGCTCCGGCGCACGCGCGAAACCATGGAGCGCGTGCGCGTTGCCATGGGCTTGCCGGCGCAGGGCTACCGCACCGACGCGCGGTTGGTGGAGGTGCATTTCGGCGACTGGCAGGGCTTTACGCTGGCGGAAGTGGAGGCCAGTGCGCCCGGATCCACGGCAGCCCGCGCGCGGGACAAATGGGATTTCGTGCCACCCGGCGACGAGGGCGAGAGCTACGAGATGCTGCTCGCGCGTGTCCGGCCCTGGTTCGATGAGCTTGAGCGGCCCACCGTCTGCGTCACGCATGGCGGAATCCTGCGCGTCGCCTTCCGGCTGGTGGAGGCCATGCCGGCGACAGATGCCGCTGCGCTGGAAATCCCGCAGGATCGCGTGCTGCGCCTGCGCGGCGGTCGTCTCGACTGGCTTTAAAGCATTATCCCGCAGAGCTGCGGACTTTTCGGAAAGATCACGAGACAAAGTCCGATGACGATTCGAGAAAGCGTCGTCGGGTGAAGCGGAATTAATCCGACGGCAGTTCCATATCGGTGATGGTGTTGACGCCATCGATCTGGTCGTAGGCCAGCAGCACTTCCATGCCCTCCTGAAGCGCATCGACGTCGAATTCGCCGGGCAGCTTGTAGGACTTTCCGTTGTCGAGGGTGATGGTCAGTTTCTCGTGGTCGATCGACTTGATCTTGCCTTCGGCTTCGGCGGCATAGGCCACGCTGGAAATCGTCACGATAGCGGCGGCAAAAGCGCCGATCAGTCTACGCATGGTCCATCCTCTTATGTTTATCCTTGGCGCCGATCGCTGCGGCTCGAATGCGCTCGGGAAGCAAATCACTAACATGGCGAATGTGTCAAAACTAAATCTGCCGGTTTCACCATTTGTTTTCAACATGTTGTGGTAATTGTAGAAAATGCGCCCGACAGGTGTGAAAGCGGTGGCCCGATCATGGTTTGACCCTCGCCCAAAACGCCAATAGAACGCACGACGAAAACCGGCGTGGCCGGGGCAGGGCTGAATTCTCATGTCGCACAACACTTTCGGACATTTGTTCCGTGTCACCACCTGGGGCGAAAGCCACGGCGCGGCCCTGGGCTGCGTGGTCGACGGCTGCCCGCCGGGTATCCGTTTCACGCGCGCCGAGATCCAGCATGAGCTGGACCGTCGCCGGCCGGGCAAGTCGCGCTTCGTCACCCAGCGCCGCGAGCCCGACGAGGTTGAAATCCTGTCCGGTTTCGTGCCGGAAGACGACGGCGAGACCATGGTCACCACCGGCACGCCGGTGTCGATGCTGATTCGCAATGTCGACCAGCGTTCCAAGGACTATGGCGAGATCGCCCGCCAGTACCGGCCGGGGCACGCCGACTACACCTATCAGATGAAATACGGCCTGCGCGACTATCGTGGCGGCGGCCGCTCCTCCGCCCGCGAGACGGCGGCGCGCGTGGCGGCCGGCGCGCTTGCGCGCAAGGTGGTGCCCGGCATGGTGGTGCGCGGCGCACTGGTCTCCGTCGGCGTCAAGGACATCGACCGCAGCCGCTGGAACTGGAATTTCGTCGAGGATCCGCAAAACCCGTTCTTCACGCCGGACCCGGACTCGGTGCCGGTTTTCACCGAATATCTGGACAGCATCCGCAAGGCCGGCTCGTCGGTCGGGGCGGTAATCGAGATCGTGGCCGAAGGCGTGCCGGCCGGCCTCGGCGCGCCGATCTATGCCAAGCTCGATCAGGAGATCGCCTCCAACCTCATGTCGATCAACGCCGTGAAGGGCGTGGAGATCGGCAATGGCTTCGAAGCCGCGCGCATCACCGGCGAAGAGAACGCCGACGAGATGCGCATCGGCAATGACGGAAACGCGGTGTTCCTCTCCAACAAGGCCGGCGGTATACTGGGGGGCATTTCGACCGGTCAGGAGATCGTCGCGCGCTTCGCGGTCAAGCCGACGTCCTCGATCCTCACGCCGCGCAAATCCATCGATCTCGATGGCCGGGACGTGGATGTGATGACCAAGGGCCGTCACGACCCCTGCGTGGGCATCCGCGCCGTGCCGATCGGCGAGGCCATGGTGGCCTGCGCCATTGCCGATCACTATCTGCGCCACAGGGGGCAGACGGGACGTTGAGCACGCGGTGAATGGTCAATGGTGAATGGAAAGAACCGCCCTGAACCATCCGGCCCGACCATTCACCGTCGACCACCACCACTCACTGGATTTGACCATGTCCTACGACCAGAAGAAAATTGTCGAAGCCATTCGCGCCTTCGAGCGCGGTGAAATCGTCGTCGTCATGGACGATGATGGGCGCGAGAACGAGGGCGACCTGATCGTTGCGGCCGTGCATTGCACGCCCGAGAAGATGGCCTTCATCGTGCGCCACACATCCGGCATCGTCTGCACGCCGATGACGCGTGAGGACGCCCGCCGCCTCAATCTCGCGCCGATGGTCGCGGAAAACGATTCGGCGCACACCACCGCCTTTACCGTCAGCGTCGACTTCAAGCACGGCACCACCACCGGTATCTCGGCCGACGATCGCACGCTCACCGTGCGCAATCTGGCAAACGGCAATGTCGGGCCGTCCGATTTCGTGCGTCCAGGACATATTTTCCCGCTGGTGGCGCGCGAGGGCGGCGTGCTGATGCGCTCCGGCCATACGGAGGCGGCGGTCGATCTGTGCAAGCTCGCCAACCTGCCCCCGGTCGGCGTCATATCCGAACTGGTCAATGACGACGGCACCGTCATGCGCGGCCCGCAGGTGGCCGCCTTCGCCGAGCAGAACGGGCTCAGGCAGGTGTCCGTGGCCGATCTGATTGCCTATCGCCAGCGGCAGGAAACGCTTGTCCAGCGCATGGACAGCTTCGACATCGAGACGCCAGGCGGCAAGGCGAAGGCCTTCATCTACACGCTGCCGTGGGACGTGATGCACCATCTGGCCGTCGTCTATGGCGACATTCGCGACGGTGCCGAGGTGCCGGTGCGACTTCAGACCGAGGATGTCGTGGCCGATGTGTTCGGTGCCGGCTGCCGGCTGGACGACATCATGAAGAAGATGGGCGAGCGCCAGCGCGGCGTCATCGTCTATCTGCGCGAAGGTTCGGTCGGGGTCGCCGATCCGGGGCGCAACCGTCCGCAACGCGACGACGAGGACCATGAAGAGGCCCGCCGGCGCGAGGACGAATGGCGTCAGATCGGCCTTGGCGCGCAGATCCTGAAGGACCTGGGCATTTCCTCCATCAACCTCATCGCCTCGCGCGAGCGCCACTATATCGGCCTGGAAGGCTTCGGCATCAGGATCGCAAAGACGGAAATCCTCTGAGGACGGCGTCCTTCAGGGCGGCTTCACCCGAGCCGCCAAAGGTTTCGCTCATGATCAGGCCGGGCAGCGGCAGGCGGCTGCCCCAGCCTTTTTCCTCCAGATCGGGCCGGTTCGCGAATTGCGAGACGCGGCCGACACACAGATAGGCGACCGGCGCGACATGCGCCGGGATTTCCAGTTCCCGCTTCACGGCCCGTTCGTCGAGGATGCTGACCCAGCCGACGCCGACGCCTTCGGCGCGCGCGGCCAGCCAGAAATTCTGCACCGCGCAGACCGTGCTGTAGAGATCCATCTGCGGGTTGTGCCAGCGGCCGAGCGGCGAGTTCTGTGCCCGGCTCCGATCGCATGTGATGCACAGGTTCACCGCACTTTCGCAGATGCCTTCGAGCTTGAGCTTGCGATAGAGCGCCTGCCGCTCTGCCGCGATGTTGGGCAATTCCTGCTCACGTGCGGCAAAAAACAGGTCGCGCATCCGCTCGCGCCGGGCCATGTCGCGGATGACGATGAAATTCCAGGGCTGCATGTAGCCCACCGATGGCGCATGGTGAGCCGCCGTCAACAGGCGGGCCAGCACGGCGTCCTCCAGCGGCTCGGGCGAAAAATGGCTGCGCACGTCGCGGCGGCCGAAGATCGCGTGGTAGACCGCCTCGCGGGCGGTATGCTCGAATGATTTGTCATGGTTTTGGTGCGTCTGCGCCGGATGGCAGGTGGCGGGCATCGCGTTTCCCCTTGCGAACGTCCTCGGCGTCGCCCTGCCTGACCAAGCGGACGACTATCTTTGCCGGGCCGGTCTTCTGGCTTGGGATCATACCGTCATCGGCGCCTTCCCGTTCGCAAGAACAGTGGCATGTGCCGATGCGGTCCCCCTTACAGCGTTGGGCACGCCGCGGAATTTCACCGCGTTCCCGATTCTCCCGCCGCGTGGGCGGGCACCTGGCAATGACACGACACTAGCTTGCGCAAGCGCGCCATGCACCCCTCGGAAACGACATGCACTGCAACGAAGAGACGATTTTCCCCAGGCTTTGGCTGGTAGTGCGTGGCACTGCCAGCCTTTGCTGATAGACTGTTTGCCATGACCACGCGCCTCTATTCCCATCCGATCTTCCTTGAGCACCTGACGCCGTCCGGACATCCCGAGCGCCCGGACCGGTTGCGCGCGGTGGCGCGCATCCTGGAGGAGGAGCCCTTCCTCGCCCTCGACCGGGTCGAAGCGCCGATGGGCGACGAGGCGACCTTGCTCTATGCGCACCCGGAAAGCTTCGTGGAAATGATCCGCGACGCTGTTCCCGAAGAGGGACTGCGTGCAATCGACGGCGACACCACCGTGAGTCCCAAGAGTTGGCAGGCCGCCCTGACCGCGGTGGGGGCCGCCAATGCCGCCGTGGACGACGTCTTCGCCGGCAAGGCGGACAATGTCTTCGTTGCGGCGCGCCCGCCGGGGCACCACGCCGAAAAGACCACGGCGATGGGCTTCTGCCTGTTCAACACGGCGGCCATCGCCGCGCGCCATGCGCAGAAGAAGCACGGCGTCGAGCGTGTTGCCATCATCGATTGGGACGTACACCATGGCAATGGCACGCAGGACATTTTCTGGGACGATCCCAGCGTGTTGTTCTGCTCCACCCATCAGATGCCGCTGTTTCCCGGCACGGGCGCGAAAACCGAAGTGGGTGCGGGCAATATCGTCAACGCGCCGCTTTCGCCACGCACCGGCAGCGATCTGTTCCGCGACGCCTTCCGCTCGCGCGTGCTGCCGGCATTGGACAATTTCAAACCCGATCTCGTCATCATCTCGGCCGGTTTCGACGCGCATCACCGCGACCCGCTGGCAGAGATCAACCTGACGGAAGAAGATTTCGACTGGGCAACGGGCCAGATCATGGACCGTGCCGCCACCCATGCGAACCACCGCGTCGTCAGCCTGCTCGAAGGCGGCTACGACCTGCAGGGCCTGGCGTTCTCGGTCGCGGCGCATGTGAAGCGCCTGATGAAAGGATAATCTTGCATGGACGCCGAACAGAACAACGAAGACATCAAGGCGATGAGCTTCGAGCAGGCGTTGCAGGCGCTGGAACGCATCGTTGACGATCTGGAGCGCGGCGACGTGCCGCTCGACCAGTCGATCCGCATCTATGAGCGTGGCGAGGCCTTGAAGGCGCATTGCGACCGCCTGCTGAAGGCGGCCGAGGACAAGGTGGAGAAAATCCGCCTCTCGCGCGACGGCAAGCCGGTGGGAACGGAGCCGCTCGACGGGGAGTAGCCGCTCATTGAACGAACCGTCTCGGGTGAGCGGTCTTCCTATTGTCGGGATCAGGGCATAGCTTCTGGCGGCAAGGTTCAACGACTGCCGCCGATGCAGGGAGGTCACCATGAGCTTCTTTCCCGCCCGCGATCCCGAGCCGGGGGATGCATTCTCCTGCGATGCCATCGAACTGATGGTCGTGCCCAATGCGCGCGACATCGGCGGCTTCGAGGTGCGCCGCGCGCTGCCGACGGCGCGGCGACGGCTGGTCGGCCCCTTCATCTTCTTCGACCGCATGGGGCCGGCGATCCTGCGGGCAGGGCAGGGGCTGGATGTGCGCCCGCATCCGCATATCGGCCTTTCCACGGTCACATATCTTTTCGACGGGCGGGTGCGGCATCGCGATTCGCTCGGCACCGAGATGGTCATCTCGCCCGGCGACGTGAACCTCATGACGGCCGGTCGTGGCATCGTCCATTCGGAGCGCACGCCGCAGGAGATGCGCGGGCAAGCACAGGGCATTTCCGGATTGCAGACCTGGATCGCTCTGCCCGACCGGATTGAGGAAATGGCGCCGACCTTCGAGAACACGTCATCGACGGCCCTGCCCGATTTCACCGACAATGGCGTGACCGGCCGCGTCGTCATGGGCGACTTCGAAGGGCATCGCTCGCCCGTCACCACGTTTCAGGACACGCTCTATGCCGATCTCAGGCTCGCTGCCGGCGCCCGGATAAAAATCCCGGCCGAAGCCGAGGAACGGGCGATCTACGTCCTGGAGGGCGATGTCGTCATTTCCGGCGACCGCTTTGCGTCGGATCGCCTGCTGGTGTTCCGCCCCGGCGACGAGATCGTGGTGGGGAGCGAGCATGGCGCGCATTTCATGCTTTTCGGTGGTGCGTCGCTCGGCTCCAGGCGCTACATATGGTGGAACTTCGTTTCCTCCTCCAGGGAACGCATCGAGCAGGCCAAGGAGGAATGGAAAACGGGGCGTTTCGACATCGTGCCGGGGGACGAGAAAGAATTTGTTCCTCTGCCGGAGGGCTGATCCGCGGGCGAAATGACGCGCGTGAGCCCGCCTGTCATTTACATTCAGGGAGCGACACTCTATCTCCCAAGCCAATATTGATCGATTAGACAGGCCATATGACGTGAATTTGCCGCCCAAGACGCCGCTGCTGGACAAGGTTCGCATTCCTGCCGACTTGAAGGCGCTGCCCGAGAGCGACCTGCCGCAACTGGCTTCCGAACTGCGCGCCGAACTCGTCGACGCGGTTTCGCATACTGGTGGCCATCTCGGCGCCGGGCTCGGCGTGGTCGAGCTGACTGTCGCGCTCCACTATGTCTTCGACACGCCGGCAGACCGCATCATCTGGGATGTCGGGCATCAGGCCTATCCGCACAAGATCCTCACCGGCCGTCGCGACCGCATCCGCACTTTGCGGATGGAGGGCGGGCTTTCCGGCTTCACCAAGCGCGCGGAAAGCGATTACGACCCCTTCGGCACCGCGCATTCCTCGACCTCCATTTCGGCCGGCCTCGGCATGGCCGTGGCCCGCGACCTGAAGGGCGGCAGGAACAACGTCATCGCCGTGATCGGCGACGGGGCCATGTCGGCGGGCATGGCCTATGAGGCGATGAACAATGCCGGCGCGCTGAACTCGCGCATGATCGTCATCCTCAACGACAACGACATGTCGATTGCGCCGCCGACTGGCGCGATGAGCGCTTATCTGGCCCGTCTCGGTTCGGGCCGCGCTTATCAGGGCATCCGCGATCTCGGCAAGAAGCTGACCTCCTATCTCGGCGCCCGCGTCGACCGGGCGATTACCCGCGCGGTCGAGCATGCGCGCGGCTATGTCACCGGCGGCACGCTGTTCGAGGAACTCGGCTTCTTCCATATCGGCCCCATCGACGGTCACAATCTGGAACATCTGATCCCGGTTCTGAAAAACGTCCGCGACAATGGCGATGGCCCCGTGCTCATCCACGTCGTGACGCAGAAGGGCAAGGGCTATGCCCCGGCTGAGGCCGCGGCCGACAAGTATCACGGCGTCAACAAGTTCGACGTCATTACCGGCGCGCAGGCCAAGGCGCCCGCCAATGCGCCGAGCTACACCAAGGTCTTTGCCCAGAGCCTGATTCAGGAAGCGCGCGAGGACGACAAGATAGTTGCCGTCACCGCCGCCATGCCGTCCGGCACCGGGCTCGACCTGTTCGGCGAAGTGTTTCCCGAGCGCACCTTCGATGTCGGCATTGCCGAGCAGCATGCGGTGACTTTCGCCGCCGGCCTTGCGACTGAAGGTTTCAAGCCCTTCGCCGCGATCTATTCCACCTTCCTCCAGCGCGCCTACGACCAGGTCGTGCATGACGTGGCGATCCAGCAATTGCCGGTGCGTTTCCCCATCGACCGCGCCGGTTTCGTCGGCGCTGACGGGCCGACCCATTGCGGAGCCTTCGACACCGCCTTCCTCGCCACGCTGCCCCACTTCGTGGTGATGGCAGCCGCCGACGAGGCGGAACTGCGCCACATGGTGCGCACCGCCGCGGCCTATGATGAGGGCCCGATCTCCTTCCGCTATCCGCGTGGCAACGGCGTCGGCGTCGATATGCCGGAGCGTGGCTCGGTGCTGGAAATCGGCAAGGGCCGCATCCTGCGCGAAGGCACCAAGGTCGCGCTTCTGTCCTTCGGCACCCGCCTGCAGGATTGCCTGCTGGCGGCGGAGGAACTGAACGCCGCCGGGCTTTCGACCACCGTGGCCGACGCCCGCTTCGCCAAGCCGCTGGACGAGGATCTGGTGCGCCGGCTCGCCACCTCGCATGAGGTGCTGCTGACGGTGGAGGAGGGCGCTGTCGGCGGCTTTGCCAGCCATGTGCTGCACTTCCTGGCAAAGGAAGGTTTGCTGGATTCGGGGTTGAAGGTTCGGCCGCTGGTTATGCCGGACGAATTCACCGACCATGCCAAGCCGGAAAAAATGTATGCCGATTCAGGTCTGGATTCCGCAGGGATCGTGCATGCGGTTTTTGCCGCGCTCGGCCGCTCCGTGCGTTCGGCGACCGCCTGAGGCGCTTGCCTTCCGCCACGGCTTTCGCCATGGAAGGCCGATGAAAGCCGACAACCGAAACACCACCCGCCGGCGCCTTGACGAGGCGCTGGTCAGCCGAGGGCTCTTCGCCAGCCGTTCGCGGGCGCGCGACGCCGTGGAGCGCGGCACCGTAAGCGTGGACGGCGGCATCGTCACCAAGCCGGGACAGGCCGTGTCGGACGCCGCAGTCATTACCGTTGCCGACCCGGCGCAGGCCTATGTGTCGCGCGCGGCGCTGAAGCTCATTGCCGGGCTCAACCATTTCGGCATCGACCCGCGCGGCGCGAACGCGCTGGACATCGGCGCCTCCACCGGCGGCTTCACCCAGGTGCTGCTGGAGCGCGGCGCAGCCCACGTCACGGCAATCGATGTCGGCCACGGCCAGATGCATGAGAGCCTGCGCGGCGATCCCCGCGTGAGCTGCGTGGAGGGGTTGAACGCGCGCGACCTGACCGCCGACGTGCTGGAAGGCCGGGCGCTAGACCTGATCGTTTCCGATGTCAGCTTCATTTCGTTGAAGCTTGCCCTGCCGCCGGCGCTGTTGCTGGCAAGGCGCGGCGCCTATGGGCTGTTTCTGGTCAAGCCGCAGTTCGAGGCCGGCCGCGAGGCGATCGGCAAGGGCGGCATTCTGAAGAACACCGCGGATGGACCCGTCGTGGCGACCGCCCTTGCCGAATGGCTGGACAGCCAGATCGGCTGGACGGCGCTGGGCCTGTGCCCGTCTCCTATCGAAGGCGGCGACGGCAACCGCGAATTCCTGCTGGCCGGAGTGAAGGCATGAGCACACGTTTCCAGGTCTCCCGTCTTGGCGCGCAGGGCGACGGCGTCGCGGATACGCCGCAAGGCCCCGTCTTCATCCCGTTCACGCTGCCCGGCGAAACGGTGAACGCCGCGCGCGAAAAGGATCGCGGCACGCTGATGGCCGTGCTTGAGCCGTCGCCGCTGCGCATCGAGCCGGCCTGCCGGCATTTCACCGAATGCGGCGGCTGCGCGCTTCAGCATTTGGATGCTCAGGCCTATCTGGACTGGAAGCGCGAAAAGGTCGTGCAGGCGCTGAAAAGCCGGGGCCTGGAAGTGGACGTCGCCGCCACCGTGCCCTGCGCATCGCATTCGCGCCGCCGCGCCGTGTTTTCCGCCCGCCGCACGGAAGGTGGTATGCTGCTCGGCTACAACCGCGCCCTCTCGCACCACATCATCGATATCGAGGAATGCCCGATCGTGGAGCCGCAGATCGAGGCAGCGCTTCCGATGCTGCGGCGGCTGGCTGGCCTGATCTGCCATACGCAGCAGGCATTCCACATCACCGTCACGCATACCGAGTCGGGGCTCGATGTCGCGGCGCAGGACGCAGGCAAGCTGGAAGACAAGGCGCGCATGGCCATTTCCGCCTTCGCCATCGGCGAGGGGCTGGCGCGCGTGTCGGTGGATGGCGAGATCGTCGTTGAGCCGAGAAAGCCGCTGGTTTCATTCGGCAGCGCCTCGGTCACGCCGCCGCCGGGCAGCTTCCTTCAGGCCGTTGCTTCGGCCGAGCAGGTGATGGCCGATCTCGTCGGCGAGCATCTGAAAAAGGCGAAGAAGGTCGCCGACCTGTTCGCCGGGGCGGGTGCCTTTGCCCTGCGCCTTGCCCGGAAATCGGAAGTGCATGCCGTCGAAGGCGATGCGGCGGCCTTGGCCGCGCTCGACCGGGGCTTTCGTTTCGGGGGCGGGCTGAAGCGGGTGGTCATCGAAAAGCGCGACCTCTTCCGGCGTCCGCTCACCTACAAGGAACTCGCCGCCTATGATGGTGTGGCCTTCGATCCGCCGCGCGCGGGCGCGGAAGACCAGTGCAAGCAGATCGCGAAATCGGACGTGCCGTTCGTGGCGGCCGTTTCCTGCAATCCGGCCACGCTGGCGCGCGACCTGCGCATACTGGTCGATGGCGGCTATGCGCTGAAGAGCGTGACGCCGGTGGACCAGTTCCTCTGGTCGCCCCATGTCGAGGCGGTGGCGCTTCTGGAGAAGCCGCGCAAACGGCGGTAGTTCACCTCGTCCGGAAGTGGGGCCGGTCTTTGCCGATCGGTCAGCCGGTTCCGCATTTATCCGCCGGAGTGTCGTCCTGCCCGGCCAGCAGCCGCTCGACGAAGAGTGGCACCACTTCCGTCGCGCGGCCATAAACGGCCTCGTCGAAGAACGAATAGCCCTCGGACGGCTCAAGGTTGAGTTCCACCGTATGCGCGCCGGCGGCCTTCGCCTGCTCGACGAAACCGGCAGCCGGATAGACATTGCCGCTGGTTCCGATCGACACGAAAAGGTCGCAGTTCGTCAGCGCGGCGTCGATTTCGTCCATGCGGTAGGGCATTTCGCCGAACCACACCACGTCTACCCGCATCTGGCCGGTCGTCTTGCACCACTGGCACTGCGAATTGATGGTGAGGTCTTCGGTCCACGGCCAGCGCATGCCGCAGCACTGGCAGAGCGCGGCGTTCACCTCGCCGTGCATGTGCAGCAGTTTCCGCGAACCCGCGGCCTCGTGCAGATTGTCGATGTTCTGGGTCACAAGCAGGAACGAGCCGTCGAAACCCGCCTCCAGCCGCGCCAGAGCCTCGTGCGCGGCATTGGGCCGGACGGCGCGCAATCCACGCCGGCGCTTGTTGTAGAAAGCATGGACCTTGCCCGGATTGCGCGCGAACCCTTCCGGTGTCGCCACCTCCCGGTAATCCACCTTGGACCAGATGCCGTTGCTGTCGCGGAACGTGTCGATGCCCGATTCGGCCGAGATGCCCGCGCCGGTGAGAATGACGATGGAGGAAAACTTACTCATTAATGGCCTTCGCTGAGATGCACGACAGGCCAGCATATGAAGAGATTCGGATTTGAGCTGCTTTCAACTTCGACAAGGATGTTGAGGATAGTAGAGACGCCCAGGGATTAAAGTTTTCTGCTCAAAACTATAATCCGTGGGCTGGAAGTTCAAGCCGACTTTAAAGGCCGGAGAGTAAATTAAAGTTTGAGGCTCAAAACTTTAATTTCTGGCATCAGGCCCGCGTGCCGCCCACCGTCATCTGGTTCATGCGCAGATGCGGCTGGCCAACGCCCACCGGCACGCCCTGTCCGGCCTTGCCGCACATGCCGATGCCGGTGTCGAGCTTCATGTCGTTGCCGACCATGGTCACGCGGTGCATGGCGTCCGGGCCGTTGCCGATCAGCATGGCGCCCTTGATCGGCTGCGTCATCTTGCCGTTCTCGATCATGTAGGCTTCGGTGCAGCCGAACACGAATTTGCCGGAGGTGATGTCCACCTGGCCGCCGCCGAAGGAGACGGCGTAGATACCGTTCTTCACCGAGGCGATGATTTCGTCGGGCTCCATGTCGCCACCGGTCATATAGGTGTTGGTCATGCGCGGCATGGGCTGGTGGGCATAGGATTCGCGCCGGCCGTTGCCGGTGGCCTTCATGCCCATGAGGCGCGCGTTCTGGCGGTCCTGCATGTAGCCGACCAGCTTGCCGTCCTCGATCAGCACGTTGCGGCCGCTCGGCGTGCCTTCGTCATCCACGGTCAGCGAGCCGCGCCGCTCGGCGATGGTGCCGTCGTCCACCACGGTCACGCCCCTGGCGGCGACCTGCTCGCCCATCAGGCCCGCGAAGGCCGAGGTCTTCTTGCGGTTGAAATCGCCTTCCAGCCCGTGGCCGACCGCCTCGTGCAGCATCACGCCCGGCCAGCCGCTGGACAGCACGATGTCGAACGTGCCGGCCGGCGCCGGAATGGCTTCCAGATTGACCAGCGCCTGCCGCAGCGCCTCCTCGGCGGCAAACTGCCAGCTGTCCTCGGTCAGGAATTCGCCAAAACCCTTGCGGCCGCCGGCGCCGTAGCTGCCGGTTTCCTGGCGGTCGCCGTCGCCAACAACGACGGCGATGTTCATGCGCACCAGCGGGCGGATGTCGCGCACCATCTGGCCGTCGGCGCGCATGATCTCGACATGCTGCCAGGACGAGACGAGCGAGGCCGTGACCTGGCGCACGCGCGGGTCCTTGGCGCGCAGCCAGCCGTCGATCTCCTGCAACAGCTTGGCCTTGGCCTCGAAGCTGGGGGAGGGGATCGGGTTTTCCTCGCCATAGAGATGACGGTTGGTGCGCGCAGGCGCATCGGCAAGCTTGCCCGAATAGCCGCCCTTGACGGTCGAGACGGCATCGGCCGCACGCAGCAGCGAAGCTTCGGACAATTCGCTGGAATGCGCATAGCCGGTTGCCTCGCCGGCAACCGCGCGCAGGCCAAAGCCCTGGTCGGTGTTGAAATTGGCGGTCTTCAGTCGGCCATTGTCGAACATCAGCGCTTCGCTTTCGCGATATTCGAGGAAAAGTTCGCCGTCGTCGCTGCCGTTGATCGTGTGGGTGACGATCTGGCGGATGCGGTCTTCGGAAATGTCGAACTGGCTGAGCAGGCTGGTCATGGCGGGTCCGCCTCGTATCTGGAAAGGGTCAGACCCGATGTAGGCGTGGCGGCTGCTTTCGGCAATGCACTATCGTTGCGCAAGCGTCCCGACCGGCGATTTGCCTGTCATCCGACCAACGAAAAAGCGGGCGACCAGCACCCGCTTTCATTACGATTCCCGCTGACCGTCCGGATCAGGGCAGGGCCGCAAAACCCTCGGCGAAGCCTTTCAGGTCTACCGGAATGCCGATGCCTTCCTCCGGCGTCTGGAAGACGATGAAGGTCGCGGACGTGCCCGTCTTCAGCGTGTCGAGCAGCGGTTTCTCCAAGATGACCTCGGCATAGCAGCCGTCGCCGAAGCAGCGCACGAAATAGGCGCGGCCGATGTCCTTGCCGTCCACGTTGAGGCCGAGGCCGTTGGGCAGCAGCACGCCGAGCGGGGCCAGCACGCGCAGGATTTCGGCCTTGTTGTCGGCGGTGCGCAGCACGACCACCGAGAGGCCGATCTCGGGCCGGTCCTCGGCAATCACGTTCTGCATCATCACGCATTGTTCGGCGGTGGCGCCGGCGGGCGTGTCGCAGATGATCGACCATGCGCCGTGAGTCGAGCGCACCTTGCCGCTCTGCGGGTTCGGAGCCTGTTGCTGCGCCTGCGGCTGCTGGGCAGGCTGCTGCTGCGCTGCCGCCGGAGCGACGGAGGCAGTCAGGGCGGCCAGGACTATGGCCTTGGCCAGGGTTCCCGAAAGTCGAGACGTCATGAGGACTCCATTACGAATCACGGCAAGTCTGGTCGTGACAATTAAAACTATACGGCAAGACGATGACCGAACCAGCCAATAGCCTTGACGAGGCCGATTTTCCAAGGAAATTCGCCGGAATTGCGTCCATTCCGCTCCGAGCCGCGACATTGCCGATATGCGCGCAACGGTGCAATCTGCTTCCCAAACCGGCCGATTTGCGCCGCCGGACGGCAAATCGCGCGCTCGCCGCCACTGCCTCGATGCCATCTCGCCGCCACAGCTTGCGCGCAAAAATGCCGCATGAGTAGTTGTGCTCCTTTCTTGCGGACGCGAAGAGAGTATGGTTTGAACTACCGATGGCCACCGGGATTCCCCGTCCCGGTGGGATTTAGTATTCGTGCTGCTACAAGCGCATGAAATTGGGAGACAGAGAGGGCGATGAGAAAAATCCTAGCAAGTGCTGGCGCTGCGGCAGTCCTTTTCGCCAACGCCGCAGCTTATGCGGCGCAGCCGACGCCTTGGCAGACCGGTTTCCAGCCGGCCGCAACCTCCATCATGGAGCAGATCACCTGGTTCGAACGCTACACGCTGTGGTTCATCGTGCCGATCACCCTGCTGGTGCTCGTGCTTTTGATCTATTGCATCCTGCGTTTCCGTTCCGCGGCAAACCCGACCCCGTCGCGCACGAGCCATAACACGCTTATCGAAGTCCTCTGGACGGTTGGACCTGTCGTGGTTCTGCTGTTCATGGCGGTGCCTTCGTTCCAGCTCCTGACGGCGCAGTATTCGCCGCCGGAAGAAGCCAAGATCACCGTGAAGGCGACCGGGAACCAGTGGAACTGGGACTACGAATATCAGACCGACGAAGCGCTGTCGTTCAACTCGGCCATGCTCAGCGATGAAGATCGCGCTGACGCCGGCAAGGAAGACCGCGCCGTCTATCCGCGCCTTCTGGCCGTCGACAATGAGGTCGTCGTGCCGATCGATACCATGGTTCGCGTTCTGGTTACCGCCAGCGACGTGATCCACGCCTTCGCCATGCCCGCGTTCGGCATCAAGACCGACGCCGTGCCGGGCCGTATCAACGAGGTCTGGTTCAAGGCCAAGAAGGAAGGCCTTTATTACGGCCAGTGCTCGGAGCTGTGCGGCAAGGATCATGCGTTCATGCCGATCGCGATCCGCGTGGTGACCGAAGAGCAGTACCAGACCTGGGCGGCTGCGGCCAAGGACGATCTCGATGGCGCCAACAAGGCGCTGATGGCGGAAATTGAAAGCACCAGCAAGGTGGCGGTCGCCGGCAATTGATGCCGCGCCCGGAATGGAATTTTAGGAGTGGAGCGGAACATGGCAGGCGCTGCGGTTCACAGCGACCACGAACATAAGCCTCGCGGTTTGGTTCGCTGGTTATTTTCGACCAACCATAAAGACATCGGCACGCTGTACCTGATCTTCGCGATTATCGCGGGTCTTATCGGCGGCTTCATGTCGGTGATGATGCGCTGGGAACTGGCAGAGCCTGGTATCCAGATTTTCCACGGCCTCGCGTCGCTGGTCTACGGTGTCGAGGGCGATGCCGCGATCGACGCCGGCAAGCAGCTCTACAACGTGTTCACCACCATGCACGGGCTCATCATGATCTTCTTCATGGTCATGCCCGCGCTCATCGGCGGTTTCGCGAACTGGATGGTTCCGATCATGATCGGTGCGCCGGACATGGCGTTCCCGCGCATGAACAACATCTCGTTCTGGCTGTTGATTCCGGCTTTCCTTCTGTTGCTGATTTCCTTCTTCGTCCCCGGCCCGGCCGGTGGGTGGGGCGTCGGCGGCGGCTGGACGATGTATCCGCCTTTCGCCACCTCCGGCCAGCCCGGACCGGCGATGGATCTGGCGATCCTGTCCGTGCACATTGCGGGCGCGTCCTCGATCCTCGGCGCGATCAACTTCATCACGACCATCTTCAACATGCGCGCTCCCGGCATGACCATGCACAAGATGCCGCTGTTCGCATGGGCCGTGCTGATCACCGCCTTCCTGCTTCTGCTGTCGCTGCCGGTTCTGGCGGGCGCCATCACCATGATGCTGACCGACCGTAACTTCGGCACGGCCTTCTTCGTTCCCGAAGGCGGCGGCGACCCGATCCTGTACCAGCACCTGTTCTGGTTCTTCGGTCACCCGGAAGTGTACATCCTGATTCTGCCGGGCTTCGGCATCGTCAGCCACATCGTGTCGACCTTCTCGCGCAAGCCGATCTTCGGTTATCTCGGCATGGCCTACGCCATGGTCGCCATCGGTGCCGTCGGCTTCGTCGTGTGGGCGCACCACATGTACACCACCGGCATCTCGCTCGACACGCAGCGCTACTTCGTGTTCGCCACGATGGTCATCGCTGTGCCGACCGGCGTGAAGGTGTTCTCGTGGATCGCCACGATGTGGGGCGGCTCGATCAGCTTCAAGCCCCCCATGGTGTGGTCGATCGGCTTCATCTTCCTGTTCACCGTCGGCGGCGTCACGGGCGTCCAGCTCGCCAATGCCGGCTTCGACCGCTCGGTGCACGACACCTACTACGTGGTTGCCCACTTCCACTACGTGTTGTCGCTGGGCGCGGTGTTCGCGATCTTCGCCGCCTGGTACTACTGGTTCCCGAAGATGACGGGCTACATGTACTCGCCGGCGATCGCGCACGCCCACTTCTGGATCACCTTCATCGGCGTGAACCTGATCTTCTTCCCGCAGCACTTCCTGGGTCTGGCCGGCATGCCGCGCCGCTACATCGACTATCCGGATGCGTTCGCGGGCTGGAACCACGTCTCGTCGATCGGCTCCTACATCTCGGCCTTCGCGGTCCTGGTGTTCCTCTATGGCGTCTTCGAAGCCTTCTCCAAGAAGCGCGTCGCCGGCGCCAACCCGTGGGGCGAGGGTGCGACCACGCTGGAATGGCAGCTGCCTTCGCCGCCGCCGTACCACCAGTGGGTGGATCTCCCGCGCGTCAAGTAACGTCGCTTTACGACATCGAAACCGCCGTCCATCGGCGGTTTCGGCCAAACCGAGAGAGTGGACTGCGTAGGCATGGCACTGGCTGAAAAGAACATTCTGAACGACGGCGGCATCCGCATGTCGGAAGCTACCGCCGGGGACTTCATCGCGCTTCTGAAGCCGCGTGTGATGTCGCTCGTGGTGTTCACGGCCATCGTCGGCCTCGTGGCCGCCCCGGTTTCGATCAATCCTTTCATCGCGGTCGTGGCCATACTCGCAATCGCCATCGGGGCAGGCGCCTCGGGCGCGCTGAACATGTGGTACGATGCCGACATCGACCGGGTGATGACGCGCACCATCAAGCGGCCCGTGCCGTCCGGGCGTGTCCTGCCGGGCGAGGCGCTGGCTTTCGGTCTGGTGCTGTCGGTGCTCTCGGTCATGACCATCGGCCTCGTGGTCAACTGGCTGTCGGCCGCGCTGCTCGCCTTCACCATCTTTTTCTACGCCGTCGTCTACACGATGTGGCTGAAGCGCTGGACGCCGCAGAACATCGTCATCGGCGGTGCCGCGGGCGCCTTCCCGCCGATGATCGGCTGGGCTGCGGCCACCGACAGCATCGGCCTCGAAAGCATCATCCTGTTCCTGATCATCTTTCTCTGGACGCCGCCCCATTTCTGGGCGCTGGCCCTGTTCAAGTCCGGAGACTACGAGCGCGCCGGCATCCCGATGATGCCGAACGTGGCTGGCGAGGCTTCCACGCGCAGGCAGATTTTTGCCTATTCGCTGCTGGTCGCCCCGGTTGGCGCGCTGCCCTGGTTCCTTGGCTACACCACGCCGTTCTACGGCATCGTCTCGATCCTGCTCGGCATCGGCTTCGTCTGGTATGCCCTGCAGGTGCTCAGGATGCCCGACAGCGACCGCGCGATGAAGCCGGCCAAGGGACTGTTCGGTTATTCGCTGCTTTATCTGTCCGTGATTTTCGCAGCCTATCTGGCCGATAGCATCATCGAGCGCGCGCTCGCAGTGCCGGGAGTTTGATCATGACGGAACCCGAACTGGTGACCCTTACCGAAGCCCAGAAGAAAGCTCGCCGCAGCCGCTCGGTCGCGATTGGCGTCGGATTGGCCGTTCTGGTGGTTATTTTCTACGTCACGACGATCATCAAGTTCGTCCCCTCCTTCCTCAATGGCGCATCGTGAGGGGGATATGACCAGCGAACCCGACAAGCCTCAGGATAAGAACGGCAAGTCCAACGGACGCGTCGCGGTCATCTGCATCGCTTTCGTCGCCGGCATGGTGGGCATGTCCTACGCAGCCGTGCCGTTCTATGAAATGTTCTGCAGGGTGACCGGCTATGGCGGGACCACGCAGCGCGTGGACCAGTATTCGGACCGCGTGCTCGACCAGAAAGTGACGATTCGCTTCGACGCCAACACCTCGTCCGGGCTGCCGTGGAAGTTCGAGCCCGTGGCGCGCGACATCACCATCAAGATCGGTGAGACCGCGCAGGCGCATTACACGGCGCAGAACATCTCCGACAAGCCGACAGCCGGGCGCGCGACGTTCAACGTCACGCCCGAACTGGCCGGCGGCTATTTCAACAAGGTGGAGTGCTTCTGCTTCACCGACACGACCTTGCAGCCGGGCGAGACACTCGATATGCCGGTGGTCTTCTACGTTGACCCCGATATCGTCAACGTCCCGGAGCTGAAGGACGTAAAGACCATTACTCTTTCCTATACATTTTTCCCGATCGAGGGGGCGAAGCCGGTGGCCAATGCGCCGCAGGCGGGAAACCTTAAGACAAATGACAACACCGACGGTAACTTCGGGGGCTGATATGGCTGACGCGCACGCAAAACCCAAACACGACTATCACATCATTGATCCAAGCCCCTGGCCCATCCTGGGCTCGCTCGGCGCGCTCGTCATGGCGATCGGCGGCGTGGCCTGGATGCAGTCTATGAAGCAGGGCAGCTTCCCGCTGTTCGGCATCGACCTGGCTAACGCCCATTATTGGATCTTCGCCATCGGCGTCGCGATCGTTCTCTACACCATGTATGCGTGGTGGTCGGACACCATCAAGGAAGCGCATGAAGGTCATCACACCCGCGTGGTGTCGCTGCATCTGCGCTACGGCATGATCATGTTCATCGCCTCCGAGGTGATGTTCTTCGTGGCCTGGTTCTGGGCCTTCTTCGATGCCAGCCTGTTCCCGAACGAGATGCATCAGGTCGCGCGCGCCGAGTTCACCGGCGGCGTCTGGCCGCCCAAGGGCATCGAGGTCCTGAACCCCTGGCACCTGCCGCTCTACAACACGATCATCCTGCTCCTGTCGGGCACGGCGGTCACCTGGGCGCATCACGCCCTGCTGCACGGCAACCGCAAGGGCCTGGTCAACGGCCTGGCGATCACGGTCGGGCTCGGCGTCCTGTTCAGCTTCGTGCAGGCCTACGAGTACATCCACGCTCCGTTCGCGTTCACGGACTCGATCTACGGCGCAACCTTCTTCATGGCGACCGGCTTCCACGGCTTCCACGTCATCATCGGCACGATCTTCCTGGCCGTCTGCCTGATCCGCGCGATGCGTGGCGACTTCACGCCCAAGCAGCATTTCGGCCTCGAAGCGGCTGCCTGGTACTGGCACTTCGTTGACGTGGTGTGGCTGTTCCTGTTCGCCGCCATCTACGTCTGGGGTTCGTTCGGCGGAACCTTCGCGGAACACTAAGGCGAATGCCTTGAACCATAATGGGGGCGGCCGTGGCGACACGGCCGCCTTGTCTTTTCTGAGAAGCCCGAACCCGAATGGAGATGTAGCCGTGACCCAGCCCGCTCATGAAGATCAGGCACACTGGCCTCCGGTGGAGCCCATTTCAGCCGGTCTGCGCGGCCGGTGCCCGCGCTGCGGGGAGGGCAGGCTGTTCTCGGGCTTCCTGACGGTCGCGCCGCGCTGCGGCAGTTGCCGGCTCGACTATTCCTTTGCGGATGCGGGCGATGGCCCGGCGGTGTTCGTCATTCTCATCATCGGTTTCATCGTCGTGGGGCTGGCATTGTGGATGGAGGTCACGCTCAACCCGTCGCTGTGGGTCCATTTCCTGCTCTGGATACCGCTGACGCTCGTGCTGAGCCTGACGGCGCTGCGTCTCATCAAGGGCGTGCTGATCACGCTGCAATATAGCAACAAGGCCGCCGAGGGGCGGCTGGACAGGCCGCAATGACCAACGAGCCGACACAGGTCGCGCCCCGTTCCGGCAGCGCGGCGGGCCGCTGGCTGGCGATCATCTTCGGGCTGATCGGCCTGATCGTTCTGCTGGGGCTCGGCACCTGGCAGGTGGAGCGCCTGCACTGGAAGGAGGCGCTGCTTGCGACGATAGACCAGCGCATCCATTCCGCGCCGCTGCCGCTGGATCAGATGGAAAAGAAGTTCGCCGACACCGGCGATGTGGAATATTGGCCGGTGACCGTCAGCGGCCGTTTCCTGCATTCGGGCGAGCGGCACTTCTTCGCCACCTATGAGGGCGAATCGGGCTTCTATGTCTACACGCCGCTCGAACTGGCCGATGGGCGCTTCGCGCTCGTGAACCGCGGCTTCGTGCCTTACGACATGAAGGACCCCGGCACCCGCCCGCAGGGCGAGGTCGAAGGCGAGGTGACAGTGACCGGGCTTGCCCGCAACCCGCTGGCGCAAAAACCCTCCACGCTGGTGCCAGACAACGATGTGGCCAAGAACATCTTCTACTGGAAGGATCGGGACGTGATGGCCGCCACCGCCGGCCTGCCGGCCGGGGCGAAGGTGCTGCCTTTCTTCATCGACGCCGGCAAGGCGCCCAACCCCGGCGGACTGCCGGTCGGCGGTGTGACCATCATCGACCTGCCCAACAGCCATCTGCAATATGCCGTGACATGGTACGGTCTTGCTGCCGCACTTGCCGGCGTGCTGGGCGCATGGTTGTGGCGCTCGCGCAAGCGCGCCTCCTGAACGTCTGCCCCGCCCTTGACATATAGGGGATGCAGACATCATGTCGGTGCGAAAGAGAAGACCGGACGACATGCCTGACAATTCATCCAAGCCTCCACTGACGATAAGACTTTGCCAGCCGCGCGGCTTTTGCGCCGGCGTGGACAGGGCCATCCAGATCGTGGTGCTGGCGCTGAAGAAATACGGCGCGCCGGTGTATGTGCGCCACGAGATCGTGCACAACCGCTATGTGGTGGAAGGGCTGCAGAATCTCGGCGCGGTGTTCGTCGAGGAGTTGGACGAGATTCCCGACGAGCATCACGAGCGGCCGGTGGTGTTTTCCGCGCATGGAGTGCCGAAATCGGTGCCGGCGGACGCGCAGGCGCGCAACCTGTTCTATCTCGACGCCACCTGTCCGCTGGTCTCGAAGGTGCACAAGCAGGCCATGCGCCACCAGCGCCTCGGCCGCCATGTGCTGCTGATCGGCCATGCCGGTCATCCCGAAGTCATCGGCACGATGGGGCAACTCCCGGAGGGCTCGGTGACATTGATCGAGAACGAAGCCGATGTCGCCGCCTTCGTGCCGGAGGATGCCGATGCGCTCGGCTTCGTCACCCAGACGACCCTGTCGGTGGAGGATACGGCCGGACTGATCCGCGCGCTGCGGCAGCGTTTTCCGACGCTGACGGCGCCTGCGGCCGAATCGATCTGCTATGCCACCACCAACCGGCAGGAAGCGGTGAAGGAAACGGCGGTCGGCGCCGACCTGTTCCTTGTGGTCGGTGCGCCCAATTCGTCCAATTCCCGGCGTCTGGTGGAAGTCGCAGAACGGGCCGGCGCGAAAATGTCGCTTCTCGTGCAGCGTGCCTCCGAGATTCCGTGGCAGAACATCGGTGCCATTTCGACGCTCGGCCTGTCGGCGGGGGCATCCGCGCCGGAGATCATCGTCGATGAAATCGTCAATGCGTTCCGGGAGCGTTTCGACGTGAGGGTCGATCTCGCCGTGACGGCAACGGAAACGGAGAATTTCCCGGTCATGAGCGCGCTGCGCGATGTCGAACTGACGCCTTCCGACATGGCATTCGTGAACGGGACCGTGTGATGGCGGTCTATACGGATGTTTCCGAGAGCGAACTCGGAGCCTTTCTGCGCGACTATCTGGTCGGCGAACTGCTGTCCTACAAGGGGATCGCGGAAGGGTCGGAGAACTCCAACTATCTGCTGCATACGACCAGCGGCTCCTACATCCTGACGCTCTATGAAAAGCGCGTCGACAAGGACGATCTGCCGTTTTTCCTCGGCCTGATGGAGCACCTGGCGGGCAAGGGCATTTCGTGCCCGCTGCCGGTGCATCGGCGCGACGGTGGCGTCACCGGCACGTTGGCCGGGCGCACGGCAGCCCTCATCACCTTCCTGGAAGGCATGTGGATGCGCAAGCCGACCGTCGCGCATTGCCGCGAAGTGGGCAGGGCGCTGGCGGAGCTGCATCTTGCCGGTGCCGATTTCCCGATATCGCGCCCCAATGCGCTGGACATAGCGGGCTGGCGCAAACTGTGGGACGGCGCTCGCGACCGTGCCGACGAGGTCGAGGCGGGTCTTGCCGCCGAGGTGGATGCCGATTTCGCCGAATTCGAGCGCAACTGGCCGGGCGATCTCCCGGCCGGCGTCATTCATGCCGACCTGTTCCCGGACAATGTCTTCTTCCTCGGCAACCGGCTCTCGGGGCTGATCGACTTCTATTTCGCCTGCAACGATCTCTATGCCTATGATCTGGCCACCTGCCTCAACGCCTGGTGCTTCGAGAAAGACAATTCCTTCAACCTCACCAAGGGGGCGGCGATGCTCGCCGCCTACCAGTCGGTGCGGCCGCTGAGCGAGGCGGAAAAGCAGGCCATGCCCATTCTGGCGCGCGGCTCGGCTTTGCGCTTCATGCTCACCCGGCTCTATGACTGGCTGACGATCCCCGACGGTGCGCTGGTGCAGAAGCGCGACCCGATGGAATTCATCCGCCGCGTGCGCTTCCACAGGGGCATCACGTCGCCGTCGGAATATGGCTTGAAATGAAGACTGTCGAGATTTTCACCGATGGCGCCTGCTCGGGCAATCCGGGTCCGGGCGGCTGGGGCGCGATCCTGCGCTTCAACGGTGTCACCAGGGAGCTTTCGGGCGGCGAGGCGGCCACCACCAACAACCGCATGGAGCTGATGGCGGCGATTTCGGCGCTGAACGCGCTGAAGGAGCCGTGCAATGTCGAGCTTCACACCGACAGCAAATATGTCATGGACGGCATTTCCAAATGGATCCATGGCTGGAAGCGCAACGGCTGGAAGACGGCCGACAAGAAGCCGGTGAAGAACGGCGAGCTTTGGCAGGCGCTGGACGAGGCGAACCGGCGCCACACGGTGAACTGGCATTGGGTGAAGGGCCATGCCGGCCATCCCGAAAACGAGCGCGCCGACGAGCTTGCCCGCATGGCCATGGAGCCGTTCAAGAAAAAGCCGGCCGGCGCAAGATAGGGCGGAGCTTGTTGCAGCCAGTGGAAACACCTGGCGTCGCATACATGCGGCAAAATCAATCATACGGATAAAAGCAAGCGCGCCGGCGAGGACCGCCGGCGCGCTTGCAATTCTTCAATGGAGCGAAAACCGGGTCTCGCTTTTCGCTCCGGGGTTCGGGATCAAAGCTGTTCGAGCAGCTTGGCGGCTCCCGATTCCACGGCCTGGCCGGGCGAGTCCTCGATGTTGAGCGCCGTCACCTTGCCGTCCTCGACGATTGCCGAGAAGCGCTTGGAACGGGTGCCGAGCCCACCGCCCGAAAGGTCGATGTCGAGGCCGGCCGCACGCACGAAATCGCCATTGCCATCGGCCAGGAACAGGATCTTGCCTTCCGCGCCGGTGTGACGCGCCCAGGCGCCCATCACGAACTGGTCGTTGACCGCGACCACGGCGATGGTATCGACGCCGCGCGCGGTGATGGCGTCGTGGTTTTCCAGATAGCCCGG
This sequence comes from Pseudaminobacter salicylatoxidans, assembly GCF_003148475.1. Taxonomy (GTDB): domain Bacteria; phylum Pseudomonadota; class Alphaproteobacteria; order Rhizobiales; family Rhizobiaceae; genus Pseudaminobacter; species Pseudaminobacter salicylatoxidans. Next base: position 279,221 of record NZ_QGGG01000003.1, on the reverse strand, counting down.
CAGGTGGTTGTTGCTGCAGGTGGGCGTGAAGGCCCCCGGTACGCCGAACAGCACCACCTTCTTGCCGGCGAAGATGTCGGCCGTGGTCTGGCTGTTCGCGCCATCGGCGGTCACGGTCTTGAAGGTGGTTTCGGGCAGCTTGTCGCCAACGGAAATGGTCATGGGCTCTCCTCGATAAGTTCATGTTGCTTGCGCCAGATGCCTATCGGCTTACCGGCCGCCCCGCAACTGCCCATCCGGGTCCTAAAGATAAGGCAACATGCCGCTCACTGCGCCCTTGTCGGTCACCAGCGTATAGTGCAGGCCGCCGCCCACGGGTTTTGCCGCCGGGCGGTCGAGGATTTCGACCGAAAACTGTGTCTTGCCGTCCTTTTCGATCTTCCTGGGCGTGGCGAAGACGTAGCCGTCGCCGCCGGCAATGAACAGGTCAGCGGACGAGGCCCCGCTGGGCAGCTTCGCATCGAGCAGAGCCGTCTTCGTGTCGTCACTGACCAGCGCGACATCGAAATCCGGGCTTGCCGGCAGGGGCAGCGCCCTCATTGCCGTGGTCACCGCGGCCGCATCGGCGCTGTCGTCGGCATTTTCGGCCGGATCGAGGGTGAGTTTCGCGCTGACCGGAATGCAGATGGACTCGCAAATGCCGAGGAACACATCGGCGGAAATCTTCGCCGGCTCATCCGGCTTGGCGACGTGGAATATGACGGGCAGCGCCACCGAATGATTGTAGCCCGCCCATATCGCGTACCCGTCGTCATGCCGCTGCGGCGCGGGAAAGCGAAGCTGCGCGCTGGTGACATTGGTGCTGGCCGAGACCTCCAGTGAAGGCGGCACGCCCGCATCGCCCGGATCGCGCCAATAGGTCTTCCAGCCTTCGTCGAGATGAATGTCGAGAATGCCCTCCAGTCTTCCCTGTGCGTCCGGTTTGCCTGTGGTCACCAGCCGCACCTTGCCTCCCTGCGCCTCTACCCATTTCGAGGAGGCGGCAAGCGCATGGCCGGCATTGAAAATGACGAGGCAGGCGAGGGTGGAGGCAGAAATGGTCTTCATGGGTGCGATTTGAGTTCTCCAGAATTGATATGCAACCGGGCGCACGCGCACGCGGCCTTCATTTTTGCGTGAGTTCTGCGGGCGGTGCAATCTCGTTGCACAGATATGAAAAGGCGGAACATTTCCATCGGTTCGCTCGCTCCGCCGTTCACCGGGGTTCAAACAATTTCTCCGGCGTTGTCGGTCTTGTGCGAAGGCATCTCTTTCAAGCTTACCCAAAACGCGTTACGCTACAGATATGGATATTTTGCGTCAGAAAAAGAGCGCGGTGAAGCGCGGCTTTCTGGATGACCAGTTCCTCATCGCCATGCCCGGCATGAGGGACGAGCGCTTCGCCCGTGCTGTGATCTACATCTGCGCCCACAGCGAAGAGGGCGCTATGGGGCTCATCATCAACCAGAGCCAGCAGCTTCTGTTTCCCGATCTTCTGGTGCAACTCGGCATTCTCAACGAACAGGAAGCCATCCGCCTGCCGCCATCGGCACGCGATTTCGTGGTCCGTAATGGCGGGCCGGTCGATCGCAGCCGGGGCTTCGTGCTGCACACCGACGATTACAAGGTGGAATCCTCCCTCGCGGTTTCCGATACGGTCTGCCTCACCGCCACAGTGGACATCCTGCGCGCAATCTCGACCGGGCGCGGACCGCGCCATGCGTTGATGGCGCTCGGCTATGCCGGCTGGGGTGCCGGCCAGCTCGAAAACGAGATCGCCGAGAATGGCTGGCTGACCTGCCCGGCACAGGCGGATTTGCTGTTCGATACCGATATCGAATGCAAATATGATCGGCTGCTTGCCTCGATCGGCATCGATCTGGCGCATCTCAGCCAGGATGCCGGCCACGCCTGAGCGCGCCTGCATTCCCGTTTACCTCTGAATTGAAGCTGTCGCGACCCGGCAAGACCCCGGCTATGCCGAAAGGGCCACGTCAGCGAAAAGCGCTAAGCGGTTTTCGCTGACGACATCATGGTCTATCTGATTGATTTTGGCGCATGTGTGCGACGCCAGGTGTTTCCACTTGGCTCCGTCATGCCTGCGCCAGCGGATATTGCTCCTTGAGCAGTTTCAGCACGGCCTCGCCGTTTGCCGGCGCGCCGAACATGAAGCTCTGCACATATTCGCAGCCCATCTGGCGCAGTTGCAGCGCGTCGTTCTGATCGGAAATGCCTTCGGCCACCACCGACATGCCAAGCTCATGCGCCATGTTGACCATGGAGCGCAGCAGCACGTCGCGCTTGGGTGAGGAGTCGTCAAGGAAGCTCCTGTCGATCTTGATCGTGTCGAAGGGGAAGCGCGTGAGATAGGAGAGCGACGAATAGCCGGTGCCGAAATCGTCCAGCGACAGGCCGATGCCGAGCGCCTTGAGCTTGGCCAGCACATGGCCGGTTTGCTCGGGATTGTCCATCACCAGCGATTCCGTCAGCTCCAGCCGGAAGCAGCGCGGCTTGAGATTGGCGCGCGCGATCACCGAGCGCACGTCGCTGACGAGATCGCGCCGGATGAGCTGGCGGCTGGAGAGATTGACCGACACCGAAAGCGGCACGTCGCCGATCTGCTTCTGCCATGAGGCGAGGTCTTCCGCCGCCTGCTGCATGGCAAACAACCCGAGCTGCACGATGAGGCCGCAGCTTTCCGCGACGGGAATGAAGTCGGAAGGCGGGATCATGCCGCGGCGTGGGTGATCCCAGCGCAGCAGGGCCTCGAAGCCCGCGGTGCTGCCGTCTTCAAGCCGCACGATGGGCTGGTAGGCGAGCGTGAATTCCTTGCGTTCGACGGCGCGGCGCAGGTCCGATTCGAGTTGCAGCCGGTCGGTGCCAACCGAGCGGAAGGCTGGCCGGAAGGGCTCGATGCGATCGCCGCCGAACCGCTTGGCCTGATGCATGGCCAGTTCGGCATCCTTGACCATGTCCTCGGCCGAAGCCTGCGATGCCGTCCAGGTGATGAGGCCGACGGAGGCGGTCAGCACGATCTCGCGCCGGGCGAAGGTGATCGGCGCGCCGATGGCCTGCTTGATCGCATCGGCAATCGCCGCGATACGGGCGGGGTCCTGTTCGGAAAGCAGCATGAGCGCGAACTGGTCGCCGGCAAAGCGCGACAGCGAATCCTTCGGCTTGAGCAGGCGGTGAAGCCGCCGCGCGATGGTGAGCAGGATGGTGTCGCCGGCCGAAATGCCAAGGCTGTCGTTCACCTGCTTGAAACGGTCGATGTCGATGACGAAGACCGTGGGGCGGATGTTTTCTTCCGTCCGCGCGATGGAAAGCACCGCTTCCAGCCGGTTCATGAACAATTCGCGGTTGGGCAGGCCGGTCAGATTGTCATGCACGGCGTCGTGCAGCAGCCGCTCCTCCGACTTCTTGTGCTCGGTGATGTCGATCAGCGTGCCGACGCAGCGGATGACTTCGCCATCCGAGCCGACCACCGGGCGCGCGCGCAGGCCGAACCAGTGATAGTGGCCATCCGCCCCACGCAGGCGGAAGGTCTGCGCCACGCGGCCGCGCCGGTGTTCCAGCACCACGTCGAGCGTGGTGCGGAAGGCGTCGCGGTCGTCGACATGCAGCACCGGCAGCCAGTTGCGGGCAGGGCCGCCCAGCGCGTTGGGTTCGAGGCCGAGCTGCAGGCTCACATCGGGCTTGGTCACCACGCGGTCGCGCAGCACGTCCCAGTCCCAGACGATATCGCCCGAGCCGGCAACCGCCAGCGCCTGCCGTTCGAGGTCGCTGAACAGCCCCTGATGCAGCGCGCCGCCCGCAAAGGCATGCTGCATGACGGTGAAGCCGATGAGCAGGATGATGAGGATCAGCCCGCCGCCCAGCGCCGGCTGGACGATGTCGTTGTCGAGCATCCCGGTCACGGCCATCCACGATCCGCATAGCCACAGGAGCACCATCGCCCAGCTCGGAACCAGCATGATGGCGCGGTCGTAGCCGCGCAGGCCGAGCAGCACGATAAGGCCGATGCCGGCGATTGCCGTGGCCGCGAAGGAAAGCCGCGCAATGCCGGCGGCAACGGCCGGGTCGATGATGGCCACGCCCGCGATCAGCACCAGCGCCAGCACCCAGGCCAGCGCACCGTAACTGAAATGGTCGTGCCAGCGGTTGAGGTTGAGGTAGGCGAACAGGAAGACCACCAGCGTCGCCGCAAGCGCGACCTCGGTGCCGGCGCGCCACATCTGCTCGTTGCCGGGCGATATTTCTATGACCTTGCTGAGAAAGCCGAAGTCGATGCAGATATAGGCCAGAACCGCCCAGGCAAGAGCCGCCGTGGCCGGAAACATCGAGGTACCCTTGACCACGAACAGGATGGTCAGGAACAGCGCCAGAAGCCCTGCGATGCCGATGACGATGCCGCGATACAGCGTGTAGGAATTGACCGAGTCCTTGTAGGCTTCCGGTTCCCACAGATAGACCTGCGGCAGCCGTGGCGACGAAAGTTCGGCGATGAAGGTGACGACCGAGCCGGGGTTCAGCGTGACGAGGAACACATCGGCATCGGGGCTGGCCTGCCGGTCGAGCGCGAAGCCTTCGCTCGGCGTGATCGCGGCGATGCGGCTGGAGCCCAGGTCGGGCCAGAACAGGCCGGAATTCACCAGGCGGAAATGCGGCGCCACGATCAGGCGGTCGATCTGCTGCTCGGTGGTGTTGGCGAGCGCGAAGACCGCCCAGTCGCCGCTGGAGCGCTTGTCGTTGGCTTCCACCTCGATGCGCCGCACGATGCCGTCGGGGCCGGGCGCGGTGGAGACCTGGAAATTCTCGCCCTGATTCCGGTAGATTTCCACAGCCCCGGAAAGATCGAGCGCGACATCGTCGCGGGAAATCTTGATCGGCTCTATGGCGAATGCGGAGGAGACCGCGCACAAACTGGCGAAAAGCGCAAGAAAACAGGCCAGCAGGCGTCCGATCCGCAGAGAATTTGCCAAAATCAACCCTTTGTCGTGACACCACGCCGATCGTCCGCGATCAAGGCGTAGAGATAGTGATCGTGCCAGTTTCCGTTGATCCTGAGATAGGATCGCAGCAGTCCTTCACGCTGAAATCCGGCTTTTTCAAGCACACGGATCGAACGCTTGTTGCTGGGAATACAAGCCGCCTCGATCCGGTGCAACCTCAGCGTATCGAAGGCGAAGTTGGAAAGCAGCAGCACGGCGTCGAGCATCAGGCCCTGTCCGGCATAACGCGCCCCGATCCAGTAGCCCACCTGTCCGGTCTGGGCGACGCCGTGGCGGATATTGCCGAGCGTGATGCCGCCGACCAGCCGATTCGTCTCATTGTCGAAAATGAAGAAGGCAGCCGCATTGCCGTTGGCGAAATCCTCGCGGTAGCGGCTGAGGCGATGGCGCCAGGCCGTGCGCTCCAGTTCGTCCGGCGCCCAGCGCGGCTCCCATGGCTCGAGGAAGGTGCGGCTTTCGCCGCGCAGCACCGCCCATTCGCGGTAATCGCTGGCTTCGGGCACGCGCAAATGTACGCGCTCGCCTCTCAGCGCCGGCGAATCTCGGCGAAAGAAAGGGAGCGCGAACATTGTGAGCCTGTCAGCCCGCCAGTTGGCGCAGGCCGTTGGCAGTGCTTGGAAGCGAGGTGCAGATCTCCTCATAGGCGGGCAGCGAGCCGACCGGCCCCACGGCCGTGATCGTCGGCTTGGTCGAGAAAAGACGCGAAGAAAGGTCGGTCAGGCGATCGACGGTGAGCGCGCCCAGCCGTTCCATCAGCTCTTCCTTGGCGATCGGGCGGCCGAACAGCAGAAGCTGGCGGGCGATCTGCGAGGCGCGGCTGGATGCGCTTTCGGCCGACATGATGAGGCCGGCGCGATATTGCGCGCGCGCCCGGTCGAGTTCTTCCTGAAGGATCTTGCCGCCGGCCCGCTCCAGTTCGGAGATGATCACCGGAACCAGTTCGCGGATGTCGCTCTGGCCGGTCGCGGCGTGGATGCCGAACAGGCCGGTGTCGGAAAAGCCCCAATGGAAGGCATAGACAGAGTAGCACAGGCCGCGCTTTTCACGCACCTCCTGGAACAGCCGCGAGGACATGCCGCCGCCGAGGATCATCGACAGGATCTGCGAGGCATAGAAGTCGCGCACATGATAGGCGCGACCCTCGAAGCCGAGCACGATCTGGGCATCCATCAGGTCGCGATGCTCGCGATAGTCGCCGCCGACATAGTGGGCATATTGCGGTATCACGCCATCGGCCTTGGGGCGGAAGCCGCCCAGCCGCCGCTCCACGTCGCGCACGAACTCGTCATGCTTCACGTCGCCTGCGGCCACGACGATCATGCGGTCGGCGCCATACTGGCGTTCCATGAAGGCATGAAGCTGTTTGGAAGTAAAGGATTTGACGGTCTCGGGCGTGCCGAGGATCGAGCGGCCGAGCGTCTGGTGGCGGAAGGCGGTCTCGGTGAAATGGTCGAACACGACATCGTCGGGCGTGTCGTGCGCGGCGCCGATTTCCTGCAGGATCACGTTTTGCTCGCGCTCCAGTTCTTCCGGGTCGAATTTCGACTCGGTCAGGATGTCGGCCAGCAGGTCGAGCCCCAGCGGCAGGTCGTCGGCGAGCACGCGGGCATAGAAGGCGGTTGTTTCCACGCTCGTGGCGGCGTTGATCTCGCCGCCCACATTCTCGATTTCGGAAGCGATCTGGAATGCGCTTCGCTTGTTGGTTCCCTTGAACGCCATGTGTTCAAGGAGGTGAGCCATCCCATGCTCGTCATCGCGTTCGTTGCGGGCCCCGGACTTGACCCACACCCCCAATGCGACGGAATCGATACTTGGAAGGGTTTCGGTGGCGACCGTCAGGCCGTTCGACAGACGGCTTACCTCAACACCCATATAATTCTTACTCCCTAACGCGCCGCCCGCGCATGGCGGCTTATATGATCTTCCACCATTTTCAGGTTGGAAGGAACTATCGTGAACCTTTCTTCGCGCTCCATCAACCCCTCCAGCCAAACTGGCAGCGATGGCGACACGCCGCAGGCTTCCTCCACCGCCGCCGGGAACTTGGCCGGATGCGCCGTGGCCAGGATCACCATCGGCGCTTCACCTGCATGCTGTCGCGCGACATGCACGGCCGTCGCCGTGTGCGGGTCGAGCAGGTAGGAACAGGTCTTCAGCGTCTCGCCGATGGTTTCGGCCGTCTCGGCCATGGTGGCGCGACCGGCGTCGAACCCGGTGCGGATCTTTTCCAGCGCCGGAGCCTCGATGGTGAAGGCGCCGGATTGCCTGAGGCCTGCCATGTAGCGGCGCACGGCAGTCGCGTCGCGGCCGGTGGTCTCGAACAGCAGGCGCTCGAAATTCGAGGAAACCTGGATGTCCATGGACGGCGAGGTCGTCGCCACCACGCCGGTGGTGCGGTATTCGCCGGTGGCCAGCGTGCGGGCGAGGATGTCGTTGTCGTTGGTGGCGATCACCAGCCGCTCGATGGGCAGGCCCATGCGCTTGGCGGCGTAACCGGCGAAAATATCGCCGAAATTGCCGGTCGGCACGGTAAAGGAAACCGGGCGGTCCGGCGCACCGAGCGAAAGGGCGGACGAGAAGTAGTAGACGATCTGGGCCATGATGCGCGCCCAGTTGATCGAGTTCACGCCCGAAAGCGAGACCCGGTCGCGGAACGCATGGTCGTTGAACATCTCTTTCACGAGGTCCTGGCAGTCGTCGAAATTGCCCTCGACCGCCAGAGCGTGGACATTGCTTGCCGTGTGCGTGGTCATCTGGCGCTGCTGCACCGGCGAGACGAGCCCCTTGGGAAACAGCACGAACATGTCGGTGCGGTCGCGGCCCGCGAAGGCGTCGATGGCGGCGCCGCCGGTGTCGCCGGAGGTTGCTGCGGTGATGGTGGCGCGCTGGCCGCGCTCGGCCAGAACATGGTCCATCAGCCGTGCCAGCATCTGCATGGCCACGTCCTTGAAGGCGAGCGTGGGGCCGTGGAAAAGCTCCAGCACGAAGCTGTTGGCGCCAAGCTGCACGATCGGGCACACGGCCTCGTGCCGGAAGGTGGCATAGGCCTCGCGCACGATGCGCTCGAAGGCCGGCGCGGAAATCTCGCCGCCGAGGAACGGGGTCAGCAGGCGGATGGCGAGGTCGGGATAGGAAAGGCCGCGCATGGCCCGGATTTCAGCCGCGCTGAACTGCGGCCATTCGCTGGGAATGTAGAGGCCGCCATCGCGCGCCAGTCCGGTCAGGACCGCGTCGGAAAAACCGAGTGCGGGCGCTTCCCCGCGAGTGCTGATGTAGTTCATCGTCATCCGTCTGTCCTGGCGTTCCGCTTCATGATGGAAGCCAACCGTTGAAAACTTGCGCACCGTCAGTCGCATTTTTGCCGCGCGATTGCTATACCAGCGCCAGCTTTGCGAGAGGGAAGTTCAGCATATGAAGTTTCGATCTATCGATAGCCGTGTTGTGGCGGGCCTTGCGCTTTCGAGCCTTATGATTGTCGTCGCGGGCTGCCAGTCCAGTGGTGGCGGGGCTGACAGCGCGGCAAAGCCCAAGGTAGCGGAAAGCGAACTGAGGGCCTACTGCCCGAATGTGACGCTGCGCGAGGGAACGGCCTTTTTCAGCACTTACGCCAAGGGCGGCCAGGACGATGCCTCCAAGCTGGTCTATCAGGCGTCCATCGCGCAGGTCACGCGCGCCTGCAGCCGTGCCGACGGCATGCTGACGCTGAACGTGGCTATTGCGGGCAAGGTGGTTCCGGGGCCGGAAGGCGCTCCCGGCAAGATCACCATGCCAATCCGCGTCGTGGCGGTGCAGGGCATGGACCAGAAGGTTCTCTATTCCAAGCTGCATAAATTCGAGGTGACGGTCAGCGATACCTCCACCGCCACCCAGTTCGTCTTCAACGACCCGGCCGTAACCTTCCCGATCCCGGCCGAGCAGAATGTGCAACTTTACGCCGGCTTCGACGAAGGCCCGCCGGCCAAGGGCAAGTAAGCAGATCAGGGAAGACGCGATCACGCGTCTTCCGACCATTCCGTCAGCGCGGCGACCACGCCTGCGAAATCCGCCCAGCGGCGGATGACGGTTTCGGCCCCGGCCTCGGTCAACGCATCGGCATGGCCGGGATAGCTGTGCGAGGCCCCGGTGAAGCCCACCACCCGCATGCCGGCCGCGCGCGCGCCGGCCACGCCATGCACCGAATCCTCCACTACGAAGGTTCGCGCCGGATCGGCGCCGAGCGTCGTGGCCGCATGCAGGAAAACGTCCGGCGAAGGTTTCGGCTTCTTGCTGGGCGTGTCGAGCGACGAAAAGATACGGCCGGAGAAGAAGGGCAGCAAGCGGGTCTTGCCGAGCGTCATTTCAAGGCGCTCGCTGCTCGAATTGGAGCAGATGCAGCGCGGCGCGGTCACGCTGGCCACGGCTTCATACACGCCGTCTATGGCTCGCACCTCGGCGGCAAGCCGCTGGTCCACCAGCTTTTCGGCCTGGTCGATCAGCGTCGCCTGGAACGGGATCTGCGACTGTTCCTCGATCTTGAGCAGAATGTCCTTGAAGGTCAGGCCCGCATAGAGTTCGGCCAGTTCCTCCGCCTCGATCGGGAAGCCGGCGGCGGTCAGGAGGTCCGCCTCCACGCGTGCTGCGATGATTTCTGAATCGACGAGAACGCCGTCGCAATCGAATATGACGAGATCGGGCTGGGTCATGGCAATCCGGGGAATTCAGGGAAGGGAAGGGGCGTTGCGCCCTATATAGGTTGCCCGCCCGCATACACCATCGCAGCCTTCATCGCAAACGCACCCGGTTTTCCAATCGACAAAATCGGCCACCGCTTCACCAATTGTTTACGCTGATCGGTAACCATAACAGCGTGTAAACAGTAACGCGTAATCCGGGTGTCCGAATGTCTGCCGTGCGTCTTTCCGCCGACCTTTCCCCCTTGCCGCAAAAGGCCGAATGGCTGGATACGATCCTGAAAGGCGATTGCGTCGCGGCACTCGACAAGCTTCCCGAAAAGTCGGTCGATGTCATCTTCGCCGACCCGCCCTACAACCTCCAGCTTGGCGGCGACCTGCACCGGCCCGACCAGTCCAAGGTCGATGCCGTGGACGACCACTGGGACCAGTTCGACAGCTTTGCCGCCTATGATGCCTTCACCCGCGCCTGGCTGCTGGCCGCGCGCCGCGTGCTGAAGCCCAATGGCACGATCTGGGTGATCGGCTCCTACCACAACATATTCCGCGTTGGCGCCTCTCTGCAGGATCTCGGCTACTGGATCCTCAACGACGTCGTGTGGCGCAAGACCAACCCGATGCCGAATTTCCGCGGACGCCGCTTCCAGAACGCGCATGAGACACTGATCTGGGCCTCGCGCGACGCCAACGCCAAGAACTACACCTTCAACTACGATGCCATGAAGGCGGCCAATGACGATGTGCAGATGCGCTCGGACTGGCTGTTCCCGATCTGCACCGGCAACGAGCGGCTGAAGGATGACAATGGCGATAAGCTGCATCCGACGCAGAAGCCGGAGGCGCTGCTGGCCCGCATCATGCTCGCCACGACCAGGCCGGGCGACGTGGTGCTCGACCCCTTCTTCGGCTCCGGCACGACCGGCGCGGTGGCCAAACGCCTCGGCCGCCATTTCGTCGGCATTGAGCGCGAGCAGGACTATATCGACGCCGCCAGGGCGCGCATCGAGGCGGTGAAGCCGTTGGAAAGCACCACGCTGACGGTGCTTTCGGGCAAGCGCGCCGAACCGCGCGTGGCTTTCGTGTCGCTGATCGATTCCGGCATGATCAAGCCGGGCGCAAAGCTCTATGACGCCAAGCGCCGCTGGGCCGCCACGGTGCGCGCCGATGGCACGCTGGCTGTCGGCGACCAGGCCGGCTCCATCCACCGTATCGGCGCGGCCGTGCAGGGGTTCGACGCCTGCAACGGCTGGACCTTCTGGCACTATGAGCGCAATGGCGGCCTGACCCCCATCGACGAGCTTCGGCGCATCGCGCGCCTCGGCATGGAGCGCGCCGGCGCGTAACCTGCCGCGCCGGCACGCTTCACCACCTACCGATTGGTCCGGTTTCCAGTCACCGGCTGATCCCGAAACGCTCGAGGTCCTCCTCGAGCGTTTTGGCATTTTGGAACAGCACCGCCTGCCAGCCGGCGGCCCTGGCGCCGTCCACATTCTTCTGGCTGTCGTCGATGAAGACGGTGGCGGCGGGCTCCAGCCCGAAGGTTGCCGCGTGGTGGTCGTAGATGCCGCGGTCGGGCTTGATCATGCCGATCTCGCCTGAAACGGTGATGCCGCGCGGCCTGTCGAGGAAGGGGAAGCGGCCGCGCGCCTCCACGAAGGTGTCCTTCGCCCAGTTGGTCAGCAGCGTCACGTCGTGGCCCTTGTCAATCAGCGCTTCCATGAACTCGACGCTGTCGTCATAGGCGTGCGGCACCATTTCGTGCCAGTGGTGGCGGAAATTGCGGATGTTTTCCTCGTGCTCGGGAAACTCCGCGATCAGCAGCGCCTCTGCCTCTTCCCAGCCGCGCCCGCGATCCTGCTCGATGTTCCATTCGCTGGTGCAGATCGTCTCGAAGAACCGCTTCCGTTCCGTCTCGTCGGGGATCAGCCGGCTGAAGGGCAGGTCCGGATCGTAATGGATGAGCACCTTGCCGATGTCGAAGACGATGTGACGGATTTCGGTCATTTGGGCCTCTTTGGTCTGATGGAATGCGGCTTGCGGGTCGCCCCTGGTATGGCGGCTTCGATTGCCTTTTTCATGACAGTCGGCAGGGCTTCCCCATGAAGATCGTCGGCAGCCGCCCAGAAATGGTCATTCGGGGTCGCGATTTGATGAATCTCGGCCCGGAAAACATGCAATTCGAGCGAAAAATGCGTGAAAATATGGGTGATATTTCCGGCCTTTTGCCAATTTGCGGGGAAGGGCGCGGCATCGCTTTCCGTCGCCCCGTCCTGCCGTGCGGTCCAGCCGGTGGTCGGCACTTCGGTCATGCCGCCGAGCAGACCCTTTTCCGGTCGCTTGCGCAAGAGCACGGCCCCGTCGGGCCGAACCGCCACGAAGGCCGCGCCGCGCCGCGCCGGCTTCTCGGCCTTCGCCGCCTTGACCGGGTAGAATTCGGGATCGCCATGCGCCAGCGCCAGGCAGTCGTCCCGCAGCGGGCACAGCATGCAGCGCGGCCGGCGCGGCGTGCAGACGGTGGCGCCGAGATCCATCATCGCCTGCGCGAAGTCGCCGGGCCGGTCGTTGGGTACCAGCGTTTCGAGCAGGGCGCGAATCTCCGGCTTGGCCTCGGGCAGAGGCGTGGCGATCTCGTAGAGCCGTGACATGACGCGTTCGACATTGCCGTCCATCACCGCCGCCGGCCGGTTGAAGGCGATCGAGGCGATGGCGGCGGCCGTATAGGGGCCGATGCCGGGCAGGGCGCGCAGGTCCGTTTCCGTGTCGGGGAACGCACCCCCGCCAGCCGCCACCGCATTGGCGCAGGCCTTGAGGTTGCGGGCGCGCGAATAATAGCCGAGGCCAGCCCAGGCCTTCATGACGTCTTCGTTGTCGGCGGCGGCGAGCGCAGAAACGTCCGGCCATTTTTTGAGGAAGGCGCGGAAATAGGGCTTTACGGCCTCGACGGTCGTCTGCTGCAGCATGATCTCAGACAGCCAGACGCGGTAGGGATCGGGCCGCACGCCTTTCGCGAGTTCACGCGGCGCGATGCGCCATGGCAGTTCACGGTGGTTGGCGTCGTACCAGGCCAGCAGTTGCGGCGCGATTGCCTGCGTCGGGTCCGCGCTCTTGCGGGATGGAGCTTGTGGTGCCATTGATCCCTGAAGCTTCACGCGCCGCGCTGGCGCAATTGGTCTGGAGAACGCACATGGCAGGGAAAGGGCCTTTCGGCAATCCCGTTCCGGTGAGCGATCTCGCCACGGAAATCCTCGATCCGGTGCTGCGCAGGCGCGCCGGCATCTCCGTCGGGCTGGTCCAGTCCTGGGAAGAGATCGTCGGCCCGCGCCTTGCGGCGAAGACGCGGCCGGAGAAGATCCAGTGGCCGCGCCGTCTGCACGAGGACGACCCGTTCGAGCCCGCCACGCTGGTGGTGGCCTGCGAAGGGGTAGCGGCGCTGCACCTCCAGCACGAGTCGGGCGAGGTCATCGGCCGGGTCAACGCCTTCCTCGGTTTTACGGCAATCGGCAGGCTGCGCATCGTGCAGAAGCCGATCACCGACACCTCGCTGCAGCCCAAGCCGCGCCCGCGCCAGCTTACCGAGGGCGAGCGGGCGCGGCTGCGCGCCACGGTCGGCAATATCGAGGACGAGGGCCTGCGCGCCTCGCTGGAACGGCTCGGCGCCACCGTCATCGGCACAAAGCACCGTAAGACTTGACATTTTTCTCGCGCTTTCGTGATGAAAGCGCCTGAATTGGCGATTGGATTGGGGAAATGAATGCCTTAATTGATCCCGACTATCGCTTTTCGTTGCTTCGGCATCGCACACTCTAATGGCAGGCAGGTGATTCGCATGACCCGTTCCATTTCGCGCAGAACCGTTCTTTCCTCGCTCGCCGCCGTTCCGGCGGTGGCGCTGCTCGCGGCCAGCGAAAGCCCGGCTGTCGCTGCCGCGCCGCAGCCGCAGGGCACGGTGGACATGGCCAAGCTGCTTCAGCCCGGCGCCCTGCCGGACGAGGTGATGGGCAAGGAAGACGCGCCGGTCACTATCGTGGAATATGCCTCGATGACCTGCAGCCACTGCGCGCACTTCGCCAACACCACCTTTCCCGAGCTGAAAACCAAGTATATCGACACCGGCAAGGTGCGTTATATCCTGCGCGAGTTCCCCTTCGACCCGCGCGCCGAAGCCGCCTTCATGCTTGCGCGCTGTGCCAAGGACAATTACTTCCCGATGGTCGAAGTGCTGTTCAAGCAGCAGGAAAACTGGGCGCCGGTGCCGGATGCAAAGACCGCGCTCCTTCAAATCGCCAAACTGGCGGGTTTTTCACAGGAGTCCTTCGAGGCCTGCTTGACGGACCAGAAACTTCTGGACGATGTCAGAGCAGTACAAAAACGTGGTGCGGAAGAATTCGGGATCGACTCCACTCCGACCTTCTTCATCAATGGCAAGATGTACAAAGGGGCGATGTCTATTGAGGAAATGTCGGCGGTTATCGACGGCATGCTCTGACGGCCCGGCCATGCCGGGGCGCATGCGCCCCGGTGCGCCTGCGGTTGCGGGACCGCGCGCATGAAATTTTCCCGCCTGAGGCTTCTCGGCTTCAAATCCTTCGTCGAACCGGGTGAATTTGTCATCGAGCGCGGCCTGACGGGCATCGTCGGGCCGAATGGCTGCGGCAAGTCCAATCTGGTCGAGGCGTTGCGCTGGGTGATGGGCGAAAGCTCGTACAAGAACATGCGCGCCTCGGGCATGGACGATGTGATCTTCTCCGGCTCCAATACACGCCCCGCCCGCAACACCGCCGAAGTCACGCTTTTCCTCGACAATTCGGACCGCACCGCCCCGCCGGCCTTCAACGATGCCGACGAGTTGCAGGTGTCGCGCCGCATCGAGCGCGAGGCGGGCTCGGTCTATCGCATCAACGGCAAGGAGGCGCGCGCCAAGGACGTGCAACTCCTGTTCGCCGACCAGTCGACCGGCGCGCGCTCGCCCTCCATGGTGGGGCAGGGGCGCATCGGCGAACTCATTCAGGCCAAGCCACAGGCGCGCCGCGCGCTGCTGGAAGAGGCCGCCGGCATTTCGGGCCTGCACACCCGTCGCCACGAGGCCGAACTGCGCCTGCGCGCGGCCGAACAGAACCTCGAACGCCTCGACGATGTGGTGGGCGAGCTGGAAAGCCAGATCGACAGCCTGAAGCGCCAGGCGCGACAGGCGGCGCGCTTCAAGAACCTGTCGGCCGACATCCGCGCGGCGGAAGCCACGCTGCTGCATCTGCGCTGGACGCAGGCCAAGGCACAGGAAGGCGAGGCGCGTTCCGCGCTTGCCACGGCCACCTCGCTGGTGGGCGAACGCGCCGCCGCCCAGATGGAAGCGGCCAAGGAGCAGGCCATCGCGGCCCACAGCCTGCCCAGGCTGCGCGAGGCGGAAGCTGCCGCCGCCGCGATCTTCCAGCGCCTTTCCATCGCACGCACGCAGATCGAGGAGGAGGCCGGCCGCGTCCGTGCGCGCCAGACCGAACTGGAGCGCCGGCTTCAGCAGCTCGACGCGGACATTGCGCGCGAGGAACAGCTCGTGCGCGACAATGCCGACATTCTCGCCCGGCTGGCCGAGGAAGAGGACACGCTGAGAGCCGAAAACGACGGCGCGGCCGACCGCGAAGTGGCCACTCGCGCCGCCTTCGAGGAAGCCGCCGCCATTCTTGCCCGCAGCGAGGAAGCGCTTTCGCGGCTGACGGCCGAGCGCGCGGAGGCATCCGCCTCGCGCACGCAATATGAGCGCGCGTTGCGCGACACCGCCGAGCGCCGCGACCGGCTCGCCCGGCAGCTTGCCGAGGTGGACCGCGAGCTTTCCGAGATCGTCTCGCGCATTTCCGGCCTTGCCGACCCGGCCGAAAAGCGGGTGCTGGCCGAGGAGGCGCAGCTCGCGCTGGAAGAGGCCGAGCTTGCCGCCGGCGAGGCCGAGCGCATGGTTGGCGAAGCGCGCGCGGCGGAAGCGGCCGCCCGCCCGCCCTTGCAGCAGGCGCGCGCCGAACTTGCCGAGATCGAGACCGAAGCCCGTACGCTGGCGAAGATTCTCAATGCCGCGACCGGCGATCTTTTCCCCGCGGTGCTGGAGCAGATCAGCGTCGAGCGCGGCTTCGAAACCGCCCTTGGCGCCGCCCTTGGCGAAGACCTCGACGTGCCGCTCGACCGCAGCGCACCGGTGCATTGGGGCGACACGGAGCCTGCGGCGGGCGACCCGACCTTGCCCGAAGGCGTGCAGGGCCTCACCACGGTTGTCCGTGCGCCAAATCAGCTTGCGCGCCGCCTTGCCCAGATCGGCATTGTCGCGCCGGCCGACGGGCCGCGCCTTCAGCGCCTGCTTGCGCCCGGCCAGCGGTTGGTCAGCCGCGACGGCGCGCTGTGGCGCTGGGACGGTTTTACCGCGAGCGCCGACGCGCCCACGGCGGCCGCGCAGCGTCTGGCGCAGAAGAACCGGCTGGCCGAACTCGATGCCGAGGCGGTCGCGGCTACCGTCAGGGTGCGCGCGGCCGAGAAGGCGCTGGCCGATGCGGAAGCGGCCGTGCGCGGATGCATCGAGGACGAGCGCACCGCGCGGCAGGCATGGCGCGATGCCCAGCACGCACTCGACCAGGCACGCGATGCGCTGGCGAAGGCCGAGAAGGCGGCCGGCGAGCTTTCCAGCCGCCGTGCGGCGCTGGACGATGCGCGCGCGCGCATCGAGGGCGACCATGAGGAAGCAGCCGCGGCATTCGTCGAAGCCGAGGAAATGCTGGCCGATGCGCCCGATCTTACCGAGCTGCAGGCGCGACTCGATCAGGCGGCGGGGCATGTGGGCCGCGACCGGGCGGCCCTTGCCGACGCGCGCGCGATGCATGACGGCCTGACCCGCGAGGCCGAAACCCGCACCCGCCGGCTGGACGCAATTGCGGGCGAGCGCCGCAACTGGACGCTGCGCGCCGATAATGCGGCCGGTCACATCGCCTCGCTGCATGAGCGGCAGGCCGAAGCCGCCGAGGAACGCGAAAGGCTGATCGACGCGCCGGACGAGCTGGATGAGCGCCGCCGCAGCCTGATGTCGGAGCTATCGAAGGCCGAGGCCCAGCGCAAGGAAGCGGCAGACCGGTTGCAGGAGGCGGAAAACCGTCAGGCCGTGCTGGACAAGGCTGCCACCGAGGCGATCCAGGCGCTGTCCGAAGCGCGCGAGGCGCGCGGCCGTGCGGAGGAGCGCCTGACCGCGGCCGACGACCGCCGCAGGGAGGTCGAGGCCCGTATCCAGGAAACGCTGAACACCGCGCCGCATCTGGTCATCCGCCACACCGGGCTGGAAGCCGACGATCCCTTGCCCGACATGGGCGAGGTGGAGCGGCGGCTGGAGCGGCTGAAGATGGAGCGCGAGCGGCTTGGCGCGGTGAACCTGCGCGCCGAGGAGGAGCAGCGGGAGCTTTCCGAGCGGCTGGAAACCATCGTTTCGGAGCGCGACGACGTGATCGAGGCGATCCGCAAACTGCGGCAGGCGATCCAGAGCCTCAACCGCGAGGGCCGCGAGCGCCTGCTGGCGGCGTTCGACAAGGTCAATGTCGAGTTCCAGCGCCTGTTCACGCATCTTTTCGGCGGCGGCACGGCCGAACTCCAGCTCATCGAATCGGATGACCCGCTGGAAGCCGGCCTCGAAATCCTCGCCCGCCCGCCCGGCAAGAAGCCGCAGACCATGACGCTGCTTTCGGGCGGCGAGCAGGCGCTGACGGCGATGGCGCTGATCTTCGCCGTGTTCCTCACCAATCCCGCGCCGATCTGTGTGCTGGACGAGGTGGACGCGCCGCTCGATGATCACAATGTCGAGCGCTTCTGCAACCTGATGGAAGAAATGGCGCGCACGACCGAGACGCGCTTCGTCATCATCACCCACAACCCGATCACCATGGCGCGCATGAACCGCCTGTTCGGCGTCACCATGGCCGAGCAGGGCGTGAGCACGCTGGTGTCGGTGGACCTGCAGACCGCCGAACGCATGCGCGAGGCAAGCTGAGGCTTTCGTGCGCACCGAACCGGTGGGCGGATCGTTCGACAAGCTGTTTTCGGAAAGTCCGTGGCTGGGGCGCCTGGATTCGAACCAGGGAATGGCGGTACCAAAAACCGCTGCCTTACCGCTTGGCTACGCCCCAAGACCGACCGACGCCCGAGTCGCGTCGGTCGCGGCCTTATATTCAGTGTCGGGCAAAAGCACAATCGCGCCGGCGCGATTTTTGATCGCTTGGGAAAAGCGTGTCATGGACAACGTCGCGGCTGCGCAACCGGATATGCCTGGACCTACTGCCCCCACACCGCCAGTTCGTTGCCTGCCGGGTCGGTGAAATGAAAGCGGCGGCCGCCGGGGAAGGAAAAGATCGGCCGCACGATCCTGCCGCCGGCATTTTCCACCGCCGCGAGCGTGTCCTCCAGATTCTCCGAATAAAGCACCGGCAGCGGCTTTGCCACGGCCGCGCCATCGGCATCGAAGCCGCCTTCCAGGCCTTCGTCATAGGCGGCGTAGGTCGGGCCGTAATCCGTGAATGTCCACGAAAAGGCTGCGCTGTAAAATGCCTTGACGCTGTCCAGCGTGCCGCCGGTTGCCGGCATTTCGAGATAATCGAGCTTTCCGGTCTGTTTCATGGCATCCTCCTTTGTTCTTGTTATGTTCTATAAAATTCCGAAGCATTTCACAAGTCTGCCGATAAGTGCTTTTTCTTAATCGATTGTAGGCCGGGATGGTGCGGAAGCACAGGTTGCGTTTCGCAACGCAGCAATCTATCGCTCCTGCCAGTAGCAATGCCGCAGGCCCAGAGCGGCTGTGGCGAAAGCCGACTGGCGAGGAGCAAGCATGACCAAGTGGGTCTACACCTTTGGGGATGGTGCCGCCGAAGGGCGTGCCGGCGACAAGAATCTTCTTGGCGGCAAGGGCGCGAACCTGGCGGAGA
Source organism: Pseudaminobacter salicylatoxidans (assembly GCF_003148475.1). Lineage (GTDB taxonomy): Bacteria > Pseudomonadota > Alphaproteobacteria > Rhizobiales > Rhizobiaceae > Pseudaminobacter > Pseudaminobacter salicylatoxidans. The sequence continues at coordinate 260,627 of NZ_QGGG01000003.1, read as the reverse complement.
TGTGCAGTCTCGGGCTGCCGGTGCCCCCGGGCTTTACGATCACCACCGAGGTCTGCAACTCCTTTTATGCCAATGGCCGCGCCTATCCCGAGGGTCTGGAGAAGCAGGTCGGGAACGCGCTGGAGAATATCGGCCGGCTGACCGGCCGCAGTTTCGGCGACCCCGAAAAGCTGCTTCTGGTTTCGGTGCGCTCGGGCGCGCGCGCCTCGATGCCGGGCATGATGGACACCGTCCTCAATCTCGGCCTCAACGACGTGACGGTCGAGGCGCTGGCCTCCGATTCCGGCGATGCGCGCTTTGCCTATGACAGCTATCGCCGCTTCATCCAGATGTATTCGGACGTCGTCATGGGCCTCGACCATGAGGTGTTCGAGGAGATACTGCAGGACGAGAAGGCCCGGCTCGGGCACGAACTCGACACTGATCTGTCCGCGGCCGAGTGGCAGGAAATCATCGGGCTCTACAAGTCCAAGGTCGAGGAAGAGCTGGGCAAGCCGTTCCCGCAGGACGCGAAGGAACAGCTCTGGGGCGCCATCGGCGCCGTGTTCTCGAGCTGGATGAACCATCGCGCCATCACCTATCGCCGCCTGCACGACATTCCCGAAAGCTGGGGCACGGCGGTCAACGTGCAGGCCATGGTGTTCGGCAATATGGGTGACACCTCGGCCACCGGCGTTGCCTTCACGCGCAATCCGTCCACCGGCGAAAAGGCGCTCTATGGCGAGTTCCTGGTGAACGCGCAGGGCGAGGACGTGGTGGCCGGCATCCGCACGCCGCAGAACATCACCGAAGCCGCGCGCATCGCCGCCGGTTCCGACAAGCCGTCGCTGCAGAAGCTGATGCCCGAAGCCTTCGGCGCCTTCATGGAAATCTCGCAGCGGCTGGAAAAGCACTACCGCGACATGCAGGACCTCGAATTCACCATCGAGCGCGGCAAGCTGTGGATGCTCCAGACCCGTTCGGGCAAGCGCACCGCCAAGGCAGCGCTCAAGATCGCGGTCGATATGGCGGCCGAAGGCCTGATCACCAAGGAAGAAGCGGTGGCCCGCATCGACCCGGCCTCGCTCGACCAGCTTCTGCACCCGACCATCGATCCGAAGGCCGAGCGCAACATCATCGCCACCGGCCTGCCGGCCTCGCCGGGTGCGGCCACCGGCGAGATCGTGTTTTCCTCCAACGAGGCCGAGGAGCTGCGCGCGATCGGCAAGAAGGTCATTCTGGTGCGCGTCGAGACGAGCCCGGAAGACATTCACGGCATGCATGCGGCCGAAGGCATTCTGACCACGCGCGGCGGCATGACCAGCCACGCGGCGGTCGTGGCGCGCGGCATGGGCAAGCCCTGCGTTTCGGGTGCGGGCTCGCTGCGGGTGGACTACAAGGCCGGCACGCTGACGGCGATGGGAACGACCTTCCGCAAGGGCGACATCATCACCATCGACGGCGCCATGGGTCAGGTGCTGAAGGGCGCTGTGCCGATGCTCCAGCCGGAGCTGTCGGGTGATTTCGCCTCGATCATGGAATGGGCCGACAAGATCCGCCGCATGAAGGTGCGCGCCAACGCCGAGACCCCGGCCGATGCGCGCATGGCCCGCTCCTTCGGTGCCGAGGGTATCGGCCTCAGCCGTACCGAGCACATGTTCTTCGACGACGACCGCATTCTGGCGATGCGTGAGATGATCCTGTCCGACACGGAAGAGGGTCGTCGGAACGCATTGGCCAAGCTGCTGCCGATGCAGCGTGCGGATTTCGTGGAGCTGTTCGAGATCATGGCCGGCCTGCCGGTCACGATCCGCCTGCTCGATCCGCCGCTGCACGAGTTCCTGCCGAAGACGGAAGAGGAAATCGAGGAAGTGGCGGGCGTCATGAACGTGTCTGCCGACAAGCTGCGCCGCCGCACCGAAATGCTGCATGAGTTCAACCCCATGCTCGGCCATCGCGGCTGCCGCCTGGCGATCACCTATCCGGAGATCGCGGAGATGCAGGCGCGCGCCATCTTCGAGGCGGCGGTGGAAGCAGGCCGGCAGACCGGAAAGCCGGTGGTGCCGGAAGTCATGGTGCCGCTGGTCGGCGTCGTGAAGGAGTTCGACTTCGTCAAGGAGCGCATCGACGCCGTCGCGAAAAGCGTCATGGAAGAAACCGGCGTCAAGGTGGAGTATCTCACCGGCACGATGATCGAACTGCCGAGCGCGGCGATCCGCGCCCGCGTGATCGCGGAGTCGGCCGAGTTCTTCTCCTTCGGCACAAATGACCTGACCCAGACGGCCTTCGGCATTTCGCGTGACGATGCGGCTTCCTTCCTGGAAGTCTATCGCCAGAAGGGCATCATCGAACAGGACCCGTTCATTTCACTGGATGTCGAGGGCGTCGGCGAACTGGTGCAGATGGGCGCCGATCGCGGCCGCCTGGCACGACCCGACATCAAGCTCGGCATCTGTGGCGAGCATGGCGGCGATCCGGCATCTATCTATTTCTGTGAACAGGTCGGGCTTGACTATGTGTCCTGCTCGCCCTTCCGCGTGCCGATCGCCCGGCTGGCGGCCGCGCAGGCGGCGGTCAAGGCCGCGCAAAAGTAATCGGCCTGTCAGGCAATCGAGCTATTGGACCCGTCCCGCCAGGGGCGGGTCTTCTTGCGCAAGCGTAGGCAAAGATCGCCCTTGTCGTGGCCGGCTTGCGCAGGGATGGTCCCGGTCTCTCACATCCTTGAGGCCGGGGTGACATCTATCCTGACCTTCCTGGGATAGAAGGCGGCGTGCTTGTCGATCACCGCCATTTCCGAATAAGGGTCCTGATAGGACCACATCACATCCCTTGCCGCGTCGCCGGAAGCGATGACGTTCCAGTAGCTGGCATGGCCTTTGAACGGGCAATAGGTGCGCGTCTCGCTGGGCCGCAGGAACTCGAAATAAATGTCCTCGAAAGGGATGTAATAAACCGGCTCATGGCCTTGCTCGCGCAGCACTTTCGCATGCGTGGTCGAGGCTATCACGGCATCGGCGAAGAAAACGACGACCGTGCCGGTGAACCGTTTGACCGTGATGCTGTAGGTCGGGTTGCGGCGAAATCCCGGTGCGGAATGGGCGACGATTTCCATCTTTGCGAGGCTCCTGCTGTTACCCAGGAACGCGCCCGGCCGGATTTCCGTTCCGCAACAGGATGCGCAAATTTCAAGGGACGGCAGCAAACGGCAGGCTTCGCCCGGCGCAACGGGCGCAGGTCGGACAGCCTGAAGGCTCTTTTTTATGCCGCGTGCGAGAAGGCGTCCGCCAGGCCGGCATATGCGGCTGCGATCCCGGCGATCGGGCTCTTGCTCTTTGCGGCGGTCTCGACGCTGAGATGCCCGCCGGTAAGCGGCATGGTCAGCACCAGATATTGCCGGCCCTCGCCTTCGCCGATGAATGCCGCCGCCGCATAGTGGGGCTGATCCGTCTGGTCGATGCGGATCGTGAACAGCAGCGTACCACCCACGGCGTCTAGCGCGCCATGCACGACCTCGTCGAAATCCCCGTCCGAAACCGGATGGTCTTTCTGCGGCAGTTGCACCGTGTTTTCGGAGATCGTTTCCGCCACCGCGGCCTTTGCTTCCTCTACGCTGTACTCGACAGGTTGCTCACTCATCCGGAAACCTCTGTTCCCTCACACATCCCCGCCACAGGCGAGGATTCTCGGTGACAGTGGCCGCAATATGACCGCTGCCGATTAGACCAAGTGTCATGAAGCTAGAGCGCGAGAAACTCTGGACAATAGCTCCTTTCGTTCAAACAATGTCCAAAACGAAAAAAGGGAGGAAGCGAATGCTTGGACTGATGCAGGAATGGCCGCTGCTCTGCCACAAGATACTGGATCATGCCGGTATCCAGCACCCCCATCGCGAAGTTGTTTCACGCTCGGTCGAAGGACCGGTCGTGCGCACCACCTATGCCGAACTGCGCCTGCGCGCGCTGAAGCTGGCGCAGCGCCTCGAACGGGATGGCTGCAAGGCCGGCGACCGCATCGCCACCATGGCCTGGAACACCGCCCGCCATATGGAAGCCTGGTATGGCATCATGGGCATGGGCGGCGTCTATCACACGCTCAACCCGCGCCTGTTTCCCGACCAGATCGCCTGGATCATGAACCATGCCGAAGACAGGGCGCTGTTCGTCGATCTCACCTTCCTGCCGCTGGTCGAGAAGATCGCCGCCTCGGTGCCGAGCCTCGGGCGCATCGTCGTGCTGACCGACGCCGCGCATCTGCCGCAGACCACGCTGCCGAACGTGGTCGCCTATGAGGAGTGGCTGGCCGAGGCAGACGGCGACTACCGCTGGAAGGACCTCGGCGAGAACGACGCCGCGGGCATGTGCTACACCTCCGGCACCACGGGCGAGCCCAAGGGCGTGCTTTACAGCCATCGCTCCAACGTGCTGCATGCGATGATGGCGTGCATGCCCGATGCCATGGGCATCTCCTCGCGCGATGTCGTGCTGCCGGTGGTGCCCATGTTCCACGCCAATGCCTGGGGGCTGGCGCAGAGCTGCCCCATGGTTGGCGCAAAGATGGTGATGCCCGGCGGGCGCATGGACGGCGCTTCGATCTACGAATTGCTGGACACCGAAAAGGTCAGCTTCACGGCGGCCGTCCCGACTGTGTGGCTGATGCTGCTGCAGCATCTGGAGGAGACCGGCAAGAAGCTTCCCTATCTCAACAAGGTGGTCATTGGCGGCTCGGCCTGCCCGCGCGCCATCACGAAGAAGTTCCAGGAGAACTATGGAGTCGAGGTCGTCCACGCCTGGGGGATGACCGAAATGTCGCCGCTCGGCAGCCTGTGCACCATAAAGCCGGAATATGCCGCGCTGGAGGGCGATGCGCGGCTCGACATCGAGGAAAAGCAGGGGCATGCGCCGTTCGGCGTTGAAATGCAGGTGACGGACGACAACAACACCGTGCTGCCCTGGGACGGCAGGACCTTCGGTCGCCTGAAGGTGCGCGGGCCAGCGGTTGCGCGCGCCTATTACGGTGATGCCGGCAGCGAGCAGTTCGGTCACGAGGGATGGTTCGACACCGGCGACGTCGCCCATATCGACCCCAGCGGCTACATGCAGATCACCGACCGCGCCAAGGACGTCATCAAGTCGGGCGGCGAGTGGATTTCGACCATCGAGCTTGAAAACCTTGCCGTGGGCCATCCGGATGTGGCCGAGGCGGCGGTGATCGGCGTGCGCCATTCCAAATGGGACGAGCGGCCGTTGCTGGTGGTGGTGCGCAAGCCCGGCAAGGAGCCTGCCAGGGAGGACATACTGGCCTTCATGAAGGACAAGGTCGCCAAATGGTGGCTGCCCGACGATGTCGCCTTCGTCGAGGAAATCCCCCACACGGCCACCGGCAAGATCCAGAAAAGCGTGCTGCGCAAACAGTTCAGGGATTATCGCCTGCCAACCGATGGCGAGGGACTTCTTCCGACCGGCGAAACGCTTTAAACAGTCTGCGACGGAGGCGCGGGCACAACAGCATGGCGGCATATCTGGAAGAGCGAAGGTCGAGGAGTGCCGTCTGGTCCTGGCGCCTGGGGTCCTTTTCGACGGTGCTGTTCATCGTTTCGGGCCTGGGCCACCGCTATGCGCTGCTGGAGACGGTGCCGTTTCTGTGGGTGCTCGGCATCGTCGCCGTTCTTGCCGCCTTCGGCCTGATGTTCGCCGCCTTCGCCTTTCCTTCGGTATGGAACGATGGTGACATCGGCGGCAGGGACATGACCGGCGGCGCGCTGCTGTCGGTGCTGGTGCTGCTGCCGTTCCTGCTGACGGGCTATCGCGCCTACGCCTACCCCGAACTCAACGACGTTTCCACCGATCTCGATGATCCGCCGGCGCTGACGGTGGCCCTGAAAACGCGCACCCCCGCCATGAACCCCGTGGTGCCGCCGTCGCCGGCGCAGGCGAGACTGCAGACACAGAGCTATCCGGAGGTTACCGGCAGGCGCTACGAGCTTCCGCTCGACCGCACGCTGGGCGCGGTGGAGGCTGTTCTGTCGAATACGAACTGGAAGCTCTACGGTCCCTTCCGCCAGAAGGACAATCCCGACGAGGTCCGCATCGAGGCGCTGGCCTTCACCACTTTCCTTGCCTTTCCGGCAGACGTGGCGATCCGGCTGATGGATGAAGGCGATACGACCTATGTCGACATGCGCTCGGCCTCGCGCTTCGGCCGTCACGATCTTGGCGACAACGCCGCGCGGGTGCGGCAATTCCTCAACGACCTCGATGCCGAGATCGCCGACGAAACCGGCGAAAAGCCGTTGCCCGACGCCGAATGAGGGTCAGGCCGGTGTGAAATGCCCGTCGAGGGAGATGGCCTCGTCGGTGGTGACATCGCCGCGCCCGACAAGGTCTTCCAGATGCGCCAGCACCGAAAGCCCGGCCGCGCCGTGCAGGCGCGGATCGGTGTCGCGATAGATGGCGGCGACCAGATCGGCGATGGTGCGGTCGCCGGACCTCAGCCGCTCCAGAATGGCGCGCTCGCGCATCTTGCGGTGCGCCCTCAACCCGCGCACGAAGGCCTGCGGCTTCGTCACCGCGCCGCCATGGCCGGGAAGGTAGAGGCGGTCGTCGCGCGCCAGAAGCTGGTCGAGCGAATTCATATAGTCGCTCATGGCGCCATCGGGCGGCGCCACGATGGTGGTGGCCCAGGCCATCACATGGTCGGCCGAAAACAGGATGCCCGTGCCTTCCAGCGAAAAGGCGGCGTGGTTGGCCGCGTGGCCAGGCGTCAGCACCGTGCCGATGCGCCAGCCGTCGCCGTCGATCACATCGCCGTCCTTCAGCGCCAGGTCGGGCCGGAAGTCGGTATCGGCGCTGGCGTCGAGCGGATTGGTCTCGCCGATCCGGAGCGGCCGCGCGGAACGATGCGGGCCTTCAGCCGCCACGATGGCGCCGGTATGCGCGGCCAGCCGCGCGGCAAGCGGCGAGTGGTCGCGATGGGTGTGGCTGACAAGGATGTGGCTGACCGGCCGGCCGGCGATCGCCTTGATGAGCGCCGAAAAATGCGCGTCGTCCTCCGGGCCGGGATCGATCACCGCCAGCGTGTCGCGCCCGATGATGTAACTGTTGGTGCCGTGGAAGGTGAAGGCGCTGGGATTGTTGACCGTCAGCCGCAGCACGCCATCCGCCACCGGCACGGCCTCGCCGTAAGCCGGCTCGAAACTTATGTCGAATTCCATGGACATGCCGGACCTCACTGCGCCTTTCGGATACGGTTGCTGTGCCTGGCACGGCCAAAACCGTTAAAACCGTTTGCCGCTTAGCACGTCAGCCAATATAGGCAAACCGGGCCGATGCTGATCGGTCGACCTCGACTGAAATGGGGACCAACATGGCAAATTCAATCACCGCGCGCTCGCTCGTCTCGCAGGCCCTGCCCGAAAGCGGCGCCGCGCGTCTGGCAACTCAGATTTTCCTCGCCGTTTCCGGCACGCTGCTGCTGACCCTGTCGGCCAAGACGAAGGTCGTGCTCGGCCCGGTCGACATGTCGCTGCAGACGCTGGCGATTTTCCTGATTTCGGCGGCCTTCGGCATGCGTCTGGCGCTCGCCACGCTGCTGCTCTACATGGCGCAGGGCGCCATGGGCTTCCCGGTCTTCCAGAGCACGCCCGAGAAGGGCATCGGCCTCGCCTACATGCTGGGCTCCACCGGCGGCTATCTGGCCGGTTTCGTGGCCATGGCCGCAATTGTCGGCTGGGCGGCCGACCGCGGCTGGGACCGCAGCCCGGTCAAGATGCTCGGCGCCGTGCTGACCGCCGAAGTCGTGATGATGGCGATGGGCTTTGCCTGGCTCGCCGTGCTGATCGGCGTGGAGAAGTCGTGGCAGTTCGGCGTCGTGCCGTTCATCGTGCCGGACCTGATCAAGGTCGCGCTGGCCTCGACGCTGGCCCCGGCCGTCTGGGCGCTGCTGCCCAAGCGCTGACCTTTCCGGAATTCCGGATGCAGAAAGCCGCGAACCTCGGTTCGCGGCTTTTTTGTTGCCGAACGCGGTTCGGCATCCTTGCGGAACAACATTCCACCGAAATGCCGTGTGGCGGACGTTGAAATCGGCATTGCGCCCGATTTTGGTAGCCTGCTTCTTGAGAGTCGGACCGCTTGCGAAGAAAATTCTGGAAATTCAGGACGTTGCCTTTCGCAGCCTCCCAGTTCCCCGAAGGCTCTTCATGCTTGCCAGGCTCACCCATCTCGACCGGCTCGAAGCCGAAGCTATCCATATCTTCCGCGAGGTCGCGGCGACCTTTTCCAAACCGGTGATGCTCTATTCCATCGGCAAGGATTCGTCGGTTCTACTGCATCTGGCGATGAAGGCCTTCTATCCCGCCAAGCCGCCGTTTCCGTTCCTCCATGTCGATACGACGTGGAAGTTCCGCGAGATGATCGCGTTTCGCGACGAGATGGCCCAAAAGCTCGGCTTCGAGCTGCTGGTGCATGTCAACGAAGACGGCGTGCGCGATGGCATCAATCCCTTCGACCATGGCTCGAACACCCACACCCATGTCATGAAGACCGTTGGGCTGCGCCAGGCGCTCGACAAATACGGCTTCGACGCGGCCTTCGGCGGCGCGCGGCGCGACGAGGAAAAGGCGCGGGCCAAGGAGCGCATCTTCTCCTTCCGCAACGCCAGCCATGCCTGGGACCCGAAGAATCAGCGCCCGGAAATGTGGAAGATCTTCAACACGCGTGTGGCTCCGGGTGAATCGATCCGCGTGTTCCCGTTGTCCAACTGGACCGAACTGGATATCTGGCAGTACATATTGCAGGAAAATATCCCTATCGTGCCGCTCTATTTTGCCAAGGAGCGCCCGGTGGTCGAGCGCGACGGCATGCTCGTCATGCGCGACGACGACCGCATGAAGCTGAAGCCCGGCGAGGTGCTGGAAAACCGCCGTGTCCGCTTCCGCACGCTCGGCTGCTACCCGCTTACCGGCGCCATCGAATCCGATGCCACCGACCTCAATGGCATCGTCAGCGAAATGCTGGTGGCGCGCACCTCCGAGCGGCAGGGGCGGCTTATCGACCGCGACGAGGCTGGCTCCATGGAAAAGAAGAAGCGCGAGGGATATTTCTGAAATGCGCCACAACCTCGCCGAAAAACTGGTCGTTTCCGAAACCGTCGATGAATATCTGGCCGCGCAGGAGAAAAAATCGCTGCTGCGCTTCCTTACCTGCGGCTCGGTGGATGACGGCAAGTCCACGCTGATCGGGCGGCTGCTCTCCGACGCCAAGCAGATATTCGAGGACCAGCTTTCCGCTTTGGAACGGGATTCGCGCAAGCACGGCACGACGGGCGAGGACATTGACTTCGCGCTGCTGGTGGACGGGCTGGAGGCCGAGCGCGAGCAAGGCATCACCATTGATGTCGCCTATCGCTTCTTCGCAACGTCGAAGCGCAAGTTCATCGTGGCCGACACGCCGGGCCATGAGCAGTATACGCGCAACATGGCGACCGGCGCGTCCACGGCCGATCTGGCAATCGTGCTGGTCGATGCGCGGCAGGGCGTGCTGCGGCAGACGCGCCGCCACTCCATCATCGCCTCGCTGCTGGGCATCCGCCACATCGTGCTGGCGGTCAACAAGATCGACCTTGTCGGCTTCGACCGCGCGGTGTTCGAGCGCATCGTCGGTGAGTATTCCCGCTTCGCGCAGGACCTCGGCTTTGCCTCGGTCACGGCCATCCCCATGTCGGCGCGCTATGGCGACAATGTCAGCCGCCGCTCTGACGAGACCGGCTGGTATTCCGGCCCGACGCTGATCGAGCACCTGGAAACCGTAGACATCGACGAAGATGCTTCGGGGCGGCCGTTCCGTTTTCCGGTACAATATGTGAACCGGCCCAATCTCGATTTCCGCGGCTTTGCGGGCACGGTCGCTTCCGGCGCTGTCGCGCGGGGCGACGAGATCGTCGTGGCCAAGTCCGGCAAGGCTTCGCGCGTCAGGCGCATCGTCGCCCATGGCGGCGACCTGGAACGGGCGGTGGAAGGGCAGGCGGTGACGCTCGTGCTGGAGGACGAGGTTGAGGTCTCGCGCGGCAACCTGCTGGTGTCGCCCGCGACGCGGCCGCAGGTGGCCGACCAGTTCGCAGCCAACATCGTCTGGTTCGACGAGAAGGCGCTGCTGCCGGGCCGGTCCTATATCCTGCGCACGGAGACGGATCAGGCGAGCGCGACCGTCACCGAACTCAAATACCGACTCGACATCAATGACTTCGCCCATGCGGCTGCGAAATCGCTGGAAATGAACGAGGTGGGCTTCTGCACCATCTCCACCCAGTCGCCGATTGCCTTCGATCCCTTCGCGGAAAACCGCGCCACCGGCGCTTTCATCCTGATCGACCGGCTCACCAACGCGACCGTGGGCGCGGGCATGATCAGGCATGGCTTGCGCCGCGCCGACAACATCCACTGGCATTCGCTCGATGTGACGAAGCAGGCACGCGCCGCCGCCAAGCAGCAGAAACCGACCGTGCTGTGGTTCACCGGCCTGTCGGGATCGGGCAAGTCCACCATCGCCAATCTGCTGGAACGCAAGCTGCATGCAGGCGGCCGCCACACCTATCTGCTCGACGGCGACAATATCCGCCACGGCCTCAACCGCGATCTCGGCTTCTCGGAAGCCGACCGCGTGGAGAACATCCGCCGCGTGGCCGAGGTGGCGCGGCTGATGGCCGATGCCGGACTGATCGTGCTGGTGTCGTTCATCTCGCCTTTCCGCGCCGAGCGACGGGTGGCGCGCGAACTGATGAGCCCCGGCGAATTCGTCGAGGTGTTCGTGGACACGCCCTTCGAGGAATGCGCACGCCGCGACCCCAAGGGGCTCTATGCGCGCGCGCTGAACGGCGAGATCAAGAATTTCACCGGCGTGGATTCGCCCTATGAGGCGCCGGAAAAACCGGAAATACATCTTGCAACGCTCGGCAGGACGCCGGAAGAGATGGTAGATGTTCTCGAAGGCTGGCTACGCGAGCGTGAAATTGCAGACCAACATTACGACGAAGGCGGCGGAATCTGACGACGAGGCGATGCTGGCCGTTTTCGAGCGGCTGGCGCTGGAAGCCGGCCGCGTCATCATGGAGATTTTCCACGGGCAGGTCGCGGTGGAGCACAAGCCGGACAGTTCGCCGGTCACTGAAGCCGACCGCGCGAGCGAGCGGCTGATCCTCGCGGGCCTGCGCGCCGCGTTTCCGGGCATTCCCTGCGTGGCCGAGGAGGAAGCTTCGGCCGGCATCGAAGCGCCGGAATTGGGCCGTGCCTTCTTCCTTGTCGATCCGCTCGACGGCACCAGGGAATTCGTCAACGGCAATGCGGATTTCACCGTCAACATCGCGCTGATCCGCGATGGCGCGCCGGAAATCGGCGTCGTCTACGCGCCTTGCAGCGGGCGGTTTTTCTCCGGGCGGCCGGGGCTGGCAGAGGCCATTGCGCTGAGCGGAGACGGGACTATTGCCGGCCGTCACCGGATTTCGGTGCGGGAAGGGCAGGTGCCGCTCACCATCGTGGCCAGCCGCTCGCACCGCACGCCGGAAACCGACGCCTATATCCGGCAGGTCGAGGCAGCCGAGATCGTATCGGTCGGCTCGTCGCTGAAATTCTGCCTTGTCGCGGCGGGCGAGGCGGACGTCTATCCGCGCTTCGGCCGCACCATGGAGTGGGATACAGCCGCCGGCGACGCCGTGCTGCGCGCGGCCGGCGGCGAAACCGTGACGCGTGGCGGGGAGCCGCTGACATATGGCAAGCGCAACCAGTTGGACGATGTGGATTTCGCCAACCCGTCATTTGTCGCAATGGGGCGAGTTTCCGGCGCGCCGGGGTTTTGAGGCGAACCCTGTTGGGGGAGGGCAGCCGCATGGGACTTTACCCCCACCCCTGATCCCTCCCCACAAGGGAGGGGAACCAGCCTGCACGTCTGCCCGGTGAAAGTCCTAACGGTTTTGCGCTGTATTGAGCTAGGGAAAGTCCCCCTTGTGGGGAGGGGGGAGGGGGTAGGGGTAGGCCACGCCGTTCGCGACTGACTTGCGGGTAATCCGGCCTCAAACAAAAAACCGCGCGCCGTCGCCGGCACGCGGTTTTTCTTAAAGCATAAGCGCGAAGCTCTTATTCAGCCGCCTGCGCCTGTCTGGAGGCCAAAAAGTCGCTGATCGCGTTGACGATGCGGTCCTGATCCTCGGTCGAGAGATAGGGATGCATCGGCAGGCACAGGATGCGCTCCGGCAGACCCTCCGACACCGGCAGGCCCTTGGGCGTGCGCGGATAGTGCTTGTAGGCATCCTGCAGGTGCAGCGGCTTCACATAGTAGATCACGGTCGGAATGCCGAGCGTCTGGAGATGCGCCTTGAGCGCGTCGCGATGCGGCGTCTCGATGGCATATTGCGCCCAGGCCGAGCGGTGGCCTTCGGGTACATGAGCGACCTTGACGACATTGTGCAGGCCGTCACGGTAGCGCTGGGCCACCTTCTGGCGGGCTTCCATCTCGTCTTCGAGGATGGCGAGCTTTTCGATGAGGATCGCCGCCTGCAGCGTGTCGAGGCGCGAGTTCAGGCCGACATGGATGTTGTCGTACTGCGTCTCGCCCTTGCCGTGGAAGGCGAAGGAACGCAGCCTGTCGGCCAGTGCGTCGTCATTGGTGAACATGGCGCCGCCATCGCCATAGCAGCCGAGCGGCTTGGCCGGATAGAAACTGGTGGCGCCGACAGTGCCGAACGCGCCGCACATCTTGCCATGTGCCTTGCCGCCGATCGACTGGGCGGCATCCTCGATGACCATCAGCTTCTCGCGCTCGGCGATCTCGGCGACGCGGCCGTAATCGGCGGCGAGGCCGAAGAGATCGACGGGGATTATGGCGCGGGGCTTCAGCCTGCCCTCGGCCTTGATCATGGCGATCGCGGCTTCCAGGCTGTCGATGTCGATATTGTAGGTGTCGGCATCGACGTCGATGAAGACCGGCTCGGCCCCGGTGAGTGCCACCACCTCGGCCGTCGCGGCAAAGGTGAAGCTCGGCACGAACACCGCGTCGCCCGGCCCGATGCCGGCGGCCATCAGCGGCAGTTGCAGCGCGTCGGTGCCGTTGGCGCAGGCCACGACATGCTTCACGCCCGTGTAGGCGGCAAGCTGAGCCTCGAATTCAGCGACCTCGGGCCCCAGAATATATTTGCCTTCATCGACGACGCGGTCGATTGCCGCGCTCAGCCGATCACGGATTCGTGCGCGCTGCGCACCCAGATCAATGAACTGCATGTCTGCTCCAAGCCTCGTTTCCTGCCGGATATAGGCCGGCTGATAGCAGAATTGAACATTTGCAGGAAGATCGGGTCCGCCCCGCGTCGGGATGACGCGTTACCATCTGGGACGGCGCGGCCGGAGCATTTGCAGCAAAAGCGCAAAGGGGTTTTGTGTCCGGAAATACGTAAAAACAACCGGATAGAGCGGTTCCGGCGACATTGGACAAACAGGAACCGCTCTCGCGAAAACACGGCAGTCGGCGTCGCACGCGCCTTGCGGCGGCGGAACCGTTCCCAGCGGCGAAATATAAAGTGATCGCGGTCTAGCCCAGTTCATGCCGCCATGGTGGATTGGCGCCGGCGCGCGCAACCGTCACCGCCGCCGCCCGCGCGCCGAGCGTGAGGGCGGCCCCGATCTCCTCTTCGACAAGCGATGCCAGACGCGCTTTGGTCAACGCGTTCTGGTCGTGCAGCGAGGCGAGCAGGCCCGCATTGAAGGTGTCGCCCGCGCCCACCGTATCGACCACCGTCACGCGCTGCGAGGGGACATGCACCTTGTGCCGTTGGGTGTAGGCCGTGGCCCCTTCCGCGCCGCGCGTGACCACGATCAGTTTTGGGCCGAGCTCCAGCCAGCCTCGCGCGAATACGCCTTCATCGGCCTCGGGGCCGAACCAGGCAAGGTCCTCGTCGGACAGTTTCACGATGTCGGCCATGGCCACCATGCGCAGGATGCGCGCGCGGTGTTTTTCGGCGTCGGGGATGAAGCCGGGGCGGATGTTGGGATCGAGCATGGTGACGCGCCGTTCGCACTCGCGGCGCATCAGCGCCTCATAGGCCGAGCCGCAAGGCTCCGGGATCAGGCTGATCGCACCGAACAGCATGGCGGTGATGTCGTCGGCCAGTGCGGGCAGGTCGGCCTCGCTCAGCATGCGGCCGGCGGTGTTTTCGTCATAGAAGGTGTAGGTCGCGTGGCCGTTGTCCAGCTTGACGAAGGCCAGCGTGGTGGGCCGCTCCGAAATGGCCGCGTAGTGGGAGTCGGCATTGCTGGAGGCCAGTACCTTGCGGATCTGCTGGCCGAACAGGTCGGACGACAGGCCGGAGAAGAATTCCACCGGCACGCCCAGCCGCCCGAGCGCGATGGCCGAGTTGAACACCGCTCCGCCCGCATAGGGCGCGAAGGCGGGTTCCCCTTGGGTGCTTTCGCGCGGCAGCATGTCGATGAGGGCTTCGCCACAACACAGGATCATTCTGGTCACTCGCTGATGATTGGCCCAAGCGACCGCTTGGGCATGATTGCTCGGGGGTCGGGTTGCAGGGCGGCCGCGCCAAAGCAGGCAGGACAGGCCATGGTCATGTTGCCGCCGCCAGCGGCGCGCCGACGAGAAAGCGCTCGCACAGCGGCAGGCTTGCCGCGCCCAGCGAGCGTGCATCGACGCCCACGGTGCCTTCGCGCAAATGCGGCAGGGCGATGCCGGCAGTGTCGATCTGCCCGAACGCCGCCCGGACGGCCTCGGCCAGCCTTGCCCGTACTGTTCGGGGCATCCAGCCGTCGATGACGGCCGCTTCGAAATCGATCACCGCCGAAGCCGAGACTATGGCGTGGGCGAGGGCATTGGCGGCCGTCGCGATCCAGAGGTCGAGATCGGAGCCGAGCCAGTCCCAATCGGCCGGCTTTTGCCACAGGAACGATGCATCGATGCCGCGTGCCGCAAGGCTTTTTTCCAGTGTCGCCAGAGAGGCGGCGTCGATGAGCTGGACGGGCTTTCCGCCGGGGCCCGGAACGGGCATGGAGCCCAGCGCGCCGGCATTGCCGGTACGTCCGGCATGGAGCGCGCCATTGAGCACGACGCCCCCGCCGACGAAGGCGCCGATGTAGAAATAGAGAAAATCGCTCAGGCCGCCGCTCTGCCCGAACACCAGTTCGGCACCGCAGGCGGCGGTCGCGTCGTTCTGGAGATAGACGGGAAAATCGTGGCGGGACTGGATGTCGGCCTTTATGTCGGCGCCGCGCCATGCGTCCATTGCCTCATGCGGTGCGCCGACAGTATCCGCCCAGTTCCAAAGCTCGAAGGGAATGGCGATGCCGAGGCCCGCAATGCGCCTGTCCTGCTCAGGAGGCAGGGCGCTGCGTATGGCGGCTACATCGTCCAGCGCGAAGGCGGTGGTTTCGCGCGGTGTGGGGTAGCGATAGGAAAGCTGCCGCATCGCGCGGATATTGCCGAGGAAGTCGATCAGCACCAGTTCCGCGCTGCGCCGCCCGATCTTGAGGCCGAAGAAGAAAGCGCCATCCGGGTTCAACGCCATCGGCACGGAAGGTTGGCCGACCCTGCCGCGAACCGGCTCCCGCCGCAGCAGCAGGCCGTCCGCTTCCAGCGCGCGCATGATGACCGAAATCGTCTGGACGGAAAGCTGTGTCAGGCGCGCAATGTCGGTCTTGGCGAGGCCGCCATGCCTGCGCAGCAGCGAAAGCACCAGCCGCTCATTGTGGTCGCGCATTCCGCTCTGGTTGGTGCCGCGCAAAAAACCGCTTTCTGCCGCGCCACCCGGTGCTGGACGGATTTCAGTCGTTTGCACGAAAACTTCCTGCCATTTCGGGCGGACAATGCGCCGGTTGGGCGATCTGGTCAATAATAATTCAGAGTGATTTAATTACTATTGCATCGGCCGGCCATTTCGCAACCCCAGCGCGGATGCAAACATTTCAGCCTGTTGGAAAAAGCCATTTGATCGGCACGCGCCCGCATGGTGCATCAGCACCCGGATGGATTCGAACGGGATAGTCGTGCACAAGATTTGTATTGGCCGGCACGGGGATCGAACCGCGTCCGGATGCGTTGTGTTGCGTTCGTTGATTTTCCAGACACATGGCTGAGAGATGACCAGGACCTTTCCGATGACGAAAACCGTTGCCACCAAGCCCTTCGAAGATCAGCAGCCGGGCACCTCCGGCTTGCGCAAGAAGGTCCCGGTGTTCCAGCAGCCGCATTATGTGGAGAATTTCCTGCAATCGATCTTCGATGCGGTGGAGGGCTTCGAGGGCAAGACCCTCGTTCTGGGCGGCGACGGCCGCTACTACAATCGCGAGGTGGTGCAGAAGGTCATCGCCATGGCGGCGGCCAATGGTTTCGGACGCGTCATCGTGGGGCAGGGCGGTATCCTGTCCACGCCGGCAGCCTCCCACATCATCCGCAAATACAAGGCCTTTGGGGGCATCATCTTGTCGGCCAGCCACAATCCCGGCGGCCCCAAGGGTGATTTCGGCATCAAATATAACGTCGGGAATGGCGGACCGGCCCCGGAAAAAGTCACCAACGCCATCTATGAGCGTTCCAGGGCTATTTCGCGCTACGTCACCGTCGATGCGCCGCCGGTGGACATCGACAGGATCGGCACGGTCGAGGTGGCCGGCATGACGGTCGAGATCATCGACCCGGTGGCCGATTATGCGCAGATGATGGAAGAACTGTTCGATTTCGACGCCATCCGCAAGCTGTTCAAATCCGGGTTTCGCATGCGCTTCGATGCCATGCATGCCGTGACCGGACCCTATGCGAAGGAGATTCTGGAGGGGCGGCTCGGGGCGCCCGACCACACCGCGCGCAACTATCATCCGCTGCCGGATTTCGGCGGGCATCATCCCGATCCGAACCTCGTCCACGCCAAGCATCTCTACGATGCGCTGATGGCGCCCGACGCGCCGGATTTCGGCGCGGCGTCGGACGGCGATGGCGACCGCAACCTCGTCATCGGCCGGGGCATCTTCGTCACGCCGTCGGACTCACTCGCCATGCTGGCCGCCAACGCCCATCTGGCGCCGGGCTACAAGGACGGGCTGAAGGGCATTGCCCGTTCCATGCCCACCAGTGCGGCCGCCGACCGTGTCGCCGAAAAGCTCGGTATCGGCATCTATGAGACGCCGACCGGCTGGAAGTTCTTCGGCAATCTGCTCGATGCCGGCATGGCCACTATCTGCGGCGAGGAAAGTGCCGGCACCGGCTCCAACCATGTGCGCGAGAAGGACGGGCTGTGGGCGGTGCTGCTGTGGCTCAACATCCTCGCGGCGCGCGGAGAAAGCGTGATGGAGATCGCCAGAAAACACTGGGCGACCTATGGCCGCAATTACTATTCGCGCCACGACTATGAGGAAGTCGAGGCCGACCGCGCGGGCAGGATGATCGAGGAGCTGCGCGCGAAGCTGCCGGGCCTGCCGGGCACCAGCGTGCGCGGGATGAAGATCGAAAAGGCCGACGATTTCGCCTATCACGATCCCGTCGATGGCTCGACAAGCGAGCATCAGGGTATCCGCATCTTCTTCGAGGGAAATTCGCGGATCGTGCTGCGCCTTTCGGGTACGGGCACATCGGGCGCGACAGTACGGCTCTATATCGAGCGTTTCGAGCCCGATCCGGCAAGGCACGATCTCGACACGCAGGCCGCGCTCGCCGACCTGATCGCCGCAGCCGACGATATTGCCGGCATCCATGCCCATACCGGCCGCAAGGAGCCGAGCGTCATCACCTGACGAGGCGCCCGAGCCGGATTCCTATTGAACCAGCACGGAACGGCCGCAGGTGGCGCCTTCCACGCGCACATCCGCTTCGCCGACGCGCACGCCCAGCAGACCGAGCACGTTCATGAGCAGGCTGTCCACCGGCGCGGTGACTGCGCCAAGCGTCGTTCCGAGCGCCGAGGCAATGCCCGAAGGAACCCCGATCTTGAGGCCGAGCAAGGTGCGTGCCTCCAGGTGGAGGTCGCCGAGCAGGGAGCGCGTCAGCGATGACGTCAGGTTCTTGGTATGGGCGGTCTTGATCGTGCGGTCTGTGATGTCCTGATAGGTGAAGGACAGCTTTGTCGGCTCGATATTCTCGACCGCCGCACGTGCCTGCGCATGGATCGAAATCAATCCGAGGCCGAGCAGAGAGACATCGACCAGCTTGGCGGGCGAGACGGTCGGCTTCCTGCTGAAATCCTTCATCATCGCGCTGTTGACATCGCCGATGCGAAGGTCGGCGACCCCCGGCGTGGTGTCCACCTTCACCCGTACGCTTTCGACGCGCCCCGTGCTGCACGAAATTTCCGCCAGCCTGCCCTCCGCATAGGCGATGTCGGCATAGACCGGAAGTGAAATGAGCTTGTCGCCAAGAAGCCCAAGCCCGCTTACGGCGGCCTCGATGCGAATGCGCGTCTGCGCCGTACGCACCAGCGCGCCCGTTTCTCCGACCGTGTAGAAGGGCGTGGATTGGGGCGGCTCACCGATGGCGATGTCGACCGTCGCCCCGGCAAGCCCAAGCACATTGACCTTGAGACCGGTCGCGACCTGGTTCTTGCCATTGGCCAGAACGGCGCTGGCCGTCAGTATCTCCATCACGTTGGCGACGATGGGCAACCCCGCACTGGTCTGCCCGACGCCGACCCGTGCGGTGGAACCGAGATCCACCAGGGCCCGCAAGGGAACCTTCGCGGTTCCGGTAAGCACGCCGGCCAGCCTGTCGAGCACGACTTTCGCCTGGCTGTCCGTGCCGGGAACGGCGGCCATGGCGGCGACGAGCTGCCCGACGGTGACGTCCGCGCCGAGCACGTCGGTGTAGCTGGCGGCGTTGAGCTTCAGCCTGGTATTGAGCTGGTCGAACACCGAAAGCAGATTTACGTCCGCGTCGATGAGCGACCGATAATCCATCAAGTTCAACTTAAGGTTGCTTCCAGTCAGGTCGCCGAGGAGCTGATTGAGGATGCCGCCGTCCAGGCTCGCCAGCCTTGAACCGATCGAGAAGGCGGCCTGAGCCGATACGCTTGCGGTGGCCTGCGTGGCGATGACCGGTGGCGAAATCAGCGCCGAGCCGAAATGCCGCGTGCCATTCTTGGCGAAGGTCACGCGCACGGCATTATACGGTTTTGCGCCCGGCGAAAAACGGGTTCCCACGGCACTCGTGGCCAAGCCAGTATAGCGTCCCGGCTCGATGTTGACGGTGGGTTTGATGAAGCCGGCCGGATCCACCGGTGGCCTGGTTCCGGCGCGGCCGACCGTCACGCCGGAAATGCCGTTGTCGGCGAACACCGTGGTGACGGCCGTTTCGGCCTTGTCGAGATTTGCCGCTGCGGTGATGGCCGCGAGATCCACGATCGACTGCGCGGCGCGTCGCTCGGTATAGAGCGAACCTTCGTCGATGGCGACTGCCGCAAGCACCAGCGCCACTGGCAGGCAGGCTGCGGACATTATTGCGAAATTGCCGGAAGTATTTGAAAAGAAAGATTTTCCAGGAGAAAGGAAGTGTCCGGGAGGTGGCATCATATGCCTCCGACGCGAATGACCGATTGACGAAGGATGGTCTTGCCCGGCAAGGGCAGGTCTTGCAGAAGGTTCCAGATCGGCAGCGCGCTTGCGTCATAGCTCAGCGCAACCACGAACTGGCTTCCGTCCGCGCTGCTGTCATGCGTGTCGATGGACAGTTTCTGCGGATCGACGAACGCGTAGCCGGCGGCGTTGACGCGAATGAAGTCGGCGGCCAGCGTGCGCCGTTCCGTTTCGTTCAACCCCGCGATGGCGGTGCGGGCCGCGTCGGCGGCGATCTGCTGCACCGAATGGCTGGCGCCGAAATAGATGCCGTAGGCGATCATTCCGAGCAGGAACAGGATGAAGATCGGCGCAAGCAGGGCGAATTCTATTGCGGAAGTTCCGGACCGATCTCGCCAAACATACATGATCGCACCCCTGCGGACACGGTTGACCGCGGCGCCTTCCACCTGCCATGCGGATGTAGTGCGCCAGCTAACCACAATGTAACCTGTGGTTGTTTAAGAACGCTTAACGAGATAGGTCGATTTTTCGGCTTCGCCGGAATTTCGAGCTTACTCAAGGTGACCTTGAGGGCTGTTGAAATCGATATTCGCGCTCGCTACTGTCAGCGCCAGAACGGCGTCCGGGAGGGACGCCGGCTCGCTCAACGAAGCCGGGGAAAACCGGCCTAGGGGCGCTTTATGGTACTTCGCCGCCGCCCAAGAAGCGCCGGCAAGTCGGGAGAGAGACAAAATGCTGCTCAAGAACTTTCTGAAAGCGACCGTGTTCGCTGTCAGCCTGTCCGTGGCTGGCGGCGCCATGCTCGCCCCTTCTTTCGCGGAAGTCGTCTACAATCGCGGCAATTCGGCGGATCCGGAATCGCTCGATCCGCACAAGACCTCGACGGTCTATGAAGCGCATATCCTGCGCGACCTGTTCGAGGGTCTGGTGATGCAGGACCAGAACGCCGATCTCATTCCCGGCGCGGCCGAAAGCTGGACGGTGTCGGACGACGGCAAGGTCTATACGTTCAAGCTGCGTGGCGATGGCGTCTGGTCGGACGGTGCGCCGGTGACGGCCGACGATTTCGTCTATTCCTTCCGCCGCCTGCTCGACCCGGCGACAGCCGCCGAATACGCCTCGATGCTTTACGTGGTGAAGAACGGCGAGGATGTGAACACCGGCAAGGTCAAGCCGGAGGAGCTGGGCGTCAGGGCGGTCGATGCGTCCACCTTCGAGGTGACGCTCAATTCGCCCACGCCCTATTTCCTTGAGATGCTGACCCACCAGTCGACCTATCCGGTCAACAAGGTGTCCATCGAGAAGCTGGGCAATGACTGGATCAAGCCGGGCAATCTGGTTTCCAACGGCGCTTACACGCTGGCGGAGTTCACGCCCAACGATCACATCAAGCTGGTCAAGAACCCGAAGTTCCATGACGCGGCGAATGTGAAGATCGACGTGGTGAACTACATCCCCACCGAAGACCGCTCGACCGCCATGAAGCGCTTCGAGGCTGGTGAGCTCGATTCCAACGACGACCTGCCCACCGAGCAGCTTGCCGACCTGAAGGCCAAGTTCGGCGACCAGCTCCGCATCGGGCCGTATCTCGGCACCTATTATTACGCCATCAAGACCGACAAGGAGCCCTGGAACAATCCGGAGCTGCGCAACGCCATCTCGATGGCCATCGACCGTGACTTCCTGGCCGAGAAGGTCTGGCAGAACTCCATGCTGCCGGGTTACTCGATGGTGCCTCCGGGGATCGATGGCTACACGTCGGCGATGGCGTCCTTCGCCGAAGAATCGCAGATCGATCGCGAGGACAAGGCCAAGGAAATCC
This sequence comes from Pseudaminobacter salicylatoxidans, assembly GCF_003148475.1. Taxonomy (GTDB): domain Bacteria; phylum Pseudomonadota; class Alphaproteobacteria; order Rhizobiales; family Rhizobiaceae; genus Pseudaminobacter; species Pseudaminobacter salicylatoxidans. Next base: position 239,286 of record NZ_QGGG01000003.1, on the reverse strand, counting down.
TGGAAAAGCTCGGCTATGGACCCGACAAGCCGCTGAAGATGGAAATCCGCTACAACACGTCGGAAAACCACAAGAACACGGCCGTCGCCATCCAGGAGCAGCTCAAGCCGCTCGGCGTGGAAGTGACCCTGCTCAACACCGACACCAAGACGCATTACGGCCATCTGGAGCAGAAGGGCGATTATGACGTCGCGCGTGCCGGCTGGATCGCGGACTACAAGGATCCTGAGACCTTCCTCGGCATCTCGCGCAAGGCCAGCGGCAACAACTACTCGAACTTCGACAGCCCGAAGTTCGAGGAAGCCATGGACAAAGCGGCCGCCGCAGGTGGAAAGCCGGAAGAGCGCATGAAGGAGCTGGAAAACGCCGAACGCGTTCTGGTGGACGAGGTCGGCAATATCCCGCTGCTCTATTACAGCTTCCACAACCTCGTTTCCTCGAAGCTGCATGGCTTTGAATCGAACGTGATGGACGTGCATCCGTCGCGCTTCATCAGCAAGGACTGATCCCTGGCCGATCGCCCGCCGCCTCCACCGGGTCCTGATCCTGGGGAGGCGGCGGAGCGGCCTTCAGCGACAGCGGGGAATATCCATGCTGCTCTACGTCTTCCGGCGGCTTCTCACCGCCATCCCGACGCTTTTCGTCATCGTGACGCTGGCGTTCTTCCTGATCCGCGTGGCCCCCGGCGGGCCTTTCAACCAGGAGCGCGGGCTAAGCCCCGAGATCAAGGCCAATCTTGAAGCCCAGTTCGGCCTCAACGATCCGCTCTGGCAGCAATATCTCAATTATCTCAACAACCTGCTGCACGGCAATTTCGGCCCGAGCTACAATCTGCCGGACTTCACCGTGGGCGAACTGTTTGCCAAGGGTCTGCCGATCTCGATCCAGCTCGGCGCCTCGGCGCTGCTTCTGGCCCTGATCGTCGGCAGCATTCTGGGCGTCATCGCCGCGCTGAACCAGAACAGGCTCGGCGACTATACGGTGATCGCCATCGCCACCGCCGGCAGCACCATTCCCACATTCGTCATCGCGCCGATCATCCAGCTCGTGTTCGGGCTGACCTGGATGCTGCTGCCCGTCGGCGGCTGGGGCAACGGCGCGCTGATCAACAAGGTGGGGCCGGTCATCACGCTGGCATTGCCGCAGATCGCCATCGTCGCGCGCCTGATGCGCGGCTCGATGATCGAATCCATGCGCTCGCACCATATCCGCACGGCTCGCGCGCTCGGGCTTTCGGAATGGTCGGTGGTGGTCAGGCATGCCTTCCGCGGCGCGGTTCTGCCCATCGTGTCCTATGCCGGTCCCGCCGCCGCGGCCCTGCTCACAGGCTCCATCGTGGTGGAAACCATCTTCTCCATTCCCGGCGTCGGCCGCTATTTCGTCGATGCCGCGCTCAACCGCGACTACACGCTGGTGATGGGAACGGTGGTGGTGATCGCGATCTTCACCATCGTCTTCAACCTCATCGTGGATCTTCTCTATGCGGTGATCGATCCGAGGGTGCGCTATGACTGAAATTGCGCTTGCCGCGCCTGTTGCCGGGCGCTCGTTCTGGGGCGATGCCTGGGCGCGCCTCAAGTCCAATAAGGCGGCCATGGTCAGCCTGTTCTATCTGGTGTTCATGGCGGTCGTCTGCGTCGTCGGTCCGCTGTTCGTGCCGCACAACTACACCACGATCTATGCCGACTATGTGCGCACGCCGCCGAGTTTGTCGGCCTATCCCGAGGCCGGTATGATCGAGAATGCGCTGCGCGATGCCGTCCGGCGCATGCGCGTGGACATCGAGGACTGGCGCCAGGAAGGTGAGCGCGTCTTTGTGACCGTCACCGCATCGAAGCCGATCGACGAGCGCAACGCGCGCTATCTCGACCGCTCCGACACCTTCGACAACACGGTGATCGACAGCAGGTCGGACGACGGCCTGAAGATGACCATGAGCACTTCGGTCAAGCAGCAATATTTCCTGTTCGGGACCGACAATACCGGCCGCGACCTGCTTTCGCGCACATTGATGGCGGGGCGCATCTCGCTGGCCATCGGCCTGCTGGCCGGCGTCGTCGCGGTCGTGATCGGCGTGCTCTACGGCGCGACCTCGGGTTTCATCGGCGGCAAGACCGACGAGGTGATGATGCGCATTGTGGATGTGCTCTATTCACTGCCCTTCATCTTCTTCGTCATCATGCTGGTGGTGTTCTTCGGACGAAACTTCGTGCTGATGTTCCTGGCCGTCGGCGCGGTGCTGTGGCTGGACATGGCCCGCATCGTGCGCGGGCAGGCCCTGTCGATCCGCCGGCAGGAATATGTGCAGGCGGCAGAGGCGCTGGGCGTGACGCGAAGCGGCATTCTGGCGCGCCACATCGTGCCAAACCTGCTCGGTGTGGTGGTCATTTACATGACGCTGCTGGTGCCGCATGTCATCATCCTGGAAAGCTTCCTGTCTTTCCTCGGGCTTGGCGTGCAGGAGCCGATGACGAGCTGGGGCGTGCTGATTTCGACGGGCGCCAAGAATATCGGCACCGCCAACTGGCTGCTGCTGTTTCCCGCTTTCTTCCTGGTTTCCACGCTGTTTGCGTTGAATTTCGTCGGCGACGGCCTGCGTGACGCACTCGACCCGAAGGACCGGTGACGCCATGAACGCGACCAACAATCCCACAGCGTCGGGGCCGATACTTTCGGTGAAGGACTTGCGCGTGCGCTTTCGCACGCTCGACGGCGAGATCGATGCGGTCAAGGGCATCAACCTGCATGTGAATGCCGGCGAAACGGTTGCCATCGTCGGTGAATCCGGTTCCGGCAAAAGCCAGACCATGATGGCGGCCATGCGTCTGCTGGCCTCCAATGGCGAGGCGAGCGGCGAGGTGGACTACCGCGGCAAGAACCTGCTGACGCTCGACAAGGCGGCGCTCAATCAGGTGCGCGGCGCGAAGATCAGCATGATCTTCCAGGAGCCGATGACCTCGCTCGATCCGCTCTACACCATCGGCAACCAGCTTATCGAACCGATCCGCCGCCACCGCAGGCTGGGCGCTGCCGAGGCGCGGAAAGAGGCGCTGCGGCTTCTGGAACTGGTGAAGATACCCGATCCCGAGCGGCGCATGCGGTCCTATCCCTATGAAATGTCGGGCGGCCAGCGCCAGCGTGTGATGATCGCCATGGCGCTTGCCAACGATCCGGACATCCTGATCGCCGACGAGCCCACCACCGCGCTCGACGTGACCGTTCAGGCGCAGATCCTGACGCTTCTGGCCGAATTGCAGCGCACGCTCGGCATGGCCATCGTGTTCATCACCCACGATCTCAACATCGTCCGGCGCTTTTCCGACCGCGTCTATGTCATGCGTTCGGGCCAGGTCGTGGAGGAGGGGGAGACGGAACGGGTATTCGCCGCTCCGCAGCACGATTACACGAAAATGCTGCTCGCCGCCGAGCCAACCGGGCGCAAGGCTCCGCCGCCGGCCGGCGCGCCCGTGCTGCTGGAAGGCCGCAATGTCGAGGTGGCGTTCAGGATAGGTGGCGGCTTCCTCTCCGGTCCGCCGCTTCTGCTGAAGGCGGTAGACCGCATTTCGCTGTCGCTGAAGCAGGGCCAGACCATCGGCATCGTCGGCGAGTCGGGTTCGGGCAAATCGACGCTCGGTCGCGCACTGTTGCGGCTGCTGCCGAGCGAGGGCGCGATCCGCTTCGAACACAAGGACATTTCGGCCGCCAATACCGAAACCATGCGGCCCCTGCGCCGCGAACTGCAACTCGTCTTCCAGGACCCGTTCGGCTCGCTGTCGCCGCGCATGACCATCGGTCAGGTCATCACGGAGGGTCTCCTGGTGCATGAGCCCTCGCTGTCGGCGAAGGATCGCGATGCGCGCGCCGTGATTGCCTTGCAGCGTGTCGGGCTCGATCCCGCCATGCGCAACCGCTATCCGCACGAATTCTCCGGCGGCCAGCGTCAGCGCATCGCCATCGCCCGCGCCATGATCCTGCGGCCGAAGGTGGTGGTGCTGGACGAGCCGACCTCGGCGCTCGACCGCTCGGTGCAGAAGCAGATCGTGGAACTGCTGCGCGACCTGCAGGCCGAGCACGAACTTTCCTATCTCTTCATCAGCCATGATCTGGCGGTGGTGCGCGCCATGGCCGATTACATCATCGTGATGAAGCAGGGGCAGATCGTGGAGCAGGGGCCGACCGAGGACATTTTCGACCGTCCGCGCGAGGACTACACGAGGGCGCTGATGAGCGCCGCGATCGACGAGAAGAAATTCCGCGTCGCCGTGTGAGGTCGGCGGCTCCGCTCACCTTGGCGGCTTGACCTTGCCGAAGCCGATATCGACGGTGACGCTGCCGGAAACCTTCACGTCGAAATCGCCCACCTTGAACGTGTCTCCCGTTCCCGGCTGCTCATCGGGCTCGGGCTGGGGAGCCTGCACGATGGGCTCCGGCTGCTTGACGCCGGGAAGCGGCTGGCTGTCATCCGCCAACGCCTGAAACGGAAGCAGCGTCGCTGCAACGGCAAGGGCGGAAAGGAGGCGTGCGTCTCTGGTCATGCGTCGAGCATAGCGATCCGGTGTGGCTTGCGCCACCGTCAGGCCTGAACACAATTTTGCGAGGGAGACAATGGTTACGGCAAAACGCCGGAAACCCGGGATTTTTCTGGTCGGAGTGGCAGGATTCGAACCTGCGACCCCCTGCTCCCGAAGCAGGTGCGCTACCAGGCTGCGCTACACTCCGCGACCAGACGGCGGGCTTATAGCTGTCGAAAAAAAATCCCGCAAGCGGCAAACGACCTGTCTTGTGAAGAAACTTCGCTTTTCTTTGGTCCAGCCCACAGCTTTCGGCATTGCGGTGGCGACAAGCCGCGCCGGAGCGTTTAATGCCACGGTAAGCCGTTGCGGCTATTGTGGAATCCGACAAACAGCAAGCGGAGCATAGCGCGTGCCTTTCAAGATCGTGGCCGAAGCCAGCCCCAATACATTCGCGTTCGAGACCAGCGCATTGGTGAAGCCGACCGGTTTTCGTGAATATGATGCGCGCTGGTGGTTCGGCCATCCGGGCTCGACCAAGGCGCCGGAACTCAACCTCATCGGGGTGCAGGCGCTGGGGATGGGGCTCGGCACGCTGATTCGGCGGCTGGGCGTGGGTCCGGATATCGTCGTCGGACATGACTTTCGCGGCTATTCGCTTTCCATCAAGCTGGCGCTGACGGCGGGCCTGATGGCGGCCGGCGCACGGGTGAAGGATATCGGGCTGGCGCTGTCGCCCATGGCCTATTTCGCGCAGTTCGCGCTCGACACGCCATCGGTCGCCATGGTGACGGCCTCGCACAACGAAAACGGCTGGACCGGCGTGAAGATGGGGGCCGCGCGGCCGCTGACCTTCGGTCCCGACGAGATGAGCGCGCTGAAGAAGATCGTGCTCGAAGGCGATTTCGAGCTGACCGGCGGCGGCGCCTATGAATTCGTCTCTGGTTTTCGCGAAACCTATCTCGACGATCTGACCAAAGGGCACAAGCTCGCCCGCAGGCTCAAGGTCGTGGCCGCCTGCGGCAACGGCACGGCGGGCGCTTTCGCGCCGGAAGCGCTGGAGCGCATCGGCTGCGAGGTCATCCCGCTCGACGTCGAGCTCGACCACAGTTTCCCGCGCTACAACCCGAATCCCGAAGACATGAAGATGCTTCATGCCATCCGCGACAAGGTGCTGGAGACGGGCGCGGATGTCGGCCTCGGCTTCGACGGCGACGGCGACCGCTGCGGCGTGGTGGACAATGAGGGCAACGAAATCTTCGCCGACAAGGTGGGTGTCATGCTGGCGCGCGATATTTCGGCGCTGCATCCGGGCTCGCTGTTCGTCACCGACGTGAAGTCCACCGGCCTGTTCACCACCGACCCGGTGTTGCAGGCCAACGGCGCGCGCGCCGATTACTGGAAAACCGGCCATTCCTACATGAAGCGCCGCGTCACCGAACTCGGCGCGATCGCGGGTTTCGAAAAGTCGGGCCACTTCTTCTTCAACCCGCCCATCGGGCGCGGCTATGACGACGGGATCGTGACTGCGATTGCGGTTTGCGAGATGCTCGACCGCAATCCGGGGCGCAGCATGGCCGACCTCTACCGGGACCTGCCGCTGACCTACGGCACGCCGACCATGTCGCCGCATTGCGACGACGAGCTGAAATATGGCGTGGTGGAGCGGGTGGTCGCCGACTTCGAGGCCATGAAACAAAGTGGCGCCACATTCGCCGGCCAGAAGATCACCGACCTCGTCACCGTCAACGGCGTGCGCGTGGTGGCCGAGGACGGCACCTGGGGTCTGGTGCGCGCCTCTTCCAACAAGCCGGAGCTGGTTGTTGTCGTGGAAAGCCCGGTCTCGGCCGAACGTCGCCGGGAAATGTTCGACGCGGTCGACGCGGTGCTGCGCCGCAGCCCGGAAGTCGGCCCCTACAACCAGACATTCTGAACGGATAGTTTTGCCATGACCGAGCGGATCGTCAGTTTCGTGATGAGCGGCGGCGTCGGCTCGCGCCTGTGGCCGCTGTCGCGCGAGGACAACCCAAAACAGTTCCACGACCTGTCGGGCGATGGCTCGATGCTGGTCAAGACGTTGCGCCGCCTCAAGGCGCGGCAGGAGGGTGAAACACCGGTTTACCTGATCGCCTCCGAGCGTCACGCCGCGCGCGTGAAGGATGACATTGCCGGCATCGATCTCGCCGGTGGGGCCGCCATCTTCGAGCCGACCGGCCGCAATACGGCCGCTGCCGTGGCCATCGCCACCTTGCAGACGCTGGACGCCTATGGCGACGGCATCGTGCTGGTGGTGCCTTCCGACCACGAGATTTCGACGGATGACCAGTTCTGGCAGACGATAGAACAGGGCGTGCCGGCCGCGCGGGAGGGCCGGCTGGTGGTGTTCGGCATCCGCCCGAGCCAGCCGGAAACCGGCTATGGCTATATCGAGGTCGCCGGCAGCGGGCAGGGCGTCAGCGACGTTTCCCGCTTCGTCGAAAAGCCCGATCTGGAAACCGCCAGGGCCTATCTGGAAGCCGGCAACTTCTTCTGGAACACCGGTATCTTCCTGTTCCGCGCCAGCACCATGCGCGAGGAGTTCCTGAAGCACCAGCCGCAAATCTGGCAGACGGCCGAACAGGCCTTCAGGACGGCCAGCCGCGATCTGTCGGGGCTCTACATGCCGCTGGAAGCCTATGAGGCGATCCCGTCGGATTCCATCGACTACGCCATCATGGAACATGCCACCGGTATCGCCATGGTGCCGGCGGCCTTCCGCTGGAACGATCTCGGCTCATGGCAGTCTTTGCTCGATGTCAGCCCCACGGACGCGCAGGGCAATGTGATCGTCGGCGACGTGGTCGCCATGGATTGCGAGAATTCCTACATGCGCAGCGAGGGCCGCCTGCTTTCGGCCATCGGGCTGAAGGACATCGCCATCGTCGCCACCATGGACGCCACCTTCGTCGCACCTGTCAGCCACAGCCAGAACGTCAAGAAAATCGTTGAGCAGCTTGAAAAGAGCGGGCGGCTGGAGACGAAGTTCACGCCCTCGCACGACCGCGTGCTGCAAAGCGGCGCGTGGCGCAAGCGCGTGCACCACTGGCTGTTCGAGGAGACGCTGCCGCTCTGGTCCACCGCCGGCGTGGACGAGCGCTATGGCGGCTTCCACGAGGCGCTCGGCTTCGACGGCAAGTCGCTGATGAGGCCCAAGCGCATGCGCACCATGGCCCGGCAGGTCTACGCCTTCGCCGTGGCCAAGGCGCGCGGCTGGGACGGTCCTGCCGACCGGCTGATCGCGTACGGGCTGGACTTCATGTCGGGTAACGGCCGTACCGAACGCGGCGGCTGGGTACGCACCATGAACCTCGACGGCGGCGTGGCCGATGCCACGGAGGATGCCTACGACCATTCCTGCGTGCTGCTGGCGCTGGCTTACGCGCATATGTGCGGCAACCCGGACGCGCTGCGGCTGGGCGCGGAGACTTTCGACTTCCTCGACGCGCATCTGGAAGACCAGCGGCTGACCGGCTTTCTGGAAACCTCGGCGGGCGAGGGGCTGCGGCGTTCCAACCCGCATATGCACCTGCTGGAAGCGTTTCTCGCCTGGCACACGGCGACCGGCGACAGGAACTATCTGCGCCGTGCGGCCCGCATCATCGACCTGTTCCGCAGCCATTTCTTCGATGCCGAAAGCTGGACGCTGGGCGAATATTACGATGACGACTGGCTGCCGGCAGCGGGCGAAAAGGGGACATGGACCGAGCCCGGCCACCATTTCGAATGGGCCTCGCTGCTGGTCGATTTCGCCGCCAAGAGCGGCCAGAAGAACCTCACCGCCTATGCCCGCAAGCTCTACGCCTCGGCCATCGCCAACGGCCTGAACCGCGCGACGGGGCTCGCTTATGGCGCGGTCTCGCGCCAGGGCATGCCGCTAGACCGCGTGTCGCGCAGTTGGCCGCAGACCGAGGCGATCAAGGCGGCGATCGCGCTCGACGGCGCGGACGGCCCGGACCTCAAGCCCGAGATCGAGGCGCGGGTGGGCAGGCTGTTCCGCTGGCATATCGACCCCGCGCCGCTCGGTCTGTGGATCGACCGGATCGACGAACGCGGCCGCTCGCTGGCGAGCGAAGTGCCGGCCTCGATCTTCTACCACCTCGTCTGCGCGCTGATGCAATATCTGGACAGCACAAGCGAGAACTGACAACGGCGGCATCCAGAGCATCGGACCGAAAAGTGGAAGCCGGTTTTCGGAAGATCCGATGCTCAATGAGAGATGGATCGCCGCCGCAAAAGCTTTTCCAAACAGTGTTTTGGAAGAGAAAAGAGATTCAGTTCGCGAGCCTCAATAGGGGCTCTCGACGTCTCCCGTCTCGACGTAGACAGACTTGACCTGCGAATAATGGCCGAGCGCTCCCAGCGCGTTCTCCCGGCCGATGCCCGACTGCTTATAGCCGCCGAAGGGCATTTCCACCGGGGTCAGGTTGTAGGCGTTGATCCAGCAGGTGCCGGCCAGGAGCTCGGAGATCACGCGGTGCGCGCGCGGCAGGTCGCGGGTGAACACGCCGGCGGCAAGGCCGAATTCGGTGGCGTTGGCGCGCTCGATCACTTCGTCCTCGTTATCGAAGGTCAGCACGCTCATCACCGGCCCGAAAATTTCCTCGCGGGCGATGCGCATGTCGTCGGTCACGCCGGTGAAGACGGTGGGCTCGACGAAGCAGCCGCCATCGAAGCCCTGCAACGCGGGCACGCTACCGCCGCAGGCGAGCGTGGCGCCCTCCTGCTTGCCGATCTCGATATAGCTGAGCACTTTTTCGTGGTGGGCCTTGCTGACCAGCGGCCCCATCTGGGTTTCGGGATCGAGCGGATCGCCGATCCGAATTTTCTTGGTGCGCTCCACCAGGCGTTCCACGAAACGGTCGTGCAGGCCTTTCTGGACGAAGACGCGGGTGCCGTTCGAGCAAATCTGGCCGGTGGAATAGAAATTGCCGAGCATCGCGCCGCCGATGGCGTTTTCGAGGTCGGCGTCGTCGAAGACGATGAGCGGCGACTTGCCGCCGAGTTCCATCGTGGCGTGCTTCATCTTCGAGCCGGCGAGCGACAGCACCTTGCGGCCGGTGGGCACCGAGCCGGTGACCGAAACCTTGGCGACGACGTCGTGGCCGACCAGCGCGCCGCCGACATCGCCATAACCCTGCACCACGTTGAACAACCCGTCCGGCAGGCCGGCCTCGGTGTAGATCTCGGCCAGCGCAAGCGCCGAAAGCGGCGTGTTCTCGGAGGGCTTGAACACCACGGCATTGCCCATGGCGAGTGCCGGAGCCGATTTCCAGCCGGCAATCTGGATCGGGTAGTTCCAGGCGCCGATGCCCACGCACACGCCAAGCGCCTCGCGCCGCGTATAGGCAAACGGCCCGCCGAGGTCGATGAAATCGCCGTTATAGGCGCCGATCGCGCCGGCGAAATATTCGAGGCAGTCGGCGGCCGAGGGGGCGTCGGCCACCAGCGTTTCCTGGATCGCCTTGCCGGTGTCCAGCGTCTCCAGCCGTGCAAGCTCTTCGTTGCGGGCGCGCAGAATGTCGGCGGCGCGGCGCAGGATGCGCCCGCGCTCGACCGGCTTCAGCCGTGCCCAGGCGGGCTGGGCGGCACGCGCGGCCTCGACCGCCAGCTCGATCACGTTGGGCGTGGCCGAATGCAGCGTGGCAATCGTCTCGCCGGTCGCCGGGTAGATGACCGCGATGGGCGCGCCGCGCTCGTCGTCCACGAAACGGCCGTTGATATAGTGGGATGATTGGGGCTGGGCCTTCATGGTCATCTTTCTGGCGTTGGAATTTGCGTCAGTTCTGCTGCACCGAAATGCCGGATTCATCGAGCTTGATCTCGACGCCCTTGGGTTTCGTCTGTTCGTTCCAGACATAGATGCCGAGACCGATGACGATCACGACAAGCGCGCCGATCACGAGGTAGAGCTGGTTCTGCTTCATCGACTGCTCCTCAGAAACTTCAACACAGCCGATCTATAGCCGAATTTGCCGCGATTCGAACCGTTTGAGGATCAACGATCCGACACCTGCCAGCGCGGATTGATCCACGGTTCCTGATTGGACGGGGAAAGCGGCTGGCGACCAAGGATGTGGTCGGATGCCTTTTCGCCGGTCATGATCGAGGGGCCGTTGAGGTTGCCGTTGGTGATGCGCGGGAAGATGGAGGAATCGGCCACGCGCAGGCCTTCCACGCCGATGACGCGGCATTCCGGGTCCACCACCGCCATCGGATCGTCGGCACGGCCCATGCGGCAGGTGCCGCATGGGTGCAGCGCGCTTTCGGCATGGTCGCGAATGAAGGCATCGAGCTCGGCGTCGGTCTGCACCCGGCTGCCAGGCGAAATCTCCTCGCCGCGATAGGGATCGAAGGCGGCCTGGCCGAAGATTTCGCGGGTGAGACGGATGCAGCGGCGGAACTCGGCCCAATCGTCCGGGTGCGACATGTAGTTGAAGCGGATGACCGGCTTTTCCTTCGCGTCCGGCGAACGCAGCGTGACCGCTCCGCGCGATTTCGAGCGCATCGGGCCGACATGGGCCTGGAAGCCGTGTGTGTTGGCCACCGCCTTGCCGTCGTAGCGCACGGCTGCGGGGATGAAGTGATACTGGATGTCGGGATAGTCGATGCCGGCGGCGGAACGCACGAAGGCGGCCGCCTCGAAGTGGTTGGTGGCGCCCAGCCCGCTCTTGAAGAGCATCCATCGTGCGCCGATCAGCGCCTTGGAGAAGGGGTTGAGCACCGAGTTCAGGGTGATCGGCTGGGTCGATTCCTGTTGGATGTAGAGTTCAAGATGGTCCTGCAGATTGGCGCCGACGCCGGGACGGTCGGCGACCACGGAAATCCCGTTGTCCTTCAGGTGCTGCGCGGGGCCGATGCCCGACAGCATCAGGATCTTCGGCGAATTGATGGAGGAGGCGGCCACGATCACCTCGCGCCGCGCCTTTACCACCTCGATCTTCCCGCGCGCTTCGATCTCGACGCCGATGGCGCGTTGATTCTCAATGACGACCTTTCTCGCGAAGCCATTGACCAGACGCACATTTTTCCGCTTCAGCGCCGGGCGCAGATAGGCATTGGCGGTGGACCAGCGGCGGCCGAGATGGATGGTCTGCTCCATCGGTCCGAACCCCTCCTGCTTGGAGCCGTTATAGTCGTCGGTCAACTCGAAGCCCGCTTGCCGGCCTGCCTCGATGAAGGCGGCGTAAAGTGGGTTGGCGCGCTTGCCGCGCTGCACATGCAGCGGCCCCTTGGTGCCGCGCCAGCCGTCCTCGCCGCCATGCGAATGCTCCATGCGCTTGAAGTAGGGCAGCACATCGGCATAGCTCCAGCCGGTGGCTCCTTCCTCGGCCCAGTGGTCGAAATCATGCGCGTGGCCGCGCACATAGACCATGCCGTTGATGGATGACGAGCCGCCCAGCACCTTGCCACGGGGCGTGGCCAGCACGCGCCCGCCCAGATGCGGCTCCGGCTCGCTGGAAAAACCCCAGTCATAGAGCGGCATATTGAGGGGGATGGAAAGCGCTGACGGCATCTGGATCAGCGGCCCCATATCCGAGCCGCCGAACTCGATGACGATGACCGAATGCTTACCGTCTTCCGACAGCCTGTAGGCCATGGCCGAGCCGGCCGAGCCGGAGCCGATGATGACGAAATCCGCCTCAAGCATGGCTATTCTCCTCTCGGAAAGCGCTTCTGGTCCTCGAGCACGTTGAGGTCCATGTGGTTGCGCATGTAGCGCTCCGATGCCTGCCGCAGCGGCTGGAAATCCCAGGGGAAATAGGCGCCGTTGCGCAGCGCCGGATAGACCACCCAGCGCCGTGCCTGGCTCTGACGCACCGCCTCGTCGAAGGCGGCCATGTCCCAGCGCGCCCGGACCTTCTCCATGAAGCTGGCCACAAGCGCGGCATTGGCCGGATCGGCGGCGAGATTGGTCAGCTCCAGCGGATCCGATTCCAGATCAAAGAGTTGCGGTGGATCGATCTCGCAATGCACGAACTTGTATTTGCCGTCGCGCATCGCCACCAGCGGCGCGTAGGAGCCTTCGGCGGCATATTCCATCAGCACCGGTTCGTTGCGTGGCTGGCCCCGCATTTGCGGCTTCAGCGACTGGCCGTCGGTCCAGGGCATGATGTCGGCGATGTCGATGCCGGCGAGGTCGCAGAGCGTGGGGCAGATGTCGAGGTTGGAGGTCGGCGCGTCGATCAGGCCGGGGGCGATGCCCTTGCCCGCCACCATCAACGGCACGCGCGCCGAGCCCTCGAAGAAGCTCATCTTGAACCACAGGCCGCGCTCGCCCAGCATGTCGCCGTGGTCGGAGCAGAACAGGATGATCGTGTCGTCCAGCATGCGGGTGCGTTCCAGCACCGAGAGCAATTCGCCGACCTGATCGTCCAGATAGGAGATGTTGGCGAAGTAGCCTTGGCGCGAGCGGCGCACCTGTTCGGGCGTGATGTCGAAACTGTCGTAGTCGCTGGCGAGGTAGAGGCGCTGCGAATGCGGGTCCTGGCTTTCTTTCGGGATGAAGCCGACCTCGGGCTCCAGTTCGGGGCAGTTTTCGTAGAGGTCCCAGTATTTGCGGCGCGCGACGTAGGGGTCGTGCGGATGGGTGAAGGAGACGGTAAGGCACCACGGGCGGCGCTGCGGGTCCTCCGAGGCGCGCGCATGCTCGTAGAGCTTCTGGCCGGCGAGGAAGGCGACTTCGTCGTCATATTCCATCTGGTTGCTGATTTCGGCGACGCCCGCGCCGGTGACGGAGCCGAGATTGTGATACCACCAGTCGATGCGCTCGCCCGGTTTGCGGTAGTCGGGCGTCCAGCCGAAATCGGCCGGGTAGATGTCGGTGGTCAGCCGCTCCTCGAAGCCGTGCAACTGGTCGGGGCCGACGAAATGCATCTTGCCCGAAAGCGCGGTGTGGTAGCCGGCCGCGCGCAGATGATGCGCGAAAGTCGGGATCGACGAGGCGAATTCGGCGGCGTTGTCATAAACCTCGGTGCGCGACGGTAGCTGCCCGCTCATGAAGGAGGCGCGGCCCGGCGCGCAGAGCGGCGAGGCGGTGTAGTTGTTGCGGAAGCGGGCCGAACGCGCGGCCAGCGCCTTGAGGTTCGGCGCATGCAGGAAGTCGGCCGGGCCGTCCGGGAACAGCGTCCCGTTCAACTGGTCGACCATGATGATCAGTATGTTGGGGCGGCTGCTCATGAAGCTGTCTTGTGCTGCTGGAGTTTCGTTTCGAGATAGTCTTCGATCACCGCGACCGCGCTCACCGCGTTCGGTGTTCCGTCCTTGAGGGCGCGGCGGATGTAAAATCCGTCAATCAGGGCGGCGATGCCTTCGGCGGCATGGTCGGCCTCGACGCGCGGCATGAGCTTTGAAAGACCGCTCATCAGGTTCGAATGCAGCCGGCGCGCATAGACGCGCAGCAGGCGGCGCATGGCGGGCGACTTCTGCGCCTCGACATAGAAGGCCAGCCAGGCGGCGATGGTCTCGGCCCGGAACTGCTTGTCGGAAAAGTTCACCGCGATGACGGCCAGCACGCGCTCGTGGGCGGTGGCGGCCATGTGCAGTGCGGCGCGCAGGTCGGTGCCCAGTTCGGACAGCAGGTGTCGCATGGTGGCCTGCAAAAGCTCGTCCTTGGCCCCGAAATAGTGATGCGCCAGCGCCGACGACACGCCGGCGCGGCCGGCGATCTCCGACATGGTGACGTCCAGCGACCCGCGCTCACCGATCGCGGAGATCGTGGCGTCGATCAGCGCCTTGCGGCGCAGCGGTTCCATTCCGACCTTGGGCACTCAAATTCCTCCTGAAGCGATCCTATTTTTAATTGACTGATCAATCAATAAAAATCCCGCCATTTTGTGGGGCGGTTGCTTTTGCTTGTGGAGCGGCATCGCATGTGGGAGTTCGCCACCAACTCCGGCTTGCTTCGCAAGCCACCATTCCGGGGCGAGCCACGTGTTTCCCCCGTCCTTTCCAATCAACGGGGAGAGAAGCACTGCGGGCGAAGCTGGCCCTTCCTTTCCCGCCTTTTAATGGGGAAACGGGGTGGGGGTGGGCGAGCCATATCGATTGCTCTCCCTATAAGGAGGAGGATAAGGCGTCGGCGCTTTATGTTCACGATTGAACAGTTACGCGCGTGCGCGTAATGTGCTAGAAGACCAAGGCTATTGGAGAGTCCCATGACTGCTTGCATCGTCGGATGGGCGCATTCGCGCTTCGGCAAACTGGAAGGCGAAACGCTTGAAAGCCTGATTACCAAGGTGGCGGCCGAAGCGCTCGACCATGCCGGTCTCGGCCCGGACGATGTGGGCGAGATCGTGCTTGGCCATTTCAACGCCGGCTTCTCCCCGCAGGATTTCACCGCAAGCCTCGTTCTGCAGACGGATGACCGGCTGCGCTTCAAGCCTGCGACGCGCGTGGAAAACGCCTGCGCGACCGGCTCCGCCGCCGTGCGGCAAGGCATCCGCGCCATCGACGCCAGGGCTGCGAAGGTCGTGCTGGTGGTGGGCGCCGAACAGATGACGACGACGCCCGGCGCCGAGATTGGCAAGAACCTTCTGAAAGCCTCCTATCTGCCGGAAGACGGCGACACGCCCGCCGGTTTCGCCGGCGTCTTCGGCAAGATCGCGCAGGCCTATTTCCAGCGCTATGGCGACCAGTCGGACGCGCTGGCGATGATCGCCGCCAAGAACCACAAGAACGGCGTGGAAAACCCCTATGCGCAGATGCGCAAGGATCTCGGCTTCGAGTTCTGCCGCACCGAAAGCGAAAAGAACCCGTTCGTCGCCGGCCCGCTCAAGCGCACTGACTGCTCGCTGGTATCGGATGGCGCGGCCGCGCTCGTGCTGATGGACAGCTCCGACGCACTCTCGATGCGCCGCGCGGTGGCCTTCCGCGCCAACGAGCATGTGCAGGACTTTCTACCCATGTCCAAGCGCGACATCCTCGCTTTCGAAGGCTGTGAGGAGGCGTGGAAGCGCGCGCTGCGGAAGGCCGGCGTGACGCTCTCCGACCTGTCCTTCGTCGAGACGCATGACTGCTTCACCATCGCCGAGCTGATCGAATATGAGGCGATGGGGCTGGCGAGGCCGGGCGAGGGCGCGCAGCTTGCCATGGAAGGCTACACCGCCAAGGATGGCAAGCTGCCGGTCAACCCATCGGGCGGCCTGAAATCCAAGGGCCACCCAATTGGCGCCACCGGCGTTTCCATGCATGTGCTGACCTCCATGCAACTTACCGGCGAGGCTGGCGGCATACAGGTGCCGCGCGCGAAGCTCGGCGGCATCTTCAACATGGGTGGCGCTGCCGTCGCCAATTACGTTTCGATCCTCGACCGCATCAGATGAGGCATTCTCACGCATGAGGCACTCGGCCGTCGTCACCGGAGGCGCATCGGGAACAGGCATGGCAATTGCCCACCGGCTTCTGGATGACGGCTGGCCCGTGGCGATCATCGATGCCGACGAGCAGGCACTGGCTGCGGCCGAGGATTTTTTCGCGGCCGAGAACGTCATCTTCATTCAGGCGGACGTGACCGACGAGGACGAGGTGGAGGCCGGCTTCGACGAAGTGGTCGACCGGCTGGGGCTGATCGGCGGGCTGGTCAATGCCGCCGGCATCCTGCGCCACGTCTCCGCCGAAGATACCACCGCCGAATTGCTGCGCGAATTGCTCGACGTCAATCTGGTCGGCTCCTTCCTTGCCGCCCGCGCCGCGCTGGAGCGCATGGGCCAGTCCCTTTCCATCGTCAATATCGGCTCGGTTTCAGGCTTGCGGGCAAATCGCGGTCACCTGGCTTATGGCGCGTCGAAAGCCGGTGTGAAGCTGATGTCGGAAGTGCTGGCGCTGGAATTCGGCAATCGCGGCGTGCGGGTCAATTGCGTCGCGCCGGGGCTGTCGGGCGAGGATGATGATGCCGCCGCATATCCACCCGAGCTGAGGCGCGCGTGGATCGGGCAGGTGCCGCAGGCGCGTCACGGCGAGCCGGAAGAGATCGCGGCGGCTGTTTCCTTCCTGCTGTCGCCCGAGGCGAGCTTCATCAACGGCCACACGCTTGCCGTCGATGGCGGGTTTTTGGCCGCGGGCGTGCAGGCGGAGATTTAGCCCGCCGGACCGCTTGAAGCGCGGCCCTGCTCGCCGCCGCCCGTTTTCCCTTGCATCGCCGGTTCCTGCGGCTATCAAGGCCGCAACGAATATCCAGCAGGGTCATAATCATGTCGAATCCGGTCCTTGTCGAAGTTCTGCGCGGCGGCCACGTCGAAAGCAGGCATCGCGGCGCGGTTGCCGTATTCGACGCGGACGGCAAGGCGATGCTGGAAATCGGTGATACCCAGCGGCCGGTTTTTCCGCGCTCGGCGGTGAAGTCGATCCAGGCGCTGCCCTTTGTGGAGACCGGTGCTGCCGATGCCTACGGCTTCGGCGACAGGGAACTGGCGCTGGCCTGCGCCTCGCACAATGGCGAAGTCGGGCATGTGGAACTGGCCCGCGCCATGCTGGCGAAAGCCGGACTGGATGTGGAGGCGCTGGAATGCGGCGCGCACTGGCCTTCCTACCAGAAGGCAACCATCGAGCTGGCACGCTCGGGCGGCACGGCCAATGCGCTGCATAACAATTGCTCCGGCAAGCACACCGGCTTTCTCTGTGCCTGCTGCCATGGAGGGATAGAACATCGCGGCTATGTGCGCGCCGACCATGCCTATCAGGAGATGCTGCGCGGGGCGCTGGAGGACGTGACCGGAGCCGCGCACAACGCCGACAATCGCGGCACGGACGGCTGTTCGATCCCCACTTATGCGGTACCGCTGCGCAACCTCGCGCGGGGTTTTGCCCGCATGGCAACGGGCGTTGGTCTGGGTCAGGAGCGGGCCAAGGCGGCAACGCGGCTGTTTGCGGCCTGCATGGCCGAGCCCTTCTATGTCGGCGGCACCGACCGGTTCGACACGCGCCTGATGAATGTGGCCAAGGGCAGGGTTTTCACCAAGGTCGGGGCGGAAGGCGTGTTTTGCGCGGCGGTGCCGGAGCTTGGCCTCGGCATCGCCCTGAAATGCGATGACGGCGCCAGCCGCGCTGCGGAAGTGACGGTCGCAGCGGTCATTGCCCGTCTGTTGAAGGGGGACGCGCTGGCAGATGAGATCGCCGAATTCACGCGTCCGCGCCTGACCAACTGGAACGGCATCGAAGTGGGCGGCCTGCGCCCTGCTGGAGAGCTTGCCTGAACCGGTCTTCAGCCGTTTCGGAGTGGCTTGTAGGAAGTCCGGACAACGCATAAGCTCGCTGCATGAGCAGAGCTTTCACCCGCGAAGAAGACAGCGAAAATGCAATCGCCGGCATCGGCGAAAGGCCGGTCAGCGAGCATCGCAACCTTGTGACCGAAAACGGCCTCGCCATGATCGACGCCGCGCTTGGCGCGCTGCGCGAGGAGCTTGGGGCCGCTGAGCGCGAGGGCAATCGCGAGCGCATCGCGCTTGTTTCGCGCGACCTGCGCTATTGGGCGTCCCGCCGGGAAACGGCGGAGCTTTCAGTTCCGGAAGCTGACAGCGATGTCGTGCGCTTCGGCATGCGGGTGACGATCGAGGACGAGGACGGCAACGCCAGGACCTGGAAGATCGTCGGCGAGGACGAGGCAGATCCGGCCCAGGGCATGATCTCCCATGCCTCGCCGATGGCGGCAGCGCTTTTCGGCAAGGGCGTCGGCGAGACCGCCACTGTCAACGGCAAGGAATGGGAAATCACCGAGTTGAAGGTGGGGTGAGGGTTTAGTCCGCGACCGGTTCGGTGTGATCGCGGAAGAAGTCGGCCGCTCCCGCTTCGTCGATTTCGCTGGCTGTCACCATCAGCACGAACTGGATAATGTCTTCCTGCTCGGCCTCGATGCTGAGGCCGTTGAAATAGAGAAAAAGGTCGGCGGCGGCGAATCCGGTTCGCTTGTTTCCATCCACAAAAGGATGGTTCTTGACGATGCCGAACAGATAAGCCGCCGCGAGTTCACACAGATCGGGCTCGCCGTAGGCCT
This sequence comes from Pseudaminobacter salicylatoxidans, assembly GCF_003148475.1. GTDB lineage: Bacteria > Pseudomonadota > Alphaproteobacteria > Rhizobiales > Rhizobiaceae > Pseudaminobacter > Pseudaminobacter salicylatoxidans. Next base: position 220,749 of record NZ_QGGG01000003.1, on the reverse strand, counting down.
GCTTCTGCAACGGCCGTGCGAGCGCCGATTCCAGCATTCCTTCATCGCGGACACCGGCGGCACCACCATGAAGGCGCAGCTGCTCCGCGTGCATCGCTTCGACGAATTCCCGCGAGTGGAATTCGGTCATTTGGCGAGAGCCCGATAGGCAACCTCGTATTTCTTCATCCGTTCCCGTGCGATCTTCATCTTGCGCTCGAACTCCTCGGGAGTATCCGAGGCCGGACGCAGCTTGAGGTCACTTCCCTCTTCGATGAGCACGAGCGTGTCTCCGGCGCGAAGGTTGTGCCGGTCGAGCACTTCCTTTGGCAGGATCACACCTTCGGAGTTTCCGATCTTTCGCACCACGACATTCATCGTCGCCTCCGTCGTTGTTATAACGGAAGATATAACACGTATCGTGTTAACACGCAAAATGTTGATTATTCCTGCCCGAGCAGCTTCTCCAGCAGGCGTGACGCGGCTTCGGGGATGACGGTGCCGGGTGGGAAAATCTCGGTCGCGCCCGACCCGAGCACGGCATCGTGGTCCTGCGGCGGGATCACGCCGCCCGCGACGATCATGATGTCCTCGCGGCCCAGCCGCTTCAGCGCGTCGCGCAATTCCGGAATGAGCGTCAGGTGGCCGGCCGCCAGCGACGAGGCGCCGACGATGTGGACATCGTTTTCGGCCGCGAGCCTGGCGATCTCGTCCGGGGTCTGGAACATGGCGCCGACGGTGACGTCGAAGCCGAGATCGGCGAATGCGGTGGCGATCACCTTCTGGCCGCGGTCGTGGCCGTCCTGGCCCATCTTGGCGACAAGAATGCGCGGCCTGGAGCCGGTCTTCTTCTCGAATGTCTCCACCAGTTGCTGGGTGCGGTCTGCGGCGGGATTATCGCCCATCTCCGAGCGATACACGCCCGAGATGGTCCGGATGGTGGCGACGTGGCGGCCGAAGGCCTTTTCCAGCGCGAGCGAGATTTCGCCCACGGTCGCCTTGGCCCGCGCGGCCCTGATGGCGAATTCGAGCAGGTTCCCATCGGCTTTCGCGGCCGTGGTGAGGGCATCCAGCGCGGTCTCGACCGCGGCGACATCGCGCGTGCCCTTCAGCTGCTGCAGCTTGGCGAGCTGGCGGGCGCGCACCTCGGCATTGTCGACCTTCAGCACGTCGACCTCGATGTCCTGCTCCGGCTGGAAGACATTGACGCCGACGACGACCTGCTCGCCGGAATCGATGCGCGCCTGGGTGCGGGCGGCCGCTTCCTCGATGCGCAGCTTGGGAATGCCCTTTTCGGTCGCGGCAGCCATGCCGCCGAGGCTTTCCACTTCTTCGATGTGGGACATGGCGCGCGCGGCGAGATCGTGGGTCAGGCGCTCGACATAGGCCGAGCCGCCCCACGGGTCGATGATGCGCGTGGTGCCGGATTCTTTTTGCAGGATGAGCTGGGTGTTGCGGGCAATGCGCGCCGAATGGTCGGTCGGCAAGGCCAGCGCCTCGTCGAAGGAGTTGGTGTGCAGCGATTGGGTGTGGCCCTGCGTCGCTGCCATCGCCTCGATCATGGTGCGCATGATGTTGTTATACGGGTCCTGCGCGGTCAGCGACCAGCCCGAGGTCTGGCAATGCGTGCGCAGCGACAGCGAGCGCGGGTCCTTCGGCGCAAAATTCTTCTGCATCAGCCCGGCCCAGAGCAGGCGCGCGGCGCGCATCTTGGCGACCTCCATGAAGAAATTCATGCCGATGGCCCAGAAGAAGGACAGGCGCGGCGCGAATTTGTCGATGTCGAGCCCGGCGGCCACACCGGCGCGGGCATATTCGATCCCGTCCGCGATGGTGTAGGCAAGCTCCAGGTCGGCCGTCGCCCCCGCCTCCTGCATGTGATAGCCGGAGATCGAGATCGAGTTGAACTTCGGCATGTGATGCGAAGTGTAGGAAAAGATGTCGGAAATGATCCGCATCGAGGGTTTTGGCGGATAAATGTAGGTGTTGCGCACCATGAACTCTTTCAGAATGTCGTTCTGAATGGTTCCGGCGAGGTCTTTCTGTGCAACGCCCTGTTCCTCGGCCGCCACGATGTAGAGCGCCATGATCGGCAGCACCGCGCCGTTCATGGTCATGGAGACGGTCATTTCGTCGAGGGGGATGCCGTCGAAGAGCTGGCGCATGTCGAGGATGGAATCGATCGCCACGCCGGCCATGCCGACATCGCCCGCCACGCGCGGATGGTCGCTGTCGTAGCCGCGATGGGTGGCAAGGTCGAAGGCGACCGAAAGCCCCTTCTGGCCGGCGGCGAGATTGCGCCGGTAGAAGGCATTGGATTCTTCCGCCGTCGAGAAGCCGGCATATTGGCGGATCGTCCAGGGCTGCTGGACGTACATGGTCGGGTAGGGGCCGCGGATATAGGGCGCGATGCCCGGCCACGTGTCGAGGAACGGCAGGTCGGCCAGATCGTGCGGGCCGTAGCGGTGCTTGACGGCGATGCCTTCCGGCGTGTGCCAGATATCGGCCTCGGTGCCTTCCTGCTCTGAGCAGGGATCGGTCCAGTCAAGCTTGGAAAAGTCGGGAATCATGCATTGGCTCCGATCAGGTCATCGAGCCGCGTGGCTGGCAGTGGCTCGCAGAAAACCGTGCCGTCGGTCGGCGTGGGATGGCGCTCGGCGTCGATGATCGCCACGGGCCGTTCCTGGGCCGCAGGATAGATCGTGGTGCCGACCAGCGCGCGCTGGCCTTCGCGATACTCGGCCACGCGGCGGTCGCGCGCTTCCATGACACGCTTCTGGATGTTGCCGCGCGCGAGGCTGTTGAGCACGCCGCCTTCGGTTTCGATCGTCTGGAACTCGCGCCAGGCCGCCTCGCACAGTTCGGCTGTCAGCGCCTCGACAGCGCCGGAACCGGAGCCGGGGTCGGCGACGAAGCCGAGATTGCTTTCATTGGCCATGATGAGCTGCGTGTTGCGGGCAATGCGCCGCGCGAAGGCGTCCGGCAGGCCGTGAGCGATGGTGTGCGGCAGGATCGAGAGCGAATCCGCGCCGCCCACCGCCGCCGCGAAACCGGCCAGCGTGGTGCGCAATATGTTCGTTTCGGGGTCCTTGAACGTCATCATCCGGTAGGATGTTTCGGCATGGATCACCGCGGGCGAGGGGGCAATCGAGCAGCTTTGCTGCACGCGCGCCCACAGCTTGCGCAGCGCCCTGATCTTGGCCATCGACAGGAACTGGTCCTGATCGACGCTGAGCGAGAAACCGATATGCGGCGCGGCGTAGACCAGTGCCTGCCGGGCTTCCTCGAAGAGGCGCAGATGCGCCACCGCGGCGGCGAGCATCATGCCAAGCTCCTGCGCCTCCGTCGCGCCGGCATTGTGCAGCACCCGCCCGTCCGCCTCCAGCAGCACGCCCGGAACGCCGAGCGCGAAGAAATGCGCCAGCGATTGCGGCATGGAGGCCTGCAACGCCTCGATCGACATGCGCAGCCGCCCCGTTCCCGCGAAAATGGCGGCGGGGTCGATGCCGAAGGAAACATTCAGCCTGGAGGGATCGACGCGGCGCTTGGTCAGGATCGCGACCAGCCAGTCGGCCATGGCGCGGCTGGAAGGGTGGACGTCGATGCGCAGATAGGTGCGGTTGAGCGCGACGCCATCCAGCACCTTGTCAAGCACTTCCGGCGTGCCCGGCAGGCCATAGCCGAAGGCGTTGGGGGCGCCGTCGAAGACAAGCGCAAGGCCGGTCGCGCCCTGTTCGATCTCTGCGAGCGCCTGCGCATTGGCGCGCACGGGGTCCGGATCGTCGATGCGCTGCGCCATGATCCAGAGAGCGTTGGGATTCTGGCGGGCAAGGAACTCCGCGCCAGCCGGACGCTCATAGAGCGGTTCGACGCGGATGCCGTCATCCGTGTGCGAAACCAGCTTTTCCTCGAAGGAGGCACCGGCAAGCGCTTTCCGCGCCAGCGCGATCCAGCGGTCCCGATCGCTCGGTGGAAACTCGACATCGCCGAAAACGCTTCGTGCGTCCATCCTCATCCCTCTTGGTCCTGACCATGCAGGCCAGTTGAATTTATGGCTGCGCCGGTCCCATCGCAATGCAACATAGGTTGGGCATGGCGACAATGTCGGGCACAGGGACATCCCCGCGTGAGGCATGTCCATATCTTCGATTGCCAAACCGGGATGCCGACTGCAAGCCTCAATAAGCCAAAATGGTCGATTGCCATTGTGGGGCTGTATCCAGGCAACTATACCTCATGTTCCGTCCTGAACGATTTGGTTTTGTCGAAGACAAGAGAGAACATGGCGCAGGAAGACAGCATTTTCATCGGTGCCAGCCGCAAGCCGGACGACAGCTACCAGCGGCCTGAAAGTTTGTTGCTGAAATATGGCAACCGGCACGGATTGATCACCGGCGCGACAGGCACCGGCAAGACGGTGACGCTGCAGGTGCTGGCGCAGAGCTTTTCCGATGCCGGCGTGCCGGTCTTCTGTGCCGACATCAAGGGCGACCTTTCGGGCATTGCCATTGCCGGAGAGCCGAAGGATTTTCTTTCGAAGCGCGCCGAGGCAGTGAAGCTCGATCCGTATGAATTCCGTGAGGCGCCCACCGTTTTCTGGGACATTTTCGGCGAGCAGGGGCACCCGATCCGCGCCACGATCAGTGAGATGGGACCGCTCTTGCTGGCGCGGCTGATGAACCTGACGGAAGCGCAGGAAGGGGTGCTCAACATCGCCTTCCGCATCGCGGACGAGGAAGGCCTGCTGCTGCTCGATCTGAAGGATCTGCAGTCCATGCTGGCCAATATGGCCACCCGCTCATCCGAGCTTTCGGGCCGCTACGGCAATGTTAGCAAGGCATCGGTGGGTGCCATCCAGCGCTCGCTTCTGGTGCTGGAGCAGCAGGGTGGCGCGAATTTCTTCGGTGAGCCGGCGCTGCGGATCGCAGACATCATGCGTACCACGCGCGACGGGCGCGGCGCGGTCAACGTGCTGGCTGCCGACAAGCTGATGACCAATCCGCGTCTCTATTCGACATTCCTGCTCTGGCTGATGTCGGAGCTGTTCGAGGAGCTTCCCGAGGTCGGCGATCCCGAAAAGCCGCGTCTGGTCTTTTTCTTCGATGAAGCGCATCTGCTGTTCAACGAAGCGCCGAAGGCGCTGCTGGAGCGGGTGGAGCAGGTGGTGCGGCTCATCCGCTCGAAGGGCGTGGGCGTCTATTTCGTGACGCAGAACCCGCTCGACGTGCCGGAGACGGTGCTGGCGCAGCTCGGCAACCGCGTCCAGCATGCGCTACGCGCCTACACGCCGCGCGAGACCAATGCGGTGAAGGTCGCCGCCGATACGTTCAGGCCCAATCCCGATTTCAATACGTTCCAGGCCATCACCAGCCTCGGCACCGGCGAGGCGCTGGTTTCGACGCTTGAGGAAAAGGGCATCCCCTCGATGGTGCAGCGAACCCTGATTCGTCCGCCATCCTCGCGCATCGGCCCGCTGACGCCGGAGGAACGACAGAAGGTGATGGCCGTAAGCCCGGTTGCCGGTCAGTACGACCAGATGATGGATCGCGAATCGGCCTTCGAGATGCTGCAGAAGCGGGCCGGCCAATCGCAGGCGGAAGCCCAGCAGGAGGGCAGCGGCTGGACGCTGCCGGATTTCGGCGGCGATTCGCAGCAGGGTGGCCGCAACGGCAGCCGGCCGCGCGCTTCCAACCGCCAGAGCGTGGCGGAAGCGGCCATCAAGTCGGTGGTGCGCTCGGTCGGGTCCACATTGGGGCGCGAACTGGTGCGCGGCATTCTGGGCGTTCTGCGCAAGTAAATAAAAAGAGCGGCGCAGATGTCTGCGCCGCTCCGTTACCCGTTCGGTCTGGAGCCTGATGACTTTCGCACAGCGTCGTCAGGCTCTGTCTATCCGCTGGAGCCTTGTCAGGCGGTGCCGAGGCTGCCCGTCACGACGATCGGCGACTTGTTCGGCACGCGATCATAAAGGTCGATGATGTCCTGGTTCAGCAGGCGCACGCAGCCCGACGAAACCGACTTGCCGATCGACCACCATTCCGGGGAGCCGTGCAGGCGATAGAGCGTGTCTTCGCCGTTCTGGAAGATGTAGAGGGCGCGCGCGCCCAGCGGGTTCGTCAGGCCGGGCTGCATGCCGCCATTGGCGGCGCTGTATTTGGCGAGTTCCGGCTGGCGGCCGATCATCTCGTCCGGCGGGGTCCAGCGCGGCCATTTGCGCTTCCACTGCATGACCGCACGGCCCGACCATTCGAAACCCGCGCGACCCAGACCGACGCCATAGCGCATGGCTTCGCCGCCCTCGCGCACGAGGTACAGGAAGTGGTTCGAGGTATCGACCACGATGGTGCCGGGGCGCTCGCCGGTCGGGTCCTGCACGATCTGGCGCAGGAAGCGCTTGTTCATTTTCTTGATCGGGATGGCGGGGAGTTCATACCCCTCGTCGACCACGGCGCTGTACATGGTCGTATAGTCGCCGAAGGTTTCGTCGACGCTGACCTGCGGCGCCACCGGGGCGGGCCCGTCGATATAGTTGGAGCGGGAAACCGTGCTGCAGGCAGAAACGGTGAGGGAGGCGGCGCTGACTGCCGCCGCGCTGAGGAAGCCGCGACGGCTGAGGCGGGAGGAGAAGATCGAATCGGTCATGTTGCCCTTCTAGTTCCGGATGTCGAAAAGATTCGTGAACGACATCACAAAATTCCGTGAACGCTCCGCGAGCGGTGCGCCCATTCCCTCCCCATTAAGATGGAGGCCGATAGGTGGTTCCGAATCTGGCGTCAGGGTGAAGAAAGAAAGGCGAAGATGTGACCGCGCCACTACTGTGGCTTTTCGGCCACTTGTTGCGTCGGTGCATCAGCTTCGCTCGTCGGTCAGCAATCCGCTGAGCGAGGGCAGGATCAGGCCCGGCTGCAGGTCGCGATATTCGTCCGGCTGGTTCGTGCGGTTGATCCAGACCGTGCGGAAGCCGAAGCGCGTGGCCCCGGCCACATCCCAGCGATTGGAGGACTGGAAGGAAATCGCGTGGGGGTAGAGCCGCCATCCGGTCGTGACCATGTCGTAGACCTGCGGGTCGGTCTTGAAGCGGCGAACCGCATCGACCGAGAAAATGTCGTCCACCACCTGATCGAGCGCCGCCGACCGGACCGCCGCCTCCAGCATTGCCGGCGAGCCGTTCGACAGGATGGCAAGCCGCGCGCCCGCCGCTTTCAGGGCCTGAAGCACGGCCGGCACTTCCGGATAGCAGTCGAGATGCCAATAGGCGTCGAGCAGGTCTTGCCGCAGGCCGCGGTCTGCGGACGGAACCTTCCTGAAGGCGAAGTCCAGGGCCTGTTCGGTGAGCTGCCAGAAATCTGAATACGCCCCCATCAGCGAGCGCACCCAGGAATATTCGAGCTGCTTGGCGCGCCAGATTTCGGACAGGAGCTGTCCTTCGGGGCCGATTGCGCCGGCGTGGCGGCGAACCGCGGCATGCACGTCGAACAACGTGCCGTAGGCATCGAAGACAAAGGCGGTGTGGTGCATGCGGACTCTCGTGCAACGTCTGGCGATGAACGGCGGTCCTCACTCTATTGCGGGGAGCCGCTGGCATCAACATTTCCTGATGCCGGCCGGTTGACGCCAACGGTCAAAGCGTCTTCCATTGCCGCCGTTCGGATCGAAAGGTGGGCAGCATGTCACTTGCAGCAGCGGCGCAAACGAAAACCTGGACCTATGTCGACGGCGACTGGCACGAAGGCAACGTGGCTGTCATCGGCCCGCGCAGCCACGCCATGTGGCTCGGCTCGACCGTGTTCGACGGCGGCCGCTGGTTCGAGGGCGTCTCGCCCGATCTCGATCTGCATTCGGCGCGGGTGAACAATTCGGCCATCGCGCTTGGCATGAAGCCGACGATGAGCGCCGGGGACATCGTCGGCCTGACCTGGGACGGGCTGAAGAAATTCGATGGCAAGACCGCCGTCTATATCCGCCCGATGTATTGGGGCGAGCATGGCGGCTATATGGGCGTGCCGGTCGATCCGGCCTCGACGCGGTTCTGCCTGTGCCTCTACGAATCGCCGATGGAACCGCCTTCCGGCTTTTCCATGACCGTTTCGCCCTTCCGGCGCCCCACCATCGAAACCATGCCCACCAACGCGAAGGCGGGCTGCCTCTATCCGAACAATGCGCGGTCGATTCTCGATGCGCGCATGCGCGGCTTCGACAACGCGCTTGTGCTGGACATGCTCGGCAATGTCGCCGAAACCGGCTCGTCCAACATCTTCCTGGTCAAGGAGGGGCAGGTCTTCACGCCCGCGGCCAACGGCACGTTCCTTGCCGGCATCACACGCTCGCGCACGATGTCGCTGCTGGCCGGAAATGGTTTCCACGTCACCGAAAAGACGCTCACCGTGCGCGACTTCATGGAGGCCGACGAGATTTTCTCGACCGGAAACCATTCCAAGGTGATTCCGGTGACGAAATTCGAAAACCGCGAATTGCAGCCCGGTCCGGTCGCTCGCAAGGCGAGGGAGCTTTATTGGGAATGGGCGCATTCCACGCCCGTCGGCTGAACGCTTGGCGTCATTGGGTCGAAACCGGCAGAAACAGGCTGCCGGTTTCGCCGTCACGAGCGTTTCATGGGGGCAACGACGAACAAGGGGTTGTTCGGTAACGATTCAATCATATGTGTGTCCGGTAAGACGATCCGGCGAATTTTGCCAATTGAGGGAGTATGACCAATGGCTTTTGAACTGCCCGCCCTGCCTTATGATTACGAGGCTCTCCAGCCCTTCATGTCCAGGGAGACGCTGGAATACCACCACGACAAGCACCACAAGGCCTATGTCGACAACGGCAACAAGCTTGCTGCCGAGGCGGGCATGGAAAACCTGTCGGTCGAGGAAGTGGTCAAGCAGTCGTTCGGCAAGAACGCCGGTCTCTTCAACAACGCTGCCCAGCACTACAACCACATCCATTTCTGGAAGTGGATGAAGAAGGGCGGCGGCGGCAACAAGCTGCCCGGCGCGTTGCAGAAGGCGATCGACAGCGATCTCGGCGGCTATGACAAGTTCCGCGCCGATTTCATTGCTGCCGGCACCACCCAGTTCGGCTCGGGCTGGGCCTGGCTTTCGGTGAAGGACGGCAAGCTGGAAATCTCCAAGACCCCGAACGGCGAGAACCCGCTGGTTCACGGCGCGACCCCGATCCTCGGCGTCGACGTATGGGAGCACTCCTACTACATCGACTACCGCAACGCGCGTCCGAAGTATCTGGAGGCCTTCGTCGACAGCCTCATCAACTGGGACCACGTCCTGGAACTCTACGAAAAGGCCTGATCCTTTTCCGTGTTGCAAAAACCCCGGCTTGTCCGGGGTTTTTCATGTCGGGGCTATGCATCCGATAACGAAAGCGTGAAGAGCATGTCAGAATGTTTTCGTCCAATTTCGCTATTGGCGTTCTCAGGCAGCCGAATCGCAACCTGGAGGTTTTTTATGAAGAGACTGGTTCTTGCCCTTTCCGCACTCGCACTTGCCGGGACGGCGGCTTTCGCGGACCCGATCGCTGAACGTCAGGCGATCATGAAGGCGAATGGCAAGGCGCTCAAAAGCATCGCCGGCATCGCCAAGGGCGCGGAGCCTTTCGACGCCGATGTCGTCATGGCCGCCCTGAAGACACTCAACGACGACGCTCAGAAGATCGACGTCGCCAAGCTCTTCCCCGAAGGCACCGAGACCGGCGGCGACACGACCGCTTCGCCGAAGATCTGGGAAGACATGGAAGGCTTCCAGAAGGCCGTGGAAAAGTTCAGGACCGATACGGCGGCTGCGGTCGCGGCGTCACCGGCGGATCTCGATGCCTTCAAGGCCGAATTCGGCAAGGTTTCGCAGAACTGCGGTTCCTGCCACGAGACGTTCCGCATCAAGAAGGGCTAACTCCGATCTGATGGGTATTGTCGCAAGACTGGCCATCGGCGCGGTCGCGGTTTGCGCGGTCGGCGCCGGGGCCTTCTGGGCGCTGACTGCGCCGGTCAGGCTTGACGATGTCGCGCTCGCGGCATTGGGGCAGGGGGATGCCACGAGAGGCGAACGCATGTTCTGGGCAGCAGGATGTGCCTCCTGCCATGCGCGCCCCAAGGCCGAAGGCGATGCCAAGCTGGAGCTTGCCGGCGGCGTCGAGCTGAAGACCGGGTTCGGAACATTTGTCGCGCCCAACATTTCGCAGGATCCCAGGGACGGCATCGGCGCGTGGTCGGTCGAAGACTTCGCCAATGCGGTCATGCGCGGCGTTTCGCCTGAGGGCGAACATCTCTACCCGGCGTTTCCCTACACGTCCTATGCCCGCATGAAGCCGTCGGACGTGGCCGATCTCTACGCCTATATGAAGACGCTGCCTGCCGTGGCAGGCAGGGCGCCCGAGCATTCCTTAAGCTTTCCGTTCAATGTCCGGCGCGGGCTCGGGCTTTGGAAGCATCTTTACCTGAGCGACGGACCGGTGATCGCCTTTGACGATCCGCCCACGGACGCGGTCCTGCGCGGACGCTATCTGGCGGAAGGGCCCGGCCATTGCGGCGAGTGCCACACGCCGCGCGAGATGACCGGCGCGGCGAAAACCGCCCAATGGCTGGCGGGTGCCGCCGCAGCTGAAGGCGACGGCATCGTACCCAACATCACCGCCGGCGAAGGCGGTATCGGCGACTGGTCGCAGGACGACATCGTCAATTATCTGGAGACCGGCTTTACGCCCGACTACGATTCCGTCGGTGGCACCATGGTCGAGGTGCAGCGCAATATGGAGCGACTGACGCAAGAGGATCGCGAGGCGATTGCCGCCTATCTCAAGGCTATCCCGCCGCATCCGAACGGCTATCCGCCGCGACAGCAGAAGCCTTCAAGCTGACCTGCACCGAACGCAGCCCTGCGTTCGGTGCTATCATGGTCCTGTCTTATCTTCCGGCCGGCGCGACGCCCGCCCGGCCCGTGACCTTCAGCGCGAAGGCATAGGTGTAGGCGATCTCTTCCAGGCGCGAGAAGCGGCCCGACGCGCCGGCATGGCCGGCATCCATATTGATCTTGAACAGGACCGGGTTCTTGTCGGTCTTGAGCTTGCGCAGCCGCGCCACCCATTTCGCCGGCTCCCAATAGGTCACGCGCGGGTCGGTGAGGCCGGCGACGGCGAGGATGGGCGGATAGTCTTTCGCCTCGACATTGTCGTAGGGCGAATAGGAGGCGATGATCTTGTAGTCGTCCTCCGAGGCGATCGGATTTCCCCATTCCGGCCATTCTGGCGGGGTCAGCGGCAGCGTGTCGTCGAGCATCGTGGTGAGCACATCCACGAAGGGGACTTCCGCAACCACGCCGCCGAATGCCTCGGGCGCCATATTGGCAATCGCGCCCATGAGCATGCCGCCCGCCGAGCCGCCCTGCGCCACGATGCGGTCATGGGCCGTGTAGCGCTCGGCCACCAGATGCCGCGCGACCGAGATGAAATCGAGGAAGGTGTTGGTCTTCTTCGCCCGCTTGCCGTCCTCATACCAGCCATAGCCCTTGTCCTTGCCGCCGCGAACATGGGCCAGCGCATAGACGAAGCCGCGATCGGCCAGTGACAGGCAATTGGTGTTGAACGACGCCGGAATGGTGATGCCGTAGGAGCCATAGCCATAGAGCAGGCATGGGGCCGAGCCGTCCAGCGGCGTGTCGCGATGGTAGATCAACGAGATCGGCACCAGTTCGCCGTCATGCGCGGGGGCCATCAGCCGGCGCGTGACGTAGTTGTCCGGATCGTGGCCGGAAGGCACTTCCTGCGTCTTCAGCAGGGTGCGCTCGCGCGTGCGCATGTCGTAGTCGAACAACTGGCTCGGCGTCGTCATCGAGGAATAGGAGAAGCGGATGACATCCGTGTCGTATTCGTAGGCGCCCGCGAGGCCCAGAGAATAGGCTTCCTCCTCGAAGGCGATCATGTGTTCCTCGCCTGTCTTGCGGTCGCGCACCACGATGCGCGGCAGGCCGTCCTTGCGTTCCAGCCGAACCATGAAATTCTCAAAACCCATCACCGACAGGATCAGCCGGCCGGGCTCGTGAGGCACCAGCTCCTTCCAGTTGGCGCGTACCGGGTCGGAAACCGGGGCGGTCATGATCTTGAAGTCCTTGGCGCCGTCGGCATTGGTCAGGATGAAGAAGACGTCGCCGCCTTCCTCCAGGTCGTACTGGATGCCGGTTTCGCGCGCGGCCACCAGCAGCGGTCTGGCGTCCGGCTTTGCCATGCTCAGCAGGTGATATTCGGATGTCTCGTGGTCGTTGATGCTGATGAATATCCAGTCCTTGCGGCGCGAGCCGCCGACATTCATGAAGAAGCCGGGATCGGCTTCCTCGAACACCAGCCGGTCTTCGGCGGGCGCGGTGCCGAGCGTATGGAAGAATATCTTCGAGGGACGATGGTTTTCATCGAGGCGCGTGTAGAAGAAGCCGCTGTTGTCGGCATTCCACACCCCGCCGCCGCCGGTGTCCTCGATGCGGTCCGAGAGGTCCTTGCCGGTGGGCAGATCGCGCACATGCAGCGTGAAGAATTCGGAGCCCTTGTCGTCGAAGGCCCACAGCAGGCGCTTGTGGTCCGACGAGTGGTCGAGCCCGCCGATGCGGAAATAGGCCTTGCCTTCGGCTTCCACGTCGCCGTCGAGTATGATTTCCTGCTCGCCGCCATCGCGCGGGATGCGGAAGAAGCGCGGCTGCTCGCCGCCCTTCTTGAAGGATGAGCCATAGGCGAAGGGGCCATCCTTCATCGGCACGGACGAATCGTCTTCCTTGATGCGGCCCTTCATCTCCTGGAAGAGGCTCTTCTGCAGCTCTTCCGTGTCGGCCATCAGCCCGCGCTGATAGGCGTTTTCCGCCTCCAGATGCGCGCGGATGGCCGGGTCGAGCGTGGACGGATCGCGGAACACTTCCTGCCAGTTGGTTGCCCTCAGCCACGCGAATTCATCGACCCTGGTGATCCCGTGCCACGTATCCTCGACCGGGTGCTCTTGGGTCTCCGGGGCCTTCATTTGCGGAAATATTGCGCTGTCGGACATATCGCCTCGCTGGAATGAACTTTCGAACGCGGAGTGAACACATGCCGGCCTGCCGGTTCAAGGGGCCTTCGGCCAATTGAGCCAGAATGCCCGGCAAAGCGGTGTCGATTGCTACGACATTAAGTGTTGCGCGCGCGGCGCGCGGCAAGTTCGCGTCTAACCTGTTGGCAAGCATTGCCGGAAGCTGTTGATCATGCCGGAAAGACTTGCCCGGTGCGGATCGTCCGTTTATTCCACTCGCGACAGTTTTTGCCGAAAAGTGACGAGAATTCGCGGATCGGCCCGTAAAGGGGACGGGGGAAGCGCTGCTGACATTTCTGGCACTGATATTGCCGTTTGTGGCCGCTCTGGCAGCGCCGCTGCTCACACGTGTCCTGAAACACAACGCGGCATGGGTTCTGGCGCTGGCGCCGCTCTGGATATTCCTGCATTTCGGCGGAATGCTCGAAACCGTTGCGGGCGGAAATTCTGTGTCCGGTGGCTTCGACTGGATAGCCAGCCTCGGCGTGCGCTTTTCCTGGTATGTCGACGGGCTGTCGCTGACATTCGCGCTGCTTATTTCCGGCATCGGCACGCTGATCGTGCTCTATTCCGGCGGCTATCTGAAAGGCCATGAGCAGCAGGGTCGGTTCTTCTCCTTCATCCTGTTGTTCATGGGCGCGATGCAGGGGCTGGTGCTGGCCGATTCCTTCCTGATGCTGTTCGTGTTCTGGGAACTGACGTCGATCGCCTCTTTCCTGCTGATCGGCTTCGACCATCGCCGGGAGGCCTCGCGCCGCGCCGCGCTGCAGGCGCTGGTGGTGACCGGCCTTGGCGGTCTTGCGCTGCTCGCCGGCCTGCTGGTGGTTGCGATGGCAACGGGCGCCAACGAACTCTCGACGTTGCTGGCTTCGGGCGAGGCGCTGCGCAGCAGCCCGCTTTATGCAGGCGCTTTCGTGCTTCTGCTGGGCGGTGCGTTCACCAAATCCGCCCAGTTTCCCTTCCATTTCTGGCTGCCCAACGCCATGGAAGCGCCGACGCCGGTGTCGGCCTATCTCCATTCGGCCACCATGGTGAAGGCGGGCGTCTATTTGCTGATGCGGTTCAACCCGGTCATGGGCGACACGGCCGCATGGGAAACCGTGCTGCCGCTGTTCGGGGGCGCGACCCTGCTCGTGGGAACGTTGCTTGCGGTGCGCCAGTCCGACCTGAAGCTGATGCTTGCCTACACCACCGTCGCGTCGCTCGGACTTCTGGTGATGCTGACCGGCTTCGGCTCGGAAGTCGCGGTCGAGGCGGCAGTGCTCTATCTGATCGCGCATTCCATGTTCAAGGGTGCGCTGTTCATGGTTGCCGGACTGATCGACCATGAAACCGGCACGCGCAACATCGCTTCGCTGAGCGGCCTGCGCCGCGCAATGCCAATAACCTTCACCGCCGGCCTGCTCGCCGCGCTTTCAATGGGCGGTCTGCCGCTGTTCTTCGGCTTCCTCGCCAAGGAAGAGATCTATGCCGCGCTCGCCGGCACCGATATGTGGGCGGTGGCGGCGACGCTGGTGGCCGTGGTGGGCAACGCACTGATGTTCGCCATCGCCTTCGCCGTCGGCCTGAAACCCTTCATCGGCCCGCTGGGCGATGCGCCCAGGAAGGCGCATGAGGGGCCGCTGCTGCTGTGGCTCGGCCCGCTTGTGCTGGCAGTATGCGGGCTTGCGGCGGGGCTTTTCTCGCCCTTCGCGCACCACCTGTTTTCCAGCCCCATGGCGAGCGCGGTGGCCGGCGAGCCGGTTGCGGTCGAGATTTCGACAATCCCGCATCTTGGCCTGCCGCTCGCACTGTCGGTGCTGACGGTGCTTCTGGGTATTGTGGCCTATCTCGGCCAGACGGGACTGCGCGCGGCAATGGCATCGCTGGTCAGGACGATCGGCTGGGGGCCGGATCGCGGCTTTGACCAGAGCATCAAGGCGCTGGTGCGGCTCTCGGTGGCGGTCACGCGTATCGTTCAGAGCGGGCGGCTGGACATATATCTCACGGCCACCTTCATAGCGGTCGCGCTGTCGATACTCGTACCGATGGTGGCCTTCGACGAGCTCCCCGCGATGCCGCAAGTGACGGAATTCTGGTTCTATGAGCTGACTGTGGTGGCGATAGCGGTCATCGGCCTCGGTGCGGTGGTCTATGCCAGGAACAGGCTGACGGCGATCGTGTCGCTGGGCATACAGGGCTTCGCGGTCGCGCTGCTGTTCATGCTGCTGGGTGCGCCGGATCTCTCCTTCACCCAGTTCATGGTGGAAACGCTGTCGGTGGTCATCCTGGCATTGGTGATGACGCGGCTGCGGCTGGCGGTTTCCGAGCACCGCCCGCTCGGCCAGAAGGCTTTGGACGTTACCGTTTCGGCGGCCTGCGGCCTTGCTTTCGGCCTGCTCTTGCTGAAGGTGACGCAACTGCCCTTCGATGACACGTTGAGCAGGTTCTTCGAGGTCAACGCGAAGGTGATCGCGCATGGCCGCAACATCGTCAACGTCATCATCGTCGACTTCCGTGGTCTCGACACGCTGGGCGAGATTGCCGTGGTCATGATCGCGGGGCTGGCGATTCTCGCGCTGATCCGCATCCGCGCGAAGGACGGTGCGCAAGCGGTTTCCAAGCAGACGGAGCGCGCGCAATGAGGACCCTGATCTTCCGCACCGCGGCCCCCTATCTCAGCAGCCTGATGCTGCTGTTTTCGGTGTTCGTGCTGCTGCGCGGCCATAACGAGCCGGGCGGCGGCTTCATCGGCGGGCTGATCGCCGTTTCGGCCTTCGCTATCCTTGGCATAGCCCATGGCGTGCCGGCCGTGCGGCGGGCGATGTATTTCCATCCAATGGCGGTGTCGGGTTTCGGACTGCTGCTTTCAGCCCTGTCCGGCCTGCTGTCCTTCGTCTACGAGGTGCCCTTTCTCACCGGCATCTGGACTTCGGTGCATCTGCTGGGCATGGAAGTCGATTTTTCGACGGTGATGTTCTTCGACATCGGCGTCTATCTCGTGGTCGTGGGCTCCATCACCTCCATCGCGCTGGCGCTCGAGGAACGGGAGGACAACTGATGGAACCCGTCTTTGCCGCCCTTGTCGGGCTGTTCTTCGCGGTCGGCATCTACCTGATGCTGTCGAAGCATGTCGTTCGCATCCTGCTGGGCGTCGTCATCTTCGGCAATGCCGTGAACCTGCTGATCTTCACCGCGGGGCGCATTTTGCGCGAGGTGGCGGCCATCATTCCCGAAGGAGCCGATACGCCGGTCGGGCCCATCTCCAACCCGCTGCCGCAGGCGCTGATCCTGACGGCGATCGTCATCTCGTTCTCGTTCTTCGCCTTCCTTCTGGTTCTGGCCTACCGCGCCTATCAGGAAATCGGCACGGATGACACCGATGGCATGCGCGTGGCCGAGCCGGCGGGCGAGCCGCTGCCGCCGATAGGATACTGACGATGGCGGGCGAAGTTTCAGGCATGACCGATATTTCCGGCGCCATGATCACCGCTCCGGTCGCCGCCGCCGACTGGCTGGTGATTGCGCCGGTCGTGGTGCCGCTCGTCTTCGGCGCGCTTCTCCTGATGTTCCGCCACGAAATGCGCTGGCATGGCATCGTCGCGATGATCGGCCTGGCGATATTGGTGGGCGTGGACGCAGCACTGCTGAAGCGGGTGCTGGCAGAAGGGCCGCTTGCCATGACGATGGGCCGGTGGTTGCCGCCATTCGGCATCTCCTTCACCGCGGATGCGCTCGGCGCGGTCTTTGCGCTGACCGCGGGCGTGGTCGCGCTGATCTGCGCCGTCTTCTCCTTCCGCGACATTGGCGTTTCAGGCCGGCGCTATGGCTTCTATCCGTTCCTGATGCTTATGATGGCCGGTGTCAGCGGCGCGTTCCTGACCGGCGACATCTTCAATCTCTATGTCTGGTTCGAGGTCTTCGTCATCGCCTCCTTCGGCCTGCTCATCCTGGGCTCGGAAAAGGCGCAGATCGACGGCGCGACCAAATACGCCATTCTCAATCTGGTCGGGACGACGCTTTTTCTGATCGCCACCGCCTATCTCTATGGCACCTTCGGCACGCTCAACATGGCCGATATCGCCCGCAAGGCAGACGGTCTGCGCGGCACGGGGCCGCTGATGACGCTGGCGACCCTCTATCTGCTCGCCTTCGGCATGAAGGCGGCTGCCTTCCCGGTCAATTTCTGGCTGCCGGCCTCCTATCACACGCCGCGTATCGTGATCGCGGCGCTGTTTGGCGCGCTGCTGACCAAGATCGGCGTCTATGCGCTGCTGCGCACGCTGGTGATGCTGTTTCCGGTCGAGCGCGGCATTCTTGCCGAAACCATCGGCTGGGTGGCCGCCGCCACCATGATACTCGGCGTGCTCGGCGCGCTGGCGCAGGCCGATACGCGCCGCGCCTTCGGCTTCCTCGTCATTTCGAGCGTGGGCGTCATGCTGGCGGGGCTGGCGCTTGGATCGGAGACCGGGCTGTCGGGCACGATCTTCTATGCGGTGCATTCCATGCTCACCATGGGCGCGCTCTATATGCTTGCCGGCATGATGCGGGAATTCGGCGGCAGCTTTTCACTACACGAGCTTGGCGGTCTCTATCGCCTGTCGCCGCTGCTGACGGCCATTGCCTTCCTGCTGGTGCTGGCCGCCGCGGGCCTGCCACCGGCATCGGGGCTGTGGCCGAAAATCCTGCTGGTGAAAGCCGCGCTGGAGGCCAGCGCCTGGTGGCTGGCGGGTGCGATCCTGCTCACCGGCTTCCTCACCACCATCGCGATGGGGCGCATATTCCTGCTGGCGTTCTGGCGCGACGCACCCGCAGTCGACGGGCGGCATGTGACTGCTGCCGCAACCGGAAGCCGCAGTCTGGGGCAGGGGGTTCTGATCGCATTCGCCGTGCCGATCCTGCTCATCGGCATCGTGCCTGAACCCGTCATACGTATCGCTGCGCAGGCTGCCCACGGGCTGCTGGAAAGCGCGCCCTATATCCAAGCCGTATTTCCGGCGGGAGGTGGCTGATGCTGCGCCTTTTGTCCGTGCTTTTGCTGGCCGTTGCCTGGGCAGCCGTGACCGGCTCCTTCTCACCGCCAAACCTGCTGTTCGGCCTGCTTCTCGGCATCGCCAGCCTGTTCCTCTTTCGTGACGAGGTCGGCAAGTCGTCCGGCGCCTTTCATCCCTTGAGGGTGCTGTCGCTGTCTGTCCTGTTCGTCAAGGAGCTGATCGTTTCGGCCTGGCGGGTGGCAAAGCTGGTCCTGTCGCCGCGCATGGATCTGCGTCCGGGCATTTTTTCCTACCCGTTGCAGGTCGATCGCGATTTCGAGATCACGCTGCTGGCCAATCTGATCACGCTGACGCCCGGAACGCTGTCGGTCGATGTGTCGGAAGACCGGCGCACGCTCTACGTCCATGCCATCGATTGCTCTGACCCCGATGCCGCGCGCCGCGACATCGCCGAGGGGTTCGAGCGCAAGATTATGGAGGCATTCCGATGATCTCCGGCGAAAGCTTTCTAGCCTTTTGCGTCATGATTGCGCTTGGAATATTGTGCCTGTCGTTCCTGCTGACGGTGCTGCGCATCCTGCGCGGGCCGACATTGCCGGACCGGGTGCTGGCGCTCGACATGCTGGTGGCCGTGGCCATCGGCTTCATCGCCGTGCTTGGCATCAAGACCGGATTTTCCTTCCACGTGGATATCGCCATCGCGCTCGGTCTCGTGGGCTTCCTGGCGACCGTGGCCTTCGCCCGCTTCATCATCAGCCGCAAGGCCGATCCGGAAATTCCGCCAAGGCGCGCGGCGCCCGGGGAGGCAGGCCAATGAGTGTCTTGATCGATTATGTCGCCGGCATACTGATCGTGATCGGCGCGCTTTTCACGCTGACCGCGTCGGTCGGCCTGCTGCGTCTGCCTGATCTGTATACACGCATGCACGCCGCCTCGAAGGCGGGGACGCTGGGTTCCTGCGTCGTGCTCATAGCTCTCGCTGTACAGGCGCATGATTTCGCGATCGCCACCAGAGCCCTCGCCGGTGTTGCATTCTTCTTGCTGACAGCGCCGATTTCTGCGCATTTGCTGGCAAAGGCCGCCCATTCAGCCGGTTATCGACTGTGGCAGGGCTCGGTCAGGGATGACATGGCGGACGCTGCCCAACCTCGCCAAACCACCCAAAGTTGATTTCCCTAAAGCAGAAGATGTATTTGCGCGCTTCCGTATGGTTTGCTTCGCCACATTCTGGCCGGATCGCGATACAATGATGCACTTCACGCAGATTACATACGTAAATATTACTTGTGATCGGCTCGTAATGTAGAAATAACAAAATATTTAATTGACTTGAATTGCTGTTAAGTTCAAAAAAAGAGGGAACGCGAATCGTGGCGGAACATTCCCTTCGGTATCTCGCGCGATGCCCCGTGGTTTAGAAAAGGGGCGCTTTTCAAATTTGACTATGGGGCCTGAAGAAAATGGACGCTGCCGAAACGCCGAATAGAAACTATGAAATGCTGATTGAGCTGACAGCCGATGTTGTCGCAGCTTATGTCAGCAACAATCCTGTGCCGGTTGGTGAATTGCCTAATCTTATCGCCGATGTGCATGCAGCCCTCGGCCGTGTCGGCGGTGCCGTCGAACAGCCGCCGGTGGACAAGCAGAAGCCGGCCGTCAACCCGAAACGTTCCGTCCATGACGACTACATCATCTGTCTCGAGGACGGGAAGAAGTTCAAGTCGCTGAAGCGGCACCTGATGACCCACTACAACATGTCGCCCGACCAGTATCGCGAAAAGTGGGGCCTTGACCCCGCCTATCCGATGGTCGCGCCCAACTATGCGGCGGCTCGTTCGCAGCTTGCCAAGAAGATGGGCCTGGGCCGCAAGCGCAAGGCGCAGTAAAGCTGCGCCTCCTTGTAATCTAACGAGATTCTGACGGCGCCTTCGGGCGCCGTTTTGCATTTGCGCATCTCCTGAAGCGCGGCTTGCCGGTGACTTTGCCGTCTCCGGCCACCGTATCGCGGCCGTGCAGCCGGTCGAGCGCCTGTTTCAGCGCGATATGCCGGTTGAGGTCGTAGCTCCAGTGGCGGCGCATTCCGCGCAGACGCTCGCGCTCCAGCGCCCTTTCCAGTCGCAGCGTGAATTTCGCCTTCAGTTCCGGCCCCGCAGCGAGCGCGACCTGAAGGTCGATGCCGCAGACCAGGTGCAGGGCCGCCATCTGTCGGGCATTTGTGGCCTGTGCATGCTGTCTCTCCCTGAAGGCCCGATATTCGGCATGGATGTCATTCATGGATTTTCCTCTCGCAATCCTATGAACGCACTATCGGGCCGTTGCCGGGGTGGGGGATGAAAGCGTTCGCGAAAACCGGCACTTCCTAAAAAAGCTCCTTGCGTTTCAGGGGCTTGTTAATTTTAGGGTGGGATATTTGTTCCTATTTTGTTCACATATATGTCCGGAGTCGATATAAGAATTAATTCCTATTTTAGCGGAGGGATGAGTTCTGTGTTCACGACTGCGACATCCAGAAAGTCAAAGGTCGAAGCGGAGACGCAAGCAAAGGGGCAAGCGCGACGCCAACGACTTGTTCTTAACGAACGGCGGGAGGAGCGTGCAGTCGAACTCTGCGACAGCCTGATCGACATCGTCGCGGCCTTGTTCAATGTCTGTGGCAAGGAGCTTCGGCGCACCGGCCGCACCAATCTGGACGTGGCGCGCGTGCGCCAGATCGCGATGTATGTGGCGCATGTGGTGCTGCGCCTGTCCATGTACGACATCGGCAAGGGGTTCGGGCGCGAGCGCACCACGGTAATGTATGCATGCCACACGATCGAGGATATGCGCGACGTGGAGGAATTCGACCGCCTCGTCGCGATGGTCGAGCGCGTGGTTCTGGCCGCTTTCAAGGACAGGGTGTGAGATGCCGGGAAGGAGCAGAATCATGAAACGACGGGTGCTTCGCTTCCTGTCCGGTGGAGATGTCCTGCTGCGGGCAGCGGCCCGGGCGGGCGGCGTGCTGCTCGATGGGGGTGAGCGCGGCACCATTTCCGCGTCGCAGGACGTCATCTCGGAAATGATCGAGGAGGGGCTTCTGGCGCGCAACGGGAACAGGATTTTCCTGTCGGGGCCGCTGGCCTCTCCGACAGGACAAAGCCGGCCGTCCGGTGGGCGGGCGGAGCGCGATCTGGGTGTCGTTGCCATCGAGCAGGACGGTGCGAGCACGCTCGCCATCGTCAATCTCTCGGAATCGCCCCTTGGCCAACTCGCGCGCCGCCGCACCAAGAAGGGCGTTCCGTTCCTGTCCGACGCGGAGTTCCGTTCTGGCGAGAGACTGCGGGCCGACTATACGCGTGGGCAGATCATGCCCCGCATGGGCGCCAACTGGGTGGCGAGCGTCTCATCCGGTCGCCGCGACGGCGGCAACGGGATCGCCGATCTCACCGACGTGGCGCTGGCTGCGCGCCTGCGCGTCGAGCGCGCGCTGGCTGCCGTGGGGCCGGAGCTTTCCGGCGTGCTGGTGGATGTGTGCTGCTTCCTGAAGGGGCTCGAGCTCGTCGAGACGGAGCGGGGATGGCCGGTGCGTTCGGCCAAGATCGTGCTGAAAACGGCGCTCGGCGTGCTCAGCCGGCATTATGAGCCGCAGGCGCGGTCCCCGCACAAGCGGGTGCTGCACTGGGGCAGCGAGGATTATCGTCCCAGGATGGAGGGATGATCAGGCAGGCTGGCGCAACGCGCCTTCCGCATCGCGCTTGACGCGCTTGACCATGGCGCGCAGGCCGTTGGAACGCTGCGGCGTGAGATGATCGTCGAGGCCGAGGGCGCGCAGCGTGTCCTCGGCGTCGGTGGCCACGATCTCACTGGCGCGGCGTCCGGAAAACAGGGCGAGCAGGATGGCGACAAGGCCGCGCACGATATGGGCGTCCGAATCGCCCTGGAAGCGGATGACCGGGTCGGCACCTTCGCCATATTCGGTCAGCAGCCACACCTGGCTGACACAACCGCGCACCTTGTGGGAATCGGTACGCGCCGAGTCGGGAAACGCCGGCAGTGCCTCGCCAAGCTCGATGACATAGCGATAGCGGTCTTCCCATTCGTCGAGAAAGGAAAAGTCGTCGCGGATTTCCTGGATCGTCGCAGTCATGGCCTCGATATAGTGACTGAAAGAGGCGGCGTCACGGAAAAAGAGCATCGCAGGCTGGCTCATTCTTTCGCGGGAATGCCCGCAGTCGTCGTGTCGGTGTCGGGCTGGTCGGGCGCCGGGCGGGATTCGCCAAGCTGGCTGTCGAGCAATTCATAGGCGATGCGGGCCGCTTCGCGGGCGCGCACGCCCACGGTGTGCAGAGCCGACTTGCCGGTTTCGCAGACATCCGGCTTGCGCTCGCAGATGTTGCTGAGATCGCCTATCGCTTCGCGCACCGCCATGAAAGCCTGGACGGCGCCGACGCTGGGCTGATCGCTGTCCTCGCCGCCGAAGTTGAACGGCAGAGCGAGCAGGACCAGCGAAAACCAGAATGCCATCCGCAGCAGAAAACCCATTTCCTTGCCTCATATCCATGCCGGCCGGGCTGTGACGCCCGCCTTGGCCGGAAGCTACTATCACATTGTCGCGCAAAGGTCGGCTTGCACAAGTGGTCGGCATTTTCCGAAAACTTGATTCAAATTTTACCAACCCGCGAGGTGCCGTCGCCATTCGGCGTTGCGGTGTGTCGTCTTTACGTTCCGGTAACCATCCAACAGCTGGATTCTCGCGATATTTGTCACCGCCGCGCCAGTTTGGATGAAGCTGCAACGACGATCCGGCGCTTTGCGAGAATCCCATTACACTTCATTTACCATGCACGAAACTGTGCCGGTTTTTTGCCGTCGAAAGCTCCATATCCGCCTTTGACGGGGGCTCCACGGGCTTTGCCTTATCCTTTCTTTAAAGGCTGGGTGCGAGTTTCGAGGTCAATCAAAAGCGCCCCGCCAAGCGGGCCAGTAGTGAGTGCGTTGTGTGAGTTCGTTCGTCACCAGATCCAGCGAAGTGTTCGGCGCGATAGACGCCGTCTGCGACCGGTTGGTGCATCCCTCGGTCCAGGATAATGCCGCGCGCGCGGCCCAGCGGCGCCTGCTCGGCACGCTGCTGGTCGCGCCCTTCTTCGCGGCTGCTGCAATCGGGCTGTTCATGCCGGCCTCGCTCGGCGTCACCGCGACGGTGACGGCAATCTGCGCCACATGCGGCGTGGCCTGGCTCGGCGCGCTGCTGCTTGCGGCAAGCGGCAGGGAAGAAATTGCCGGCCCGGCGATGCTGGGGTTCGGCGCGGTGTTGCTGACGGCTGTCCTGGCCGCGGCCGGTGGCCTGACATCTCCCATGACGGTCATGCTGTTGGCGCTGCCGATAGAGGCGTGGTGGCAGAAGCGCATGCCGCGCGCGGCTCTCTGGGCCGGTATTGCCGCGCTCGCCGTCCTGCCGTTGCAGGCCCTTCTGGGGTCCACCTTGTTTGGGAACGCTGCTCCGGCTGCCGGCTGGCACTGGATCGTGCCGCTCGCTTATCTCCTGACGTTGCTGCCCAGGATGCACGGTTTGTCGGACGCCACGCGCGAAGACGAAGAGCCGGCCAGCCGTGAGCGTCTGGAAGACATGCTCGATGGCGTCATCATCCACATGACGCCGAGCGGTGACGTGACCGATGTCTCGGCACAGGCCCGCACGACGATGCGCTTGCAGCCCGAACTGCTGCTGGGCGCGGGGCTGTTCGACCGCGTTCATATCTCGGACCGCGTCGCCTATCTGTGCGCACTGGCCGATCTGCGCGGCGGTATGCGCCATCGCAAGGTGGAGGCGCGTCTGCGCCTGCCGCGGATCGACGAAACCTCCCCGGCGGACAATTACTGTCCGTTTTCGGTCGAGTTCATGCGTGGCGAAAACGGCGCGGACTTCGTGGCGCTGGTGCGCGAAAACGAAGCGGTCGCCCGCCTGCGCGCCGATCTTGCCGAGGCCGACGATGCCGCCCGCGAGCTGGAACTGGCCAAGGGGCGTTTCCTTGCCGCTGTCAGCCACGAATTGCGCACGCCGCTCAACGCCATCATCGGCTTTTCCGACATGCTGCTTCACGAGACTTTTGGCGGCTTCCAGAATCCGCGGCAAAAAGAATATGTGACGCTGGTTCGCGATTCCGGTCATCATCTTCTGGCGGTGGTGAACTCGATCCTCGACGTCTCGCGCATCGAGGCCGGTACCTATTCCACCAATCCGGAGAGCTTCCGCTTTGCCGATGCGGTGGAAATGTGCCGCTCCATGATGAACCTGCAGGCTGAAGCCAAGGACGTTTCGCTGACGACGCAGATTGCCCCGGAAAGCGGCGAAATCCTTGCCGATCGCCGCGCGGTGCAGCAGATGCTGATCAATCTCGTCTCGAACGCCATCAAGTTCACGCCCAATGGCGGCAGTGTCAGCGTCGGAGCCAAGAGGCTCGGCTCACGCCTGCATTTCTGGGTGAGCGACACCGGCATCGGTATTGCCGACGACGATTTGTGCCGTCTCGGCCGGCCGTTCACGCAGGTGCAGAACGAGTACACGCGGCAGTTCGAAGGCACGGGGCTCGGGCTTTCGCTGGTCAAGGGGCTGGTGACGCTGCATGAAGGCACGATGTCGATCGAAAGCGCTGTGGGCGAGGGCACCACGGTGACGATCAGCCTGCCTGTTGCCGGACCGTCGATGCCTGCCGACCCGCGCGCCGAGCGTGGCGCTCTGGTGTCGTTGCACGCGAATGGCGAAACGATCGAGGTTGGGCATGGCTCGTTCCGCAAAGCAGGCTAGGCGGCGGGCAAAGCCGGGGCCGTTGCAGGAAGGCGTTGCGGTTATCGGTGGCGCGATTTCGCGCAACCCGGTTCTTGTCGGCGGCACGACTGCCTTTCTGGTGTCGCTGTTCTACGTTTCGGCGAACGCCCTGTGGTATCAGCCGCATGCGCATACCGGGGCTTTTTTCGCCACGCGCGAGTTCAGCCGGCCGCTGGAGGACAATGTTCCCAGCGAGCCCGAAACCACCATTCGCATCGAGCGCCCGGAGCCAGAACCTGTTCGCGCGGCCGGCGACCCGGTCGTTGAGCAGGTGCAAGCCACGCTGAAGGCGCTGAATTTCTATGACGGCGCCGTCGATGGCCTGAGCGGGCCTGCGACCACCAGGGCCATCGAAGCCTATCAGCGAAAGATCGGTGTTCCCGTTTCGGGCCAGATCGATGACGAGCTTCTGAGCCATCTGGACGCCGCGCCGAGAACCGGCGCCATTCCGCCGGCCCCGCAGCCGCGGCCGGCACTTCCGGCTGCCGGTTCCGTGCCCGCCGCGCAGCGCCCGGTGCCGGTTCCGCAACCTGCCGCCATGCCGCCCGCGGAGCGCATTGCAAAGATCCAGCAGGGGCTCCGCGCCTTCGGCAATGACAGCATCGGCATCGACGGTGTCGCCGGAAGCCAGACAAAGGCGGCTATCCGCGAATTCCAGTCGCTGTTCGGCCTGCCCGAAACCGGCGAGCCGGAGGAAGCGGTCTATCGCAAGATGAAGGAAATCGGCCTGACCGATTGAGGCCCGCCGCGCTTTCATGCCGATATGCGCGTTGCGAATCTCTGGCAATGGACCCCGCTTACCGATAAAGCAGCACCGGTTGTTGCCGGAGCGAATGCCGATGCGTGTCACCACCGATCTTTGGGTTTCAGCCCTGCTGCGCCGGGTTTTCGCGGCCGGCGGTTTCGCCGCCGTGGTCAGACGCGGCGCGAGCGAGGCGGGAGCGGTGTTTGTGCTGTCGCGCAACCGGTTGGGCGAGGTCGCATTGTTCGGACCGGCCCCGCAGACGACCTACGATTCAGCCCGGCCCGACGAGCGTCATTTTTCTGAGCTCTACAGCGGCGACGACGACGCAGCGGTCGAGGCCCGGCTCGACAAGGAAAAGCGTTTCGATCCCGATATCTGGGTGGTTGAGATCGAGGCGGGTCAGACGCCGCCGGAGGAACTGCTCGCCATCACGACGCCCTGAGCCGTACGCCTGCCGGGGAAGAGGCGGGCGCGGGATTTGGCTTGACCGTATGGCGAATGGCGGAGGCTATCGCATCCGCCTTGAAAGCCTGAACGCGCTTCTGCGCGGTTTCGCCATCGATCGCCCGATACCGCAGCAGGAAAAGCCGGATCGCTTCGGGATGCGCGAATGCGCCGGGAAACAGGGCCGCCGCGATCAGGAAGGCGCGCTCCTCGCTGAGATCGAACAGGCGCAGCACCGCCATCAGCAGGGGCTGATCCTTTCCTTCCACGAGAGAACCGGCCGAACGATAGTCGAGCCCTGTCGCGCTGGCCACGGCGATCTGGAACAGCGCATTGTTGCCCGTCAGGGCGCTGTCGCGGAGCTTGGGATAGATGGCGGCGGGATCAGCCGTCGCTCCTTCTTCGGGCGCTTTTCCCGAGGGCAGCATCATCGAACGCAGGCGGCGGCGGGCATCTTCCGCCGAAGCGCCCGGCGCGCGGTCCGCATCGGATGTTTCGCTTGCGGCCGGCTTCGGCACGTCGTGCGCCTGCGCTGAAGCATCTTTCAGCCGGGCATTGTCCAGTGCCTTGACCAGCCCCGCTATTGCGGGATTGAGGCCCGGTCGCCGGGCGATCGCGCGCGCATGCGGCAGGCCGTGCCGGCCGATCAGCGTGATGAGGTCGACATCGGCCAACTGGCGGGAGCGGATGAGCAGCGGCGCGGCAATGTCCACGGTTTCATTGCACAGCCGCATCAGGAGCGCGCGCGGCGCATATTCGCATTCTGAGAGCGCGGCGGCCGCGAAGCGGCGGGCCTCCACGGAGACGAAGTCGAACAATGGCAGCGCCAGATCTTCAAGCTGGGCGATTTCACGGCGCGAGGGACGTGTCAACGAGCAGAAGGCCGAGATGGCGGCGCGAAACAGCCTCTCGCTTCTTCCTGCTTCGCCCTTCAAGGCAAGGCGCCTGAAATCTGAAGATGACACAAAGACCACGCCACAAACGCACACAGACACATCCCGGAAGCGGGTTCGCCTGGGCGCCGGCCAGGGGGACGCTTCCGAAATAAAGATAAACTTACCGATGATCCGTTATAAGTCCGTTAACTCTCTGCTGGCCAGATGGCGGTGGAGGCGTTGCGTAGTTGCTCCGGTCGAACCGAGAGGGAACGCGTGTCATGGGCAGCATACTGTCTTTCGTGCCGCGAAAAGCGGCGAACAGACCCGCCGGGCCGCCGGCTGAAATGGCATCCGTCATCATCTTCCCCGGAGTGCGCTACGAACGGCGCGCTGCCGTGGAGACCGCAGCTACAGGAACGGCGATGGACGCACAGGGCGGCAGTGATCCCGCGAAACCGTCGCCGCGCCACTGAACGGCAGGTTGCCCCTTCGCGCAGTCACTGCTGCTGCTCCGGCGCGCAGGAAATGCCGCCAAGGAAGTCAACCACCTGCTTTTCCCAACTCTTGTCGGGAACGAAGCCGCGCACCACGACGATGCCCTGTTCGTCGGGGGATTCGACATAGATCGACTTGTCGAGGCCTTCCGGCATTTCCTTGCGCAGTTCCACCAGCTGCGTGGATGTAAGCACGATGAAGTCGATGCCGCCGTCCGGCAGCGTATGGTCGTTGAAGCTGTAGATGTTTTCGCCGGCCCGGTTGTAGACCGAAACCGACCAGAAGGGCGCGTGGCCGTTTGCCGTTACCTTGAGAACGCCGTCCGACAGGTCGAAGCGGCAGGCCGCCGCGTCGAAGAGCGGATCGACCAACCTGACCACGGGCGTTACGCCGGACTCGGCGTCCAGACGCGTGATCTTGTACAGGTCGGAGGATGCGGCCAGACGCGACCAGGCGTCGTTTTGCGAAATCATCGGCAGAAGAAGCAGCACCGCGATATGCACGATGCCGGCCCCGACGAGCCCGAGGAGCAGTGCGTGCAGCAGCCTAAGCATTGCACCCCACCTTGATGATGCGCGGCAGCTTCACATCGGCGACGCCGGTGCTGCTGGCAATGGTGGTGTCGTAGAGTGTCAATATCAGGAACATCTTGCCCGTTCCGTCCACCGCCAGCCAGTTGCCGGGGGCAGGGGTGCGACTGACCGCGATCGACACGGAATTGTCCTGCTCGCGCAGCATCTCATAGGAATGCAGCGCCGGCGCCCGCTGCTTGAGCCCGTTGATGACGTTCATGCTCTCGTCGGCGGCATGGATCGTCCAGAAACGCGAAGGCGGAACCGTGCCTTGTACCGTGTAGCTGCAGCCGCGGCGCAGTTCGGCGCCGGAGGAATCGTTCTCGGCGACGAAGGCAAGGCCTTCCGCCCGGCCGAGGGTGAGAATGCCTTCGCGCGCCACGCGTGCCTTCGAATAGGGGTCCGTATCCGGCGTGCCGAGGTCGGGAAAGGCCGTCCAGTCGCCGATGGTGACGGCGCCGACCCCGTTTTGCAGGTTCAGCACATACCACACGCTGGCGGCCCCGCCGCCGATCGCGATGGCCAGGGTCAGTGCGACGAGGAATATGGTCTTGAGCATGAGACGCCGGAACGTGGAACGTCAGTTGGGCATATCCCGCCGGCGCAGGTCAAGGCAAGCCGAACAACGGGTATGGTCGTGGCAAGGGGAGGCTTCGGTTGGAAAGGAAGAGCAGGGAACAAGCGCAGGTCACAGCCCCGAAAGCTTTTCCGGCTCGGCGGGCGTGGCGAGCACGGGTGCCTTGCGGAACACATCGTTCATCTCGCGCAGGACACGCGTGGTCGTGCTGGAAAGGATCGGCGGCCGGCCCATATCGGCATCGACCGCGGCCACGCTCTTGCGTTCCATCTCGGCCGCTTTCTCGGCCACCTTCGGATCGACATAGGGGTTCTTGATGCCGGGGATCGGCTTGATGTCGATATTCTGGTGCGCATAGGTCATCAGCCGCTGCCACACCATTGCCGGCAGCGAGCCGCCCGTCATGTCGCGGGTGGGCGAGTAGTTGTCATTGCCGAGCCAGACTGCCGCGGTGTAGTTGCCGGTAAAGCCCACATACCATGCGTCGCGGTAGGATTGCGTCGTGCCGGTCTTGCCTGCCGAGCGGATGGAGGCAAGGGCCGCGCGGCGGGCGGTGCCGACTTCCGGATTTTGCACCATGATCGAGTTCATCTCGGAAACGGCCTTCTCGGAAAGCACGCGCTTGAATGGCGGATGGTCGCGGTCCCAGTCGTAGATGACCTTTCCCGAATGGGTGATCAGTTGCTGGATGCCGTGCCGCTCGCCGGCCAGGCCGCCATTGGCGAACACGCTGTAGCCGGTGGCCTGATCCATGACGGTCATGCCCGAAGTGCCCAGCACCATCGTCTTGTGGGAGCTGACGGGAGATTCGACGCCCATCGCCTCGGCCATCGCCTTGATCGGCGGAATGGAGAGATAATCCTTGGCGAGACGTACCGGCACGGTGTTGATCGACCGCAGCAGTGCCGTCGTCAGCGTTACGCGACCGGCAAAGCTGCGGCCGTAGTTCTTGGGCGACCAGTTGCCCCAGCTTATCGGCCCATCGGAAATGACGGATTCAGGCGTGAAGCCGTGCTCCATGGCCGTGGCATAGACGTAGGGCTTGAACGATGAGCCTGCCTGGCGCAGCGCCTTGGTGGCGCGGTTGAACTGGCTCGCGCCATAGTCGCGCCCGCCCACGATCGCGCGCACGGCCCCGTTGTTTTCAAGCACCACCACCGCGCCCTCGGTAACGCGATATTCCTTACCGTGCTGGCGCAGATTGAACTCGACCGATTCCTCGGCGGCCTTCTGGATATTCATGTCGATCGTGGTGCGCGCGACGAGGGAATGAACGCCGGATGCGGCGGCAATGCGCCTGACCTCGTCGAAGGCCCAGTCGAGGAAATAGTCCGGGCTCTTGCGGTCGCCCCTGTCGACCACATTGGCCGGGTGCAGGCGGGCCGACAGCACTTGGCCTTCGGTCATGAAACCGCTCTGCACGAGATTGGACAGCACCACATTGGCGCGCGCGCGCGCCGCCGGCAGGTTGATATGCGGCGCATATTTCGCCGGCGCCTTGAACAATCCCGCCAGCATGGCGGATTCGGCCAGATTGAGGTCCTTGACCGACTTGCCGAAATAGAAGTCTGCCGCCGCCGCGATGCCGAACGTGCCGCCGCCCATATAGGCGCGGTCGAGATAAAGCTGGAGGATTTCCTTCTTCGACAGGTTCTGTTCCAGCCAGACGGAGAGGAACGCTTCCTTGATCTTGCGTTCGACGGTGCGCTCATTGTTGAGGAACAGGTTTTTCGCGAGCTGCTGGGTGATGCTCGATCCGCCCTGCACCACGGAATTGGCGCGCACATTCTCCGACATGGCGCGCACCAGCCCCATGAAATCTATGCCGTAATGGTCGAAGAAGCGGCGGTCCTCGGTCGCCAGCACCGACTTGATCAGATAGTCAGGCATCTCGTCGACAGGCACGGAATCGCGCTGGTTGATGCCACGCTGGCCGATCTCGTTACCGTAGCGGTCGAGAAACGTCACGGCAAAGTCGTCCTGCTGGCGCCAGTTGCCGACCGTTTCGTCGAACGCGGGGAGTGCCAGCGCCAGCATGAGCACGGAGCCGGCCGCGCCCATGGTGAAACCTTCGCTCAGGACTTCGATAACGCCACGCCGCCAGCCTCTGACGCGGAAGCGGCGGGAGAAGATGGTGACGGATTCCCAGAATTGTCGTGCCTTGAAGCCCGATTCGTAAAGCGACGAATCGATCCAGGCGTCGATAGCCAGCAGCCGCCCGGCCTTCGGCGCTTTCGGTATCTGCTTTTTTTCGGAGGGGTCCTGCATGTCACCGCCATCCGGCTTACGGGTTACTGAGACTCTGAAAAAGCATGCGGCAGTTGCTGGACTGTAAATATAGGTTTCGAAATTGCCCTGTCCCCACAATCTTACCGGATAGCGGGCCTGAAATCCAAGCCTTGCACAGGGGCGCGAAAAAATCACCCGGAAATAGGAATATATTCTTGACACCGTGACGGTGCTTTGGTAGTGTTTGCCTATCGTCGGAAAAGTGTAGCCGGCAGGCCCTTCAGGCTTCCCGGCACAGACCTTTCTCCAGTCGCCTTCAACAATCCAGAGAGCTTGAGATGATAACACGCGCCACGGAACGGTGGATGGCGGCGCGCGCGCTTTATGAGAGCGAGCGGCCGACCCTGGAACAGATAGCCCCGCTCTGCGGATGGTCCGTTGCCACGATAAGGGCACGGGCGAAACGGGAAGACTGGCGCCGCCCGGAGCCCGTCGCGGCTGGCAAGGTGGAAGCCCGCGTCGCCAGGGTCATCAACGGTTTGCTGGGCGAAATTGAGGCACTCGGCATCGGCACCGGGGAGGGCGCGGTCGGGCTGGACAAGGCCCGTATAGAAGCGATCTCGGCACTGATGCGCACGCTCGAGAAGATCGGCGACATCACGCGCGAGAACGAAGAGGCCAAGGCCAAGGAAAAGCAGACCAAGCGCGATGCGGACATGGCAGGATTTCTCAAGCGTATCGACGAACGAATTGTCGAACTCGCTACGGGTTATGCAAGGGAACTGGTCCGAAGAAAGCCTTCGGGATGAGAATATCTGGCTGATCGAGGATGAGTGGCTGCTCCAGGCCCGCATCGAGCAATATCTGCTCACCGCGCAGCCGGGGACCTGGCTGGTGATCGGCGGGCGCGGTGCGGGCAAAACCCGCCTGGGCGCCGAATGGGTGAACAGCCTGGTACGGGGTTTTTCCCCTTTCGCATTGGGCAGGCATGGTCATATCGCGCTGGTCGGCGAGACGCTGGGTGACGTGCGCGAGGTGATGATCGAGGGGCAGTCGGGCATCGTGACGATCTCGCGTCACGACCGGCCCCGCTTCGAGGCGAGCCGCAGGCGACTGGTGTGGGACAATGGGGCGATAGCCCAGATATTCTCTTCCGAAGACCCTGAAAGCCTGCGCGGTCCGCAATTCGAGGCCGCCTGGTGCGACGAACTCGGCAAATGGAAGAACGACGAGGCCTGCTTCGACATGCTGCAATTCGGGCTGAGGCTCGGGCAGATGCCACGGCAGCTCATCACCACCACGCCGCGCCCGACCAAACTGCTCAAAAGGCTGATGGCCGACCCCACGGTGCTGCAGACACGCATGCGCACAGCTGACAATGCCGGAAATCTGGCGGAAGGCTTCCTGCACATGGTCGAACAACGCTATGGTGGCACACGGCTTGGCCGGCAGGAGCTGGAAGGAGAGCTGATCGAGGATCGCGAGGATGCCTTGTGGTCGCGGGCGGCGCTGGAAAATGCCCGCCTCGATGGGCTGCCGCAGTTGCAGCGCATCGTCGTTGCGATCGATCCGCCGGCATCTTCCCACAAGGCTTCCGATGCCTGCGGCATTGTTGCGGCGGGGCTCGACGAGAGCGGAGCGGTGATCATGCTGGCCGATGCCAGCATGAAAGCCGCTCGGCCGCAGGACTGGGCCGGCGCGGCGGTGGCGCTCTATCACGCGCTTGGGGCCGATTGCCTCGTTGCCGAAGTCAATCAGGGCGGTGACATGGTGACGGCCGTGATCCGCGCGGTCGATGCCGCGGTGCCGGTGAAGGCCGTGCGGGCAAGGCGTGGAAAGTGGCTGCGTGCCGAGCCGGTGGCGATGCTCTACCAGCAGGGCAGGGTGCGCCACGCCGGCCGCTTTCCCGAGTTGGAAGACGAAATGTGCGATTTCGGCCCCAACGGGCTCTCGAACGGCCGTTCGCCGGATCGGCTCGACGCGCTGGTCTGGGCCGTGAATGAGTTGATGCCGGATCGCTCGGCGAGCCCGCGTATCCGCGAATTTCTTTAAACAGGAAGAACATATGGCTTGGAAATGGCCTTGGCCTCGCAATGCGGGGAACGATGTCGCGCGCCCGGAGCGCAAAAGCGGCGGATTGGGTTTCGTGACTTTGCATGCGCAGGGCGAGGCCCGTTGGACGCATCGCGACTATACGGCGCTGGCGCGCGAAGGGTTCATGCGCAACCCCGTCGTGCATCGCGCCGTGCGGCTGATTGTCGAGACCGCATCGGCCATTCCGTGGCTTCTCTATGAAGGCGCGGCGGAAATGGACGACCATCCGCTGCTGAATCTGCTTGGCCGGCCAAACCAGCGGCAGGCAGGCGCGACCTTCCTTGAGGTTCTGTACGGGCATCTGCTTCTGTCCGGCAACGCCTATGTCGAGATGATCGAGGCGGGCGGGGGCGCGCGCGAACTGCATCTGCTGCGCCCCGACCGGGTGCGGGTGCTGACCGACATGACCGGCTGGCCGTCGGCGCTGGAATACCAGGAAGGTTCGGTGAAGCGGCGGACGCAGATCGGTCTCGCGCCGGGTGGTGGGGCGTTGCATCTCTCGCTGTTCCATCCGCTGGACGATCATTACGGCTTTCCGCCGCTGGAAGCGGCGCTCATGGCGCTCGACATCCACAACGCCGCCGGCCGCTGGAACAAGGCCCTGCTCGACAATTCGGCACGGCCCTCCGGCGCGCTGGTCTATGCGCCGAAGGAGGGCGGCAACCTCACCGACGAGCAGTTCGAGCGGCTGAAGCAGGAACTGGAGGAGGGCTATTCGGGCGCGACGCGCGCCGGTCGTCCGCTGCTTCTGGAAGGCGGGCTGGACTGGAAGGCCATGGGGCTGACGCCCAAGGACATGGATTTCATCGAGGCCAAGCATTCCGCCGGCCGTGACATTGCGCTGGCCTTCGGCGTGCCGCCCATGCTGCTCGGCATTCCGGGCGACAACACCTATGCCAACTATCAGGAGGCGAACCGCGCCTTTTATCGGCTGACCATCCTGCCGCTGGTTGCCCGTACTGCCAAGGAGCTTTCGGCCTGGCTGGCGCCGGCCTTCGGCCCCGATCTCAGGCTTTGGTACGACGCTGATTGCGTGGAAGGTCTTTCGGGTGAACGGGACGCACTGTGGTTGCGGCTGGAGGCGGCAAGCTTCCTGACCGACGACGAGAAACGCGAGGCGGTGGGCTATCAGCCGCGCGACCTGACGTGATCGGGCCACGCCAATCACGAGGAGTCTCCAACATGACGGACATGTCTCAGGCGAGCTGGATCTGGCTCGCCAAGGGTGCCGGCGCGGTCGCCGGTTCGGCCATCTCGCTGGCCTATATCCTGCCGCACGGCAGGCATGAGGCGGCCGCGCGCTTTGCCGTTGGCGTGGTCTGCGGCCTCGTCTTCGGCGGCACCGCCGGTCTCAAGATTTCAACGGAACTCGGCATTCAGGACCTGATCGGGCCGGGCGAAATGGTGCTGATGGGCTCGGCGGTCGCCAGTCTCTGCGCCTGGTGGGCGCTCGGCTTCGCCATGCGTGCCTTTCAGGGCAACGGCCTTGGCAGGATTCTGCAGAAGAAAACGGAACGGGAGAATGCGGATGGGCGCTGACGCCATGTCATGCGAACGCAAATATGTCGATCTCGTGCTGGGCGACGTGGAGCCGGACGGCACCTTTTCCGGCTATGCCAGCCTGTTCGGCAAGGTCGATCTCGGCAAGGACGTGGTCGAGCGCGGCGCGTTCGCACGGTCGCTGAAGGCGCGCGGCGCGTCGGGCATCCGCATGCTCTTCCAGCATGACCCCAACGAGCCGATCGGCGCCTGGACGGAAATCCGTGAGGATGCGCGTGGCCTGTTCGTGCGCGGACGGCTGGCCAAGGATGTCGGCCGTGCCCGCGACGTGCTGAACCTGATGCGCGGCGGCGCACTCGACGGCCTGTCCATCGGCTTTCATGCCGTGCGCACCAGGCGCGACGCGGCGAGCGGCGTGCGCCGCATACTGGAGGCCGACCTCTGGGAAATCTCCATCGTGACCTTCCCGATGCTGCCCGAGGCTCGCGTCGAGACGGTGAAGGGGCGGCGGTTGCCGACCATACGCGAATTCGAAAGTTGGCTCAGGCGGGATGCCGGGCTGACGCGAAGCGAGGCCCGCAGGGTCATCTCCAAGGGTTTCGCAAGTCTCGTGGGCGGGCGGGACGCCGCCGCGGGACCGGAAGCGGCGCTGCTGGAAACGATCCGGCAGGCCACACGCATAATCAACGAAACAAGGAAGTCCCTTACATGATTGAAGCCAATATCGATGGCCTCGAAACCAAGTCGGCCGGAGAGTTCGACCTTTCCGATGCGTTCGGCGAGTTCATGACCACCTTCGAGGCGTTCAAGGACAGCAATGACGAGCGGCTGGCGGACCTGGAAAAGCGCAGCGCCGACGTCCTCGTCACCGAAAAGGTGGATCGCATCTCGCGCGCGCTCGACGAACAGAAGCGCGTACTTGACAATCTCGCGCTGAAGAAGGCGCGCCCGGCCCTCGTTCGCGACGGCGTGAATATCGTACGCACCGAACACAAGGCAGCCTTCGAGGCCTATATGCGCAGCGGTGACGACCGCCATCTGCGCTCGCTTGACGCCAAGGCCATGTCCTACGGCTCCGGTCAGGATGGCGGCTATCTGGTGCCGGACGAAACCGAGGGCGAAATCGGCAAGCGGCTGGCCGCATTGTCGCCGGTCCGCTCCATCGCCTCGGTGCGGCAGGTGTCCGGTGCGGTGCTGAAAAAGCCGTTCTCGATCAGCGGCCCGGCTGTCGGCTGGGTCGGCGAGACCACCGCGCGCCCGGAAACGGCGGCCTCGACGCTGGCCGAACTGCAGTTCCCGACCATGGAGCTCTATGCCATGCCGGCGGCCACCGCCTCGCTGCTCGAAGACAGCGTCGTCGATCTCGATGAGTGGATTTCGAGCGAGGTGGAAGCGGCCTTCGCCGAGCAGGAGGGGGCCGCCTTCATCAAGGGCGACGGCGTCAACAAGCCGCGCGGCTTCCTGGACTACGACCAGATCGCCGAGTCGAGCTGGGCCTGGGGCAAGATTGGCTGCACCTTCACCGGCGTGGACGGCGAGCTTCCGGATGCGGATGCCTCGGACGTGCTTATCGACACGGTCTATGCGCTGAAGGCGGGCTACCGCCAGAATGCCAACTGGGTGATGAACCGCAAGACCCAGGCCACCTTGCGCAAGCTCAAGGATGCCGACGGCAACTATCTCTGGCAGCCACCCGCGACGCCCGGCCAGCGCGCCATGCTGATGGGCTTCCCGCTGGCGGAGGCCGAGGACATGCCGGACGCTGCCCCCGGCACGACGCCGATCGCCTTCGGCGATTTCGCTCGCGGCTATCTCGTCGTCGACCGCACCGGCGTGCGCGTGCTGCGCGATCCGTACAGCGCCAAGCCCTACGTGCTGTTCTACACCACCAAACGCGTGGGCGGCGGCGTGCAGGACTTCGATGCCATCAAGCTGCTGAAGTTCGCCGCCGCCTGACGGCGCATCGTTTCGGCTGATGTGACGCGCGCTCACCCCTTGCGCCTTCACGCTGCCGATGGCGGCTCCGGCCCGTCCTCCTCCGGGGCCGCCACTTTTTTCTCCCATCATAGAAGGTAGTCGCATGACGCTTCTGCGAACGGTCGACCCTGCCGTCGAGCCGGTAAGCCTGAACGAGATAAAGCGCCATCTGCGCATCGCACATGACAGCGAGGATGATTTTCTCACTAGCCTGATCCGGGCCGCGCGCGAGGATGTCGAGCGCACGACCGGCGTGGCCATGATCAACCAGAACTGGCGGCTCGCTTTCGATCGCTGGCCGGACTATGGCTGTGTGCCGCTGATGCGCCACCCGGTGCGCGCGGTGCTTTCGGCGACGATATTCGGCGACAGGGGTGAAGCCTCCGTGCTCGGCCCCGCCGACTATCAGCTCGACACGCTGTCGCGGCCGGCACGCCTGCACATCGAAAGGCGGCCGGGACCGTTGCGGGCGATGAACGGTATAGAGATCGATTTTTGCGCCGGTTTCGGCGAGGCCGGAACGGACGTGCCGGATTTGCTGAAGCGCGCCGTCACCGTGCTGGTGGCGCATTGGTATGAGTTCCGCGCCGCCTACGGTACGGCCGACCAGCCGGTCTCTTACCCGGCGGGCTATGACCGCCTGATCGCCGGCTATCGCGACCGGAGGCTGTGATGGCGGAATTCATCGATCCGGGAAAGCTGCGCACCGAACTGTCGCTTCAGCAAAGCGGCAGCCAGCGCGACGATCTCGGCGGCCAGGTCGAAAACTGGGCGGAGATCGCGACCGTCTTTGCGATGATCGAGCCGATCTCGGCGCAAAGCCTCGCGGGTGCCGACCAGGCGCAACAGGCGGTTTCGCACCGCATCACCATGCGCTGGCGCGACGGCGTGGCGAGCGGGATGCGCTTTGCGGGGCAGGGGCGGGTTTTCGGCATCGTCACTGTTCACGATCCCGACGAGACCGGGCGCTATCTGGTCTGCCGCACGCTGGAGGGCAAACCGTGAAGATGTCTATCGTGGTGACACTCGACGGCCTGCTGCGCGCCTTGCGCTGGCGGGCGCACGATCTGGCGGAACAGGCGGAACAGGGCTACCGTGCCGGCATTTCGGCGCCGCGTGAAAGCCACAGGACCGTCGACGCCGAAATGCACGGGAAGGGGAAAGGCAATGACCGGATCGGCCGCTGACCTGCAAAAGGCGATCTTCTCCACGCTCGAGGCCGACGCCGCGCTTGTCGGGTTGCTCGGCGGGCCGAAGATCTATGACCGCGCGCCGCCGAACCAGCCCTTTCCCTATCTGACCTTCGGGCGCACCAGTGTCTATGACTGGAGCACGGGGACGGAAAACGGCAGCGAGCATCTTTTCACTCTCCACATCTGGTCGAAGGCCAGAGGCAGGAAGGAAGCGCTGGAGATCATGGAGGCCGCCAAGACGCGCCTCGACGGCGGCGCGCTGGCGCTCGACAACCATCATCTGGTGAATATGCGGCTGGAATTTGCCGAAACCAGATATGACGAGGACCTTTCGGTTCACCACGGCCTGCTTCGCTATCGCGCGGTAATCGAAGACCTGGCCTGAACTTCAGGCCTGCGCGCGATCGCGTCGTCCACATCAATACAATTCGGGAGACCTGTCATGGTCGCACAGAAGGGCAAGGACCTTCTGCTCAAGCTCGATTCCACGGGCCTGGGCGATTTCATCACGGTTGCGGGACTGCGCTCCAAGCGCATCGCCTTCAACAGCCAGACGGTGGACGTGACGGATGCCGATTCCGTCGGCCGCTGGCGCGAATTGCTGGCCGGCAGCGGCGTTCAGCGCGCCTCGATCAGCGGCTCGGGCATCTTCAGGGACCAGCAGTCTGATGCCGAGATACGCGCCCGCTTCTTCGCCGGTGATATTTCGAAATGGCAACTCGCGGTGCCGGATTTCGGTGTCGTGGAAGGTGCCTTCCAGATCACCTCGCTCGAATATACCGGCGCGCATGACGGCGAGGTGACGTTCGAGATGGCGCTCGAATCCGCCGGTCCGGTCAGCTTCACGGTGATGCCATGACGGCAAACCGGCGGCGCGGCGAGGTCGACGTGGAACTCGACGGCAAGACCTATCGGCTTTGTTTGACGCTGGGCGCGCTTGCGGAGTTGGAAGCAACCTATGCGGCCGACGATCTCGGGGCACTCGTCGAGCGCTTTTCGCGCGGGCGGCTTTCGGCGCTCGACATCATCCGCATCGTCGCGGCTGGTCTGCGCGGCGGGGGCCACGACATCGCCGACCATGAGGTCGGCAAGTTGCAAACTGCCGGGGGCGTTGCCGGCTTTGCCGCGATTGTGGCGGAACTTCTGACCGCGACATTCGGAGCGGCAGGCGCCACCACAAACCCTTGAATGCCGGAGCAGGCACGGCGCGCGAATTCCCCTGGGACCATGTCATGGCGATGGGGTTCGGCCTGCTGCGGCTTTCGCCCGAAACCTTCTGGGCCATGACGCCGCGCGAGTTCGAGCGCGCCATGAGCGTCTTTAC
Organism: Pseudaminobacter salicylatoxidans; assembly: GCF_003148475.1. Taxonomy (GTDB): domain Bacteria; phylum Pseudomonadota; class Alphaproteobacteria; order Rhizobiales; family Rhizobiaceae; genus Pseudaminobacter; species Pseudaminobacter salicylatoxidans. The sequence goes on along the minus strand of NZ_QGGG01000003.1, from coordinate 181,910 downwards.
GCGCAACGGCGATGAAGCGCCACGGCGCGCGGACCTTGCCGCGCTGATGCGCGCCTTTCCAGACATCCCACACAATGAGGAGAACGCATGGTTGAAGACGTGACCGTCTCGATCAACGCCGATACCGCGCCGTTTCAGGCGGCACTCGAAAATCTCGAGAAGCTGTCGGACCGTTTTGGCACGCAGCTCACCGGCGCACTAAAGGGGGCCGCGCTGAGCGGGCGCGAACTGGACGACGTCCTGCGCCGGATCGGGCTCAATCTTGCCGGCATGGCGCTGGAGCAGGGGCTGAAGCCGCTGCAATCGCTGGCTGGCTCGCTGCTTTCAAACCTGTTCGGCGGATTGGCGGGCGCGCTGCCCTTCGCCAATGGAGGCGTGCCTGGGCATGTCGTGCCCTTTGCGAGCGGCGGCGTGGTGTCGGCGCCGAGCTATTTTCCCATAGGGGCCAGTTTCGGGCTGATGGGCGAGGCGGGGCCAGAGGCGATCATGCCCCTGCAGCGCGCGCCGGATGGCCGGCTGGGCGTGGCCGCTACCGGTGGGGGAACCCCGGTGAATGTCGTCTTCAATGTCACCGCGACCGACGCAGCATCGTTCCGCAAATTCGAGGCGCAGATCACCGGCATGCTGGCGCGCGCCGTGTCGCGCGGCAGCCGAACCTTTTGAGGTGGCGAATGTCAGAGCTTTCCAGTTTTCACGACGTGCGCTTTCCGCTCGCCGTGTCCTTCGGCGCGACCGGTGGACCCGAACGGCGCAACGAGATCGTTTCGCTGACATCGGGTCGGGAAAAGCGCAATGCGCGGTTTTCCCAGTCACGGCATGTCTATGATGCCGGCACCGGCGTGAAGTCTCTGGAAGAACTGCACGATGTGCTCGTCTTCTTCGAGGCGCGGCGAGGATCCCTGCATGCGTTCCGTTTTCGCGATCCGTTCGACATGAAGTCGTGCCGTCCGCAGGCAATCCCTTCGCCCACCGATCAATTGCTGGGGGTCGGTGACGGAACGGCCAGACGCTTCAAGCTGGTGAAGAGCTACGGTACCGGGCAGGACGCCTATCTGCGACTGATCTGGAAGCCGGTTCTTTCGTCTCTGCAGGTTGCGGTCGATGCGGCGGAGCTTGATGCCGGCGACTTCACCTTCGACGATGCGACCGGAGAGATCGTATTGCAGCAGGCGCCTGCGACCGAGGCGGCCGTCACTGCCGGTTTCGAATTCGACGTGCCGGTTCGCTTCGACACGGAGCGCATGTCGATGAGCCTGACAGCGTTCAAGGCAGGGCAGATTCCGTCGATCCCGTTGGTCGAGGTGCAGCTTTGAGCATCTATCCGCCTGCCTTCGCCGATCATTTGGGCCGCGACGTCACGACCGTTTGCCATTGCTGGCGGCTGACGCGGACGGATGGCATCGTGACCGGCTATACCGACCATGACTGGCTGTTGACGGTCGATGGCACCCGCTTCGAACCCGAAACCGGCTTCAGCGCCAGCGAGGCGCGCGACACGCTGGGCCTTGCCGTCGATACGGTCGATGTCGAAGGCGCGCTGTCTGCGGCAAATATCAGCGACGAGGACATCGCCGCTGGCCTCTATGACGGCGCGAAAGTGGAAACGCTGCTGGTGAATTGGCGCAAGCCGGAGCAGTTCGCGCGGCTGCGTACCGCCACGATCGGCAAGATCACGCGCAGTGACGGCCGCTTCGTTGCGGAGCTGGAAAGCCTCGTACATGCGCTGGATCAGCCGAACGGACGCTATGTCGCGCGCGCCTGCGATGCGGAACTGGGCGATGTGCGCTGCGGCTTCGCGCTTGCCGGTTCCGCCTATGCCGCAACGGGCATGGCGTCGGCGAGCGAGGAAAGAGACACCATAGTGGTCTCAGGTCTTGATGCCTTCGAGCCGGGTTGGTTTTCTCATGGAGTGCTTGTCTGGACCTCGGGCGGCGGCGCCGGCCGCAAGAACCGAGTGGTCGATCACCGAAAGGACATGCGCGGGGTCGTACTGACCCTTCAGCAGCCGGGTCCGAAAATCGAACCGGGAGATGCATTTTCCATCACCGCCGGCTGTGACAGGAGTTTTGCCACCTGCAAGTCGAAATTCTCGAATGCGATGAATTTCCGCGGCTTCCCGCATCTGCCTGGCAATGATGCCGCCTACGGCTATGTCACGGAGGGAGGCCGCTTCGACGGTGGCCCTGTGGTTCCATGAGTCGCTCCATCCCGGAAATGATCGTGGCGGAGGCGACGGGCTGGCTCGGCACGCCCTACCGGCATCAGGGTATGCGCAAGGGGGTGGGCTGCGATTGTCTTGGCCTTGTGCTGGGCGTGTGGCAGGCGGTCTACGGCCGCGGGCCTGAGAAGCCGGGGCCTTACGCGCCGGACTGGGCCGAGGCGGGTGGGCAGGACAGGTTGCTGGCTGCGGCGCGGCGGCATTGCGTCGAAAAGCGGGAGGGGCCTGGAGCCGGTGATCTCGTGCTGTTTCGCTGGCGTGCGCATCTGCCGGCCAAGCATGCCGCAATCATGGTCGCCGATGACAGGTTCATCCATGCCTATCAGGGCAGTGCCGTGGTGATCTCGGCGCTTGTGCCGCAATGGCGGAGCCGCATCGCCGGCATGTTCGCATTCCCAGACAAACCCATCTGATTTCCCGGAGGCCACGATGGCAACCATTCTGCTGCAAGCTGCCGGCGCGATGCTTGGCGGCATGCTCGGCCCTGTCGGCGGCGCCATTGGCTCGGCCGCCGGCGCGCTGGCCGGCTACGTCGTGGACAGGGCGCTGATCGACAGCACACGCCGCATCGAAGGGCCGAGGTTGACGGGTGCGCGCCCGTTTACCGCCGAGGAGGGGGCATCGTTGCCACGGGTCTACGGAACGGCGCGGCTGGGTGCCACGCTTATCTGGGCCACGCGCTTCGAGGAGCAGAAGACGACCACGCGGCAGGGCTCCAAGGGTGGCCCGCGCGTGACCGAATATTCCTATTTCGCCAATGCCGCCTTTGCCCTGTGCGAAGGCGAGATCGCCGGCATCCGCCGCGTCTGGGCGGATGGGCGCGAAATCGACCGCAATGACTATGAGATGCGCGTCTATCGCGGCACTGAAAGCCAGTCGGTGGACCCGCTGATTTCCGCAAGGCAGGGAGGCGGCAACGCTCCCGCCTATCGCGGCGTGGCCTATGTCGTCATCGACCGCTTTCCGCTCACCGAGTTCGGCAACCGCATCCCGCAATTCCAGTTCGAGGTGTTGCGACCGGTCGGCGAACTGACGAAGCAGGTTCGGGCGGTCTGCCTCATTCCCGGCGCGACCGAATATGGCCTCGCGCCGGAACTGGTGAAGCGGCAGAAGCGCCCCGGCGAGACGGGCGCCGAAAACCGCCACATGCTTCACGGCGCAACCGATATTGCGGCTTCGCTGGATGAGTTGCAGATGCTGTGCCCGAACCTGGAGCATGTTGCCGTTGTCGCGACCTGGTTCGGCAACGATCTGCGCGCCGGCGAATGCCGCATCCGGCCGGGGGTGACCCATCGCAGCACGGCAGGCCTGTCGAGCGAGTGGGTCGCCTCCGGCATTACGCGTGAGAGCGCGATGCTGGTGTCCTGGTCGGGCAACGGCTCCGCCTATGGCGGAACGCCATCCGATGCCAGCATCATCGCTGCGATCCGCGAGATCCGGGCGCGCGGCCTGAAAGCCACGCTCTATCCCTTCATCATGATGGACGTGCCGGCCGACAACACCTTGCCCGACCCTTATGGCAACGCAAGGCAGGCGCGTTACCCCTGGCGGGGGCGCATCACCTGCAATCCCGCGCCGTCGCGCCCCGGCACGGCCGACCGAACGGCGGCGGCACGCGCGCAGGTGGCGGGTTTTCTGGGAACGGCTACGAGCGGGCAGTTTTCGGCAACGTCGAACACCATTCGTTTCCATGGAACGGCGGATGACTGGGGTTACAGGCGTTTCCTGCTGCATTTCGCGCATCTCGCCGTGGCTGCCGGCGGCGTCGATGCCTTTCTGGTCGGGACCGAGTTGCGCGGGCTGACCACCTTGCGCGACCACAACGACGCCTTTCCCTTCGTGGAGGCGCTTTGCGCGCTTGCCGGCGATGTCCGGGCGGTTCTCGGAAGCGCGGCGGCTATCACCTACGCGGCCGACTGGAGCGAATATTTCGGGCATCAGCCCGCCGATGGCAGCGGCAATGTTCATTTCCATCTGGATGCGCTGTGGGCGCACCCGGCAATCACCGCCATTGGCATCGACAATTATATGCCACTTTCGGACTGGCGCGACGCGGACTATGTCGCGCCCAACCCGGATGGGTTTCGCGGTCCTTACGATCCGGCCGGTTTGCGCAAGGCAATCGGCGGCGGTGAGGGTTTCGACTGGTACTATCCATCCGATCAGGCCCGCTTGCGGCGCGAGCGCACGCCGATAACGGACGGAGCCCACGGCAAGCCATGGGTCTATCGCTACAAGGACCTGGTGAGCTGGTGGAGCAACCGGCACTATGACCGCATCGGCGGGCTGGAGGCGAAGACATCCACGGCGTGGGTGCCCGGCTCCAAGCCGATCTGGTTTACCGAACTCGGCTGCCCCGCCGTGGACAAGGGCACCAACCAGCCCAATGTCTTTCCCGATCCCAAGTCCGCCGAAAACGCGGTTCCCTATTTTTCGAATGGCGGGCGCTCCGACCTTGCCCAACAAAGGTTTCTTGAGGCGCATGCCGGTTACTGGAAGCCTGGCGGTATCGGCTTCAACGAGACGAACAATCCGGTAGCTGCGGCATATGGCGGACGGATGGTGGATAGCTCACGCATCTATCTTTGGGCATGGGATGCCCGTCCGTTCCCGGCATTCCCGCTGCACAAGAATGTATGGTCGGACGGTGACAACTGGAGCCGGGGGCACTGGCTCAACGGGCGCATCGACAATCCATCCGTCGAGGCGCTGGTGGACCAGATACTGAAAGACCACGGGCTGCCGCCCGCCAACGCAGTGAATGCCGATGGCACCGTGCAGGGATACGTGATTTCCGATCTTTGTTCGGCGCGTGAGGCTCTGGAGCCGGTCGTCGAACTGTTCGACCTTGCCGTGCAGGAGGAAGCCGGCGGGCTGGTTTTCCGCAGCAACTCCGCGCAGGCGGCCTCGGTGATCGAGCTGGATGAACTGGTGGTGGAGGATCGCGGCCCGACCATGGAGACGGTACGTGCGCCGGATCACCAATTGCCGGTCGAGGGCATCCTCGCGTTCCGCGATCCGCTCATCGAATATCAGACGGCGTCCGTGCGCTCGCTTCGGCTGGGCGCGGGCGGCAGCCGGCAGCATGTTATTTCATTCCCCGGCGTGCTGGAGGCGAGCGAGGCACAGGCATTGCTGGATGACTGGATGCGCCGCATCTGGTCGGCGCGTGAAACCGTCAGCTTTGCGGTGCCGAATCCGAGCCCGGAGATCACGCCGGGAACGGTCGTGAGGCTGCCACGCCAGGACGGCGCCAATTTCATCGTCACGGAAATCGAGGACGGGTTGGTCCGCAAGGTTTCGGCGCGGCAGGTCGCGCGCTCGGCACCGGCGACCTGGCATCCGCAGGAGATCGTGCCGCCGGTGCCGCCGGCCGTGGAGGTTGGCCAGCCGTATCTCCAGCTTCTTGACCTGCCAGTCGGCCCCAATGGAGGTGAGGCGCAAGACCAGTTTCGGGTTGCGGTCTGGCAAAAGCCCTGGCGAAGCCAGTTGCTGTTCGTCTCGCCGGAGCAGACCGGCTTCGCGCAGCGCGGTGCGATTTCGCGGCCCGCCCGGATGGGGCGGCTTCTGGAGCCTCTGGGCGCGGGTTTCGAAGGACGCATCGACAGGAAGGCATCGCTCATCGTCGAGTTGTTCGATGCCGAGGCCAGCAGCGTCAGTCGCCTGCAACTGCTGAACGGCGCGAATGCCGCTGCCGTGCGCGCTCACAACGGCGTGTGGGAAGTCCTTCAGTTCCAGACTGCCGAAGAGATTGCGCCGGATACGTGGCGTTTGACCGATCTGCTGCGCGGGCAACTGGGAACGGCCGATGCGATGGAAACCGGAGCCATGACAGGCGCGGATTTCGTGGTGCTGGATGACGCGGTTCAGCCGGCTGGTCTGCTGCCTTCCGAAATCGGCCGGACGCTCAACTGGCGGGTCGGTCCGATAGGCGCTGACTTTTCCGACGAACGCTTCGCGGCGATTTCGGCGGCGGGTGGCCTGCGCGCCTTGCTGCCACTGGCGCCGGTCCATCTCAATGCGAAGCGAGCGGCGAACGGGGACGTTTCGCTGAATTGGATCAGGCGCGGCAGGCTGAACGCCGACGACTGGGCGCCCGAGGACGTGCCGCTGGGCGAAGAGCGCGAGGAGTATCGTATCGACATCGCATTGCCGGACGGCACGCCGCTTCGTTCGGTCGTCGTATCGGAGCCGCGATGGATTTATCCGGCCGTGTCGATCGTGGGCGACCTGGCTTCGGCGACCGCGTTCGACGTTACGGTCAGGCAGTTCAGCACTGCTGTGGGTTGGGGATTGCCGGTGAGCCGACATTTCCCGTTGCAGTGATTTCATGTGCGAACAAGGAGAGCACGCATGACGGAAAACAAACCCTGGTATCTGTCGCGCACCATATGGGCCGCGCTGATCACGGTGGCCGCGGCAGGTGCCGGGCTGGCGGGTCTGACCATCAGCGATACGGATCAGGCGCTTCTGACGGATTCGATCCTGCAGGCCGTCGCCGCGCTGGGCGGTATAGTTGCGATCATCGGGCGGTTGGCCGCGAAAAACAGGATCGGCTGAAAAACCGGGCATTTTCCGGCCAAGGGTTGCCGCTCGGCGCATTTGCTGCTGATCTGTGTTCATTTCGTGTTCAGCAGTCACCGGCTACAAGCAACAACCATGAAGATGCCCCGTTATACGTTCCGATCTGCCATCATGGCCCTGTGTGCACTGGGCGTGCTTGCGCCTGCGGTGCAGGCTGTATCTTCAGCCCGCTCGCAGGAGCAGGGGACAATGGTCGTTGCCGCTGCCGATTGCTATGCGATTGGGCAACGGGTTGCCTCGCAGAACGGGGGCACGCTCGCCAGAGCAAGCGCTTCCACGCAAGGCGGCCAGCCCGTATGCGTGATCGTGGTGCTGGTGCCGGGCAAGGACGGCCAACGTCCGCGCCGGGCCGAATTTGTGGTGCCGCAGAATTGAGGGTGGCGCGCGAAGTTTTCCATCGGTGCGGAAACGACCTATACCTGCCCGAAACAGGGACTACAGGCGGATAGCATGCGTATATTGGTCGTCGAAGATGACAAGGAACTGAACCGCCAGCTTGCGGACGCGTTGAGCGATGCCGGCTATGTGGTCGACCGCGCCTATGATGGCGAGGAAGGGCACTTCCTTGGCGATACCGAACCCTATGATGCAGTGGTGCTCGACATCGGCCTGCCGCAGATGGACGGGATCAGCGTGGTCGAACGCTGGCGACGCGACGGGCGCAAGATGCCTGTCCTGATTCTCACGGCGCGCGACCGCTGGAGCGACAAGGTCGCGGGCATTGATGCCGGCGCGGACGACTATGTGACCAAACCCTATCATATCGAGGAAGTGCTGGCGCGCGTGCGCGCGCTCATTCGTCGTGCGGCCGGCCATGCTTCGTCCGAACTGTCGTGCGGCCCCTTGCGCCTGGACACCAAGGCATCCAAGGCCGATGTCGACGGCGTTCCGCTCAAGCTCACCTCCCATGAATTCCGCCTGCTTGCCTATCTGATGCATCATATGGGCCAGGTGGTCTCGCGCACGGAACTGGTCGAGCATCTCTACGATCAGGATTTCGATCGTGATTCCAACACGATCGAGGTTTTCGTCGGGCGTCTTCGCAAGAAGATGGGTGCCGACCTGATCGAGACGGTTCGCGGCATGGGCTATCGCATGCGCGAGCCTTCGGCATGAGATGGCAGGCCGGTACGCCCCGCGGAAAATGTGGATGACGTTCGGGCCACGCTCGCTCACCTTCCGCGTTATCGCATTCTCGACCATCTGGGCCGTGGTGGCGCTCATCGTTATCTACACGGTCATCACCACCCTCTATCGCCAGACGAGCGAGCGCGGCTTCGAAAGCCTGCTTTCAGCGCATCTTTTCAATCTCATCGGCTCCGTCGGGGTATCGGAACCCGGCGTCCTCACCGGCGGCCCCGATCTGGGCGATCTGCGGTTCTCGGAGCCCAACTCCGGTTGGTACTGGTCGGTCGAATCGGTTTCGCAAGGGTTGAGCGGGGGGCTGCGTTCTCCTTCCATGACCGAGCCGATTCCGTCGCCTTCGGCCTCCGAGGTGCCTTTCAACTCCTCGTTCCAGCGCAACTACCGCACACAGGGTATTGCCGGCGAGGAAATCGAGGTCATGGAGAGCGAGTTCGTCCTCGACGCCAAGAACCGCATTGCCCGCTTCCGCGTGATGGGCAACCGCAGCGAGCTGGAAAACGAGATCGGCATCTTCGATCGCCGGCTTTTCTTCTATCTGTCGCTGTTCGGGTTCGGCATGATCGCCATCAACGCCATCGCGATCCTGCTCGGGCTGCGCCCGCTGAACCGGGTGCGCGCCGCGCTCGCGCTTGTGCGGGAGGGTACGGCGCAGCGGCTGGACGGGCGCTTTCCCGCTGAAATCGAGCCGCTTGCAAACGAGACCAACGCGCTGATCGAGAACAACAAGCGCATTGTCGAACGATCCCGCACGCAGGTCGGCAATCTCGCCCATTCTCTCAAGACGCCGCTGGCGGTGCTGCTGAACGAGGGAAGGACGCTTGGCGGAAGCCGCGGGAAACTGATCATCGATCAGGCATCCGCCATGCAAGGCCAGGTGGAACACTATCTCCAGCGTGCCCGTGTGGCAGCCCAGCGCGACAGCGTGGTCTACCGAACGCCGGTGGGCCCGGTCCTGCAGCGCATGGTCAGGGTGATGACCAAGCTCAACCCCGATACCGAGCTTTCATTGCTGTTGCCGAGCGAAGACATCGTGTTCGGCGGCGAGCGCGGGGATCTGGAAGAGCTTGTCGGCAACCTGCTCGAAAATGCGATGAAGTGGGCGAAGGGCAAGGTGCGTATTTCGGCCGCGCTTGTTCCGCATCAGGCCAGCACGGGGCTGTTTTCCCTGGCGATAGAGGATGACGGTCCCGGCATTCCGGAGGCGAAGGCCCGCGAGGCGCTGAAGCGTGGGCGGCGTCTGGACGAAACCAAACCCGGAACGGGACTTGGTCTGGCGATCGTTGCCGATCTCGTCAACGAATATGGCGGAAACCTTATGTTGGAACGATCTGCCCTTGGGGGACTTAAAGCAGTTGTTCAACTTCGCAGCGTCCAATAGAAATTACTTTGGATGAAGTCGGGTTTCGTGGCCTAATTTCGGCCAAATATCGAATTTACCGGAACTCTCAAGCCTTTGATCAAAGAAGGAAATCTCGAATCGATGGCAAGCATGAAGATTGGCGCGGCGCTGGTTGTCGGTTTGCTTGCTGTCGCAGGATGCACCACAACCGGCTTCAAGGGCGGCCAAAGCGGCACGGCTACGGGCGTTTCGCTGGGAACGGCGGCGGGAAGCGCGGCTGGCTCCGGAAACGGCAAAGTCGCCTCCACGATCATAAGCGCCATGGGCGGTGGCCTCGTTGGGGGGACGATCGGTGCCGGGCTCGATGACGGTGAGCGCCGCAAGGCGCTGGAGGCAGAGTATCGCGCGCTGGAGTATACGCAGAGCGGACAGCCCGTGCTTTGGCAGGGCAACCAGCAGGGCAGGTCCGGGCAGGTCGTGGCCGCGCAGCCCTATAGAGTCGGATCGCAGGATTGCCGACAGTATACGCAGACCGTTTACATCAACGGGCAATCGCGCGCGGCGCGCGGCACTGCCTGCCGCAATCCGGACGGAAGCTGGACGCCTCTGACCTGATTTCTGATTTGTGATTTCTACCGAATGAAAGCAGGCGGATAGGCTGGCAAGTCGTCAATCCGCCGCAGGTCTTGCATGTTGGCATGCATGCCAGTGAGGACTATTAAGGACCCATGGTGTTCTGGTTTGTTGCCGCCTTGCTGACGCTTGGGGCCAGCCTGGCGGTGTTGCTCCCGCTGGCGGGTCGTTCGCAAGGTGATTCGTCCGAAAGCGATCATGATCTCGAAGTTTATCGCGACCAGCTTGCCGAACTGGAACGCGATGCCGAGCGTGGTTTGATCCAGCCTGCCGATGCCGAACAGGCGCGGGCGGAGATTGCGCGTCGGATCATCCGAATCGGAAAGGCCGAGGCGGATCGGCCGCGAGGAATGCGCCTGCCGAAGCTCGGCCGCCTGATGGGCGCAGTTGCGGTGCTCGCCGTTCCGCTGGTGAGTTGGGGACTCTACGGCATGCTTGGCTCCCCGGACATTCCGTCCCAGCCCCTGCAGGAAAGACTTGCGCAAAATCCGGCCGACAGCACGGTTGACGAACTTATAGGGCGGGCCGAGGCGCATCTTGCCTCCAATCCGGAAGACGGGCGTGGCTGGGACGTGCTGGCGCCGGTTTACCTGCGCATGGGCCGCTACGATCAGTCGGTGACAGCCTATCGCAATGCCATCCGCCTGCTCGGTTCCACGGCCGATCGCGAGGCAGGTTTGGGCGAAGCAGTCACCAATGCCGGCGCCGGCGTCGTTTCGGCAGAGGCGCAGCAGGCGTTCGAGCGGGCGCTGAGGCTGGAGAAGGATCAGCCGAAAGCGCGATTCTATCTCGCGACCGGGCTGGTGCAAGACGGCAAGATGGCGGACGCGGCGGCGGCGTGGCAGGAAATGCTGGCTGTGTTACCTGCTGATTCCCCCTGGCGTCAGCCGACCCAGGAGGCTCTGGCCGAGACGCGCAAACGCATGGCCGCAGTCACCGGTGAAACTCCGGCATCCGGCCCGACGCAACAGGACATGGATGCGGCCGCCTCGATGGCGCCGGAAGACCGCAAGGCCATGATCGAAACCATGGTGACAGGCCTCGACGAAAAGCTGCGCCAAAACCCGCATGATGCGGAGGGTTGGAAGCGGCTCTTGCGGTCCTATCTCGTACTCGGCAGGAACGACGATGCCCGCTCCACGTTGGAGCGTGGGCTTGCCGCCTTGGGAAAGACCTCCGATGACGGCCGGAAATTCGCCGAATTCGCAACTTCGCTCGGCTTGCCGGCGACGGAGTAATTTTGAATGACCCGCAAGCAGAAACGGTTATCCGTGATTGCCGTGGGCGCCGCTTTCCTGATCGGTGCCACGGCGCTGACCTTTTACGCGCTCGGCCAGAAGGCCTCGTATTTCTTCATGCCGGCCGATTTGCAGGCTGCAACGCTGCAGCCGGGGCAGCGCATCCGCCTGGGCGGGCTGGTCGAGAACGGCTCCATCGTCCGCGGACAGGGCACGCAGGTGAGCTTTGCCGTCACGGATCAGGAAAACACGGTGAAGGTGACTTATACCGGTATCCTGCCCGATCTGTTCCGGGAAGGGCAGGGCGTCATCACCGAAGGCAGCTTTGGATCTGATGGCGTGTTCGTCGCTGACAGTGTGCTTGCCAAGCATGACGAAAACTACATGCCCAAGGAAGTGGCCGACAGCCTGAAGGCCAAAGGCGTGTGGGAAGACGGCTCCGGAAAGGCGAACTGACACATGGTTGAAATCGGTCACTTCGCACTCGTCCTCGCCTTCGCGCTCTCGTTGGTGCAATCGGTCGTGCCGCTGTTCGGCGCGCGAACCGGAAACGAGCGGCTGATGGCCGTGGGCGGCCCCGTGACGGTAACGGGCTTCGCCCTGACGGCGCTGTCGTTCATGGCGCTCACCACGGCCTATATGCAGTCGGACTTCTCGGTCGCCAATGTGTGGGAAAACTCCCATTCATTGAAGCCGATGCTCTACAAGTTCACCGGAACATGGGGCAATCACGAAGGCTCTATGCTGCTGTGGGTGCTGATCCTCACTTTCTTCGGCGCGCTGGTGGCAGCCTTCGGGGCCAACCTTCCCGCAACCTTGCGCGCCAATGTGCTGGCGGTGCAGGGCTGGATCGGCGCGGCCTTCTTCCTTTTCATTCTCACCACGTCCAATCCGTTCGCCCGGCTTGTTCCGGCGCCGATCGAAGGGCGCGATCTCAACCCGATCCTTCAGGATATCGGGCTGGCGGTGCATCCGCCGCTTCTCTATCTGGGCTATGTCGGCTTCTCGGTCTGCTTCTCCTTCGCGGTCGCCGCACTCATCGAAGGCAAGATCGACGCCACCTGGGCGCGCTGGGTGCGCCCGTGGACGCTTGCTGCCTGGGTGTTCCTGACCGGCGGCATCGCCATGGGCTCCTACTGGGCCTATTACGAGCTGGGTTGGGGCGGCTTCTGGTTCTGGGACCCGGTGGAAAACGCGTCTTTCATGCCGTGGCTGGCCGGCACCGCGCTGCTTCACTCCGCGATCGTCATGGAAAAGCGGTCGGCGCTGAAGATCTGGACGCTGCTCCTGGCGATCCTCACCTTTTCGCTTTCGCTGCTCGGCACCTTCCTCGTCCGTTCGGGCGTTCTGACGTCGGTTCATGCCTTCGCCACGGATCCAAGCCGCGGCGTGTTCATCCTGTGCATCCTGATGCTTTTTATCGGCGGTTCGCTGGCGCTGTTTGCGCTGCGCGCCGGAAGCCTCACGGCTGGCGGGATGTTCCAGCCGATCTCGCGTGAAGGCGCGCTGGTGCTGAACAACCTGTTCCTCACCACGGCTACCGCCACCGTGCTTATCGGTACGCTCTATCCGCTCGTGCTGGAAGCGCTGACCGGGGACAAGATTTCGGTAGGGGCGCCCTTCTTCAACCTCACCTTCGGCGCGCTGATCGTGCCGCTTCTCCTGCTCGTGCCGTTCGGACCGCTGCTGGCATGGAAGCGCGGCGACATATATGCAGCCGCGCAACGCCTGATGATGGCATTCGGGGGCGCGTTGATCGCGATGCTGGTGACTGTGCTGTTCATTGATGGCGCAACCGTCTTCGCCGCGCTCGGCATCGGCATCGCCTTCTGGCTGGTTCTGGGGGCGTTGACCGACCTCGTGCTGAAGTCCGGCTTCGGCAAGGTTTCGGGGCGCATCGCACTGAGCCGCCTTGCCGGCCTGCCGCGCTCGGTGTTCGGCACGGCGCTGGCGCATCTGGGCATCGGCCTGACGGTGCTGGGCATCGTCGGCGTCGTTTCGTTCGAAGCCGAGCGCATCCTGACCATGAAGCCCGGAGAAACCACAGAGATCGCCGGACGCATCGTGCGGTTTGAAGGGCTTCGTCCGTTCCAGGGCCCGAACTTCACCGAGGATCGTGGGCGTTTCGTGCTGGTCGATGCTGCTGGCAAGGATGGTGCGGCGTTGATCTCATCCAAGCGCTTCTATCCGGCCCGCCGCATGCCGACCACCGAAGCCGGCATCAGGACCATGGGGTTCAGCCAGCTCTATGTTTCACTGGGCGACGAACTCCCCGAGGGCGCTGTCGTCGTGCATATGTGGTGGAAGCCGCTGGTGACGCTGATCTGGCTCGGCGGGCTTGTGATGATGCTGGGCGGGGCGGTGTCGCTCACAGACCGACGCCTGCGCGTCGGCGCGCCTTCGCGCAAGCCGACCCGTATCGCCGACAAACCGAAGCCGGCGGCGTCATGAGGAAATTTCCTGGGATAGTGGCCGCAACGCTGGCCGGCATGCTGGCTTTCGGCGGCATTGCGCATGCAGTGCAGCCGGATGAAGTGCTCAAGAACCCTGCGTTGGAGTCACGCGCGCGGGCGTTGTCCAGCGAACTGCGCTGCATGGTCTGCCAGAACCAGTCCATCGACCAGTCCGACGCCGATCTCGCACGCGACCTGCGTGTGCTTGTGCGTGAAAGGTTGACGAAGGGCGACAGCGACGAGCAAGTTCTGGACTACATCGTTTCCCGCTATGGTGAATTCGTGCTGCTGAAGCCGCGGCTCAGCCTGCATACGCTCTTGTTGTGGGGGGCTCCGCTGGCATTGCTGCTCTGTGGCGCCGTTGCTGTTCTCTATTCCGTCCGCACGCGGCGGGTCGCGGAGGTTTCTGCCCTGAGCGAGCAGGAGAAGCAGGCCCTTGAGGCTATCCTGCACGACGATCGGAAGGCGTGACGACCTCCGCGTGGCAAACATTACGAAAGTTTCATCCCGCGGAAAGAGCCTTGTAATGTAGGCCACTCTATCACTCTTGGCAGAGGGTGCGGTTCGGTCGCACCCGCTTTCAAGAGGATAGCTCATGACGAATTCCCCCAATACGGTTTCGAAGAGCCGCAGCCGCTTTCTGGCCGCGGCCGCTTCCGTCGCCATTGCAGGCGCCATCGGCCTCACCGCAGTCACCACCGAAACCACGCCTGTTCTGGCCGACGCCGTCCGGGTCGATGCGCCGCAGGTCCCGAGCTTCGCCGATGTGGTCGAGCGCGTCACGCCGGCCGTGGTCAGCGTGCGCGTCAAGGCCAAGGTCGACCAGATGTCCGATGACGGCTTCTCTCCGTTCTCGCAGGGCTTCGACAACCTTCCCGACGATCACCCGATGAAACGTTTCTTCCGCCAGTTCCGTGGCGAAGGTGAACGGGGTTGGCAGGATGGCCGCCGCTGGCATCGTGACCACAACCGCAAGCCGCGTCCCGTGGCGCAAGGCTCGGGCTTCTTCATCTCTGAAGACGGCTATCTGGTAACTAACAACCACGTCGTGGAAGACGGCTCGGCCTTCACCGTCGTCACCAATGACGGCAAGGAACTCGACGCCAAGCTGATCGGCACCGACCCGCGCACCGATCTGGCCGTTCTCAAGGTCGAGGACGGCGGCAAGTTCACCTATGTCGATTTTGCCGACGATTCCGCAATTCGCGTCGGCGACTGGGTCGTTGCGGTCGGCAATCCGTTCGGCCTTGGAGGCACGGTCACCGCCGGCATCGTCTCGGCGCGCGGCCGCGACATCGGCGCCGGCCCCTATGACGACTTCATCCAGATCGATGCGGCGGTAAATCGTGGCAACTCCGGTGGCCCGGCCTTCAACCTCAGCGGTCAGGTCGTAGGCATCAACACCGCCATTTTCTCACCCTCGGGCGGCAATGTCGGCATTGCTTTCGCCATCCCGGCCTCGACCGCCAAGCAGGTCGTCCAGGATCTGATCAAGGACGGCAACGTCAAGCGCGGCTGGCTCGGCGTTCAGATCCAGCCGGTCACGTCCGAAATCGCCGAATCTCTCGGCCTCAAGGATGCCAAGGGTGCGCTGGTTGCCGGCGTGCAGGATGACGGACCGGCCAAGAAGGCGGGCGTCGTTGCAGGCGACATCATCACCCAGGTCGACGGCAAGGATGTTTCCTCGTCGCGGGAACTGGCACGCATCATCGCCGCCAACCCGCCCGGAAAGGCCGTGGATGTGACGCTCTGGCGCAATGGCAAGTCGGAGACGCTCAAGCTCGATCTCGGCGTCCTGCCTTCCTCTGAAAAGCAGGCTTCGACCGAAGCGCCGGCGACGCCGGAGGATCAGGCTGACGCGCTGGCAGACCTTGGCCTGACCGTCACCGGCGCAGATGACGGCAAGGGACTGGTCGTCACGGCCGTGGACCCGAACAGCGATGCCGCCGATCGCGGCATTCAGGCCGGCGACGTCATCACCTCAGTCAATTCAGCGGAGGTGAAGAGCGCGGGCGACATAACCCAGGCCATGGCGGACGCCGCCAAGGCCGGCCGCAAGGCCGTGCTCGTCCAGGTCACGCGTGACGACGCCAGCCGCTTCGTCACGCTGCCGGTGAGCAATGGCTGATTGAGCACACTCTCCGATGTGTCCTGTGTGTGTTGGCGCATCGGTAGGGGTGGTTGATTGTCAGTTTCCATCCACCCCGTACGGCAGCAGGTTCGCCTGCTGCCGTATCTTGTTGGAGGTCGGCAATGCACGTAAGTATCCTTGAGCCTGCCGAAATCAACTATAGTGGCCCCATGAAGATTCTCGTTATAGAAGACGACCGCGAAGCAGCGGAATATCTTGAAAAGGCACTGGAGGAAGCGGGCCACACCGCGCATGTCGCGGGAGATGGCGAAACCGGTTTCGCTCTGGCGGAATCGAGCGACTACGATGTCATGATCATCGACCGCATGTTGCCGCGCCGTGATGGGCTTTCGGTCATCGCCGGGCTGCGTTCGCGCGGAAACACCACCCCGGTCCTGATCCTGTCGGCTCTTGGCGAAGTCGATGACCGCGTGACTGGCTTGCGTGCCGGCGGTGACGACTATCTGACCAAGCCATACGCATTCTCTGAACTGCTTGCGCGCATCGAGGTTCTGAACCGTCGCGCCACGTCGCGCGAGAGCGAGACGGTCTATCGCATCGGCGATCTCGAACTCGACCGGCTGTCGCACACCGTACGCCGGGGGGCAGTCGACATAACCTTGCAGCCGCGCGAATTTCGCCTGCTCGAATATCTCATGCGTCATGCGGGGCAGGTGGTCACGCGCACCATGCTGCTGGAAAACGTCTGGGACTATCATTTCGACCCGCAGACGAACGTCATCGACGTTCACGTTTCGAGGCTTCGCGGCAAGATCGAGAAGGGGTTCGACAGCCCGATCCTGCACACGGTTCGCGGGGCAGGCTACATGCTCAAGGCCGGTTAGGAATGGCGCTCAGACTGCCGGCAATCATGAAGACGACGGCCGCGCGGCTGTCGGCGCTCTACCTCATCCTGTTCACGCTCTGCGCGATCCTGCTCGTTTTCTACATGACGTCGCTTTCCGCGCGCATGCTGACCACGCAAACGATGGAGACGATCACCGAGGAGGTGCAGGGGCTCGCCCAGTCCTATCAGCGCGGCGGACTGCCCTATCTCGTGCGCACGATAGAACGGCGCGCGCGCCAGCCCGGAGCCAATCTCTATCTGATCGCCGACGCGAATGGCCGTATCCTCTCGGGGAATGTGGAGAGCCTGGAACTGGGAGTACTCTCCACCGATGGCTGGACGGACCGGCCTTTTGCCTATCAGCGCTTCGGCGACAACAATCCGGATCGCCGTACCGCGGATTCATCCACGTCCGGCGCAGCGCAACCGTCGCCGCCCCGGCACAAGGCGATTGCTCTCGTCTCGCGCCTGCCTAACCAGATGATCGTCCTCGTCGGCCGCGACCTCACGGAGCCGGAGCGCTTCCGCGAAGTCGTCCAGCGTGCCTTGATGGCGGCGCTCGGCATGATGGGGCTGGGTGCCCTGTTGATCTGGTATTTCGTCGGCCGCAGGGCGCTGAAGCACATCGATCAGGTGTCCGGCGCCAGCCGCCGCATCATGGGCGGCGATTTGTCAGGTCGCCTGCCGGTAACGGGCGCGGGCGACGAATTCGATCGCCTGTCGGAAAACCTGAACAACATGCTCGCCCGCATTCAGGACCTGAACGAGGGCCTGCGGCAGGTTTCCGACAACATCGCTCATGATCTCAAGACGCCGCTGACGCGCCTGCGCAATCGTGCCGAGGCCGCACTTTCCAGCAACGGAACGCCGGCGGATTATCGCGCGGCGCTGGAGAACGCGATTGCCGAATCCGACCAGCTCATCAGGACCTTCAACGCCATATTGATGATCTCCCGCCTCGAGGCCGGCTATTCCTCCGAGCCGGTGACGAAGGTCGATCTGGCCGCTGCCGTGCGCGACGTGGTGGAGCTCTATGAGCCCGTCGCGGAGGAAAGCGGCGTGGTTCTCGAAGCGCCGGTGGAGGGTGCTTTCATGGTCAATGGCAATCGCGAGCTTATCGCGCAGGCGCTCTCCAATATCGTCGACAATGCCATCAAATATTCACTGGATTCGACCGGCACGCCGACGGTGAAGGTCACGCTTGAGAAAGGCGCGCAGGAGGTTCGCCTGCGGGTGGCTGACAATGGGCAGGGCATTCCCGATCCCGTGGACCGTGAGCGCGCCACCGAACGCTTCGTGCGGCTGGAAAAGAGCCGTTCCCAGCCGGGTTCCGGGCTTGGCCTCAGTCTCTGCAAGGCGGTCATGAAATTTCATCACGGAAGGCTTGAACTTGCCTCCGCCGATCCTGGATTATCGGTGACGATGACCTTTCCACAAAGCGAGGCCGGGAAATGAAAGCAGGGCTGGCGAGCAAGGCGAAAGACCAGGTCTGGTTCGACGGCCCCGTTCCCGAGATGATCCCGCTCGACCGCGAGCGCGCCGTCGGCGAAATCGCCGAGATCGCCGATGCCGCGCGCCACGACGACTTGTCACGCCTCGCGGCGTTGCTCGACGGCAAGGGCAGGCTGAAAGCCTTTCTGGAAGGCGTGTTCGATCTGTCCGTCTTCATGCGCGACTGCGCCCGGCGCAGGCCCGAAATCCTCGAAAACCTGTTCGATCAGTCGGTCGCGCAGAGGCTTTCCGCCATTCTCGCGGAAATAACGGACACGGTCGGTGCGGAAGACGTCTCCGAAAAAAGCCTGATGGCCGCGCTTCGCAGGCTGAAACTGGAAGCCCATTTCCTGATCGCGCTGGACGATCTGGCCGGACAGGCGGAGGCCGCCGTCACGGTGCGCCGCCTGAGCGATCTTGCCGATGCCTGTACCTCTGCTGCCGTAGATTTCCTGCTGCGCGAAGCTCATCAGCAGGGAAAGTTGACATTGCCGGACCCCGCCAATCCGACCGAAGGCTCCGGCTGGATCATATTGGGCATGGGCAAGCTCGGCGCCCATGAGCTGAATTTCTCCTCCGACATCGATCTTGTGGTGTTCTTCGAGCCGGACGCTCCGGCGGTGACTGACCCGCTCGATGCGGCCGATCTCTTCGCGCGCCTCACGCGTCGGCTGGTGCGCATCCTGCAGGACCGTACGGAAAACGGCTACGTCTTCCGCACCGATCTGCGCCTGCGCCCCGATCCCGGCTCGACACCGCTGGCAATACCGGTGCAGGCCGCCTTGCTCTACTATGAGGGCCGCGGCCAGAACTGGGAGCGTGCGGCCATGATAAAGGCCCGGCCGGTGGCCGGCGACCTGAAGGCCGGCGCCGCATTCCTGAAGGAGCTGCAGCCCTATGTCTGGCGCAAATATATGGACTTCGCCGCAATTGCTGACGTCCATTCGATCAAGCGCCAGATCCACGCGCACAAGGGGCACGGCGAGATCGCCGTGAAGGGCCATAACGTCAAGCTCGGCCGGGGGGGCATCCGCGAGATCGAGTTTTTCGTGCAGACGCAGCAACTCATCGCCGGCGGCCGCTTTCCGGAACTGCGCGGCCGCGAAACCGTGCCCATGCTTGCCCAGCTTGCTGCGCGTGGCTGGATCACCGCCGAGGCGTGCGATGCACTGACGCGGCAATATTGGTTCCTGCGACGGGTGGAGCATGCCATCCAGATGGTCGCGGACGAGCAGACCCACACGCTTCCCGAAGATGATGAAGGGCTCGAGCGCATCGCCCATATGCTGGCTTTCGCCGACAAGGATGCCTTTGCCGCCGAATTCCGCGCCGCGCTGCATCAGGTCGAGCGGCACTATGCGGCACTGTTTGAGACCGCGCCCGAGCTTTCCGCCGGGGTCGGCAATCTGGTCTTCACCGGCGACGTGGACGATCCCGATACGCTTCAGACGCTGCACAAGCTGGGTTTCCAGCGGCCGAGCGACATCTGCCGTGTGATCCGTAGCTGGCATTTCGGCCGTTATCGCGCCACTCAGTCGGCCGAAGCGCGCGAGCGCCTGACCGAACTGACGCCAGCGCTGCTGGAAGCGTTCGGCAAGACACATCGCGCCGACGAAGCCCTGATGCGCTTCGATGAATTCCTTGCCGGGCTGCCGGCTGGCATCCAGCTTTTCTCGCTGCTGCAATCCAATCCGGCCCTGCTGCGGCTGCTCGCCACCATCATGGGCACGGCTCCGCGCCTCGCAACCATCGTGACGCGCCGTCCGCATGTGTTCGACGGCCTGCTGGACCCCGCGCTTCTGTCTGAATTGCCGGATAGGGACTATCTGGCGGCGCGGCTGGAAGCTTTCCTCGATCCGGCCAAGACCTACGAGGATATTCTGGACCGGCTGCGCATCTTCGCCGCCGAACAGAAATTCCTGATCGGCGTGCGGCTGCTGGCCGGAGCCATAGACGCGGGCAGGGCCGGCAAGGCGTTCTCGGACCTGGCCGACCTTACCATCGGCGCGGCCCTGGATGCGGTGATCGACGAATTCGCCGTGCGCCACGGCAAGGTGAAGGGCGGCAAGGTCGCCATCCTCGGCATGGGCAAGCTCGGCAGCCGCGAACTGACCGCCGGTTCGGACGTGGACCTGATCCTGCTCTACGATCACGATCCGGACGCAGAGGAGAGCGATGGAGAAAAGCCGCTCGCGCCCTCGCACTACTATGCGCGCCTGACCCAGCGCCTGATCGCCGCCGTCTCTGCTCCGACCGCCGAGGGCGTGCTTTATGAGCTGGATCTGCGCCTGCGCCCGTCCGGCAACAAGGGGCCGGTCGCCACCCATATCGAGTCGTTCCGCCGCTATCAGCGGGAGAATGCGTGGACATGGGAACATATGGCGCTGACCCGTGCCCGCGCCGTGGCAGGCGATGCCGGCTTCTGCAAAAGCGTGGAAGGCGATGTCTCCGCAATCATCGCCCTGCCGCGCGATGCCGCGAAGGTGGCGAAGGAAGCGGCCGACATGCGCAAGATGATCGAGGAGGAAAAACCACCGCGCGATCTCTGGGACATAAAGCTCATCCCCGGTGGGCTGATCGACCTGGAATTCATCGCGCAGGTGGCGGTGCTGACGCATTGCAGCAGCGGCGGTCCGAACGGCACCGGCACGGCGGAGATTCTGGCGAAACTCGATCCCGGATTTGCCGACCCTCAGACGCGGCAGGAACTGGTCGATGCTTACATGCTCTATCTGGACCTGACGCAGATGATCCGGCTCTGCCTCACCGGACCGTTCGAGCGGGAAGACATGCCCCCCGGCCTTGCCGATCTGCTGCTGCGCGCCACCGATCTGCCTGACTTCGGTGTGCTGGAAGCGCACCTGAAGGAGACATCACGCAAGGTGCGCGCCGATTTCCAGGCCCTGCTCAAGCCGAGGAAGCGCTCATAGAGCATGATCCCGAAAAGTGGAAAGCCGATTTTCGGAAAAGATCATGCTCAAATGAATAGATATAGCCCTAAGCGGCTTCCTTCGCGGGTGCGGCAGACTGCCGGGCCGGGATGCGCACCGAAACGATGGTGCCTTTGCCTTCGGCAGAACGGATTTTCAGCGCGCCGCCATGCAGTTCCGTCAGCGAGCGGGAAATGGCAAGCCCCAGCCCGGAGCCGGTATGGTTCTTCGAGAACTGGTTCTGCACCTGCTCGAAGGGCCGGCCGAGCTTGCTGAGCGCGCTTTTCGGGATGCCGCAGCCATTGTCCTCTATGGTGATCATCAGCGCCTTCGCCACATTGCGAGCACGCACGGTGATGTGACCGCCTTCGCCGGTGAATTTCACGGCATTGGAGAGCAGGTTGATGACGATCTGCTTGATCGCGCGGCGGTCGGCATAGACCGACATCGCTTCCGCAATCTTGGTTTCCACCGTGATCGACTTCTGCGCCGCCTGCAACGAGATCACCCGCACCGTCTCGCTGATCAGCGGGCAAAGATCGATCTGCTCGCTTTCGACGGAGAACTGACCCGCTTCGATCTTCGACATGTCGAGAATGTCGTTGATGACGCCGAGCAGATACTGGCCGCTGGTGAGAATGTCGCGCGTGTATTCCTCGTAGCGGTCGGAGCCGAGCGGGCCGAACAGGCCCGACGACATCAGCTCGGAGAAGCCGATGATGGCGTTGAGCGGCGTGCGCAGTTCGTGTGACATGTTGGCGAGGAATTCGGACTTTGCTCGGTTGGCCGCCTCGGCGCGTTCCGTTTCCTTCATGTATTTCTTGTTGATCTCCACCAGTTCGCGCGAGCGCTCCTGCTCGGCGCGGCGTGCCACGCTCAAATCGTGGATGGACGCCATCAGTCGCCGCTCGCTTTCGACCAGCTTTTCCTGATGCTGCTTGATCTGGGTGATGTCGGAGCCCACCGAAACGGTGCCGCCGTCGCGCGTCTTCAGCTCGTTGACCTGCAGCCAGCGGCCGTCGGCCAGCTGCCGCTCGAAGGTCGCGCTTCCGCGCTGGATGGTGGCGCTCGCCAGCCGGCGTTCGGCGGCATAGGCCTTCATGCGCTGTTCGATCACCTGGCGCGGGGTGCCGGGCACCACGTCGCGATCCGACAGGCCGTTGTCCTGCTGGTACTTGCTGTTGCACATCACCAGGCGCTTCTGGGCATCCCAAAGCACGAAGGATTCGGTGATGTTTTCGATTGCGGTGCGCAGGCGCATGTCGGCCGCTTCCGAACGCAGAACCAGATGGCGCTGTTCGGTGACGTCAACGGCAATGCCGATCATCTGGATTTCCGGGGCATCGGGGTCGATCACCTGCGCGCGGGCGCGCATCCACACCCAATGGCCGTCGGCATGGCGCATGCGGAAGACCTGATCGATGGAGTCGATCTCGCGCGCCACCACGCGGTTGGCGAGTTCGAACAGGTTGCCGTCCTCATGATGGATGATGTCGTCCACCTCGCCAAAGGACAGCATGTCGTCGCAGGGCTCGTAGCCGAGCATTTCGTACATCGAGCGCGACCAGTACATCTTGCCGCGCACCATGTCCCAGTCCCACAGGCCGCAGCGTCCGCGCACCAGCGCCATGTCGATGCGTTGATGCGCGTCGACGAAGAGCCTGTCCGCCGCCTGCGCGCGCGCCGCCTGGCTGAAATAGGCATAGAGGATGATGATCAGCACCGCCGCAGTCACCACGAAGAGGGTGACGTTGAGCGAGACGGTCCTGCGCCATTCGGCAAACACGGCTTCCGCCGGGATCAGCGTTGCGGACGCGGCCTTGCGGTCGCCGGCGATGTTCACCGCAGCGTACCAGTCCTGGCCGTCGATGCGTACGTCCATGACGCCTGCGCGTGTGCCGAACATGAAGAGCGGCTGGCCGCCGGTCACGATGCCGTCCAGCGCCTTGCCTTCCCAATGCAGGGGTTGCGGCGAAGCGGCGACGACGCGGAAGGCGCCGTCCATGATGACCAGCACATGGCGTTCGCCTATGGCGCTCTGCCGGATCGTGCGCTCCAGAAGCCCCCTGCTGGCCTCGGGGAAATTGCTGCCGTCCTTTGCCAGCAGATCGACCGAAGCCGCCAGATTTCCGGACGCAAGGCTGAGAACCATCTTGGCATTGCGTTCCACGTCCTCGTGCCACGCCATCAGCGAGAGCGCGCGCACGCCGGCGATGACCAGCAGGAAGACGATGATCAGGGCGGGGATGGAGCGACGCAGGAAGGGTTCGGCGGCCAGCAGGCGTCGATAGGCCGGCGCAGCGATCAGCTTCGCGTTTCCTGCCAGAGTGCCGCCCTTGCGTTGGGCAAAAGCACTGCCATCGGGCGCGCCCCACGCGTCCGCCTTAGCCATGAATGGCTCCCCATAACCCATTTCGTTAAGATCGATCCGGCAACACCGCACATCCGAATCATCCATAAGGAATCAAAGGTGATTCGCCTTGTCCAGAGGGCGGGCGAGAAAAGCCTTAAAAATCGTAAAATTTGTGAGATTCAGGCCAGCGTCCGCTCGACGATGTCGCGCAGGTCAGCCGAAAGCCCCTTGGCGGCACCGATCCTGAGCAGCGCCTCGCGCGCCTTGGCCTGCCGCCCCGGCTCCAGCGAGCGCCATGAGCGCAGCGCCGTCGCCAGCCTGGCGGCCACCTGCGGGTTGCGCTTTTCGACCGCCAGAACGGCATCGACGAACAGGTCGTAACCGGCCCCGTCCGCCCGGTGGAAGCCGGTCTGGTTGGCGCTGGCGAATGTGCCGACCAGCGAGCGCACGCGGTTCGGGTTGGCCATCGAGAAGGATGGGTGCTCCATCAGCGCGCGGACGACCTCGACGGCCTGCGCGCCCGGCATGGAGGCCTGCACCTGGAACCATTTGTCCATGACCAGCGCATCGCCCCGGTATTTCGCTTCGAAGGACGCCAGCGCGTTCCGCGCGTTATCCGATGCGCGGTGGCGGTGGGCAAGCACGGTAAGCGCGGCAATGCGGTCGGTCATGTTGGTGGCTGTGTCGAAATGATCGGCCGCCCGCGCCGCGCCATCCGGCAGAGCCGAGAGATAGTCCAGCATCGTGTTCCGCAAGGCCCGCCGCCCCGCGCTGGCCGCATCCGGGCTGAAGGGGCCATCTACGCGAAGTTTTACATGGAGCTCGCTGAAAAGATTCCGGTTTGCCTCGCCGATGGCGCGCAGCAGCGCCTCGCGGGCCATGTGGATGGCATCGGGATCGATGTTGGAGCCGATCTCACGCGCCATGTCGGCTTCGCCGGGCAGTGTCAATGTGAGCGCGCGATAGGCAGGTTCCAGCTCTTCATCGGCCGCGATCGTGCCCGCGAGCTGCGGCAAATCCGGCGCGAAGTCCGGCTGCTTGCCACCGAGAACGCTGCGGAACGCCGAGATCAGCGTCTCGGTCAGCAGCGTGTTGAATGCCTGCCAGCGACAGAATGCATCGCTGTCGTGACGCGCCAGAAAGGCGCGATCCGTGCTGCTCTGCTCCAGCGAAAGCGTGACCGGCGCGGAAAAGCCACGGTTGAGCGAGATCGACGGCCGCTGCGCGATACCGGAGAACTTGACCATATGCTTGCGCTTGTGCAGATGGATGATGCCGTCCTCCACGTCGGCGCCGTTCGCGGCGGTATAGGCGATGTCATTTCCATCGGGACCGACCAGGCCGAAGGCCAGCGGAACGTGCATCGCCCGCTTGCGGCTTTCCATCGGGGTCGGTGGCACCGATTGCTCGATCTCAAGCGTGAACTCGCCGGTCCTGGCGTCATGCGAGCTGCTGGCGACGACAGTGGGCGTGCCGGCCTGATGATACCAGAGCGCGAATTGCGACAGGTCGCGGCCTGACACGTCCTCGAACACTTTCAGGAAATCCTCGACCGTGGCGGCGTCGCCGTCGTGGCGCTCGAAATAGAGGTTCATTCCCTCGCGGAATTTTTTCGCGCCAAGGATGGTGCGGATCATGCGCACCACCTCCGAGCCCTTCTCGTAGACGGTCGCGGTATAGAAGTTGTTGATCTCGCGATAGCGGCGCGGCCGCACGGGATGCGCAAGCGGACCCTGATCCTCCGGAAACTGATGCGCGCGCAGCGTGCGCACCTCCGCAATGCGCTTGACCGCGCGCGACCGCTGGTCGGCCGAGAATTCATGGTCGCGGAAGACGGTCAGCCCTTCCTTGAGGCAAAGCTGGAACCAGTCGCGGCAAGTGATTCTGTTTCCTGTCCAATTGTGAAAGTACTCATGCGCGATCACCGCCTCGATATTGGCGAAATCAGCGTCGGTGGCGGTTTCCTCGTCGGCCAGAACATATTTGTCGTTGAAGATGTTGAGGCCCTTGTTCTCCATGGCCCCCATGTTGAAATCCGACACCGCCACGATGTTGAACACGTCAAGATCGTATTCGAGGCCGAACACCTCCTCGTCCCAGCGCATGGAGCGCTTCAGCGCGTCCATCGCATAGGCGGCGAGGCGCTCCTTGCCGCGCTCGACATAGATGCCGAGCTCCACCTGCCGGCCCGATGCCGTGACGAAACTGTCGCCGACGCGGCCGAGATCGCCGGCGACGAGGGCGAACAGGTAGGAGGGTTTCGGGAAGGGGTCGTGCCAGACGGCATAGTGTCTGCCGTCGGCAAGTTCGCCGCGCTCGCGCGGGTTGCCGTTGGAAAGCAGCAGCGGGGCCTCGTCGCGCCGCGCCTCGATGCGCACCGTATAGACCGAGAGAATGTCGGGGCGGTCGAGGAAATAGGTGATGCGGCGAAAGCCTTCGGCCTCGCATTGCGTGCAATAGACGCCGTTGGAGCGGTAGAGCCCCATCAGCGCTTCATTGCGCGCGGGCGCGATCTGCGTTTCGATCAGCAGGTGGAAGCTGCCTGAGTGTGGCGGTTCGTGGATGAGAAGCCGATCGGGCGTCGCCTCATAGGCGGTTTCTTCCAGTGGCTTTCCGTCGATCTCGATGCGCCGCAGCGCCAGGCCGTCGCCATCCAGCTCCAGCGGCGGCGTGCCGTTCACGCCATCCCGGCGTTCGATGGCCAGTTCGGTGATGACTGTCGTGTTGTCCGGCGAAAGCCGGAAGGTAAGGCCGGTCGAAGGAATGAGATAGTCGCTCGGCCGATAGTCTTCGAGCCGAAACACCTGGCCGGTATCTGTACGCATCCTGACGACTTTCCTGTTGAGCGCGCTGTCGCTTTCGTTCAGCCGGCGGCGGCATCTGGCCCACCAAAAGGTGATGGTATCGCTCTTTACACCAATCCCGACCTCGACAAAACTCGAGCGGAACCTATCTGGCCCACATTCCCTACCGAACATTTGCGGGGCAATCATGACCATCGTCACGCCGAAATTCGGGATGGGCGCATCGGTATTGCGCCTTGAAGATGAAGCTTTCATAACCGGGCGTGGCCGCTACACCGACGATATTGCGCTGCCCGGCATGCTGCATGGCTATGTGCTGCGGTCTCCTCAGGCGAAGGCTTCGATCAGGGCGGTTTCAGCAGATGCCGCCAGGAGCGCGCCGGGCGTACATCTGGTGCTTACCGGGGAGGATGTGGCAAATCTCGGCAAGCTGAAATCCGGTGTGATGCAACGCCAGCCGGATGGATCGCAGGCGCCGACCCGCGACATTCCGATTCTCTGCACCGATCGGGTCAATTATGTCGGCGACGCGGTGGCCTTCGTCGTGGCCGATACGCGCGCACAGGCGCAGGACGCTGCCGAGCTGATCGAGGTCGATTATGACAGCGAGGACGCCGCCGGCAGCACGGCCACTGCCCTCGACCCCGAAACGCCGCTGGTGTGGCCGGAACTGCGAACCAACCGCGCCTTTCTCTACGAACTGGGCGATGCGGTGAAGACCGAGGCCGCATTCGAAAAGGCCGCGCGCGTCACGCGCATCGAGTTCATCAACAACCGGCTCGTCTGCAATTTCATGGAGCCGCGTTCGGCCATCGGCGAATGGCTGGCCGACGAGGATCGCTTCCAGCTCACCAGCGGCTCGCAGGGCGTGCATTCCATGCGCACGATCCTCGCCGGGCAGGTGTTTGGCATGGGGCCGGAGAAGTTGCGCGTGGTGACGCCCGATGTCGGTGGAGGCTTCGGGACGAAGGCCTTCGTCTATCGAGAGCATGCGCTGGTGCTGGAGGCCGCGCGGCGCCTTGGCCGACCCGTCAAATGGGCGGCGGATCGCACCGAGCATTTCCTAACCGATGCGCAGGGCCGCGACAATTTCGTGGTCGCCGAGATGGCGATGGACGGCGACGGACGCTTTCTTGGGCTGCGCATCCGTCTCACTGCCAATCTTGGCGCCTATTGCTCGCAGTATGGCCCCATCGTCCCCTATATTGGCGTGACCATGTCTACGGGCGCCTATGACATCGACGCGCTCGATGTCACCGTCACCGGCGTTTACACCAACACCTGTCCGGTGGATGCCTATCGCGGGGCAGGGCGTCCCGAGGCCGCTTTCCTGATCGAGAAGCTGGTGGATGCCTGCGCCCGCGATCTCGGCATCGGCCCCGACGAGATACGCCGCCGCAATTTCATCAGGCCCGAGCAATTCCCTTACCGGACACAGACCGGGCGGCTTTACGATGTCGGCGAATTCGTCGGTCATATGGACCTTGCCATGAAGCGGGCGGACTGGAAGGGTTTTGAAGGGCGGCTGGCCGGATCGAAGGCGGAAGGGAAGATCCGCGGCATCGGCATGGCCACCTATATCGAGGCCTGCGCCTTTGCCGGATCGGAGCCGGCGCATGTCGAGCTCAACGAGGACGGCAGCGTGACGCTGCTGATCGGCACGCAATCCAACGGGCAGGGCCATGCGACGGCCTATGCGCAGTTCGTCGCCGAAAAGCTCGGCATCGACGTTGCGCAGGTCAGGATGGTCCAAGGCGACACCGATCGCCTCGCCACGGGCGGCGGCACCGGTGGTTCCCGCTCCATCCCGCTCGGCGGCGTTTCGGCCGCGCGCGCCGGCGAGGCGCTGGCGGAAAAGATCAGCCGCATCGCGGCGGACGAGCTCGAGGCCTCGTCCCACGACATAGAGCTGATCGACGGCACCGCGCGGATCGTCGGAACGGACCGTTCCATCACATTCGCGCAGATCGCGCAGGCCGGACAGCCCGACGACCTCAAGGCGTCGGGCGAATTCGTGCAGCACGAGGCCACATATCCGAACGGCACCCATATCTGCGAGATCGAGATCGACCCGCAAACCGGACAAACGGAAATTGCCGCCTACACCATCGTGGACGACTTCGGCGCGACGGTGAACCCGATATTGCTTGCCGGTCAGGTGCATGGCGGCGTGGTGCAGGGCATCGGCCAGGCGCTCGCGGAAGAGGCGGTTTATTCCGAGGATGGGCAGCTTCTGACCGCAAGCTTCATGGACTATGCGATGCCGCGCGCCGACGACCTGCCGTGGCTGCATTTCGAGACGCGCAACGTGCCCTCCACCACCAATGAACTCGGCATGAAGGGGGCAGGCGAGGCGGGCGCCATCGGTTCCACGCCGGCAACGCTCAATGCCGTCACAGACGCTCTTTACCGCGCCTACGGCATCGGGCATATCGAGATGCCGGCGACGCCGTCGCGCATTTGGGCAATGATCCGGGACGCCTTGGCCGCAAAGTGAAAAATCCAGCGACAGCGTTCCCTGATTGCACGGGAAGATTTCGTTTCCGGGTCGGCGAGGCGTCAAGCCCGGCCTGCGCCGAACACTCCGATCCTGTCTCAAACCGCCTTCGGCAGAATGCTTCCATGCAGCCATGAAACGCTCGAGCCCGCGGGTTGACCGGCCGCTTACCGGCATCAGCTTCAAGATCGTTTCGGTGGCCGTATTCGTGACCATGTCGTCCTTGATCAAGGCGGCTGGCGATGTGCCGGCGGGCCAGATCGTCTTCTATCGCTCTTTTTTCGCCATGCTTCTGATCCTCGCTTTCCTGGGGTGCCGCAGGGAGTTGCGGACGGCCTTCCATACCGCGCGCCCGCTGAACCATGTCGCGCGTGGCACGGTCGGCGTGATCTCCATGGCGCTCACCTTCTTCGCATTGACGCGGCTACCGTTGCCGGAGGCGATCACGCTCAACTATGCCCAGCCGCTGCTGGTGGTGGTGTTCAGTTCGATCTTCCTTGGCGAGACGATCCGCATCTATCGCTGGAGCGCGGTGGTGATCGGACTGGTGGGGGTGCTCATCATCTCCTGGCCGAAGCTGACCCTGTTCGAAAGCGGCGCGGCGATGGGCAACGAGGAGGCGCTGGGCGTGGCGGCCGCCATTCTGGGCGCGGCGTTCTCGGCCATTGCCATGATCCTCGTGCGCAGCCTCGTCCATACCGAGCGTACCAGCACCGTTGTCATGTGGTTTTCGCTGACCGCGACCCTGTTGTCGCTCATCTCCTATCCGTTCGGCTGGGTGCCGCTCAGCGCCATGCAGATCGCCTTGCTCGTCATGGCCGGCATATGCGGCGGCCTTGGCCAGTTGCTGATGACGGAAGCGTATCGCTATGCGGAAGCCTCGACGGTCGCCCCGTTCGAATATAGCTCGATGATCCTCAGCATCGCGGTCGGCTACTATTTCTTCGGCGACCTGCCCACCATCCATATGCTGGTCGGCGGCATCATCGTGGTGGGCGCGGGCATATTCATCATCTGGCGGGAACAGCGGCTCGGTCTCAAACATGCGGCGGCGGTTCGCCAGACAGCGCCGTCGCAGAGCTGAAGAGCACGCGCAGTTCGATTCCATAACAGGCACCTGGCTCCGAAAACCGATTCAAGCCGTGAAGTTTTCAGTTCTGCTGTTTGGCCGCCATTCCTTGCAGGAGCAGCGCCGTTTCGGGGTCTGCGGGAAAGAAGGATTCGATCGCCAGTTCAGACAGCGTCACGTCGAGAGGCGTGCCGAAGACCGTTATGGTGCCGATGAAGGACAGGATTTCCTTTCCCATCTTCAGCCGCAGTGGGTGGGCGATTGCCGCTATATCGGGATGCGTCATGCGCGAGGTCGGCACTGCCCCCGGATAGGAAAGCAACTCGCGTTCGAGATCGGCCAGCACTGTGTCGCCCGAGGCGTCGATCTGCCGTCTGAGCCTTTCGATGAGATGGGTGCGCCATTCGTGCAGGTTGACGATGCGCGGGGCGAGCCCTTGCGGATGCAAGCTGAGCCGCAGCACATTGATCGGTGGCGCGAGCAGGGAGGCATCCGCGACGTCTTCCAGCAGCGGGCCGATGGCGCTGTTGGCCGCGACAAGGTTCCAGTGATGATCCACGGCGATGGCGGGAAAAGGCTCATGGCCTTTCAGCACCATTTCCACGGCCGTCATGGCCGGAGCCAGCGTGGGGTCGTCGAGCTTTCTTTCGCTGAAGATGGGCGCGTAGCCGGCCGCCAGCAAAATACGGTTGCGCTGGCGAAGCGGAATATCGAGTTGCTCGGACAGATGCAGCACCATCTCTCGCGACGGTGCGGTACGTCCGCTTTCAACGAAGCTCAGATGGCGTTGTGAAATTGCGGCCTCGGCCGCGAGGTCGAGTTGGCTCATGCGTCGGCGCGTGCGCCATTCGCGAATGAGTGTTCCGGCGGAATGCGGCTGCGTGTTCATGCGACCACGTTAGGCGATCGGTTGCGCCAATTCTATTACCTGTCACGTAATCGCCGGATGCTCTTTCACCTGACAGGCTTGGATTCGCTCGGTGCTTGAATGCCGATGCGGCCGAATCCAAGGAGAAAACCCATGAACGTTTCCGTCACACCATTCCTGCGTAACGCACTCCTGCTGGACGCGGTGGCGAGCGGCGCAACCGCTCTTCTGGCGATTGTTGGCGCGCCCTTGCTTGCGCCGCTGCTGGGGTTGCCGCAGGACTTGCTCTTCTGGGCCGGCGTCGTGCTGGTGCCTTTCGTCGCGTTCCTGCTGATAACGGCCAGGCGGCAAGCCGTGGCGCGGCTGGCGCTCATCGACATCATCGGCATCAACGCGCTTTGGGTCGCAGCAAGTCTGGGCCTGCTGGTTTCAGGGCTCGTATCGCCCAATGCCCTTGGCGTTGCATTCGTCGTGGTGCAGGCGGTTGCCGTCGCGCTGTTCGCGGAACTGCAATTCATCGGCCTGCGCCGCGCAACCGCGCAGGCCGCCTGAGGGCGCTATCCCAACTGCGCGAGCCTGGCCTTGATCTCGAGAAAATCCCGCCATGCAAGCTTCTTGTGGGCGGGATTTCTCAGCAGATAGGCTGGGTGCAGCGTCGGCATCGCCGGTATGGTCACGCCGGCTTTCGTCTGATGCGTCCGCCAGTTGCCACGAAGGCGCAAAATGCCATCGGTGGTGTTCAGCAGCAGCTTGGCGGACGGCCCGCCGAGCGTCACCAGCACCTTCGGATTGGCCAGCTCGATCTGGCGCTCGATGAAAGGGCGGCAGATTTCCGTTTCATGCGGGGTGGGCGTGCGGTTGCCGGGCGGACGCCACGGTATGACATTGGCGATGTAAGCCGATTTCCGGTCAAGCCCGATCGCCGCCAGCATGCGATCCAGCAATTGCCCGGAGCGGCCGACGAAAGGCAGCCCTTCCAGATCCTCGTCACGGCCCGGAGCTTCGCCCACCAGCATCACCTCCGCCTCCGGGTTGCCGTCGGCGAAGACGAGGTTCTTGGCGGTGAATTTCAGGTTGCAGCCATCGAAAGCGGCCATCTGCCGGCGCAGTTCTTCCAGCGTGCCTGCCTGAGCCGCAAGCTCGCGCGCGAGCGCCGCCTGAGCCTCGTCGGGAACAGCCGCCGGTGCTGCCGGGCGCGGCGCAGGGGTCGCCGCGCGCGCCGGCGTTGATTGAGCAGCGTCGGAAGGCTGGCGCGACGCGGTTTCCGGCGCTCGGGTCGGGGCGGCGGCCTGCGCAAAGCGGTTCACCGGCTCTTCCGCGAGCGCCTCGTCGGCGCCGGCGTCGGCGTAGAAGGCCAGCAACTCGCGCGGGTCCGGCTGTCCATGTCTCATGATGGAGGTCATGCCCTACAATCTTCCGCGCGTGCGGCGAAAGCAAGTC
This sequence comes from Pseudaminobacter salicylatoxidans, assembly GCF_003148475.1. Lineage (GTDB taxonomy): Bacteria > Pseudomonadota > Alphaproteobacteria > Rhizobiales > Rhizobiaceae > Pseudaminobacter > Pseudaminobacter salicylatoxidans. The sequence continues at coordinate 149,869 of NZ_QGGG01000003.1, read as the reverse complement.
AGGTCGATGGGATGCGCGGGTTCTGTACCAGATAAAATGTGCGGTTCGGCGTGTAATCGGTGATCAGGAAGCCGAATGTGCCGATCCGGCGCGGGTCGATCTTGCCGTTCGTGAACAGCAGCCGGTCGTAAGGCTCGAAGTCGCGGTCGAAATGCGTGAAGCTGTCGGACGAGATCGCTTCGGCATCGCCACGCCGCTGGTCGAAGGACAGGCCGTCGCCGAACAGGCTCGGTTCCCCCAGTATTTCCTGTAGCTCGAACTCGAATTCCACCCAGCCCAGTTCACTGGCGTTCATCACCCGCAGGCGCATGTAAAGGAAGCCATTGGCATATTCGCCGGAGAAGTCGAAGGCGCGGACGGGCTTTGTCGCACGCATCACCAGTGTCACCGGACTTGCCGAATACAGTTCCTCGCCAATGACGATGGGATCGGCCTTGGTGCCTTTGCCCGTTGCTGAGCGGATGCGAAAGCCGCCAAGCTCGTCGGAGAAGGAATAGGCCCCGGCAAGCCACGGGCCTTCGTCCGATGTCACGCCCTGCGTTGCAGCGGGAGGGGAGGTCGCGACCATAGCGGACAGGCAGCCGATCCACAGCAATGCCAGGCGGCATGCCGAGCCGAAATGCGCCGATACAGACCCCGAAAGCTCCATCTGCCGCATCAGGGCAGTATGCCTCAGAAACGGGCGATCGGAAATCCAGGAAAATGCACCGAAAATAGGAATCGTGGCCCACGGATGTATTGCCGCAGGCTTGCCACATTTAATTGACGTTTACGTCAATGCTGAGTAGCTTGCGCGGCGGTAAATGATATGGTGTTGCAAACTCCGCAATATGTCAGTTGCGCGGTTTCGCGTCGCTTTCGGATGCGCTATGGGAGCGCGGAGCCAGCAGGATGCCTGACCGGGCCAAGCCAGTGCGGAGGACTTGATGAGTGAGATTGAACGCGAAAGCATGGAATTCGACGTGGTCATCGTCGGCGCGGGGCCGGCTGGCCTGTCCGCCGCGATACGGCTGAAACAGATCAATCCAGAGCTTTCCGTTGTCGTGCTGGAAAAGGGCGCCGAGGTGGGAGCGCATATCCTGTCCGGCGCCGTGGTCGATCCCATCGGCATAGATCGCCTGCTGCCTGATTGGCGCGAGGAGAGCGAGCATCCGTTCAAGACGCCGGTGACCGACGACCATTTCCTCGTGCTCGGGCCTGCCGGGTCGATGCGCCTGCCCAATGCCTTCATGCCGCCGCTGATGAACAATCACGGCAATTACATCGTTTCGCTCGGCAATGTCTGCCGCTGGCTGGCCGGACACGCCGAGGCGCTGGGCGTCGAGATCTATCCGGGCTTCGCGGCCGTCGATCTCATCTATGACGACCAGGGCGCAGTCACCGGCGTCGTGACCGGCGACATGGGTGTCGAGCGCGACGGCTCGCATGGCCCCAACTACGCGCCGGGCATGGCGCTGCTGGGCAAATATGTGCTGATCGGCGAGGGCGTGCGCGGTTCGCTCGCCAAGAAGCTGATCGCAAAGTACAAGCTGGACGACGGCCGCGAGCCGGGCAAGTTCGGCATCGGCCTCAAGGAGCTCTGGCAGGTCGCGCCGGAGAAGCACAAGCCGGGCCTGGTGCAGCACTCCTTCGGCTGGCCGCTCGACATGAAGACCGGCGGCGGCTCGTTCCTTTACCACCTCGAGGACAATCTGGTGGCGGTCGGCTTCGTCGTCCACCTGAACTACAAGAACCCTTATCTTTCGCCCTTCGAGGAGTTCCAGCGCTTCAAGACGCATCCCGCGATCCGCGGCACCTTCGAAGGCGGCAAGCGTATTTCCTACGGCGCCCGCGCCATCACCGAAGGCGGCTGGCAGTCCGTGCCGAAACTGACCTTTCCGGGCGGTGCGCTGGTGGGTTGTTCGGCCGGTTTCGTCAACGTGCCGCGTATCAAGGGCTCGCACAACGCTGTGCTGTCGGGCATGCAGGCGGCGGAGCATGTCGCCAGCGCCATCGCCGATGGCCGCAGCCATGACGAGATCATCGGTTACGAGAACGAATGGCGGGCCAGCGCGATCGGCAAGGATCTGAAAAAGGTCCGCAACGTCAAGCCGCTGTGGTCGAGGTTCGGCACGCTGGTTGGCGTCGGCCTCGGCGGGCTGGATATGTGGTGCAACAGCCTGTTCGGCTTCTCGCCCTTCGGGACGCTGAAGCACGGCAAGACCGACGCCGCGTCGCTGGAGCCGGCCTCCAAATACACGAAGATCGACTATCCGAAGCCCGATGGCGTGCTGACCTTCGACCGCTTGTCCTCGGTGTTCCTGTCGAACACCAACCATGAGGAGAACGAACCGGTTCACCTGGTCGTGGCTGACATGGACCTGCAGAAGCGCTCGGAGCACGACATCTATGCCGGTCCTTCGACCCGCTATTGCCCGGCCGGCGTCTATGAATGGGTGGATGCCGACGGCAATGCTGCGGCCGATCCTTCGGCGAAGGACGTGCGTTTCGTCATCAACGCGCAGAACTGCGTCCACTGCAAGACTTGCGACATCAAGGACCCCAACCAGAACATCAATTGGGTTCCGCCGCAGGGCGGTGAGGGGCCGGTCTACCCGAACATGTAAGGATTTTCCCTGATCGGCCCGACTGTATTTAAGGAATTGTTGAAATACGAAACTTAATGTGCTTCTTTGGCATCCCATCCCCCTGGAGGTGTCAATGCGCGCAGTCGGAATCCCCCTGTTTGCCCTTGTCTGTGGCCTGACGAGTGTTGCCCATGCGGGCAACAGCAAGGTCGTGGTAAGGACCGAGACCTATGCTGTAGCCGGACGTAACGGTGCGGAAATTATGAAAACCATGCAGCGTAGCGGTCCCAAGCACGGCCTGCTGGCGCGCGCCATGGCCGCGACCCGGTACGACGTGCGATGGAACCTCGATTGGGAAAAGGGTGCCAGTGCCTGCCGGCTCAGAAGCGCCAATGCGGTTTTGACCATCACCTATCGCTATCCGCGCCTGGCAAATGCCGTTCCGGCCGACCTTCAGACACGTTGGACCAAGTTCATGTCCGGCGTGCGCACGCATGAAGAGACGCATGGGCGTATCGCCAAGGAAATGGTGAATGCCGCTCAGGCAGCCGTCGTCGGCGTCGCCAACGACAACGATCCGGATTGCGCGAAGTCGCAGAACGACGTGCGCCGCCGCGTCAAGGCTGTCTATACGGACTACGAAGCCCGCCAGCGTCAGTTCGACGCCAAGGAGCATCAGTATCATGGCAATGTCGACGGTCTCGTCGCTCTGTTGACCAGTCACTGAAGAATTGCATCGTGGCGGTGTCCCTGGATGCCGCCACCATTGCCTTCCATGCTTCAGCCGGCTTGATGATTGCCGGCATTTGGAGCGCGATGACTTTCGGAAATGCCGTGGTGCGCCAAGCGGTTGTTTTCGAGGCATGGTCTATGCCGAAAACCCATCCCTATCTGTAGCGATCGTGCTCCAGCTCCGCCAGAGACGTTTCCCCTTCTTCCTGCGGCTCGAAAGCGGCGGCTTTCAGCGCAAACTCGACCAGAACCGGCAGGTGATCCGAGCCGACCTCGCCGAGCGTGTGAGCGGAGATCGCAATCACATTGCCCTTGTGCAGGACGTGGTCGATCGGCAGGCCGCTGAAGCGCAGGAATTCGGGCAATCCGTGCCATTGCCAGGTGGGGCCTGCCGATGGCACGAGCGTCAGCCCTCCGAGCTTCGCCACCCGTGCCACGGCGGCGCTCCATGGCGTGGCGTTGAAGTCGCCGGCGAGCAGGGCGGTCGCCCCGAGCCCTCCCAGCGGATCGGCGAGCGTTTCGATCTGCCCGGCCTGATGGAACGGCCAGGGCCAGCCGAGATGGAGTGCGGCCACATCGACCGCGCGGCCACCGAAATCGACGGGAGCGACGGCAAACGAACCACGCTCATGACATCTGCCTTCCCTGCCTTCGACAAACGGTCGTGTCGAGAGGATCGCAACGCCGAAAACGCCGTTCGGGTAGGGGCACTGGATGCTGTGGGGATAGGCCGACGACAGCAGCGCAAGCTTGTCGGCCCACATTTCCGAGACCTCGTCCAGCGTCACGACATCGGGTCGGATGCGACCGATCAGCGAAAGCACCTTGTTGGGCTCGGGATTGTTGTAGCGCAGATTGATCTGCAGCAGCTTGTAGACGGGCTGTTCGGTCTCGTCGGGCTGCAGGCTGGCGTGAACCCTGCCGGGTCCGAGGATAGGCATGAAACTGTTGACCGTCGCCAGTGCGGCAACGCCGAAGGCGACGGTGACGATGCCATTGAGCCAAAACCGCCTTGCCAGAAGCACCAGCCCCGCGATCACCATCAGAACGGCGAGATGCATGCGGAAATGCGCCAGCGAGTCTAGGGCCGGATGCAGTGTCCCGAAGAAGCCCGCAACCAGCGGCAGCGACAGGAGAAGTGCGGCCAGCAGCGCCAATGAGCCGATATCGTGGAGCGGAGTCCTGTTCATGCCACGTTCTTACCGACAGGAATGAGGCCCATTCAAGATGCCCGATCTATGAAAACCGACCGCCAGAAGAGATCAGGCGGCCGGTCGGGATTTCAAGTCTTTCGGCGCAATAACTGGGCGCATTATTGGAACGCGGTCTCCGAAAAGCTCCTCAATTTGCGCGAATGCAGCCGGTCCATGGGCATTTCGGCCAGCTTTTCCATCGCGCGGATGCCGATGCTAAGATGCTGGGACACCTGCCGCTTGTAGAATTCCGTCGCCATGCCCGGCAGCTTCAACTCGCCATGCAGCGGTTTGTCGGAAACGCACAGCAGCGTGCCGTAGGGCACACGGAAGCGAAAGCCATTGGCGGCGATTGTGGCCGATTCCATATCGAGCGCGATGGCGCGCGACTGCGACAGGCGCTGCACGGGCCCACGCTGGTCCCGCAGTTCCCAGTTGCGGTTGTCGATGGTGGCGACCGTGCCGGTGCGCATGATGCGCTTGAGTTCGTAGCCGGAAAGCCCCGTGACCTCGGCCACCGCCTCTTCCAGCGCCACCTGGATTTCGGCGAGCGGCGGGATGGGGATCCACACCGGCAGGTCGTCGTCCAGCACGTGGTCTTCGCGGACATAGGCATGCGCCAGCACATAGTCCCCCAGCGCCTGCGTGTTGCGAAGGCCCGCGCAGTGGCCCAGCATCAGCCAGGCATGCGGCCGCAGCACCGCGACGTGGTCGGTGATGGTCTTGGCGTTGGAGGGGCCGACGCCGATATTGATCATGGTGATGCCGGCATGTCCCGCCTTCTTCAGGTGATAGGCGGGCATCTGCGGCATGCGCAACGTCGTGGCCAGGCCGGAAGGTCGCGTTTCGCCGGCCCTGGTCTCGACATTTCCGGGCTCGACGAAGGCTTCGTAGCCTTCGCCGCCCTTGGCCATGAGTTCGCGGGCATAGAGGCAGAACTCGTCGATGTAGAACTGGTAGTTCGTAAACAACACGAAATTCTGGAACTGCTCGGGGCTGGTCGCCGTATAATGCGACAGGCGGTGCAGCGAATAATCGATGCGTTGCGCGGTGAACGGGGCCAGCGGTTTCGGCTCGCCGGCGAGGGTCTCGAAGGTGCCGTTGGCGATATGGTCATCGGTGTCGTCGAGGTCCGGCACGTCGAAGACGTCGCGGATCGGCCGCTTGATGAGTTCCGCGATGGAGCCGTCCACATGCGTGCCCTCCAGGAAGGCAAAATGTAACGGAATGGGAGTGGAGGATTCCGCCACCGTAACTTCCACGCCGTGATTGCGCATGATGAGCTGCAACTGTTCGATAAGGTAGCTTTCGAACAGTTCGGGATGGGTGATGGTTGTGGAATAGCGGCCCGGCAGCGGCATATGGCCATAAGCCTGCCGGGAATCGACCAGCGAGTGCGACGTGGTCGTGACCCTGACCTCGGGATAGAAGGCGCGATAGCGGCGCTGCGGATCGCCGTTCCTGGCCAGGGCCGTGAAGGCGTTGCGCAGGAAGGCGGTGTTGCGTTCGTAAAGGGATTTCAGGGCGGCGACAGCTTCGCCGGCATCCGTAAAGCTTTGCTGCCCATAAGGCTCGGGGCAGGAAATCGTTTCGATGGGTTCAGGGTAGGTTCTTTTTTCCATAACCCAATATAGAGACTTGCTTTCGCCCTTGGGAGAGGGGCGGGCGAGGCGTGCAGAGCTTTTTTATCAGGCCCGCTGCAGGCTCATGAGGATCACGAAGCCCATGCCCATCTTCTTGGGCGCGGGAGCCTCGATGGTCGTGCTGCTTGCGCCGCGGGCGGCGGGAACGGCAAGCACCGGAGCCGCCAGAAGGCCCAGCAGCAGCAGCGCGCGCGGCATCACGCGCAATGTGTTCGCAAGAAGTCCGGTCGTGTGGTTCATGTCACAAGGTTCTCTGCTAGGCCGCTTCAGTTACGGCTGATGAGGTTGCACGCCATTCCGCTTTCATAGACGCAGGAGCGCACCATTCCCTCTTCCCAGCCGTGCCGTGAGCGCCCTTCATGAGCAACGAGCAGCGACAGGAACATGCCGAACAGGGCCATCAACAGACAGACGATGGTGAACCGGCGAGCGAGCATCGGGTGGCTTCTCCTTCAATGCTGAGGAGATTGCCTGAACGCGACTGAACGGATGCTGAGATGGCCGTTCATCTTAGGTTCAATTTTATTAATCGACGCGTTGTGATCCGGCTGCTTGTGTTCGGACGATGCGTGACTATCTGCGGAATGCGTCCGAAAAAAGGAGAGAGTGCATGACCATCCAGACCCAGCCGATCGAACTCTATTACTGGCCGACCCCCAATGGCTGGAAAATCACCATCATGCTCGAGGAACTGGGCGTTCCGTATGTCATCAAATATGTGAACATCGGTCGCGGCGAGCAGTTCGAGCCGTCTTTCCTGAAGATCTCGCCCAACAACCGCATGCCCGCGATCATCGATCCGGAGGGACCCGGCGGCAAGCCGATCTCGGTTTTCGAGTCTGGCGCCATCCTGCAATATCTCGGCCGCAAGTTCGGCAAGCTGTACCCGACCGACGAGCGCCAGCGCGTTGAGGTCGAGCAATGGTTGTTCTGGCAGATGGGCGGGCTCGGCCCCATGGCCGGACAAGCCAACCATTTCCGCATCTACGCGCCCGAAAAGGTGCCTTATGCCATCGATCGCTATACCAATGAGGTCAATCGCCTCTACGGCGTCATGAACAAGCGGCTGGCCGACCGCGATTTCCTTGCCGGCGACTATTCGATCGCGGATATCGCCAGCATCGGCTGGACCATGGGCTATGAGCGCCAGGGCCAGGACATCAACGAGTTTCCCAACCTCAAGCGCTGGTTCGAGACGATGAAGGCGCGCCCGGCCGTGCGTCGCGGCATCGACATCGGCAAGGAAGAACGCGAGCGCCAAAACCTCGCCACGGACAAGGAAGCGCAGAACATCCTCTTCGGCCAGCGCGCCCGCGCGTGAAGCGAAGAGCTGCCAGCGGCCTGCCAGCAAATGGCGGGCCGCGCGTCAGAGTTTCGTCCAGTCCTGGCTTTTGCAGATCAGGCCGCCCAGCACGCAGCCGCTAAGCCTTGCCGTGTTTCCACTGAGCCGGGCACTGCCCTGATAGGTTTCGTTTTCATCGAGATCGGTGATGAAGCCGCTATAGTTGCCGTCGCCGCCTCCGGTCACCTTGCCGACCTGCTTTCCGGCATGTCTTCCGGTCGTCATCGTGATGCAGAAGTCGTCGCCGCAACTGGTGACGGTCGCGGTTTCGCCGCTCTGTGTCTTCCACTTGCCTTCGATGGGATCGGCCCACGCCGTTCCGCACGCCAGCAGCGTCGCCGCCACCATGCTCGACCAGCGAAGCATCTCTATGTCCTCCAGCGTGGCGGGCGCCCCTGTTCCCGTGTCGTTCCGCCGCTTACGCAAAGGTAAGCCAGTCGACACGTCCGGCAAGCGCCGTGGAGTTTCCGGGTTTTTAGCCCTTGGCGCTTGTGCGGCGGCCGGCGTGGATCGCTTTCATGGTTAGGGAAGTATTGCGTGCGCGCCGTAACATTTTCATCGATTTTTCTGCAAATCCCTTGCCGCGCCTGCGTTCCCATCCTTAATGAATTCAAACGTTTACTTCTTGTTTGAACTTTGTTTGCCGGCGGTTAAGCAAGCCATTTAACGGCGGGTTCAAGCCTCGGGTTCATCCTTCGAAGCATCGGAAGAGCAGCCCGCGACGACAGAACGAGGCGCTCTCCAGCAACGGACAGGGACCTTCGAAATGGCGCGTTATGAGATGTTTGAAGCCGGCTTCGGCGCGATGGGAACCACCGCTCAGGCCGATGTGCTTTGCGAGTTGGGGATGATGTACGCCAGCGGACGCGACTGCGACGTCGATGTCGTCGCCGCCCACAAATGGTTCAACATCGCCGCGATCAAGGGCTCGGCGCGTGCGGCAGCGCTTCGCGCCGAACTTTCGGTGTCGATGTCGAAACTGGAGATCGCACAGGCGCTGCGCGAAGCGCGCCAGTGGATGACCATGCACTGACAAGTTTGTCAGCCGTGGGCCTGTCGGAAGGCCCGGCCATTGAGAACGCGGCTGCCTGGAGGCGGGCCGACCGCGCGGATGAAAAACGGCGACAGAGGCATTCCGGAAAGGGTGCCATCAAACAGGCCGCGACCGGTGCGAACAAGCTCGGCGCGGCCTTTTTGCGTTCCGCCGGCCCATTCCGATTTTGTTGCGCGGCTGGAGCCGCAAATGGTATTTGATGTTGCCCGGACAACAAGGGCAGCACTCGGCGGCTAGCCGACTTCGGAGGAGAACAAAGTGATCAAAAAAACAGTAGTGGGGGCTGCGCTCGTCGGCTTCATTCTGGCGGCGCAGGCCGCGCGCGCCGACGACATCACCTTCGCGGTGGTGGGGCCGATGACCGGCCAGTTGGCGAATATCGGCGACCAGTTCAAACAGGGCGCGGAAGCTGCCGCCAAGGCCATCAACGAGAAGGGCGGCGTCATGGGGCGCCAGATCGCCATCTCGATCGAAGATGACGTCTGCGATCCAAAGCAGGCCGTTTCGGTTGCCAACCGCATCGTCGCCAACGGCGTCAAATTCATCGACGGACATGCCTGCTCGGGCTCAAGCATCCCCGCCTCTGCCGTTTATGCCGAAGCCGGCGCGCTGATGATGAGCCCGGCCTCGTCCAACCCCGTCATGACCGACGATGCGGCCGCCAAGGGCTGGTCCACCATCATGCGTCTCTACACGCGCGACGACGCGCAGGGCGCCTTCATCGGGCCGTGGATCGCAAAGAAATATGCAGGCAAGAACGTCGTGGTCATGCACGATAAGGGCGCCTACGGTCAGGGCGTGGCGGACGCCGTGCGCAAGACGATGAACGAAAACGGCCTGAAGGAAGTCCTCTATGAAGGCATCAATGCTGGCGAAAAGGATTATTCGGCGCTGGTGACCAAGCTGAAGGAATTGAAGGCCGATGTGGTCTATTTCGGCGGCTACCATCCGGAGGCCGGCCTGATCCTGCGTCAGGCGGCAGAGCAGGGCTTCAAGTTCCAACTCATCATGCCCGATTCGATCGCATCGCCGGAATTCTGGCAGATCGCGGGACCGGCCGGCGAGGGCACCATGTTCGTGTTCCCGTCCGATCCGCAGGCCCGGCCAGAGGCCAAGGAAGCGGTGGAGAAGATCAAGGCCGGCGGCTTCGTGCCGGAAGGCTTCACGCTCTTCTCCTATGCAGTGATCCAGGCCTTCGCGCAGGGCATCGAGCGCGCCGGCACCGACGATCCGATGAAGGTCGCCGAGGCGCTGAAAAACGGTCAGCCAATCCAGACCGTGGTGGGCGAAGTCACCTTCGACGAGAAGGGCGATCTGAAGAACGCCGCCTACGACATCAACCAGTGGCACGACGGCAAATACGCGCCGATCGAGCAGTAAGACTGCCGCACGAGCCTGGATAACTGGATTTGGCCGGGGCAACCCGGCCATTTTCATTTCCCGATTGGTGGCGCCGCCTACGCCTCCTCTACGAAACGCACGAGAACGGTTCCGTCCATCACCTGTTCGCCCTCGGTTGCGATTTCGGCGATGATGCCGTCATGCAGGGCAGCGATGGTGTGCTCCATCTTCATCGCCTCCAGGATCAGCAGGGGCTGTCCCTTCTTCACCGTTTCGCCCTCGGTTGCCCGTACCAGCTTGACCAGCCCCGGCATCGGCGCGCGCATGCTGCCCGCGCTGCCGTCGGCTTCTTCCGCACTCGCGAATGGGTCCGGCACGGCGAAGGTGAAGGCCGCACCATCGGCGAACACGGTGACGTGCCCCGGCCATGAAACCGTGTCCTGGAAATCGGTCTTTGAAAGAACGGTCGCAGTGCCGTCGCCGATACGTACCAGATAGCGACCATCCGGCTGTGCCGTCACGCCTGCATGCAGTTCCTGTTCGCCGCGGCGCAGAACCGTACGGCGCTCGATCGGATGGAAGTGGCTGTAGCCGGAAAGGCTCGCCCACGGGTCGTCCGACATGGCTCCCCCGGGCCTTGACCCGGAGGCTGCCAGGGCGGCGCGCGCCACGATATTGCCGCCCGGCTCGGGAATGGCGGTCAGGGCTTCCTGCTTGCGGCCGATGAGACCGGTATCGACATCGCCGGAAGCAAAATCAGCGTCCTGAGACAGCGCCGCCAGGAAGGCGATGTTTGTGGTTGATCCAGCAATGCGGGTGGCTTTCAGCGCCTCCGTGAGCCCTTGCAGCGCGCTGCTTCGATCATTCGCATGGACCACCAGCTTGGCAATCATCGGATCGTAGTAGGGCGAGATGGCATCGCCCTGGCGCACGCCGGTCTCTACGCGCATGGACGAGCCCGCCGGCGTTTCGGTCGGAAAACTGAGATGATGCAGCGTGCCGATGGCCGGCAGGAAATCGCGCTGCGGGTCTTCCGCATAGATGCGCGCTTCAAAGGCATGGCCGGAAAGCGCGATCTCCTTCTGGCTTTTCGGCAGCTTTTCGCCGGCCGCCACACGCAATTGCCATTCGACCAGATCGACGCCGGTGATCATTTCCGTTACCGGATGCTCCACTTGCAGGCGGGTGTTCATCTCCATGAACCAGAAGCGATCGGGCCTGAGCCCTTCGGATGCGTCCACGATGAACTCGATGGTGCCCGCACCCGAATAGGAAATGGCCTTGGCGGCCTTTACTGCCGCATCGGTCATGGCCTTGCGCATCTCGGGCGTCATGCCGGGGGCGGGGGCTTCCTCGATCACCTTCTGGTGGCGGCGTTGCGCGGAGCAATCGCGTTCGAACAAATGCACGGCATTGCCGAAATTGTCGCCGAACACCTGCACCTCGATATGGCGCGGCTTCTCGACATATTTTTCGACCAGCACGCGGTCGTCGCCGAAGGCTGCCTTGGCTTCGCGCCGCGCGCTTGACAGGGCTTCGGGAAAATCATCCGGGTGGTCAACGCGGCGCATGCCTTTGCCGCCGCCTCCGGCGCGCGCCTTGATCAGCACCGGATAGCCGATTTCGCGCGCCTTGGAGGCAAGCGGCACGATTTCCTGCGCCTCGCCGTGGTAGCCCGGCACCACTGGCACGCCAGCCTGCTCCATCAGCCGCTTGGCGGCGTCCTTCAGTCCCATGGCGCGGATCGAAGCGGCGGACGGGCCGATGAAAACCAGTCCGGCCGCCGTCACCTGATCCACGAAATCCGGGTTTTCCGAAAGGAAGCCGTAGCCGGGATGGATGGCTTCGGCTCCCGTCGCCTTGGCGGCTTCGATGATCCTGTCGCCACGCAGATAGCTTTCACCGACCGGGGAAGGGCCGATATGCACCGCCTCGTCAGCCATCGCCACATGAAGCGCGCTTGCATCCGCGTCAGAATAAACAGCAACGGTACGGACACCCACGCGCCGCGCAGTCTGGATGACGCGGCAGGCAATCTCACCGCGATTGGCGATCAGGATTTTGGAAAACATTCATCCTCCGGATAAAGCTGTCGGCCAGTGCCGCTCACTTTCGGGCACCGACTAGGGCAAAAAGCGCGCCCTGGGGGTCGATGCACTGGCAGACCCAGCTTCCGCCGGGAACCTGCATCGGTCCCATTATGACCTGCCCCTTGTTTTCAAGGGCACGCTCGGTCGCCTTGTCGATGTCTTCGACATTGAAATAATAGAGCCAGTAGGGGGCTTCGATCTGCGCCGGCTTGGTCATCATGCCGCCGACAGCGTTGTCGCCCCCGGTTCGGAAGAGCTGGTAGACGCCCATCGGCCCCATATCCATCGGCTCATCCTTGGTCCATCCGAACTGGTTGGAGTAGAAATAGAAGGCCGTTTCCCATTCGGTTGCCATCAATTCGTGCCACCCGATATGGCCGGGTGTCATCGGGGGAACCGGTGCGCCTTCTTCGCCCTTCGGCGTGATCAGCATGAACACCGCGCCTTGAGGATCGGCAACGACGGAGAAGCGGCCGACATCGGGAATGTCATCGGGTTCGCGCAGCACGTTGCCACCGCCCTTGCGAACCCCTTCCGTGGCGGCATCGACATTGTCGGCATAGATATAGCCGACCCAGGCCGGCTTCATCCCCTCCGCTTCCTTCGGCGTGGCCATCATGCCGGCGACGCCCGTTTCGCCCGCCTTCATGATGATGTAGCGCATGTCCGGGCCGCCCCATGGCTCCGAATTCCAGCCGACGACCGATTTGTAGAATGCCTCGGCGGCATCCACGTCGCTCGTCATGAGTTCGTACCAGACGAATTTATTTGGATTGGCAGGCATGTCAGGCTCCCTTCGTCGTTACGCGTTGAGTTCCTCACTGCGGTCGCGCGCGGCGCGGCCAATGACCAGTTACATTCTGAAGACACCGAATCTAGTGTCCTCCACCGGCGCGTTAAGGGCTGCCGAGAGGCTAAGCGCCAGCACGTCGCGGGTTCTTGCCGGATCGATGATGCCATCGTCCCACAAACGCGCCGAGGAATAGAGCGGATGCCCCTCGCGCTCGTATTTTTCGAGGATCGGTGCGCGGAATTCGGCTTCTTCCTCGGCGCTCCACCTTCCGCCCTTGCGCTCGATACCCTCGCGCTTGACCATGGCAAGCACGGTTGCGGCCTGCTCGCCGCCCATGACCGAGATGCGCGCATTCGGCCACATCCACAGGAAGCGGGGCGAATAGGCGCGGCCGCACATGCCGTAATTGCCCGCGCCGAAGGAGCCACCGACGATCACCGTCAGCTTGGGCACCTGCGCGGTCGCTACGGCCGTTACCAGCTTGGCGCCGTCCTTGGCGATGCCGCCGGCCTCATATTTGCGCCCGACCATGAAGCCGGTGATGTTCTGCAGGAAGATCAGCGGGATCTTGCGCTGGCAGCACAGCTCGATGAAATGCGCGCCCTTCAGCGCGCTTTCGGAGAACAGTACGCCGTTATTGCCCAGAATGCCCACCGGCATGCCGTGGATATGGGCAAAGCCCGTGACGAGCGTAGCGCCGTAATTCTGCTTGAACTCGTCGAACTCGGAACCGTCCACGATGCGCGCGATGATCTCGCGAACGTCATAGGGCTTGCGGGTGTCGGTCGGCACCACGCCGTGAATCTCATCCGGTGCATAAAGCGGTGGAATCGGTTTTCCAAGATCGAGGCCTATCGTCTTCTTTCGATTCAGGTTTCTGACGATCTGGCGTGTGATGGCGAGCGCGTGCGTGTCGTCCATTGCATAGTGATCGGCGACGCCCGAAAGCCTTGTGTGCACATCCGCGCCGCCGAGTTCTTCGGCGGACACGTCCTCGCCGGTGGCCGCCTTCACCAGCGGCGGGCCGCCGAGGAAGATGGTGGCCTGGTTGCGCACCATGATCGTCTCGTCGGACATCGCTGGCACATAGGCGCCGCCCGCCGTGCACGAACCCATGACACAGGCGATCTGCGGAATGCCTGCCGCCGACATGTTGGCCTGATTGTAGAAGATGCGACCGAAATGCTCGCGGTCGGGAAAGACTTCGTCCTGGTTTGGCAGGTTCGCGCCGCCGGAATCGACCAGATAGACGCAAGGAAGATTATTCTGCGTGGCGATTTCCTGCGCCCGCAGATGCTTCTTCACCGTCACCGGATAATAGGTGCCGCCCTTCACGGTGGCGTCGTTCACCACCACCATCACCTCACGGCCCTCGACACGGCCGATACCCGCGACCATGCCGGCTGAGGAAATGTCGCCGCCATACATGCCCCATGCGGCGAACTGGCCGATTTCGAGGAACGGCGACCCGGCATCGAGAAGCTGGGCGAGGCGCTCGCGCGGCAACAGCTTGCCGCGCGAGGTGTGGCGCTTGCGCGCGTCCTCCGAGCCGCCGCGCTCGACCGTCTCGGCCTTGCCGGAAATGTCGGCCACCAGCGCGCGCATATGCTCGGCATTGGCCTTGAACGTCTCGGATGAGGGGGAGAGTCGGGACTGGATAACCGGCATGTCACAAGCTCTCCGACATGATTTCGCGGCCGATCAGCCAGCGCCGGATTTCGCTGGTGCCGGCGCCGATCTCGTAAAGCTTGGCGTCGCGCAGCAGGCGTCCGGTCGCATAGTCGTTGATGTAGCCATTGCCACCGAGAAGCTGGATCGCGTCCAGTGCCATCTGGGTGGCCTTTTCGGCGGCGTAGAGAATGCAGCCGGCGGCGTCCTTGCGGGTGGTTTGGCCACGGTCGCAGGCCGAGGCGACGCCATAGACATAGGCACGGCAGGCATTCATCGTCGTGTACATGTCGGCGAGCTTGCCCTGAACGAGCTGGAACTCACCGATCGGCTGGCCGAACTGCTTGCGCTCGTGCACGTACGGTACGGCCACATCGAGACACGCGGCCATGATGCCGAGCGGCCCGCCTGCCAGCACCGTGCGCTCATAGTCAAGGCCCGACATCAGCACTTCAACGCCGGCCCCTTCCTGATGCAGAACGTTTTCGAACGGAACCTCCACATCCTCGAAGACGAGTTCGCCCGTATTGGAACCGCGCATGCCAAGCTTGTCCAGCTTCTGCGCAACGGAAAATCCCGGCATGGTCTTTTCCACCACGAAAGCGGTGATGCCGCGTGATTTCCCCTCCGGATCGGTCTTGGCATAGACCATCAGGGTATCGGCATCCGGGCCGTTGGTGATCCACATCTTGGTGCCGTTGAGGACAAAGCGGTCATTGCGCCTTTCGGCGCGCAGTTTCAGCGACACCACGTCCGAGCCGGAGCCGGATTCCGACATGGCCAGCGCACCGACCTTTTCACCGGCGCAGAGCGCGGGCAGGTATTTTTCCTTCTGTGCAGGCGTGCCCCAGCGGTTGATCTGGTTGACGCACAGATTGGAATGCGCGCCATAGGAAAGCCCGACCGAGGCCGAGGCGCGCGAAATCTCCTCCATCGCCACCACATGCGCCAGATAGCCCATGCCGCTGCCGCCGAAATCCGGATTGGCCGTTATGCCGAGCAGGCCGAGCGCGCCGAATTCCTCCCACAGATGCGCCGGAAATTCGTTGGAACGGTCGGTCTCGGCGGCGAGCGGAGCAATTTTGTCCTGCGCGAAGCGGCGCACCATGTCGCGCAGGGCGTCTATGTCCTCGCCCTGGCCGAAATCAAGCGTGTGCGTGTACATGCTGCACCTCCCGAGGGCTTTCAGCGCCAGTCAGGCGCATGGTCATGGCTAGATAGGTTTCCGCGACTTCCGCGACTGACAGCCGCTCGTCGGGACGGAACCAGACGATCACGCCGGTGATCATCTGGATGATGGCAATGGCCGTGAGGCCGATGTCGTCGACCACGAAGGCGCGGGCATCCGCGCCGTCGCGCAGGATCTGGCGCAATTCCTTTTCATAGGCAGTGCGCAGCCGCAGAATATGCGTGAGATTGTCGTGCGAAAGGCTGCGCAGCTCCATGTTGGAAACATGGGTCGAATGCCTGCGCTCGACATGGAAGCGGATATGATTGCGTACGAAGGCGGCAAGCCGCGCGCGCGGATCCGACCCGGTGGGGCGCACCTGTATCCAGGCCGCCTGCAGCCCTTCCATATGCTCACGCATCAGCGTGAACAGGAGGTCTTCCTTGTTTGGGAAATAGCGATAGAGCGCTGCCGCCTGCACGCCCACTTCGGCGGCAAGCTGGCGCATGGAAACAGCCTCGTAGCCGAAGCGCGCGATCAGATTGATCGCCGCCTCCCGGATCGCTGCTTCTGTTTTCTCGCCGTCGGAACCTGTCGTTCGCGCCATGGCATTCCTCATCCTTGGATAAATAATAAAACGAACGTTCAATTAATTCAAGAGACGAAAAAGCCGGATGCGGGAGACGCAGCCGAATAAAGCGGAGAACGGGAAAGAAACGGCGGGCCGGGTGCAGGCCCGCCGCTTGAAGATCAGCCCTTGGCGGCGTCGGCGAGAGCGCGTGGCAGTTCCTCGCCGAAGATGTCGATCTCGTGGTCGAGGCCGACGCTGACGCGGATGCAGCGATTGAGCACCGGCGCCATCGGCTTGCGGATGAAGACGTCGCGCGCGAGCAGATTCTGCATCACGCGCATTGCGAAATCGGCATCGCGGCCGCAGTCGATGGTCACGAAGTTCGTGGCGGAGGGAATGGGCGACAGGCCGTTGTCGCGGGCGATGGCCGAGATGCGGTCGCGTGCAGCTGCAACCCTGGCGACGACGCTGGCGAGATAGGGCTGGTCGGCCAGCGCTTCCAGCCCGGCGATCTGCGCCATGCGGCTGACGCCATAGTGGTTGCGGATCTTTTCGACATTCGCGATCACCTCGGCATCGGCGAAGGCGTAGCCGCAGCGGATGCCGGCCAGGCCATAGGCCTTTGAGAAAGTGCGCATGCGCAGCAGGTTCAGCCGGTTGACCTGAACCGGGGGCAGGGCGGAAGCCGGCGCGGTCTCGCCGTAGGCCTCGTCAAGGATCAGCATTGTGGTCTCGGGCAGCGCGTCCATGAAGCGGATCAGCTCGTCCGTTTCCCACCAGGTTCCCATCGGATTGTCGGGGTTGGAGAGGTAGACCAGCGGCGCCTTCTCGCGCTTCACCGCTTCCAGCAGGCCATCAAGGCTTTCGCGGTCGTTTTCATAAGGCACCGGGACCAGCCGGCCGCCCACGCCTGCTACGTGGAAGTTGAAGGTCGGATAGGCGCCGAGCGAGGTGACGACCGCATCGCCGGGCGAAACATACATGCGCACCGCAAGGCTGAGCAGGCCGTCTATGCCTTCGCCGATGACGACATTGTCCTTGCCGATGCCCAGATGAGCGGCGAGTGCAACGCGCAGATCGTGATTGTCCGGGTCGCAATACATCCACATGTCCCTTGCGACTTCCTCCATCCGCGCAATCACGCGCGGGGAGGGGCCGTAGCTGCTTTCATTGGCGCCCATGCGGGCGCGGAAAGCGCGGCCGCTGTCTCTTTGCTGCGCCTCCGGTCCGACGAAGGGAACGGTCGCCGGCAGCGCTTCGATCAACGGGGTCAGGGGCGGACGGATGGACATGGCGATATTGCTTTCAATGTTCGTACGGAAAATTCAGGGCACGTCATCGCGCAGCGGCGGGCAAAAATCCAGAAGATTGTATCCGGAACGAAAAACGCCCGGAACAAGGTCCGGGCGTTTGGATCGCGTCAGTGCTGCGGGACAGGTTCCCCGTCATCGGGGGCCGGTTCCTCCACCGCATCCTTGTGATGGATCTTCTTGCTGGCAATGAAGGTGTAGAACATCGGCACCACGAACAGGGTGAACAGGGTTCCCACCAGAATGCCGGAGAAGATCACCAGGCCCATGGAATAGCGCGCCGCAGCACCGGCGCCGGCGGCGGTGATCAGCGGCACGACGCCCAGCGCCATGGCGGCGGTCGTCATCAGGATCGGTCGCAGGCGCACCTTGGCCGAAGCCACGATGGCCTCGCGCCGCGACAGACCATGCTCCTCGCGCTGCTGATTAGCGAACTCGACGAGCAGGATGCCATGCTTGGTGATGAGGCCGATGAGCGTGATCAGGCCCACCTGGGTGTAGATGTTGAGCGTTCCCAGGCCCATGTTCAGCGGCACGATTGCGCCGAAGATCGACAGCGGCACCGACATCATGATGATGAGCGGATCGCGGAAGCTCTCGAACTGCGCCGCCAGCACCAGATAGATCACCACCACCGCCAGCACGAAGGCGATGATGATGGTGTTGCCCTGCTCCTTTTCGAGGCGCGACTGGCCCGAGTAGTCGACGAAGAAGCCGGCCGGCAGCAATGGCTCGGCAATGTTCTCGATCGTTGCCAGGCCATCACCCGTCGTCACGCCGGGCAGGGGAAGCGCCGAGATCGTTGCCGAGTTGAGCTGGTTGAACTGCTCGATCGCTGAGGGCGAGGCATTGGTGTTGATGTTGACCACCGCCGACAGCGGCACCATTTCGCCGGTGGAGCTTCGCACGTAGAATTCGCCCAGCCTTTCCGGGTTGTTCCGGAACTGGTCGGGCACCTGCATGATGATGTCGTAACTGTTCGAATCGCGATCGAACTGCGCGATCGAACCGCCGCCCACCAGCAGGCCAAGCGTGGTTCCGATGTCGCGGATCGGGATGTTGAGGGCCGCCGCGCGGTCGCGATCGATGGTGATCGTCACCTGCGGAGCGTCGAACGCCAGCGAGTTCTGCACGACGATGAAGCGGCCGGAGGCCTGCGCCTTCTGCTTGATCTCCTCGGCGATTTCATAGACCTGGCTCGGATCGCCGGTCGACTGGATGACCATGGAGATCGGCAGGCCGCCACCGGCGCCCGGCAGCGAAGGCGGGGCAAAGACCAGCGCCTCGACACCGGCCACCGGCTTCAGCCGGTTTTGGATGTCCTGCTGAATCTCCTTTTGCGACCGGTCACGATCGGCCCAGTCCTTGAACGCCCATACCGAGAAGCCGCTGTTGGTCGCATTGCCGATGCCGATCACCGAGAAGTTGGCGCGCAACTCCGGCAAATCTTCGGTCAGACCGCGGATCTGCTTGGTGTAGAGGTCCATATAGTCGCTGGTGGCGTAGCGCGGGCCGGTAAGCAGGGCAAACAAGGCGCCGGAATCCTCTTCAGGCGCCAGTTCGCTGGACGTCTTGAAGAACATGAAGCCGGTGACGCTGATCAGCGCGATCACGATCAGCAGCGTGACCGGGCGATATTTCAGCGAGCCGGACACCAGCCGTTCATAGCGGTTGGCCAGATTGTCGAAGGTCCGGTCGACAAGGGCCTGGAAGCGGCCATGGCCGGGCTTGAGGAGGCGCGCCGACATCATCGGCGTAACGGTGACGGCCACGAAACCGGAGATCACGACCGCGCCGGCAAGCGTCACGGCGAATTCGCGGAACAGCGAACCGGTAAGACCGCCGGTGAAGGCGAGCGGCGCGAACACGGCGGCCAATGTAATCGTCATGGCCACGACCGGCGCGAAGATTTCGCGCATGCCCCTGAATGCCGCCTGCATCGGCGACATGCCTTCCTCCATGTGGCGGTGGATGTTCTCCACCACCACGATGGCGTCGTCCACGACGAGACCGATGGCCAGGACCATGGCCAGCAGCGACAACAGGTTGATGGAATAACCCATCGTCAGCAGGATGAAGCAGACGCCGATCAATGACAGCGGAATGGTCACGATCGGCATCAGCACGGAACGGAAGGAGCCGAGGAAGAGCAGGATGACCACGACGACGATGGCGACCGCCTCGGCGATGGTCTTGAACACTTCCTCGATGGACGCGCTGATGGTCTCGGTCGAATCGTAGACCATCGTGGCCGTCATGCCTTCCGGCAGGCTTGACTGGATTTCCGGCAGTTCCTTGATGACGGCAGCCGCCGTATCGAGCGGATTGGCCGACGGGGTCGGGAAGATGCCGATGAACGTGCCGGGTTTGCCGTTGAAGTTGACGACCGTGTCGGTGCTTTCGGCGGCAAGCTCGACATGGGCAATGTCGCGCAGGCGCACGACGCCGTTCTCATCGGAACGCAGCGGCAGCGCGCCGAACGCATCCGGTGTCTGCAGCGTGGACTGCACCGTGATCGAATAGGCGACATACTCGTTCTTGGTCTTGCCGGGAGCGGCAAGGAAGTTGGACGAGTTGATCGCGCCCAGCACTTCCGCGGCCGTCAGGCCGCGGGCCGCCAGCTTGACCGGGTCGATCCACACGCGCATCGAGAAGTTGGCGGCGCCCAGAACCTGAACCTCGGCAACGCCCTGAATGGTCGAAACGCGCGGACGGATGACGCGCTCGATATATTCGGTCAGTTCCTCCGCGGTCATGTTTGGATTCTGCATCGCCAGATACATGATCGCGAATTGCTGGCCGGTGCCCTTGACGATGGTCGGGTCCTTGGCATCGGTGGGCAGGTCGCTCTGGACCTGCTGCACCTTGGACATGACGTCCGTCAGCGCCACGTCGGGGTTGGAGCCAAGCTTCATCTGCACCGTCACGGTGCTGACGGAGGGCATGCTGCTGGAGGTGACGTAGTCGATGTTTTCCGTGGTCGACACCGCACGCGCGATGGGCGCGGTGACGAAGCCCTGGATCAGGTCGGCACTGGCGCCCGGATAGGAGGTGGTGATGGTGATCACCGTCTCGTCGACCTTCGGATACTGGCGCACCGAAAGGTTGAAAATGCCCTGGAAGCCGAGCAACAGGATCATGAGGGCCACGACCGTCGACAGGACGGGGCGGCGAATGAAGATGTCGGAGAAACTCATTTCGCGTCAGCCTCCGGCTTTGCCGGGTTCGCGGGATTGATCGTGTTGTCGATCGAAACCGGCGTGTTGTTGGAGAGGCGGTTCTGACCGGCTGTCACCACCACGTCGCCGGGCGAAACACCTTCGAGGATCTCAACCAGCCCATTGGAGCGGCGGCCCGTCTTGACGAAGACCTGGCGCGCAACGAGCTTGGGCTCTCCGACCGCCTCGGGTTCCTTCTTCTCGGCCTCGGCGGCCTTGCCTTCGCCACCGGCTTTCGTTTCCTTCGCTGCCTCGCCGTTCACCGCTTCCGGCGGACGGATGACAAAGACGAAATCGCCGTAGAGGCTGGAAACGACCGCCGTCTGCGAAAGCGCAAGCACGTTCTTCTCTTCCGGCAGCATTACCTGCGCCTGGATGAACTGGCCGGGGCTGAGCCTGCCATCGGCATCGGCGACCTCGGCGCGCACCCGGACCAGGCGCGAAACCGGATCGACCTTGGGCTCGATGCCAATGATCTTGCCGGTGAACGGCATGTTGTCCGTGGTGACGCCGAAACGGACGGCGCCGCCGATCTTTAGCAGGTCGAGCTGCTGCTCTGGCACCGAGAAATCGACATAAAGCTTATCGAGATCCTGGAGCGTGGCGACGATCGTGCCCGGCGACAGATACTGGCCGATATTGACGCGACGAATGCCGATTGTTCCCGAGAAGGGCGCGCGAAGCTGCTTCTGGTCGAGCAGGGCCTGGAGCTTGAGAACCTGCGAACTCGATGCATCCGCTGCCGCCCGCGCCGAATCCACCGTCACTTCCGAGCCCACGCCGCGCTTTTGCAGCACAGACGCGCGGTCGAGCGTGGTCTGATCAAGCGCGGCCTGCGCCCTGGTGGCTGCAAGGTCGGCGCGTTCGGCGGCATCGTCGAGTTGCACGAGCACCTCGCCGGCTTTCACCTGCTGATTGGGCGAAAACAGGATCTCCTTCACGATGCCGGGGGCCTCGACGGTCAGGTCCACGCCTTCGGAGGCACTGACCGTGCCAAGAGCCTCGATGCCGGGTGTCCAGGTGATCGGCTCGACCGTCTGGGATGAGACAGCCAGTGTGGCCACGGGCATGTTGGCGAAGAACTGTTCGATCGCCCGGTCGCGGAAGAGGTTGAAGCCGACAATGCCGCCGCAGACGATAATGAGGAATATAATGGCAATAATGAAACGCTTGATCATGGACGACACCGCGATTGGATGAACCTGGCAGGACGATTTTCCGAACGTCTTGGCTAAACCAAAACGCAACCGTTGAAAATGGAGCGGCATTTACTGTACCGTCTGGACGGTATTGTCAATTCCGCTCCCCGGAGATTCTCATGACGAAAAGCAAGGTCTCGGTCCGGCAAAAAATTCTGGCTGCCGCACAGGATGTGGCGCGCGATGTCGGGCCGGGACACTTGTCGCTCGACGCCGTGGCGCAGCGCGCGGGCATTTCGAAGGGCGGGCTGCTTTATCATTTCCCCAACAAGGCAAGGCTGCTTGAGGTGCTGGTGGAGCAGCATCTGCAAGACTTCGATGCCGAGCTCTGCGAAAGGGAAAGGGCGCTCAAGGACAGGCCCAACAGTCTGCTTGTGGCCTATCTGGAATTGTTTGCGGCCGAACTCCAGCGATGTCAGCCGCCGCCTTCCGGCATTCTGGCAGCCATGGCGGAGAACCCCGATTTCCTCGTGCCTGTCCGGCGTTTCCACCGGGTTCTCCTGGATCGGATGAAAGCCGGCTCGCAAAATGAAAATGTGGCCTTGATGGTTTATCTGGCGCTGGAAGGAATGCGCAGTCTTCGCCTGTTCGACGTGGATGTGTTGACTGCGCAAGAGAGCGATGCAGCGCTGGCGGCGCTGTCCGGGCTTGCCTCCGCTGCACAAGTAGACCGTCAGCCCCCGCAGACAGGGATGTGACGACCCACAGTTTGGCAAGCTGCCGGATTTCGGAATCGGGTCCTGCGGTTAGGGTTGATACTTCAAGGCCGGTCGGGCGCTTGAGATCTTTCGCTCGCGACTGTTCAAAATAATGTGAAAACGACTGCGGGAGCGATCCGCTTCCCGCATACGGTTCTATGCGGCATCGATATGTTTCTGAAGGGCGTTCTGCCTGAGGCGCCGCCAGGCGTCGTTCATGACGTCGCGTGCGGCGTGGGCTTCGGCCTGTGTCAGCCCGGCCAGAACGTGCTCGCCGAACATGGCGGGTTCGTCGTTGACGAGATCCCAGACGGTCCAGGTGTCCGTGGGGTCCATGATGACGTCATATCGGTCTTGTGTGCTCATGGCCGGATTGAGCGCCGATTCTGTTATCGGAGGTTGAATATCCACAGTTGCATTTGATTCAAATGCAACCGATGGGGGATTCGGCTGAATCCATGCCGGAGGCGCTGACAGCCTGCTTGTCAGGGTGCGGTTGCACGCCGGCCCTCGCGTTAAGGCGCCGTGATTCGATCATGTTGTGATGATGAGGTTTGCTGGCGGAGAGGATGGGATTCGAACCCACGAGAAGCTTTTGACCTCTACTCCCTTAGCAGGGGAGCGCCTTCGACCACTCGGCCACCTCTCCGGCGATCCGCTGGATAAAGAAAAGGACGCGCACAAGCAACAAGATAGATCGCCTTTTCCAAAAAAAGAGCAGGAAAAGCGAAATACCGCCGAAAAGGCATCCCCGGACCTGGGGTGGAGGCAGTGCATATGTCCCATTTTACGCCGATTCGTCGAATCGGATGGTGTGCAGGGGGGGGCTGGCGGAGCTTCCACGACACTTCTTTATATAGGCGGGTTGGGATGAAAATCGGCTCAAAGGTTAACGAGTTCTTTCGGTGCCCTGCCAAATCGTGGCATTTCCGCCACAGCGTTTCCCGATCGCATTTGGGGGAGGGCAGTCGGCGCACAATCCCGGTTGAACCTCACGGCTCCGTGAGTAATGTCGGCTTCGAGGAAGGGGCGAGCAGTCGTGTCTTTTTCAGCATTGGGGATGGGGCAGGGAAACGCTGTCCTTCAGCAAAAATACCCAGACCCGCTTTTTAACTTTTGACTGGAGGTCAGAAAATGAACATCAAGAGCCTTCTTCTCGGCTCCGCTGCGGCTCTCGTCGCAGTTTCCGGCGCTCGCGCGGCCGACGCTGTCGTCGTCGCTGAGCCCGAGCCGATGGAATACGTTCGCGTTTGCGACGTCTACGGCGCCGGCTTCTACTACATCCCGGGCACCGAGACCTGCCTGCGCGTCGGCGGCTATCTGCGTTACGACATCCGCGTCGGCGACGGTGGCCCTGCCGGCTACGGCGGTCTGCAGAACGTCGTCGACAAGAAGGACTTCGTGACCGACGGTGTGATCGACACCAACGACACCTACTACAAGCGCGCCCGCGCCGCCCTGCAGCTCGATGCCCGTTCGGAAACCGAACTCGGCACCCTGCGCGCCTACATGCACATCAACTTCGACTGGAACACCGGCGCTGGCGACCGCACCTTTGTTGACGCTGATGGCAATGAGGTAGTGGTCGGCGGCTGGACCGGCACGGGCACCAGCGTCGGCATCAACCACGCTTTCATCGAGCTGGGTGGTTTCCGCATCGGTAAGACCGACTCGCTGTTCTCCACGCTCACCGGCTATGCTGGCAACGTGATCCAGGGCGAGATCAACGGCGGTTACGGACCGTTCGACACGCACCAGATCGCCTACACCTACACCGGTGGTAACGGCTTCTCGGCTGCGGTCGCCGTTGAAGAAGGCAATGGTGACTTCACCCTCGACTCCTACGTTCCGCACGTGGTTGCCGGTGCTGCCTTCACCCAGGGTTGGGGCGGTGTCTCGGGCGTCGTCGGTTACGACTCGGTCTTCGAAGAGTGGGCCGGTAAGGTTCGCCTCGACGTCAACGTCAACGACCAGCTGTCGCTGTTCGTGATGGGCGGCTACGGCACCGACGACAATGTCACGCGTAGCTTCTACAAGACCTGGGGCGGCAACTGGGCTGTCTGGGGCGGTGGTACCTTCAAGTTCAACGAGAAGGCCTCCTTCAACCTCCAGGCTCAGTACTTCGAGAACAAGGACGTTTCGGTCATCGCCAACGTCGCTTACCAGCTCGTTCCGGGCCTGACGATCACTCCGGAAGTTGCCTGGAGCTCCTGGCACGACGACAACAAGGTCAAGATCGACGACGGTTTCGCAGGCTTCCTGCGCTTCCAGCGCTCGTTCTAATCAACTTACCGGTTGATTTGAGAAACCCGGCGGGCAACCGCCGGGTTTTTTCGTTGAAGGGTTCAGTGGCCGGATGGCAAGCCTAAGCCTTTTCGCCAGCAAGCTTTCTGGGGTGAATAATGTGGGAATCCCGGCAGGCTATGCCGACGAAGATGGAGCTGCGCGGGCGCCGGTCGTTCGGGTCTACTGAACCGCGGGCTTTGTCATGTCGCTCGCCCGGTTGAGAAATGACGCGATCTGCCGGGGCAGGGCCGCCGTCTCAAGCAAGGGAGCGTGGCCCTGACCTGACACTGTCAGCGTCCTGGCGCCAGGGTGACGGCGGAGCATTTCCTGCACGGTTGCCGGGGAGAGAAGCTTCGAGTTTTCACCCCGGATGACCAGCAGCGGAATCTGAATCAGGGATTCGAACTGCGGCCAGAGTTCAGGCAAGGGCACGCTCAGATCCGCATCCGCGAATGTTTTAAGGAGAGACGGATCGAAGTCGGGAACCATCTTGCCGTCGTTTTCACGGTAGATCGCCTTGACGAAACGCAGCCAATCCTCCCGAATGAGCGCCGAGAAGGCCTGTCCATGGACGGCCTGCTGTATGACGACGGCATCGTCAATATCCTTCGGGTGAGGGGCGTTTTCGAGATATGCGCGGATATGCGCGAGTCCTTCACCTTCGATCACGGGGCCGATATCGTTGAGCACGACCGCTTGCAGTAGCGAGGGGCGCAGCGCCGCCAGAAGGTGGATGACGAGGCCGCCGCGCGACGTTCCGATGAAGGCGGCGTGCTCGATTTCAAGCACCGTGAGCCCGGTCAGTATGTCGGTCGTCTCGGTGGCGACATTGTAGTTGTGCCAGTCGCTGTCATAGGCGGATTGACCCCGTCCGCGATAATCGAAAGCAATCACCTTGCGCCGGGGACGGGCCTTGCGCGACAGATAAAGGGCAAGTTCGTGAAAATCGCGGGCGTTGCGTGTAAACCCTGCAAGGCAGACGACCGGAGCGATGTCGTCGATCGTATCGCCATAGATGCGTGCGTGGAGACGCAACCCGTCGGTAGCGGTGTAGTAGAAGTCCGAGAAATCAGGCTTTCCGGCCATTCGGGCCTCTCGCATGAGGGGATGGACAGTTCGGTCGCCGGCGACCGAAGGTGAGAACTCAGCGGCCGTTCACCAGATCGCCAATAATGTCGAACTTGCCCGAAAGGCGCATCTTGTAGACCTGATAGTTTTCCATCACACGCTGGATATAGCTGCGTGTCTCGGCAAAGGGCAGCCGCTCGATCCAGTCCACCACCGCATCGACATTCTTGCCGCGTGGATCGCCGTAACGGTTCACCCATTCCTGCGCCCGTCGCGGTCCGGCATTGTAGCCCGCGAAGGTCAGCACATATGAGCCATTGAAACGACTGAGTTGCTCGCCAAGGAAAGTGGCGCCGAGCGCGGCGTTGTAGCCCGCATCCGTCGTCAGGCGAGCCGGTGAGAACGGCATGCCCGCCCTCCTGGCGGCTTCCTTTGCCGTGCCTGGCAGCAGTTGCAGCAGACCGCGCGCGCCTGCCCCGGACACCGCGCCTACATTGAATTCGCTTTCCTGCCTGGCCACCGCGTAGGCCAGCGCCTTGCCGGACCCTGAAATATTGGCGGTTGCGGGAATGACGCCGATGGGGTGCGACAGGGCGCCGATGTCGATGCCCCGCCCGGCGGCGATCTTGCCGACCCTCAGTGCCAGGAAATGGTTGTCACGCTTTTCGGCCATCACGGCCAGTAGGGCGAGTTCGCCTGGGCTGGTCAGTTGCCCGGCGAGGTCGCGATAGAGCGTATCGGCCAGCGTGGATGCATTCGCCTCCTCCAGCCGCTTGATGGCGCGCACGGCTTCGCGCTGGTTGAAATTGCTGCGGTCCGCCGCGCTCGGAACCGGGTAGGTGATCTTCAGCGCCTTGCGACCTATGCGCTCGGCGGCAAGCTGGCCATAGAAGGTGGTTCCGAAGTCCGCCGCACGCGCAAAATAGGCTTTTGCGTCTCCGGGGCCGCCGGCCTCGGCGGCGCGGCCAAGCCAGTAATAGGCACGCGAGCGTGAGATTGCGCCTTCCGCAAGATCGGCAATGCGCGCAAAGTGCTTGGCTGCCCTGTTCGCGTCATCGAGGCCGCGCAGGGCATACCAGCCGGCATGGAACTCCGCGTCGGCCGCATTGGCCGGACTTTCGGCTGCATGGGCGGCAACGATGCGATAGGCTGTCTTCATATCGCCTTTGTCGACCAGTTCGCGCGACAGCACGCGTCTTTCGAGCCACCATGCGTCCGGGTCGATCAACAATGCTTTTTCTTTGGGCGCGCGCAGCATGACTGCCGCCGCCTGCACGATATTGTCGTTGCGGCGCAGATACCTGGCCTGTGCAAAGAAATAGCCGGTCGAGCGTTGGCTGGCCGGCACCGAGTCCAAAAGCTTTCCGGCGGCCGGGTCGCCACGGATTACGGCGCTCCAGGCATTGGCGAGCGCTTCCGCTCCCGCCAGCTTCGCCACCCTCTGGGCGGAATTGATGCGATCGGCGTAGAGCATGCGCTCCATGCGGAAGCGATGATCCGTGACCGGTATCAGATCGCCGAATTCCCTGATGATGGTGGTTTCATCCCTGGCCTCCATCTTCCATGTACGCCAGATCGGCGACAGCGTGGCACGCGCGGCTCGGCTGTTGCCGAGCGCCATCTGCGCCCGTGCGAGCGAGATGCCGCCCTCTATGGTCTGCGGCTGCGTATTGCCGAAGGCGCGCACCACGGTCTGCGCGGCGGGATTTTCGCGGAACAGGGCTTTTTCGCTGTTGCGCCTCAGTACGGCCATTGCGGGCCAGCCGGGAAGGGCTTGTGCCGCCGCGGCGATCTCGCCGCTTGGCACCTGATCCCCGCCGCGCAGCGCAATCGCCCAGGCAAGAATGTGGCGATCGAGCGAATCCGCAGGCAAGCCGTCGCGGATGGTGCGGGCGCGGTCGATGTCCTTCGCGGCAAGCGCATCGAGGCCGCTCTTGAGCGTCGAGATGTTCCTGTCGGCAGGCGTTCCTACGTCGGGAAGACCGGCTGGGCGTGCGGTCGGGATTGCAGCGGTCAACTGGGAGTCGACCGTCGCGCCGATGGCGGTGGCCGGCATCAGGGTGATGATCGCGCCAAGAAGCGCGAGGCGATATTGCCTGTTGGCACGCATGCTCTTCGAAATCCCGGATACGGTCACGATACACTCTTGGATGGATTGCCGTAACCCTAATCCTTGCCGGTGAAGGGGAGGTTAACGAATCGTTATCGCAGTTGGTCCAATTGAAATTGTTCGACCGGCCGCGATCTTTGCGATCGGGCATCTCAAGACTATGGTGCGCCGTCGCGTTTTCGGATAGTAAAGCCGCGACATCAGAAAGGGCTGCCAGACCGCAAGGCTGCAGAAAAGTTGCATCAATGTTCAGAGGCTCGATGACCGCGCTCGTTACGCCGTTCCAGCAGGGTGGCGGTTTCGACGAAAAATGCTTCCGGGCCTTTGTCGAGTGGCAGATAGAAGAGGGCACCAAGGGGCTTGTGCCTGTGGGAACGACGGGTGAATCGCCCACGCTTTCGCATGAAGAGCACCGCCAGGTGGTGGAAGCCTGCGTTGATGTGGCCAGGGGCAGGGTGCCTGTCATTGCCGGTGCCGGTTCCAACAATACGGCCGAAGCGGTAGGGTTGGTCAGGCATGCCGAAAAGGTGGGCGCGGATGCCGTTCTGGTCGTCACGCCATATTACAACAAGCCGACCCAGCGCGGACTCTACGAGCACTTCGCGACCGTCGCCCGTGCGACCAGCCTGCCGATCATCATCTACAACATCCCGCCACGTTCGGTGATCGACATGATGCCCGAAACGATGGGCCGCCTGGCGCACGACTTCAAGAATATCGTCGGCGTGAAGGATGCCACCGGCAAGGTGGAACGCGTCTCGGAACAGCGGATGACCTGCGGCAAGGATTTCGTCCAGCTTTCCGGCGAGGATGCGTCCGCTCTTGGCTTCAATGCGCATGGCGGCGTGGGCTGCATTTCGGTGAGTTCCAACGTTGCGCCCCGGCTTTGCGCCCAGTTCCAGGAAGCAACCCTGGACGGCGACAAGGAGCGCGCGCTGGAACTGCAGGACAGGCTGATGCCCCTGCACAAGGCGATCTTCCTCGAGCCGGGCGTTTCCGGCGCAAAATATGCGCTGTCGAAGCTGGGCAAGGTGGAAAACCTGGTGCGTTCGCCGCTGATGACAGTGGAGCAATCGACCGCTGAGCGGATCGATGCGGCGATGAAGCACGCCGGACTGATCAACTGACGCGGGCCTGCCGCGCTGCAAATCTATGAGCCAGAAGAAAGCCGATCCCAACAACAAGGTTGCCGCGGAAAATCGCAAGGCGCGATTTTCCTATGAGGTCATCGACACGATCGAGGCCGGTCTGGTGCTGACCGGCACCGAGGTCAAGTCGCTGCGCCAGGGGCAGGCGAATATCCAGGAATCCTACGCCTCTGCAGAGGGTGGCGAGATTTGGCTGATCAACTCCTACGTGCCTGAATATCTTCAGGGCAATCGCTTCAACCATGAGCCGCGCCGCCGCCGCAAGCTGCTGCTCAACAAGCGCGAAATGGCGAGGCTGGCGCAGGCTGTCGAGCGCGAAGGCATGACCATGGTGCCGTTGAAGATCTACTTCAACGAAAAGGGTCGCGCCAAGCTGCTGCTGGCGATCGCACGCGGCAAGAAGCTGCACGACAAGCGCCAGACCGAAAAGGAACGCGACTGGAACCGCGAGAAGGGGCGCCTGCTCAAGGAGCGGGGATAAGCGGCTTTTTTCTCACTGGGGGCAGGCCTGAGGACACGGCGGCTTCGTGTCTGATCGAGGCGATTATTCGCTTCGAGCGTCCAGTTCCGCGCGTATCTGCCTGAAAACGTCGACGAACATCTCCGTGGTCAGGCGGCCGGTATTGGTGTTGTAGCGCGAGCAGTGATAGCTCGAGAAAACCGTGATCTTGCCGATCTTCTGGCATCCGCCATGGCTGAACGGGTGTGAGGCAACGCGCCCGCCCAATGCGCGCACCGTCGATTGATGGGCGATGGTGCCGAGCGTCAGGATCGCCTCCAGATTTTTGAAGCGTTCGATGTTGCGGTGCAGGAAGCGCCGGCAGGTGTTGATTTCGGCCCCGATCGGTTTGTTTTCAGGCGGTACGCATTTCACCGCATTGGTGATGGCCGTCGAGATCAGCTCCAGGCTGTCGTCGGGCCGCGCCTCGAATTTCCCGCGGGCGAGGCCGAAACGAATAAGCGTGTCATAGAGCAGGTCGCCGGCATAGTCGCCGGTGAACGGTCTTCCGGTGCGGTTGGCGCCACGCAGGCCGGGCGCCAGGCCGATGATGAGAAGCCGCACGCCGTCCTGTCCCTCCGGAGGGAGGAAGGTGGGCACGGGCGCGTTGAACCACGCCGGTTCGCGCTCGCGCCAGACAGCGAGGAAATCATGAAGGCGCGGGCACAGCGGGCAGTCGCGCGGCGGTTCGACCGTTGCGGGAATCGTCATCTCGACTGGACGTATCAGAAGTCGTCGCCATCCGCATCAGGGTTTGCGGCCTCGACCTTGCGTATCGGCCGCTCCGACGGGTCGCGGCCGATCTCGGCCTTCAGCGTCATCAGGTCGATGAAGTGGTCGGCCTGCCTTCTCAGGTCGTCCGAGATCATCGGGGGTTGCGAGGCCATGGTGGAAACCACGCTCACCTTCTTGCCGCGCCGCTGAAGCGCCTCGACCAATGTGCGAAAATCGCCGTCGCCCGAGAAGATGACATAGTGATCGATGACGTCAGCCAGTTCCAAAGCGTCAACCGTCAGCTCGATGTCCATATTGCCCTTGATCTTGCGGCGTCCGGTCGAATCCGTGAACTCCTTGGCCGGCTTGGTCACTACCTTGAAGCCGTTATAGTCCAGCCAATCTATCAATGGGCGGATGGAGGAATATTCCTGATCCTCGACAAGGGCCGTGTAATAGTAGGCGCGCAGCAGATAGCCGCGCTTCTGAAAACTCGCCAACAACTTGCGATAGTCGATGTCGAAGCCAAGCGAGCGCGATGTGGCATAGAGATTTGCCCCATCTATAAAGAGAGCAATCTTTTCACGAGGGTCAAACATGTGAAATATCCTTTGGGGGCAATAGGCAATTCCTTCAAAAACGCACACGTCGTTTAGGGGTTGCCTGTAAAAAGTGATTTTCGCGACTTTATTATGTTCGAAATTATCGCTGACGCGGTTCCATTCCAAGGATTTTATGACACTCTGAAATAAATTGTTACAATTCGGGTGGCACGGGCGCCTGCGGGGCGTTCTCGAATGGCTGGCTGCGTGCGATAGCAAGCTTTATGCTTGTTTTTCGAGGTCATTCAGGTTATGACCCGCGCTGTTTTCCACTACATCCGTGCATGAAAGGGGCAGTCATGGCCCGCGTAACCGTTGAAGATTGCATCGACAAGGTCGACAACCGCTTTGAGCTGGTGCTTCTGGCAGGTCATCGCGCCCGGCAGATTTCCCAGGGCGCGGCCATCACCGTTCCGCGTGACAACGACAAGAATCCGGTCGTGGCGCTGCGTGAGATCGCCGATGAGACCCTGTCGCCGGGCGATCTCAAGGAAGATCTGATCCATTCGCTGCAGAAGCATGTCGAGGTGGACGAACCCGAAGCCGAAGGTCATGCGCTTGCCGACCAGACCGAGGTTGCCGTGGCTGCTGCCGAGGACGACCGCGAAGAAGAGAACATCACTTTCGACCGCATGAGCGAGGAAGACCTGCTCGCCGGCATCGAAGGTCTCGTTGCGCCGGAAAAAAGCGACGATTTCTGATCCGTTGCGATGAAGCCGGCACTTCCGTGCCGGTCGTTTCGTGGTTATTTATGACATGCGCCGGATTGTTCGATCCGGCGCATGATTCATATTTATTATGTGTGTGAGATCTGGCCCATGATGCGTCAATATGAGCTTGTCGAGCGCGTGCAGCGCTACAAGCCCGACGTCAATGAGGCGCTTCTCAACAAAGCCTATGTTTACGCCATGCAGAAGCATGGCCATCAGAAGCGCGCTTCAGGCGATCCGTATTTTTCGCATCCGCTCGAAGTGGCCGCGATCCTCACCGACATGCACATGGACGAGGCCACCATCGCGGTGGCGCTGCTGCATGACACCATCGAGGACACATCCGCCACCCGTCAGGAAATCGACGAACTCTTCGGTCCCGATCTCGGCAAGCTGGTGGAGGGGCTGACGAAGCTCAAGAAGCTCGACCTGGTTTCCAAGAAGGCGGAGCAGGCGGAGAACCTGCGCAAGCTGCTGCTGGCGATCTCGGAAGACGTGCGGGTTCTGCTCGTCAAGCTGGCCGACCGGCTGCACAATATGCGCACCCTCAACCATATGCGCGAGGACAAGCGCCTGCGTATCGCCGAGGAAACCATGGATATCTATGCGCCGTTGGCCGGCCGCATGGGTATGCAGGGCATGCGCGAGGAACTGGAGGAGCTTGCGTTTCAGTATATAAATCCCGAAGCCTACCGCACTGTGACCGAACGGCTGGCCGAGGTTTCCGAACGCAACAAGGGTGTGATCGCCGAAATCGAAAACTCGCTTTCGGAACTGTTCACGAAATATTCGATCAAGGCGACCGTCACGAGCCGTCAGAAGAAGCCATGGTCCGTCTTCCGCAAGATGGAAGCCAAGGCGTTGTCCTTCGAGCAGCTTTCCGACATTTTCGGCTTTCGCGTCATCGTCGATACGGTCGAGCAGTGCTATCTGGCGCTGGGCGCCATCCATACGACATGGTCGATGGTGCCGGGGCGCTTCAAGGACTATATCTCCACCCCCAAGCAGAACGATTATCGCTCTATCCACACCACCATCGTCGGCCCGTCGCGCCAGCGCATCGAATTGCAGATACGCACCCGTGAGATGAACAAGGTCGCCGAATATGGCGTTGCCGCCCATGCGCTCTACAAGGATACGGGCGGCAAGGTCAGCGCCAGCCACAGCATCTCGAAGGAAACCAATGCCTATGCCTGGCTGCGGCGCACCATCGAGCAGCTTGCCGAGGGCGACAATCCGGAAGATTTCCTGGAAAACACCAAGCTGGAACTGTTCCAGGACCAGGTGTTCTGCTTCACGCCCAAGGGCATGCTGATCGCCCTGCCGCGCAAGGCGACGCCCATCGACTTTGCCTATGCG
Source organism: Pseudaminobacter salicylatoxidans (assembly GCF_003148475.1). GTDB lineage: Bacteria > Pseudomonadota > Alphaproteobacteria > Rhizobiales > Rhizobiaceae > Pseudaminobacter > Pseudaminobacter salicylatoxidans. Next base: position 116,786 of record NZ_QGGG01000003.1, on the reverse strand, counting down.
GTGCATACCGATGTCGGCGACACCTGCGTCGGCGCCAAGATCAACGGCCGCATCATGCCGCTGATGACGGAGCTGAAGAACGGCGACGAGGTGGAGATCATCCGCTCCAAGGCGCAGGTTCCGCCCGCCGCGTGGGAATCCATCGTCGTCACCGGCAAGGCGCGCTCCGCCATCCGCCGTGCGACCAAGAATGCGATCCGCAAGCAATATTCCGGCCTTGGCGTGCGCATTCTCGAGCGCGCTTTCGAGCGTGCCGACAAGACCTTCTCCAAGGATGTGCTGAAGCCGGTATTGCACCGGCTGGCGCGCAAGGACATCGAGGACGTCCTGGCCTCCGTCGGCCGCGGCGAGCTTTCCTCCACGGATGTGATGAAGGCCGTCTACCCTGACTTCAAGGACGAGCGCGTCACGCAGGCGCCGAAGCAGCGCGAGGAAGGGTGGTCGAAAATCCGCAACGCCGCCGGCATGTTGTTCCAGATTCCGGGGCGAGGCTCTCCACGCAAGGGAAGCCGCGCGGCGACGGGCGGTGCAGTGCCCATCCGCGGCGTGCGTGGCGACCTGCCGGTGCGCTTTGCGCCCGAGGGCGCGGTGCCGGGCGACCGTATCGTCGGCATCATGCAGCCGGGCTCGGGCATCACCATCTATCCGATCCAGTCGCCCTCGCTGACGGCCTTCGACGACCAGCCGGAGCGCTGGGTCGACGTGCGCTGGGACATCGACGAGGAAACCAAGGAGCGTTTCCCCGCCCGCATCTCGGTCATTGCGATCAACGCGCCGGGCTCGTTGGCCGAGATCGCGCAGGTGATCGCCGAGAACGACGCCAATATCCATACATTGTCGATGGTGCGCACTGCGCCCGACTTCACCGAAATGCTGATCGATCTCGAGGTCTGGGATTTGAAGCATCTGAACCGGCTGCTCTCGCAGCTCAAGGAAAACTCGAGCGTCAGCGATGCCAAGCGCGTCAACGGCTGACCATATGACTGCGGGAGCATCATGAATACCGAACAGGTTCTGGACATTTTTCGCGAAGCGGGTGCGGTCCTCGAAGGCCACTTCATCCTCACCTCGGGGCTGCGCAGTCCCGTCTTCCTGCAGAAGGCGCGCGTCTTCATGCATGCCGACAAGACGGAGAAGCTGTGCCGCGCGCTGGCGGAAAAAATCCGTGCCGAAGTGCCGGGCAAGATCGACTATGTCGTGGGGCCTGCCATCGGCGGGCTGATCCCGGCCTATGAAACCTCGCGCCATCTCGGCGTGCCGGCAATCTGGGTTGAGCGGGAAGGGGGCGTCTTCCGCCTGCGCCGCTTCGAAATCCCGAAGGGTGCGCGCGTCGTCATCGTGGAGGATATCGTCACCACGGGCCTGTCGATCCGCGAGACGATAGAATGCCTGCGCGAGCTGGGCGCCGAAGTCGCAGCGGCCGCCTGCATCATCGACCGTTCGGCTGGCAAGAGCGATGTCGGTGTGCCGCTGGTCGCGCTCGCCGAATATGAGGTCCCGGCCTATCCGGCCGATGCGCTGCCACCGGAACTGGCAGCCATTCCGGCGGTCAAGCCGGGTAGCCGTAACATCTGAGGGGCAGGGCCGTGATCATCGGCATCGGAAGCGATCTCATCGATATCAGGCGCATCGAAAAGTCCCTGGAGCGCTATGGCGAGCGCTTCAAGGTCCGCGTCTTCACCGGGATCGAGCAGGCGAAGTCCGAACGGCGCAAGGAGCGCGCGGCCTCCTATGCCAAGCGTTTCGCGGCGAAGGAGGCTTGCTCCAAGGCGCTCGGCACGGGCATGTCGCACGGTGTTTTCTGGCGCGACATGGGCGTGGTCAACCTGCCCGGCGGCAAGCCCACCATGCAGTTGACGGGTGGGGCGGCGGCACAACTCGAAAAAATGCTTCCGCCGGGGCATCGCGGCGTCATCCACCTGACGATCACCGATGATTTCCCGCTGGCCCAGGCCTTTGTCATAATAGAAGCCTTGCCTGTCGAAGAACCGCCATTTTCCTGAGGCTCGTGAGACGCGCGCATTGCTCCTTGCGCACCAAGCCCTTATACCCAGACGCAATCCACAATTGAGGATGAGATGAGCGTGGCTGATAAACCTGAGAAAAAATCCGGCGGGCTTGGCGAGACGGTCAGCGTCATCATCCAGGCGCTTTTGCTTGCGCTGGTCATTCGCACCTTTCTCTTTCAGCCGTTTTCCATCCCTTCGGGGTCGATGCGCCCGACCCTGCTTGAGGGCGACTACCTTTTCGTGACGAAATGGGCCTATGGCTATTCGCGCTATTCGCTGCCGTTTTCGCCGAATCTCTTTTCCGGCCGCATCTGGGGCAGCGAGCCCGAGCGCGGCGATGTCGTGGTCTTCAAGTTCCCGCCCAACCCGTCGCTGGATTACATCAAGCGTGTGGTCGGCCTGCCGGGCGACCGTATTCAGATGCGCGACGGCCAGCTCTTCATCAACGATGTCGCCGTTCCGCGCGTGAAGGTCGGCCAGATCGACAATCCGGACATCACCGAGGTCAATCGTCCCGTCGATGTCTATCGCGAGACGCTGCCCAACGGCGTATCCTACGACACGCTCGATCTGACACCCAGTTCCATCGGCGACAACACGCGCGAATTCGTGGTGCCGGAAGGCCACTATTTCATGATGGGCGACAACCGCGACAACTCCACCGACAGCCGGTTCTCGGTCGGCTACGTGCCGGAAGAGAATCTCGTGGGCCGCGCCAACATCATCTTCTTCTCGATCGCCGGGGGCGCCAGCCCGCTCGAGATCTGGAAGTGGCCGACGCAGGTGCGCGGCTCGCGCCTCTTCACCTTCGTGCGCTAGCATGGCACTCAAACGACCGACCGGGCAGGCGCTTGCGGATATATTGCGCGAGCGCACCGGACATACATTCACCGATCTCCAACGCTTGCAGCGCGCGCTGACCCATGCCAGTGCGCGCGGCGTCAAGCCGGGCGCGGATTATGAGCGCTTCGAGTTCCTGGGCGACCGGGTGCTGGGGCTGGTGATTGCCGACATGCTGTTCAAGGCCTTTCCGCTGGCAGCGGAAGGCGAATTGTCGGTGCGGCTCAACGCTCTGGTCAATGCCGAGGCGCTGGCCGAGATCGCCGACGAAATCGGTCTGGCTGAACTGATCCGTGCAGGCAGCGAAGTGAAGAGCCTTGCGGGGCGCAAGCGCGTGAACATTCGCGCCGATGCGCTGGAATCCCTGATCGCGGCGCTCTATCTCGATGGTGGACTGGACGCCGCCCGCAGCTTCATCCTGCGTTATTGGGAGCCGCGCTCCAAGGTCAGCGGAGCCGCCCGTCGCGACCCCAAGACCGAGTTGCAGGAATGGGCGCATCAGGCGGCCAGCGCGACCCCGTCCTATCGGATCGAGGGCCGCGAGGGCCCGGACCATGATCCGCTGTTTTCGGTCAGCGTCCGCGTCGGGAAATTCGAGCCGGCCTTCGGAACCGGCCGCTCGAAACGCGAGGCCGAACAGGCCGCGGCAGCAACCATGCTCCGGCGCGAGGGCGTCTGGAGCCAGGAAGGAAGTGAACAGTGAGCGAAGCCGAACCCGCCACCCGCTCTGGCTTCGTTGCCCTGATCGGCGCGCCGAATGCCGGCAAGTCGACCCTGGTCAATCAGCTTGTCGGCGCCAAGGTGTCGATCGTCACCCACAAGGTGCAGACCACGCGCGCCATCGTGCGCGGCATCGCCACGCACGACGACGCGCAGATCGTGTTCGTGGATACGCCCGGCATCTTCAAGCCGCGTCGCCGGCTCGACCAGGCCATGGTCACCACCGCCTGGGGCGGGGCCAAGGATGCCGACATGGTCATGGTCATCATCGACGCTGAGCGCGGCGTCAGGGGCGATGCGGATGCGATCCTGACCAATATGGCCGAAGTGCGCCAGCCCAGGATTCTCGTGCTGAACAAGATCGATCGGGTGAAGCCGGAAAGCCTGCTGCTGCTGGCCGAGGAGGCCAACAAGCGCGTTTCCTTCGATGCCACCTTCATGGTTTCGGCGCTGACGGGAGCGGGTTGCAAGGCCATCCTCGATCATCTGGCGAAGGCCCTGCCGGCCGGCCCATGGTACTATCCCGAGGATCAGCTCTCCGATCTGCCCATGCGGCAACTGGCGGCCGAGATCACCCGCGAAAAGCTTTATCTGCGGCTGCATCAGGAACTTCCCTATTCTTCGCATGTCGAGACGGAGAAGTGGGAGGAAAAGCCCGATGGCTCCGTGCGCATCGAGCAGGTGATCTATGTGGAGCGCGACAGCCAGAAGAAGATCGTGCTTGGCCACAAGGGCGAGACGATCCGCTCCATCGGGCAGGCCGCGCGCAAGGACATCGGCGAAATCCTCGAACAGAAGGTGCATCTCTTCCTGTTCGTGAAAGTACGCGAGAACTGGGGTGACGATCCCGAGCGCTATCGCGAGATGGGACTTGAATTCCCGCACTGAGCGGCTGAATCTCCGGACATGGAATGGCGCGACGAGGGCATAATCCTTGGCACCCGCAAGCATGGCGAAACCAGCGTCATACTTGAGGTGATGACGCGCGCCCATGGCCGCCACCTCGGCATGGTGCGCGGCGGGCGGTCCCGCAAGGCGCAGCCGGTGCTGCAGGCGGGCAATCGCGTCGATATAACCTGGCGCGCGCGGCTGGACGAGCATATGGGGATGTTCCAGGTCGAGGCGCTGGAACTCAATGCCGCGCGGCTGTTTGAAAGCGCATGCGCGGTCTATGGATTGCAGACGCTCGCCGCGCATCTGCGGCTGTTGCCCGAACGCGACCCGCATCCTCACCTCTATGAAATGCTGGGGCTGCTAATCGAGCATCTGGACGAGGTCGCGACAGCCGGCGAACTCGCGGTGCGGTTCGAACTGGTGATGCTGGAAGAGCTCGGTTTCGGCCTCGATCTCAGCGAATGCGCGGCCACAGGCCGCCGAGAAGGGCTTGTCTATGTCTCGCCGAAATCGGGCCGTGCAGTGTCGCGGGAGGCGGGTTTGCCATGGCATGACAAGCTCTTGCCGCTGCCGGCCTTCCTGATCGGCGAGCCGGATGCGCATGCCGAACTGGCGGCTGTCGAGCAGGCGTTCCGACTGACGGAATTTTTCTTTGTCCGACATGTCTATGAGCCGCGTGGCTTGGCTTCGCCCGAAGCGCGGGCAGGCTTCCTCAATGCGCTGCGCAAGCACCGGGCGGCAAAGCCCCGCCAACCCGGCGACAGCGCGGCCTGAACGCGAAGTGCGCAACCCTATCCGCGCCTTTGCGTTATCGCAGCGGCAGCAACGTTGCGCCTGCTATCGCAGCCTTTCCTGCGAGGTCTTCCGGCTCGATGTCAGCGAAAATCCGTCCGGCCCGTTCTGATGACACCGATGCGCTCGTCGCAGTCGAAACATTGGCGTTCCTCAATCGTCGCACGTCCCGCCGCGCCTTCCGGCACATGATCCGCAGTCGCAGCGTCCTGCTTCTGGTCGCTTGCGACAATGGCGTTCTGGAAGGCTATTGCGCGGTGTTCTACAGGGCTGGCAGCCCCTGGGCGCGGCTCCATTCGCTTGCGGTCGACCCCGTCAATGGACGCGGCCTGGGACGTGAACTTCTTGCCGAGGCCGAGAAGGCGGCAGCCGCGAAAGGTTGCGAGGCAATGCGGGTTGACGTTCGGCTGGACAATCTGCGCGCGATCAACCGTTACGAGAACGGTCATTACAGGCGCTTTGCAGCGCGCCGGAACCATTATGCCGACGGCATGACTGCGTTGTGTTATGAAAAGCGGCTCCAACCGCCGTCAAGAATGGCGACATCGGTCCACCATGGGTGACTGGCGGGGCGGAATCCTCTGGCGTCGCATAAACGCAGCTAAGAAAACCGGGCTGGGGCAGCGGAGCCGCGTTCGTCAGAACGTCCGCTGCTCTAGGTCTTTTTGCGCATGTGTTCTATGGTCGTGAAGCGTTTCACGAAGGCGGCCTGCGCCGTCTTGGCCGGGCGGCATGACAGATCGAACGCATCGGCCGAAATTCCGCGTGGGCGTCCAAAAAACTTGGTGGCTTCCTGCACCGAGAAGCCGGCCAGATGCGTCGCCTCGAAATAGGCGGCGATCTGGTCGGCCCGCTTGATCTCCTTTTTCAGCTTTTCGCTGATGTCGGGCGCAAGCGAGAAGCGGATGTGGATGGCGCGCTGCAGCCGCTGCTCCACCTGCTTGTAGCCGACGCCGACCACCGATTTGAAAGGCGAGATCATGTCGCCGATCACATATTCGGGCGCGTCGTGCAGCAGTGCGGCAAGCTGCTCGTCGGGCGAGGGGGCCTTCGCCTGTCTCGAAAAGATCGCTTCCACCAGCAGCGAATGCTGCGCGACCGAAAAGGCGTGATCGCCCTCAGTCTGACCGTTCCAGCGGGCCACGCGGGCCAGCCCGTGCGCAATGTCGGAAATCTCCACGTCAAGCGGAGACGGGTCGAGCAGGTCGAGACGGCGGCCCGAAAGCATGCGCTGCCAGGCACGCTGCGGCGCGCCGGCCCTGTCGGCCATTTATGTCTCCTCCGCGCCGGCTTGCTGGGGAAGGGTGTATTTCGCCCAGGCCGGAATGGAGAGCGTCAGGGGGATTTCGGCCGCAACGATCGCGGCGCCATCGTCAAGCGCGTCCTTCACCCGGTCGATCCGCACGATGGCGAGGCCGTGCGCGCCGGAAACGGAACCGAGCGTGCCGATGTTGCGGCCATTGACGAGGATGCCGGTGCCCGGATCGGGCAGGGGCGTGTCGGCCGAAACCAGCATCACGCGGCGGCGTGCGGTGCCGCGATGGTGCATGCGCGACACGACCTCCTGACCGACATAGCAGCCTTTGCGGAAACCCACGCCATTGGTTTCGTCGAGCAGCACGTCATGCGGAAAAGCATCGCCCAGGGCGTAGTCGCTGCCGCTTTCGGCAACGCCACTGGCGATGCGATAGGCGTGCCACCCCGCAAGGTCCGCCGTTGCGCGGATGCTGGCGGCATAGATGCGCCAGGCTGCTGCCGGCTCCCTGAATCGGTTGTCGCGCACCGAAATTGAATCGTTGCTGGAAGCCGGTGAATCGGAATCCCACGAAACGCCCACAAGCGTCTGTTCCTGCTTGGCAATCTCCACCTTGGCGCGCAGCTTGTAGAGCATCAGCCGGCGCAGGAAATCGTCGGCGATGTCAGCGCGGCATTCAACGTGGAAACCGCCGGAACCAGCGCGTGAGATCAGGAAATCGAACATGATCTTGCCCTGCGGGGTCAGCAGCGCGCCGGGCCTTGCCTCGCCCTCGCCAAGCGCGTCGAGATCGGTGGTGATCAGGTTCTGCAGAAAATGCTCGGCGTCCGCTCCGGTCACGGAAATGAGGGTGCGGTCGGGAAGCGGGGTTGAAGGCATGGACATAACCTGACTTGAAAATCGACTGGTCATTACGTAAGCCCCACGAAACCCAGGAGCAAGGTGGCAAATGACAGCGACTTTCGACCTCATCCTCAAGGGCGGCACGGTCGTCAATCATGATGGCGCGGGCGTGCGCGATGTCGGCGTGCGCGATGGCCGCATCGCCGCGATCGGCGATCTGCGCCAGGCTTCGGCCGCCGAAACCATCGAATGCCGGGGGTTGCATATCCTGCCGGGCGTGGTCGACAGCCAGGTGCATTTCCGTGAGCCGGGGCTGGAGCACAAGGAAGATCTGGAAACCGGCTCGCGCGCGGCGGTTCTGGGCGGCGTCACCGCCGTTTTCGAGATGCCCAACACCAATCCTCTGACCACGAGCGAAGAGGCGCTGGCCGACAAGGTTGCCCGCGGCACGAACCGCATGCATTGCGACTTCGCGTTCTGGGTTGGCGGCACGCGCGAGAACGCGAAGGACGTCGCCGAGCTGGAACGCCTGCCGGGTGCGGCGGGCATCAAGGTTTTCATGGGTTCCTCCACCGGCGATCTTCTGGTCGAGGATGACGAGGGCGTTCGCTCGATCCTGAAGAATACGCGCCGCCGCGCCGCCTTCCACTCGGAGGACGAGTTCCGCCTGCGTGAACGTCTCGGCGAACGCATCGAGGGCGATCCCTCCTCGCATCCGGTCTGGCGTGACGAGATCGCAGCCCTGCTCTGCACCGAGCGCCTCGTGCGCATTGCGCGCGAGGCGCGCGCGCGCATTCACGTGCTGCACATCTCGACGGCGGAAGAGATCGATTTCCTCGAACATCACAAGGATGTGGCGAGCTGCGAGGCGACGCCCCATCACCTGACGCTGTCGTCGGAGGATTATGCGACGCTCGGCAATCTGATCCAGATGAACCCGCCGGTGCGCGATGCCCGTCACCGCGATGGCGTCTGGCATGGCATCAGCCAGGGCATCGTCGATGTGCTCGGCTCCGACCACGCACCGCATACGCTTGCGGAAAAGGCAAAGCCCTATCCGGCCTCGCCCTCGGGCATGACCGGCGTGCAGACGCTTGTTCCGATCATGCTCGACCACGTCAATGCCGGAAAGCTGACGCTGGAACGTTTCGTGGATCTTTCCAGCCACGGCCCGCAGCGCCTGTTCGGCATGGCGCGCAAGGGCCGCATCGCGGCCGGCTACGATGCGGATTTCACCGTCGTGGACATGAAGCGCCGCGAGACCATCACCAACGAGCAGGCCGGATCCAGGGCCGGCTGGACGCCCTATGACGGCAGGGAAGTGAAGGGCTGGCCCGTCGGCACCATCATTCGCGGCACGCGGGTGATGTGGGAAGGCGAGATCGTCGCGCCGGGGCGGGGGCAGCCGGTCCTGTTTTCCGAGGCGCTGCCGGCCTGATCAAAGCTGGGGCAAATGCCTCAAGCGTGAAAACGAAATCGCCCGCCAAAGCAGATGCCTGGCGGGCGATTTTGATTCAGTTCGGCAAAACTGGCGGCCTCATTCGCCGGCCACGAAGAACGCCCATTTGCCTTCCGGCGTAATGCCGAGGCGGTAGAAGTTGTAGACGCCGTAGCTCTTCATGTCCTCATAGTCGCCGGCGGTCACGATCTTGAACAGTTCCACGCGCTGGCGCGCGGTGAGCCGGTCGAGCGGCATGCCGAAGAAGTAGGGCCAGGCATAGACCTCTTCCGGCGTGCCGGCTTCGAGATGGACATAGCCCGCGTTCAGCAGGTTCTCGATAATGGCAAGGATTTCCTCGCCGTTCTTGTCGCCGGACTGATCCTTGAGGAACGTGATCGGGTCTTCGTCCAGGCCAATCACTGAAAGCTGGGTCGCATCATCGCCTGTGGTGACGAGCAGTGCGCGCAGCTTTTCCGGATCGCCGCTCCGGGCCACATCCAGAAGCTGCTGGCGCATATTCTGCACCGGCTCGGGAAGCTTGCTTATGTCGTAGATGATTTCGGGCAGCGGTGCGTTCGGATCTTCGCCCAGATGCGGGGTCGCCGGTGTCACCTGGCTGGGTTCGGCTTCATCCGGATCGGGAGCTTCCGAAGGCGTCTGCTCGTCGGCGGGCGGCGCGGCCTGGTCCGGCGCGGTCTGCGTTTCGGCCGGGGCGGCCGGCGTTGCAGGCAATTCCTCGCGCTTTATCTCGCTCAGCGCGGCAGCCTGTTGCGTGGAGATGAAATAGCCCGGAATGAAAATACCTGCCGTGGCCAGCCACAGAAGGGTCGCGAAGCCCCTGTTCTTCAAGGTCCCCGATGTGCTTCGCGTCGTTGTCTGCATGTCCCATCCTCTCCGCGTACTTGGATTCGGTGTCCGGTCAGCCTTTTACACTGAATCGGCCGCGTTGGGGATGTATCAATGCCGCAGTCGTTCCGGTTCGAACTCGCCGGCGATTACTTTTTCGCGGATATGGTCGAGCAAGGCGAGCGCGGCGGCTTCGCCATTGGCACGCAGGATTTCGCAGAAAGCGGTGTCGAGCGCCGTTTCCGCCAGGATTTCGGTTTCGATACCGGCCGAAAAACCCTCGGCCCACGCCTCGTTGTGGCACTCTACCGCCGTCAGGCGCTTTTCTTCCCTGACCAGTTCGTCAAGGTCGCCGGTCGCGCGTTGCATACTCATCTTCTACCCCTTCAAGTCCGGACCCGCATTCGGGCCAACTTGAGCTTTCCCTTTAATGTCCCGTTAACAACCTAGCACAATGACGAAGCCATGTACGACCGGCATTGCAGGGAAAGTAAACCTGTCCTTAATTCCCATAGCGGTCGGTAACTTCTCTCGTCAGCGTCTCGCCTTCTTTCATGTAAAGCGCGATTGCTTCGGTGGCCGAAGGCGTGCACTTCGTATAGGTTCCCTCGAACGAGCGGTAACCACGATTGAAGCTGGCGACCAGTTTCGCACGCCGTGTTTCGTCGGGCTTTTCAGCGTCGAGCAGCTTCTGCATCTCATCACGCCACCGGGTGCCTTTCTCGCCGCACAGATTGCGCAGGAAATGCAGCGAGCCAAGCACTTCCGAAAGCCGCATCAGGCTGTTCTCGAAGGGCGCTTCCGCAGCCCGTGTCGGCAGTGTGACGGCCGATGTGGCAACAAGAAACGCAGTAAAAAGCAGCAAAATGCGGCGCATATCGCCTTTTGGCGAAACAATTTGTCAGCCGCAAGGCACGGATGCCACAATTCCCAGCTTATCGATTGCTCAAAAGCTCGCGCGAAACTTCCAGAACGGAGGGTGTGACGAGCAAGGCATCCATCTCGGCCAGCGTGAAGAAGGCAGCCTCCTCGGCGTCGGTATCGGCACGCGGCTCGCCGCCGCGATCGCGCCCGGCAAACACCTGCAGCCGATAGATGATTTCCCGTCCGTCGCGCTCCGCCTCGATCATATAGGCGCGCAACGGCATGATCTCGCCGACTTCCAGCCCGGTTTCCTCCAGAAGCTCCCGCCGCGCGGCCTGCTCGTCGGTCTCGCCGGGTTCCACGCGGCCGCCCGGAAAGGCATAGTATCCGCGCGACGGCGCCTGGCCACGCTTGACCAGCAATATGCTGTCGCCGCGCATCAGCGCCACCGAAACCGCAGGTATAGTCTGTCGTGCGGACATATTGTGCCTTCCTGTCGGCCCGATTTGGCTGGGGACGAGCCCTCCGGTTCAACCGATACAGGTTGCCGTGACGGATTTCCACCGTCAGATTGCCTCCTCGAACCAAGCGGTATTGTGAAGGCCAAACGGTATTGTGAAGGAATGTGCGGACGTTTTGCGCTGACTGCCACGCCCAAAGAGGTCGATGAGGCGTTTTCCGTGCCCGATCTGGAGGCGTTTCCGCCGCGATACAACATCGCGCCGACGCAGCCAATCCTCATGGTTACGGCGGGCGAACCGCGCCAGCCCGGCTCCAACCTGCCCGACCGCCGCTCGCTTCTGGTGCGCTGGGGCCTGCTTCCGGCTTGGGTGAAGGATACGCGCGACTTCCCGCTGCTGATCAACGCGCGTTCCGAAACCGCCGCGGAGAAAAGTTCGTTCCGCGCCGCCATGCGCCACCGCCGCAGCCTCATTCCCGCTTCCGGTTTCTACGAATGGCGGCAGGTTGGCGGCAAGCGCACGCAAGCCTACTGGATCCGTCCCCGGCAGGGCGGCGTGATCGCCTTTGCCGGCCTGATGGAAACCTATGCCGAGCCGGGTGGGGCGGAGATGGACACCGGCGCGATCCTCACCACCGGCGCCAGCCGGGACATTGCGCATATCCATGAGCGCATGCCCGTGGTGATCCATCAGCATGACTTTTCGCGCTGGCTGGATTGCCGCTTTCAGGAGCCGCGCGACGTTGCCGACTTGCTACGCCCGACCGAGCCGGATTTCTTTGAAGCGATCCCGGTTTCCGATCTGGTGAACAAGGTGGCAAATGTCGGGCCGGAGATTCAGGAGCGCGCCGAGTTGATATCGGCCTCGGAGCCGCCTAAAGCCGAGCGTGGCAAGGCACGTCCGCCCGATCCGGCGCAGATGACGCTTTTCTAGTTCCGGTTCCCAGCAAGCGGCTTTCTCGATGATTTCGACTTCCTCTACCGCGGCTTTGTCGGGCTTCCTGCTCGGCACGTCCCTCATCGTCGCCATCGGCGCGCAGAATGCCTTCATCCTGCGACAGGGGCTGTTGAAGCAGCATGTGTTCATTCTGTGCCTGATCTGCGGGCTTTCGGATGCCGTGCTGATCGCGGCCGGCGTTGCAGGTCTGGGCACGCTGATCTCGCAGTCGCCGGTGCTCATCAATGTCGTCACCGTGGGCGGTGCGCTGTTTCTTTTCAGCTATGCGTTCATCGCCTTTCGCCGCGCGATGCGGCCCGACGTTCTGAAAGCCGCCAATGTGGGTGAAGCCAGCCTGAAGTCGGCAGTTGCCGCGTGCCTGGCCTTCACCTTCCTTAACCCGCATGTCTATCTCGACACGGTGGTGCTGCTGGGGTCACTGTCGGCCCGCTATGACGGGGCCGACCGTCTCGCCTATGCTCTGGGCGCCATGCTGGCGTCCTTCGTCTGGTTCTTCGGGCTTGGTTATGGTGCGCGATTGCTGCAACCGATCTTTGCCCGGCCGTCGGCATGGCGGGTGCTGGATGTGCTGATAGGGCTGGTGATGACCAGTATCGGCTTCAGCCTGTCAAGCAGGCTTGTTGGCTGAGGGCTTGCGCTTCTTGGCCGCCAGCACGGCGGCAAGAATGGCCGCGGGGCCGATGGCGCGATAGTGCTTGGTCAGCGCCGCATATTGAGCGCGGATACGGTCTGCTTCGCTCTTCATGGCCGACATTGTTTCCTTCCCCTGGTTGGTTTTCGATCCGGCTTATCGTTCGCCCGCTTTGGGACCAAATCGTGACGCCGGAGATGCCGATGGTTTCATGTTTAATAAAATCTTATCGACCGTTGTAGCGACGCCAGAACGGCGGTTTTCGGCAAGTTGCGACTTGACGCCGAAAACGCCGGAGGCGATAAAGCTTGCCATGAAAACGCCTTTCGCCATTTGCGGCATTTGCATTATTGGCTAGCGCACGCGCTGGTCTGGACGTTTTCGCCTTTTCTCTCGACAGGACAAACGCCCCGGCCAGCAGGCTGGAGCCTCAACGCGTCCGCTGCAGCGGATTGCCGAACGGACTGGGATTTTGAATGTCGAACGGATTTAAGGGCTTGCGGCTCCACAACACACTGACGCGCACGAAGGAGGACTTCGTGCCGATCGACCCCGACAATGTGCGCATGTATGTCTGCGGCCCGACCGTTTACGACTTCGCCCATATCGGCAATGCGCGGCCGGTGATCGTCTTCGACGTGATGTTCCGGCTGCTGCGACACCTCTATGGCGACGATCATGTCACCTATGTCCGCAATATCACCGACGTGGACGACAAGATCAATGCGCGTGCCTTGCGCGATTTTCCCGACCTGCCGCTCAACGAGGCCATCGCGAAGGTCACGAAGAAGACCGCCGACCAGTTCCACAAGGACGTGGCGGTGCTCGGCACCCTGCCGCCCACATATGAGCCGCGCGCGACCGAGTTCGTACAGCCCCGCGCCGATGGCAAGGCCGACATGATCAGCCTGATTCAAAGCCTGATCGAACGCGGCCATGCCTATGAAGCTGCTGGCGAAGTTCTGTTCGACACCGGCTCCATGCCGGATTACGGCGAGCTTTCGAAGCGCAATCTGGACGAGCAGCAGGCCGGGGCCCGCATCGCCGTAGATGCGCACAAGAAAAGCCCCGGCGACTTCGTGCTGTGGAAGCTTTCTTCGCCCGAAGAGCCGGGCTGGGACAGCCCGTGGGGCAGGGGCCGGCCCGGCTGGCACATCGAGTGCTCGGCCATGAGTGCGGCATATCTCGGCGAGGTGTTCGACATTCATGGCGGCGGGCTCGACCTGATCTTCCCGCACCACGAAAACGAGATCGCCCAGTCGCGTTGTGCCCACGGCACCGCTGTCATGGCCAATTACTGGCTGCACAATGGCTTCCTGCAGGTCGAAGGCCGCAAGATGTCAAAGAGCGAAGGCAATTTCGTCACCATCAACGAATTGCTGGAAACGGAAAAATTCGGCGGCCGCAACTGGCCGGGCGAAGTGCTGCGTCTGGCCATGCTGATGACGCATTATCGCGAGCCGATAGACTTTTCAGTGCGCAAGCTTGAAGAGGCCGAAAACACTCTGCGCAAGTGGAAGCGCGCTGCCGATATGGCCCCGACCGAGACTGCGCCGGTTCCGGCGGGTGTGGTGGAGGCGCTGTCCGACGATCTGGCCACGAGCGCGGTCTTTCAGCTTATGTCGCATCTGGCGAACGAGGCTGCATCCGACGCCAGGGCTGCGGCGGAACTGAAATCCGCGCTCCTGTTCCTCGGCTTCCAGCTTCAGGCGGCGGATGTGGACGAAGATGCCGTTGCCGGGGCGATCGCGGAGCGCCTCGCGTTCATCGCGGCGAAGGACTGGGCTTCCGCCGACCGCATCCGCAACGAGCTTCTGGAACAGGGCGTCCAGCTCAAGGATGGGAAGGACCCGACCACCGGCGAACGCGTCACCACATGGGAGGTAAGGCGATGATCGATCATCTTGGCATAATCGTGCGTGATTTCGAAGCCTCGAAGGCTTTCTACGACAAGGCCATGGCCCCGCTTGGCGCGTCGCTCCTGATGATGGTGCCGGCCGAATATACCGGCGGCGCGAAAGTCGGCGGCTATGGCCGCGACCGGCCTACCTTCTGGCTGCATGAGGCGGCGGATACGGGGCCGGGCCGTCACTATGCTTTTACGGCGCGCTCGCGTGCGGAGGTGGACGCATTCCACGCGGCGGCAATCGCTGCCGGCGGCAGGGACAATGGTGCGCCGGGCCTGCGCCCGCATTACCATCCCGATTACTATGGCGCCTTCGTCTTCGACCCCGACGGCAACAATGTCGAGGCCGTCTGTCACACGCCCGAATGACAGGAGTTGCGCAATGAGCCTGGACAACAAGCCTGTCTACAGCGGCGGTTGCCAGTGCGGCGCGGTGCGTTTTCGCATCGAGGGCGCGCTGGGGGATGCCTCGATCTGCCATTGCCGCATGTGCCAGAAGGCGAGTGGCGGCTTCTACGCCCCGCTCGTCTCCGTGCGCGGCGCGAAGCTTGAATGGACGCGCGGCGAGCCGGGCCGGTTTCGCTCGTCCAATCATGTCTCGCGCGGCTTCTGCAGCAAATGTGGCACGCCGCTCACTTACGAGGCTCCGGATGGCATGGCGATAATGATCGGCGCCTTCGATCAACCGGCGGAACTTGCCCCGGTCATTCAGTGGGGCATTGAAGCGAAGCTTCCCTATGTCGATGACGTGCCCAATCTGCCGGGTGAGGAGACCATGGCCGACGAGAACGCGGCCGAGTTCCTGGCGACACTCGTCTCCTACCAGCACCCCGACCATGACACGGAAACATGGCCGCCACGAAAAGGGCAAACGGAATGACCGAGACGTTGCGCACGCTCTATCCCGAAATCGAACCGTTCGACAGCGGTATGCTCGATGTCGGCGACGGCCATCGCGTCTATTGGGAGCGGGTGGGCACGCGTGGCGCCAAGCCTGCGGTGTTCCTGCATGGCGGCCCCGGAGGCGGCATTTCGCCAAAGCACAGGCAGGTGTTCGATCCGAAGCTCTATGACGTGATCCTGTTCGACCAACGCGGCTGTGGCCGCTCGACCCCGCATGCGGAACTCGAAGCCAACACAACATGGCATCTGGTGGCCGACATGGAGCGCCTGCGCGAGATGACCGGCTTCGACACATGGTTGGTGTTCGGCGGCTCCTGGGGCTCGACGTTGGCGCTGGCCTATGCCGAAACACATCCGGAACGCGTCAGCGAACTGGTGCTGCGCGGCATCTTCACGCTCCGCCGCAGCGAGGTGGACTGGTACTACCAGCACGGCGCATCCCTGATGTTCCCGGAAAAATGGGAGCGTTTCATTGCACAAATCCCCGAACGGGAGCGGGACAGCTTCGTGCAGGCTTATCGCGCGCGGCTGACCAGCGACGACAAGGCCACGCGCATCGCCGCCGCCAAGGCATGGAGCGTGTGGGAGGGCGAGACGATCACCCTGCTGCCGGAGCCCGAAACCAGCGACAAGTTCGGCGAGGATGAATTCGCGCTCGCTTTTGCGCGCATCGAGAACCACTATTTCGTGCATGCCGGCTGGATGGATGACGGCCAGCTCATCCGCGACGCCGGCAAGCTCAAGGGCATCCCCGGCGTCATCGTGCAGGGCCGTTATGACATGGCCTGTCCGCCCGTCACCGCATGGGAACTGCACAAGGCCTGGCCCGAAGCCGAATACCACCTGATCGAAGGAGCCGGCCACGCCTATTCCGAGCCCGGCATCCTCGACAGGCTCATACGCGCCACCGATCAATATGGCGGAAAGCGCGAAGCCTGAATTGAAATGCCGCCCCATGTGCCGGGTGGACCGACGAAAGCACAGAAACAATGACCAAAGAACGCATCTACCTCTACGACACGACACTGCGCGACGGCCAGCAGACGCCGGGCGTCGATTTTTCGATCGAGGACAAGATTGCGATCAGCGCCATGCTGGATGCGTTCGGTCTCGACTATGTCGAGGGCGGCTATCCGGGCGCTAACCCCACCGACACCGCCTTCTTCACCGAAAAGCGCACCACGCGCGCCCGGTTTTCCGCTTTCGGCATGACCAAGAGGGCGGGTGTCTCGGCCTCCAACGATCCGGGGCTGGCCACACTCCTGCAGGCGAAGTCGGATACGATCTGCTTCGTTGCCAAGAGCTGGGACTACCATGTGCGCGTGGCGCTGGGCTGCAGCAATGAGGACAATCTCGAGTCCATCTCTGCCTCCCTTGCGGTCGCCCAGGCAGCTGGGCGCGAAACCATGGTCGATTGCGAGCATTTCTTCGATGGGTTCAAGGCAAATCCCGACTATGCGCTGGCCTGCGCCCGCACCGCGCTGGAAGCCGGCGCACGCTGGGTGGTGCTGTGCGACACCAATGGCGGCACGCAGCCTTCCGAAGTGGGCGAGATCGTCGGCAAGGTCATCGCTGCCGGCATCCCCGGCACAAATCTTGGCATCCACGCCCATGACGACACCGGGCAGGCGGTCGCGAATTCGCTTGCCGCGGTGGAGGCCGGCGCGCGCCAGATCCAGGGCACGCTGAACGGCATCGGCGAGCGCTGCGGCAATGCCAATCTGACCACCCTGATCCCGACTCTGGTGCTGAAGCCCACTTTTGCCGGGCGTTTCGAAACCGGTATCTCGGTCGAGGCGCTGGAAGGCATTTCGCGCCTGTCGCGCAATTTCGACGAGCTGCTCAACCGTGCGCCGAACGCGCAGGCGCCCTATGTCGGGGCTTCGGCCTTTGCGACCAAGGCGGGCATCCATGCCTCCGCGCTCATCAAGGAGCCCCAGACCTACGAGCATGTGCCGCCTGAAACGGTGGGCAATCGCCGCAGGGTCATGGTGTCGGATCAGGGCGGCAAGGCCAATTTCATCGCCGAACTGAAGCGGCGCGGCATTGACGTTCCGAAGGATGACGGCCGTCTCGATTCACTGATCGCCGCCGTCAAGGACCGCGAGGCGCAGGGCTACGCCTACGAAGGCGCCGATGCCAGCTTCGAGCTCTTGGCCCGCGGCTTCCTGCACACGGTGCCGGATTTCTTCCGGGTGACCTCGTTCCGCTGCATGGTCGAGCGCCGCTATGACGCCAATGGCGCGCTGAAGACGGTGTCGGAGGCCATCGTCAAGGTCATCGTCGATGGCGAGGAGAAGATGTCTGTCGCCGAGGGGCATGGCCCGGTCAACGCGCTCGACATCGCTCTGCGCAAGGATCTGGGCAGGTTCCAGCACGAAATCGCCGATCTGGAACTGGCCGACTACAAGGTGCGTATCCTCAATGGCGGCACGGAGGCGATCACCCGCGTGCTGATCGAATCCCATGATTCCACCGGCGCGCGCTGGTCCACTGTGGGCGTCTCCGACAACATCATCGACGCCTCGTTCCAGGCGTTGATGGATTCGATCGTCTACAAGCTGATGAAGAACCGCGAGATGGCAGGGCTGGTGGCGGCAGAGTAGCACGTCGTCGCTGGCATAAGCGAAAGTCAACGTTCCATCAAAAGTTTACGGTGGTTTCCGGCAACGAACCGGCGCATAGGTGGCGCATGACTTCCGAGCCCACCACGTCTGACGCCACAGGCAACAGCGGTTTTCTGTTTGCGCTGTCAGCCTATCTGTTGTGGGGCGCGCTGCCGCTTTTCATGAAGCTGGTGGCGCATATTCCGGCGGCGGAGGTGGTTGCGCACCGCATCCTCTGGTCGCTGCCCATTGCAGGCGTCACGCTGCTGGTGCTTGGCCGCACGGCGGATGTGAAGGTGGCGCTACGCTCGCCGCGCACGATGCTGATGGCGGCAGTCACGGCGGCCTTCATCACCTGCAACTGGGGCATCTATGTCTGGGCGATCTCTGTCGACAGAACGCTGGAAACGGCGCTTGGCTACTATATCAACCCGCTGCTGAGCGTGGCGATGGGGGCCGTGCTGCTGGGCGAAAAGCCGAACCGCTTCCAGCTTGTCGCAATCGGCCTTGCGGTCCTGGCGGTGCTGATATTGGCTTTCGACGCGGGCGGATTGCCGTGGGTGTCGCTGGCGCTGGCGGCGACCTTCGCGGTCTATGGCTTCCTGCGCAAGACGCTGCCGATCGGCCCGAGCCAGGGCTTCTTCCTGGAGGTGCTGATTCTCGCCTTGCCGGCTTTTGCCTATATTCTGTGGTTGCAGGCGCAAGGGCAGGGGCATTTCGTGTTCTCCAGCCCAGGCGACATCGGCCTTCTGCTGGCCTGCGGGCCGATAACGGCGGTGCCGTTGCTGCTTTACGCCTTCGGTGCGAAGCTTCTCAAGCTCTCCACCATCGGCCTCATGCAATATATCGCGCCGACCATCATCTTCTTCATCGCCGTGTTCGCCTTCGACGAACCGTTCGACGGCGTACGCATGACAGCATTCGGGCTGATCTGGCTGGCGCTGGCGATCTATACCTGGTCGGGGTTCTTCCATCGGCCCGCCGCACGGCAGGAAGCCGCATAGACCGCCGCCCGGCCGTGGCGGCACAAGGCCGTCACATCTTGTCGATGAGGGTCTGCACGCCTGTGGTGGGCGCGTCCACAACGGCGCCTTCGGCAAGGATTGCCGCCACCACGGCTTCAATCTGATTGACCACCAGTGGCTGCACCAGATGGCCGGTATGGACGAAGCCTTCCGCGCGCATATGGTCCAGCAGCGTGAGCATCGGGTCCCAGAAGCCGTCAACATTGGCGAACACGATGGGTTTGCGATGGTGCCCAAGCTGCGCCCAGGTCATGATCTCGACGATTTCCTCGACCGTGCCGATGCCGCCGGGAAGCGCCACGAAAGCGTCCGACTTTTCGAACATCATGTGCTTGCGCTCATGCATGTTGTCGGTGACGATCAGCTCGTCCAGGCGGCCGAGCGCATTCTCGGTCGCTTCCTTGTTGATCAGGAAGCGAGGAATGATGCCGGACACCTTGCCGCCCGCGCGCAAGGCGCCATCGGCAACCGCGCCCATGATGCCCTTGGTGCCGCCGCCATAGACGAGGCGCAACCCGGCTTCCGCGAGCGATCGGCCCAGCACGTGCCCGGCCTTGATGTACTTCTCGCTCCGGCCCGGCGAGGAGCCGCAATAAACACAGACGGATCGAATCGGATTCATGAAGATGATTGGTGATTATCCAGGCCGGTTCGGTCAAGACCATTGCAGGGGTTTTTCTTGTCGCTATCGTAAAAACGGGGTAGACGGGCGGAATGGCTAAGGGGCAGGAAACATGGCAGGCGCTGTAGGCAGGGCATTGATATTCTTGGCAGGTGGCGTGGCGGCAGCCGCAGCTACCGCCTACTATGCGGGTGCCCTCGATCCGTATCTGAGTGGCAAGCCACAGGAGGTCGCCGCGCTGCCGAATGCATCGACGCCGCAACCCGACCTCAAGGAGTCGAGGCTGCCGGCACAGGAGCAGCCCAAGCAGCCTGCCGCTGCCCTGCCGGATGCGGGCAAGGCGGCTCCTGCGGAAGAGAATAAGGCACCACCGGCTGAAGCCGCCACCCCGCCGTCGGCTCCTGCTGCTACCGGAGAGGCCGGGGAAGAGGCTGCAACGGCCGGAAAGACCCCCGATGTCGCCGCCGCAGTACAGGCACCTTCTTTCGATATCGTGCGCGCGGAGGCCGATGGATCACTGGTCATCGCCGGCAAGGCAGCACCGAATGCAAAGGTGGAGATCGTTCTGGGCGCCAAGGTCATCGGCAACGCGGTCGCCGGCCCGGAAGGGGATTTCGCCGTGGCCATCGACGAGCCCCTGAAGCCGGGCGCTCATCAGATCGTCCTGCGCTCGACCAATCCCGACTCCGTGGTTTCCACTTCCCCGGAAACGGCGGTGGTTTCGATACCCGAAACGCGCAGCGGCCAGGTTCTGGCGCTGGTCGAGCAGCCCGGCGCGCCGAGCAAGCTGATTTCGGTGCCTCAGCCCGAGAAGGTCGCGAAGCCTTCCGCCGAAACGCCAGCGGCCTCTGGTGGCGCGGTGGCGCAGCCCGAGGCCCCGGCTGCCGAAACTGCGGAGAAGCCGCAGCAACAGGCTGCTGTCGCTCCTGAAACCACACCCGGCAAGGCTGACGCGCCGGCCGTGGCTGCTGGTCCGGCCGTCAAGGTCGAGGCCGTCGAGATCGAAGGCCGCAAGGTCTTCATCGCCGGCACTGCCGATCCCGGTCGCAAGGTGCGCGGCTACGCCAACGACATCCTGCTGGGCGAGGTCGTGACCTCGCCGGGCGGACGTTTCCTGATCGAAACCGAACGTGACCTGCCTGCCGGAGACTACATCATCC
The DNA here is from genome assembly GCF_003148475.1 of Pseudaminobacter salicylatoxidans. Taxonomy (GTDB): domain Bacteria; phylum Pseudomonadota; class Alphaproteobacteria; order Rhizobiales; family Rhizobiaceae; genus Pseudaminobacter; species Pseudaminobacter salicylatoxidans. The sequence goes on along the minus strand of NZ_QGGG01000003.1, from coordinate 96,011 downwards.
GCGTGGATGCGCTGTCTCCGGATGGCGCCAAGGTCGTGGCGCGCGCCGCCGTGCCCTTCGAACGCGAAGCGGGCGAGGCGCAATCGGCTGTGGCGCCGCAGGCTACACCGGCGGCGGGAACTGAAAAGGAGCCCGAGCAGGTTTCCGGCGCGCAGCCGCAGGGTGTCGAGCCGCAGTCCGGTTCGCACGAGATCGCCGCAACGACCCCCGATGAATTGTCGCCCAAGCTGCAGAATGTCGAGGGCGCGGTCATCATCCGGCGCGGCGACTCGCTGTGGCGCATCTCGCGGCGCGTCTATGGTCTTGGCGTGCGTTATTCGACCATCTATCTGGCCAATCAGGAGCAGATCCGCGATCCCAACCTGATCTGGCCGGGCCAGGTATTCAAGGTTCCGGAAAAGACCAGCCAGGGCGAGGCGGCGAACCTGAAGGCTGTGGGCGAGCAGGCCACCACGCTGCCGCCGCAATAAACTTCTACGAAGGCGTCATCGCCGGTCCGCGGCTTCTGAGCAGCGGACCGGCGATGCAATGGCGTTGCAAGGCTGTTGCCAAGATCCCATTCATCGTATATCGCCGATATACGATGAATGAATGCGTCGACTCCATCGAAAGCTGCAGCACCGCCGCCACGAAAGATCTGGCGTCGCGGTTTGCCGCGCTGTCGCACCCGGCGCGCATCGAAATCCTGCGCTACCTGTCAGGCAGCAGTTCCTGTTGCTGCAAGGACGTGGTGGAACGGCTCGATCTGGCGCAATCGACGGTCTCGCAGCACCTGAAAGTTCTGGTTGAGGCCGGACTGGTGCGCTTTTCACCCGAAAGGCAGCGCTCGCGCTACGAACTCGACCGTGAAGCCCTGCAGGATTTCTCCAGCCGTGCGGCGCATCTGATCCATGGATGCTGCTCCGGCGGCGAAGAACACAATTCGAAGGCATGATATTTTGGCCGACAAGACAGTTTCCGCCGATTCCGGCTCCACGCTGAAAACGCTGCTCAACCTGTGGCCCTATATGTGGCCGGCTGACCGGGCCGACCTGAAGGCACGTGTGGTGTGGGCAACGGTCTATCTGGTTCTGGCGAAGGTTATCCTCGTCGGTGTTCCGTACTTCTTCAAATGGGCCACCAACGCGCTCGCGGGCGATCATGCGCCGCAGCCGCCGCTGCCGGATTTCCTGCTGGCACCGGTCATGCTGGTGCTTGCCTACAACGTGGTGCGGCTGGCGCAGCTTGGCTTCAACCAGTTGCGCGACGCACTGTTTGCCCGCGTCGGCCAGCATGCGGTCCGCCAGCTCGCCTACAAGACCTTCGTGCATCTTCACGCTTTGTCGCTGCGCTTCCATCTGGAGAGGCGCACCGGCGGGCTGTCGCGCGTCATCGAGCGCGGCACCAAGGGCATCGAGACGATCGTTCGCTTCACCATATTGAATACGCTGCCGACGCTGCTGGAATTCGCACTCACGGCGGTGATCTTCGCGGTCGCCTATGGCTGGCTTTACGTGCTGGTGGTGGCCGTCACGGTCGCGGTCTATACATGGTTCACGGTTTGGGCGAGCGATTGGCGCATCGGTATCCGCCGCGAAATGAACGAGTCCGACACCGACGCCAACACCAAGGCGATCGACTCGCTGCTGAATTTCGAAACCGTCAAATATTTCAACAATGAGCGCATGGAGGCCGAGCGTTTCGACCGTTCCATGTCCCGCTATGAGATCGCGGCCACCCGCATCTGGACCTCGCTCGGCTGGCTGAACTTCGGGCAGGGCGCCATTTTCGGCGCCGGCATGGCGGTGGCCATGTGGATGTCGGCGCGCGAGGTGATGGCCGGCACGCAGAACATCGGCGATTTCGTCTTCATCAACGCCATGCTCATGCAGCTTTCTGTGCCGCTGAATTTCATCGGCTTCATCTATCGCGAGATCCGTCAGGGCCTGACCGACATCGAGCATATGTTCGATCTGCTCGACGTGAAGCAGGAGGTCGTCGACAAGCCTGCGGCCAAGGCATTGGCCATCGGCCAGGGCAAGGTCGAGTTCCGCGACGTTCACTTCGCCTACGATCCGCAGCGGCCGATCCTGAAAGGCATCAGCTTCGAGGTGCCGGCCGGCAAGACGGTGGCCATCGTTGGGCCGTCCGGCGCTGGCAAGTCCACCATTTCGCGCCTGCTGTTCCGCTTCTACGATGTGCAGTCGGGCTCCATCCTGATCGACGGTCAGGATGTTCGCGACGTGACGCAGGAAACGCTGCGCGCGGCGATCGGCATGGTGCCGCAGGATACCGTGCTTTTCAACGACACCATCGCCTACAACATCCGCTACGGCCGCCCCGGCGCCACCGACGAGGAGGTCAGGCGCGCGGCCGAAATGGCGCAGATCGGTCCGTTCATCGAGCATTTGCCGGAAGGCTACAAGGCCATGGTCGGCGAACGCGGATTGAAGCTTTCGGGCGGTGAAAAGCAGCGCGTGGCCATTGCCCGCACCATCCTGAAGGCCCCGCCGATCCTCATGCTGGACGAAGCCACCTCGGCCCTCGACACCCATACCGAGCAGGAAATCCAGGCCGCGCTCGATCTGGTCAGCCGCGGGCGTACCACCCTTGTGATCGCGCACAGGCTTTCCACGGTTATTTCGGCCGACGAGATCATCGTTCTCAAGGATGGTCTCATTGCCGAGCGCGGCACCCATTCCTCGCTGCTGCATCATGGCGGTCTCTATGCTTCCATGTGGGCGCGCCAGCGTGAAGCGAGCGAGGCCGAGGAGCGGCTGCGCATTGCCCGCGCCACCGACGAACTGGGCGTGGTGGTGCGCCGCAAGACCGAGGAAGTTTGACCGGTGCGCCGGGCTTTTCCTCAATGTCGCGTTGCGGCGCGCCGAGCTTTCCGGTAAGCAGGCGGGCATTTCCACTGGAGACGCCCCCGCCCGATGAGCCTCGTCGACACCGTCAAGAACGTTTTCGTTCCCGTGCACAGGGAAGGCTATCCCTTCATTGGTGCCTTCGCCGCCGCGACGATCGTCCTCGGTTTTTTCTCGATCAACCTGTTCTGGGTCGGGCTGATTCTGACGGCATGGTGCGCCTATTTCTTCCGCGACCCGCCGCGCGTCACGCCGGTTGACGACAGGCTGGTCATCAGCCCGGCCGATGGTGTGGTTTCGGCTGTCGGGCCGGCCGTGCCGCCGCGCGAACTGGGCCTCGGCACTGCCGAAATGACCCGCATCTCGGTGTTCATGAACGTGTTTTCCTGCCATGTGAACCGCTCGCCGGTACGTGGCCGCATCACCCGCATCGAGCACCGTCCCGGAAAATTCCTCAACGCCGAGCTCGACAAGGCCTCGAGCGAAAACGAGCGCAACGGTCTCGTCATCGACAGCCCCAACGGCACCATCGCGGTGGTGCAGATCGCCGGGCTGGTGGCGCGGCGCATCGTCTGCTGGTCCGATGCCGAGAGCAATATCACTGTCGGTGAGCGCTTCGGCCTGATCCGCTTCGGCTCGCGCGTTGACGTGTTCCTTCCGCCGGAAGCCGCGCCGCGCGTGGCCGTGGGGCAGACCGCGGTTGCCGGCGAAACCGTCATCGCCGAGTTCGGCGGCGACGCGGCCACGCCACTCGTGCGGATCGGCTGAACCATGCCTGCGCCATTCCAGCCTTTTGAACCGCATGGCCGCGGCGGCCCGCGCATCCGCGAAATTCCGCTGCGCATGATCCTGCCCAATCTGATCACGGTGCTGGCGATCTGCGCCGGCCTTTCCGGCATTCGTCTCGCCTTCGAGATGCGCTTCGAGATCGCCGTGGTCATGGTGTTGTTCGCCGCTTTCCTCGACGGCATCGACGGTCGCATTGCCCGTGCCCTCAAGGCCACGTCGAAATTCGGCGCACAGATGGATTCGCTGGCCGATATCGTCAATTTCGGCGTCGCGCCGGCGCTGGTGCTTTATGCATTCCTGCTTGACCGAGCGGGCTCGCCTGGCTGGATCGCCGCGCTGCTCTTTGCCATCGCCTGCGGCCTGCGGCTGGCTCGCTTCAATGTACTCGACGAAGACGAGGACCGGCCCACATGGCAGGCCGAATATTTCGTCGGCGTGCCGGCTCCCGCCGGCGCCGTCATCGTCATGCTGCCGATCTATCTGGTGTTCATGGGGGTGGTGGAGCCGGGTCGTATCTTCGGCTTCATCTGCGCGCTCTTCACGGTGCTGATCGCGCTGCTCCTGGTCAGCCGCCTGCCGGTCTATTCGGGCAAGAAGATAAAGGTCCCCGGCGACACGGTGTTACCGCTCATTCTGGGCGTCTCGCTCTACGTGCTGCTTTTGGTTACCTATCCGTGGCAGACCCTGTCCGTCTCGGTAATTGGCTATCTGCTGTCGTTGCCGTTCAGCGCACGCGCCTATTCACGCCGCGCGCGCATCGAGGAGGCAAAAGAGACCGAGGCCTCGTTCTCTTCCGGAAAGTGAGGCCGGGCCGCCTGTCAGGCGGCTGCCTCGTTGCCGGTCTGCTCGTCGATGAGATGGCGCACCGCGCTGTAGTCGATCTTGCCGGAGCCGAGCAGCGGCATCCTTGCCACCTTGACGATTTCGTCGGGCAGCAGCGGACTGGACTTGCCCAGCCGTTCGGAACGACGGATTTCCTCGCAATCGGCATCTTCCGAAGTGGTGACGAGCACGATGCGCTCTCCGCGCGCGACCGCCGCAACGGCAATTGCTGCGTGACGTTCTTCGGGCCAAAGCTTTTGCGCCAGCGCCTCCACGGTTCCCAGCGAGACCATGTCGCTGCCGATATGGGCAAAGCGTGAGGCGCGGTCGAGCACGGTGATGAAACCGTCGCGGTCGACCGAAACGACGTCGCCTGTGTCGAACCAGCCCTCGCCAAGCGGTTGTAGCGTGCCGGGAGCCTCGGCGCTCATATAGCCCAGCATCAGATTGGGACCCTGGATCAGCAGCCGGCCACCCTCTGCAATGCCCTCGACTGGCGCCAGCCGCATTTTCATGGCCGGCAACAGGCGTCCGGCGCTGCCCTCCCGCCCATGGGTTGTCGTGTTCACCGATACCGCCGGCGAGGCTTCCGTCAGGCCATAGCCTTCCACGATCTCCATGCCGAAGTGCTCGCGCCACTCGCGCCGGGTCTCGGCGCGCACCGGTTCGGCCGCCACCAGCGCGAAACGCAGGCTGGAGAAGGCGCCGGGTTTCGCGTTTTGCGCATAGCCGGCAAGCACCGCATCCGTGCCGAGCAATATGGTCGGATGGATTTCGTCCGCGACTTCCGAAATGATGTGATAGTGCAGCGGCGAGGGATAGAGGAACAGCCGCATGCCCGTGGCCAGCGGCAGCGCGATGCCGCCGGTGAGGCCGAAAGCGTGATAGGCCGGCAGCACGTTCAGGAGCTTGTCGCCGGGGCCGAACGAGATACGTGCAGCGATCTGCATGGCATTGGCCATGATATTGTCGGCTGACAGCACGACGGTCTTCGGCTTTCCCTCCGAGCCGGGGGTGAACATGATGGCGGCGGGCTTTTCCGCATCCTGGGCGTGAACCGGCCACCACCAGAAGCTTGCCGCCGCGATACGGTCTGCAAGCGACATGCGTGCCTGCAGGTCCTCGATCCAGACGAAACGCGTACCGCCCTTTTCGGCGGCGTCCACCACGTCGCCCAGATTGGCTTTCTCGGCGAAGGCGCGCGAGGAGATCACCGTGCGCACGAGGGCGGTGCGCACCGCTTCCGTGACGGCGTCGGGCGAGGCGCTATAGTCCAGCATGGCCGCCACGCGGCTGCTGGAGGAAAGCCCCAGCAGCGTCAGCACCAGGTCGCTGCCGTTTGGCAGCATGATCCCGACGGCTTCGCCAGGCGCGGTGATCGCGGCCAGCTTGAGCCCGACAAGGCGCGTGCGGATGAGCAGGCGGCGATAGTCGAGCGCTTCGCCGCCGGTATCCTCCACGGCAATGCGCCGCGCGCCATTGGTGAAGGCTGCCTGCAGCGTTGCCAGGAACAGGGTCCGGGTCGGGCCGGTGGCTTCGAGGCGCGTCTCGGCGAGGCGGTCGAACAGCGCATTGGAAGCACGGGCCGGTTGCGTGACATTGCGCGCCATCAGGTCCGAAATGGTGAGGGGCTCGAGCGTACTGACAGTGAGTTTCGGGAACAATCTGCGCCGGGCTTTCCGGCGCGGCGTCAGCGAAAAAGGCAGATGGCGCGCGCCGGCAACGAACACGGGCACGACCTTGGCGTCGGCACGGAGTGCGATGCGGGCCACGGCCCGATAGAGCCGGAAAGCCTTGGTGCCGGGCTCCACATCGTCCGGCAGGTAGACTGCGAGCCGGCCCTTGCCCTTCAGCACCCGAACCAACCGCCGGCTGACGAAAACATGCTCGGCGTTGAAGGCGATGGTGCGGGCCAGTTCCCGCCACGGCTCCAGCCAGTGCGAGCGGGCCGATGCCTCGTCGAGTATGTGCAGCGTGTCATCCGGCAACAGCGACAGCATGAGCGCGGGGTCGAGCCGTGCCTGGTGACAAACGACATAAACCACCGGCGCTTCCGCCTTGCGCACCCTGCGCATGCGGGCGTCGTCGATGCGGTAAAGAAGCTTGAGCGGCAGATAGAGAAGCGCCTGATGCAGCGTCAGGCCCAGCCGCACCACAAGCCACAGCGCGCCGCCCACGTAAGCGGCGAGTATGCAAAGAGCTATGGTTCCAGTCAGGATCATGCCACTCTCCCTGCACCTGTCTGGCCGACGGTTCTTGGCGACCGTTCGGGGGCGAAGGTTAGACCATGCTGCGCCCACGTCAATGAATTCGTGATTGAGTGCGCGGGAGGCGAGCGCCAGCAAAGAAAAAGCCGGCTCGCAAGCCGGCTGGAGTAGGGGGACGGGCAGGGGTTGGGCATGGGGACGAGCCCGTCCAGCGCCACCAACGCATGGGTCCGGCATTGGTTCCGGGAGAACCGGATTTTTTAGGTTCCGGCCGAGCGCAGCGCGCGCGCCTGCATCCAGTCGCGGCCGGCATGGGCAAATACCGCCATGAGCACCACCGCTCCGCCGATAAGGCTAGCCGCGGGCGGCAGTTCGGTCAGGAAGAGCCATCCGAACAGCACTGCAAAGGGGACCTCGGCCGAGCCGAGCAGGCCTGCTTCTGCCGAGGGAACCCGCCGCGCGCCTTCCGTCCACAGGATCGAGGCAAGCGCGAATGAGACGCCGAAGGCCCCGAGCAATACGATGTCATGTGCGGAAACGGCCAGCGGATCGTCGACGAACCATGCAAGTGCGAACACCATGAACGCCGAGACCGCGCCGGCCCAGATTGCATTCGTGTCGCGGAACGTACGGATCAGAACCATGTAGAGCGCGCTTGTCGCGGTCATCACCAGCGCCAGCGCATCGCCGAAAGGCTGTCCGGTGCCGAGGCCGGAAAATACCATCAGCCCCACGCCCGCCAGCGAAAGCACGGCGGCCAGCATGGTCTGGCCGCGCACCCGCTCGCGCATCAGGAGCCATGCGAAGAGAGCCGCCACGAAGGGCGCGGTGGCATAGATGATGGCGACATTGGCGACATAGGTGTTCTTGAAGGCCGTAATGAAGGCAAGGCTGGAAGCGGCGCCGATGGTGGCCATCAGCCAGCCGCGCCAGCCGAGTTTCAGACCCTGTGGCGAGCCGGTATCGCCGCGGCGCCAGTAGAGGTAGCCCATCATCAGCACCGCGCCGACAAGTCCGCGCCAGCAGGCGATGACCAGCGGCGGCGCATCGATCGATTTCGTCAGCACGCCGGCGAGGCCGAACACCGCCGCCGAAGCGGTGACGAGCACGATACCGAGCAGGTGTTCGGTGTTGTGGTCGCTGGTGGTCATATTTCCTCCTGCCGCTTCCGGATATTCTAGGCCGCCGCTGCTGACAGGGTCGTGTCGGCATGGGCTGGCGCTGGTGCTCATCCCGCCTTGCGGAAGCGTTCGCCGACGATGATGACCACGCCGGCAAGGAAAATGAGGACAGCTCCGAAGAACACCTCGCGGCGCGGCACGTCGCCCCAGATGGCATAACCGAAGGCAAAGGCCCATACCAGCGAGGTGTATTCAAACGGCGCGATGACAGAGACCGGTGCCCGCTTCATGCCCTCGAACAGCGCCCATTGGCCAAGCCCGCCAATGGCGCCTACACCGATCAGCAGAAGCCAGTCGCTCAGCGCAGGCGTTTGCCAGACGAAAATCAGCGGTATGCCGGCGATGATGAGGAAAAAGCCGTTATTGAGCATCATCTGCACCATGCTGCTTTCGTAGAGCGCGATCTTGCGGATCAGCACGATGGAAAGCGCCCACAGGCAGGCCGCCACCAGCACCATCGCCACCGGAATGCTGATGCCGAGCGCGACCGGATCGCAGGCCACATAGACGCCGATGAAGCCGAGGAGCACCGCAATCCACCGCAGCAGTGGCACATTTTCGCCGAGGATGAAGATCGACAGGATGGTGACGATAACGGGCGCTGCGAAATAGATCGTCGTGAGTTCGGCAAGCTGCAGATATCTGGCTGCATTGTAGTAGCACAGCCACGCCCCGAGGATAAGGAAGCTGCGGAACAGCATCGGCATGAAAGCCGATGAGTTCCATGATTTCGCCAGAAGTTCGCGGCCGCCGATGACCGAACAGGCGATGAAGATCGTCGCGCTGCGGATGAACAGGATTTGCCAGACCGAAAGCCCGGCCACCAGAAGCTTGATGAAGGCATCCTGGGTCGAGAACATGAAATAGGCGATCCCCGTCAGCAGGATGCCCGCATAGATGCGTTCGCGGGTGTCGAGAATGACGGCATTGACCATGCGTGCGGGTCCTTGTGCAGGAGTGAAGCCGTCGGCGCAGGCGGGCGGCAACATCCTGCTATACGACCACGCGGGGCGCTCGGGCTAAGCCAGAGCGCTCACGAGCATTGGCGCAGGCGTGACCGGATTGAGGTGCGGGCCGCGAAGCGTGATAGAATGTGGAAGCAACCGTTCGGGAGGCCGGCATGGACGCGGCGGAACTGAAGGCGGTGCAGACACCGCTCAAGGAAAGCTATCGGGAGGATGCTTCGCGCGCACTGGTCACGCTGCGTGCCGGAGGTTCGATCGACAGCCAGTCGATTGCCTGCAAGGTGGAGACCGGGAAGGCGTTGGCGGTTGCCGGCCTGCACCCGGCAACCGGCGGCAGCGGTTCGGAGCTCTGCTCCGGTGACATGCTGCTGGAAGCTCTTGTGGCGTGCGCCGGGGTGACGCTGAAAGCGGTTGCCACCGCGCTGGAATTCCGTTTGCTGGATGCCAGGATTGAAGCCGAGGGCGACCTTGATTTTCGCGGCACGCTGGGTGTGGCGAGGGATGTCCCGGTCGGCTTCCGCGCCATCCGCCTGAGTTTCGATCTCGACACCGACGAGCCGCAGGAGCGCATCGATACGCTGCTGAAGCTGACCGAACGCTACTGCGTGGTTTTCCAGACGCTCAACAGCCGGCCGGAACTGTCGGTGATGGCCAGTTGCCATCGCCCAGCGGCGCGGATGTAGTCCGCCTTATTTCGGATCGCGGTAGGAGACGAAACGATCCTGACGGACCTGGAACAGCATGCCCGTTTCGCGAAGGGCAGGGCTGGCAAGCGGCAGGATTTTGCGCGCAACCTCCGCCGGGGTAGGCAGCGTGTCGGGGTTCTCGCCCGGAACGGCCTGCGCGCGCATGGCCGTTCGGGTCGCGCCCGGATCGACATTGTTGACGCGCAGCGGCATATTGCGGGTCTCGTCGGACCAGGAGCGCACAAGCGTCTCGACCGCGGCCTTGGACGCCGCGTAAGGCCCCCAGAATGCCCGCGCAGAATGCGCGGCACCCGACGACAGAACGATTGCGCGGCCGGCATCGGATTTGCGCAGCAGCGGATCCACCGAGCGGATCAGACGCCAGGTGCCGGTGACGTTCACCGCCATGACCTTGTCGAACACCTTCGCCTCGACATGGCCGATCGGCGAGATGACGCCAAGCACGCCGGCATTGGCGACGAGGATGTCGAGCTTGCCCCAGCGATCATTGATCGCGCCGCCGAGCCGGTCGATGCCGTCCATGTCTGTAAGATCGAGCGGCACCAGCGTCGCCTGGCCGCCGGCGGCCTTGATCTCGTCGTCAAGATCCTCAAGCCCTCCCACGGTGCGCGCCACCGCGATCACATGCGCGCCGGCGGCCGCCATATGCTTGGCGATCTGGTAGCCGATGCCGCGCGAGGCGCCGGTGACGAGAGCAACACGATTGGAAAGATCTGGAGTTTCGGTCGTCATGAATTCCGCTCGAATGAAAAATGGCGAACCGCCCCTCATCGGTTTTCTGTACGAACCGCCTCTCCCTTAAAAAGCGGGGGAGGCGGTGAGGGACGGTCCTGCAAAACCAAACGGCTCTTACTGGCTGGAGGCCAGCAGCGACAGCGTGCGAACATTGTCTGCGCCCTCGAAATCGGCGAGGCGAGTGGGATAGTCGGCACTGAAGCAGGCATCGCAGAATTGCGGCTGCTCCATGTTGCGCTGTGCTTCGCCAACGGCGCGATAGAGCCCGTCAATGGACAGGAAGCCGAGCGAATCGACGCGAATGAAATCGGCCATTTCCTCGATCGACATGCGCGAGGCGAGCAGCTTGGCCGTCTCGGGCGTATCGACGCCGTAGAAGCAGGACGAACGCGTCGGCGGCGATGCGATGCGCATATGCACTTCGCGGGCGCCGGCCTCGCGCACCATCTGCACGATCTTCTGGCTGGTGGTGCCGCGCACGATGGAATCGTCGACCAGCACCACACGCTTGCCCTCGATCATGCGGCGGTTGGCGTTGTGCTTGAGCTTCACGCCCATGTGGCGGATGGAATCGCTCGGCTGGATGAAGGTGCGGCCGACATAGTGGTTGCGGATGATGCCGAGCTCGAAGGGCAGGCCGGCCTGCTGGGCAAAGCCGATGGCAGCCGGCGTGCCGGAATCGGGCACCGGCACGACGATGTCGGCATCGACCGGGCTTTCGATCGCCAGCTCCATGCCGATGCGCTTGCGCACGTCATAGACATTGCGGCCTTCGATCGTCGAATCGGGACGGGCGAAATAGACATATTCGAAAATGCAGAAGCGCGGTTTGACCGGTTCGAAGGGGAACAGGCTCTCAATCCCCTTGGCGGTGATGATCACCATCTCGCCGGGTTGCACGTCGCGCACGAAACGTGCGCCGATAATGTCGAGCGCACAGGTCTCGGAGGCGAGGATATAGGAACCGTCGAGGTCGCCCAGCACCAAGGGGCGGATGCCCAGCGGATCGCGGCAGCCGATCATCTTCTTCGACGTCAGCGCGACCAGCGAGAAAGCGCCTTCCAACTGGCGCACCGCCTCGATGAAACGGGCGTTGAAATCCTTCTCGCGGCTGGTCGCCACGAGATGCAGGATGGTTTCGGTGTCCGAGGTGGAGGAGAAGATCGCGCCCTCTTTCTGCAAGGTGCGCTGGACGGTCATGGCGTTGGTGATATTGCCATTGTGGGCGATGGCGAAACCGCCGTCCGCAAGTTCGGCGAACAGCGGTTGCACGTTGCGCAGGCCCGAGCCGCCAGTGGTGGCGTAGCGCGTGTGGCCGATTGCGCGGTTGCCTTTCAGACGCTCGATCACCCTTGGCTTGGTGAAGGTGTCGCCGATCAGGCCGACATGACGCTCGACGTGGAATTGCGAGCCGTCATAGGAAACGATGCCCGCTGCCTCCTGTCCGCGATGCTGCAGCGCGTGCAGGCCGAGCGTCACGATCGCGGCAGCATCCTGTCGGCCGAAAATGCCGAACACGCCGCATTCGTCGTGAAAATGGTCATCGGCCTCGCCGGGCAAGGTGTCGTCCACTTGGGCCATCGTGGCGGTCTCTCTTTAGAAAACCCTCATATAGGGCGGTTGCGCGCTTCGCGCTACCTTCAATTGTCGGCAGGCGGGCTGCTGTCCTGCGTCGCGTCGCCCGTCGTGTCGTCAGCGGGCGGCGTGCCCGGTTCGGCATCCGGCGTTTCATCCGGCTTCAGCCGTTTCAAAATAGCCTTTTCCGGGTCCTCGGGCATCAAATTCTCGATTTTCATGCCGATGCCTTCCAGCAGCGGCTTCGATTTGGCTTCGGAGATCCAGGTCGGGGGATTGGCGCCAAGCAGCCAGTTCATGAACATCAGCCCGACCGCGACGACGAGGACGCCGCGTGCGGCGCCGTAGAGGAAACCGAGCGTGCGGTCGAGCGCGCCGACGCGGCTGTCGATGATGAAATCCGCGATCTTCATGGTGATGACCGTCACCACGATCAGCGCGACGATGAAGACGATGCCCGCGGCGGCGCCCATCGCGATCTTTTCATTGTCGATATGCGGCAGCACATAGGGCAGCACTGCGGGGTAGAAGAAGTAGGCGGCGGCCGCTGCCGCGATCCAGGAGGCGATCGAAAGCACCTCGCGCGAGAAACCGCGCACCATGGCAAGCATTGCCGAAACCAGCGTGAAGCCGACGAGAATTCCGTCAAGCAGCGTAATCGGCATGTCGTTCCCACTCCATCAAAGCGCCTTGCCGCACCGTGCCGCGTTTGGCACAAGCCCCGGTCAATCGTCCGTCTTTCTGCGCAGGGAACCCGCGATACGCACGACGAGGTCCGTCAGCGTTGCGGGCTGGAATGCGCCGGATCCGATTGCGCCGGACATTTCCTCACTGCCCTTGGGCAGCACGGCTTGTCCGAAGCCCAGCTTTTCGGCTTCTTTGAGGCGCTGCTGCGCATGAGCAACCGGCCTGATAGCGCCCGAAAGGCTGATTTCGCCGAAATAGACGCAATCGGCCGGAAGAGCAAGGCCGGTGAGCGACGAAACCAGTGCGGCCGCAACCGCGAGGTCCGCTGCCGGTTCGGAAATGCGGTAGCCGCCGGCGACATTCAGATAAACGTCATGCTGGCCGAAGCGCACGCCGCAATGGGCCTCCAGCACGGCCAGAACCATGGCAAGGCGCGGGCTGTCCCAGCCCACCACCGCGCGCCGTGGCGTGCCGAGCGTGGAGGGCGCCACCAGCGCCTGGATTTCCACAAGCACCGGCCGCGTGCCCTCGATGCCGGCAAAGACGGCCGCGCCGGGCGCCTGTGCATGGCGCTCTCCCAGGAACAGTTCGGACGGGTTGGCCACCTCGCGCAGGCCCTTGTCGGACATCTCGAAGACGCCGATCTCGTCGGTCGCGCCGAAGCGGTTCTTCACCGTGCGCAGGATGCGGTGATGGTGCCCGCCTTCGCCCTCGAAATAGAGCACGGCGTCCACCATGTGCTCGACGACGCGCGGGCCGGCGATCTGGCCTTCCTTGGTGACATGGCCGACGAGCACCACGGCCGCTCCAGTGGATTTCGCGTAGCGGATCAGCGCCTGTGCGGACGTGCGCACCTGCGTGACCGTGCCGGGGGCTGAATCCGCAATATCGGTCCACAACGTCTGGATCGAATCGATGATGACGAGATCGGGCCGCTTGCCCTCGCCGATGGTCGCCAGAATGTCCTCGACATTGGTTTCGGCCGCCAGCTCCACGCTTGAGCCCGCCACGCCGAGCCGCTGCGCGCGCAGGCGGATCTGCGCCACCGCCTCTTCGCCCGAGACATAGACGATGCGGTGGCCACGGCCGGCAAGTGCCGCCGCCGCCTGCGTGAGCAGGGTGGATTTGCCGATGCCGGGATCGCCGCCTATGAGCAGGGCCGAACCGCGCACGAAGCCGCCGCCCGTGGCGCGGTCGAGCTCGCCTATGCCCGAGGCGATGCGCGGTGCATCCTCGATGTCGCCCGAAAGGGAGGTGAGAGTTACCGGTCGGCCCTTGCGCGCGCTGCGTATGGAGGCCGGGCCGCCGCCGATGCCGCTGTTGGTGCCTTCCTCGACCAGCGTGTTCCACTCGCCGCAGGCATCGCATTTGCCCGCCCAGCGTGTGTGGGCGGTGCCGCAGTTCTGGCAGACGAACTGGACGCGGGTTTTGGCCATGACCTTATCTTCCCTCTTGAGGGGAAGGCCGATCCGTAAAGTGGACGGGGATGGCGGCAAAGCATTGCGCCAGAGCGCTCACCTTGTGGGGAGAAAAAAATCCCATCACCCGGCTACTCGAACCGTTCCGGCAGATGATGCTCTTCCGCCAGATCGGAGAAGCGGGTGAACTCGCCGGTAAAGGCCAGCGAAACCGTTCCCGTAGGGCCGTGCCGCTGCTTGGCGACGATGACCTCGGCCTTGCCGCGCACCTCGTTCATATCGGTTTCCCACTTGATGTGCTCTTCGGTGCCGGGCTTGGGTTCCTTGTTCTTGAGATAATATTCCTCGCGGTAGACGAAGAGCACCACGTCGGCGTCCTGCTCGATGGAGCCCGATTCGCGAAGGTCGGAAAGCTGCGGGCGCTTGTCGTCGCGGCTTTCCACCTGACGCGAAAGCTGGGACAGCGCGATGATGGGAACGTTGAGTTCCTTGGCCAGCGCCTTCAGGCCGGTGGTGATCTCGGTGATTTCCTGCACGCGGTTCTGCGAGGCCTTGGCCGACGAGCCCTGCATGAGCTGGATATAGTCGATGATGATGACGTCCAGCCCGCGCTGGCGCTTCAGGCGGCGCGAGCGCGCGGCGAGCTGGGCGATGGATATGCCACCGGTCGAATCGATGAACAGCGGAATGCGCTGCATGGTCTGTGAGCAGGCCACCAGCTTTTCGAAATCGGCCTCGTTGATGTCGCCTCGGCGGATTTTCGATGAGGGGATTTCCGTCTGCTCGGAAATGATACGCGTGGCGAGCTGCTCGGACGACATTTCGAGCGAGAAGAAGCCGATGACGCCGCCATTGGCGGCCTTGAACGAACCGTCCGCCTGCTGCGCCGGTTCATAGGCATGGGCGATGTTGAAGGCGATGTTGGTGACGAGCGAGGTCTTGCCCATGCCGGGACGACCGGCAAGCACGATCAGGTCGGAAGGTTGCAGGCCACCCATGCGGTGGTCGAGATCGCGCAGGCCCGAGGCGATGCCGGACAGATGGCCGTCGCGCATATAGGCGGCGTTGGCCATGTCCACCG
Organism: Pseudaminobacter salicylatoxidans; assembly: GCF_003148475.1. Classification (GTDB taxonomy): domain Bacteria; phylum Pseudomonadota; class Alphaproteobacteria; order Rhizobiales; family Rhizobiaceae; genus Pseudaminobacter; species Pseudaminobacter salicylatoxidans. Next base: position 80,998 of record NZ_QGGG01000003.1, on the reverse strand, counting down.
CGGTCTTGACCGCATCGGTAAAGCTCTCGAAGCCGCCATCGTAGCGCCCGGTTTCGGCAAGCTCGAACAGCCGCCGCTCGGCGTCCTCGATCTGCTGTTGCGGGGAAACGTCCACCGGCGCGTCATAGGCGATATTGACCATGTCCTCGCCAACGGTGATTAGCGCGCGGCGCGTCGCGAGGTCATAGATGGCGCGGCCATAGTCGGCGGCGTTGATGATGGTGACGGCCTCGGCCGCCAGACGGGCAAGATAGTGGGCCAGCGTCATGTCGCCGACTTTCTCGTCGGCGGGCAGGAAGGTCTTGAGCGTGACCGGATTGGCCATCTTGCCCATGCGAATCAACTCGCCGGCGATCTCGAAGATCTTGCGGTGTAGAGGCTCGTAGAAATGCGCGGGCTTCAGGAAATCCGAGACGCGATAGAAGGCGTCGTTGTTGACGAGAATCGCGCCCAGCAGCGCCTGCTCGGCCTCGATATTGTTCGGAGCCTCCCGATAAAGCGGTGTTTCCGCCACTTCGAACTTGCGTGCCGCCTCTGCCATCGTTTCCCCAAAAATCCCGTTCCGCTTTCTGGTTAGCAGAAGAGGGGCTTCAGGAGTCGGTCAATGCTGAACTTATGCGCAAGCGGTCCACAAAACGCACATCTCATCCACAGGATTGGATTCGCAGGGCGGTGAATCAGCTTGACGCTCAATGCAGAACCGTAGCCCGCAATTAAGAACAAAACAAGAATATTCAAGCGAGCCGAATCGCCCTTGAACGGTGTTGGCGGCGGGCGCCGTCCGTGCTGTTATGGCGGGGAGCATTCTCTGCAAGGACTGATGCGATGAGAACCGCATATGCCGGATTTTTCTGCGCCCTGTTGCTGGGCGGCCTGGCGGGCGCTTCGTATGCCATGGCCGGGGAGGTTTCGAGCAAGGATCAGGTCGCGCTGTTTGCCGACATGAAGAGTGGCGGCAGGACCGGCATTGCCCGCAAGACGAAGCCGGTGGATGCGCGCCCCGCAGTGGTTGGAGAGATAATCGTCACGACCATCAGGGGCGAGGGCGTGGAGACGAAGTCCAAACCGGCCGAGGAGGGCGACTGGGTGGTGCGCAACCGCTGCCCGGAAACCGGAAACGAGGAAATTCTGGTGAAGGCCGCGAAGTTTCCGACCCGTTACGGCGAACCGCAATCGAAGGCGGATGCGCAGGGCTATCGGACATTCATCCCGAAAGGCACGGATATGGGCTATTTCATCGTGCCGCGGGAGACAGGTGAATTCGCCTTCACCGCGCCCTGGGGCGAAAGGATGGTTGCCCGGCCGGGCGATGCGATCGTTCAGGTGCCCGATGACCCGACCGATACCTACCGGATAGCCGCTGCTTCCTTTGCTTGCACCTATGAGGTCGTCACGCCCGCGCAGCGATAGGAGATCACAAGGAAGTTCGGCCGCACCGCAAGCGCGATCAAGCCGGCTCCCCGAAATGGCGGCATATCGGGCATTGCCTGAGTGGGAGTGTCATGGACCCGGTATTGAAAGCCCTGTGGTATGTCGAAAGCCATTTCGCCGGCGAGGTTTGTCTGGATGACATCGCCGGTGTGGCCGGGGTTTCGCGATTTCACATGTCACGGGCGTTTGCCGCCGCAACCGGGCGTTCGATCACCCGTTATCTGCGCGGGCGCAGGTTGAGCGTGGCGGCGCGGGCGCTGGCCGGCGGCGCGCCCGACATATTGGCGGTGGCGCTCGATGCCGGATACGGCTCCCACGAGGCATTCACGCGGGCGTTTCGCGAGCAGTTCGGGCTGACGCCCGAAGCCCTGCGCGCGCAGCGTCATCTCGACAATCTCGAACTCGTGGAGCCGATCATTATGGACGATACACCGACTGCAAAGCTGGAAGAACCGCGCTTCGTCGACGGCAAGCCTATGCTCATTGCCGGTCTGGGCGAACGCTATGCGTTTGATAGCCCCAACAACGCCATCCCCGCGCTGTGGCAGCGCTTCAACGCCTATCAGGGCAGTATCCCCGGCGCCGTGCCGAATGCCTGGTACGGCATTTGCTGCAATTTCGACGACAGCAGCTTCGAATATGTCTCGGGCGTCGAGGTGACCGACTTTTCGGAAATGCCGAAGGAGTTCAGTTGCGTGCGGCTGGCCGCGCAGAAATATGCGGTCTTTGCCCACCGCGATCATGTCTCGAAAATCCGCAATACGGTGCATGCGATTTGGCGAAATTGGCTGCCGAATTCGCAATTCGAGGCGGCTGATGCGCCGAATTTCGAACATTATGGACCCGAATTCGATGGTCGAACCGGCAATGGCGGGCTGGAAATCTGGATTCCGCTGAAAGCCTGATCGCAAGCGGCGGCAAGTGGAAACGCCCCGCCGCCTTCGGCTATGCCGCGCGCGGCGCGAACAGGATGATGCAGGCGCCGACAAAACAGACCGTGGCGCCCAGCAGGTCCCAACGGTCGGGGCGCACGCCCTCGGCCAGCCAGAGCCAGCCGAGCGACGCGGCGATGTAGATGCCGCCATAGGTGGCATAGGCGCGGCCGGCGGCGGACGAATCGACGAGGCTGAGAAGCCATGCGAAGGCCACCAGCAGGGCAATGCCGGGCGCCAGCCAGAGCGGCGATTTCTCCAGCCGCCACCATGCCCAGAATGAAAAGCAGCCGGCGATCTCGCAGATCGCGGCTGCAATGAAGATCGGAATGCTCACTGCCGTCCCTCCGGTTCCGTGCCTTTGTCGGGGCAGGGCGGCCGCAAGGCAAGTGCTGGCGACTATTCGCCAGCCTCCGAAATGCGTTTCTTGCCTTTTTGGGCGGCGGCTGCGTCCTGCTGTTCGGCCGTGGTCTGGTTGTCCTGCATGGCCAGCGCCTGTTCGGCCTCGGCCATGTAGTCGCGCGTGATGGGCAGGACATCGTTGCGGCGGGTGAGCTGGATCTGGAAATTCATCATCTCCTGCCAGCGGAACGAGGCTTCCGAGCCGGCAAGATAGAACTCCCACATGCGGCAGAAGCGTTCGTCATAGATCGCCTTTGCCTTGTCGCGATTGGCCATGAAGCGCTCGCGCCAGTGCTTGAGCGTTTCCGCATAATGCAGGCGCAGGATCTCGATATCGGTGACCATCAGCCCCGATTTCTCGATCACCGGCAGAACTTCCGACAGAGCCGGGATGTAGCCGCCGGGGAAGATGTATTTGCGGATGAAGGCGTTGGTGGCATAGGGCGGGCCGTTGCGGCCGATCGAGTGCAGAACCATCACGCCATCGGGCTTGAGCAGTGTTGCGCATTTCTCGAAGAAGGCGCGGTAGTGGTTGACGCCGACATGCTCGAACATGCCCACCGAAACGATGCGGTCGAACCGCTCGGTCAGATGACGATAGTCGCGCAGTTCGAAATGGACGTGGTTCTGCAGCCCTTCCGCATGGGCGCGGTCGGTCGAAACGGTGTGCTGTTCGGTCGAAAGCGTAACGCCCAGAACGTCGGCCTCGAAGTTGCGGGCCAGATAGAGGCCGAGCCCCCCCCAGCCCGAACCGATGTCGAGCACGGAAAGGCCGGGCTTCATTTGCATCTTGGCGGCGATGTGGCGCTTCTTGGCGAGCTGCGCCTCATCGAGCGTCATGTCCGGGCGTTCGAAATAGGCGCAGGAATACTGCATGTCCTCGTCGAGGAAGAGCTTGTACATCTCTCCCGACAGATCGTAGTGGCGCTGCACGTTGCGCCGCGAGCGGCTGGTGGTATTAAGCTGCTGCAAGCGGCGGAAAGCATGGCGCAGACCCTCCAGCGCCTTGGTCCATGCAGCCTCCACGCCGCCCGGTCCCATATTCTGGTAGGCGGTGTGCAGGAGACCGAGGACATCGCCCTCCACGATGTCGATCTCACCGTCCATGAATGCTTCCGGCAGCGCCAGCATGGGGTCCATGGCCACGGCGCGTTCTGCATGGCCGGTTCTGAAAACGACGTGAACCGGATCTCCCGTGCCATCGCCGAAGCTCCGGCTACTGCCATTGGCGCTGGTAATGGTGAGGTTTCCGGTGCGCACCAAGCGTTCAACGATGCGCTGCAACAGTATATTCATAGCGACACCCGCAATTAAGGCAAAACTGGGTTGCCCCTATTGTGCTTCAAAGCGCCGCATCTGCAATAGTTCCAGTTTGTACAAAAAAAACCGGGCCAGGGGCCCGGTTTTTTGGTCCAGTTCACGCGAGACGACAGCGTCTCGTGAAATGTGATCAGAGCTCTTCGTCTTCTTCCGCGTTCGGGTCGAAGAAGCTGTCCGGACGGGCGTTCTCGTTGATGTCCTCGCCGTAGATGGCTTCGGCCGAATCGAGCTTCTCGCCGGCAGCCTGGCGCTCGGCCTCGTCGGCGGTGCGGGCGATGTTGAGGGTGATGGTGACCTCGACTTCCGGATGCAGCGCGATCGCCACATTGGTCAGGCCGATGGTCTTGATCGGGTGGTTGAGTTCGATCTGCGTGCGGCTGACCGAGAAACCCTCGGCCGTGACGATGTCGGCGATGTCGCGGGTCGAAACCGAACCGTAGAGCTGACCGGTTTCGCCGGCCGAACGCACGACCACGAAGGTCTTGCCGTCAAGATTGTCGGCCACCTGCTGGGCTTCGGACTTGCGCTCCAGGTTGCGGGCTTCGAGCTGGGCGCGCTGGCCTTCGAACTTCTTCTTGTTGGCTTCGTTGGCGCGCAGCGCCTTGCCCTGCGGCAGCAGGAAATTGCGGGCAAAGCCGTCCTTGACCTTGACGGTGTCGCCCATCTGGCCGAGGCGGGAAATACGTTCGAGAAGGATGACTTCCATCGTTCCTGTCCTTTGTCTGTGCCGCGATGCGGCTGATTTCTTGTCAGGACGGCAGGAAGCTTGAGTGGCGGCTTTGCGCCTCGGTCGCTGTCCTGCCTGTCCGGCAGTTAGGGCATGGTGGCCCAACTCGGGATTTTTCATGTCGCTCGCCGCGCCCTTCGCGGGGAGGGGAAAAGGCGGCGGGCCGCCTCTTCCTTCACATCATACGGCCTGCGCAAGAAGCGGCAGACCGGAATGTCTTACTTCACCACGTAGGGCAGCAGGCCGAGGAAACGGGCGCGCTTGATCGCCTTGGCGAGTTCGCGCTGCTTCTTCTGGCTGACGGCGGTGATGCGCGACGGAACGATCTTGCCGCGCTCGGAAATGTAGCGCTGCAGCAGACGCACGTCCTTGTAGTCGATCTTCGGGGCGTTGGCGCCGGAGAACGGGCAGGTCTTGCGGCGGCGATGGAACGGACGCCGGGTCGGGATCTGGTTGATGTCGACCATTATTCTGCAGCTCCTTCAGCCTGTTCGCGCGGACGGCGCGGACCACGATCACGATCGCCGAAGCTGCGACCACCACGGTCGCCGAAGCCGCGGTCACCGCGCTCGGAACGCTCTTCGCGCTTCTGCATCATTGCCGAGGCGCCTTCCTCGTGGGCTTCGACCTTGACGGTCATGAAGCGCAGCACGTCTTCCGACAGGCCCATCTGACGCTCCATCTCGTTGAGAGCGGCCGGCGGGCAGGTCAGGTCCATCAGCGTGTAATAGGCCTTGCGGTTCTTCTTGATGCGGTAGGTGAGGGACTTCAGTCCCCAGTTCTCGACCCGACCGACCGATCCGCCGTGCGAGGTGATGACGCCCTTGTAGTGCTCCACGAGCGCGTCGACCTGCTGCTGCGAAAGGTCCTGGCGGGCAAGAAACACGTGTTCGTAGAGAGCCATGTTCTTTGCCTTTCTTCGTTTCCCTGTCCGGCGCCGGCGGCTAAGCCTCTGCAACTTCTCTGATCCGTTGGGCTTGGCACCCGCGGGAGAAGAAAGGAGCATGACGAGACGGTCGAGAGCGGAGACACGGGAGGCGGAAGCGCTTCTTGCTTCACGCGGGCGATTTTCCTGATAGAAAAACCTCCGGCCCTCCGTTCAGCCCCCAGCCGGAACCGACAGATGGCGGCTCTTTACAGCATTTTCGCCGGAAGGCAAGAAAAAAGGCCGGTTTCGCGCATCGCGCCGCCCGCTCAGTGCGCAGCATTCGGCGGCGGCAAATGCTGAAACTACCAGATAGGTTGCGAACCTATCCTTAACCACCACCGCCAATTTGTCGTCCTACCCGAGACGCCGGTCACAGGTTTTTCACCTTACGCGGTGCAGAAAGTTCGCTTCGATCCGGGCATAAGCGGGGGTAACGATGCTTGTGAAGCGCTTCCTGCGGTCCAGGAGCGGGAATTTCGCGATGATGTTTGCGATTTCCGCTCCGGCCGTTCTTGCCGGTGTCGGGCTGGCGCTCGATGTCGCCAATCTGATGACTGCGAAATCCAATCTGCAAAACGCGCTCGATTCGGCCGTGCTGGCGGCCTCGCGTCTGGCCGACGCGTCCTCGGCACAGACCGGCGGCGGCAAGCCGCTGACGCGTGAGGAGATTTTCGACCGCTACTTCAAGGCCAATATCGCCGGCAAGAACGGCCTGGACGATGCGACGGCCACGCTGGAGGTCGATCCGGGCATCAACTACATCCGCACCTCGGCTACCGCCGAAGCCGATGTACCCCTGACTTTCGGCTTCTTCTTCGGCGGCAACAGGCATGTCACCGCAGCGTCCAGCGCGTTTGAGTCGACCGCCAAGCTGGAGGTCGCGCTGGTGCTCGACAACACCGGCTCGATGGGTGAGTCGAACATGAAGGCGCTGCGCGAGGGCGCCACCAACCTCGTCACCATTCTTCAGAGCGCCAAGACCCAGCACCCGCAACGCGAGATACGGGCGGCGCTGGTGCCCTTCGTGACCGCGGTCAACATCAACAATCCCGATTTTCTCAAGGAAGAGTGGATCGACAAGCGGTTGGAAATTCCAGCGGCTGAGAACACAAGCAACGGCAGCAATTTCGACAAGCTTACCAACGGCAAGCGTCCGGGGCACTGGAAGTTGTTCCTCGGCCTGAACCCGAAATATCCGGATACGCCAGATCCTCGAGTCGATTGGAAAGGGTGTGTCGAAGCGCGGCCATCTCCGTACAACCTTAACGATACCGTGCCTGATCCTCTGGTTCCGGCCACGATGTTCGTGCCTTACTTCGCACCGGATGAACCGGGTGCCCCGGCCAAAGGACAGAACGCGGATACCAGCGTGTTCAACAACAGCTATCTCAGGGACCCGGCAAAAAGTTCCGACAGTGAATCAACAAAAATCGCCACTCAGAAATCGACTTCCAAGTATACCGCCATCTCGAAAATGACGGTGCAGACCGACTATCTGATCACAGCGACCCCGCCGCTGACCACCGGACCAAACTACGCCTGCCCGACGCCGCTGGCACCGCTGACCGCCGATCTCGATAAACTCAAGACCGAGATCAGCAAGATGACCTACTGGAATGGCTCCGGTACCAACGTGTCGGAAGGGTTGGCCTGGGGGCACCGCGTGCTGTCGCCCAGGTTCGGCACGGGCGATGATTTCAATTCGGACGGCACGACCAAGGTGGTCGTGGTCTTCACCGATGGCGAAAACAACGTCTTCGGCCAGAAATCCAATTTCAACGGATCGGATTACGGCTCTTATGGGTATCTGAGCTCGAAGCGGCTCGATTCCAATGCGAACAGAAGCAAGGCTTTGACCAACGTCAACACCATGACGCAGGGCATGTGCACCACATTGAAGGACCAGGGCGTGCGCGTCTTCACCGTCGTGCTCGGGGCCGATACCGCGGCCAACCGCGAGCTCTACAGCAAATGCGCATCAACGACCGCGAACTACTATCCGACGAAAAACCAGGAACAGCTCAAGGAAGCCTTCCAGAACATCGCCTTTGCGATTTCACAGCTCTACATCACGAATTGATGCTGAAAGGGGGCTGCCTGCTTCCGGAGAGTTGAAAAGCTGTGGCCCGAAGATCGGTTGCGATCTTCGGGCCGGATTGTTTTCGGGACATGGCCTTGCCGGAGGCTACATCATGCCGGCGGGCATGGGCTGCGGAAAGAACGTCTTGGCGCCATGGTGCTTGCCGAAGATCATGTCGTATTGCAGCAATCGGAAATCGCGGATCGCCGGGTCGATGACCTTGGCCTGCGACCAGTCGGGCGTGCTGGCATCGTCGGCCCCGACCAGCATGTTGCGATCGACCACGCGATAGCGCTCGCGCATCGCGCCAAGGAAGCCGGTGTAATAGGGATGGCTGATGCCTGCCGTCTTCATGAGTTCCAGCGGCAGGAATGACGGGCTGATCGAGCCAATGCCTTCGACCCCACCGCTGCGGTTCGACCACACCACGAGCGGGGTCTCGTGCTGAACGGCCATTTGCGGCAGCGGCGCGCGCCGCTTGGCGACATTGCCTTCCATGAAGCCGGTCTCGACATAGACGGGGCCAAGCGGCGGCAGGTGATCGCCGAACATGGCAACGATGGTGTGGCGGTCGCGCTGGCGCGCCCATTCCACGAGGCGGGCGAATGCGCGATCGCCGTCCGCCGCGCCTTCGGCGTAGCTGATGACCGCGCCCCTGGTGGCCTCGCTCACCTCGCCCTCCACGCTATGCGTCGCATCCGAATAGCGGCCGGGCGCGTAGGGGCCATGGTTCTGGAGAGTGACGGCGAAGAAGAAGAGCGGGGCCGAGGTCCGGTCCGCCTGGTCGATTATTTCCTCCACCAGTGCCGCATCGGAGGCCAGTGGCCCACGCGCGGCAAGCTGCGGCAGGGTCTCCTGCGACATGAAATGCTCGAAGCCGAAGGCCTGGTAGACCGGCGTGCGGTTCCAGAACCAGCCGGCGAAGGGGTGGAAGGCGCGCGTATCATAGCCTTCGCTGCGCAGGAAGCTGGCGAGAGACGGTACGGGGCCGCGCACATATTGCTGGTAGGGAATGCTGCCATAAGGCAGGAAAGCGTTGGAAAAGCCCGTCAGTGCCTCGAATTCGACATTGGCGGTCATGCCGCCGAATTCCGGCGAAAAGACGTGGCCGGACTGCAGCGCCCGCACATTGGGGATCGGGTCCGGCGTGATGGTGATGCCGGGCAGGCGGGTCGGGTCCCAGAAAGATTCGTTCATCACCAGGATGATGTCGGGCCGTTCGGCGGGCAGAACCGGCAGGGCAGGCCCGGCCTGCGGGATGGCCTCGATGGCCTTGGCCGAATAGCCCGATGGCGCCACCACCTTGGCCATCGGCACGTTGAGCGCGAAGGCAAGCGCGAAGCCGTTATTGTTATAGTTTTCCTTCTGGTCCCACATCATGGGGATGATCTGGAGCCGGTCGCGGACCCAGGAATAGGTCGCATAGTCCATGATGGAGCCGAAGAAAATGAGCAGCGGCAGCGCGATGCCGAGCCGCGCCATCCGCCCGCGCATCGACAAGGCCGGCGCCCGCGGTCGCCAGAATTTCCAAGCCGCGACAAGTGCCACGAGGCCCGCAACGATCCCGCAGGTGATCGCGACGGCCGCAAGCGGACGGTCGCTGGCCAGAAGCGGCAGCAGTTCCACGATCTGGCGGGCATAGAGAAAATCGGCAGGATAGAGCGGGTCGCCCAGATACAGCGATTTCTGGTGCCCTATGAAGGCAAGCACCAGCACAACCGGCGCGATGACGAAGAGCGCGTGATACGCGCGCCCGATCAGCGCGTCGAGAAAAATCAGGAGCAGCGCGAACAGCGCCACCGTGGTCCAGCTTGGGCGCAGGGGCTGCTGGAAAAAGGCCAGCGTCTGCGACAGCGATCCGCGCGAGATGAGTTCGACGCAGAAGACAAGGGCCGCCGAGATGAAAAGCGTCAGCGTGGTGGTCGCGACCACCCGAATCGTCAAGGCCCTGCGTCCGGGAATGCCAGACGCATCGCATTCCGACACATTGCGCGCCGATCGAAACGTACCTGCCAACTCCAATACCCCAACGCCTGTAAAAGCCGTCACGTAACTGTCATCAAACTGTCACTAAATCTAGTGCGTGGTGAGGCCGAGAGGAATCAATTCTCCTTACGGGTCGAGAATATGAGTGTGAGCGGCGGGCAATGCCCGATCTTCCAAAACGCCCCAAATGCGTGTTTTGCGCAGGCGTCCGAAGGGGCGCGGCCTTGACTTTGCAGCCTTCCTTGCGTCACACGGCCTTGAAGTGAAACAATTTCGGGAGCCTTACATGGCCGTCGCATTCACATTTCCGGGGCAGGGCAGTCAGTCCGTGGGCATGGGCAAGGACCTCGCCGACGCGTTCCCGGAAGCGCGCGCGGTGTTCGAGGAAGTCGATGAGGCGCTGGGCGAAAAGCTCTCCACGATCATGTGGGAAGGCCCCGAGGAGACGCTGACGCTGACCGCCAACGCCCAGCCGGCGCTGATGGCGGTGTCGCTTGCCGCACTTCGCGCCATGGAAGCGCGCGGCTTCTCACTGAAGGACAAGGTCGCCTATGTCGCCGGCCATTCGCTTGGCGAATATTCCGCGCTCGCCGCGGCCGGCATGTTCTCGATCGCCGATACCGCGCGGCTCCTGCGCATTCGCGGCAATGCCATGCAGGCGGCGGTTCCGGTGGGCGAGGGCGCCATGGCGGCCATCATCGGGCTGGAGCAGGCCGATGTGGAAGCCGCCTGCGCCGAAGCTGGCCGGAATTCGGTCTGCCAGATCGCCAATGATAATGGCGGCGGTCAGCTCGTCATTTCCGGCGCCAGGGCGGCAGTCGAGCTTGCGGCGAAGCTGTGCACCGAAAAGGGCGCCAAGCGCGCGCTCATGCTTTCGGTTTCGGCCCCCTTCCATTCGGCGCTGATGACGCCCGCCGCCGAGGCCATGCGCGAGGCGCTGGCCGGTGTGGCCAAACAGGCGCCGGTGGTGCCGGTCGTCGCCAATGTCGTCGTGCAGCCGCTCACCGATCCCGATCAGATCGCTGCCCGCCTGGTCGAGCAGGTCACCGGCCGCGTGCGCTGGCGCGAGACGGTGGAATGGTTTGGCGCCAACGGCGTGAAGACGATGTATGAGGTGGGCTCCGGCAAGGTGCTTTCGGGACTTGCCCGGCGCATCGACAAGGAAATCGCCACCAGCGCGATCAACACCCCGGCGGATGTGGAAGCGGCTGTTGCCGCGCTTGCCTGAACAATTGAGAACCGATGCCCGCGTGAAGGGCGTGCTCTTGAGATGGAGTCAAAAATGTTCGATCTGACCGGCCGCAAGGCGCTCGTTACCGGAGCTACCGGCGGCATTGGCGAAGAGATCGCCCGTGCGCTGCACAAGCAGGGCGCAATCGTGGGCCTTCACGGCACCCGCGCCGAAAAACTGGAGGCGCTGGCCGCCGAGCTTGGCGAGCGCGTAAAGGTGTTCCCGGCCAATCTCGCCGACCGCGACGAGGTCAAGGCGCTTGGCCAGAAGGCCGAGGCCGAACTGGAAGGCGTGGACATTCTGGTCAACAATGCCGGCATTACCAAGGACGGTCTGTTCGTGCGCATGTCGGACGCCGATTGGGATTCCGTGGTCGAGATCAATCTGACCGCCACGTTCCGCCTGACGCGCGAGCTGACCCATCCGATGATGCGCCGCCGCTCCGGCCGCATCATCAACATCAGCTCGGTCGTCGGCGTTACCGGCAACCCCGGCCAGGCCAACTACTGCGCTTCCAAGGCGGGGCTGATCGGCTTTTCCAAGTCTCTGGCGCAGGAGATCGCCACGCGCGGCGTCACCGTCAATTGCGTTGCTCCCGGCTTTATCGAATCAGCCATGACCGAGAAGCTGAACGACAAGCAGAAGGAAGCCATCATGTCGGCCATTCCGGCCCGTCGCATGGGCACCGGCACCGAGATCGCCTCGGCGGTCGTCTATCTCGCGTCGGACGAGGCTTCCTACATCACCGGCCAGACCATTCACGTGAATGGCGGCATGGCGATGATCTGATCGCGATCCGTGAAAAGGCGCCGGCAACAGCTTATTTCTGTATATGGTGGCGCCGAACCGCGCAGAATCAGCGTTTTCGCATTGGACGCGGCAAGCTTTTCGTGTAATGCCGCCATGAATGCGCGGCGGCGGAGTACTGACTTTCTGCCGCCGTTGCCACGTTCCCTGGCGGGAACATCTTTCAACTTGATTACCGGCATGCGTGCCGTTAACGAAGACAGACAAAATTTTAGACGAGGATGCCCAAATGAGTGACACTGCAGAGCGCGTCAAGAAGATCGTTGTCGAACATCTCGGCGTTGAAGCCGACAAGGTGACGGAAGCTGCCAGCTTCATCGACGATCTGGGCGCCGACAGCCTGGACACGGTTGAACTCGTCATGGCTTTCGAGGAAGAGTTCGGCGTTGAAATCCCCGATGACGCTGCCGAGACGATCCTGACCGTCGGCGACGCCGTCAAGTACATCGACAAGGCTTCGGCCTAAGCGCCGTCAGCTACAGCATTTCGAGAATACCGTATGAGGCGTGTTGTCGTCACTGGCCTGGGTCTGCTTTCGCCGTTCGGCGTGGGCGTGGAGCATGGCTGGAGAGAGCTTCTGACCGGTCGGAGTGCTGCACGGCGGGTCACTGAATTCGAAACCGAAGATCTTGCCTGCAAGATCGCGCATGTGATCCCCCGTGGCGACGGCAGCGACAACACCTTCAATCCGGAGGCCTATCTGGAGCCGAAGGAACTGCGCAAGATCGGCGACTTCATCCTGTACGGGATTGCGGCCGCCGATGAGGCGCTGAAGGACTCGGGCTGGGAGCCCAGGACGCCGGAAGAGCAGCATGCCTCCGGCGTGATGATCGGCTCGGGAATCGGCGGGATCGAGGGGATCGCGGAAAACGCGCTCATCCTTCAGGATCGCGGCCCGCGCCGCATCAGCCCCTTCTTCATTCCGGGCAACATCATCAATCTGGTTTCCGGGCAGGTCTCGATCCGGCATGGCCTCAAAGGCCCCAACCACGCCGTGGTCACCGCTTGCTCCACCGGTGCGCACGCCATCGGCGACGCGGCGCGGCTGATCATGTTCGGCGATGCCGACGTGATGGTTGCCGGCGGCGCGGAATCGCCCGTCACGCGGCTGTCGCTGGCCGGCTTTGCCGCCTGCAAGGCGCTTTCCACGGCACGCAACGATTCGCCCGAAACGGCTTCGCGTCCCTATGATCGCGACCGCGACGGTTTCGTCATGGGCGAGGGCGCCGGCGTGGTCGTGCTCGAAGAACTCGAGCATGCCAAGGCGCGCGGCGCCAAGATTTACGCCGAGATCACGGGCTATGGCCTGACCGGCGACGCCTACCACATCACTGCCCCGTCCGAGGACGGCGACGGTGCGTTCCGCTGCATGGCGGCGGCGCTGAAGCGCGCCGGGTTGCAGCCCGGCGACATCGACTACATCAACGCCCACGGCACCTCGACCATGGCCGACACGATTGAGCTTGGCGCTGTCGAGCGGCTGGCCGGCGATGCCGCCTCCAGGATTTCGATGTCCTCGACCAAGTCGTCCATCGGCCATCTCCTCGGTGCCGCTGGCGCCGCCGAAGCGATCTTCTCCATCCTCGCCATTCGCGACAACATCGTCCCGGCGACCATCAATCTCGACAATCCCGAGCGGGATACGGCGATCGACCTTGTTCCCAACAAGCCGCGCGCCCGTCAGGTCGATGTCGCACTCTCCAATTCCTTTGGTTTTGGCGGCACCAACGCCTCGCTGATTTTCCAGCGTTATAACGGTTGATACGGTCCCTTGCGGACCGTTTCGCCGCGAATTTTGCCATAATCGCCCTTAGGGTCGGGGCCAGCTTATGGATTCCTGGGCTCGGTGGGGGACTGACAAGAACATTGTTGAGGCGCTATGACCACGACTCCTGATGCTGAAATCGGTCGCAGCACCGAACCATCGAAACCCATCGTTCCGAAATCCGCCAGCGAGGCGCTTCGTCCCGAGGCCGGCACGCCGCCCCCGCGCCGTTCGCGCGCGTCGCGCAATCAGTTCGTGGTTTTCCTGAATTTCCTGCTGTCGATCATCGTGCTCGTCGTTCTGGCGGGGGGCGCGGCGGTCTATTTCGGCAAGCGCGAATTCGAGGGCCGTGGGCCGACAATGGTCGACCAGACTTTCCTGGTGAAGCCGAATACCGGCGTGCAGGACATAGCCGACCAGCTCGAGCGTCGTGGGCTGATCAGCGATTCGCGCATTTTCCGGCTCGGCGTGCGCGCATATGGCAATGATTCGGCCCTCAAGGCCGGCGAATACGAAATCAAGGCCGGCGCTTCCATGCATGAGGTGATGGAACTTCTGAAGAGCGGCAAGTCGGTGATGTATTCGCTGACCATCCCCGAAGGGCTGACGGTCGAGCAGGCGTTCGAGCGCATCGCCCACCATGAAGCGCTGTCGGGCGACATGCCGGCGGCGCAGCCGGCCGAAGGCAGCCTTGCCACCGACACCCAGCGCTTCACGCGCGGCGCCACGCGCCAGTCGATCATCGACAAGATGCTTGCCCACCAGAAGCAGATGGTCGATGACATCTGGGCCCGCCGCGCACCTGACCTGCCGCTGGCCGACATCAACGAATTCGTGACCCTGGCGTCCATCGTGGAGAAGGAAACAGGCCGCGCCGATGAGCGCCCGCGCGTCGCGGCGGTGTTCCTCAATCGCCTGAAGAAGAAGATGCGGCTCCAGTCGGACCCGACGATCATCTACGGCCTGTTCGGTGGCAAGGGCCGCCCCGCGGATCGGCCGATCTATCAGTCCGATATTGACAAGCCGACGGCCTACAACACCTATCAGATCAACGGGCTGCCGCCGACGCCGATCGCCAATCCGGGCCGCGCGGCGCTGGAGGCGGTGGCCAACCCCTCGCAGACCGATGAGCTCTACTTCGTGGCCGATGGCACGGGCGGGCATGTCTTCGCCAAGACACTGGACGAGCACAATCAGAATGTGGCCCGCTGGCGCGCCGTGCAGAAGAAGCAGGCAGAGGAAGCGGCCAAGGCTGCTGCGGAAGGCGGGCAGTCGGAGGTACAGGCTCAATAACGTGGCTTCGTCCGGGGGACGAATGGACGGGGCGCGGGACGCAGTCGTTTCATTGACCGGACCTGGTCGGGCCCGGCCGTATTCCAGCGTGTGAGAGGGCCGCGGGATGACCTTGCAGAGTATGACCGGCTTTTCACGGGCGTCGACGGAACACGCCGGCGCTTCGATTGCGTGGGAACTCAAATCGGTGAATGGCAAGAGTTGCGAGGTGCGCCTGCGCCTGCCGCCCGGCTATGAACGGTTGGAGGTGCAAGTGCGCCAGATGGTGCAGCGGCGCTTTTCTCGCGGCAATATACAGGCTTCGCTTGGCGTTACGCGCGCCGCCGGGGCGCTTGTGCAGCCGGTGGTGAACGAGGCTTTCCTCCGGGATCTCGCAGGCCTCGCCAAGAGGCTGGAAGAGCAGTTCGACGTCGCTCCCGCCAGCGCTGACGGATTGCTGGCGTTGCGCGGGGTGCTCGACATGCCCGAAGCGACAGAGACCGAGGAGGCCAGGGCAGCTTTCGACGCGGCGGCGCTGGTGGTGCTGGAAACGGCGCTGGAGGGGCTGGAGCAGGCGCGCAGGGCAGAAGGCGACGCGCTCGGGCTTCTGTTGAACGGCCATGTCGATGCCATGGAGACGTTGACGCTGCGCGCGGAAGCCGACCCTTCGCGCGAACCGGCCGCCATCCGTGCGCGCCTGGCCGAACAGGTGGCTCTGCTTACGGATGCCGCGACGGGGTTCGATGAAGCCCGGTTGCATCAGGAAGCTGCTTTCCTGGCGACACGCGCGGATATTCGCGAGGAGATCGACCGGCTCAAGACCCATATCGCTTCCGCCCGTGCGTTACTGGCCGGAGGCGGGGTGACAGGCCGCAAGCTCGATTTTCTCGCGCAGGAATTCAACCGCGAATCGAATACTTTGTGCTCGAAATCGAACGCCGCTTCGATTACCGCAATCGGACTGGAACTGAAGGCCGTGGTCGATCAGTTTCGCGAGCAGGTACAGAATCTGGAGTAACATATGAGCGCTGAGACTTCTGTGGGCGCCATTCGTCGTCGCGGCCTCATGCTTGTGCTGTCGTCGCCTTCCGGCGCTGGCAAGTCCACCATTGCCCGCAGTCTTCTGGAAAGCGATCCGGGGCTCGAACTGTCGGTCAGCGTCACCACGCGCGCACGGCGCGGCAGCGAGATCGAGGGCGTCCACTACCATTTCCGCAGCAAGCGCGAATTCGAGATCCTGCGCGACAATGATGAGCTGCTCGAATGGGCCGAGGTGCACGGCAATTTCTACGCCACGCCGCGCGAGCCTGCCGAAAAGGCGATGGCCGAAGGCCGTGACATGCTGTTTGACATCGACTGGCAAGGAGCGCAGCAGCTCAAGGAAAAGATGCGTGGCGACATTGTCTCGATCTTCATCCTGCCGCCGTCGATGAAGGAACTGAAAGCTCGCCTGAAGCGCCGCGCGGAAGATTCCGACGAGGTGATCGCCAAACGGCTGGAGAACGCGCGGCTGGAAATCGAGCAGTGGCGCCAATACGACTATGTCGTCGTCAACCACGACCTGAACGCCGCCTTTGCGGAAGTTCGCGCGATCGTCACGGCCGAGCGACTGCGCCGCGACCGCCGGCCCGGCCTGTTCGATTTCGTCGCAGGGCTGCTGGAAGAAGAAACCGAGTGACCGGTTTTACCTCTCCTGCGCGGGGAGGTCGCCATGACGTGGCAGGTGAGGGTAAAAATTCATCGCCACCTCCATCCCGACGCTACGCACCGCTCATCAAGAGTGAGGGAAGCGCTGCGCTACACCGCGTTGGCCAGCGCCACGAATTCGGCAATATCCAGCGTTTCGGCGCGACGAGTCCCGTCGATGCCGGTTGCTTCGAGCAGGCGGGCGCCCTCGATGCCTTTCAGGCTCTGGCGCAGCATCTTGCGGCGCTGGCCGAAGGCGGCTTCGGTGATGCGCCCCAGCATGCGCACATTGGCCGGCAAGGGGTTTTCGCGGGGCAGGAGTTGCACGACCGATGACGTGACCTTGGGCGGCGGCGTGAAAGCCTGCGGCGGCACATCGAAGGCGATGCGCGCGTCGGTGCGCCAGCCGGCGAGTACGCCGAGGCGTCCATAGGCCTCAGTGCCGGGTTTCGCCACGATCCTCTGTGCCACCTCGCGCTGGAACATCAGCGTCATCGATGCATAGAAGGGCGGCCACTGTTCCACCGTCAGCCAGCGGATCAGCAGTTCCGTGCCGATATTGTATGGCAGATTGGCGACGATCTTGACCTTCTCGCCGGGTGCGAGAGCGGCAAAGTCGGTCTTGAGCGCATCTCCGGGAATGACCTCCAGCCGGCCCGGATAGTGCGCGGAAACTTCCGCAAGCGCCTCCAGACAGCGTTCGTCACGCTCTATCGCAACCACCCGTGCCGCGCCATTCATCAACAGCGCCCGTGTCAGCCCGCCAGGGCCGGGGCCGACTTCAATGACCGTCGAGGTGGACAGATCGCCGGCCGCGCGCGCGATCTTGCCGGTAAGGTTGAGATCAAGCAGGAAATTCTGGCCGAGTGATTTCTTGGCTTGCAGGCCGTGACGCTCGATCACGTCCCGAAGCGGCGGCAGCCCGTCGAGGCTCATGATGCATGGCTTTCATTGTCCGCGAGCCGGCGTGCGAGCTTCAGCGCGGCGATCAGGCTGTCGGGGCGCGCGATGCCCTTGCCGGCAATGTCGAAGGCGGTGCCGTGATCGGGGGAGGTGCGGATGAAGGGCAGGCCCAGCGTGACGTTCACCGTCTCGTCGAAGGCCAGCGCCTTGGCCGGTATCAGCGCCTGATCGTGATACATGCAGATCGCCACGTCATAGCCGGCGCGGGCGCGCGGATGAAACATGGTGTCGGCGGGCAGGGGGCCGAAAGCGTCGATGCCTTCGGCGCGCAAGGCTTCGACGGCGGGGCGGATGACGGCCTCATCCTCGTGCCCCATGGCGCCGCCTTCGCCGGCATGCGGATTGAGCCCGGAAACGGCCAGGCGCGGCTTCGCGATGCCGAAACGGGTCCTGAGGTCCTGGGCGGTGATACGGGCGGTTTCTTCGATGGCGTCGCGGGTGAGGGCGCCTGGCACATCGCTGAGCGCGATATGGATTGTGATCGGCACCGCCCGCAGGTCCGGCCCGGCAAGCATCATCACCGGGGTGACGGCCTTGCCGACTTTGGTGCCTGCAAGGTGAGCCAGATATTCGGTGTGGCCGGGAAAACGGAAGCCGGCGTCGTAGAGTGGCTTCTTGGCGATGGGACAGGTCACGACCGCGGCGGCCCTGCCGGCGAAGACATCGTCAACGCCTCGGTCTATCGCCTCGATGATCCCTGCGGCGTTGGCGGCGTCGGGATGGCCGGGTCTGTCGTGGAAGCGCGCCTTGAGCGGCACCACCGGCAGCGCGCGGGAAAACACCTCGGCGGCCTTTTCAGGCGTGGTGTGTTCGATTGCGATCTCCAGCCCGGTCATTTGCGCGCGCGCAACCACAAGTGCGGTATCGCTCAGCAGATAGAAAGGCGGAACAGCGGCGCTGTCGCGCGCTTGCCAGGCGGCAATGGCGATCTCTGGACCGATGCCGGATGGATCGCCGCAGGTCAGTGCGAGTATGGGAGCGTTGCTGGCACGTGCCACAATGGTCAACGCTTGACGATGCGTGCGCGCTTGCGCAGTTCTTCCATATAGGTCTTGTTCAGCTGTTCGGCCTGCTGATCCTTGGTGCCTTCCGACTGGAAGACCATCTTGGCGACCTGATCGTCGGAAACTTCACGGGCGCTGCAAATGCCGATGAACTCGACGCCACGTTCGGTTTCGCGCACGGTGGTTGCGCCGCCGGTCTTGGTCTTCTTGATCTGGTCAGCCCATTCGGGCGGCAACTCGGGCGCGAGCACGCGGCCGAGATCGCGCACGGTGACGTCGATCAATCCCTTGGCGAATTCACGCGTCTTGTCGCAGCCGCTGAAGCGGGCGCGCATGGCTTCGGCTTCGCGCTTGCGCTTGCCGATCTGGCCGCGTTCCTTGGCGGGAACGACAAAAATCACCTGCTGCAGCATATATTCGGTGGCGCTCGGCTTGGAGCCTTTTTGCTGAAGCATGCGCTGGACCACGTCCTGCTCGCTCATGCTGCCGTTCTGCGCCTTGAAGCGAGCCGACAGAGCCTGGTTCCAGCCCATCTGGGAGCCGATGAATTCCTTGAAGTGCTGTGCCGTAACACCTGCCTGCTGCAGCACCTGTGTAAGCTGGGTCGCGCTCATCTTGTTGGAGCTTGCGAAGCGGCCGAACGCTTCATTGATCTGCTTGTCGGAAATCTTGATGCCGAGCCGTCGAATTTCGGCTGCGCGCAGCGTCTGGTCGACCATTTCGTCGCCGGCTTCCTTGGCAAGATTGCCCTTGCGATGCTGCAGTTTCAGGAATGCCGTTCGCCGCTGGATGTCGTAGCTGGTGACTGGCACGCCGTTGACGACATACTTGATTTCGCTGGCGACAGCCGGAGTTGCAGTCATGATTCCGGGAACGGAACCGAACGCCACCAGTGCGGCAAAGCTTGCGGAAAAGAGGTATTTCCTGATCAAAGTCATACTAACTGATCCCTCGTCCTCGATTTTCGGCCGGAAAGACATAAGCCCCGGATGCCGGTTCTATGCGGCGAAAGGATGACGATTTGGTTGTACTGTCATCGCTGCGCGAATTGACCGGTCGTCGAGCCGAAGTCTCCGATCGTGCGCAAGGATATGGTGAAGCCAAAAGTCCGTTCATCGTCCTGGCGCTTGAGCGGGTCGCGCTTCGTCAGCATCGACATGCTGTAGGAGAAGCATTCGTCGTCATAGGCAAATCCGATCGCGTCGCGCGTTACAACGCCCGATTCGAAATCATAGGTGCCGGAGCCGAAGGCGCGCCAGTTTTCGTGGAACCGGGCGGAGGCGCCGAGCGTGACTTCCTGCCGGTCCGTACTGAAGCCATAGAGCGGTTGCGCCTGGATGAACGCATATTGCGCCGTGAGGCTCAGTGGGCGCGTGGAATAGCCTGCCTTCACCTCGGCGCGGCGGACTTCCAGCGTCTGTTCGTCCAAACGGGCGCTGGCGGAAGCCGAAACGCCGAAAGGCGTTGCGAAGCCGACCAGACCGACGAAGTCGGACGTATCGGACTCAAGCCCGGAATAGGCGCCGACATTGACGAGATCGGGCGAAGCGAAGGAGTTGCGTCCGGCAAGCTGATAGGACTGGCCGAACAGGGCGTTCGTGGTCCAGCCATTGTCGAAGGTGCCCGAATAGCGCAGGCCGACATTGGCGCGCGTGCCGCCCTCGACACGATCGAAGCCGGAGAACTTGTCGCGCTCGAAAAGGGTCGTGGCGTCGAACACGAAGCTCTGCGCGTCCTCGTTGGGAATGCCCAGCGAGGCGGCATAGCGTTCATTCGGTCGCGCGAAAATCTGCGCCATCGGCTCCAGGATCTGCGAGCCGCTGCTGAAGGAGAACAGAACCGGCCAGCGCAGCTCGAGGCCGGCAGTGGCCATGCTGCGGAAGAAGGAAGAGCGAACGTCGGCCGCAACGCCCTGGACCTGCGCCATCTGTTCGATGGCCAGAACGGAAGCCGAAGTCTGGTTGACATAGTCAGCGTCGGCCTGGAAGGCCAGCAACGGCGTGACCACCAGCCCGCCCTGCGTGATGAAGGAGCGCTTCCACTCCGCAAGCCCGGTCACGCGGCCGTCGGTGCCGTCGATGCCCCGGACGCGCTCGACGAAGTTCTGGTTGGTGAGCGGGTTCCGCCCAAATCCGACGTCCAGATCGTCACGGTGAACGACGCGCGAATTGACGTCGAAATTCAGCTCGCCGCCGAAGACGGGCTCGTCCGGCGTGAAGGAATAGTCGAATGAAGGCAACACCCAGGGCTGCTTGTCGTTACGGGCGCTGAGATTGGAGTCGAGAAGATCTTCCTGCACGTCGAACTTCATCGCACGCAGGTCGAAATAGTTCCGGTCGTTGAGGCCCGTCAGGTAGATTTCCGATCGATAGATATAACTGTCATAGCCATCGATATTGTAGGTGTAGGAGAAGTTCTTGTCCGTCTGCGCCAGGAAATTCCAGCCGAACTGCCAGCGCGGATTGATGTCGAAGCGGCCGGTCGAGCCGACCATGCCACGGAAGCGGTTCGGATCGTCCACGGGGCCGGAGTTGACGCCCCGGTCGAATGCCCCCGGATCGTTCTGGCGAATGCCGGCGATCTTCAGCGTGTATTCACCTGAGTTGAAGCGCTGGCGCCATTCAGCTTCACCGAGGAAACCCTGCTTGGTGTAGCCGTGCGCGGTGACCGTGAGGTCATATGTCGGCGAAAGCGCGAAATAGTAGGGAACCGCCAGACTGGCGCCGAGGTTCGACTTGTAGTTGATGCCCGGGAACAGGAAGCCGCTCTTGCGCTTGACCGTGGGGTCGGCGATCTCGAAGCTCGGCAGATAGGCAATCGGGAAGCCGAAGAACTCGAAGCGCGATTTTTCGAAGCGCACGGTCTTGGCGGTGCCGTTCCAGATGATCTTCTGTGCCTTGATGCGCCAGATCGGCGCGCGATCCGGCTTGGCTTCGCAGGGTTTGCAGGCCGTGTAGACGCCATTGTTGAAGGTGGTCAGAACGCCGCCGGTGCGGGTGGCACTTTCGGCCGCGAAATAGGTCTTGTCGACGGTTTCCACGCGCAGCGCGTTGACGAAGCCGTTGGCGAAGTCGTCGGTAACGTCGATCTCGTCGGAATAGACCTTGGTGCCGCTGCTGTCGACCAGTTCGACATTGCCCGAGGCCACGAGACGCGAGGTCTTGCGATCATAGGCCACGCGCTGGGCGACCAGCCGGTTGCCGCCATAGTCGATTCGCACGCCGCCAACGGCGGTGATGGTGTTCTTGTCGTTGTCGTAGACGAGGGTGTCGGCCTCCAGCAGCATCTGCGAGCCTTCCGGCACCTCGGGCGCGCTGATTTCCTGCGACCAGGCAGGCGTCGCGACCGGCAGCGCGTAGGCGAAAAGGCAGGCGAGCGCCGTCGCGCCGTAAAGGCGAGCCATGCGGTTCGTCTTTCTCGCTGATGTCACCACGTCCCCCAACTAACCGTCTTCCGTGTATAGCAGGAAAGTTACTCCGAAAAACATAGCCACAACCACCGGAAACCATGCGGCCACGAATGGCGGCACGAATCCGGCATTGCCAAATGCTTTGACCAAAACCGAAACGACATAAAGCAGAAAGCCGGCGACGACGCCACCCAGAATCATCGTTGTGGATTGCCCCATTCGGGCAAAGCGCATGGAGACTGTTGCAGCAATGAGCGTCATGGCGACGAGAAGCAGCGGCATGGCGATCAGCGAGTGAAGCTGCATGGCGAACGCATTGGCCCGAAGGCCGAAGGAGCGGGCCGCCTCGATCTTGGCCGGAAGCTCGAAAAACGGAATGGTTTCGGGCTGCGCGAGCCGTTCCTGCACATATTCGGGCTTGAGGTTGGTGGCCACGCGATCGCTCGGACGTGATTCGGCGTTCTGGCCGTCGCGATAGACCTTCACGTCCTTGAGCTTCCAGTAGCCATCGCCCAGGACGGCGCGAGCGGCATCCTTGCGCTCGACGATGTCGCCGTTCTTGTCGATGGTGAAGAACACGGCGTCCGACAGTTCCAGCCCCTGCTTGAGAACCGCACGTGCGCCGATGATGGTGTCGATGCCATTGGCCTTCTGGTGCAGCCACGGAGCGTTCGCGGCCGATACTTTGTTGGACGCGCCGGAGCGGATGTCGCTTTCCAGAAGCTCGGATCGCGACAGGCCGTGTGCGGCAATCGGGTTGAGGACGCCGACGGTCAGGATGCCGAACAGCAGCGCACCCATGCAGAGCGGGAACAGGAACTGCCAGGCCGAGATGCCGGCCGCGCGTGCGATCACCAGTTCGTATTTGCGGTTGAGCGAGATCAGCGTGGCCATCGCCGCAAACAGTGCGACGAACGGCACGGTCTGCTGCACGATCATCGGCACCCGCAGCGCCGATACCGATAGGGCGGCGAAAAAGGTGAAGTTCGGCAGGCCGGAGGTGCGGCTGGAGAATTCGGTGAAATCGATGAGGAAGATCAGCGCGTAGATGCCGATGAAGAACCACGCCGTGATGGCGGCATAGCGCCGGAAGAAATAGAGACCGAGTGTCCAGCCCATCACGCCCGCCCTCCGCTCGCGCCGGCACGGCCGGTGAGGCGCAGCCACGTCATCGTCATGCGATCACCCGATTTGCGCGTCCAGTCGGAAAGGCCCTCGGCCCAGCTTACCGGAAGTTCCATCGTGCGGTTGGAGCGGATAAAGCCCAGCGCGATGATGGAGGCGGCGAGCGGCACCGCATAAGCCAGCGGGCTGAACAACGGATTGCTCTGCGCCTGATTGGTGACGAAGAAGCCCAGCCAGCGCACGAACAGCGCGATTGTGATCGACGTCACCAGCGGATTGATGCGGCTTTCGCGATGCGAGCGCGCATCGCCCGCCACGGCAAGCGCGATCAGTGCGAAGACCAGCGGGTAGAGCCACTCCGTCAGGCGCCGGTGCAGTTCGGCGCGGAAGGATTGCGGGTTGTTCTGGTAAATCTTGTCGTTGGGATCGGGGTTGACCAGATAGGACAGCGTGCGGTCCTTCGGGAACATGGTGATCGTGCCCGCCGCCGCCGAAAAGGCCGAAAGATCGAAGGCGTAGGAGGTGAAGCGGATCACCGACAGCTCCCCTTCCGGCGATTTGCGATGCACCACGCCATCACTCATGATCAGCATGCTTTTTTCGCTGTCCTGCACGACCGCGCCGCTCTTGGCGTAATAGACGAGATCGATGCCCTCCTGGCGCGAATCCGCCACGAAGATCCCCCCAAGCCGCCCGTCGGGAAGCCGTTCGGCGACCTGTACATAGAGCCCGTCATCCACCTTTCGGAAAGTGCCTTCCTGGATGACCAGCGAAAGCAGGTCGGCGCGCGCGGCCGCGACGAGCTGGCGTCCGCGCTCGCGCGCATAGGGGTCGATGCCGTTGTCCACCGCGAAGGAAAACACGCTGGCGAGCACCGCGAGAACCAGTATCGGGCGCATGAGGATCCAGCGCGACCCGCCGGCCGCGCTTACCACCACCAGCTCGGAATCGGTGTTCATGGTGGACAGCGTCTGCGCCACCGCGATGATAAGCGCGAAGGGCACGATGATCGGAATGACCGAGGGCAGGATGAGGGTCGCAAGCTCGAAGAAGGTCAGCGCCGACTGGCCGCTGTCGGTCACGAGATTGATGCGGGCCAGCACCTGCGTCGTCCATGAGATCGCCAGGGTCCACAGCAGCGCGCCCAGGAACATGGTGAACGTCCGGCGCAGTATGTAGCGTTCAACGACCTTCATATGCCGCGGGTGTTCCGTTCTATTGATCGTTCATGGCGACGGTTCCCCGAGCGCCGTTCCCGGCAAGGTATCCGCACCGTGCAGGCGGCACAATCGGTTCGATGTAGAGCCCGTCCGTTCTGAAATGTTCGGCGCATGAGAGTCTTCGTCGGGAGTGGCTAAGAAACCGCCAAAAAAGCTGGTTAACCGGATATTAACGTCGATTCGGACGCTGCTTTAGCAGGTGCAGACGCCTCGGGCGAGCCTTTCACTGAAGTGTGAGATTGCAGCGAAATGCCGGCCGTTCGGCGGCGTGACTTGCCAAATGACGTAAAACGACGAAATCTCCCGTGAAATTTCGTTTGCGAAACTCTTTCCGAAAGCAGGTTTACCGATGACGTTCATGCCGACAATCAGCTTCGTCAAATATGCCGCACCCAAAAAGGGCCTTGCGATCGTTCTGGCCGGCGAAGGCGGTGCCCTCGGCGATGCGGCTGCCGCCTGCGATCCAGGCAAGATTCTGGCGCGGGCGTTTTCCGTGTCGGAATTTTCCGGAAAGTCGGGCAGCGTCGTGGATGTGCTGGCGCCGGAGGGCTCGTCGCTGGATCGCCTCGTCGCCATCGGCGCGGGAAAGGCGGAAGACCTCAATGAATATGCCTGGCTGAAGCTCGGCGGCACGATTGCCGCGCAACTGCGCAAGGCCACCGAGGTGGCCGTGGTGGCAGACATTGCCGGGGTTGCGATCACACCTGCGGATGTGGCGCGACTGGCGGCCGGCATCGTGCTGCGCAGCTACGGCTTCGACAAGTACAAGACCCGCAAGGACGAGGCCAACGGCAAGGACACGCCTTCCAAACCCGCAAAAATCGCCATTCATTGCGCCGAACCGTCGGCCGCCAAAAAGGCTTTTGCCGACCTGCAGGCCGTAGCCGACGGGGTGATGCTGGCGCGCGATCTGGTCAACGAGCCCGCCAATGTGCTCGGCCCCGTCGAATTCGCCGCGCGCGCCAAGGAATTGGAAAAGCTCGGCGTCAAGGTGGAGGTGCTGACCGAGAAGGAAATGAAGAAACTGGGCATGGGTGCGCTGCTGGGCGTGGCCCAGGGCTCGGTGCGCCCGCCGCGCCTCGTCGTCATGCAATGGAATGGCGGCAGGGCCAAAGCCAGGCCCGTCGCCTTCGTCGGCAAGGGGGTGGTGTTCGATTCGGGCGGCGTGTCGATCAAGCCGGCCTCGGGTATGGAAGACATGAAGGGCGACATGGGCGGCGCGGCCGCCGTTACCGGGCTCATGCATGCGCTGGCCGCACGCAAGGCGAAGGTGAACGCGATCGGCATCATCGGCTGCGTGGAGAACATGGTTGACGGCAATGCGCAGCGCCCCGGCGACATCGTCACCTCCATGTCGGGCCAGACCATCGAGGTGCTGAACACCGACGCGGAAGGACGCCTCGTGCTGGCGGATGCGCTGTGGTATTGCAACGACCGTTTCCAGCCGAAATTCATGATCGATCTGGCGACGCTTACCGGTGCGATCATGGTGGCGCTCGGCCAGCACCATGCCGGCCTGTTCTCCAACGACGATGAGCTTGCCGCGAACCTGTTCGCGGCCGGCCAGACCAGCCAGGAACGCGTCTGGCGCATGCCGGTCGGACCGGAATACGACAAGATGATCGATTCCAAGAATGCCGACATGAAGAATATCGGCGGCAGGCACGGCGGTGCGATCACGGCTGCGCAGTTCCTAAAGCGCTTCGTGAAGGATACGCCCTGGGCGCATCTGGACATTGCCGGCACTGCCATGGGCACGCAGGCGAACGAGATCAACCAGTCATGGGGGTCCGGTTTCGGGGTCCGGCTGCTCGACCAGCTGGTGCGCGACAACTACGAGGGATAATCAGTCATCCGTCCGGTGCGGGCCTGAATGCGGCCGCACCGGACAGGCCTGTTGATCAGGCCGCTGGCGCGCCCACGTGGATGGCTTTCTTGATCTCCGCGCGCAACTCGGGCGTATCGTGTTCTCCATGCACCGATACGGCATGCTGAACGGCAGCTTCGACCAATTCTTCTTCACCGTCTGCCGAGATCGCGACGGTGCAGGACATTTCACTTGGGAATTCGCGGCAGTCTATGTACTTGCGTGTCATCTCCGCCTCCCGGCCACTCCCCTATACATCAGGGACTGGTAATATAATCCTGTCCAGGATGGCCGACAAATCACAAGCGGGCTCTTGCCACGGATGCCGGCCGCTTCTGTCCGTTTGCATTTCCATTCGCCGCGCGATCGCGTAGGTTCGCGCGCATGGCTGAAGTTCTCTTTTATCATCTGACGGAGTCGACGCTGGAAGAAGCGCTGCCGGGGCTGCTCGAAAAGAGTGTACAACGCGGCTGGCGCGTCGTGGTGCAGACCGGCACGCAGGAGCGGCGCGATGCGCTGGATGCCCATCTGTGGACCTATCGCGACGAGTCCTTTCTCGCTCATGCGACGGACAGCGAAGCCTATCCGCATGAGCAGCCGGTGCTGTTGACCACGGGGCAGGGCAACCCGAACGAGGCGCGCATCCGCTTCATGGTCGATGGAGCGATGCCGCCTGACCTTGAAGGCTACGAGCGTGCCGTGTTCATGTTCGACGGCCATGATACCGCGCAGGTCGAGGCTGCCCGCGAGCACTGGAAGTCTGCCAGGGCAGGGGGGCACACGGTGACTTATTGGCAGCAGACACCGGAACGTCGCTGGGAGCGCAAGGCGTGACGGGCGGGCTCTCTTCTTCCACGCCGGCAGACGGATTTCCGCGCATCGTCATCATCACCGGTTGCATGGGTGCGGGAAAATCGACCGTGGCGCAGGCGCTGGCCGAGCGGTTGCCGAAGGCGGTGCATCTGCGCGGCGATCTTTTCCGTCGCATGATCGTCAGCGGCCGCGTGGAGATGAGCCAGAACCCGCCGCCGGAAGCCGAGCGCCAGTTGCGGCTGCGCTACGAACTGGCGTGGAGTGTTGCGGCGCAATATGCCGATGCAGGTTTCACCGTCGTCTATCAGGATGTCATTCTGGGCGAGTTTCTGGAGTGGGCGGCCGAACGACTGAAGTCCTATCGGCCGGCCGTGGTGGTGCTCGACCCTTCCGCCGAAGTGCTGACCGCGCGCGACCGGGCCCGCTCGAAGAATATCTATGACGACCCGATCTATGGCTCCTGGACTGCCGCGCAGATAAGACAGGTCTTGCATGAGCACACTCCACACATCGGCCTGTGGCTCGATACATCGGCCCAGAATGTAGACCAGACGGTGGATCAAATCCTGGAAAGACTGCGGCAGAGCGACTGACCGTATGGCTGTCTCGCCGGCCAATGCTGCGAAACCTTCGGGAGTCTGAAGTATTATTGCGGACAACAGGTCGATGCAGCACTATCTGCCTGCGTCAATGTGGGCACGCACCGTTTCGTGAGACTGCGGAACAGATGCCGATGAGGCGGTCGCAGCCGGATGAGCCGGTGCTTTCGGGCGACATGCAATGCGAGTTCTGTTTCTTCTGGTCTTCGCAGCCGGAGCAGTGCTTGGAATTGGCTATCCGTGGGCTGCACTGCATCTGACGGGGCACGAACTGGGTACTTACCGCGTCTATGAACGGGCCACGGGATATAAGCCGGTCGAGGTCGCGCTGTCGGCGTCCGAAGCACCGCTGCGCGTCGCGGTCGATCTGCGCATCGTTGGCGGAACCAGACAGATCGATGGTCATTCGATACTGAGCCTCACAGTTACCGGTGACGGGCGTAGCATGCTGGCAGTGCCGCTCACTTTTGCCGAGGCCACGCTGGAGGACAAGTCGGCCGAGACCAACGAGCGCATCTATCGCGACGATGCCGGCCTGATACCGGCCCTGCAGAATGGCATCTATACGTTTTCGGTGCAGCCGGGCGAAGAAACCGGCATCTATATCCAGTCGGTGGACATCATCCTTCGGGCAGATGCGTTTGCCGTCTATGAGGTGGTGCGGACCGGCGGTTTCCTGCTAATGGCTGCCGGGATCACCGGCCTGATCTTCGCCATGATCCGTCACCGGCGCATGCGGTGGCGGCAATCGGGTGCGCAATTGCGGGAACTGGACGAGAACTGAGCATGAATTACCGCCACGCCTATCACGCTGGCAATTTCGCCGATGTCGTCAAGCACGCCGTTCTGGCGCGGCTGGTGGAATATCTGAAGCAGAAGGACAAGGCTTTCCGCGTCATCGACACCCATGCGGGGATCGGCCTCTACGATCTCGGTTCGGAGGAGGCCGGCAAGACGGGAGAATGGCGAGGCGGTATTGGTCGCCTGCTCGATGCGACGTTCTCACCCGAGGCGGCCGCACTGCTGAAGCCCTATCTCGACGCGGTGGGCGAAACGGATGCGTCGGGCGAGCTTTCCTTCTATCCGGGTTCGCCGCTTGTCGTGCGCCGGCTGCTGCGCAAGCAGGACCGGCTGTCGGCGATCGAGTTGCATCCTCAGGACGTACAGCTTCTGAAGGAGCTTTTCGCCGAGGATTTTCAGGTCCGCGTCACCGAACTGGACGGCTGGCTGGCGCTCGGCGCGCATCTGCCGCCCAAGGAAAAGCGCGGGTTGGTGCTGGTCGATCCGCCCTTCGAGAAGGAGGGCGAGTTTCTGCGGCTGGTGGAAGGCCTGCAGCGTGCGCACCGGCGCTGGCCAGGCGGCATCTATGCGCTGTGGTATCCGATCAAGGATCGCAAGGCGGTGGCCGGGTTCCGGCAGGCGCTCGCTGATGCGGGCATCCCCAAGATCATGGACATCGGCTTCGAGATCAGGCGGCCTTCGTCCGAACCGCGCCTCGACGGCACCGGCATGATCGTCGTCAACCCACCTTACACGCTGGAACGGGAACTGAACGTGCTGCTGCCGGCATTGCACGCCTTGCTGGCCGAAGAGAAAGGCTCGGGCTGGTCGCTGGAATGGCTTGCCGGGGAAACCGTGTCGGGTTGACCGACGCATGAGCATTGCGCACTATTTGCGTCTGCATTGCGTTCGCGATGATTCACGAGGTTAGCTATGTCACGCTTCGTTCAATTCGCCATGGCTGCCATCGTAGCCGCCGGCTCGCTTTTTTCCACATCGACTGTTTCCATGGCCGCCGACTTCATCGTGCGGCAGGCGGCGCCCGTCAGCCTGTGCGCCGATCAGCGTTTTCTGAAAAAGATCGTGCATCGCTTCGACTATCAGGTTCGGCATGTGCCGAATTTGCCGAATGTCGGGATCACCGATTTCTACGACATTCACGAGACCCGCTATCTGCCCCAGGCCGAGCGCCAGCCGATCGCGAGGCTTTATTGCGGCGCCAGGGTCAGCCTGACCGACGGCAATATGCGCGACATCTGGTATCTGATCGAGGGCCGAATGGGCTTCGCCGGCATGGGCGACAATGTCGAATTCTGCGTGGCGGGCTTCGATCGCTGGTTTGTCTATGACGGCCGTTGCCGCGTTCTGCGCTGACAGCATCGGCGAAAAAGGCAATGTGCGTGAATGCCGGCCGCAAGCGATACCGCGTGGCGATTGTGCTTGGCGCGGCCTTGCTGGTGCTGGTTGCCGGCTGCAAACCTTCCGGGAGTGAGCAGAAGGCCGCGGAGCCGGCGCGTTCCCAGGTCGCTACGGTGCCGATAGGGTCGGGTTTCGATTTCTACGTGCTGTCGCTGTCGTGGTCGCCAAGCTATTGCGAGGCGGATCCGGATCAGGCCAACAGCCAGCAGTGCCGGGGCGGACGGCCATACGCTTTTGTCGTTCATGGGTTGTGGCCGCAATATGAGCGCGGCTACCCGCAGGACTGCCCCACCAATCGCCCGCGCGTGCCCGAGAGGGAGGCGCGCGGGCTTCTCGACATCATGCCTGCGGTCGGGCTCATCGGTCATGAATGGCGCAAGCACGGCACCTGTTCGGGTTTGGGGCAGGAAGATTATTTCGAGGTGCTGCGCGCCGCCCGCGAGCAGGTGACGATTCCGCCCGAATATACGCGCCTGGGCAAATATCTCACGCCCGATCCGCAGGAGGTCGAGCGCGCCTTCCTGCGCGACAACCCCGGCATTCCCGCCGATGGCATCGCAGTGACCTGCGACCGGCGCTATCTGCGCGAGGTGCGTATCTGCATGACACGGGACCTGTCCTACAGGCGATGCGACGAGGTTGACCGGCGCGCTGCCTGCCGCCTGCCCAAGGTGGTGATGCCGCCGGTGCGCGGTGGTTGAACTCCCGTTCCTGTTCTTGTTTTCAGCAAGCGGCCAGCCGGTCGCGCCAACATCCGGAAGAATTCATGCCAAAGCTTCTCTATTCGTCCGCTTCGCCTTTCAGCGCCAAGGTGCGCATGGCCGCCGCTTACGCGGGATTGGCACTGGACGCCGTTCCGACCGATACCGGCGCACAAGGCGCGGAACTGGTTTCGGCCAATCCGCTCGGCAAGATTCCTGTTCTGATCAATGATGACGGCAGCAGCGTTTTCGACAGCCGCGTCATCACCCAGCATCTCAACCGGATTTCGGGCAATGCGCTGTTTCCGCGCAACGCCGAAAAGCGGCTGGACGCCGAGCGTCTGGAGGCTTTGGCTGACGGCATTTGCGATTGCCTTCTCGCCCATGTCTACGAACGCCGCATGCGGCCGGAGGAAAAGGTGCATGCGCCCTGGCTCGACAAGCAATGGACGAAGGTGACGCGCGCTCTGGACGTGCTGAACGCCAATCCGCCAAAGCTCCCGAAGAAGATAACCGCCGGTCAGATCGCGCTGCGCGCCGCGCTCGGCTATCTCGATCTGCGCTTTGCCGGCCAGTGGGAACGCGGTCGTCCGAAGCTCAAGCGGTGGGCCGCCCGCTTCGACGAGAAATTCCTGGAACTCAAGCCGTATCTGCCGGCCTGAACGAAAAAGCCGGGCGCTTGGGGCGCCCGGCTTCTCATTCCTCGCCCGGAGGCGGGGAAAAATCAGAACTTCATGCCGATGCCGAACTGGATGCGGTGATCGCGAGCATCGACGTCGCGCGTGCCGCCACCGGTCGTGAAGGACTTGTTGCCATAGTCGGTGTAGCGATACTCGACGCGGCCGAACAGATTGTCGGTGACCTTGATGTCGGTACCGGCACCGGCGGTCCAGCCGACCATGGTGTTCTTGTCGGAGATGCCGCCTTCGGTCACCTTCAGGCTCTGCGCAGCGCCACCGGCGGTGACGTAGGGCAGGATGTCCGGCGAAACGGCATAGCCGAGGCGGGCGCGCAGCGAGCCGTTGAGACCGCCTTTGGCTTCCGTACCGGCATTGTCGCCCTTCAGGCCACCATATCCGATATCGCCCTCGACACCGGCGACGAAGTTGTCGACCTGGTAGTTATAACCCAGGAAACCGCCACCGACGAAGCCATCGGTCTTGATGCTGTTGCCCGGCTCCTTGACGCGGCCGGAAAAGCCGTAGCCAAGGTTCACACCGGCATAGGGGCCGGACCAGGTGTTGAGCGGGGGCAGTTCCATCGGGGCGGCAGGTGCCGGTGGCTCTTCCATGACCACGTCGGCCGCATTGGCGGGAACGCCAGCGAGGGCGATGAGCCCGAGCGTAGCCGCAAACGGCAGCGCGAATTTCAATTTGGCTTCCATATTCTGTACTCCTTAGCCACAGCACTTCAGTTTTCTGTGGGAAGACATCCCGCAGGTCTGGGAGACAACCCGTCGGGCGTCTTAACGGTCCCAATGTCGTGTCGAAATGCGGCCAGAGAGTACCTGAAATAGGGAGTTTAGCTGGCGCTAATGAGGCGGAAAGGTGACGTTGCCCTCGTGCAACACCGCTGTCAGGAGAGCGTGTTCGAAGTGGCAAAAGGTCCCTTGGTTCAATGGTTTGTGCTGCCTATATTGAATCGAGTTGTGAATTTGCGTCGCTGCCGGGGACGGTCTGTCGGGTTTCTCGCCACATTGCCGTCAAAGGAGCGAACGGGAATTAACCTGTAAGGCGACCGGATCGCCCGCAGGCAGGATTTACACCCGAAAATTGGGGATGGACAAATGCGGGAAAATGGCAGGGTCGCGCTTGTGACCGGCGGCGCCAGGCGCGTCGGCAGGGCTATTGTGGAAGACCTCGCAGCGAATGGCTTTGCGGTCGCCATCCATTGCAACCGCTCGCGTGCCGATGCCGATGAGTTGGCCGCATCGGTAGCCGCGCAAGGTGGCGAGGCTGCCGTTGTCGTGGCCGATCTCACCGACATGCGCGCTGTAGACGGTTTGGTACGACAGGCGAGCGCGGCGCTGGGCACGGTTTCGCTGCTGGTCAACAACGCTTCGGTTTTCGAACCCGACGAGATCACCGATTTTGACTGGGCGGCGTGGGACAGGAATTTCGCCGTCCATCTCAAGGCGCCGGTCCTGCTGGCACGGCGGTTCGCGGAAAGCCTGCCTCATGAAGCCGAGGGGCTGGTGGTCAATATCGTGGACCAGCGCGTGCTGAAGCCGACGCCGAACTATTTTTCGTATGCGCTTTCGAAGTCGGCGCTGTGGAATGCCACCCGCACCATGGCGCAGGCGCTGGCCCCGCGCATCCGCGTCAACGCCATCGGGCCGGGGCCGACGCTGGCCAGCAGCCGCCAGCAGGCCGAGGACTTCTCGCGGCAGGTCGAAGGGCTTATCCTCAGGCGCGGCCCCTCGCTTTTGGAATTCGGCGCCACGATCCGCTATCTATGGGAAGCGCGCTCCGTCACCGGACAGATGATCGCGCTCGATGGCGGCCAGCATCTTGCATGGCAGACGCCGGATGTGACAGGCATAAAGGAATGAATCCCGGAAATCCCAATCTGAAGTCTCTTCACAAGCCGCGCGCCGGCAGGGCCAGCGGCGACGTGGCCGGCTATATGCCCGGTCACGAGGTCGAGGAAGACGAGGGGCCGGACGTCGAGGCCCCGCCGCAGCTTGCTGATTCGCCGTTCACCGCCATCGACTGGACCGCCAATCCCGATGACACCGAAGGCAAGGTCGGCGCCGAGGTTATCCAGACGCTGGTCAAGCGCCTGCCCAACGCACCGGGCGTCTACCGCATGATGAATGCGGCCGGCGATGTGCTTTATGTCGGCAAGGCGCGCAATCTGAAGAAGCGCGTGACGCAATATGCACAAGGCCGCTTCCACACCAATCGCATCGGCCGCATGGTGCGCGAGACGGCCACGATGGAGTTCGTCGTCACCCGCACCGAAATCGAGGCGCTGCTGCTTGAAGCCAATCTTATCAAGCGTTTGCGGCCGCGCTTCAACGTGCTGTTGCGCGACGACAAGTCGTTTCCCTATATCCTGCTGACCGGGGATCACCCGTCGCCGGGCATTTTCAAGCATCGCGGCGCGCGCACGCGCAAGGGCGATTATTTCGGGCCGTTCGCATCCGCCGGCGCGGTTGACCGCACCATCAACTCGCTGCAGCGCGCGTTTCTGTTGCGCACCTGCACGAATTCGGTGTTCGAGACGCGTACACGCCCCTGCCTGCTGTACCAGATCAAGCGTTGTTCAGGTCCCTGCACCGGCGAAATCTCGACGGCCGACTACGCGGAACTGGTGGATGAGGCGAAGGACTTCCTCTCCGGTCGCAGCCAGAAGGTGAAGACGGAGATTTCCGGGGCCATGCAGGAGGCGGCCGAGGAGCTGGATTTCGAGCGTGCCGCGATCTACCGCGACCGTCTGGCCGCGCTCAGCCATGTGCAGAGCCATCAGGGCATCAATCCGCAATCGCTGGAGGAGGCCGACGTCTTCGCCATCCATCAGGAGGGCGGGCAGGTCTGCATCCAGGTGTTCTTCTTCCGCACCGGCCAGAACTGGGGCAACCGCGCCTATTTCCCCAAGGCCGATCCGGCGCTGGAAGCGCAGGAGGTGCTGGGCTCCTTCCTCGCCCAGTTCTACGACGACAAGCCCAGCCCGCGGCTTCTGCTGCTGTCGCACAAGGTCGAGGAAGAGGAGCTTCTGGCGCAGGCGCTCGCCACGCGCGCGGGCCACAAGGTAACGATCTCCGTGCCGCAGCGTGGCGAGAAGAAAGACCTTGTCGATCACGCCCTGCAGAATGCGCGCGAGGCGCTCGGTCGCAGGCTGGCCGAAACCTCGACGCAGGCACGCCTGCTTGCGGGGCTTGCCGAGACATTCGGGCTGGAGCGCACGCCGGCCCGTATCGAGGTCTACGACAACTCGCACATCATGGGCACCAATGCAGTCGGCGCCATGATCGTGGCGGGGCCGGAAGGATTCGTGAAGAATCAGTACCGCAAGTTCAACATCCGCTCGACCGACATCACCCCCGGCGACGACTTCGGCATGATGCGCGAGGTGATGACGCGCCGCTTCTCGCGCCTGCTCAAGGAGCATGGCGATGCGGACAATTCGCATGAGGCGGATGCTGAGGAGGCGATGAACGGCTCCTTCCCGGCATGGCCCGACCTGGTCCTCATCGACGGTGGGCAGGGACAGATGACGGCCGTGCGCCAGATTCTTGGCGATCTTGGCGTGGAGGAGAGGGTAACGGCAATCGGCGTCGCAAAGGGCGTGGACCGTGAAGCCGGCCGCGAGCGCTTTTTCGTCCGGGGCCGCGAATCCTTTACGCTGCCGGTACGCGATCCGGTGCTCTATTTCGTGCAGCGCCTGCGCGACGAGGCGCACCGCTTTGCCATCGGCTCGCACCGCGCCCGCCGCAAGAAGGAGATGACGCGCAACCCGCTCGACGAGATCAGCGGCATCGGGCCGGGACGCAAGCGCGCGCTGCTTCTGCATTTCGGCACCGCCAAGGCGGTGAGCCGCGCGGCAGTGGAAGATCTGATGGCCGTGGATGGTGTTTCGGAATCGATCGCGCGGGTGGTCTATAACCACTTTCACGAGAAATGAACGCATGGTGGTGAAAAATAGCGCTGGGCCAGCGCCTTCATCCGGTTGACCCCTCATGGAGGTATCTGATTTGAGTACGCATGTTGAAAAGACCGGAGACGGGAAGGCTTTGAAAAACGGAAGCAAGATGGGTAAGCGCGCGTTCAACCTTCCCAACATCCTGACTTATGGCCGTATCATTGCCGTGCCGCTGGTCGTGCTGTGCTTTTTCCTGGAAGGCCACCTGAAGTCGAGCGATTTCGCGCGCTGGTCGGCTCTGGCTATTTTCCTGATCGCCAGCATCACCGATTATTTCGACGGCTATCTGGCGCGCGCCTGGCAGCAGACCTCCAATATCGGCCGCATGCTGGACCCGATCGCCGACAAGCTGCTGGTCGCTACCTGCCTGCTGGTGCTCGCAGCCGACACCGACCGAACCATTGCCGGCTGGTCGTTGTGGGCGGCCATCATCATCCTGTGCCGCGAGATACTGGTTTCTGGCCTGCGCGAATATCTGGCTGCGCTGAAGGTCAGCGTGCCGGTGACGCAGCTTGCCAAGTGGAAGACGACCATCCAGATGGTGGCCATAGCCTTCCTGCTTCTTGGGCCTGCGGGTGACAAGATCGTGCCTTACTGGACGCAGACCGGTATCTTCCTGCTCTGGATTTCGGCTATCGTGACCCTGTATACCGGCTATGACTATTTCCGCGCCGGCGTGAAGCATATAATGGACGAATGACAGAACATCCGACCAAACTCGTTTATTTCGCCTGGGTCCGGGAGCGTATCGGTCGGCCGGAGGAAGACATCGCCGTGCCCGTCGATGTCGAGACCGTGGCCGACCTTTTGTTGTGGCTGAAGGGCCGCGGCGAGGAATATGAAAACGCGCTGCAATATCCGGACGTGATCCGCGTCGCCATCGACCACGAGCATGTCGAGCACGGCGAACGGATCGCAGGCGCGCGCGAGATCGCCTTGTTCCCTCCGATGACCGGCGGGTGAGGCGGGCATGTCCTCCGTTACAAGCGACGTGCGCATCCAGCGCGAAGACTTCGATATCCAGTCCGAGGTTGCGCGCATAAGCGATGGCCGTGCCGATATTGGCGCGGTGGTGACTTTCACGGGCCTATGCCGCGACGAGGCGGGCAGGCTTTCCGCGCTGGAACTCGAACACTATCCCGGCATGGCCGAGGCCGAGATTTCGCGCATTGCTGCAGAAGCGGTTGCGCGCTGGCCGCTGCAGGGCCTGACCGTGATTCACCGCTACGGCAGGATCGTGCCGGGTGAAAATATCGTGCTGGTGGTGGCAGCTTCCGCCCACCGGCAGGCAGCCTTCGAAGCCGCCAATTTCCTGATGGACTACCTGAAGTCGCGCGCGCCCTTCTGGAAGAAGGAGCACCACGCCGACGGCACGGCCGGCGAATGGGTGGAAGCCAGGGAAGCCGACGACGAAGCCCTCACGCGTTGGCGGCGCTGAAAACCGGATTCGGCGGCCGGCAGGATTTTTAATCGTTTCGACATGGAACGACCGCAATGCTCTGTCCAGTTTTGCCGTCATAGCGGAGGAGCAGAAATCATGCTGGGCAGGATTGCGGAATTCATGATCTTCGGCTTTGCGCCGCTTCTTGTGGGCGTGCTGGCCCTGCCGATGCAGTCCATGGCGGAAGACAAGGTTATTAGCGGTGAAGTGCTCTACCGCGAGCGCATCGCCCTGCCGCCCGACGCGGTGCTGACCGTGCAACTGATGGATCTCAACCCCGACGGTGAGCCTTCAACCGTCATCGGCCAGCAGATCATTCCTGATGCAGGGCAGGTGCCGATCAAATTCGAACTCCATTTCGATCCCGATGCGATCCAGCCCGATGTCTCCTATGCGCTGGAAGCCAACATCACCGTCGACCATACGCTGTGGTTCGAGAACGATACGCGTTACGAGGTCGATCCGCTGAATGCAGGGCCACAGACGCTGGTTCTGTCGATGGTCAGGAAATCCTCCAGCGAGCCTGCGTCGAACGAGAATGCACCGGCAGGCCTGTCCGATACCGCCTGGCTGGCCGAGGACATCGAGGGCGGGGGCGTTATCGATTACGCGCAATCGACCTTACGCATTGGCGCCGATGGCAAAGTCAGCGGCAAGGGCGCCTGCAACAACTATTTCGGCGCGGCCACGATTGATGGCAGTTCCATCAAGATCGGCCCGCTGGGATCCACCTTCATGGCGTGCCCGCCGGCAATCATGGATCAGGAACGAAAGTTCTTTGACGCGCTGGGCAAGGCGGCCAGCTTCCGCATCGAGGACGGTAAGCTTTACCTCGCCGACAATGAGGGTCGCGATATTCTGCGTTTCGCCAGCCAGGACTGATCGGCGACCATCCGGATAATAAAAAAGCCGAGGCTTTCGCTCCGGCTTTTTCAATGAAATCAGGCTTTTGCGCCAGAAATCCGATTCTGGATATTAGCCGACGATCTCGGTGTCGGAGAACCAGTACCTGATTTCCTGTGCGGCGGTCTCGGCAGCGTCCGAACCGTGCACCGAGTTCTCGCCGATCGACAGGGCATGGACCTTGCGGATGGTGCCTTCGGCAGCCTGCTCCGGGTTGGTGGCGCCCATCACTTCGCGGTTCTTGGCGATGGCGTTCTCGCCTTCCAGAACCTGAACGATCGTCGGGCCCGACGACATGAACTCGACCAGTTCGCCGAAGAAGGGGCGTTCCTTGTGGACGGCGTAGAAGCCTTCGGCCTCGCGGCGGCTCATCCAGACGCGACGCGATGCGATGACGCGCAGGCCAGCATCTTCGAGCATCTTGGTGATGGCGCCCGTGAGGTTGCGGCGCGTGGCATCCGGCTTGATCATCGAGAACGTGCGTTCGATCGCCATGGTATTTCCTTCTGCAGATGGGGTGAAAAGTGTGGCGGACCCTATACAGGGCGCCCGGCCTATTGCCAAGGGCCGAGAGGCACTTCACGCGCAGTGGCGGATGTGCGCCGCGCGCTTTTTGCGGAGGCGTTTCGCGGATGCCTCACTTCCCCCCGCGATGCTGTTCCGATTTTGGGGGCGGTGTCCAGTGTGTATTTTTGCAGCCTTGGTTCGAATTAAATATATAATATTGAAATATCAATATAACTGAGTGACATGTATCGTAATTTTATATTTAATTGATGTATAATATTAGTAAGGCATAAATCAGTAACAAAGTTCAAGTCCCAAACGTGCGCAATAACCATATTATCTTCCTGTCGTCGGCGTTTTTGCGTCGGCGGATGTTGTCTTGAAGCAAACACGAGGGAGAGAGTTATGGGCGCAATTATCGGCAGGTTTGCTGGGATCGTTGCGAGCGGCGCAATGGTGGCGGCACTTTGCGCACCCGTGTCAGCCGGCGGCTTGGGAGGGCTTGGACTTGGCGGGTCCGGCGGCGGCATCAGTGTCGGCGGGGCCAACGGCATCAGCATTGGCGGTAGCAAGAATGGTGCTCTTGGGCTCGGCGTGAGTGTCGGCGGCTCAAAGGGCCTCAATGCCGATGTGGGCGTTGGCGTCGGCGGTTCGAAGGGGCTGGCGAATGTCGGCGTGGATGCATCGGTCGGTGGCTCGACGGGCATCAACGCCAGCACCAACACATCCGTTGTCGACCGTGGCGGTCTGGTCGATTCCAGGACAACGGCTTCGGTCGGTGGCTCTAGCGGCATCAATGCCAGCAGCAATACGACCGTCGGCGGCTCGAAGGGTCTGGTCGATTCCAAGACCACCGCTTCGGTCGGTGGTGCCACGGGAATCAATGCGGGCGTCAGCGCCAATGTCGGAGGCCCGAGCGGCTTGGCCAATGTCGGGGTGAGCATCGGCATTGGCGGCGGGACCGGAACTCCGGGTAAGCCCGGTACTCCTGGCACACCCGGAACCCCCGGTACTCCGGGAACTCCCGGTAAGCCTGGCACTCCAGGTGGCGTCGCGGGCACTCCCGGTAAGCCCGGTACCGGAGGAATCCCCGGTACAACGCCTGGCATGTCCTCCATCGTCGCCGGTATGAGCGCGCAGGAACTCCAGCGTTTCAAGATCCGTTGCCGTCAGATCATCGGCAATGCCTCGTCCTTCGACGCGGATCTGGTTGCCTTGTGCCGCACGATCCAGATGGCGAGCCGCTAAGGCCGCCACTAAGAGATAAGGGGCAGCGGTTGCTTGCTGCATCCTCCCGCGACGGCCCGCCATTGCGCGGGCCGTTTGCGTCACTGGCGTGGTCAGGGTCGCCGCCGTGGGCCTTGCGATCCGCACGAGTCCGGTGCAAAAGCCCGCAATGCTTATCGTCAACGATCTTTCCATACGCGTCGCCGGGCGCCTGCTTCTCGACCACGCTTCGCTCACGCTGCCGGCGGGAACGAAGGCTGGCCTTGTCGGGCGCAACGGCACCGGCAAAACCACTCTGTTTCGCGCGATCACCGGCGACCAGCCGACCGAGACGGGCTCGATCAGCTTGCCGAAGAATTTGCGCATCGGCCAGGTGGCGCAGGAAGCGCCGGGCACCGAGGAACCGCTGATCGAGATCGTGCTGAAGGCTGATCTCGAGCGTGCGGCACTTCTGGAAGAGGAAAAGACGGCCACCGACCCGCATCGTATCGCCGAAATCCATGTGCGGCTGGCCGACATCGATGCGCATTCGGCCGAAGCGCGTGCGGCGACCATTCTCGCCGGCCTTGGCTTTGATGAAGCGGCGCAGAAACGTCCGGCCTCGTCCTTCTCGGGTGGCTGGCGCATGCGCGTGGCGCTGGCGGCGGTGCTGTTCTCGCAGCCCGACCTTTTGTTGCTCGACGAGCCGACCAACTATCTCGACCTCGAAGGCACGCTGTGGCTGGAAAACTACGTGTCGAAATATCCGCACACGGTCCTGCTCATCAGCCATGACCGCGACCTGCTCAACCGGGCGGTCAATTCGATCGTTTATCTCGACCAGAAGAAGCTGACCTTCTGGCGCGGCGGCTACGACCAGTTCGAGCGGCAGCTTGCCGAGCAACGCGAGTTGCAGGAGAAGGGCCGCGCCAAGCAGGAAGCGCAGCGCAAGCACCTGCAGTCCTTCGTCGACCGCTTCCGCGCCAAGGCCTCCAAGGCAACGCAGGCGCAGTCGCGTATCAAGGCGCTGGAGCGCATGAAGCCCATCGCGGCCGTGGTCGAGGACCATGTGCGCCCCTTCAGCTTCCCCGAGCCGGTGAAGACCGTCGCTTCCCCCATAGTCGCGCTGGATGGGGTCGATGTCGGCTATACGCCGGGCAGCCCCGTGCTGCGCAAGCTCTCGCTGCGCATCGACAGCGACGATCGCATCGCGCTGCTGGGCGCCAACGGCAACGGCAAGTCCACCTTCGCCAAGCTGCTGTCCGGTCGCCTGAAGGGCGAGACCGGCACCATGACGGTCGCGCCCGGCCTGAAAGTGTCGATCTTCGCCCAGCACCAGCTCGATGATCTGCGGCCCGAGGAAAACGCCTATGAGCATGTACGCCGGCTGATGCCGGAAGCGCCCGAATCCAAGGTGAGGGCGCGCGTCGCCCAGTTCGGCCTCTCGACCGAGAAGATGAACACGCCCGCCAAGGATCTTTCGGGCGGCGAGAAGGCACGGCTTCTGATGGGCCTTGCCGCGTTTGACGGGCCGAACCTGTTCATCCTCGACGAGCCGACCAACCACCTCGACATTGACAGCCGCGAGGCGCTGATGATGGCGCTGAACGACTTTCCCGGCGCGGTGATCATCATCAGTCACGACCGGCACCTGCTGGAGGCCACGGCTGATCGGCTGTGGCTGGTCAGGGACGGTACGGTAAAACCCTATGACGGCGACCTGGAAGACTATCGCACGATGGTCACCGGGGTTTCCGTCGATCGCCGCGAAAAGCGCGAGGCGAAGGAGGCCTCCAAGGCCGACCGTCGCCGCGAGGCGGCTGCGCGCCGTGCGGCCATGGAGCCGGTGGCCAAGGAAATCCGCGCCACCGAGGCGCTGATGGATCGCATCCGCAAGCGCATCGACTCGATCGAGGACCAGCTTGCCGATCCGGCCCTTTATGAGAAGGATCCGGCTGCCGCCACCCAGCTTGCCAGGGAGCGCGCGCAGCTTGCCTCGTCCTTGTCCACGCATGAAGACAAGTGGCTGACGCTGTCCACGGAGTACGAGGAAGCGATGGCGGAGTAGGGTTTATCCTGCCCTTGTGGGAAGAGGCGATCCACAGGGGGCAGGATAGGATCCTTTCACGCGGGGAGGGTTAAGCTGCGCTCCGTATTGGCCCTACACCCCGCGAACAAAACCCTGTAGTTTCGCGCCATGAACCAACACTCCCCGATCCGAATTGGCCATTCGGCCTGTCCGCATGACTGCCCGTCCACCTGCGCGCTTGATGTCGAATTGCTGGCGTCGGATCGCATCGGGCGTATCCACGGCGCAAAGGACAACAGCTATACGATGGGCGTGGTGTGCGCGAAGGTCGCCCGCTATGCCGATCGCGTCCACCATCCCGACCGGCTCCTGAAGCCGCTGGTGCGTGCCGGAGCCAAGGGCGACGGACGATGGAAGGAAGCGAGCTGGGAAGCCGCGCTCGATCTCGTCGCCGAGAAGTTCATTGCGGCGGAAGAACGATACGGCTCCGAGACGGTCTGGCCTTACTTCTATGCCGGTACGATGGGGCTGGTGCAGCGCGACGGCATCGAGCGCCTGCGCCATGCGAAGAAATATTCCGGCTTCTTCGGCTCGATCTGCACCAACCTTGCCTGGACCGGCTATGTGCTGGGCACCGGCGCCCTGCGCGGCGCCGACCCTCGCGAGATGGCGAAATCGGATTGCGTGGTGATCTGGGGCACGAATGCCGTGGTCACGCAGGTCAATGTCATGACCCACGCGATCAAGGCCCGCAAGGAGCGTGGCGCGAAGATCGTTGTTGTCGACGTTTATGAAACGCCGACGATGAAGCAGGCCGACATAGGTCTCATCCTCAAGCCCGGCACCGACGGCGCGCTGGCCTGCGCGGTCATGCACGTGCTGTTTCGCGAGGGGCTCGCCGACCGCGACTATCTCGAGAAATACACCGACGATCCGAAGGGACTTGAGGCGCATCTCGCCACGAAGACGCCCGAATGGGCGGCAGGTATCACCGGACTTACGGTGGAGGAGATCGAGGCTTTCGCGCGGCTGGTGGGCACGACCAGACGCACCTTTTTCCGCCTCGGCTACGGGTTTTCGCGCCAGCGCAACGGCTCGGTCAACATGCATGCGGCGCTGTCGATCCCGGCGGTTACCGGCGCCTGGCGGTATGAGGGCGGCGGCGCGTTCCATTCCAATTCGGGTATCTACAAGCTCAATGGCGAGCTTCTGGAAGGCACGAAGTTTCGCGATCCGAATATCCGCTACCTTGACCACTCGCGCATAGGGCCGGTGCTGACGGGGGCAGCGGATGCGCTCTATGGTGGCCCGCCGGTGACGGCGATGCTGATCCAGAACACCAATCCTGCCAATGTCGCGCCCGAGCAGCGGCTGGTGGTGCAGGGGTTTATGCGCGAGGACCTGTTCGCTTGCGTGCATGAGCAGTTCATGACCGATACGGCGAGGCTTGCCGATGTCGTGCTGCCGGCAACGATGTTCCTGGAGCATGACGACATCTACAAGGGCGGCGGCAACCAGCACATCACGCTCGGCCCCAAGCTGATCGACCCACCGGAGGGCCCGCGTACCAATCACTATGTCATCGAGGAACTGGCCAGGCGGTTGGGCGTGGCGCATCTG
Organism: Pseudaminobacter salicylatoxidans; assembly: GCF_003148475.1. Classification (GTDB taxonomy): domain Bacteria; phylum Pseudomonadota; class Alphaproteobacteria; order Rhizobiales; family Rhizobiaceae; genus Pseudaminobacter; species Pseudaminobacter salicylatoxidans. Next base: position 38,181 of record NZ_QGGG01000003.1, on the reverse strand, counting down.
CCGGGCTTCGGCCTGACCGAGCGCCAGCACATCGACCATATGCTGGCCAGGCGCGGGCTGGGCGACTTCGACAGCCTGAAGGCAAGTCGTTGGGTCGATCTGCAGCCGGAATTCGAGGACGCGCATTTCCTGAAAGGCTTCGGACACCCCGACGGAAAATTCCGTTTCAAGCCGCAATGGAATGGCGGCGCCGCGCCCAACAAGCCGCCCCGCAGCATGGGGATTTTCGGGCCGGTCAACCGATTTCCGGAATTTCCGGATCATGTCGATGTGATCGAAGTGGCCGATGAGGAGCATCCCTTCAGGCTGGCGACCTCGCCGGCGCGCAATTTCCTCAATTCCACCTTCGCCGAAACGCCGGTCTCCCGGCAGAAGGAAGGAAGGCCGGAACTGCTGATCCACCCGGAAGACGCTGCCGCGCTTGGCGTGGCGACCGGGGACCGTGTCGAAGTGGGCAACAAGCGCGGCGAAGTGGTGCTGCATGCGCGGCTGTTCGATGGCCTGAAACGCGGCGTGGTGATCGCCGAGGGCATCTGGTCGAATTATGCGCATGAGCGCGGCGAGGGCATCAATGTGCTGACGGGCGCGGATGCGCCTGCGCCCTATGGCGGTGCGGCCGTCCATGACAACAAGGTGTGGGTGCGGGCGGCCGGCTAGATCCCGACCCTGTGGCTGCGCAACGCGCAGCCGCGTTATCGCATTCCGCGCAAGAGAATTGCAATGAGCGCAAGCCATCAGCACGACCACGATATCGGCGATACTCCCGCCACCCGCTTGCGGATAGCGCTTGCCCTCACCTTCTTCTTCGTGCTGGTCGAAGTGATCGGCGGCATCGTGACGGGCAGTCTGGCGCTGATTTCCGATGCCATGCACATGCTGACCGATTCCATGGCGTTGGCTATCGCACTGTTGGCCATTCGTGTCGGGCGCCGGCCTGCCGATCTTCTGCGCACTTACGGCTATGCCCGCTTTGAGATACTGGCGGCGGCGTTCAATGCGCTGATCCTGCTCGGCGTCGCCTTTTACATTCTCTACGAGGCTTATGCGCGGCTGTTCGAGCCGCAACAGATTGCCTCGCTGGGCATGCTGGCGGTCGCGGTCGTCGGCCTGCTCGTCAACCTGGCCTCGATGCGCCTGCTGACCGGCCACAAGGACGAAAGCCTCAATGTAAAGGGGGCCTATCTCGAAGTCTGGGCCGACATGCTCGGTTCGCTCGGCGTGATCGCGGGCGCGCTGGTTATCTGGCTGACGGGTTGGCAATGGGTCGATTCCCTTGTTGCGGTCGGCATCGGCTTCATGGTGTTTCCGCGCACCTGGGGGTTGCTCAAGGAATGCATCAACATCCTGCTGGAAGGCGTTCCGCCCGGCATGGCCCTGGAGGATGTGGAAACGGCGATTGCCGAGGTTCCCGGCGTGGCATCCGTGCACGACCTGCATCTTTGGGCGATCACGCAAAACAAGCCTTCGCTCACCGCGCATGCCGTACTCTCCGATGGCGCGGACCCGGACGCGGTGCGTCAGGCTATCGAGGCAAGCTTGCGCGGAAAATTCGACCTGCATCACACCACCTTGCAGATGGAGCGGGAAAACTGCCATCCCGTGGAAACCATTCACTGATCTCCGTCAGGCGAGGTCCTTCGGCCGCAGGAAATGGGTGAGACGGGCGGCCCCGAACTGCAATGCCTCCCACCGCCCGGTAAATTCGAAATGCGCCAGCCCGGCGGTTGGGAATTTCTTGCGCATCTGCCCGAGCGCTCCGGTGTCGGAACCTTCGCCGGCCAGCCGCAATGCAAATTCCTCCAGCCCCGGATTGTGGCCGAGGACGAGCAATGTGCCGACGATTTCGGGCGTGTGGCGCAACTCGGCCAGAAGCTGCTCTGCCGAAGCTTCATAGAGCGAGTCGCGGAATGTGGGGCTGGGAGCGTGGGCAAAACGGGATGACACCAGTTCCCATGTCTCGCGGGTTCGTGCGGACGATGAGGCCAGCGCCATGAGCGGCCGCCAGTGTCGTTCCTCCAGAAACCGGCCGATCAAGGGCGCTGCGGCACGGCCGCGCGGTGCAAGCGGGCGGTCGAAGTCCTCGAGCCTGGGGTCGTCCCAGCTCGATTTGGCGTGACGCAGGAGAAGCAGTTCCTTCTTCATGCGGCGCTCCGGACCCGCAGCCTCCGATAAGTTAGGGCGGGGCCTTTAAGGCGTGAAGCGGGCCAGCGCCTCAAGGTCGACCGGATCGCTCGACGGGCCGGGAGACGTGACGAGACCGTTATGGTTGGGAGCCTCGAAGCCGCTGAAAACGGTCCTGCCGCCTTCCATGCGTGCCTTGCCTTCGGCCACCAGCCTGAGCGCCATCGGGTACAGCGCATGCTCGGCACCCAGCACGCGGGCCGAAAGGGCCTTCTCGTCGTCGCCGGTCAGAACCGGCACCGCCGATTGCGCGATGATCGGGCCGTCATCCATCGCCGCCGTCACGAAATGCACCGTGCAACCATGGATGCGCAGGCCGGCGTCCAGCGCGCGCTGGTGGGTGTCCAGCCCTTTGAGCAGCGGCAGCAGGGCAGGGTGGATATTGATCATCCGGCCCTGCCACTTTTCGACGAAGCCGTTGGTCAGCAGGCGCATATAGCCGGCGAGGCAGACGATCTCGGCGCCGAACTCCCTGAGAGCCGCATCGATTGCAGCGTCATGGGCATCCTTGCTGGCGAAGTCGCCGCGCGCGACCACGCGTGTGGCGATGCCGTTGGATGCGGCAAGGCCAAGGCCTGCTGCCTCCGCCTTGTCGGAAATCACACCGACGATCTTCGCCGGAAAGCTGCTGTCGTCCGCCGCCTCGATCAGCGCGGCCATGTTGGAGCCGCGCCCCGAAATCAGGATGACGGTGCGCTTGCGCGGGTTCATAGCGCGATCGCTCCGCGATAGATGACGCCGGCGTCACGGCGCGGCACGATGCGGCCGATCGGCTCGACCTTCTCGCCGGCTTCCTGCAAGACCGCAGCCACCTGTGCGGCCTGGCCGGAAGCAACGACCATCACCATGCCGATGCCGCAGTTGAAGGTGCGCATCATTTCGGTTGCTTCGACGCCGCCCGTCTTGGTGAGCCACGAGAACACCGGCGGCACGTCGATCGTGTCAAGGTCGAGTTCGGCCGAGAAATCGGCCGGCAGCACGCGTGGAATGTTGTCAGGGAAGCCACCGCCGGTGATATGCGCCAGCGCCTTGATGCCGTGCGTGTTTCGGATCGCCTTCAGGACGGACTTCACATAGATTCGCGTCGGCTCCAGCAGCGCTTCGGCCAGCGTCTGGTCGTCGGCGAAGGGGGCAGGGTCATTCCAGCCAAGTCCGCTTGCCGCCACGATGCGACGGACCAGCGAAAAACCGTTCGAATGGACGCCCGAGGATGAGAGGCCGAGCAGAACGTCGCCCTCGACGATGTCGTCGGTGGGCAGGAGCTGGCCACGCTCGGCCGCGCCGACCGCGAAGCCCGCGAGGTCGTAATCCTTTTCCTGATACATGCCGGGCATCTCGGCGGTCTCGCCGCCGATCAGTGCGCAGCCGGCCTGTCGGCAGCCCTCGGCAATGCCGCTGACGATGGTCGCGCCTTGCTCGGGATCGAGTTTGCCGGTTGCGAAATAGTCGAGGAAGAACAGCGGTTCGGCGCCCTGCACGACGAGGTCGTTGACGCACATGGCGACAAGGTCGATGCCGATCGTGTCGTGCTTGCCGGCTTCGATGGCGATCTTCAGCTTGGTGCCGACGCCATCATTGGCGGCGACAAGTACAGGGTCGGTGAAGCCGGCGGCCTTGAGATCGAACAGGCCGCCGAAGCCGCCAATCTCGCCATCCGCGCCGGGACGGCGGGTCGAGCGCACCATCGGCTTTATCTTCTCGACCATCAGGTTACCAGCGTCGATATCGACGCCTGCCTGCGCATAGGTGAGCCCGTTCTTTTGCTCGCTCATGGGCGATTCCTCTGGTCGTTACGGTCAGGCGCGCGCTGCGCGGCCTCCATGATATGAGATAGTGCGGCTCTTCGCATGAACGGACCCGCCTCGCAAGGATTGCGGCATGGAAGGCCGCCATTTGCGGCGGAAAACCGTGGAGAGCGGGTGGATGGCGCGCATATCTTGTAGCACGTGTGCGTTTTGCCCATGTAACGGGCTTGGAGAGAAGGAGACGGGGTGCGGTGACGGTCGCCAACATGATCACGATGGTGCGGTTCCTGCTGGTGCCGGGCGTGATCTATGCGCTGCTGGTCGGCGATGCCGGCTGGGCGTTCGCGGGCTTCGTGATCGCCGGCATATCGGACGCGGTCGACGGCTTCGTCGCGCGCCGGTTCAATCAGCGCACCGCGCTTGGCGCTTATCTGGATCCCATCGCCGATAAACTGCTTCTGGTCAGCGTCTTCATCGTGCTCGGCTATATGAACGAACTGCCGCTGTGGCTGGTCATACTAGTCGTGTCGCGCGATGCGCTGATCGTCGGTGGCGTGCTTTTGGCGACCGTCATGGCCAACCCAGTCACGATGCGCCCGCTATTGGTGTCCAAGGTAAACACCGCCGCGCAGATCGTCCTGGCCGGCTTCGTGTTGGCCGAACTGGCCTTCGGAATACATTACAGCGCGATCCGGCTGGCGCTGATATTGGCGACCGGCCTCTTGACCGCTGCTTCGGCTGCGGCCTATCTCGTGGACTGGCTGAGGCACATGAACGGTTATGGCGAAGGAAGAACTCCAGACAGTTAAGGTGACTCAGGAGGACGTGGCGGCGGCCGCGTTCCGCTGGCACATCCGTTTCTGGATCCTCGGCGCGCTGGTGCTGGCGCTGTTCATCTATCTTTTCAGCAGCATACTTCTGCCCTTCGTGGCCGGCATGGTGCTGGCCTATTTCCTCGATCCCGTCGCCGACAGGTTGCAGCGGCTGGGCTTCTCCCGCATCGCCGCGACAGTGCTGATCCTCATTGCCTTCCTCATCGTGCTGGTGCTGGGGCTGGTCATCCTCATACCGATCCTGGCGTCCCAGCTCACCGATTTCATTGCCAAGCTACCGGAATACCTGACCCAGCTTCAGGGGCTTATCACCAGCTACGACCCGAAATGGATCGAGCAGCGCTTCGGGGTGGATGCCAACAGCCTGCGCGAGGGATTGAACTCGCTGCTGACCACCGGCTTCGGCTTCCTGACGACGGTTTTCCAGTCGATCTGGAGTTCGGGTATAGCGCTGTTTTCCATCGCCAGCCTGTTCGTGGTGACGCCGGTGGTGGCCTTCTACATGCTGCTCGACTGGGATCGCATGGTCGCCACGGTGGATAGCTGGGTGCCGCGCGACTATGTCGATACGGTTCGTCAGCTTGCTTCCGAGATCAATGTGGCGACCGCCGGGTTCGTGCGTGGGCAGGGCACGCTCTGCCTTGTACTCGGGCTGATGTACGCAATAGGCCTGACGCTGACCGGGTTGAAGTTCGGTGTGCTGATCGGCCTGTTCGCGGGACTTATCAGCTTTATTCCCTATGTCGGCTCGCTGACGGGGCTGGTGCTTTCGGTGGGGCTTGCCTTCGTGCAGTTCTGGCCGGACTGGCTCTGGATCGTGGCGGTGGCGGCTGTCTTCTTCATCGGCCAGTTCATCGAGGGCAACATTCTGCAACCGCGCCTGGTGGGCAAAAGCGTGGGCCTGCATCCCGTCTGGCTGATGTTTGCGCTGTTCGCCTTTGGTGCGCTGTTCGGCTTCGTGGGCCTGCTCATCGCCGTTCCCGCCGCGGCGGCAATCGCGGTGCTGGTGCGCTTCGCCATTTCGCGCTATCTGGATTCGCCGCTCTATAAGGGGCACGCCGAAGCGCCTGATGGCGCGACGGCACATGCCAAGAGCAACCGCAGCAAAACCAAGTCATGAATTCGTAGGATAATGCGCGAACCGGAAACACCGCGCCAGTTGCCGCTTGATCTCGGCCATACACCGGGCTTTTCCCGTGACGATCTCGTCGTGTCGCAGGCCAATGCGCAGGCGGTCGCGCTGGTGGACCGCTGGCCGGACTGGCCCGCGCCCGTGGTCGTGCTCGCGGGCCCGGCCGGAGCAGGCAAGACGCATCTGGCAAGCATCTGGCGCAACATGTCCGCAGCGGTGACGCTCAAGGGAACCGACATCGAGACGCATCTGCCGACGCTCGATGCGACCCGCCCGGTGCTGATCGACGACGCCGATCTCGGACCTCTCGATCAGAACGGTCTGTTCCATCTCATCAACCAGATTCGCGGCGCCGGTTCCTTCCTGCTCCTGACGGCACGACGGTTCCCGTCCGCCTGGGGCGTGACTCTGCCGGACCTCGCGTCGCGGCTGAAAGCTGCGGCAACGGTAGAAATCGACGAACCCGATGACCTGCTTCTGGCCGGCGTCATCACCAAGCTGTTTGCTGACCGTCAGGTCGAGGTGGACCCCGCAGTGGTGCAATATCTGGTGCGCCGCATCGAACGGTCGCTGTCCACCGCTATGAGCGTCGTGGCGCGGCTGGATCAGGCCGGCCTGGAACAGAAGACCCGCATCACCCGTGCCCTGGCGGGAGAAATCCTGAACGCCATGGACGAAGGGCAGGGCGAATTCGACCTGTGAGGGCAGGATGTATCCGCTTCCGCTCGGGTTGGATGTCCGGGCAGGATTGACGCCAGTCCTGGAGCTAGACGAACGTCATCACGACGATCGCGCCAATCACAATCAGCACCAGTCCCCCGAGCAGCATTGGCAGAAGGGTGCTGCCGCCATCCCCGCCGCTGGCCGCATGGGCCGTCGTCGTGACCTGTCTGTTCGAAGAATGATTGTTGCTCATTTCACGCTCCCGCCGCGGATGCAAGGAAAGATAGACACTAAAGATGCATATAATATATATCTTAACCCTCGTACAGCTTATCCGTACATCCCGCGACTTTTTGGCCTGCTGATATGTTCGCATGCGTGTCATCGTTGACGATGACGGACACGCTGCGACGCACCTAAAGCGCCGCCAGGTGAGGAGGGTGAAGTGCTATAAATTCAAATGTTTAGAAGAATCTGTGGCGATCCCGGCAGGATTCGAACCTGCGACCATCGGCTTAGAAGGCCGGTGCTCTATCCAGCTGAGCTACGGGACCACAACTGTTGGCGGCCGGGATGCAGCGAGCGGAACTCAGTGCGTCCAGGGCGTCTTGCGGTCATACCGGAAATTGTCCGAGTAGGAAATCTGTCGCCGCTTGGCTTCCTTGGGTTCCTGCACACGATAGTCGATGCCGTACTTCTCGGCATAGGCGATCGCCTCTTCCTTGGTTTCGAAGGTCAGGCGAATCTGGCTCTTCATGTCGCGCGAACTGGTATAGCCCATCAGCGGATCGATCTTGCGGGGAATGGCCGGGTCATATTCGAGCACCCAGTTACCGGTCTTGGCCTTACCCGACTGCATGGCCGTCTTGGCGGGACTGTAAATGCGCGCGGACATCGTTTCCTCAGCAATCCTGCGGTGGTCGGAGTGGCAGGATTCGAACCTGCGACCCCCTGATCCCAAATCAGGTGCGCTACCAGGCTGCGCTACACTCCGGTCGTGCTGTCCATAGGGTTTGCATCTCGCAATGGCAAGAGCCGAATGCAAGAAACACGAGCATGACCAAAGGAAACAGCGGGCAGCATGGTTCGAAGATGCCGCCCGCTGCGGAAAGGAGCGCCGCTTCTAAACCGCGCTCGCAGCCTTCAGGCCGCGCGCGATGTCGTTCTTGATGTCCTCGACATCTTCCAGGCCGATCTGGAGGCGGATCAGCGGGCCCTCGTAAGGCCCCTTGGCGATCGTGCGGTCGCCGAGATAGACATGCACTGCGAGGCTTTCATAGCCGCCCCAGGAATAACCGAGGCCGAAGATTTCCAGCGCGTCGAGGAAGGCGTGGGCCTGGCTCTGGCCGCCGCCGTCGAGCACGACCGAGAAGATGCCGCTGGAGCCGCAGAAATCACGCTTCCACAACATATGGCCGGGATGGCTCTCCAGACCGGGATGTAGCACGCGCGCCACGCCGGGCTGTTTTTCCAGCCAGCGGGCGATTTCCAGTGTGCTTTGCTCGTGCCGCTCCAGCCGCACGCCCATGGTGCGCAGGCCCCGCAGCACCTGATAGACGTCGTCTGGCGCGGGGCAGGCGCCAAGCGTAAGGAAACCCTCGTGCAGCCGCTCCCAGCAGGCCGCGTTGGCCGAAACGGTGCCGAGCAGCACGTCGGAATGGCCGGCCGGATACTTCGTGGCGGCATGGATCGAGATGTCGACGCCATGATCGAGCGGCTTGAAATAGAGCGGCGTGGCCCAGGTGTTGTCCATCATCACCACCGCGCCGCCGGCATGCGCCGCCTTGGCGATGGCGGGAATGTCCTGCATTTCGAAGGTGTTGGAGCCGGGCGACTCGGTGAACACCACCTTGGTGTTGGGCTTCATCAGCGCGGCGATGCCGCCGCCGACATGCGGATCGTAATACTGGATTTCGATGCCCAGGCGCTTGAGCATGGTGTCGGCGAAATGGCGTGTCGGCCCGTAGACCGAATCCACGATCAGCGCGTGATCGCCGGCCGAAAGGAATGCCAGCAACGGCACGGTCACGGCCGCCAGCCCCGAAGGCACCATGATGGTGCCGGCCGACCCTTCCAGCGAATCGATCGCGGCCGCCAGTGCATCCGTGGTGGGCGTGCCGCGCGTGCCGTAGGTGTATTTCTGCGCGCGACCGGCCATGGTCGCGGCGTCGGGAAAAAGCACTGTCGAGGCGTGAACCACGGGCGGGTTGACGAAGCCATGAAAGTCGCGCGGATCGTTGCCGACATGGGCGAGCCGCGTGTTGATGCCTGTATTGGTGAAATCTCGCTTGGCCATGATGTCCTGCTGCAAAAGGAAATAAAGAGGCATAAAACGCAGTTGCGTGCCGCGCAACCAGTGCCGAACGGGCAAGCTCGGGAGTCTCTTGCGCCAGTGTACGAACTGCCATCCAGCACGATTGACACCCGGACATGGTCCCCCGCGACGGGAAAAAAGGCGAAGCAAAACTTTGCTTGCCGTAAACTGCTTTCGTCAACGAAAGTGCGTCGGATCGGGTTTTCGGGCAGGAAGTTTTCAAATCGCTTTCATTCGGGCCATTTTGCTTGACCTCACGGCGATAATCGCTTTCGATGCCTTTCGTGAATGGGAGCACAGCAAGGGCACATCTGCTTCGATAAGACCGTTCCGGAAATGGGCCGGAGCGACGCTGGCGCTTTCGTTAAGGGGAAACGGGGTTGGTCCCCGGACAACAAGAGACAAAAGGGTCAGTGGGAATGAAAAATACTATAAAAGCCATTCTCGGCGCCACCATATTGGGGCTGGCCGCTTCCGCTGCATCGGTCGCTTCGGCCGATACATTGAGCGATGTGAAGGCCAAGGGCTTCCTGCAGTGCGGCGTCAATACCGGCCTTGCCGGTTTCGCGGCGCCTGACGACAAGGGCGAGTGGAAGGGGTTCGACGTTGATTTCTGCCGTGCGGTCGCAGCGGCGATTTTCGGCGATCCCACCAAGGTGAAGTTCACGCCCACCAACGCCAAGGAGCGTTTCACCGCGCTTCAGTCCGGCGAGATCGATCTTCTCGCCCGCAACACCACCTGGACGCTGAACCGCGACACGGCGCTGGGCTTCAACTTCGTCGGCGTCAACTACTTTGACGGCCAGGGTTTCATGATCAACGCCAAGAAGCTGCCGGGCGTCACCTCGGCGTTGCAGCTTTCGGGCGCTTCGGTCTGCGTGCAGAGCGGCACCACCACCGAGTTGAACCTTGCCGACTATTTCAAGGCCAACAATCTGGAATACAATCCGGTCGTGTTTGAGAAGCTGGAAGAGGCCAACGCCGCCTATGATTCCGGCCGCTGCGACGCCTACACCACCGACCAGTCGGGCCTCTATGCCATCCGTCTGACGCTGGCATCGCCGGACGACCACATCGTCCTGCCCGAGATCATCTCCAAGGAACCGCTGGCTCCGGCAGTGCGCCAGGGCGACGACAAGTGGTTCGACGTCGTCAAGTGGACGTTCAACGCCCTGGTTCTCTCCGAAGAGCTGGGCATCACCCAGGCCAATGTCGACGAGATGAAGAACTCCAAGAACCCGGACATTCAGCGCGTTCTGGGCACCGAGGCCGGCACCAAGCTCGGCACGGATCTCGGTCTTGAGAACGACTGGGTGGTCAACATCATCAAGGGCGTCGGCAATTACGGTGAGATTTTCGACCGCAACATCGGTGCCGGCAGCCCGCTGAAGATCGCGCGCGGCCTGAACGCCCTGTGGACCAAGGGCGGCCTGCAATACGCCATGCCCATCCGCTAAGGATGTGCTGACATAGGGAGGCGCAATGCGCCTCCCGCCTGCTCTCCGCGCAAAGGAGACTCCATGGTTTCGCAGGACACGATTCGCGATACCGGCAGTTCAGGCGCGTCCTTCTACAATGACCCGAAAATTCGCGGGTTGATCTACCAGGTCGTCCTGTTCGTACTGCTCGTAAGCTTCATCTACTGGATCGTCGGCAACACGGTCGAGAACCTCAGACGCGCCAACATTTCGTCTGGATTTGCATTTCTGCACGGCCGCGCCGGCTTCGACATCAGCGAAACGCTGATCAGCTACACCTCGGACGACACCTATTGGCGCGCGCTGCTGGTGGGGCTGGTCAACACGGCCGTCGTCGCGGTGCTGGGCGTCATCACGGCCTCGATCATAGGCTTTCTCGTCGGCATCGGCCGGCTGTCGGATAATTGGCTGATCCGCAAGATCTGCTTGGTCTATGTCGAGATTTTCCGCAACATCCCGCCGCTGCTGGTCATCTTCTTCTGGTATCTGGGCGTGCTTTCGGCCCTGCCGCAGCCGCGTGAGAGCCTCGAACTGCCGTTCGGGGCCTGGCTCAACAATCGCGGTTTCTTCCTGCCGGCCCCGATCTGGGGCGAGGGGGCGTGGCTGATTCCCGTCGCCTTTCTGGTCGCGGTGGCTCTGTGCTGGTTCGTCGCGCGCCGTGCCCATCAGCGGCAGGCGGCCACAGGCGAGCAGTTTCCGGTTCTCTGGACGTCGGTTGCGCTGCTGGTCGGGCTGCCATTGCTTGCATTCGCTGCGGCAGGCTTTCCGCTCAGCTTCGAGTTCCCGAAGAAATCGACCTTCAACCTGCTCGGCGGCATGCAGATTAAGCCCGAATTCATGTCGCTCTATCTGGCGCTGTCCTTCTATACGGCCGCCTTCATCGCCGAGATCGTGCGCGCGGGCGTGCTGGGTGTGAACAAGGGGCAGACCGAGGCTTCCTACGCATTGGGGCTGCGCCGCAACCAGGCTCTGCGGCTGGTCATCGTGCCACAGGCGCTGCGCATCATCATTCCGCCGCTCACCAGCCAATATCTCAACCTGACGAAGAACTCGTCGCTGGCGATCGCGATCGGCTATCCCGATCTGGTGCATATCGGCGGCACCATCCTCAACCAGAGCGGCCAGGCGATTGAGATCGTGGTGATCTGGATGGTCGTCTATCTCGGCCTCAGCCTCATCATGTCGGGCGCCATGAACTGGTTCAACGCCAAGATGGCGCTGGTGGAGAGGTAGAGCGATGTCGCACACTGAATTCTACGCTCGCGACGAAATGGCGGGGGACGAACGTCCGCCGGCGGCGGAGCAGGGGATCGTGGCGTGGTTGCGCAAGAACCTGTTTGCGTCCATTCCCGACACGATCCTGACTGTCGTGGGGCTCATCATCATCGCGATGGTGCTGCCCTCCGTGATCGGCTGGGCTTTCATCAACGCCCAGTGGACCGGCACGGATCGCAGTTATTGCGCCACGGTGGCGCAAGGGGGCATCCAGCCCGAAGGCTGGTCCGGCGCCTGCTGGGCCTTCGTCGGCGCCAAGTTCCAGCAATTCATGTTCGGGCAATATCCGATAGACCAGCGCTGGCGGGTCATGCTCACGGGCATCATGTTCGTGGCGTTGCTGGTGCCGATGCTGATCCCCACCGCCCCACGCAAATTGCTGAATGCAATTCTGCTTTTCGGCGTGTTTCCCGTCGTCGCCTTCGTCTTGCTGGTCGGCGGTGTCTTCGGCCTGCAATATGTCGAGACGGCGCGCTGGGGCGGGTTGATGGTCACGCTGGTGCTTTCGGTGGTGGGCATCGCCGTCTCGCTGCCGCTGGGCATCCTGCTGGCGCTGGGGCGGCGTTCGAAGCTGCCTGTCATCAAGCTGTTCAGCGTGATCTTCATCGAGACGATCCGCGGCGTGCCGCTGGTTACGGTGCTGTTCATGGCCAGCGTCATGTTTCCGCTGTTCCTGCCCGCCGGCATGACCTTCGACAAGTTCCTGCGCGCGCTGGTAGGTGTGGCGCTGTTTGCCTCGGCCTATATGGCCGAAGTGGTTCGCGGCGGCCTGCAGGCAATTCCGAAGGGGCAGTATGAAGGTGCTGCCTCGCTCGGCCTCAGCTATTGGCAGACGACCGGACTGGTCGTCCTGCCGCAGGCGCTGAAGCTGGTCATACCCGGCATCGTCAACACCTTTATCGGCCTGTTCAAGGATACCAGCCTCGTCACCATCATCGGTATGTTCGACCTGCTCGGCATCGTCCGCCAGAACTTCTCCGACACCAACTGGGCATCGCCGCAAACCCCGATCAGCGGCCTGGTCTTCGCCGGATTTATTTTCTGGTTGTTCTGCTTCGGCATGTCACGCTATTCGATTTACATGGAACACCGGCTCGATACCGGTCACAAACGATAAGGGGATTGGCCGATGGCCATAGAAAACGCAGTCCGGGCCGACGAGATCCAGGTTGATACCGGCAAGATGCACATCTCGGAAACGGATGTGGCCATCGACATTGTCGGCATGCACAAATGGTACGGCGAATTCCATGTGCTCAAGGACATCAATCTGCGCGTGATGCGCGGCGAGCGCATCGTTGTCTGCGGACCCTCCGGTTCTGGCAAATCGACGATGATCCGCTGCATCAACCGGCTGGAGGAGCACCAGAAGGGCAAGATCATCGTCGACGGCAAGGAGTTGAGCAACGATCTGAAGAAGATCGATGAGGTGCGCCGCGAGGTCGGCATGGTGTTCCAGCACTTCAACCTGTTCCCGCATCTGACCATTCTGGAGAACTGCACGCTGGCACCGATCTGGGTGCGCAAGATGCCCAAGAAGCAGGCTGAGGAGGTTGCCATGCATTTCCTCACGCGGGTGAAGATCCCCGAGCAGGCCAACAAATATCCGGGCCAGCTTTCGGGCGGCCAGCAGCAGCGCGTGGCGATCGCGCGTTCGCTGTGCATGAACCCGCGTATCATGCTGTTCGACGAGCCGACCTCGGCGCTCGATCCCGAAATGATCAAGGAAGTGCTGGAGACGATGGTGGGCCTGGCCGAAGAGGGCATGACCATGCTGTGCGTAACCCACGAGATGGGCTTTGCGCGCAAGGTGGCCAACCGGGTGATCTTCATGGATCAGGGCCAGATCGTCGAGCAGAACACACCCGCCGAGTTCTTCGACAATCCCCAGCACGAGCGCACGAAGCTGTTCCTCAGCCAGATCCTGCACTGACGAAAATCGCCTGCGGCGTCGCTGTGGGCACAATCAAAAGCCGCCGAACCGGGTCGAACCGGTCCGGCGGCTTTTTTGCTTGGTGTTATGGGCGCGCGGAGCCCGTCCGCTCAGAACGCCTTGAAGGTCAGCGTGGTCAGCGAGCGCACGATGCCGGGCACATTGGCCACGTTTTCGTTGATGAACTTGCCGATATCGACGTCGTCTTCGATATAGATCTTCATCATGAGATCGTAATCGCCGCTGGTCGAATAGAGTTCGGAAGCGACCTCCCGTTCATAGAGTTCGTCGGCTACCGCATAGGTCTGGCCGGGCACGCACTGCAGTTGGACGAATACGGTTTTCATGGCTTTCTCCTGACACGGGGCTCGACCGACGCTTCAGGCTTCCGGTGCAAGGCGCTGTGTTGACTCGAATTTCCGACCGCCGATGACATTCTCATTGTGTCCAGGCGGGAAGCTGGGCGGCTTCTTCCCGTCTCTTACACGCCGAGCAGGGTCCGCACCAGCCTGTGATCGGGGTCCGCAAGGCCCTCGATCACGTCGAAATGGTGTCGACCAGCTTCCTCTACGCTCGAAATCTCGATATTGAAGCTGCTCCAGAGATTTTCGAGCAGCCGGTTCTGGCGCAGGAATTCGGGCCGCTCGTCGGCGCCGACCCAGCAGGTGATGTCGATGCCGTCGAGCGGTTCGAGCAGTGCCACACTTTCCGCATGTGCCTCGGCAATGTCGAGGCGCAGCGTTTCATTCATTTCGGTGTTCAGCAGGGGACGAAGGTCGTGCAGGCCGGAGATCGAGACGGTCTTGCGCAGGCGCGCGGCAAGGTCGGGCTGAAGCGGAGATGTGGCGGTGGTCATGCGGCTGACCAGATGGCCGCCGGCGGAATGACCGGCTATGTATAAGGGGCCATCGATCTCGCGGGCGGCGGCGGCGATGGCCGCGCCGATCTGCCTTGTGATGTCGGAGACGCGCGCTTCAGGTGTCAGTATGTAGGAGGGCACCGCCACGGCATAGCCATGTGCGAGCGGGCCGGCTGCTAGATGCGACCATGCCGATTTGTCGAAGGCCATCCAGAAGCCGCCATGCACGAAGACCACGAGGCCCCTGGCCCCGGCCTTCGGCAGGAAGAGATCGTAGCGATTGCGTGTGTGCGGGCCGTAGGAAATGTCCTCGCGCAAGCGCCCGGCATCCCGCATTTCGTCGCGAAATGCCGATGCGGCAACCTCCCATTTCGCCGGATAGTCGGGGCCTTCGGGAATGTAGATCGTGTTCGAATAGGCCTTGTCCCAATCCGTGATCCTGCTTGCCGACATGCTCTCCCCCGATTTCGACGTCTTTCTAACAGTTCCGCATCTTATCCGTCGGTCCCTGCCAGTTGCGCAAGGCAGAATTCATCCTTGTCGAAAAAACTTCAAGCTTGAAACTTCATACTTGAAATTATGGCGACCCGGTGCCATCCTTTCGCATCAGGAGGAATTGCCGATGAAAATCGCCTGTCTCGGAGGTGGCCCGGCCGGTCTCTATTTCGCCATCAGCATGAAGCTGCGCGATCCCTCGGCGGAAATCGTCGTGGTCGAGCGCAACAAGCCCGACGACACGTTCGGCTGGGGTGTCGTGCTTTCGGATGAAACGCTGACCAATCTCGCCGCCAACGATCCGGTGAGTGCCGACGCCATCCGCGCGCATTTCGCCTATTGGGACGACATCGCCGTTCACTTCAAGGATACCAAGACCGTTTCCAGCGGTCACGGCTTCTGCGGCATCGGCCGCAAGCAATTGCTGCTTCTGTTGCAGGCGCGGGCGCGCGAACTGGGCGTCGAGTTGCGCTTCGAAACCAATATCGACAATGTCGCGGCCTACGCCCAGCAATATGATCTGGTTGTCGCCGCCGACGGGCTGAACTCGCGCACGCGGACCGAATTTGCCGAGCATTTCGAGCCTGATATCGACGTGCGTGCCTGCAAGTTCGTGTGGCTCGGCACGCACCAGAAGTTCGATGACGCCTTCACCTTCATCTTCGAGGAGACCGAGCACGGCTGGGTCTGGGCGCACGCCTACCAGTTCGACGACGACACGGCGACCTTCATCGTCGAGTGCAGCACCGAGACCTGGGACAAGTTCGGCTTCGGCGATATGAGCCAGCAGGAAAGCATCGAGGTCTGCCAGCGCATCTTTGCAAGGCATCTCGGCGGCCACGCGCTGATGACCAACGCCAATCACATCCGCGGTTCGGCCTGGCTGAATTTCCCGCGCGTGCTGTGCAAGCGCTGGTCCTACAAGAATGTCGCGCTTTTGGGCGACGCGGCGGCGACCGCGCATTTCTCGATCGGATCGGGAACCAAGCTGGCGCTGGAAAGCGCGGTCGCCCTTGCCGAATATGTGCATACCGAAAAATCGCTCGAAACCGCCTTCGCCCGCTATGAGGACGAGCGCCGCGTGCAGGTGCTGCGCCTGCAGTCGGCGGCGCGTAACTCGCTGGAATGGTTCGAGGAGGTGGAGCGCTATTTCCATCTCGACCCGGTGCAGTTCAACTATTCGCTGCTGACCCGCTCGCAGCGCATCAGCCATGAAAACCTGCGCCTGCGCGACAAGGACTGGCTGGAGGGGGCCGAAGGCTGGTTCCAGGAACATGCGGGTGCCCAGCAGGGCACGCGCCGCGCACCGATGTTCGCGCCGTTCAGGCTGCGCGGCATGGAACTGAAGAACCGCGTCGTCGTCTCGCCCATGGCGCAATACAAGGCCGTGAACGGCACGCCGACGGACTGGCACCTCGTGCATTATGGCGAGCGCGCCAAGGGCGGTGCGGGGCTGCTCTATATCGAGATGACCTGCGTCAGCGCCGAAGGGCGCATCACGCCCGGTTGCCCCGGTTTCTACGCGCCCGAACATGAGGTTGCCTGGAAGCGCATAGTCGATTTCGTGCATTCCGAGACGGAAGCGAAAATCTGCGCGCAGATCGGCCATGCCGGCCGCAAGGCATCGACCCGCGTCGGTTGGGAAGGCACCGACAAGCCGCTGGAGCATGGCAACTGGCCGTTGCTGTCGGTCTCCGACCTGCCATGGTCGGAGGAAAACCAGACGCCGAAAACGATGACCCGCGCCGATATGAATCTGGTGCGCGACCAGTTCGTTTCGGCGGCACAAATGGCGGATCGCTGCGGCTTCGACATGCTCGAAATCCATGCCGCACACGGCTATCTGCTGTCGTCCTTCATCACGCCGGTCACCAACAACCGCACCGACGAATATGGCGGTTCGCTCGAAAACCGCATGCGCTATCCGCTGGAAATCTTTCATGCGATCCGCGCGGTGTGGCCCGAAGACAAGCCGATCTCGGTGCGTATCTCGGCCAATGACTGGGTGGGGCCGGAAGGCGTGACGCCGCAGGAGGCGGTGGAGATCGCGCGCGTCTTTCAGGAAGCCGGTGTCGATATTTGCGACGTCTCGGCCGGCCAGACCACCAGGGCCGCGCGCCCGGTCTATGGCCGCATGTTCCAGACGCCGTTCTCCGACCGCATCCGCAACGAGACCGGCATGGCCACCATGGCGGTCGGCAATATCTATGAGCCGGACCATGTCAACTCGATCCTGCTTGCCGGCCGTGCCGACCTCGTCTGCCTTGCCCGTCCGCATCTGACCGATCCCTACTGGACGCTGCGGGCGGCCGCCGCGCTGGGCGACAGGCAAGAGGCATGGCCTGATCCGTATCTGCCCGGTCGCGATCAGCTTCAGCGTCTGGCCGAACGCGCCGCCGAGATTGCGGCACAGGATCGCGCCGTATGAGCGATCTTGCCGGAAAGCGCGCATTGGTAACCGGCGGTGGCTCGGGCATGGGCGCGGCAATAGCCCGCGCGCTGGCCGATGCCGGCGCGACTGTCGTGGTTTCCGGTCGTCGCATGGAAGCGCTGGAGGACGTGGCGAAGGGCGCAAGGAACATCGTCGGCATGACCGCCGACGTGACAGACGAAGCCTCGCTCAAGGCGCTGTTCGGGAAGATCGCCGCCGAAGTCGGCGATCTGGATATCGTCATCGCCAATGCGGGCGCAGCCGAAAGCGCCCCTTATCACCGCACCGGGCTCGACCTTTGGAAGCGGATGATGGATGTCAACCTCACCAGCGTCTTCCTCACCTTCCAGCAGGCGCTGGCCGCCGGCATGCTGAAGCGCGGCGAGGGCCGGCTGGTCGCGGTCGCCTCCACGGCGGGACTGAAGGGCTATGCCTATGTTTCGGCCTATGCCGCGGCCAAGCACGGCGTGATCGGGCTGACACGCTCGCTGGCGCTTGAACTGGCCGGAACGGCCATTACCGTGAACGCCGTCTGTCCGGGGTTCACGCTGACGCCGATGCTCGAACGCTCCATCGAAAACATTATGCAGAAGACCGGCAAGAGCCGGCAGGAAGCCGAGGCCGCGCTGACGGCCGGCAACCCGCAAGGCCGCTTCGTATTGCCGGAAGAGGTGGCGCAGGCGGTGATGTATCTGTGCGGTCCGCATTCGGGCTCCATCACCGGACAGGCCCTGTCGGTATCGGGAGGCGAGATATGAGCGTGCGTCTGCCAGACGAATTGATGGCTTCCGGCCCGGTTCGGCCGCGCGTGCGCGTCTGGCTGAAACTGCTGAAGATTACCAAGATCGTCGAGCAGATCGTGCGCGAAAACCTGCGCGCCGAGTTCGACACCACATTGCCGCGCTTCGACGTTCTTGCCGCGCTCGACCGTTTCGAGGAAGGTTTGAAGATGAGCGAGCTGTCGGCGGCGCTGCGTGTGTCCAACGGCAATGTCACCGGCATCATCGAGCGCCTCGTCAGTGACGGCATGGTGCTGCGCGTGCCGGTGGAAGGCGACAAGCGCGCCACACTCGTGCGCCTCACCCGAAAGGGGCAGGAGGAGTTCGCGAAGATGGCGACGGCGCATGCGCGCTGGGTCAGCGAAATCCTGGCGGATCTGGCGCCGGAGGACTGCGAGCAGGTGATCGGCATACTTGATGTCGTGGGCCGCACGCACAAACAGACCGAGAGGGTTGGTGATCATGACTGATATGGCGGGTTACGTCGCGAAGCATTTCCGCTGGCGCGTGGAGGATGGCATCGCGGTGGTCACGCTCGACCGGCCCGAGCGCAAGAATCCGCTCACCTTCGACAGCTATGCCGAATTGCGCGACGTGTTCCGCGCGCTCGTTTATGCCGACGATATCAAGGCGGTGGTTTTCGGCTCCAACGGTGGAAATTTCTGCTCTGGCGGCGACGTGCACGACATCATCGGCCCGCTTCTCGACCTCGACATGAAGGGCCTGCTGCGCTTCACCCGCATGACCGGCGACCTCGTGAAAGCCATGATCACTTGCGGCAAGCCGATCATTGCCGCGGTCGATGGCGTCTGCGTCGGTGCTGGCGCCATCGTTGCCATGGCATCCGACATCCGTCTTGCCACGGCAGAGGCCAAGACGGCGTTCCTGTTCACCCGTGTCGGCCTTGCCGGCTGCGACATGGGTGCCTGTGCGATCCTGCCGCGCATCATCGGTCAGGGCAGAGCTTCCGAACTGCTCTACACCGGCCGGACCATGAGCGCGGACGAAGGCGAGCGCTGGGGTTTCTACAACCGCATCGTCGATGCCGCCGCGCTCGACGCCGAGGCAATCGCGCTGGCCCGCCGTCTCGCCGAGGGCCCGAATTTCGGGCACATGATGACCAAGACCATGCTCAACCAGGAATGGTCCATGTCGATCGAGCAGGCCATCGAGGCTGAAGCCCAGGCGCAGGCCATCTGCATGCAGACGCAGGATTTCAAGCGCGCCTACGACGCTTTCGTCGCGCGCGAAAAGCCGGCCTTCAAGGGCGACTGACATGGCCGACCGCAGCTTTTTGAACTGGCCCTTCTTCGAGGAGCGCCACCGCGTCCTCGCCGATGCACTCGACCGCTGGGCGGCTGCCAATCTTGCCGGCATCGACCATAGCGACGTCGATGCCGCCTGCCGCGAACTGGTGGCCAAACTGGGCGAGGGCGGCTGGCTCGAATATTCGGCCGTCGATCCGGATGACGTGGGCAGCGTGCTCGATGTGCGCAGCCTGTGCATCATCCGCGAGACGCTGGCGCGCCATGATGGCCTCGCCGACTTCGCCTTTGCCATGCAAGGGCTGGGCACCGGCGCGATTTCGCTGTTCGGTACGGCCGCACAGAAGCGCGAGTGGCTGAGCCGCACGCGCGCGGGGGCGGCTCTTTCGGCCTTTGCGCTGAGCGAGCCGAAATCCGGCTCGGATGTCGCCAATCTCGATCTGGCGGCACGCGAGGATGGCGGATCTTACGTGCTCGACGGCGAAAAGACCTGGATTTCCAACGGCGGCATCGCCGACATGTACACGCTCTTCGCCCGCACCGGCGAAGCGCCGGGCGCCAAGGGTATTTCGGCCTTCCTCGTGCCGGCAGACATGCCGGGCCTGTCGATCGCCGAGCGGCTGGAAGTGATTGCGCCGCATCCGTTGGCACGGCTGTCTTTCGAGAACTGCCGAATCCCGAAATCAGCCATGCTTGGCAAGCCGGGTGAAGGTTTCAAGATTGCCATGTCGGTGCTCGACGTCTTCCGCTCCACTGTCGCTGCGGCCGCGCTCGGTTTTGCGCGTCGTGCGCTGGACGAGGCGGTGTCGCGTTCCACCTCGCGAGAACTGTTCGGTGCGCCGCTGTCCGATTTGCAGATGGTGCAGGGCCATATTGCCGACATGGCGCTCGACATCGATGCGTCGGCCCTTCTCGTCTATCGCGCCGCCTGGCTGAAGGACTCCGGTGCGCCGCGCGTCAGCCGCGAGGCGGCGATGGCCAAGCTCTACGCCACCGACCGCGCCCAGAGCGTGATCGACAAGGCGGTTCAAATTCATGGCGGCGACGGCGTGCGCAAGGGCAGCGTCGTTGAAAGCCTTTATCGGGAGATTCGGGCGCTGCGCATCTATGAGGGCGCGTCCGACGTGCAGAAAGTCATAATAGCCAGGCAGACACTGGCGGGAGGATAACAAAATGCTGGGACCATCGGCGCACACCGACACCTTTACACGTGACAACCTGCCGCCGATGGAGCAGTGGCCCGACCTGCTGCTCGACGGCTTCGACTATCCCGAAACCCTCAATGCCGGCGTCGAATTCACCGACGCCATGGTCGCCAAGGGCTTTGGCGACAATGTCGCACTGATCGGCAACGGCCGCCGCCGCACCTACAAGGAATTGACCGACTGGTCGAACCGCATCGCGCACGCGCTGGTGGAAAACTACGGCGTCAAGCCGGGCAATCGCGTGCTGATCCGCTCGGCCAACAATCCGGCCATGGTCGCCTGTTGGCTCGCCGCCACCAAGGCGGGCGCCGTGGTGGTCAACACCATGCCGATGCTTCGCGCTGGCGAGCTTGGGAAAATCGTTGACAAGGCGGAAATCGAGTTCGCGCTGTGCGACACCCGCATCCTTGACGAAATGGTCGCCTGCGCCAAGACCTCAAAATTCCTCAGGAAGGTGATCGGCTTCGATGGCACCGCCAATCACGACGCCGAGCTCGACCGCATCGCGCTCGACAAGCCGGTGAAGTTCGACGCGGTGCCGACAAGCCGTGACGATGTCGCGCTGCTTGGCTTCACCTCCGGCACGACCGGCGAGCCCAAGGCGACGATGCATTTCCATCGCGATCTGCTCATCATCGCCGATGCCTACGCGAGGGAAGTGCTTTCGGTCACGCCGGAGGATATTTTCGTCGGTTCGCCGCCGCTTGCCTTCACCTTCGGTCTTGGCGGGCTGGCAATCTTCCCGCTGCGCTTCGGCGCGGCCGCAACGCTTCTGGAGCAAGCCACGCCGCCGAAGATGATCGAGATCATCGAGACCTACAAGGCGACCATCAGTTTCACCGCGCCCACCGCTTACCGCGTCATGCTGGCGGCGATGGAGGAGGGGGCGGACCTGAGTTCGCTGCGCGTGGCCGTCTCGGCTGGCGAGACGCTGCCGGCGCCGATCTACGACGCCTGGATGGAAAAGACCGGCAAGCCGATGCTGGACGGCATCGGCTCCACCGAGATGCTGCACATCTTCATCACCAACCGGCTGGGCGATTCCGCGCCAGGCTCGACCGGCAAGCCCGTTGGTGGTTATGAGGCGAAGATCGTCGATGAGGACATGAACGAGAAGCCACGCGGCGAGGTGGGGCGGCTCGCGGTGCGCGGCCCCACGGGCTGCCGCTATCTCGCCGACAAGCGGCAGCGGACCTATGTGCGTGACGGCTGGAACCTGACGGGAGACGCCTTCTATCAGGACGAGAACGGCTATTTCCATTTCGCCGCGCGCTCCGACGACCTGATCATCTCGGCCGGTTACAACATTGCAGGCCCGGAGGTGGAGGCAGCATTGCTCGCCCACGCCTTCGTTTCGGAATGCGCCGTCATCGGCGCACCGGACGAGGAACGCGGCCAGATCGTGCAGGCGCATGTGGTTCTGGCCGAAGGCGTTGCCGCCGATGCCCTGACGGTCAAGGCGTTGCAGGATCACGTCAAGCAGACGATCGCGCCCTACAAATATCCGCGCTCGATCAAATTCATCGAGGCGCTGCCGAAGACGGCGACCGGCAAGATCCAGCGCTTCATGCTGAAGAACGCCGCGCAGTAGCGCACGCTTACCCCGTCGCGGGGGAACAGCCGAGAAGTGTGGCGGGGCGCACGTTGCCCCGCACGCTGATGCGAAAAAGACCCGCTTCCGTAACCGTGACGTGCTATTCAGGCGCTCACGGCCGCTGTCAACCTCCCGTGGGCTGCGGCGGCAACCGAATTATGCAGCTCTTTGCCAGTATCTGCTGGTCGAGCGCGATGATCTCGCCTTTGACCTCGGCGATCTTTTGCTCACGTTCGCGTGGTGAGTTGACCATGGATTGCGTGAGGCCGGTCAATGCGCCGCTGATGAGATCGGCGCGGAAGCGCTCGGTCTGTGCATCTGCCAACAGATCGCGAATCTGGATGCGGCGGTCGCGCTCGGTGATGAGCAAAGGGCAGTCCAGATCGCCGAAGCGGTCGGCAGTTACGGGCTTGGCTTCGATGGCGCCGGGCGGCGTGGCGCATCCCGCCGTCAGGGCACATACCGATATTGCGAGAAAAACTTGTACCGCTGGCTTCATGCCCGCCGCCTTGCATGCGCTATGTGGCAACAATTTGCGCGGGACGCGACACCCTGATTCCGGACATGCGATATTGTTGGAGAAATGGTCGGAGGGACTGGAGAACTTTTGGCTGGGGAACCTGGATTCGAACCAGGACTAACGGAGTCAGAGTCCGCTGGTCTACCGTTAACCTATTCCCCAGCAACGGCTTGTCGAAGGACAATGTCGCCGCGTCGACAGCAGTTGCTGTCTTGTGCGGTGCGTTTTAGCCATGGGCGCTAAATAGTCAAGGGCCGAACGCATTTCAATGCACGTTTCCTCACATACGCTTTCACACGCGCCGGGAGAACTGGCTTTTCTCGAACAGCAGCACAACGAAAAGCGCGAGAATCAGGGGAACGATGAGGTAGAAAAGCCGAAACACCACCAGCGCGGCGAGCACGCTTACCGGATCCATGTCTGAAAGGCCGGCCAGGAAAACCACTTCCAGAACGCCGAGCCCTCCCGGCGCATGCGACAGCAGCGCCACCGAAAACGAGACCACGAATACGCCAAGCACGATGAAGTAGCCGGGATTTCCCTCGGCAGGCAGCGCAAAATAGATGATCGCGGCAGCGGCCATCAATTCCATCGGCCCGATGATGAGTTGCTGCGCCACGATGGACAGGCGGGGGTAGTGAATCTGCAGGCTGCCGAGTCGCAAAGGGCGCAACTGCAGCCAGCTTCCGAAGACATAGAGGCCTATCAGCGCCAGGAGCACGAAACCCGTGGTGCGTGAAGCCGAGATCGGCAGGATGTCGACGAATCGCTCCAGCACTTCCGGTTCCCCGATCAGGAGCAAGGAGCCAAGAAGCAGCGCTCCCAGCGCGAAGGTGAAGGAGCAGAGCGCGACCAGCACCCCGATTTCCTGTCCGGTCAGCCCCTTTGTTGCATAGGCGCGATACCGGATGACCGCGCCTGACAGCACCGAGCCGCCGATATTGTGCGACAGCGCATAGGTGGTGAAGGAGCAGATGGTGATGAAAAGGAAGGAGATCCGCTTGCCGAGATGACTGAGCGCAATGCGGTCATAGCCGGCCAGTGCGATATAGGCGACGATCGAACTCACTCCCGCCAGCAGCCATCGGTGCAGCGGTATCGCCGCCAGTCCATCGCCGACATCCTCGATCGAGATGCCGCGCAGTTCATGGTAGAGCAGCCATACGGAGAAGGCGACGGCGGAGAGCCCGATCGCGGGCCAGATGATTTTTTTCAAAGTCATTGCGTTGCGGCCATACCTGCGGGGTTCTCCTCTCTCGTGGCGTGCGGGGAACGGAGCCGGGACCGGCACCGCAGAAATATTGCTATTTCAGGAATGCCTGATCAAAGCCGGCTGTTCAACCGTGAAGGACGATCCGGGAGCGTCCGGATGCGATTTTTCGACGGCGGGCTTGGTGATCGAACGCAGCGCTGTTATCTTTGGTGCAACTGAAAAATTCGATGCGCATGCGGCGTCTGTTCCAGTACGCGCGGCGCAAGAGGGACATTGCAGGTGGAAGACCCCGAAGCTGGCGCCAGGTCGCCGGAAGCGGGTGCGTCCAGAGTGGGCAGGCCGTCGCGTGGCGGTCGAGCGCACCAGGCGGGTAGCCCGAAGAGAAGGGCGCCGGGTCATCGAAACGCCGCCGGGCAATCGAAGGCCGATGCACCGCAGCATATCGTTCACAAGGGCAAGAAGCGCCGCAAGCGCAAGCGCGGCCGCAAGGTTTTTGCGCGCGACGGCCAGCAGCCCGGCCAGCCTTCGGCAAGCGGGCAGGGCGCGATGCCAAAACAACCGGAACCCGCCGGTGCGCGTCGCGCTGCACCGATGCCGGTGCGCGAACACAGGACCGCATCGACGCAACATCGGGCCGAACCGGTGCGTCGCCACGATGTCGGCGACCTGCCGATATTCGCCGCGCTGGACCTCGGCACGAACAATTGCCGCCTGCTGGTCGCGGTGCCGGGGCGGCCGGGCCAGTTCCGTGTCATCGACGCATTCTCGCGGATTGTGCGCCTTGGCGAGGGACTGAGCGGCAGCGGCCGGCTTTCGCAGGCCGCGATGGACCGGGCGGTCGAGGCGCTCAAGGTTTGCGCCGACAAGCTGGGCAGCCGTCCCATCCGCGGCGCACGGCTGGTGGCGACAGAGGCTTGCCGATCCGCCGAAAACGGCGCCGAATTTCTGGCGCGCGTGGAGAGCGAGGCCGGGCTGAAGCTGGAAATCATCGACCGGCAGACCGAAGCGCGGCTTGCGGTTTCCGGCTGCGGCTCGCTGGTCGAGCGCGATACCAGCGGGGTGGTGTTGTTCGACATCGGCGGCGGCTCGTCGGAGATTGCGCTGATCGACCTGTCCGGCCGGCGTTCTCCACGGCTCGCCAACCACATCGTGTCATGGACCTCGCTGCCCGTCGGTGTGGTGTCGCTGGCCGAGCGATTCGGCGGGCGTAACGTTACCCGCGAGACTTTCGCGGCCATGGTGGACGATGTCGCCGCGCTGCTTGCCGCCTTCAAGGAACGCGACCGCATACGCCATCTGATGAAGGGCTCGCGCTTCCATCTGCTCGGCACGTCCGGCACGGTGACGACGCTGGCCGGCGTCCATCTGGGGCTGGAGCGCTATGACCGCCGCCGCGTGGATGGCCTTTGGATGGACAATGCCAGTGTTGACAGCATGATCGAGAAGCTGCTCGGCTGGGATTTCCAGGCTCGTGTCGCCAATGCCTGCATCGGGGCGGATCGCGCCGATCTGGTGCTGGCGGGATGTGCGATCCTGGAGGCAATTCGGCGGGTCTGGCCTTCGGAGCGCCTGCGCGTAGCCGATCGCGGCCTGCGGGAGGGCATATTGAGCGAATTGATGGCCGATGACGGCGTTTGGCGCCGCCAATGGCGAAACGGATCACGCCCATGAACAAGAAACCGGACAAGACGGGCGCGAGCCGCGTTCTCAGAACCAAGATCAAGAAGAAGAGCGGCCTGAAGGAATCCTCGCGGCGCTGGCTCGAGCGGCACATGAATGATCCCTATGTGCAGCGCTCCAAGGCCGAGGGCTATCGCTCGCGCGCAGCCTACAAGCTGATCGAGATAGATGACCGCTACAACCTGCTGAAACCCGGCCTGAAGGTGATCGACCTGGGCGCGGCGCCCGGCGGCTGGTGCCAGGTGGCGGCGGCACGCACGAAATCGGCGCCGGAAACGCCGCATGTGGTGGGCATCGACTATCTGGGCATGGATGGCGTGCCGGGTGCGCTGGTGCTGGAGATGGATTTCCTGGACGACGAAGCGCCGACAAAGCTGATCGAGGTGCTGGGCGGCGAACCGGATATCGTGCTGTCGGATATGGCGGCGCCGACCACCGGCCATCGGCGCACCGACCATCTGCGCACCATGCATCTGTGCGAAGTGGCGGCCGATTTCGCCATGTCGGTGCTGAAGCCGGGCGGGCATTTCCTCGCCAAGACCTTCCAGGGCGGCACCGAGGCGGAATTGCTCAACCGGCTGAAACGCAGCTTCCGTAGCGTCCATCACGTCAAGCCGCCGGCCTCACGCGACGAATCGGCCGAGCTTTACCTGCTGGCCAAGGATTTCAAGGGGTAGCTTCCCGCCGGCAAGCCTTCCGGGTCACTTGGAACGGTTGCGTGCAAGCGGTCGCGACGAGGTTGCCGGCGGCTGCGTTTCCGACGGCCGGCCGGTGCGCCCGCCGTGCCCCGAAACAGCGCTGCCAGCATCTGCGGGAAGCCCGATGAAGAACAGCGAGGCCGCAGCCGAAATCGCCGCGACCAGATAGAAGGCGATGTGGAAGTCGCTCAAGACCAGTGGGCCGCCGTGGAACTGTGTGCAGACTTCCAATATGCCGCCCGCTATCGCCACGCCCAGCGCAATGCTGATCTGCTGGAAAACGGCGGTGATGGGCGTTGCCTTGCTGGTGTCGGCTTCGCTGACTTCGGCATAGGCGAGCGCGTTGACGCCGGTGAAGAACATCGAGCGGATGAAGCCGCCTACGAGCAGGATGGACAGCATCAGCGGATAGGAGGTCTCCGGCGTGAAGAAGCCGTAGACGCCGATGGTCGCCGCCGAGATCAGCGAGCCGAAGATGAGCACCTGCCGGAAGCCCGACCTGCGGAACACCCAGGCCGTTACGAGCTTCATGCCGATGGCGCCGAGTGCCGAAACGAAGGTGATCATGCCCGATTGGAATGGCGTCAGCCCGAATCCGATCTGGAGCATCAGCGGCAGCAGGAAGGGGACTGCGCCGATGCCGACGCGAAACAGGCTGCCGCCGACGACAGCCGAGCGGAACACCTGATTCCGGAACAGCGAAAGCGCCAGCAGGGGATGCGGCGCAACCCTGGCATGCCGCAGATAGATCACGCTGGCGATCAGGCCGATCACCACGGTGGTGATGCCGATGATGGGCGGCAAGGCGGGCAGACTGACAACGGAAAGGCCGAAGACGATGCCGGAAGCCGCAATGCCGCTCAGGATGAAACCGGGAGCATCCAGCGGCGGTGCGCCGGTCGTCTCGGTTTGCGGCAGGAATCGCGTGGCAAGCCACATGCCGATGATACCGATCGGCACATTGATCAGGAAAATCCAGTGCCAGCTGAAATAGGTGGTGATGAAGCCGCCGACGGGCGGGCCGACCAGCGGCCCAACCAGCGCCGGGATGGTGAGCCACGTCATTGCGGCGACCAGATCGTGCTTGGGCGTCGAGCGTATCAGCACCAGCCTGCCCACCGGTGTCATCATCGCCCCGCCCATGCCCTGCAGGAAGCGCGAAAGCACGAAGGCGGCCAGCGAGTTTGAAACGGCGCAGGCGATCGAGCCCAGCACGAAGACGGCGATGGCGGCGCGAAATACATTTTTCGCGCCGAATCGATCGGCCATCCAGCCGCTCACCGGAATGAAGATCGCCAGCGATACCAGATAGGAAGTGAGCGCCAGCTTCAATGCGATCGCGCTTGTACCGATGTCGGCCGCGATTGCCGGCAGCGAGGTCGCGATGACGGTCGAATCCATGTTCTCCATGAAAAGGGCGACCGCGAGAATGAGCGGAATGGTGCGATTCACGAAACTATCCGGGGCATTCTGAGCTGGCCGGCACGGCCGCGCCGACCAGTGATACTTACATGAGCGGCGCCGATATGTCGCCGCTTCCTGGCTGAAACAAGCCGAGCGCCATTAGGCCAGCAGCCTGGCGGCGTCACTTCTGCGTGAGGGAAGCCGCCCCAGATGTGGATGCAGGTTTCGCGTGCGGGAGGCGCGCATGGATATTATGGAAGGACGTGCCAGGCACGCCGGGACAGGGGCCGGGTCCCGTCATGGAATACCGGCCGCCCGGCGCGGATCGTCCTTATCGTATGTTGGAGCGCTTTTGAGCCGGAAACATCACCACTTCGCCTCGCGGCGCGGTATGCTCTGCCGTCAGCACCGCTTCCACCAACAATTCGATGGCTTCTCGCAACTGACGGCTTGCGGTGTCGCGTCCGCACAAGCTCTGCTCTGCTTTTTCCAAGAATTGCCTTGCTACGGCGAAATCCGAGTTCACGTTGAGCCTCCATTCGCCCTCCCGAGTCGCAAGATTGCTCGAGAGCGTTTTCAAAAGGCTCAATGGAATAGCTAGGATTTTAAGTTTCGATTGCAGGAAAACGTCCTGCATACGGGCACGCAGACCTTATGCCTGGGAGATGTGCCGAAGTGGAAGCCCTGCCACATTGTCACCATCCGACGGCCTGGCCAACGTGGAGTTGCAAATGGAGGTCAGTCCGTTCGGTGTTCTTCAGCGGTGTTCGGCGCGCCCTATCAGGCTTCCCAGCTAGCCTTTGTCATTGTCGTTGCGGCGCTTGTTGGTTTTTGGCGTTGGTCTGTTGTCGTTGCCGCAGAAATTACCTCCGAACGACGAGCCGTAATTGCCACAGTTGTTGCCAAAAAAAGAGCCCCAATTGTTGTTGCCGTTGAAGTTGCCGTTGTTGGAGCCCGTGTTGCCGTTACCGCTGTTGTTGCCGTTGAAGGAGCCGATGTTTCCGTTTCCGTTTCCGTTCCCATTGTTGCTGCCGGCAACCGCGACGGTCGTGATGGCGAAAAGCGCTGTCGTGACGAGGAAAAGCTTTTTCACGTCAGGTTCCTTTCATCGACACGGTAAATCGCCCGCATCTCAAGGTTGAACTGCCCGAAGCCCCGCGAAAACGAGGGACCCTTACTGAACCCGCATTATCCCTTCACGGGCCACACGGGGAGTCAGGTTAAACACCAAAAGCCGACGGTGAGGTGGGAGAAGGGAACGCGGAGGGGGGCGATTGTGACCGCAGCCAAAGGCCCAGCTATGGCGTAGCGCCCGACTGAGGTTATTCCTCGCCTCTTCCCGCAAGGCATCTTGAGGGTGGTCAGTCGATTCCAGATGAAAGTGAGATTCAATTGAGCACTTGCTAGAAAATGGCTCCCCGGGCCGGATTCGAACCAGCGACCAACCGGTTAACAGCCGGTTGCTCTACCGCTGAGCTACCGGGGAACAGCGCTCATGTGAACGAGGCAGCCTATAGCAAACCCCTTTCAGCTTTGCAAAGCGCGAAAATGCATTTTCCCCGAAATTTCTGCGCCGCTCTCGAAAACAGGCGTAAATATCTCATATGAGGGCTGCATCGCCGGTGGCTGGCACCGGCTTGGTATCCGTTTCAACGTGAAAAAGCAGACAGGACGCTGATGGCGGACCCCGAAACCACCGACGAAAATACGCCGCGCCGCAGAATCACGATTCTCGGGCGCGAGATCCCGCTGCCGGAATCGCGCGGCAAGCGCATCGCGCTGGGCATCGGTCTCACATTTCTTGGATTTCTCGGATTTTTGCCGATTCTCGGTTTCTGGATGATTCCCGTCGGTCTGCTCGTGCTTTCCTACGAGTTCGCGCTGGTACGCCGCTACCGTCGCAAGGGCGCGGTCAAGCTGGGGCGCTGGTGGCAACGGAACGGGAAGCGCGATTGAACGGACGCGAGGCCAGTCGGCGCCTGCTTGTGAAACGCATGCGTCAAGATACGGATTTCATTACGGAAATGTAATTCTTCCATTCAGTTTGCGTTCATCGGGCGGACGCTAGGGTCGCCTTATCCAATCAGGAAAGGAACCTCCCAATGAAGCGCATCGCCCTTGCTTTTACCGCACTCTCCATCCTTGTGGCGCCGGTCGCGGCGCAGGCGCAGGGCTATGGGCATCAGGTGGAATATCGCCACAAGAACGCCCAGAGCCACAAGCCTTCCGCGCATCGGCCGTCGGCGCACAAGCCGGTTGCTCCGCACAAGGTCCAGAAGAAGCACTATCGGTCCCATTGGAGCAAGGGCAAGCGACTGTCGGACTGGAAGCGTCGCCCCGCGGTGCGCGACTATCATCGCCATGGACTGAAGCGCCCCGGTCACGGGCAGCAGTGGGTGCGCGTCGACAACAATTACATGCTGGTCAACCTGGCCTCGGGCATCATCGCGGGCATCGTGGCTGGCCGTTAAGCGACCGAAACCTGCAATCGGGGCGATCCTAGGGATCGCCCCGATTTTACGCATACGTCGCTCTTGCCGGTGACGGTATGCCGGGCATGGCCGAGCCGATACGACGGAAAAGTGGCCATTCGGAACGAGGCGGGGGATTTTGTTCAGAATGGATGCGAGCGGCTTGACGCGCGATAGGGGCTAACATATTGAACCCGCGTAGAGCGCCGGCAGCGGCGAGGCCTCGTGGCGGAGTGGTTACGCAGAGGACTGCAAATCCTTGCACCCCGGTTCGATTCCGGGCGAGGCCTCCAATCTGCTGCCGTGATCCGATTCGGGATCTGCCGTTCTACCCGCAATGAAATGCGCATCTCTGGCGCCGAGACGGGTTGTTTTGGGCATGGATACTGATTTTACCGAACAGCGCGTGAAAATGGTCGACGGCCAGATCCGCACAACCGACGTGACGGACACCGCCATATTGGAGGCCATGCTTACCGTGCCGCGCGAGGCTTTTGTGAGCGCCCGGCGGCGCGAACTTGCCTATATCGATGAGGATATCGAGATTTCGCCGGCCGAACCCGGCAAGCCGGCGCGCTATCTGATGGAGCCGTCGCCCTTCGCCAAGCTGGCGCAGCTGGCGGGAATTCGCTCCACCGACTTCGTTCTCGATATCGGCTGCGGCACCGGCTATTCGTCTGCGGTGCTGTCGCGTCTGGCAAGTTCGGTGGTGGCGCTGGAAAGCGACCCGGTGCTTGCCGAACAGGCGTCCTCAACGCTTTCGCATCTCGGTTACGACAATGTCGCGGTGGTGCAGGGCCTGTTGCAGGACGGTTACGCCGCCGAGGCGCCTTACGATGCCATTTTCATCAATGGCGCGATCGAGGAACTGCCGCAGGCACTGCTCGAGCAGCTCAAGGATGGCGGTCGCCTGGTGGCGGTCGAGGGCCTGGGTAACGCCGGTGTTGCTCGTCTGTTTTTAAAGACTACTGGCGTTGTCACCGGCCGCAGGGCATTTAATGCGGCAATTCGGCCACTGCCCGGATTCGAACGTGTTCATACTTTCGAATTTTGATGGGAATGTCTTGCGACTGCCTCGCTGCCGTGGTGGCTTAATGTCGAATCATCATTGCTGAGTACTCGTGCCTTTGAGTGGGGGAAGAGGGGTCAGCAGGGAGCATTGACGGATCAACGAAGCGGGCGCCCGGCTCGCCGAATCGATGCGGCTCCTACTGAAACGGATGAGGGATAAGTCGTGTCATTTGTACGCAAAGGCATTTTTGCCGCCGTCTTTTTGTCTGCCACCGCGCTCTCCACATATTCGGGTTCGGCTGAAACCATTCTGGGCGCGCTGTCCAAGGCGTATCAGAACAATTCCACACTGAATTCCGGCCGTGCCGGCGTACGCGTGACCGACGAAAGCGTCGCCATCGCCAAGTCCGGATATCGCCCGACGGTGACCGGTGTCGGCAATTTCAGCTATACATCGAACAATGGCACGCGCATCACTGCCAGCAGCTTTGCCGTGCAGTTGAACCAGACGCTTTTCGACGGTTTCCAGACCTACAACAACGTGCAGGGTGCCGAATCGCAGGTGTTCGCCGCGAACGAAAATCTGCGCAACAGCGAAATGAACACGCTGTTTGGTGCCGCGCAGGCTTACATGGACGTCATTCGTGACCGACAGATAGCCGTCCTGCGCGAGCAGAATCTCAAATTCCTCGACGAACAGGTTCGTGCGGCGCGTTCGCGTCTCGAAGTGGGTGAGGGAACGCGCACCGACGTTGCGCAGGTGGAAGCCGCGCTTTCCAACGGTCAGGCTCAGCTTGCGGCCGCGCGGGCGCAGGTCGCGGTCAGCGAGGCGACCTATCGCCAGATCGTTGGCGACCAGCCGGGCAAGCTCAATGCCGCGTCGCCGCTGGCAAAAATGCTGCCGAAGAGCCTCGATCAGGCCTATGCGGTAGCCTCCGCGCGCCACCCGGCGATTCTGGCCAACCAGCATCTGGTCGATTCTGCTGGTTTTGCGGTCAAGTCGGCCGAAGGCCAGTTGCTCCCGCAGCTTTCCGGCTCGGCCTCCATGTCGCGCAATTTTCAGGAAAGCCACGGCATCAATCCGAATACCGGCCTGCCGGGGGTGAGCAACCAGAGCTACAACGCCGCGCAGATCGGCGCGACCTTGACGGTGCCGATCTACCAGGGTGGCCGTGTATCGGCGCAGGTGCGACAGAACAAGGAATCGCTCGGCCAGGCGCGCATCCAGGTCGATGTGGCGCGCGATCAGGTTCGCGCTGCCGTCGCTTCGGCGTGGTCGGCCTACAATTCCGCGCGCGAAGGCGTGGTCGCCAACCGCACGGCCATTTCGGCCGCGCAGCTCGCCCTGAACGGTGTCATCGAGGAGCGCAATGTCGGCCAGCGCACCACGCTGGACGTGCTGACCTCGCAGCAGGATGTCATCACCGCGCAGATCAACCTTGCCAATTCGCAGAACCAGCTTGTCGTGGCGAGCTACGGCATTCTGCAGGCGACGGGTCAGCTCTATGCGTCGCGGCTGGGATTGCAGGTGGCCGAATACAAGCCGGAAGAGCACTACAAGGCCGTCAAGGACAAGTGGTTCGGCCTGCGCACGCCGGACGGTCGCTGAGTTCGACGGGATCGTGTTTCGAATCGGGGCGCTTTCGGGCGCCCTTTTTCATGTTCACGATTCCTTTCTAATCTGTTGAAATCGAAAGTGCCCCGACTTTGGGGATTCTCGGACTCCCGTCAGCGCGCTACGTTAGAGCAGGTTGATTCGTTCGCGGCTGGATCGCGAACGATCCTGGAATGTGGGGCGGCGGACGTGACGATGGCACAGACGAGCAGCGTACAGCGCGAACCTTCGATGGAGGAGATACTGGCCTCCATCCGCAGGATCATCGAAGACAGCGACAGCGTCCGCAAGGGGCCCGACGAGGCGACCGGCGAAGCGGCGGATACCCGTCTCGACAATGCCGTGATCGAGGTTGATGCCTTCCGCGCCGAGTTGCGCGCGGCGCGCGCAACCGATCCTTACAAATCATCCTCGCTGTCCGAGGTGCAGGCGAGCCTTTCCGACGCGGAAAACGAACTTGCGGCTGAAGCGGCGCTGGCGTCCGAAGCGGTGGCAGCAGACCGACAGGAGTCGATGAATCCGACCCAGGTTGAGCCGGAATGGAGCAGCAGCGCCGCGCAGGTGCAAGCCTCCGCCGAGATGCAACCCTCGCGACCGGAGCCCGAAGCCGCTTATGACGACGAACTGACGGCCGCGCTGCGGGAAATGCCGCTTGAGCCGGAAGAATCGCGCGTTGACCAACCCGTTTCCGCGCCTGCATCCGAACAGGCCGCAACGCCTGAACCCGGCAGGCCTGCGATCATTTCGGAGCATACCGGACGGCAGGTGGCTGCCGCCTTCGGTGAATTGTCGGAAGCCTTTGCCGCGCGCAGCCGCAAGAGTCTCGACGATATGGCCGCCGAAATGCTGCGGCCCATGCTGCAGGAATGGCTGGACAACAACCTGCCTACGCTGGTCGAGCGCCTTGTGCGCGAGGAGATTGAGCGCGTCGCGCGCGGCGGCTGAGTCCCAACCTGGATTTTTCGCACCTGGAATAGCCTCTTTTCAAGGAGGCAATCGATGGCGGCCGTCTTTGGCTGCTGCCTGGCGGAGCGGTTTGACGCCGCCCGACCCTTTACGCGCATGCTCCAATCGCCAACATAAGGCAGCTGGCCGGTGTCTTTCGGCACTCAGGCGGTACGGTAGGCGTGAAGTGAGCGCAGGCAGGCAGTCTGCTGCTGTTGACTTGCCAGAGCCCTTCCGATTTACACCGGAGTACAAAATTCCGCACAAACGGATCGATTTCCCATGCTTGAGAAGACTTACGACGCCAAGACCGTCGAACCGAAAATTGCCAGACTCTGGGAAGAGGCCGATGCCTTCAAGGCCGGAGCCGGTTCCAAGCCGGGTGCGGAAGCCTTCTCGATCGTAATTCCGCCGCCCAATGTCACCGGTTCGCTGCATATGGGCCATGCGCTCAACAACACGCTTCAGGACGTGCTGGTGCGTTTCGAGCGCATGCGCGGCAAGAACGTGCTGTGGCAGCCGGGCATGGACCATGCCGGCATCGCCACCCAGATGGTGGTCGAGCGCAAGCTGATGGAACAGCAGATCCATCGCCGCGATCTGACGCGCGCGGAATTCGTCGAAAAGGTCTGGGAATGGAAGGCCGAATCCGGCGGCGCGATCTTCAACCAGTTGCGACGGCTCGGCGCATCCTGCGACTGGTCGCGCGAGCGCTTCACCATGGACGAAGGGCTGTCGAAGGCGGTTCTGGAAGTCTTCGTCACGCTCTACAAGCAGGGCCTGATCTACAAGGACAAGCGCCTTGTGAACTGGGATCCCAAGCTGCTGACGGCCATCTCCGATCTGGAAGTGGAGCAGATCGAGGTCAATGGCAACCTCTGGCACTTTCGCTATCCGATCGAGGGTGAAACCTATGATCCGGAGAATCCGAACACCTATATCACCGTCGCCACCACGCGGCCTGAAACCATGCTGGGCGACACCGGCGTTGCCGTCCACCCCGACGATGAGCGCTACAAGCATCTCATCGGCAAGAATGTGGTGTTGCCGCTGGTCGGCCGCCGCATCCCGATCGTGGCGGACGAGTATTCCGACCCCGAAAAGGGCAGCGGTGCAGTCAAGATCACGCCGGCCCACGACTTCAACGACTTCGAGGTGGGCAAGCGGCACAAGCTGCGCGCCGTCAGCGTACTGACGACCGAAGCGACGATAAACATCAAGGATAATGAGGACTTCCTTGAGGGCCTTGAAGTCACGCCGATGCGCGAAGGCGTGTGGGACCAGCTTCAGGGCATGGATCGCTTCGAGGCGCGCAAGCTGATCGTGCAGATCATGGAAGAGGGCGGGTTCCTCGACAAGATCGAGCCGCACCGCCATACGGTTCCACACGGCGATCGCGGCGGCGTGCCGATCGAGCCTTTCCTGACCGACCAGTGGTATGTGAACGCGGCCGAGCTGGCCAAGCCGGCCATCGCCTCCGTGCGCGAGGGCCGCACCAACTTCGTTCCGAAGAACTGGGAAAAGACCTATTTCGACTGGATGGAGAACATCCAGCCCTGGACGATTTCGCGCCAGCTCTGGTGGGGCCATCAGATTCCCGCCTGGTACGGTCCCGATGGCCACATCTTCGTGGAAAAGAGCGAGGAGGAAGCCCTTGACGCGGCGGTCGAATACTATCTGGCGCTGGAAGGCCCGTGGAAGGCCTGGGTCGAGGATAAGCTGGAGAACTTCCAGCCAGGCGATATCCTGACGCGCGACGAGGATGTTCTGGACACCTGGTTCTCGTCGGCGCTGTGGCCGTTCTCGACGCTGGGCTGGCCCGACAAGACGCCCGAACTGGAAACCTACTACCAGACCGACGTGCTGGTCACTGGTTTCGACATCATCTTTTTCTGGGTCGCTCGCATGATGATGATGGGCCTGCATTTCATGCAGGAGGAGCCATTCCACACGGTTTATGTGCATGCGCTGGTTCGCGACAAGAACGGCGCCAAGATGTCGAAGTCGAAGGGCAACGTCATCGACCCGCTGGAACTGGTCGATGAATATGGTGCGGACGCGCTGCGCTTCACCTTGTCTATCATGGCCGCACAGGGCCGCGACGTGAAGCTCGACCCGGCCCGTATCGCCGGCTATCGCAACTTCGGCACCAAGCTGTGGAACGCCACGCGCTTTGCCCAGATGAATGGCGTGGAGCGCAACGACGAATTCTGGCTGCAGGACGCCAGGCTGACCGTCAACCGCTGGATCCTGACCGAACTGTCGCGCGCCACGCGCGAGGTGACGGAAGGCCTCACCAGCTACCGTTTCAACGAGGCGGCTGGGGCGGCTTACAAATTCGTCTGGAACCTGTTCTGCGACTGGTATCTGGAACTGCTCAAGCCGGTCTTCATGGGCGATGACGAGCAGGCCAAGGTGGAAAGCCGCGCGGTCGCGGCTTTCGTGCTCGACGAAATCTACAAGCTGCTGCACCCCTTCATGCCGTTCATGACCGAGGAACTGTGGGCGCTTACCGCGGGTGAGGGGCAGGAGCGTTCCTCGCTGATCTGCCACGCCACGTGGCCCGAGCCTTCCTTCGAAGACGCCGAGGCGGCTGCCGAAATCAACTGGCTGGTCGATCTGGTCACAGGCATCCGCTCGGTGCGTTCCGAAATGAACGTGCCTCCGGCCGCCATGGCGCCGTTGGCGATGGTGGGCGCCAACGAGGCGACCCGCGAGCGGCTTGCACGTCAGGATCAGGCGATCAAGCGGCTGGCTCGCGTCGAGGAAATCACCTTTGCGGAGGCCGCGCCAAAGGGCTCGGCGCAGATCGTGATCGGCGAGGCGACGGCGTGTCTGCCGCTGGGCAGCCTGATCGACCTGAAGGTGGAAGCCGCACGCCTGCAAAAAGAACTGGCCAAGGTGACCGACGAGGTCGCCCGCATTCACAAGAAGCTGTCGAACGAAAAATTCGTTGCCAACGCCGCGCCCGAAGTGGTGGCGGGTGAACGCGAGAAGCTTGCCGAATTCCAGGAGACGCAGGAGCGGCTCAATCTCGCCCTGGCGCGGGTTCGCGAAGCGGGCTGACGGCGGGATGGATGATTCTGCTTGCCACCCTTCCGGGGGCGGCAAGCTGCCTCGGCAGGGCGGCGCTGGCACACCGGGTCATGGCCGGCCAGGAACTTTCTGCCTGATGTTGCTGCTATGCAACAAGCGCATGATTCTGAACTGATAATGCTGATTTGGCGCCTTTTCTCGGCCGCGAATGCCCATTTATTAGGCATGTTTTAATAGGAAACCTGCAGTTTCTTTCCTTTCCGAACCCTAGCAAAAAGCTGCGTCCGGCCTCGCATTTTCACTTTGGCCCGGGACGTCGAAAAACCCGGTTGCAGCCCGATGCGGAAATGGTTCTAGCTCGGTCATCAATTCGGGGAGACACATGAATGACACTGTTGCGTCCGTGCGCATTTCTCGGTGCGGGCCTTGCCTTTGTTTTATGGTCGGGGACAGCCGGCGCAGGAGGTCTTGAGCGGGACGGTTACAACATCGATCTGCTGTTCGAACCGGGCTTCGCGACGGAAGCGACGGCAACTTATGTCAACCCTCAGCGAAAATTGAACAACGTCCGCGACACCAATCCGGACAACGGCATCGGCTCGAACGGGATCGGCGGCGGCCCCGCGAATGGCGTCAAGCCGGCGTCCGACTACTGGATACCGCGCATTGGCTTCAAGGCGGGCTTCGGTGAAAACATCGATTGTCTCGCGAACTATTCCCAGCCGTGGGGCGTCCATAGCGATCCCGGCCCGAACTGGATGGGCGCCAATGACAATGTCGAAACCAAGGTCAACAGCCACAGCTACGCGGCGACCTGCTCCTACAAGTTCCAGGTTGGGCCTGGCCAGCTTCGCTTCCTTGGCGGGCTTTCTTATCAGGAACTGGACGGCTTCCAGGAGCGCCTTGTAGCGCCGGTTCCGACGATGACCGGCAGCAATCTTTTCGGAAATGGTATCGGTCGGCTGGACATGGCCGCCAACGGGACGGGCTGGCGCATCGGAACGGCTTACGAAATTCCCGAAATCGCACTGCGCGCGAGCCTCGTCTACAATTCCGAGGTCAAGCTGGACAAGGTTTACGGAACGCTGGATCTGAGGCAGATTCCGGGGTTCATCAGACCGGACAACCCGTTTCTCGGCAAAAGCACGGAGGTGACCAGTTCGGCTGTCATGCCGCAGTCGCTCGAGCTACGAGTTCAATCCGGCATCGCGCCTGACTGGCTCGCTTTCGGTTCCGTCAAATGGGTGCAGTGGAGCAAGCTGCAAAGCATCCTCTTCTGCTCGGAGGCGACATTGGCTGCGGGGCCTTGCACCCATAAGCGCTAACTTAAGGATTGAGCCATCTGCGGCGTTCGCCGTCGGGGCGGCTCGTTGAGGCGGCGACCTGTGATTTTCAGCCGCACGTAG